>NZ_JAIQDE010000019.1 GCF_020037015.1 Corallococcus sp. AS-1-6 | reverse complement strand
GAAGAGCTCAAGGCCGAGGTGAGCCGCATTGGCGGGGAGGTGGACGCCCTCAAGGGGCAGCTTGCGGCCCTGCAGCGCCACGTCTTCGGCCGGAGGACGGAGAGGCTGCCGCCGGTGGCGACGGAGCTGCGCGGGGACGCGGACTCGACGGCGGCCCGGGCCGAGGCCGCTAAGCAGAAGCGCCAGGAGCGAGCCGCCCGGAAAGCCGAGGAGGCCCCGGCGCGAGAGATTCGCCACGCGGTGCCGGCCGAGGAGCGCCACTGCCCCGCCTGCGGCAGCGAGGACCTGAAGCCCCTGGGCAAGGGCAAAACCTCGGTGGTGTACGAGTACGTGCCCGCGCGCTTCGAAAAGCAGGTGCACGTGCAGGAAGTCCTCGCATGCGCGTGCGGCCGGGGCGTCGTCACCGCTCCGCCTCCGGCCCGGGTGGTGGACCGGGGCGAGTACGGCCCCGGCTTCCTCTCCCACGTGGTGACGTCGAAGTGCGCGGATGCCATGCCCCTGCACCGGCTGGCCCAGCGGGTGGAGCGAAGCGGCGTGCCCATGAGTCGCAGCACGCTGACGGACCTCTTCCACCAGGCCGCCTCGGTGCTGCTGCCTCTGTCCCAGCACCTCTTGCGAGTCATTGCCGCCGCCGAGGTGGTGTGGGCGGACGAGACGCCGCTTCGCGTGCTGGACGTGAAGAAGACGAAGCAAGGCTACCTCTGGACCTTCCTCACCCAGACGCCCACGGGCGAGTGGCTCATCGGCTACCGCTTCAGCCTCGGCCGAGCCAGCACGACGCCCAAGGAAGTCCTGGGCGGCACCCGGGGCGCCCTCGTGGTGGATGCCTATACGGGCTACAACGCGGTGACGCTGCCGGAGGGCAGAAGCCGCGTCGGGTGTTGGGCGCACGTGCGTCGCCGCTTCTTCGACGCGCTGGCTACTGCCCCCGAGGCCCGCGAGGCGCTGGACTTCATCCTCGCCCTCTACCGCGTGGAAGCCCTGGCCCGCGACGCGGGCGTCGTGCGCACGGACGCGCACCGCGAGCTGCGCCAGCAGCAGAGCCTCCCCGTCCTCCTGGCGCTGCGCGCGTGGCTGGAGGCGCAGGCCGCGCGTCACCTGCCCAAGGGCCCCATGGGCCAGGCCCTCTCCTACGCCCTGAAGCAGTGGGACGCCCTGACGCGCTTCGTCTCCAACTCGCGTCTGCCCCTGGACAACAACCGCTCCGAGGCAGCACTGCGCAAGGCGGCGCTGGGCCGAAAGAATTTCCTCTTCGTCGGCCACGAGGCCGCAGGGGAAAACCTCGCCGGCCTCTACGCCCTCGTCGCCACTTGTGAGGCCAACCAGGTCAATCCCGAGGACTACCTCGCGGATGTCCTGCTGCGCGTCCAGACGCACCCTCACTCGCGCATCGGTGAGCTGCTACCCCACGAGTGGAAGCGGCGACATGCCGCCGACCCGCCCGAGTCACCCCTCCAGCCCAGTCCCTGAACAACTGACTCCTCGCGGCGCTCGCCGAGCACGGTCCGCGTCTGTCATCAAGCCTCGCGGCACGTCATTGGCCGGACGGTTACGGAGCACCACGCTCCCCTCCGCCTCTCCTGCTTGGGGGACCAGAAATGGCCGCAGTTGCGCGCCTGGAGCGAAGACGCCGTGGAACCTCGTGAGGTTTGTCCAAGGCGGAGGCACCAGCGACGCCACACGCCGTAGAAGTCCCAGCCCGGCAAAGAGCAGGTGCGTGGTGCCGTCCGGCAGCGGGCGTCTCATCCGCTAGGCGATGCGGCCATCATGCGCTCGTGACAACCGCTCCAGCGCCAGCGCGCCCCGCGCCCCGTAGCGGCATAGCCGCTCCAGGCCCTGCCTGCTGCGGGGTGCCGTCCTCCTTCTGAACGCCGGGGAACGGCGCCGGAAGGGACACCCCAGGGCAACAGTATTCACCGAAAAATAGAGCCCAGAGTGCCTTCCCTGCACCCTGGGCCCTCCACCCGTCCGGTCGGGACTACGCCTTCCGGAGCCCCACGACCTCGCCGTAGCCGCCGGGGATGAAGAACTCGTGCGTCTCCATGCCCAGGATGCGCAGCGCGGTCGTCACCGCGTCCGCGGAGCGGGGCACGCGCTTCGAGGCCTGGCCGTTCTCCTCGATGATGTCCACCGGGACACCGAGCCCTCGCGGGGTGTACGAGCCCACCTGCCGGTTCCCCGCCACGTTCCCGCCCGCGAAGCAGACGGACGTGTAGGGGTGGTGATCGTCCGGCAGGTAGTAGCTGCCGTCGCTGCTCCGCGAGGCCCAGCTCCGGCCGAACTCGCTCATCACCAGCACGAGCGTGTCGTCGAGCAGCGTCTTGCCGGGCTTGCCGGGCGCGGGCGCGGCCTTGAGCTCGCCGAGGAAGCGCGCGACGTTGTCCATCATCCCGCGGCCGTGCGCGCAACTGTAGCCATGGCCCAGGCCGTTGTGCGTGTCGAAGTCCTGCTGCAGCGAGACGTGCACCGAGGTGCAGAGGTCCGCCTTGAGCAGGCGCAGCGCCAGGTCCATGCGCGGGTCGAGCCCCGTGAGGTGGAAGTTCGCGAGGCCGAAGGTGTACGTGAACGACTGGTTGGACAGGTAGCTCGACAGGTACGCGGGGCGGTTCGAGGTCATCATCTCGATGCCCTTGGTCTTCTCCAGCACGGACACGACGTCCGTCGCCAGCACGCGCGACACCGACGACAGCGAGCCGTGCAGCCCCTCCAGGTAGGTGTCCACCTTCGCCGTCGAGCGGCCCAGGAGCTGCTGGGCGCGCGTCAGCGAGAAGCGCTCGATGGCCGTCGTCTTCAACGTGCCCCCGGTGGGCTTGCCGCGCGCGTCCAGCTCGGGCGCCTCGGTGCGCGCGTCGAGCCCCGTCCACCACGGGTTGTCCGAGGGCTTCGCCGAGAGCATCGGCTTGAGCGCCTCGATGGACGGCACGCGCAGGGGCGAGGCGTGGGAGGGCAGCCCCATGCCCACCGGCATGCCGCGCTCTCCGGTGACGACGACGAAGGGCAGCGGCCGGCTCTCGCGGTACTTCTGGTACAGGTGGTTCGCGATGACCGAGTGCACGGCGGGCGCCCGGTAGTCCGCGCCGGCGACACCGCACATCGAGGAGATGAACGCGCTCGAGTGGTCGTTGGTGCCCTGGTCGATGCCGTGCAGCACGCTGAGCTGATCCGCCAGCGCGAAGTGCGTGTAGCCGTACATGAGCGGGCTGTAGCTGCCGCGCGCTGCCGGGTCGGCGGGGTTCCACGACTGCCACGTCCGCAGCGGCTTGTAGGAGCCGTTCGGAGGCGCGAGGTTCACCAACTGGCTCGCCTGGAAGAAGACGGGCTCGCCGCTGTGGTTGGAGGGCGTGGGGACGCAGAGTGGGATGTCCGCGTCCTCCATCGGGGTGAAGTAGTACGCCGGCCGGTAGCCGCCGGGGATGTAGAGCACCACGAGGCGCGAGGGGACGTCGACGTCCGCGGCGTGCGCGGTGCTCGAACCGAGGAGCCCCGCGCGCTCGAGGAGCGCGAGCTGTCCCGCGCCGAGGGCCCACTTGAGCAGGGTGCGACGAGAGGTGTTCGGCATGGTGTCCTCGCTCAGTAGGTGATCCACATCGGGTGACGGATGAGCGCCGCGCAGACGCCAATCCAGGCGAGGCGCGTGCTCTGCGCCTCCAGCGGCAGGTAGACCTGCTCGTACAGCGCCTGGGCCTCCGCGTCCGAGGGCGGCTGGCCGAGCATGCGCAGGTGGAGCGAGCGCAGGTTCTTCTGCACCGCGTCCGGGTTGCTCTTGGAGGTGTCGGCGAGCGTCACGTAGCGCAGCACCGCCGGGTTGTTCTTCTTGTCCACGGCGCGCGCGCACCACGCCTGGGACATCTGCACCAGCGTCTGCGCGGCGGACGGACCGAAGCTTACGTCCCGCTTGCGGTACAGGAGCGAATTGCCGCCGCCGAGCGCCTCGAAGCGCTCGACGCTGCGCGAGTCGGAGACGTACTCGCCCGAGATGCCGGGGGCCCAGTCCCCGGGCCAGATGAAGAACTTGCCGCCGTTCGCCACGTACGGCTTGTTGCGCCAGTTGGGGTCGGTGGTGCTGACGAAGTCCTCGAGGGTGAGCCCGAGCTGATCCATCAGGCTGATGATCATCTCCTCGGCGGTGAGCCGGCGGACGCTGAACTCCTCCGCCACGGGGGCCTCCAGTTGCGCGGGCGTGGCCGGCAGGTTCCGGATCCAGTCCTCCACCTGCGCGATGGTCATCGTGACGCGGCCGCTGCTGACGAGCTCGTTGTACGGCTGCCCGGGCGGCATCTGGGGATAGCTGCCGGGGGCCACGCCGTTCAGCATCTGGATGAGCATGCTGTTCGCGGGGTCGCCGCGCTTCACGTACTTCTCGTTGTAGACGAGCCCGTTCTCGAAGGCGGTGAGCGAGGCGAAGAAGGGCTTGTTGCCGGTGAGGTGGCAGCCCTGGCACGCGGGCGCGAGCGCGAGACGGATCTCGTCGTTCTTGCTCACGGCCGCGCAGTTGTCGCCGCCCGGGTCCTCCGGCGAGTCACCAGGAGCGTCCCAGATATTTCCGACGCAGCTCACGGAGAGGAGCGCGACCGCGGCGCCCAGCAGGGTCGAACGCAACGTGTTCATCACAGGCCCCTCCGCAGCTCGGGCTGTTCGAAGAGGTATCGGATGAAGGGTCTCAGCTTCCGGTCGCCCGCGACGAACTCCCGCGCGAGCTTGTCGATGAAGCCCTTCTCCGTGGCCGGGTTCAGGTCACGGCCGATGAACAGCGAATACATCTTGCGCGCGACGCAGCGGTCGAACTCGCCGGAGCGCACGACGAGCTTCCCGAAGCCGAGCGGGCCCATGGTGCCGTCGCCGTGCTCGCCGAGCAGCGTGTACGTGTCGGGCATCGTGTCGAGCAGCACCGCCTCGGGGTTGGCCTTCACCTGCTCGGGGGTGACGGGCGTGAGGAGGGTGTTGGGGACGAACGCGTTCTTCCAGCGGTAGCCCGGCGAGGTGCCGGTGTACGGGTACTGCCCGGACAGCCACTCCTTGGTGATGCGGTAGCGGCCCACGCCCGGCATGAAGGGCCACGGGACGTAGAAGCTCTGGGCCGGGTTGAAGTCCCAGCGCTTGAAGGAGATGGCCGCGGGGTCGAGCGTCCGGTGGCAGTGCAGGCACGTGCCGCCGGTGCCGGGGTCCACCTCCAGGGGCGGGAAGTGCACGTCCGCGGGCGGTGGCGAGAAGCTCTGGCAGGCGAACATCTCGAGGAAGCGCGCGGCCCGGACGCGCTCGCGCGGGAAGGACGACAGCGAGCCGATCATGGTGAGCACGCCCGCGGTGGGGAGGCCCTGGGGCGCGTCGGTCGTGGTGCGCGGGTCGAAGCGGTAGGTGCGGTCGATGCTGCCGGAGCGCGCCCGGTTCGGGGTGAGCGAGAGGTGGAAGGGCTCCAGGTCCTCGACCACGAACTCGCGCCACGCCTGTGGATCATTCGGCGTGGGGTGCAGCGGGTCTCGCGGCGCGCTGTCCGCGTCGGGACGCCACCACGTGGTGTTCTTGTCCAGCGCGCTGGTGCCCATCTGCCGGCCGAAGCGCACGTACAGCGCGCGCAGCCAGTTGGTGCCGACCGAGTAGTTCCCGAGGAGGAGGTCCGAGAGCGGCCGGTCGTGCCACGCGAGGTGCGCGAAGAGGCGCGCGGGCTCCTCGTAGGGGTGCCGGCGCTGCACGCCGAAGTCGTGGTTGCTGTTGCCCTGGAGGCCGGAGAGCGGGCTGCACCACACCAGGTTCGGGCCGCAGCCGCACGCGGGGGGCAGCATGGGGTCGTAGTAGCCGCCGTTCGCGAGGCCGCAGTCGACCGGCTGGCCCTTGCTGTCGGTGACCTGGGTGACGTCGGAGCCGGCCTTGCCGAGCACGGTGACGGTGGTGCCCGGCGCCCACCAGGGCTCCACCTGGTGCACCTCGGGCACGGCGGGGTTGCCGTCGGCGTCCTGGTCCTGGCACTGCCTGGCCGGGTCCTTCGAATCGCCGAACTCGTGCACGGCGTAGTACGCGCCCGGGTGCGCGGTGTTGGCGCCGCACTTGAAGAGGTGGCCGGACATGTCGCCCTGGTAGGCGTCACCCGCCGCGCCGGTGGTGTATGCGCCCACCGCGAGCCACTCGTGGCCGAAGTTCACCATCCGCTCGTAGAACTTCGGCGAGGCGAGCGCGGCCTCGAGCGTGGAGCGCAGGATGGATTCCCGCGCCTCGGGCGTGGTCGCGGCCGCCATCGCCTCGTACTGCTCGACGGTGGGCGTCGTCCCCGTGAGACCGAGGACGAGGCGGCGCAAGATCCGCGTGCCGCTCATCTGGTCAGTGAGAGGGACGGCGGGGGGAGGTGCTTCGGGGCCACATTGTTGTGCGTGCGCGTCGACTCCGGTGAGCCCGGACGCCGCGAAGAGCACAGCCAGCAGGGCCGCGCGCTTCATGTGCAAGTGCCAGTGCATATGCACGAACAATACACCGGGCGCATGACTCCATGAGACAGGAAGCGCGCTCCGGGCTCAGAACGCCAGCGCTCGCGAGCGCGCCGCTGCCGAAGCACGCTTCGATTTCCCGTCTGGCTCGCTCCGGCGCGAAGAGGTTGTCGTTCGCGCCGTATGGACCTCAAGTGAAGTCCGTGGCCAGGGAGAGGGCGCGGGGGGGGGCCAGTTCCCGGGCGACGAAGGCATTCTTCTCCTCCAGAGCCAGGCGAAGTGGCGGCTGTTCCATCTTCGCCAGGGTGACCATCAGGGACGCCGCGTCCAGGAAGTCAGTGCGGGAGTAGCCGGGCTCCACCACCGTGACCTGGATGCCCAGCGGGGCCAGTTCGTCTTGAAGGGCTTCGCTCCGGCCCTCCACCGGCAAGGAGCTGGAGGTGGAGACACGCGGCTCGCTGGCCCTGAGCGACCAGATGGAGATCCTGGAGGCCGCGCTCGCGGACCTGGGGCTGGCGCATCTCTTCGAGTCGCAGGTGCAGTCTCTCATCGACCAGGGACGTCTGGTGCACGTGCTGTAGCCCTGGTGCCGCCTACTCCGGCTTCTTTCTCTACGACCCGAGCCGCGGACACCGGCCACCCGTGCTCAAGGCCTTCGTGGACTTCGTGCGGGGCCGGCCGTGAGCCGGCTTCATCACCAGGTGCGCTGCTGGTTGCGCGCGTTCTTCTCCCGGAAGGCCTGCTCCAGGTCCACGCCCGCGCGGTTGGCGATGGCCAGGAGGTAGTTGAGCACGTCCACCAGCTCCTCCCCCACGTGCTCGCGAGCCGTCGCCTCGGAGGACTTCTTCTCGTACTGGCGCACCGCCTTGAAGAGTTCGCCCACCTCCTCGCCCATCCGGAAGCAGTTGAGGACCAGGTCCTGCTGGAGCCAGCCGTGCAGCGACTCCAGGTCGTGGATGTATCGCTGGTAGTCCAGCATCGCGGCGCGCTCGGGGAGCTCGATCATGCCCCGTGTTCCGTCAGCGGAGGGTGGCTGTCAACTCCGAACGGCGACGGGAGACGCGCTGTATTCAGCCTGCGCGGAGGACCATGGTAGCGCCCCCCGCGCTCTGCATTCCCATGATGAAGACCGTCGACGGCACCTGGTGAGGAGCCATAACCTGCCACGTGCCGGGCGTCACCGGGCCCTGCGCACCACGGGTCGGGCCTGAGCGATTCCCAGCTCCAGAAGTTCCTGTTCGAAGCGGAGTTCCCACCCAGGAAGATGGGTCAACCGCTTCTCACAATGGGTCTCTTGCGTGTCCTTGAGGTCATTGTGGTGTTCCACCGGCTGGCCGTTGAGCATTTGCGCCAGCCGTCGATGCTCATAGACGTACGTGGCGTTGCCCTTGTCGGAAAACTCCACGGCCACGTACCTCTCGAACGACAACACAAACGCACTGATCTTTCCCCTCGGGAGTCGTCGGGCCCGCCGAAACGCGGCCTGCTGCTCCGCGGGCAGGTTCGCGAGCCGAGCCCTCAGTGCGTCATACGTCTCGGACGCCAGCCAGCAGGTCGTCCTCCGAATGGAGCCCAGATAATTCAACCAGAACCGCCGCCGGTCCTGCTCGTTCATCGCGCGTTCGAAGAAGAACTCCAGATCCTGTTGGATGAGCGCGGACAGGAACGCGTCGAAGGCATCTGGGGCGCGGGCACGGACCGACTGCCACGCCTGGGTCAGCGTCATGTGCCGGGGATCATCGAAAACACCGTCCCTGGCAATCAACCGCTCCTCCAGCCGGGTGAGGACGGCTGGCGCCATTCGTCCGGCCAGCCGGCACTCCAGGACCTTGGAGATGACTGCGATACGGGCTTCCATTGGCGCCGACACCGCGACGCCGTCCACGTTCCTGTGCGGCATCCAGGAGCGGCCCAGAGGGTCGTCCACGAGGAAGGCCATCGCCTGGGACAGGTCCTGACGCGTCTGGAGGCGTCCCTCCAGGTACTCCGCGATGACATGACCAGCGTAGGGACTGGTCTCCTTGATGCCGGAGTTCCGAAGCATCCCCACCACTTCCGCGAGTGCGTGGTCCCCCCAATGGCGTGCCAACGTGCTGGGGCCCTCGGCTCCCAATGCCGCCTCGACGGACATCGGCAACGCCCATCTCAGCACGCGTTTGTCCTCGACGCGCCGCCCTACCAACTGGGCCCATTTCCGCTGAGTGGCGGCATCCTCGGACGCGCTCCAGTCCCGGAGGCGCTGCCGTACCAGTCGCGGCACGCTGTCGGGGCTGCGCGTGAGAAACCAAGTCATGTGCTCCAGGCCCACCTCCCGCCACAAACCCGGCACCGCGCGCCGCTCCCTGCGGCTCAGCCCATCGAAATCCTGGGCCGTCACCTTCGCCAGCACGGCCCCGACATCCAGCACCTGCCGCAAACGGGCAAGCCGTCCCGGCTCGAGTTCGTCCGCACGCTGCTGGACGGACTCTGCGCGGAGGACGAGCTGATGCATCCCCTCCTCCACCTGCTGCTGGAAGGTCCCGAACGCGGCCAGGACGACCTTCTGCCGCGCCCCCACTTCGTCAAGCCAGTCATCCAGCCCCATTGAGTCCCCAATCACAGGCGCAGGTCGCCGCGAACACGAAGCACCAGCCGCCGGTTGGCGGGGTCACCCCCCTCCGTCCCGTTCCTGGGCGCGGTCTGCCCTCGTCCCGAAACCACGAAATTCGCATCCAGGCAGGTGCGCGCGTAGCTGGCGGCCGGAAGCTGATCTCTCACAGTGAAGAACACCTCCTGCGCACGGGAGGCGCTTGCACGGACGTTGTTCTCGAAACTGAACCGCGCCACGCCATTGCGGACGCCACACTCGCCGCTTGTGCCCAGGAAGGGACGGTCGTCCGTGTGTCCTTCCAGGATAATGGACGGCTCGGCGCCCGCGTCGCGCATTGCGTCCACCGCCGCACAGACGCGTTCGATGAGCGGCACCGCGCCCTGGCGGAACTGTTGCACGTACTCCGGAGGCGTGCGGCATTCCCCCAGACCGAACTGGAGGTTCTTGAATTCGATCTCCAGCGCATTGACCCCGCCATCCAGCCCACTCATCTCGATGAAGCCACCATCCAGATCGGTGTCCAGGGTCACCAACTCCGCTCTCAGCGCCACCAGTGACGCCTGCACGCCATCCTTCTGTGAATCCACCTTGCCAATGGCCACCTCCTTCTCACGGATGGCCTCCTCGCGCTGCTGGCGCGCGTCCAGGATGAAGATGACCGCGAGCAGCAGGAAGACCACCGCCACACCCGCCATCAGGTCCGCGAGTGAGCGGTCACTGCCCTCTCCTCCCGGGCTCATCGCCGCACCTGCTGCTTCAATGAATCCCTGAGCTGATTCACTGCGTCCGACAACTCCTCGACGCCCTGGAAGAACTCATTCGAGGAGCGGTTTAGCGCGGAGTCGACCTTGCTCACGACCTGCGTCCATTGGCTGCTCAACAATTGGACCTGCTTGCTTACGGATTCCTCATAGGTCCGCGTCAAGCCGTTGAGCACCGGCGTCACGCGCTCCAGGGCCTCGCGCTGGGCGTTCAGGAGCGTCTCCTCCTGCTTCACCACCCCCAGACGTTCCTGGGACAACTGATGGAAGGACCGGGCTGTGTCGATGAGTCGTTGCGCGACGCCCTCCATCTTCTCGGAGACCGCCCCTGCCTTGTGATGGGACTCACCGGCGCTTCGTGACGCGGTCGCCAGCCTGTCCACGGTCTCGTTGAGCTGCTTCGTCACGACGCGCAGGCTGTCCTGCGTTTCCTTCATGGCACTGGCGAACTCCGCGGCACGGGCCTGGAAGTGGCCCACGTCGGACTTGGACAGGTTCCGAAGCTCTTCCAGTTGGCTGTGCAGGGCGTTGGACTGATCCGCTGCGCTCAAGTGCATGTCCCGGGACACCGTCGCCGCGGCACGCACCATCTGGTCGGAACTGGTGCCCATTTGCGTAAGCACCCCCTGGAAGCTGCCCACGATGTTGGAGACGCTGCCCGCCAACTGATCGATGATCTGCTGGTTCTGCCGTCCCAGGTCGACGGAGGCGGTGGTGGTGCTCCTCAGCACCTGAGCGACCGCCTTCTCCATGTTGTCCCGAACGCCGTCGAAACTCCCCACCAGCTCGGACACCTTCGCGCCCAGGGCCTCCACGGCGCGCTGGTTCTCGCTGCCCCACTGCCGCGCCTGACTGCCCAGCATCTGCGTCATCGCATCGAGTTGCTTCTCCAACTGAGGGAGGACCGCCGCCAGCCCCGCCATCTGCCGGGCCATGTCCTGGGACTGTGTGTGGAACCCGCCGGACACCGTGTCGCGGAGCTGCTCGAGGATCCGTCCCAGGTCGTGTTCCTGCTGCCCGACCAGCGCCTGCTGGATGCCGTCCAGGTGCGCCTTGATGCTCGCCATCTCCAATTGCAGCGACGCGGTGAAGTTCGTGGAGATGGAGCGCTGGAGGTCCGTGGCGATGTCGCGCACCGCCTTCTCCACCGCGCTCAACTGCCGCGTGATGACGTCCCCGACCTCCTCCTTCATCATCTTCCCGAAGTGGGCCTGAACCTCCGTGCCAATCCCCTGGATCGACACATTCACGCTTTCGAGCTGTGAAAGTTGTTCGGCGAGTTCCCTCCGGGTCTGGACCAGTTCTGCCTTCAGCGAGCCCAGCGACTCCCCACGCGCCGAGGCCAGGGCGATTTCGTGCGCGTCGAGGGTCCTGGTGTACTTCTCGAAGCCCAGGCGCATCGCATCCATCTGCCCCAGGAGCCTGCGTTCGAAGGAGAATGCAACCATCTGGAAGAGCAGCGTTCCCACCAGGCCCGTCGCGGAGATGAAGAACTTGGCCCCCATCTTCCCGATGGCCTGGGAGAGCAGGTCCGATTGGGAATGGCCGCCCCCCGTGGTGGTGAGCGCCTCCTGGACGGGACCCACCAGCACGACGCCCAGCAGGCCGAAGGTCATCACCAGCGCGATGCCCGTCAGGTTCCGGCCGACTCCATGCCCCAGGGAGTGGCGAAACAACGCGCGGCAGGTCTCACGCAGCTCGCGTGACGGCGACGAACGCATGAGGACGGGCCCTGGGACCTCCTGCTTCCCGGGAGGGAAGACAAGTTGCTCGCGCACGGCCCGCCACAGGGCGCGGCTTTCGTCGCGGCTGCCCGGCTCCAGGAGACGTCCCGTCAGCAACGGCTCCAGCTTCTGCTCCAGCGTCTGGATGGCCTGGCGCAAGCGCCACCAGCGGACGACCACCGCGCCCAGGGACAGGAGCGCCAACAGCGCGATGATGAGCAGCGGAATGCGCAGGGACTCGTCCTGCAAGGCATGCATGATGATGGACATGGCTCAGCCTTCCCCCTCTTGAAACACACCTGAGTACTGCCGTGCCTCATCCGGAACGGGCGCCAGGAAGTCGCGTGCCAGCGAACGCTTGCGCTCCACGAGTTCGTGAAGCCGCATGTCGAAGCCAGCCTCGGGACGTCCCTGCCGGTGCAGCAGCGGATAGTGGACGTGGACGGGCCGGACCTGCCCGATGCGGTGGGCCCGGTCCGTGGCCTGGTCCTCCTTGGCGGGATTCCACCAACGCCCGTAATGGATGACGTGGTTGGCCGCGACGATGTTGAGCCCTGCGCCTGCGGCGAGCGGACTCAGCAGGAGGACTTGAAAGCCTTTCGCCTGGGAAAACGCGTCAATGGATTTCAGGGCCGAACGTCGGCTCTCTGGCTCCCCGTTAATGATGGGGACATCCGTCAGGCGGAAGCGTTCCTTGATGAGCGCCGACAGCAGCTCCTGCATTGCGCGGGAGAGGACAAACACCAGGGCCTTCTCCGCGTGCACGCCGCTTGACGCGGCCTCCACCCGTGCGAGCAATTCCAGGCAAAGGCGGGTCTTAGGGCTCTCCTCGAGCGCGGTGGCGGCGGAGAGCCCGCGTGAGTCCGCCAGAAGCGCCGGGTGCTGATAAAGCTTCTGAAGCGCGGACAGTGCCCATAACGCGCCACGCTTCGGAGCCTGCCGGGCGATGAGCCGCTCCTGCTCCTCCTGGAGCGCCGTCATCTCCACCAGATGGCTGTGATACCGCTTCTCCGGCAGGTCCTTGAGCGCCTCGGCCTTCTCTCGACGCATCAGCGTGCTGTCCCTGGACGGATACTTCAGCCGCGCCCGCAGGGTGGATGCACCATGCTCTCCGTCATGTTCCTCCCGGAAAGCGGCACGAGGGCCGAAGACCCGTGGCGCACGGAACTGGATGGCGTCGTAGATGGCCCAGACGTCGAACAGCTCGTTCTCCACCGGCGTGCCCGTCAGCGCGACGGCGAAATTGCGCTTGAGAGCCCGGGCGGCACGCGAGCGCAGCGTGTCCGGATTCTTTAGCAGATGGGCCTCGTCGAAGACGACGACGTCGAAGTCCACCTTCAACAGCGAGCGCTGATACGCCCCCAGCGTTTCGTAGTTGGTGATGATCAGCGTCCGCAGCGAGAGGAATTCGGTATTGAGTCCGTCCTCGCGTTTCACGGCCTGGAGTTCATTCCCGTGAAGGATGAATGCGGACTGCCAGAGGTCTTCCCGGAAGAAGCGGTTCAGCTCCTGCTTCCAGTTGTCCAACAGGATGGTGGGACAGACCACCAGCAGGGGCCGGGCGTTGCTTCTCGCAATGAGCCGGCTCAAGGTCAGGAAGCACGCGACCTGCAATGTCTTTCCAAGGCCCATGTCATCTGCGAGCAGGATGCCGGGGCTTCCAGAAACAGCATGGCGCCACAGCCACTCGAGTCCCTCCTTCTGATGTGTCTTGAGAGACACGCCTGGACGGAAGGCTTGCTCCAGCATCTCCCATGGCACGGGTGGTGCGTCGTCCGCCCCTGGGTCCGCGGACGACGAATCTTCCACGTCGCGGACGATGGCTCCGAGGCGGCCCCCAGGCTGGGGGGGGGCGTCGAGTGCCTCCTCGTCCACCTCCCCGGCAGGTGCTGAAAGGCCAAGCGCGATCCGGAGCTGACGCCCCAGCGCCTCACTTGGGGGCACCTGCTGTCCGCCCACGTTCAGGGGGGTGGGGGTGGCGCTGGCCAGCGCCGCATCGTTCCGGCCCAAGAGCTCCAGCGCAGCTTCACGCGAGTTCAACTGGAGGCGCTTGTCCGTCCCGTCGACGTGGAGGTTCAGGGAGAAGGACTCGGAGGAAGACAACGGTTCGAACCACTCCAACCCGGTGGCGTTGCGGCCTTCGCCCGGCTGGCGTCCCCGGAGGAGTTCGAAGCCCGCCACCCGGGGCGAGTACTCCGAGAGTTCCAGACTCGCGTCAAGGTCTCTCCCCTCTGGGATGAGATGTGACGGGTCCGCCATCTCGCGCGTGACGTCGGCCATGAGGCGTCGCTGAAGGGGACGGGCCCTGGCCAGTACCTCGTCCGTGTGTTCAGGAAGCAGGAGGGGGCGCCGAGCGTCTTCTCCCGCGATGCCGCCGGGGCGTACCGAGGACAGGGGGAAGTCCGCGCGCGTCCCATCCGCGAAGACGGCGTAGGGGCGAAGGGAGACAACCTCCGTGAGGTCGTCGTCATGCTCCCAACGCAATCCCAAGCGACTCACCGCGCGAGGCTCGAAGGTCTTGAGAAAGCCAGAGGGCGCGAATGGGATGCGGTTTCCAAGCAGCCCTGATACATCCTCCAGCACTCCTCGCAGCCGGACGACCACGGACAGTTGCTCCTGCGTCGAGGCATGTGTCGCGCGGTGAGCCTCGGAGCATGCCCAAGCCGCCGTGGGCGTCAGAGGGAGCGGCGTTCCTTCTGGCGGGCTGACCGTCCAGGGAAAGAGCTGTCCCGTGGCGGAGATGGGCTCGCCGTCGACGCGGACCTTGTAACGGGCACCGGCGCCTCCTGGGATTCCCACGACCTCCCAGCGGAGGGATTGCTGATGGATCCCCAGCAGGTCCATCAGCAGGTGCTGCGTCGAAGCCCATTCCTCACGTGCGTATTCACGCTCCTCCGCTTCGAAGCCCCCCTCCCCTGGACGACCCAGTGCAAGCCATTGCTGCTGGCTGAAGCACAGCCGCTGACCGTCAAGCCACCCCTTGGCGTTCCAGTCATCCCTTCGTAACCGGACCCGTTCGGCTAACTCGGGAGTCAAGAGGGTCAACGCAATGCACAGTCGGTCCGCATCCATGGACCAGCGCGGAAGCGAAGCACGGTTATCTGGGTTCACGGGCCTGCCAGGAGAGCTGTCCGTCCGTCCTTCGGTGACGTATCGCGTCCTTGACGTGCAGGACCATCACCCTGTTGGGGTATTGAGTTCCCGGACATTCCGCCACTAGCATCCGTCCCCCGAGTTCCCCCCTACCTCAGAGCCTGGTCCAGATTGCCCCCTTCGCCCTGCCGAAGAGCAGGGTGCGGGAGAGCGACATGCCGCCGAGGAAGCCGTCGTACTTGTCGATGGCCTTCCGGAACGCTTCGATGGTGTCCTGGAGGTCGATGTCACAGAGCGCGATGTCGACATCCAAGTGGATGCCCCCGACGAAGTCGAGATACAGCAGCCGCTCCAGGTCCGAGAAGTATTTGACGTCATCCCAATTGCCAGACAGCGCGGAGTTTCCCGCCCTGGCCAAGGGCTTTGACAGCCAGCCGCCGTTGTCGAGCTTCTCGATGGGGAGTACCTGATAGCCCGCCTGCTCCAACCGGCGACGCTGGTTGGCCCGCCGGGGGCGCTTGTCCACGAGCATCGGAGCGATACCTGTTCGCGCAGTTCTTCAAGCTGCGCAGCCGCCCGGACATGCAGCTCGTCGCCGCGAGGCGCGCCTTCACCCGCCTGCCCGGCGCACACCTCGGGGCCCGCTCGCGTTAAGGTGACCGGACACCATGGCCTCCTCTCCTCTCGACTGGCAGTGGAAGCGCTTCAACGAGCTCACGCTCGAGGAGCTGTACCGGCTGCTCGCGCTGCGCTCCGAAGTCTTCGTGGTGGAGCAGAAGAGCCTCTATCTCGATGCGGACGGCCTGGACGCCGCGTGCTTCCACCTGCTCGGGTGCGTCCCGGGCACGGGACAGTTGGGTGCCTACCTGCGGGCACTGCCGCCCGGCCTCAAGTTCCCCGAGGCGAGCCTTGGCCGCGTCGTCACCGCGCCGGCGCTGCGCGGGCAGCGGCAGGGCCGCGACCTGGTCGAGCGCGGCCTGCATTTCCTCTCCGAGCGCTTTCCGGGCGCGCCCGTGCGCATCGGGGCGCAGGCCTACTTGCAGCGCTTCTACGAGGGCTTCGGCTTCGTGGCCGTGAGCGACATCTATGACGAGGACGGCATCCCGCACCTCGACATGCGCAGGGACTGAAGAGATTAGAAGACGACGCGGCTGTCCGACATCATCCGGCGCAACACCAGCATCCGGAAGATCCAGAACGAAGTCTTCTACGTGAAGCAGCGCGAAGTGCTCGGCCCCCCGGCCCGCCGAGCACCACGAGCGGCGAGCCGGGCGCCCGCCCCGCGACCGACACGGCCCCACGCGCGTTGCGGCCAGCCCTCTCGCATCCCCATGTTCGACACCATGAGGCCCTCGGACGGAGGCCCCGACGCGGAGCGCGAGCCATGAAGAAGGCATGTCCCCACCTGGAAGCGACCGAGCATCACCGGACGGCTCCCATCCACCCCAGCGGCCACGGTTGCGCGGAGTGTCTGAAGGACGGAGGGGACTGGCTTCATCTCCGGATGTGCCTGACCTGCGGACACGTGGGCTGCTGCGACGACTCGCCGTCACGCCACGCGACCCGGCACTTCCACGAAAGCGCCCACCCGGTCATCAAATCGTTCGAGCCCGGAGAGGACTGGGCCTGGTGCTTCGTGGATGAGCAGTTCATCGAGCGGATCCCCACCTTCCCGGGTGAGTCGCCCCCGGTGCACTACTCGGCCCCCACGAGCGCGCCGTAGGCACCTGCCGCGCGGGACGGGCTGGGGGGTGGCACGCGGACAGAGTCCCTGACGATACCTGACAGACCCTTGTCACGCCGGGGGGATAGGACTTCCTCATCCACCCGTGCTGACCTGGAGGTCCGTCTTGAAGCTCTACTTCCACCCCCTGTCCGGAAACTCGCGCCGCGTGCTGCTCGTGGCCGCCCACCTCGACCTTCCCCTCGAGCGCATCGTGGTGGACCTCACCACGGGCAAGCAGCGCGAGGCGTCGTACCTGGGCATCAACCCCAACGGGCGCGTCCCCGTCCTGGACGACGGCGGCTTCGTGCTCTGGGAGTCGCGCGCCATCATGGTGTACCTCGCGGAGAAGACCCCGGGGCAGACCCTGCTCCCGACGGACGCGCAGGGCCGCGCCGACGTGAACCGCTGGCTGTTCTGGTGCTCGGCCCACATGGCCCCGGCGAACACCGTGCTCGTCCAGGAGAACTTCGTGAAGCAGCGCACCGGCCGCGGGCCGCCGGACCCCGCCGAGGTCGCGCGCGGCGAGGCCCTCTTCGCGCAGACGGCGCCCGTGCTGGACTCGCACCTGGCGGGCAGGACGTGGGTCGCGCAGGAGCGCCTGACGCTCGCGGACCTCTCGCTCGCCGCGTCGTTCGCCCTCGCGGCCCCGGCGCGCCTGCCCGTCGAAGGCTACGCGAACCTCCGGGCCTGGCTGGGGCGCGTGCAGGAGCTGGAGGCGTGGCAGCGCACCGCGCCCGCCATGCCGCCGCCGGCCGCCCGGGGCTGAGCAACCGCTCGCGGCGCTCCACCCGGCATGGGTGAGCACGGCGCCGTGCCTCAGCGCGGTTCCTGGGCGAACTGCTCACGATAGCGCCCCTGGAGCGTCTTCAGCTCCCCCACTGACGGAAGTAGGCGCAGGGATGGGGCGGCCGGAGAGGCTCCTGCGCCGAGCGCATGGCGTTGCAGGGCATGAGCTCGTAGATGAGCTCGACCTCGCTCGGAAGGTTGCTCGTGGACATGGGTCCCCCCTTCGGCCACGACTCGAATGGAGGCCGCGTCCGAGCACGGTGGGGGCTCCCTGACCGTCAGGAGGCCCCCTGGTGCAAGCGCATCCCTGCTGCCCCCTCGCTCGCGGCGGTCCCTACCGGGGCGCGCCCTGGGCGACCCAGTCGATGATGGCCTGCTTCTGCGCGGCCGACAGGGGGCTTCCCTTGGGCATGGCGCTTCCGGAGCACGCGGGGCTGCTGTTGGTCGCGAGGATCTTGTCGATGAGGAAGCTCTGCGCGCGCAGCGGGCCACAGGCCTGCACTCGCAGCCGCTGACCACACCCCTTGCTGCTGGTGGGGACGCCGACGAGCTCGTTGTAGGCGTTGCCGGCGGTGAGGTTCACCGGCGTGGAGGCGGTCGCATGACAGCCGCTGGTGGCGCAGGTCGCCGTGAAGATGGGTTGCACGTCCGACGCCAGCGTGGACACCTTGCTGGCCACGCCGAACGTCACGGGCGCGGACGTCTCCCGGCCCGGCGCCGGGTGGACGACGGTGACGGTGGCGGCGTTGCCGCCAGGCGCGGAGGCCACCAGCGCCGCGGGAATGGAGGCGCGCAGCTCGCTTGCGCTGATGAAGGTCGCCGCCACCGTCGTGCCGTTGAAGGAGAGGCTCGCGCCCTCCTTGAAGTTCATCCCCTTCACGGTGAGGGTGAACGTCCCCGAGCCCGCCACCGTGCCGCAGGGTGACAGCGAGGACACCGTGGGGAGCACCACGCCCGCCGCGGTGACGGTGAAGTCGCGGCTGGCGCTGACGCCGCCCCCTGGCGCAGGGGTGACGACGCGCACCTGGTGCGTGCCGGCCCGCGCCGTCACGGACGCCGCCACGCGGACCTCCATCCGCTGCGGACCGTCATGGGTCGTGGCCAGGGCGACGCCGTCCAGCTCCACCTGACTTTCATCCACGAAGCCACCGCCTCCCACGGAGAGCACCACCTCGCCCACCCCCTCCTGCACGGTGGAGGGCGTGAGGGTGTCGAGCGTGGGAACCGGGCGGGTGGGCACGCCGCCATCCGTGACGGAGGTGGACGGCTCCGGCGCACCGGCGCAGATCCACCCGGCGACGTCCCGCTGCGCGGCGGTGTCCAGGTACGGGCCGCCCTGGGGCATGCGTCCCTGCGCGTCCGGCTGAAGCTTGAGGGACAGGCGGCTGCGCTCCGGGTGGCCGGGCTCCACGAGCAGGAGCGAGGAGTCGCCAACCGAGGGCCGCTGCACGGTCGCCTGCCACAGCTCGCGCGCGTCACGGAACGTCAGGCCGCCCGCGCCGGTGTCGTGGCACCCGACCGTGCAACCGGTGGGGCGGTCCGCGGCGAAGTGCGCCGCGTAGACTTCTTCTAGCGTGCGGGGGGCGACGCCCTCACAGGCGCTCCCCGTGGAGGTGCCGGGATCGGGGAGCACCTCGGCGTCCCGCTGCTCGACACAGCCTGTCAGCCCCCACACTGTGAGGCACAGCAGCCATGCGACCTTAGAGGTGCGCGAGGTCACACCGGCCATGGGGGCGCTCCGGATGGATTCTCCCTGCATGACAGGAAGGACTCGCAACCCCTCGCGCCGGCCACACCCCTGGCGATCTGATACCGTGACGCCCCATGCCCTCCTCCGCCCCCGTCCCACCTGCCCCTCCCTGGTGGGTCGAGCGCGCCGAGGCGCTCCTGGCCACGAGCGATTTGCGGACGTTGGGACTTGGCGCGCAGTGGGAGCTCCTGGAGCGGTTCTCCTTCGTGCAGGAGAACGTGGAGCCGGAGCTGCTCCTGCTCGATGTGCGGGCCCGTCCGGAGCTTCAGGCGCTCTGGGCCGCGCTGCAGGCGCGGGCACTCCGGGTGACCGAGGCCTTGGATGCGGCCGGAGATGATGTCGCCCAGCAGCTTCGAACAGGGCTCCTCTCACCGGCGCGCTTCCGGGAGCAGTGGGAGGGGCTCGGCTTCATCGAAGCCACGGGCCGCGCGAGCACGGCGGCGGATGACTGGCTCGAGGGCCTGCTGCGCATCTCCCGCATCACCACCGGCCTGGACCGCCCCCCGTTCGGGCAGGTGAACCTGGCCTCGCGGGCCCAGCGCATCTCCGACTTCCTCTCCATCACGAGTCCGGGGCCGCGCGACACGGTCTACGACCTCGGCTGTGGCAACGGGAAGTTCGCCATCACCGTCGCCGCGAGTTCCTCCGCGCGGGTCAAGGGCGTGGAGTATGGACAGACGTACGTCGAGTCCGCGCGCCGCAACAGCCAACGTTTCGCGCTGCCCAACCTGGAGTTCATCCACGCGGATGTCCGCGACGTGGACATGTCCGACGGCACCGCGTTCTATCTCTACTTCCCCTTCTGGGGAGAGGTGGCGCACGCGGTGGCCCGGATGCTCGGGGACGTCGCGCGGAAGCGGGACATCACCGTGTACGCCTCGGGCCCCCGCCACGACTACGGCGAGCACTTCCTCGAGCAGGTGTCGCAGGGGGCGCTGCGTCTCGAGCCGCGGCGCCACGACTTCGCCGACGTGATGGTGCTGCGCAGCGCCGCCTTCGCTTGAGGGGCTTCCCGCGCGAAGCTCCGCGCAAGACGTGCTGTAGTGGGAGGTGCCCTGACGGTCAGGAGGCTCCCTGGTGAAAACGCTCCCCCTGCTTCCCCTGCTCTTCGCCTGCCTGACGGCGCCCGGCGGCCCCGTGCTCGCGGCGGCGCCCCCTCCCCCGGTCCTCGCGGGCCTGGACGCGCTGTACCCCGAACTGGACGCGCTCTACCGCGACCTTCACCAGACGCCCGAGCTGTCACTCCAGGAGGAGAAGACGGCGGCGAAGCTGGCCGAGCGCCTGCGCAAGCTCGGCTTCGAGGTGACCCCGAAGGTGGGCGGTCACGGCGTGGTGGCCCTGTTGCGCAACGGCAAGGGGCCCACGGTGATGCTGCGCACGGACCTGGACGGGCTGCCGGTGGAGGAGAAGACGGGGCTGCCCTACGCCAGCAAGACGAAGGCGAGGGATGGAAGCGGGACGGAGGTCGCGGTGATGCACGCGTGCGGGCACGACGTGCACATGACGTCATGGATGGGCACGGCCACGCTGCTGGCGCGGACGAAGGACCGGTGGCGCGGCACGCTGATGCTGGTGGGGCAGCCGGCCGAGGAGATTGGTGCGGGGGCCCGGCAGATGCTGGCGGACGGCCTGTTCAAGCGCTTCCCCAAGCCGGACTTCGCCGTGGCCATGCACACCGTGGCCACCGCCGCGGCGGGGACGGTGCGGTTCACCCCCGGCTATGCGCTGGCGAGCGTGGACTCGGTGGACGTCACCCTCTACGGCAAGGGCGGGCACGGTGCGTACCCGCACACCACCGTGGACCCGGTGGTGATGGCGGCCCGAACCGTCCTCTCGCTGCAGACGCTCGTCAGCCGGGAGAAGAGCCCGCTGGAGCCGGCGGTGATCACGGTGGGCTCCATCCACGGTGGCACCAAGCACAACATCATCCCGGACGAGGTGCGCCTGCAGCTCACGGTGCGCACATACAAGCCGGAGGTGCGCAAGGCGCTGCTGGCCGGCATCGAGCGCATCGCCAGGGCGGAGGCGATGGCGTCCGGAGCGCCCCGCCCGCCCGACGTCAACGTCACCGAAGGCACGCCCGCCACCTTCAATGACCCGGCGCTCACGAAGCGGCTGGTGGACGCGGTGGGCAAGGCGCTGGGCGAGAAGAACCTCAGCGAGACGCCGTCCGTCATGGGCGGAGAGGACTTCTCCGAGTACGGCCGCGCGGGCGTGCCCTCGGTGATGCTGTGGCTGGGCATCACCGAGCCCAAGCGCTTCGCCGAGGCCAAGGGCACGGAGGAGGCACTGCCCTCCCCGCACTCCGCCCTCTACGCGCCGGACCGCGAGCGCGCGCTGCGCACCGGCGTCACCCTGCTGACGACCTCCGCGCTGGAGCTGCTGGGCAGTCCCTGAGGCCGCGTGGTGCTTCCCTTGAAGAACAGGCTCGTCGACTACTTCCGCCGCATCGCTCCTCTGTCGGACGAGGAAGCCAGGGCCATCCTGGACAGCATGGCGGTGAAGCGCTGTCCGAAGGGTACGCACCTGCTCATGGCGGGGCAGGTCTCCACCGAGGCCTACTTCGTCCTCCAGGGCTGCGTGCGCCAGTACGCCATCGTCGACGGTGAGGAGCGGAGCAACGGGTTCTTCACCGAGGACGACTGGGTCCTCTCGATTCACAGCATGATGAACCAGACCCCGGCGGATCACTTCTGGGTCTGCGCGGAAGACACCACGGTGGTGGTGGGCACCGAGCAACGCGAAGGGGACCTGTATCGGCGCTTCCCCCGCTTCGAGAGCATCTCCCGCCAGGTGATGCAGAAGGTCCTGGCGGAACAGCAGGAGTGGTTCGCGTCCTATCTCAGGGATACGCCGGAGCAGCGCTACCTCAAGCTCTCGAAGACGCGGCCGGGCCTCCTCCAGCGGATCCCGCAGTACCAACTGGCCAGCTACATCGGCGTGAAGCCCGAGTCGCTGAGCCGGATCCGCAAGCGGCTCGCCACGCGTGGCCAGCCGGCTACGCCGCGACGGAAGGCGTGACCGTCCGGAACCCTTTCGTGATGAGCCAGCCTCCGAGCAGCAGCTCGAACAGGCCGCCGGGTCCGGAGAAGAGGATGCCCCACGGCAGCCCGAAGAGCTCGAGCACGGCCCCCAGCGCCAGGAGCCCGTAGCCCACCGCGCCCAGCAGCGGGAGCCACGCGGGAAGAAGCCGGGCGCGGTACAGCGACAGGCAGAACGCCACGCTGCCAGCTCCCAGGAGGATCATCGCGAGCTGGTATGCCCAGAAGTTCCCCTTCGAGAGGAGGTTGAGCAGCGTCGCCCGCTCCGGCGGTGCGGATTCTCCGAGCTGGAGGATGCACAGCAGGAACACCACTCCGACGGTGAGGGTCAGCGCCTCCATCACCCGCGTGCAGACGTACGCGACGGCGATGCCCGGGCTCCGTTGCCGGAGGATGGGAAAGAACAGCACGCCGATTCCGACGACCAGGATGGAGTTCAACAGGAGCAGCAGCGCGCCCCCGACGAACAGGGACCGCTGTGCGGCCAGTTGCTCCGGGTCCTTCAGGACGGCCGTGACGAGCGCGGTGCCGATGCCGTAGGCGAAGAACGGGAGGAGGAAGAGGCTTCCCAGGGCGCGGGAGTGAAGGCGGGTGATGCGCATCGCGAGGGCTCCAGGACGTTCAGCGACGTTGTGGCCTCGAGAGTAGGGAGGGGACGCACTCCCCCGCATTGACGAGGGTCAATAAACCCGGGGAGGGCCGCTGGGAGCACTCCCCGGCGATGGGAGGGGCACGGTCCGGCGTGGAGCAGGCCCCCGCCAGAGGCCGCTGAGCCCCTGCGGGTGATGGCTCTCCGGTACAGTGTGGTACGAAAGATCCAGTTCTGGAACCGGAGGCTCGCGTTGACGTTGTTTCGAGTGTGTCTGACTTCGCTGTTGGTGTTGGCCGTCGCGTGCGGCGGTGATTCGAATCCCGCGGAGACCCCCGATGCCGGGCAGACCCGGCCGGACGCGGGCGTCGAGACGCCCGACTCGGGCGAGCCGGTGCCCGACGCAGGCACCGAGACTCCTGACTCCGGCACGGAGACGCCTGACTCTGGCACCGAGACTCCTGACTCCGGCACCGAGACTCCTGACTCTGGCACGGAGACGCCGGATGCGGGCACGGAGACGCCGGACTCCGGCACGGAGACGCCGGACTCGGGCACCGGGACTCCGGACGCTGGCTCCGAGCCGACCGACGCCGGCACCGAGCCGACCGACGCCGGCGTGCCCACCGAGGTGAACGTCATCGACAACGGGGGCTTCGAGGAGTGGCCCGGGGCGCTTCCCGCGCGGTGGTCCGGGAGCACGACGAACATCGAAGAGGTCGTGCAGAAGGTCACGTCACAGCCCTACGAGGGCTTGAACGCGGCCCGGCTGATCAACACGTCGAGCACGCACAAGCGCTTCACCACCGTGGCGAAGTCCATGGCCGCGGGCCGCTACTCCTGCACCTACCGGGCGCGGGGCACCGGTGACGTCCGCAACGCCTGGTTCGGCACCGACTACTCCAGCTACTCGTCCTACACCTCCCTCAATACGCAGACGTGGACGCAGGTGAGCTACAACTTCAACCTGGCCAACGCCGTCTTCGACACCTTCGAGCTCATCTTCAGCGTCCGGAACACCAGCGGCGAGCACGTGCTCATCGACAACGTCCGCTGCGTGCGCACCCCCGAGCCCTGCGATGCGGTGAGCTGCGAGGCCTGGGCGCGGTGCGACAACGCCACCGTGACCTGCCAGCCGCTCTCCGGCCGCTGCGACGACGCCATGGACTGCAGCGAGTGGCAGGCCTGCGACGCGACCCACACCTGCGTGACCGCGGCGGACCGCTGCGTCCGCCACGCGGATTGCGCGGGGACCCCGGAGACGCCGGTCTGCGACACCGCCTCGCACCTCTGCGTGGAGGGCGACCCTTGCGCCGGCGTCACGTGCAGCAACCCGGCGACGAGCTGCAACCCCACCACGGGCGTGTGCGAGCTGGCCGAAGGCGCCTGCTTCACGACGTATGACTGCCGCGGCGCCCTGCCCGCCTGCGACCCGGCCACCCGCCGCTGCGTCGCGGCCGACCACTCCGCGAACATCATCCGCAACGGCGGCTTCGAGAACTGGAGCACCCGCCCCATCCCCTACTACGGGAACAACTACGTGCCGGATTACTGGTACGGCCTGGACAACGGCATCACGGACCCGGGCACGGAGATCAAGCCCTCGCGCCTCGCGCGCTACACGAGCGCGGTGCACGGCGGTTCCTCGGCGCTGCAGTTCGTGGTGCCCATCCAGATCGCGGAGCGCTTCACGACCGAGAAGTTCAACGTGCCGACGGGCAACTACTCCTGCTCGTACCGCGTGCGCGGCCACGGCAGCATCCGCCACCGCAGCTACTCGAGCGGCGGCTGGAGCCCGCAGACGGACTTCCTCACCGTGGACAGCGATGAGTGGCAGCCGGTGTTCTTCCGCTTCACCGGCAACGTGCGCGACTGGCGCCTGTTCTTCTACCCCAGCCGCAGCGTCGCCGACCGCGACCACCTCCAGGTCGACGACGTCGTCTGCACGAAGGACTAGGACGCGCCGTTGACAGGAAGGGAGCGGTGGGGCGTGAAGCCTCATCGCTCCCTGGCCTCCGGTCCGTCTCTCCCCTGACGCCGCGCGCTCCAACCTCCCCGGCTTGACGGCGACAATATCCGTAAGCAATAACGGAGTTCATGGATGACGTCGCGAAGCAGGGAACGGGCGCGCTTGGCTCGCGGCTGCGGCGGGTGGTGGAGCGGATGGACCGCGACGTCCACGCCATCTACCAGGCGGCGGGCGTGCGCTTCGAGCCGCGCTGGTACGCGGTCTTCACGTCCCTCCGGGACCACGGCCCGCTGACGGTGGGAGAGCTGGCGGAGCGGCTGGGCGTCACGCACGCGGCCGTCAGTCAGGTGCGCACGGCGCTGGAGCGCGAGCGGCTCATCACCGGCGAGGCCGACCCCGTGGACGGCCGGAGGCAGCGCTTGAAGCTCACCGCGCACGGCCGCAAGACCGCCGCGAAGCTCGCGCCGCTCTGGGCCGCCATCCAGACCGCGGCCACGGCGCTCCTCGACGAAGGAGCGCCCCGACTGCTCGCCGAGCTGAATGGATTGGAGCGCGCGCTCGACCACCGCGGCCTGCGCGCGCGGGTGGGTGACCTGCTGCACCTCGAAGACCCAGACGCACCAGGAGCGCCCCATGAGTCCAAGCGCTGACCGCCTGCTCCTCGCGGCGACCGCCCTGTGGCTCGTCGCGAGCCCCCTGCCCTCCTTCGCGCAACCTCCCGCCAGTGGCGCCGCCACGGCCCCAGCGCGGCTCACCGCCGCGGAGCGCGACGCGGCGCTGTCCTCCATCCAGGCGGAGCTCCAGCGAACCTACGTCTTCCCGGAGCAGCGCGCGGCGCTGGTCGAGCGTCTGGAGCGGGAGCGGAAGGCGGGCCGCTATACCGTCGACTCTCCAGCGGAGTTCGCCGAGCGCGTCAGCGCCGACCTGACGGAGGCCAGCAAGGACCGGCACCTGTACCTGGTGAACGACGCCGCGCGGTACGCCGCCGCGAAGGCGCCCAGGGCGCGGGAGACGGAGACCGACGCGTACTGGCGCCAGCGGGCCCTGCGCGAGCACCACGGCCTCACGGAGCTGCGCGTGCTGCCGGGCAACGTGCGCTACCTGAAGGTCTCCGGGTTCCACTGGGTCCAGGACGAGACCGGCACGGCCTATGACGACGCCCTGCGGTTCCTGAAGGACGGGGACGCGATCATCATCGACCTGCGGGACAACGGCGGGGGCGCCCACGCGGCGGTGCGCTACCTGGTCAGCCACTTCCTCGATGGGGACGTGCCGCTGTTGACCTTTGTCTCGGGCTCCCAGCCTCCCGAGCAGTCCAGGACGCTGGAGCACCTCCCCGCCGGGAGGTTGATGGGCAAGCCCCTGTACGTGCTGATCAACCCGCGCGTGGCCTCAGCGGCGGAGGAGTTCGCCTATCACGTCCAGCAGCTCAAGCTGGGGGAGCTGATCGGCGCCAGGACCGCGGGGGCCGCCAACAACAACGCGCTCGTGCCCGTCGCCCCCTGCTTCGTGCTCAGCGTCTCGCGTGGGCACCCGGTCCACGCGGTCAGCCAGACGAACTGGGAGGGCGTGGGCATTGCTCCGGACGTGGAGACACCTCCCGGGCAGGCCCTGGAGGTCGCGCAGTCCCGCGCCTTGAAGAAGCTGCTGGCGAACCCCGGCCTCGCTCCGGCGCTCCGCTCCGGATACGCCTGGGCGCAGACGACGGTCGAGGCCGGACTGCATCCGGTCTCCGTCCCGCCGCGGGCCCTCAAGCCCCTGGCTGGCCGCTTCGGGCCGAACGAGGTGTCCTGGCGCGACGGCGCGCTGTGGCTCCGCCGTGGAGGCCGGCCTCCCGCCCGGCTCACGCCCCTGACGGCGGAGGGGCTGTTCTCCGTGGAGGGCCATGAGTCCTTGCGCGCACGGCTGACCGGCAAGGCGCTGGAGCTGCTGTGGAGCGACGCGCCGGAGCCGGCCGTGTTCGCGCGCGGCTGAGGCCCCTCCCCCGCGTCATTTGACGTGGAATGGCACCTGCTGCTCGAACTCGCGGCTGGGGACCCCGACGACGGAGTACGCCGGAGACTGGATGGGCGGCATGGTGCGCAGGATGCGGCGGTGGAAGGTCGGGTAGCTGGCCTTGAACTTCCCCCCGTTCCACACGCGCAGCAGGTTGGCCGTGAAGAGGCCGTTGTGCACGCCGTCGCTGGAGAGCTGGTTGTCCTGGCAGCCCGAGATGAGCAGCACCGTGGCCTTGAGCGTCAGCCTGGGGTCGTCCTTGGGCAAGCCCTTCAGGATGGCGTCGTACATCGCCTTGTTGTCGCGGTACGTGCGGTGCTCGATGCCCAGGGGCATCTCCTTGAAGCGCCGCTCCGTGTGCTCCGTGCTCCGCAGCGAGTCCGCCAGCAGTTGCAGGCTGCCGCTGGCGCGCAGGGCCGCGTAGGCCACGCTGCTCACCGAGCCGCTGTGGCAACTGTCGGAGAGCATGAAGACCCGCACGCCCGCCTTGAGCTTCCCCATCGCCTGGTAGATCTCGTCGTCGACGAGCTCCCCGTCGTACAGACACCACGTCTCATCCAGGCCGTCGTCCTCGTCCCCGTTCAGGTCGGGGAGCTGGCCGCCGTGCCCCGAGTAGGTGAGCAGCAGCAGGTCGCCCGCCTGGAGCACCGACGCCGCCTCGCCCAGCTCCGCGAGCACCTTCGCGCGCGTGGCGTCCCGGGTGAGGAAGGGGCGGATGCGGCTGAACTCCTGCGCCTTCGCGATGCTGATCATGTCCTCGGCGTCCGCTTCGCACGCCTGCAACTGGCCATCCCAGCCCGCGTAGTGCTTCGGATCCACCGCGTTCAAACCGATGTTGATGGAATATCCCTGCGCCATGACAGTCCTTGCCTCCCTCCTTCACGGTGGAGACGGACGGCAGGGATGGCAGGAAGGAGGCGGGGCGCGCCGTGTCCTTCCGGCCCTGTCCCGGCCGGGAGCCCGGGGCTCGCCCCCTCCGCTGCGCGCGTGGCGGCGGTCGGTCAGTCGTCCGAGGGGACCGCCTCCCCCCAGGGGCCGTCCTTCAAGCGCAGGTGACGGCGCAGGGTGTTCGCCAGCCAGGTGACGTCGCCTTCGCTCTCGAAGCCGCTCACCAGCGTCAGTGTCCGGCCGTCTCGCGTCCTCGCGCGCAGGGCGAAGCGACGGAGGACGAGCATCCCCTTGCCGCCCTTGCGCGTGAAGGCGTGCACCGAGAGGGAGTCCAGCGTGCGCACGTCCACGGTCGCGGCGCCGGACAGCGGCAGCGGCTTCGAGAAGATGCGCATGCGGTCTCCCCGCACCTCCACCCAGGTGAGGTTGAGCGTCGCGGCGAGCGCCGGATAGAGGACCGCGAGCGCGACCACGCCCACCGCGCCCCACTGGAGGGCACTGAAGCTGGCGACCGTTTCGTGGAACCGGACGGCGAACAGGACCGCCGCGAGGAGCAGGCCCAGCATCAGGTACATCGCGTCGAAGGTCGGGGCGGTCCACCCGATGCGCAGGGCCCCGTCCTCGCGCTCCACGAGGAAGTTGGGGGGCGCCACGGAGACCGCGCCCCGGGCCTTGGCCGGCGCCTGTCCCTGAGGGGCGGCCGGGCCTCCCACGCGGCGGAAGTGGCCGTCGTCGCGCACGTGGTACGTCACACCGCAGCCCCGGCAGGTGAGAAGGACATGGCCGGGCGCCAGGCCCGGGAGTGACGTGCCGCACTGCTCACATTGCGCCTGCATCCACCGCCTCCCGGTCGCGCGAGCCTAGCCGGGAACGCGGCGCCGCAGCGCCCGCCCCCCTATAGTCCCCTCATGAAGGACGCTCCCGCCCCGCCCCGCTCCATCCTCGCCCTGCCCCTGACGCCGGAGGGCTTCGCTCCCTTTGGCGACGTCGTGTCCGCCGGGCTCAAGAGCGGCGCTTCGGCGAACCAGGGCACCGCGGTGCGCTTCGACTGGTCGGCGCGGCTGGAGAACGGCCGGCCGGGGGCGCAGCCCAACCTCGCGGTGTTCCGCTCCGTGCCGCAGCCGCTCCCCTTCACCGTGAAGCTGCTCGAACACCATCCCCAGTCCAGCCAGGCGTTCCTGCCCATGCGCTGCTCGCGCTTCCTCGTCTGCGTCGCGCCGACCGCGCCTTCGGGCGGGCCCGACCTGGACGGGCTCGTCGCGTTCGTCTGCGGCCCCGGCCAGGGCGTGAACTACCACCGGGGCGTGTGGCACCACCCCATCATCGCGCTCGATACGCCGGCCGAGTTCGCGATGCTGGCGTGGGAGGACGGGGGCGCTGAGGACTGCGTCGTGCGGCGGTTCTCCACGCCCGTCACCGTCGTCGTCGGGGGCTGAGCGGTCCCCCTACCCGTCCGTCCTCGGCTGACGCGCGAGCCACGCGCGCCACTCCTCGGCCGTCTCGTACTGCTCACCGGAGAGCTGCTTCAGCACCAGGACCGCGGGGTCCCGGTTGATGGGCGTCTGGAGCGCGGACATCTCCACCAGCCGCGCCCCCAACTCGCGGATCAGCCCGGCCCGCTGCGCCTTCAGCGCCTCCGGGGGCAGGTCGTCCAGCAGGTAGGTGAGGAGGTAGGTCGCCTTGTTGCGGTCGCCCGTCCTCGGCAACAGCACCGCGTCCGCCACGGTGGCCACGTCCAGCAGCGGCCGGGTCGCGGCCTGCTGCGTGGCCGTCAGCACGCGCAGCACGTTGTTGCGTACGCCGCCGCTCGGGTCGCGGATGAAGGGCCGCAGCCTGCGCACGGTCTCCTCGGCCGTGGGCGCATAGGCCAGCAGGAACGCGGCCCGGGCTCGCGCCTCCCCGTCCGACTCCTCGCGCAGGACCGCGGTCAGCGCCTCCAGGTGCCGGGGCACCTTCTCCAGGAACTCCGGCTCGAAGGCCGCGAGCTCCGGATGGCCGAACCCGCCCATGCAGTGCGCGACCTCGCAACCGGAGTCCTCCGCGAGCTGGCCCTGCGCCTGGAGCCGCTGAAGCCGCTGCTCGTACTCGCCCCACCGGGCGACCAGCCCCTCCGGGTCCGTGGGGTGGCCCTTGGGGTCCGGGAGGAAGCGCAGCCGGGCCGCGTCCTCGGCGTCCACCATGTCCATCACCACGAAGGCGCTGCCCTTGAGGTCGTCCGCGAAGAAGAGGGTCATCCCCAACTGGGCGAAGGCGAGGTGGTACTGCTCGCGCAGCGCGGCTTCCTTCTGCTTGAAGACCGCGGCGCTGTGCACGACGGGCTTGCCCACCTCCAGCCCCAGCACGCGCCGGACCGTCTCCCGGTCCACCCTCCGCGAACCGAACGCATCAATCCCCCTCAGCGTGAACGTCGGGAACGGAGGCTCGGTCGCCTTCGACAGGTTGGCGCGGGCCTCCGCGACGATGCCGCCCCACGCCGGCAGCGCGTGCAGCGCCGCCAGCTCCAGGTCGTATTCGAGGTGATCCGCGTCGTAGTAGCCGCCCTGGACCGCCCGCTTCAGCACCTCCACGGCCGCGTCCGTGTGGCCCGCGAGCGAGGCGCACCCCGCGGCGCGATAGAAGGACTCCGCGCGGTCCGGCCCCTCCCCGGCCGCCTCGCCGGAGGCGCGGAAGCGCTCCGCGCACCGTTCAAAGTCCAACGCCGCATAGGCCTGCTCGGCTTCCGCCGAGAGCTGCTGGGCCCGCGCGGCCGGGTCCGCCGGCTTCGGGGCATGCGCGCAGCCCGCCCCCAACGCGACCACGGTCAGCGCCATCACGACTCGCATCTGGACCCACCTTTCGGAAAAAGCGCGTATCTCATGCAAGCTGCGAGCAGGTTTCAAGGAGCGCCAACCATGGCCAACGCCATCTCGAAGACCGCGTACTACACCCTGGCCTGCCGGGCCGAGGACGCGCGCCAGCCACGACCGCTGTGCAATGACACCTTCGCCTTCCGCTTCATGGATGACGATGCGCGGCAGGTCTGGGCCCGCTTCCAGTCCTTCGACCGGGCCAACGCCAGCAACGCCGCGCGGCACCAGATCATCGACGCACAGGTGCAGGAGGAGCTGGACCGCGAGCCCAACGCGCGGGTGGTGGTGCTGGGCGCGGGCTTCGACACGCGGGCCTACCGCCTGCGCGGAGGCCGGTGGCTGGAGGTGGACGAGCCCGCCATCCTCACGCACAAGGACGCGAAGCTGCCGGTGACGGAGGCGAAGAACCCACTCGAGCGCCTCCCCATCGACTTCGCGTCGGAGTCGCTCGTCCGGAAGCTCGAACCCTACCGGGACGCGAGGCGCACGCACATCATCATCGAGGGCGTGCTCATGTACCTGTCCACCGCGCAGCGCCGCGACATGCTCGCCGTGCTCCGGGAGGTGTTCCCCCACCACGCCGTGTACTGCGACCTGATGCGCGAGAGCTTCCAGCGCGAATACAGCCGCGACCTGCACGCGGTGCTCGCCAGCATGGGCGCGTCCTTCCAGGACATGTCGGACACGCCGGAGGCCCTCTTCCTGGAGGCGGGCTACACGGCCGCGTCCTCCACCTCCGTCCCCCTGCGCGCGCTGGAGCTGGCCGGCAAGCGCATCCCGGCGCTCATCGTCCGGAACTTCATGCGGCCGGTCCGCGAGGGCTACCGCATCTGGAAGTTCGAGCGGCGCTGACGCCTCACTTCGCCTTCGGCGCCGAGGAGGACTGCCCCAGCGCCACGCTCCCCAGGATGAGGGTGCCCGCCACCAGCATGGTGGGCGTCAGCGGCTCGCCCAGGAGCAGCCACGCCCACGTCAGCGCGAACAGCGGCACCAGGTAGGTGACGACGGAGGCGCGCGGCGCGCCGATGCGCTGGATGAGCCGGTAGAACACCGCGTACCCCAGGCCGGTGCAGAGGACGCCCAGGGCCGCCGCCGCCAGCCAGGGCCGCGTGCCGATGGGCTCCGTGGGCCACGTGGCCACCGCGAAGGGCACCATCAGCACCGCGCCGCAGGCCAGCGTGGCGGCGGCGACCGCGGCGGCCGGCAGTCCGGCGAAGTGGCGGCGCACCAGGTTCGACCCGATGCCGTAGAGGAACGCGCCCGTGGTCCCCGCCGCCACGGCCCCGGCGACGCTCGCGCCCCCGGCCTTGCCGCTGGCCAGCACCACCACCCCGGCGAAGCCCGCGAACAGCGCCACCGCGCGCCGGGGCCCGATGCGCTCGCCGTAGAAGAGGAAAGCCACCAGGGCGGTGAAGAGCACCGCCATGCTGTTGGTGATGGCCCCGACGCCCGCGGGGGCCTGCCGCGCGGCCCAGGCGAACAGCGAGAAGGGCACCGCCGCGTTGATGACGCCCACCAGCGCCAGACGGGGCCACAGCGCGGGCCGCAGGGCCGAGCGCGCGCGCCAGAGGAAGGGCATCAGCACCGCCGCGCCCAGCACCAGGCGCAGCGCCACCAGCGGGATGGGGCCGAAGGCCGGCGCCGCGATGCGCAGGAACAGGAAGGACGCGCCCCAGATGGCGGCCAGCCCGCCCAGCTCCAAAGGCGTGAGCCACGCCCGGTTGAAGGTAGGAGTCACGGCCTGGGGATGGGTGAGACCGGATGCGCTCATGGCGACCCCCTCGTGCGAGGAAGGAATCAGACTTCTGTCTGGCCCTCTCTTCACGCCGCCGCCCTTTCTTCACAAGCGCATCCTTTCCGTGCCAGACATGAGCCAGATTTGAGGCTCGTCCCCATGCCCCTCCACACCGAACTGCTCCCCGCCCTGGCGGCCTTCGAGTCCGCCGCCCGCCACCAGAACTTCGCCCGCGCGGCGGAGGAGCTGCACCTGACCGCGAGCGCCGTCAGCCACCACGTCCGCAAGCTGGAGGACCGGCTGGGGGTCGCGCTCTTCCAACGGCACGCCCGGGGCGTGGCGCTGACGGCCGAGGGGCGCCAGCTCGCGGACGCCGCCAGCAACGCGCTGTCGGACATGGACCACGTGCTCGGGGGCCTCAAGCATTCCCGGGACGAGGACGCCGTGGTGCGCATCACCACGGTGCACTCGCTGACGTACGCGTGGCTCCTGCCGCGCATGCCGGACTTCACCTCGCGGCATCCGCGCATCCGGATCCACGTGGACACGGAGATGGCGCTCACCCGCTTCGACGAGGGCGGGCCGGACCTGGGCATCCGCTACGGCCAGGGGCCCTGGCCGGGCTTGAGCGCGCAGCCGCTCATGGACGACGCCCTGTTCCCCGTGGCCTCCGCGCGGCTGGCGGGCGTGGAGCACGTGCGCGACGCGGCGGACGTGGCGAAGCTCCCGCTCATCGCGGACCTCAGCCGCCAGGGCTGGCAGGACTGGTTCCGCTCGGCGGGCGTGCGCGGGACGCGGTTCGAGGAGCGCTACAGCTTCAGTGACACCACCGGCGCGCTGATGGCCGCGGTGCAGGGCCTGGGCGCGGCGCTGGCGCGCGAGAAGATCGCCACGCCCTACTTCGCGGACGGCCGGCTCCTCCGGCTGCCCGGCCCCGTCGTGCCCACCCGCGCCAGCTACTTCGTGGTGTACCCCTCGCACCGGCGCCTGCGGCCCGCCGCGCGCCTCTTCGTGGACTGGCTGATGGCCCAGCGAGACAGCGCGACGGCGCCGCCACCGCCACGCACGCCCCGGCGGTAATCCCGTCCCCGCCTCCAGGCAGCCGAGCAGCCGCCGCGCTTTCGCTTGTGCCCGCTGCCCCTGCACCGTAGGTTGCGGGCAGTTATATGGGCTCCCATACAAATCGAACGCCGGCGCCCCCGGACGTGTCCGGCGAGGTGCGCGCGGCCATGGACGGCGTGCGGCGGCTGGTGCGGCTGCTGCGGGTCTCCGCTCGCGCCTCCGAACGGCTGGTGGGCATCAGCGGCGCCCAGCTCTTCATCCTCCAGGAGCTGGCGGAGTCCGGGCCCTGCTCCATCAACACGCTCGCTGAGCGCACGCTCACGCACCAGAGCAGCGTGTCCGTCGTCGTCACGAAGCTGATCGAGCAGGGGCTGGTGAGCCGCCGCCGCTCCAACGAGGACGGCCGCCGGGTGGAGGTGGCGCTGGAGCCGAAGGGCCGCGCGCTGGTGCGCAAGGCGCCGCCCATGGCCCAGGCGCGGCTCATCTCCGGGCTGCGCGGGCTGAAGCCCGACGTGCGCGCGGGGCTGGTCCAGGGACTGGACGCCTGGGTGCGCGCCCTGGGGCTCGACGGGGACGTGGCCCCGCTCTTCTTCGAGGACGAAGCCTCGCGCCCTTCGCGGCGCCGCAAGACACAGGAGCACACCGATGAAGAAGCCTGATGTGGAACGCATCGAAGAGGGCCTGGGCGAGGGGGCGGAGGCGCGCTCCAGCCTCCCCGTGGCCCCGTCGATGGGCCCCGCGCTCGCCACCCTGCGCACCCCCGCCGCCTCCGTGGCGGTGGACTCGCGCACCGTGTTCATCAGCGCCATGGCCGTGGTGCTCGCGGCCGTGGCGGGCCTGGTGGCGCAGGGGCTGGGCGCCCTCATCCACTTCGTCACGAACCTGGCCTTCTTCGGGCGGCTGTCCGTGCAGCCGGTGTCTCCCGGCGACAACACGCTGGGTGGCTGGGGGGTGCTGGTGCCCGTGGCGGGCGCCCTCATCGTGGGGTTGATGGCGCGCTACGGCTCGCGGGCCATCCGGGGCCACGGCATCCCGGAGGCCATGGAGCAGGTGCTCTTCAACCAGAGCCGCATCCCGCCCCGCATGACGCTGCTCAAGCCGCTGTCGGCGGCGATCGCCATCGGCACCGGCGGCCCGTTCGGCGCGGAGGGGCCCATCATCGCCACGGGTGGCGCGCTGGGGTCGCTGCTGGGCCAGGGGCTCCACGTCACGGCGGACGAGCGCAAGGCGCTGCTCGCCGCGGGCGCCGCCGCGGGCATGGCCGCCACGTTCGGCGCGCCGGTGTCCGCCGTGCTGCTGGCCGTGGAGCTGCTGCTCTTCGAGTTCAAGCCCCGCTCCGTCATCCCCGTGGCCCTGGCCACCGCCACCGCCACCGGCGTGAGGATCGCCTTCATGGGCGGCGCGCCCGCGTTCGCCATCCCGGACCTGACGACTCCGTCCGGCGGGGCGCTCGCGTTCTACGGAGTGCTGGGCCTTGTCATCGGCGCCGCCTCCGTGGCGTGCACGCGCGCGGTGTACTGGCTGGAGGACCTGTTCGAGAAGCTGCCCCTGCACTGGATGTGGTGGCCCGCGCTGGGCGCCGTCGTCGTGGGCGTGGTGGGCTACTTCTCCCCGCGCACGCTGGGCGTGGGCTACACCAACATCGAGGACATCCTCTCCGGCCGCTTCGTGGGCACGGCGATGCTCGTCTTCTGCGCGCTCAAGTTCATCTCCTGGTCCGTCGCGCTGGGGAGCGGGACGTCCGGCGGAACGCTGGCGCCCCTCTTCACGCTGGGCGGCGGCCTGGGCTCCGGGCTGGGGCTGCTGGCCACGCAGGTGTTCCCCGGCCTGGGCGTGGACGTGCGCGTCGCGGCGCTGGTGGGCATGGCCGCGCTCTTCGCGGGGGCGTCCCGCGCGCTGCTCGCGTCGGTGGTGTTCGCCTTCGAGACCACGCGCCAGCCGCTGGGCCTCCTGCCGCTGCTCGCCGGCTGCGCGGCGTCCTACCTGGTGTCCGCGCTGCTCATGCGGCACTCCATCATGACGGAGAAGCTGGCCCGCCGCGGCGCCCGCATCCCCACGGAGCTGGGCGCGGACGCGCTGGGGACGGCGCTCGTGCGCGACCACGGCCTGAAGACCGTGGTGACGTTGCAGGCGGACATGCCCCTGGAAGAGGTGCGCGCGTGGCTCGCGTCCGACGCCTCGGGCTCCCACCACCAGGGCTTCCCCGTCGTGTCCCGGGAAGGGACGCTCGTGGGCGTCGTCACGCGCAGGGACCTGCTGGACGGCCACGCGACCGAGGGCCGGCGGCTGCGGGACGTGGTGAAGCGGCCTCCCGCGGTCGTCTTCGACGACAGCTCCCTGCGCGAGGCGGCGGACCTGATGATGGACGAGGGCGTGGGCCGTCTGCCCGTCGTCTCCCGCGCGAGGCCCCAGCACGTCGTGGGCATCCTCACCCGCAGCGACCTGCTCGCGGGCCACCGGCAGCGGCTGGCGAACGCCCGCACGCGGGAGCGAGGCCTGGGCTCCGCGCGTCCCCCTTCGCCCCGGACCGCGTGAGCGCTCCGGCTCAGGTCGTCGCGGCGACCGGGGCCGGGCGGGCCTTCGCCTCCTGCTCGCGGCGCAGCGCCGCGAGCGTCTGGCGGATGCCTTCCGCGTACGGCGTCTTGTGCACCGTGCCCAGCAGCCCCCGCAGCGCGGAGTCATCCAGCAGCACGGGGTTCGTGAGCAGGTAGTACATCTCCACCAGCTCGCGCATGAAGGGGTCGAAGAGGCCCGCCAGCCGCACCATCCCCTTCCCCAGCGTCATCGTCTTGGGCGCGTGGCCCGCCTGCGCGTAGATCTCCTTCACCATCTCGCGCTGGGTGGTGACGCCCGCGCCGGCCAGGTTCCAGAAGCGGCCGTACGCGCGCGGCTCGTCCATCAGCGCGGTGACGACGGGGCCCACGTCGTTCACGAAGACGAACTCATGCGGCGTGTCCAGCGGCCCGATGAGCGGGGCGCGCTTGCCCTGGCTCGCGGCGACGAAGGCCCGGTACAGGAAGCTGCGCTCCACGCCCGGCCCGTAGAAGTCCGGCAGCCGGAGGATGGTGCCCTGGATCCGGCCCGCGGCGTCCGCCTCCAGCAGCAGGTCCTCCTGCGCCTTGCGCATGCGGCCCTTGTAGGCGTTCGGCTCGCGCGGATGGGACTCCGTCACCGTCGCGGTGCGCGCCAGGCCGTACGGGTACACCGTGCCGATGAGCACCACCCGCTCCACGCCCTCCGCGATGGCCGCGTCCAACGTGCGGCGCATCAGCTCCGGGTGCAGGTGGAACTGCCAGTAGTTCACCCCCACCATGTAGATGAGGGTCCGCACGCCCCGCGCCGCGGCCCGGATGGAGGCCGGGTCGTCCGGATTCCACGTCACCACCTCCGCCCGGGGGTCCGCGCCGAACTCCCTGCGCAGGCTGCCCTCCGAGCGCCCCACCACCCGATAGGACCGCCCCTGCGCTTGCAGCGCCCGCGCCACGGACTGACCGATGACGCCCGAGGCGCCGAACAACGCAACCGTTTCCATGTCGCTCTCCTGGAAGATGAACAGCCGGACTTTTGATGAACACCGTTCAGTGAACACCGTTCATCTATTGCTATCCGTTCGGTCCGTCAAGGCCTACCCTGGTGACATGGGCATCACGGAGCGCAAGGAACGACAGCGGGCGGAGCTGCGGGAGCACATCCTGCGGGTGGCGCGGGACATGGTGATGAAGGAGGGGTTCGGGGCCCTCTCCATGCGCAAGCTGGCGGACGCGGTGGAGTACGCGCCCGCGACGCTCTACCTGCACTTCGAGAACCGCGACGCCATCGCGCGGGAGCTGTGCGTGCGCGGCTTCCAGGAGCTGCTCGCGGCGCTGGAGCCGGCGGCCGCCGTGAAGGAGCCGGTGGAGCGGCTGTCACGCCTGGCCCAGGCCTACCTGACCTTCGGCCTGGAGCGCCCGGAGACCTACCGCCTCATCTTCATGGAGGACGCCAAGCTGTCCGCGGAGCTCTTCCAGGACAAGCAGCACGGCGAGGGCCCCCGCTCCTTCGCGCTGCTGGTGAAGGCCTGCGAGGACCTGAAGGCGGCGGGCCGGACTCCAGAGGCCACGCCCGCGGAGCAGTTGGCGGAGGTCTTCTGGGCGGGGCTGCACGGCATCGTCAGCCTCAAGCTCACCTGCACCGGATTCCAGGGATCTCCCGCGGAGGTGCTGGCCGAGGCCCTCGTCGCCACGCTGGTGCGGGACCCGAAGCCCGGAAAACGCGCGCGGTAGCCTTCGCCTCACCCGCCAGGTGGCCCGCTGAAATCCGGGCGCGGCCATGTGCCCGATACCTTCTTTCTGGGTCCTGTATTGGATGCGGCTGTTTCATGGGAAGGGCTGGCGGGCGACCCGGCGACCGCCAACTGGCATCCCGATGACACGCTGTGTGAATATTGGACGTCCCATGAAAAGGTCCCCATCAACCCATCCCGGTGAGTCGGGTCAGGCGGTCGTTGAGTCCGCGCTGGTCATCCCGGTGATGGTGTTCCTCATCCTGGGCATCCTCCAGTTGGGGACGCTCCACCACGCGCGGCTGATGACGGAGTACGCCGCGTACCGGGCGGCGCGCGCGGGCATCGTCAACAGCGGCGACTGCGAGATCATGAAGGACGCCGCCTACGTGGCGCTGCTGCCCACCCTGGGTCCGCCCAGGTCCGGCGGCAAGGGCCGCGTGGACACGCTCATCAACGTGGCGCTGGTCCATGACGCGTACACGGACAAGAAGCTGGCGGCCCAGAACCAGCGCTACCAGCAGGTGAACCTGGAGCGCGTGCGCGTGGAGGTGCTCAACCCCCGGCGCAGCCAGTTGCCCATGCTCTTCTCCTCCTATGGCTCGCACCTGTCGGGCCTGGAGGTGGACTTCGACGACATCCGCAACGCGCAGGTCATCGAGGCCAACCTGCTCACGGTGCGCATCACTTACTTCTACGAGATGCGCATCCCGTTCGCGAACTGGCAGTTGCACGCCTTCTACATGGGCCGCGAGGCGCTCAACGGCCTGGCCATGCGGGGCCCCAACTTCACCACGCAGAAGGTGAACGGCGGCAGCCTCACGGACCACCTGGAGGACCAGGGCGCGGGCCAGAGCGCGGACCACCAGAAGATCCGCACGCTCGCCGACAGCAACGTCTTCGCCATCCCCGTCGTGGCCACCTATTCGATGCGCATGCAGTCCAACTTCCTCAACGGCACGCACGGCCCCACTTCGTGCGCGGTGGACGGCTAGCGATGTTCCGGATTCTGCGAAGACTGCGGCGCGACGAGCGCGGGCAGGCCATGGTGCTCGGGGTGGTGGTCATGCTGGTGCTGGCCGTCACCATCATGACGTCGGTGGGCATTGGCCAGGGCGTGTACGAGAAGATCAAGCTGCAGGACGCCGCGGACGCGCAGGCGTACTCGCTGGCGGTGAAGGAGGCGCGGGCCTACAACTTCCTCGCGTACACCAACCGCGCGATGATCGTGCACTACTCCGCGATGCTCACGCTGATGTCCTACGTGAGCCACGCGGTGTACCTGGACCGCACCATCGGCGTCGCGGCCAAGTACCTGCAATACATCCCCGGCATCGGCGCCATCTTCATGGCGGTCTCCACGGCGATAAAAACGTGGAAGGTCACGGTGGAGACCGTCTCACGATTACTCATCCCCGTGCTGACAGCGCTCAACATCGCGCTGTGGCTGGCCCAGGAGGCCATGCTCACGGGGACCCTCTTCGACCTCTACACCACGAAGGGACACGGGAACGTCATCCAACAGACCGACCCGCGCGCGGAGGTCACCGAAGACATGGACTCCGGACAGTCGTTCAACAACGCGTCCGTGTCCTCGCTGTTCGGCAACCCGAGCGACATCAACTACTCCAACGCCAAGAACTTCCTGCACGTGCTGGACGACGGCCCCTTCAGCAGCAGCCCCACCATGGGCGTGGACCCCACCGGCATGCTCGCGCGGGGGAAGCTGGTGACGGGCAACAAGCTGTCGGATCCGAACATGGCCAAGTACCGCCTGCTCATGGGCAACCTGGCCAACGGCGTGCGCCGGCGGTGGACGGCCGAGGGCGAGGGGCCCATCCTCATTGGCCGGCGCTGGGAGTTCAACCTGTGCGTCGTCATTGGCCAACTGCGCATCCGCAAGACGGCGGACAGCCAGATCAAGAGCTTCGACGAGAACTTCGAGAACAACCGCAAGGATCAGCTCTTCGCGTCGGACGACATCCGCATCGAGGTGCGCCCCACCTGCTTCCTCTTCGGCTGGAAGGACGTCTTCCGGCTGCGCTTCCGGGCGGCGGCGGACAACCGGGGCGGCTTCCACCAGGAATACGGCTCCAACAAGACGGATGACCACCACCCGTGGCTGGGCATCACGCCGTTCATCACGTCCGACACCAGCTTCGTCAGCCCCCGGCAGAACCACTTCGGCTACCCGTGCAACCTCATCGTCCTGGGCAAGGACATGGGCGCGGAGCGCAGCGGCAAGAAGCCCGTCTACGAGCTGGAGAACCTGAAGAACAACGCGTTCATGGAGGGCAGCGGGGACGGCAAGTACAACACCGCGGAGAACAACGACGAGGCCATCCGCGAGTCGTACCTGGACATGACCTGGGAGTACGTGGGCGGCAAGCAGGACGGCTACGCGGCGGACTTCCGCCAGCGCACGGGCGGCATGATGGCCATGGCCGTGGGCCGCGCCATCTACCACCGCCCCGGCGCGTGGAAGGAGGAGCCCAACTTCTTCAACCCGCTCTGGACCGCGCGCCTGGCGCCCGTGCAGACGCACTGGGACGCGGATCACCTCAAGTGGCTGGTGCCGGCCTGGGAGGACAGCGAATGGCTCATTCAAGGCATCAACTACTGATGCGCCCGGGCCGCCGTGCCCAGCGGGGCGCGGCGACGGTGGAGCTGGCGCTGCTGGCGCCGCTGCTCGTCGTGCTCGTCCTCTGGGCGAACTACTTCTGGGAGGTGCAGCGCGCGCGCCTCAAGATGGCGGAGATGGCCCGCTTCGTCGCCTTCGAGCGCACGGTGCGCCAGGACCTGTCCACCATCGCGGCGGAGGCGCGCACGCGCTACCAGGACCTGGACGGCTCCACCAAGACGGGCACGCTGGGCACGGCGTACCGCAACGGCATCACCCTCCAGGTCCAGGCCCAGAACGCGGACGCGCCGCTCGAGAGCGTGGAGATGTCCAAGATGGGCGGGCAGGCCGGCGTGGGCGGGCTGGCGGGCGCGGCCATTGGCGCGCTGGGCAGCTCGCCGGACAAGCTGGCCCAGGACATGGGGTTCGACCCGAGCGTCGGGGCGGTCCAGGCGGACGTGCAGGTCCGGCTGATCAACCACATCATCCCCCGGGAAGTGGCCCTCTACACGACGGGCTTCGACGGCAACCAGTTGGACCTGAACTTCCAGGAGCACTTCTACCTCTTCCACGACACGTGGAAGGCGTGGGGGCCGGGGGACGCGCCGTCACAGACGTACCCGCGCGTGGAGCAGCTCACGCATGACCGCTCCAGCAAGATCGTCTACGCGGGCGTCAGCGGCGGGGCGATGAACTCCATCTCCGCGGTGCTGTCCGTGCTGGGGCTCGATTTCCCCTTCTCCGACGAGTACATCCGCCAGTCCGTGGTCATCCGCGAGGTGACGGCCGCGGGCAACTTCAACGCGGTCCGGCCGACGCGCACGGTGCCCGGCGACGTGCTCCAGGCGGCCTACTGGCGCAACGACACCAGCTACTGCTACGGCAACTGCGAGCCCAGCGCCATCCGCACGAAGCGCGGCCTGCAGAACTCCGGAGGCCGGGACGACAACTGGCCCATGCGCTCGTACCGGTGCCGCGGGAACTTCTTCCAGGGCGCGGTCATCTCCAACCAGCCGGAGTCCGTCTACACGCAGTCCACGACGGCGGCGGCGGCGTACTTCCGCTACAACAGCGACGCCTGCATCCCATGAGCGGGCTGACGGACCGCACGGGCGCGCTCACGCGCTGGGTGGGCCTGGGCGGGTTGCTCGCGCTCGTGGCCACCGCCGCGCTCCTGAAGGACCCGCCGCCCCCGGCGCCGGAGTCCCCGGCGAAGCCGCCCTCCGCGCCCCAGGTCGCCCTGCCCCCGGCGCCGCCGTTTCCGGATGCCGGCGTGGGCCGGGTGCACCGGCTCATCCCGCCCTTCCCGGGTGTGGTGATGGTGCCCCTGGGCCGGCTGGTGACCAACGGCAGCCCCATGGAGATGGGCTACTTCGAAACGGAGCACCCGCCGGGCGAGGTGCTGGAGTTCTACGCGCGGGAGTTCCGCCTGCGGGGCCGCCACATCGTCACGCAGGACGACGGCGCGGGCGGCGGCTCCGTGAACTACTACGACGAGCGGCTGGGCGCGCTGGTGGCCGTCACCACCATCCGCGTGGGCGGCGCCGCGACGCGCACGCTCGTGTTCCCCTCCGTGGTGGAGGCGCGCGAGGGCATCCACCTGCAGGGCACGGCGCCCGCGTCGCTGCCGCAGCCGCCGGGCGCGGTGACGGTGCTGCGCGTGGACGAAGGCAACGAAGGCCCGGGCGCGGGCAGCACCACGCTCACGCAGGTGGCGCACGGCACGCCCCAGATGCTCGCGGAGTTCTACCGGGCGCAGATGCCCTCGCGCGGCTACGCGCCCGCGGACCGGAGCCTCGCGCGCGGCGTGGAGGTGCTCGAGTTCGAGCGCCCCGGTGAGCGGCTGTCGCTGACGCTGGCGCCGCTCGACAAGGACGGTCCCCCCGAATCCCTCATCACGTTCGTGCTCGAGCGTGCTCCCCTTCCCCAGGAGTCGAATCGATGAATGGCTGGTTGTCTCGTGGCTACCGGTGGCTGCGGCGTCCCCGCTCGCGGGGGCAGGCCATGGCGGAGTTCACGGTGCTGCTGATGGCGTTCATGTTCGGCGTCGGCGCCATCACCACGTTCGCGCCGGAGATGTTCGCGGCGCTCACCATCTACATCCGCGGCTTCTACTGCGTGCTGGGCTACCCGTTCGGCTGAAAGGGCGCCCCCCGCGTCAGGGCACGGGCACCCGGGGCAGCGCCAGCGGCACGGAGTCCAGCGCGGGCCGGGCGCCGGTGCCGCTCTTCTGCGCCGTCCAGGTGGCCTCCGCGTCGCGCAGGGACTCCACGCCGAACACGGGGACCCGGGCCGCCGTCACCACCGTCACCTGCTGGCCGGACTCCAGGCGGAAGGTCTGTTCGCGCCCCTTGCCGGCGAAGGGGCCGGCGGCCAGGTCGGTGTCGCGCTGGCGGACGGGCGTGCCCCGGAGCGCGGCGTGGTCCGCGACCAGGTCCACCGGGACGGCGACGGGCGTGTTGGGCGGCACGGTGATGGCCAGCCGCTCCACCACGGCGCGGCCCGTCCCGGCGCGGGACACCCAGGCGATGATGAGGGCGCGGGGCGACGTCTGGTAGTCCAGCTCCACCTGGTAGAGCGTGTCGCGCTCACGCGGCGTCTCGCCCACGATGGCGGCGCGCACCGGGAAGGTGACCTGCTTCGAGCGGACGGTGTATTCCACCCACGTGCCCACGACGGGCTGGAGCTGGCCGTAGAGCAGCAGGGACGGCACCAGGGCGCGCGCCTCCGCGAGGCGCTCGGGGGCGATGGGCGGATCCGCGGGCGTGGGCGTTCCCGCGCCGGAGGCGGCCACCGCCGGGGCGGGAGCGAGGCCCGCGTCGGGCGCGGCGGAGGTGGCCGGCGCGGAGGAGAGCAGCACGGCGGTGCACACGGGACACAGGAGGCGGCGCATGGGAACAGCACTATCGGTCCGGGGCTTCACGCCGGACAAGTCCGGGGGCCGCATGGGGCGGCTGCTGACGCTGCTCGCGTTGCTGCTCGTGGGCCTGGGGGCCGTGCCCGCGCGGGCGCAGGGCAGCGCGCCGGATGCGTTGTTCGGCCTGCCGCTCGTCCTGCGCGAGGGCGGCTGGGCGCGCTACGTGAACACGTCGCCGGACGGGCCCCCGGAGTTCGTCATCAAGCTGGGCGGCGCGGGACGCCACGAGGGCAGGCGCGGACGCTGGGTGCTCATCGAGCTGGACGTGCCCGCCACCGGGCGCGTGGGCTTCGACTTCCTGGTGGAGGGCGACCGCTTCAGCGCGAAGGGCGTGCTGCTCATGCGCCTGCGCGTGCCCGGCCGCCCGCCGAGCGACACGCCCGCGCCCTTCCATCAACCGGGCGCCGACCGCAAGCCCCACCCCCTGCGCGAAACCACGGAGACCCTCGCCGGCAGGAAGCTGACGGTGACGGAGTACTCGTACGCCGGAGGCATCACCGCCCAGTGGTCCCCCAGCGTCCCGGCGCTGGGCCTGGTGCGCGTCTCCGGCACGCAGTCCTTCCAGTTGGAGGCCTTCGGCGTGGGCGGAGACCCGTGGAAGGACGCTACCGCCGCCGGGCGGTGAGGCCCGCACCGGCGAGCGCGGCCCGCACCGCATCCTCGTCCGCGCTGGCGAGCCGCGCCGCCAGCAGCAGCCGCGTCCCGTGCCCCGCCTGGAGGCGCACGCGGGGCAGGTCCCCCGACTCCCGCTGGAGCGTGAACCACTCCAGCCGGGAGAACGGCGTGCGCCGCCCCAGCGAGTCGATGAAGCCCGCGGGGCCCAGGAACAGCGCGGGCACGCCATGCAGGCCCACGCCCGCGAGCCACCCGGCGACCCCCAGGCAGAACGTGGCGAGCGCGGGCCGCCCCCCTGAAGTGAAGAGCCGCAGGCCCACCAGCGCCAGCACGCCCATGGTCGCGAGCACCAGCGCGTAGGTGCCCATCTCCGCGCGCGAGCGCAGCGCCAGCAGCCTCCCGCCGCGCAGCAGCCCCACGAGCGCGCCCAGCGCCACCAGCGCCAGTCCCGCCGCGGCCACCGCCACGCCCAGCGCCATCATCCCGGGACGACCTCCCAGCTCCCGCGACTCGCGCGCGAGCCACGCGGCGCAGCCCGTGAAGAAGGCCAGCGTGACGCCCTGGAAGGCGGCCGCGGAGACGGGGCGCGTGGGGACCGGAGGACGACTCACCCGGTCCTCTCTACACCACCCGCGAAACCTCCTGCATCCCACGCTTCAAGGACTACCAGAAAAAGCTGCTTTAACTGAATTTACATACCTCCTAGAATCTTTTGAGACGTCGCGGCCCCGGCGTTCCGGGGTCTTTCCCCGCAGTCACCAGGAGGTACCGGATGCTTCGTCGCACCGCCCTGGCCCTCGCCCTGTGCGCTACGTCCTGCACACAGGCCGACGGGCCTTCCGCCACAGAGTCCCCTCCCCCCGAACAGCAGGAAGTCCTGGGCCGGGCCGAACAGGCCGCGGAGTCCCTGGAGACGCCGAGCGAGGCGAACAGCATCCGCTTCCTGGAGCAGTCCTCCTTCGGTCCCAAGCTGGCGCGCGGCGTCACCCCCGCGCCCGTGGGCACCGTGGAGCGCGTGATGTCCCAGGGCATCACCCAGTCGCTCACGGAGCAGTTCGCGCTCCAGCCCGCCGCGCCGTACGACGGGGAGAGCGCCCAGGACCTGGGCTCGCAGTTCTTCCAGCGCGCGGTGGCGGGGGAGGATCAGCTCCGCCAGCGCGTGGCGTTCGCGCTCAGCCAGATCTTCGTCGTCTCCCAGAACGGCATCCCGGAGTCCACCCGGACGCCCTACTCGGACTCGCGGGTGGCGCTCGCGGGGTACCTGAACCTGCTGTCGCAGCACGCCTTCGGCGACTTCCGCGCGCTGCTGGAGGCCGTGACGAAGGACCCCGCCATGGGCCGCTACCTGGACATGGCGAACAACCGGGCCTTCGACAAGCAGGGCAACCCCATTGACCCGAACGAGAACTACGCGCGGGAGATGCTCCAGCTCTTCACCCTGGGCACGGACAAGCTGAACCTGGACGGCACCCCGGCGCTGGACGCCAACGGCAACCGGCAGCGCGCGTACAGCGAGGAGCAGGTGAAGGCCTTCGCGCACGCCCTGTCCGGCTGGACGTGGAACGCCACCGCGTGTCCGGCGAAGGGCGCCGCCATCTCCACGCCCGACTACAAGAACCCGCTGATGCCCTGCAATGACAACCACGACACGAGCAGCCAGGTGCTCCTGCGGGGCGTGTCCACCGCGGCGGGCGGGACCATCACCACGCACCTGAACCAGGCGCTGAACAACGTCTTCAACGACCCCAACGTCCCGCCCTTCATCAGCAAGCAGCTCATCCAGCACCTGGTCACGAGCAACCCGACGCCCGCGTACGTCAAGCGCGTGGCCACCGTCTTCAAGAACGACGGCACCGGCGCGCGCGGCAACCTCCAGGCGGTGGTGCGCGCCATCCTGGAGGACACCGAGGCGCGCGGCGCCCAGCCGCCCCTGGCGCTGCGGCCCGGCTTCGGGCACCTGCGCCCGCCCGCGCTGTTCGTCACCCAGGTGGTCCGCTGGTTGGACCCCACGCTGGACACGGCGACCAAGGACCCGGGCCTGAAGCTCAGCAACTGGAGCAGGACGATGAACCAGTGGGTGCCGCGCGCGCCCTCCGTGTTCAGCTACTACCCGCCCAACGCGCCGCTGCCGGGCGCGGACGGACTGGTGGGGCCGGAGTTCGCCATCCTGGACACGGCCACCCTCACGGCCCGCGCCAACTTCCTCCACGAGTTCCTCTACACGAGCGCCGCCACCAACGCGGGCCTCACCGTGGACTACGACCTGCTGCCGTCCAGCAACGCGGAGCTGGTCGCGTACCTGGGCCGCTACTGGCTGCACGGCACGATGGCGCCGGAGCTGGAGCAGAAGCTGCTGACGGCCATGGGTGACAGCCGGGCGAACTCGCTCATCCGCAAGAAGAAGCTGGCGCTCTACCTGACGTTCCTCTCCCCCTCCTTCCAGATCCAGCGGTGAACGCCATGACCACCACCCGTCGCCAGTTCCTCCGGCGCGCCACGCAGGGCCTGGGCTTCCTGGCCGCCGCCGCCGCCCTCCCCCGCTGGGTGGGCAACGCCCACGCCGCCACCCTCAACGGCTACTCCGGCAGCCGCGTCGCCGTCTGCGTCTTCCTGCTGGGAGGCAATGACAGCAACAACATCCTCATCCCGCGCGAGGCGAACGCCTACGCGAAGTATCTGGCCGCACGGCCCACCCTCGGGCTGAAGACGGACCAGATGGACCTCATCAACCCCACGGACCTGGCCGCGGGCTCGTTCGCGCTGCCCAAGACGCTCTCGAAGCTGCGCGCGCACTTCGAAGCGGGCCGCGCCGCGTTCGTGTGCAACGTGGGCCCGCTGGTGCTCCCGCTGACCAAGGCGGACTACCTGGCCGGCGGCACCTCCGTCCCGGAGAACCTCTTCTCCCACAGCGACCAGCAGGACGCCTGGGCGAGCGCGCTGGCCAACCCCGGCTCCAGCGCCGTCACCTCCGACATCAAGGTGACGGGCTGGGGTGGCCGCACCGCGGACAAGCTCCACGGGCTCAACACCAGCGCGCCTCCGGACTACCCGGAGGTGACGTCGTTCGGAGGCAAGCCGCGCTTCTGCGCGGGCGTGGACCGCAAGCCCATGATGGTCGCCCCGGACGGCACGCTCGCGTTCCGCACCGTCACCACCCCGGCGTCGGACTTCGACCTGCTCCAGCAGGCGGCGCTGGCGGACGTGATGACGGCGCAGGACGGCAACGTGCTGGAGACGGGCTACGCGGGAATCTTCACCACGGCGCAGACCTTCTCCGCCGCCCGCGCCGCCGCGCGCGACGCGGCGTGGGCGCAACTGCCGCAGGCCACCCGTGACGCCATCGAGGGCTACTTCGTGCCCACGCTGCCGCCGGAGGACACCGCGAGGTGGACGCTGCACACGCAGCTCTACCAGGTGGTGCGCGACCTGGTAGCGGGCGCCATGCCGGTGAGCAACGCGGGCCTGGGCCTCAAGCGGCAGGTGTTCTCCGTGGGCTTCGGCTCCTTCGACACGCACCAGAACCAGGACGTGGACCAGCCGAAGCTCCTGGAGCAGTTGGACTTCGCGCTGGACGCCTTCCAGCAGGCGGTGACGCTGCTGGAGACGCAGGCCGCGTTCGGCTCCAACGCGCCGCAGGCCACGCTCTTCACCATGAGCGACTTCAACCGGACGCTGCTGGAGAACGGCGACAGCGGCACGGACCACGCCTGGGGTGGCCACGCCATCGTCCTGGGCAACCGCGTGGCGGGCCGGAAGCTCTACGGCACCTTCCCCAACCTGGACCTGTCGGGCTCGCTGGACGGCTCCACGGATGAGCGCGGGCGCTGGATCCCCACGCTCACGGTGGAGCAGTACGGCTGGACGCTGGCCTCGTGGCTGGGGCTGAACACCGCCGCCGAGCGCGACTACGTGTTCCCCAACCTCGCCGGCTACGTGGCGGACGCGGTGGCGCGCAGCTTCCCGGCGCAGGCGCGCAAGTACAAGGTCGGCTTCATGCTGGCGGACTGACGCCCGCGTGAAGGAAGCAGGCCGCGAGCCCCACAAGGCTCGCGGCTCCTTCAGTAGACCTTGTCGCCCTTCTCCACGCCGAAGGGGGAGGCCGGCATCTGGATGCCGTTCACGGACGTCCCGCCGTTGTGGATGGCCGGGAACATGGGCTCCATGCTCTGCGGGAACCCGAACGTGGGCTTCGTGAGCTCATCCAGCCGGCCCAGCTCCTGGGCCGTGAGCTTCACGTCGGCGGCCTTCAGGTTGTCCTCGAGCTGCGCGAGCCGCCGCGCGCCGATGATGGTCGAGCCCACGCCCGGCTTCGCCATGACCCAGGCCAGCGCCACGCGCGCCGGGGTGCTCTCATGCGCGCGGGCGATGGCCTCGAGCGCGTCGACGACGGTGTAGGTCTTCTCGTTCAGGTAGGGCTCGAGGAAGGCGCCCCGGTCTCCCTTCACCTGGCCCGCGTTCTTGCGGGTGTACTTGCCGCTGAGCGCGCCGCTCTTGAGCGGAGACCAGGGGGTGATGCCCAGCCCGTGCTCCAGGGCCATGGGGACCAGCTCCTGCTCCACGCTGCGCTCCAGCAGCGAGTATTCAATCTGCAACCCGATGAAGGCCGACCAGCCCCGGAAGCGCGCGGTGACGTTCGCCTCGACGACCTTCCAGGCGGGCGTGTCGGAGACGCCGAGGTAGCGGACCTTGCCGGCCCGGACCAGGTCCTCGAGCGCGGCCATCGTCTCGTCGATGGGCGTGTGCTTGTCCCAGTTGTGGAGCCAGTAGAGGTCGATGTAGTCGGTCTGCAGGCGGCGGAGCGAGTTCTCGCACGCCGAGATGATGGACTTGCGGCCGGAGCCGCCCCCGTTCGGGTCGCCGGGGTAGAGGTTGCCGCTGAACTTCGTGGCGATGACCAGGCGGTCGCGCCGGGCCGCGTGCCGGCCGACGTGGTCCCCGATGATCTTCTCGGAGTGGCTCTTCGTGTAGAAGTTCGCGGTGTCGATGAAGTTGCCGCCCAGTTCGATGAACCGGTCGATGATCCGCTGGGACTCCTCCACGCTGGTGCCCCAGCCAAGGTCTTCACCGAACGTCATCGCACCAAGGCACAGCGGGCTCACGCGCAGGCCGGAGCGGCCGAGCGTCACGTAGTGGTCGAGAGGCATGGGGTCTCCAGGGGATGTGTTACCGTTTCAGCGAGGCCGAATTGGTTCAGCCTTGAATTGATTTAATTTTGTACCAATTTCCGCGCAAGGGCCCATGTCGAGAATCGACCCGGCGAAGATCTGGTCGCTGAACTACAACCTGCTGATGTCGGTCATCGCGGGTGTCGCCCCCGACATCGCCGCGCTGGGGTTGGACACGAAGGAGCTGTTCGTGCTGGCGCAGGTGGAGGAGCACCCCTACCCGGCCGAGCTGGCGGCGACCCTGAGCATGCCGAAGCCGACCATCACGGTGTACGTGAAGCGGCTGGAGGCGGCGGGCTTCCTGCGCCGGGAGCTGGACACGGAGGACCTGCGGCGGCACCGGCTGCAGGTGACCCCGGCCGGGCGCAAGGTGACGGCGAAGGGGCTCGCGCTGTTGTCGGAGGCGTTCGGCGCGCGGCTTGGCCGCTTGAGCGCGGCGGAGCAGGCCGAGCTGCGGAGCCTGCTCGAGAAGCTGAGCTGACGGCGGCTTGAATCCGGGTGATCCCCTGGTGCGTAATTCCGGCCATGACGCCGGGGCGGTCTCCGCCCGGCCGGGAGTTCCCCATACATGCGGACGCGTCGCGCGGGTGAAGTGGTTCTGGGTGCACTGGTGTGCTGGATGCTCGCGGCCTGTGGCAGCGGCGACAAGGTGACGGTCCATGGGCATGTCACCAACAGCGCGGGACAGCAGTCGCAGGGGCTCACCGACGGCGCGCCCGCGCTGGCGGGGGATGGGACGGTCTCGGCGGCGGCCACGGTGCGGATCAGCCGCGTGGTGGCGGCTGGCGACCTGACGACGCTGGCGGAGGCGGACGTCGCGGCGGATGGCAGCTACACGCTGGAGCTGGACGACGAGGGGCAGCGGCTGATCATCGAAGCGGTGAGCGCGTCCGGCGCCACGGTGGGCTCCGCGCTGCTGGACTCCACGACGCCTCGGTCCGGAGAGGGCGCGCGCACGGCGCCGCCCATCACGAGTGAGTCCTCGCTGGAGGCGGAGGTCTTCGTCCAGATGGTGCGGGACGGGGACTCGCCGGACGGCGTGGACACGGTGGACCTGCGCGCGAGGCTGAACGCGGAGCAGGCGGCGGCGGTGCGCGGCCAGCTCAAGGCGACGGCGGCGGAGTCGGTGGAGGCGCTGGGCGCGGCGGTGCGCGCGGCGCAGGCGACGCGGATCAAGGCGTACGCCCGGGCGGGCGTGGTCGTCACGCAGGAGCGGCTCTTCAGCGCGTCGCTGGACGCGTCCGCGCGGTTGGACGCGTCGCTGGATGCCGGTGGGCAGTCCGCGGCGGACGCCTACGACACGTTCTTCGCGGCGGTGCGCGCGGCCACGCCCCAGGCGAACGACGCGCAGGACCAGCAGGCGGAGCGCGAGGCCAGCGTTTCCTATCGCATGGCGGTGGACGCGCGGCTGTCCTCGGGAGCGGGGATCGCGGTCGCGGACGCGTCGGTGCGGGCCGCCGCCGCGCTGGAGGCCCGGGCCACCGAGGCCGCCGTGAAGGCCCTGCTCCAGGGCGCGAACGCCGCCGACCTGACGGTGCAGCAGGCGAACACCGCCGCCACGTCGCTGCGCGCGAGCCTCTCTTCCGCCCCGTCCGCCAGCGCCGCCGCGACGGCCTGGACGGGCTACAACACCCAGCTCGCCACCGGCGGCAGCGCGTCCGTGATGGGCGCGCAGTTGGGGGTGACGGGCAGCAACCAGCTCGCCTTCGACTCGGCGGTGCACACGGGAGCGCAGGCAGGGGCGGTGCTGGAAGCCACGCTGGGCACGGTGCTGGAGCAGTCCGGCAAGGCCTCCGCCACGGCGCTCTCGGACGCGGTGGTCAGCGCCTTCGCCACCTATGACGCCGCGGTGCGCGGCGGAGCCACCGCCACCCTGACGGCCTTCGGCCCCAAGGCCACCACCGGCGTGGAGCTGCTGATCATCGCCGAGGGTTCCTTCCGCCTGCGGTAGTCGTGGCGCCCAGGGCCGCGTCCACCTGGACGTGGCCTGGGCACCCCGCCGCGCCCGGCCCCCGGGGAGCCTCACGCCTCAGTGCTGGTGGCCGAAGCGCACCTCCACCTCCGGGTGCGCCGCGACGAAGGCGCGCAGCTTCTTGAAGCTCTCCACGCTTCGCGGCCCGTCCTCCGTGAAGGTGCCCGGCTCCACGTCGTGCTCCCAGCCCCAGCGCGTGTGGCTGGCGTCACCCAACAGCAGCACCGGCCCCTTCGTGGAGCGCACGAGGTACGCGGTGCTGCCCGGCGTGTGCCCCGGCACCCAGAGCGCCCACACGGACCCATCCCCGAAGATGTCCACCGCGCCTTCGAAGAGGCCCTTCGGGTCGGCCGTGTAGTTCCACTCCGACAGCGGCGGCTTGCCCGCCAGCGCGCGGTCCGTGGCGCCCTGCACCACCAGGTTCCGGAAGGCGCGGAGGCCCGCCTCTCCCGGGCCGGTGTACACGGGCGTCCCCGCCGGCGCGTCCGCCATGCCGCTGATGTGGTCCGGGTGCAGGTGCGTGAGGAAGACGCCGGCGAGCGGCTGGGGCTGCTTCGCCAGCCACTCGCCCAGCGGCGCCAGCACCGTCATCTTCTCCAGGTGCATCGCGTTCGCCACGATGCCGCCCAGCGCCGAGCGCTCCGGCGCGTCCCGCAGCGCCGTCTCCACGCCGGTGTCCACGATGTACATCCCCTTCGTCGGGTGGCGCAGCGCGTGGAAGAAGACCTGCACGGGCTCGTCCCCGTCCTCCAGGTGCGCCGCCTTCGCCGCCGGGTGGTCCAGGTTGAGCAACCCGCCGCGGCCGGCGACCCAGTCGCACGAGGTGACCGTCTCCAGCTCCACCGGCCCGGGCACGGCCAGCTCCGCGAGCAGCGCGTCCGCCGGCCGCGTCACGCCGAGCGCGGACTTCTGGACGCCGTGCGAGGACGTGGCGCAGCCGGTGCCGAGACCGGCGACACAGAGGCAGAGCGCGAGCAGGGAGGACTTCATGGCGGACTCCTTCTTCCTTCCGGCGCGAAGGCACCGGGCGTTCGGGACAGGCGGCACGATGCGCGATGCGCGAGTGGATGGAAATCCGCGAAAACAGCATGATGCCATCCATTCATGGATATCTCCTGGGACGACGCCCGGCTGTTCCTCGCCATCGCGGAGACGGGCAGCTTCAGCGGGGCCGCGCGGCGGCTGCGCATCGGACAGCCCACGGTGAGCCGGCGCCTGGCCGCGCTGGAGTACGCGGTGGGCTCCGCGCTGTTCCGCCGGAGCGTGGAGGGCGCGGCGCTCACGGCGGCGGGAGAGCGGCTGCTCGTGCCCGCGAAGAAGATGGCGGAGTGGGCCGGGGAGCTGCACCGCGCGGCGGAGTCCGCGGACAGCGCCCCCCGGGGCATCGTGCGCGTGACGGCCACGCCCTACATGAGCTTCGACTTCCTGGCCCCCTTCGCCGCCTTCGTCGCCCAGAAGCACCCGGGCCTGCGCCTGGAGGTGCAGTCCCAGATCCAATACCTGGACCTGGCGCGCGGAGAGGCGGACCTCGCGCTGCGCGGACGCCCGCCCACCAGCGAAGACCTGAAGCTCGTGGACACGCTGGAGGTCCCCAACGCCGTCTTCGTGTCCAAGGCCCTCAAGGCCCGGCTGCCCAGGAAGGTGTCGCTCCAGCAGTTGCCCTGGGTGGCCTGGGCGCCCCCCTTCGAAGCCGTCCCGCCCAACCCCCAGTTGGAGTCGGTGATCCCCGGCTTCACCCCGTCCTTCACGGCGGACAACTACCTGGTGATGCTCGCGGCGGCGGAGGCCGGCCTGGGCGCCATGGTGATGGCCCGCATGGCGCACCGCTTCCCCCGCCTCACCCGGCTGGTGCCGCTGGAGCTGGACCTGGGGCCCTTCTCCCGGAGCCAGACCCACCTGGTGTGCGCGAAGTCCGCGCTGGACATCCCCCGGGTGCGGCGCGTGTCGGAGCTGCTTCAGGAGGAGTTCCAACGAATTCGCCTGGGTCGATGAAAACCCCCAACGGCCGGCAGCCCGCGTATTGTCCCCGCCATGCAATCCGTCCGCCCCGCCGCAGCCTCCTACGTCCTCATCGACGCCGAGAACGTCGACTGGGCCGTCTCCAACATCGTCGGGCGCAAGCCCGAGCCCCAGGACCGGGTGCAGTTCGACCGGCTGGTCGCCTTCTGCGACACGTACTTCCCCAAGCCCGTACGCTGCGTGGTGGTGCTCAACGCGCGCGGAGAGCAACTGCCGGACGCGATGATTGGCTTCGTGCGCGCGCTGAAGTCCGCGGGCTGTGAGGTGGCGCTGCTGCACGGCCGCCCGGACCAGAAGGTCGTGGACCTGGGCATCCTCAAGCTCCTGGAGAACATCCGCACCCAGCGCCCGCAGGCGGCGGTGGGCCTGGCCAGCCACGACGGCGCGGACTTCGCGGAGGCGCTCAAGCCGCTGCTGGAGGAGAAGCGGCAGGTCGCCGTGCTGGGCCTGCGCGAGTACGTGAGCCAGAAGTTCCGCGAGCTCACCCCGATGGGCCTGAAGGTCGTCGACCTGGAGCTCAACGCCCGCGTGTTCCAGCGCCCCCTGCCCCGCCTGCTGCCGGTCAACGTGGACGAGTTCGATCCTTCGCTGTTCGTCTAGTCGCGGTTCCTCCGCCGGAGTCCGACCATGTCATCCCAGTCCGTCCCCCAGCGCGGCGCCGCGTCCGCTTCGCTGCACGCCCTGCTGGAAGCGGAGTGGCAGTACTCGCTCCAGCAGTACCCCACCTACGCGTCGCTCCTGGGGGACCGGCGCTGGAATGACCGGTGGGATGACCTGAGCCTCGCCGCGCTGGAGGCGGACCACCAGCACAGCCACGCCGTGCTGCGCCGGCTCCAGGACGTGGACCGCGCCGCGCTGGACAGCGACGCGGACCGGCTGCACCTGGACCTCTTCCGCCGGATGCACGAGACCTGGATTGAAGAGTACGGGGTGAAGTGGCACCTCATGCCCCTCAACCAGATGGGCGGCCTGCCGGAGGGGCTCAAGCAGCCGCCAGGGCTCCAGACGGCGTACCAGCTCGCGGACACCCTGCGCTTCGAGACGGTGCGGGACTACGAGGACTGGGTGAAGCGGCTGGAGGGCTTCGGCGCCTACGCGGATCAGGTGGTGGCGCTGATGCGCGAGGGCATGCGCCAGCACCGCATCCACCCGCGCATCGTGCTCCAGCGCATCCCGCCGCAGTTGGAGCGGCAGGTGGTGACGGATCCGACGCGAAGCGGCTTCTACGGCCCCTTCACCCGCATGCCGGCGAACTTCTCTCCGGAGGACGCGCGGAGGCTCTCGCAGGCGGGCCGCGACGCCATCGCGAACACCGTGGTGCCCGCGCTGAAGCGCGCCCTGGACTTCGTCACCACGGAGTACCTGCCCGCCGCGCCGGAGGCCGTGGGCGTGTGGCAGTTCCCGGACGGCGAGGCGCTGTACACGGTGCTCGCGCGCCGGCACACGACGACGCGGATGACGCCGGAGGAGATCCACGCGGTGGGCCTGGCGGAGGTCCAGCGGCTGCGCGCGGAGATGGACGCGGTGATGGCGCGCACGGGCTACACCGGCACGCTCCAGGGCTTCTTCGAAGCGCTGCGCACGGAGCCGCGCTTCTACGAGCCCACCGGCGAGTCGCTGCTCGCGCGCTACCGGGCGCTGGCCCGCCGCATCGACCCGCTGCTCCCCCGGCTGTTCCGCACGATGCCGAAGAAGCCCTACGTCGTCGAACCCATCCCGGAGGCCATGGCCCCGGACGTGACGACGGGCTTCTACTTCCCGGCCTCCGCGGACGGCTCGCGCCCGGGCACCTTCCAGGTGAACCTCTACCGTCCGGAGACGCGGCCCGTCTGGGAGATGGTGCCCCTGACGCTGCACGAGGCCGTGCCCGGCCACCACTTCCAGGTGTCCCTGGCCTCCGAGCAGACGGACGTGCCGGACTTCCGCCGCTTCACGTCCTACGTCGCCTTCGACGAGGGCTGGGCGCTGTACAGCGAGTCCCTGGGCGACGAGCTGGGCCTGTACGACGACCCGCACGACAAGTTCGGCCAGCTCGCCTACGAGATGTGGCGCGCGGTGCGGCTGGTGGTGGACACCGGCCTGCACGCGAAGCGGTGGACCCGGAAGCAGGCGCTGGACTTCTTCATGGAGAACGCGCCGCGCCAGGAGCTGGACGTCACCAACGAGGTGGACCGCTACATCGCGTGGCCGGGCCAGGCGCTGGCGTACAAGGTCGGCCAGTTGCGCATGCGCGCGCTGCGGGACCGGGCGGAGGCCGCGCTGGGGGCACGCTTCGACGTGAAGGCCTTCCACGACGAGGTGCTGCTGACGGGCTCGCTGCCGCTGGACGTGCTGGAGGCGAAGATCGACGCGTGGGTGGCCCGGGAGTCCGCGTGAAGCGTCCGCTCGTCGCCGGGCTCCTGCTGGGGGGCGTGGCCCTGCTGGCGATGGCCGCCTGGGTCGCGGTGCGCAGCGCGCGCTACATCTCCCAGGAGGTGCACCCGCCCCGGCAGCCGGTGGGCGGTCCTCCGAACGACGCGGAGCTCGCCGGCCTGCGCGACGTGGCGTTCCAGGACCGCGACGGCCTCCCGCTCAAGGGCTGGTACCTGCCGCCGCGCGACGGGGCGCTCGTCGTCCTGGTCCACGGGCTGTCGGGCAACCGCACGCAGTTGTTGCCGGAGGCCCGCTTCCTGGCCCGGGCCGGGTACGGGCTGGTGCTCTTCGACCTGGGGGCGCACGGCGAGAGCGGCGGGACGGTGTCCACCTACGGCGACCGGGAGGCCGCGCAGGTGCGGGCGGCGGTGGACTTCGCCGCGCTCCAGCCGGAGGTGGACGCGAAGCGCATCGGCGCGCTCGGGTTCTCCCTGGGGGGCTACTCCGTGCTGAAGGCCGCGGCGGAGGACCCGCGCCTCAAGGCCGTGGTGGTGGAGGCCGCCGCCGTGGCGCCCGCGCAGGCGCTCCAGGACGAGCTGGGCCACTGGGGTCCCCTGGGCCTGTGGCCGGCGCTGGGCGTGATGAAGCGCGCGGGCGTGGACGTGAACGCCGTGCAGCCCGCGCGGCACATGGCCGCGCTCGCGGGCCGCCCCGTCCTGCTGGTGGCGGGCGAGTCGGATCCGTGGGTGCCGGACGCGGCCATGGAGGACCTGCTGCGCCAGGGGCAGGGCCCGTGGGAGAAGTGGCGCGTGCCGGGAGCGGGGCACGAGAGCTACCTCCCGGCCTCCCCTGAAGAATATCCACGCAGAGTGTTGGCGTTCTTCTCGCGCTTTCTCTGAATGTGGTGGTTGGGGAGCGGGCGAGGGGCCGTCCGGCGGTAAGAAATCTGCCCGGCCGCGATCATTCCATTCCAGGCATGGCATGCTCCATGCCCGGTTTGACCGTCTTTTCCCATCCTTCAATCGCAAACGCCTGGAACCTGACGGTCGGATGGCCCTGGGGGACAAGTCCGTGGACGCAGCGCTCATGCAGACCGTGGTGGCGCGTTTCACCGCGCAAGCGGCCCGGACACCCGACGCGGAGGCGGTCCGGTTCGAGGGAGCGGGGCTGACGTACGCGGCGCTGGACCGCCGCTCCAACCAGCTCGCGCACCACCTCCGGGGCCTGGGTGTCACCACGGACGTGCTCGTGGGCGTGTGCCTGGAGCGCTCGGTGGAGATGGTGGTGGCGGTGCTGGCCGTGCTCAAGGCAGGCGGCGCGTATCTGCCATTGGACCCGGCCTATCCCGCGCCACGTCTGGCTTTCATGTTGGAGGACGCGAAGGCGCCGGTGCTGCTCACCCAGGCGAAGCTGCGCGCGGGCCTGCCTGCCTTCGCGGGCCCGGTGTTGTGCCTGGATGAGTCCCCTGCCCTCTTCGCTCCGGAGGCCCCGGCCTCACCGGTGGACGCGTCCCGCCTGGAGGGGCTGGCCTACGCCATCTACACGTCCGGCTCCACGGGCACGCCCAAGGGCGTGGCCATGGGGCACCGGCCGCTCGCCAACCTCATCGCGTGGCAGTTGGGCCAGTCCCTCGCGGGGCCGGGCACGCGCACGCTCCAGTTCTCCCCGCTGTCCTTCGACGTGTCGTTCCAGGAGCTGTTCGGCACGTGGTGCTCCGGCGGCACGCTGGTGCTGGTGCGGGACGCGCTGCGGCTGGACGCCGTCCTGCTGTTGCGGCTGCTGGCGGACGAGCGCGTGGAGCGGCTGTTCCTGCCCTTCATCGCGCTGCAGAACCTGGCGGAGATCGCCACCTCGCACCAGCAGGTGCCGCCCGCCCTGCGCGAGGTCGTCACCGCGGGCGAGCAGCTCCAGGTGACGCACCACCTGCGCTCGTTCTTCGCCGCGCTGCCGGGCTGCGCGCTGCACAACCACTACGGCCCGTCGGAGACGCACGTCGTCTCCAGCTACGTGCTCCGGGGCGCCCCGGAGACGTGGCCCGCGCTGCCGCCCATCGGCAAGGCGGTGGACGGCTGCGAGCTGCTGGTGCTGGACGAGCAGAAGCAGCCCGTGCCCCAGGGCGAGTCCGGCGAGCTGTTCCTCGCGGGCGTGTGCCTGGCGAAGGGCTACCTGCACCGCGAGGCGCTGACGGCGGAGCGCTTCGTGCCGCACCCGCTCAAGCCCGGCACCGGCGAGCGCGCGTACAAGACAGGCGACCTGGCGCGCGTGCTGCCGGACGGCAACGTGGAGTTCCTGGGCCGCATCGACGGACAGGTGAAGGTGCGCGGCTACCGCATCGAGCTGGGCGAGATTGAAGTCGCGCTGGGCAGCCACCCGGCGGTGAAGCAGGTGGCGGTGGTGGCGCGCGAGGACGTGCCCGGCGACAAGCGGCTCGTCGCCTACGTCGTCCCGGACGGCACGCTGGAGCACGCGGCCGGGGCGCTGCGGCGCCACCTGTCCACCCGGGTGCCGGACTACATGGTGCCCTCCGCGTTCGTGCTGATGGACGCGCTGCCGCGCACGCCCAGCGGGAAGATTGATCGCCGGGGCCTGCCCGCCCCGCTGCCCACGCGGCCGGAGCTGCAGCAGGCGTTCGTCGCGCCGCGCTCGCCGCTGGAGCGCACGCTCGCGGACGCGTGGGCGCAACTGCTCCGCATCGACCGGGTGGGCGCGCACGACAGCTTCTTCGAACTGGGGGGCAACTCGCTGCTCGCGCTCCAGTGCGTGGCGCGGCTGCGGCAGGCGCACGGGCTGGAGCTCCCCATCGTCCAGTTGTTCCAGTCCCCCACCGTGGCGCAACTGGCGGCGGTGCTGACGGGGGATGCGCCCCGACCGTCGCTCAAGGAGTTGGCGGAGGCGCGGCAGGCGAAGCGGCGGCAGGCGGGGGGCGGCGCGGAGCCGGTGGCCATCATCGGCATGGCGGGCCGCTTCCCGGGTGCGCCGGACCTCGACACGTTCTGGAAGAACCTGGTGGGCGGCGTGGAGTCCGTCACCACCTTCGCGCGCGAGCAGGTGGACCCCTCCGTGCCCGCCGCCGAGCGCGACGCCCCCGAGTACGTGCGGGCGCGCGGCATCCTGGACGGCGTGGAGCTGTTCGACGCGGCCTTCTTCGGCATCACGCCGAAGGAGGCGCAGGTGATGGACCCGCAGCAGCGCCTGTTCCTGGAGACGGCGTGGGAGGCGCTGGAGTCCGCCGGCTGCGTGCCGGAGACGTACCCCGGCCTCATCGGCGTCTTCGCGGGCACGCACAACAACAGCTACGGGCCGCTGCACGTCATGCCCCGGCAGGACATCGTGGGCCGGGTGGGCGCCTTCCAGGCGATGGTGGCCAACGAGAAGGACTACGTGGCGACCCGCGTCGCGCACAAGCTGGACCTGCGCGGGCCCGCGCTGTCGCTCAACACCGCGTGCTCCACGTCGCTGGTCGCCGTAGCGCAGGCCTTCTGGGCGCTCCAGACGCACCAGTGCGACGTGGCGCTGGCGGGCGGCGCGTCCGTGACGGTGCCCCAGAAGTCCGGTCACCTGTACCAGGAGGGCGGCATGCTCTCCCAGGACGGGCACTGCCGCCCCTTCGACGCGGAGGCCACCGGCACCCTCTTCAGCGACGGCCTGGGCGCGGTGGTCCTCAAGCGCCTGTCGGACGCGCAGGCGGACGGCGACGTCATCCACGCCGTCCTTCGCGGCGTGGGCGTCAACAACGACGGCGCGGCCAAGGTGAGCTTCGCGGCGCCGGGCGTGGAGGGCCAGGCCACCGCCATCGCGACGGCGCACGCGAACGCGGGCATCGACCCGCGCACCGTCCGCTACGTGGAGGCGCACGGCACGGCGACGCCGCTGGGCGACCCCATTGAAGTGGAGGCGCTGTCGCAGGCGTTCCGCGCGCACACCTCCGACACGGGCTTCTGCGCCATCGGCTCGGTGAAGAGCAACTTCGGCCACCTCACCGCCGCGGCGGGCGTGGCGGGCCTCTTGAAGACGGTGCTCTCGCTGAAGCACCGCGAGCTGCCGCCGACGCTGCACTTCCAGGCGCCCAACCCGAAGATCGACTTCCCGCGCAGCCCCTTCTTCGTGCAGGCGAAGCGCTCCGCGTGGCCGGAGGGCACGGGCCCCCTGCGCGCGGGGGTGAGCTCGTTCGGCGTGGGCGGCACCAACGCGCACGTCGTGGTGGAGGAGGCCCCGGAGCGTCCCGCCTCCGGCCCGTCGAAGCCGCGCCAGGTGCTGACGCTGTCCGCGAAGACGCCCGCGGCCCTGACGCAGGCGGCGCTGCGGCTGGCCGCGCACCTCCAGGCGCATCCGGAGGACTCGCTCGCGGACGTGGCGCACACGCTGGCCACGGGGCGCAAGGCGTTCCCGTTCCGGCGCGCCGTGGTGGCGGGCACCCATGAGGAGGCGGTGCGGGCGCTGACGGCGGCCGAGCCGGAGGCCCCCGGACTGGAGTCCACGCCGCCCGTCGCGTTCCTCTTCCCGGGTCAGGGCTCGCAGCACCCGGACATGGCGCACGGGCTGTACCGCCACGCGCCGGCCTTCCGCGCCACGGTGGATGCGTGCGCGGAGGTGCTCGAGCCGCTGCTCGGGCGCGACCTGCGCGAGCTGCTCTTCCCCAGGGACCCGGAGTCTCCCGAGGCCGCGGAGGCGCTGCGCCAGACATCGTTCGCGCAGGCGGCGCTCTTCACGGTGGAGTACGCGCTCGCGCAGCTCTGGTGGAGCTGGGGCGTGCGGCCGGGCGCGCTCGTGGGCCACAGCGTGGGCGAGTTCGTCGCCGCGTGCCTCGCGGGCGTCTTCACGCTGGAGGACGCGCTGCACCTGGTCGCGAAGCGCGGCCAACTGATGCAGGCGCAGGCGCCGGGCAGCATGCTGTCGGTGCGCCTGTCCGCGGAGGCGGTGACGCCCCGGCTGACGGACGGGCTGGCCATCGCGTCGGACAACGGGCCGCGCCTGTGCGTGGTGTCCGGGCCCACGGAGGCCGTGCAGCGGCTTCAGGCCACGCTGGAGGCGGAGGGCACCGCGTGCCGGATGCTCCAGACGTCGCACGCGTTCCACTCGCCGATGATGGACGCCGCGGTGGCGCCCTTCCTGGAGACGCTGAAGGGCGTGCGCCTGTCCGAGCCGCGCATCCCCATCGTCTCCACGGCGACGGGCACGTGGCTGAAGGCCTCCGAGGCGACGTCCCCCGAGTACTGGGCGCGGCACCTGCGCGACACGGTCCGCTTCTCCCCCGCGCTGCGCACGCTCTGGGACCGGGGTGAGCACCTGCTGTTGGAGGTGGGCCCGCGCGTGACACTCGCCACGCTGGCGCGGCAGCAGGCCACGGCCGACCAGCGCTCGCGGGTGTTCGCCTCCCTGGGCGAGTCCACCGGCGACGCCGCGGACTGGACCGCCCTCCTGACCGCCGCGGGCCAGCTCTGGCGCCGGGGCGTGGCCCTGGACTGGCGGGCCTTCCACGCCGACGAGCAGCGCCAGCGCGTCACCCTTCCCACGTATCCCTTCCAGCGGCAGCGCCACTGGATCGACCTCGAGCGGGCGCCAGTGCCCGCCACGACACCCGCCACTGGAGTCTCCGTGAGCCCCGCCCCCGTTCCCCGTGCCGAGCGTCTCGTCCCCACCCTGCGCAACCTGTTCGAGGAGCTGAGCGGACTGGAGCTGGCCGACGCGGATCCGGGCGCGAGCTTCCTGGAGCTGGGGCTCGACTCGCTGGTGCTCACGCAGGGGGCGCTCGCGGTGCAGAAGCAGTTCGGCGTGAAGGTGACGTTCCGGCAGCTCCTGGAGGAGGTCTCGTCGCTGGGGCAGCTCGCCGCGTTCCTCGACGGGCGCATGCCCCCGGAGGCCGCCGCGCCGGCCGCGCAGCTCACCGCGAACATCCTGGGACAGCCGCACGTCTCCCCGTCCACGGGCGCCGCGTTCCCGGCCCAGGCCGCGCCTGCCACTGGCGGAATCCCCGCCCAGTTCGCGTCCGCTGGCGCCGCGTTCCAGGCCCAGGCGATGGCCGCGCCTGCCGGGAGCCTCCAGGCGGTCGTCGCGCAGCAGCTCTGGCTGATGACGCAGCAGCTCGCGCTCCTGTCCGGTCAGCCCGCGCAGGCCGTGGCTCCGCAGGCCGTCGCTCCAGCGCCCATCGCGCAGGCCCAGGCCGAGCAGGCTCCCGCCGCGCCGCCGCAGGCCGCCCAGCCCGCTCCCGCCGCGCCGGATGAGGCCGACCTCAAGGGCCCGGTGAAGTACGACGTGAAGAAGGCCTTCGGCGCCATCGCGCGCATCAGCCTGGCCCCGAAGGACGCGCTCACGCCCCGCCAGCAGACGTTCCTGGAGGACTTCACCCGCCGCTACAACGCGAAGACGCAGGGCTCCAAGCGCTACGCCCAGGAGCACCGGAGCCAGTTGTCGGATCCGCGCGTGGTGACGGGCTTCCGCCCGCTGCTCAAGGAGCTCATCTACCCGCTGACCGTGAACCGCTCCAAGGGCTCCAAGCTCTGGGACGTGGACGGCAACGAGTACCTGGACGCGCTCAACGGCTTCGGGTCCGTGATGTTCGGCCACGCGCCGGACTTCATCACCCAGGCCGTGCACCAGCAGGTGGACGACGGCTACGAGCTGGGGCCCATGCACCCCTTGGCCGGCGAGGTCGCGAAGCTCGTCTGTGAGTTCACCGGCGCGGACCGCGCGGCGCTCTGCAACACCGGCTCCGAGGCGGTGATGGGCGCGATGCGCATCGCCCGCACCGTCACCGGCCGCAGCACCATCGCCATCTTCACCGGCAGCTACCACGGCATCTTCGACGAGGTGCTGGTGCGCGGCACCAAGGGCCTGCGCACCGTGCCGGCCGCCCCGGGCATCATGGCGGGCGCGGTGCAGGACGTGCTGGTGCTGGACTACGGCACTCCGGAGTCGCTCGAAATCCTGCGCGCCCGCGCGGACTCGCTGGCCGCCATCATGGTGGAGCCCGTGCAGAGCCGCCGCCCGGACTTCCAGCCGCGCGAGTTCCTGCACCAACTGCGCGACCTCACCCAGAAGTCCGGCTCCGTCTACATCTTCGACGAGGTCATCACCGGCTTCCGCATGCACCCGGGCGGCGCCCAGGCCCTCTTCGGCGTGCAGGCGGACGTGGCCACCTACGGCAAGGTCGTGGGCGGCGGCATGCCCATTGGCGTCATCGCGGGCAAGCGCCCGTTCATGGACGCGCTGGACGGCGGCCACTGGCAGTTCGGCGACGACTCCGTGCCCACGGTGGGCGTAACGTACTTCGCCGGCACCTTCGTGCGCCACCCGCTGGCGCTCGCCGCCGCGAAGGCCGCGCTGCTGCACATGAAGGCCGCGGGTCCGGAGCTGCAGCGCAGCGTGAGCGCCAAGGCGGACACGCTCGCCACCACGCTCAACGCATTCTTCGACGAGGTGGGCGCCCCGCTGCGCATCAAGCACTTCGGGTCGCTGTGGAAGACGTTCGTCACGTCGGACGTGGCGAACGCGGACCTGCTGTTCTGCCTGCTGCGCAACAAAGGCATCCACATCTGGGATGGCTTCCCGTGCTTCTTCACCACGGCGCACTCGGACGCGGACGTGCAGCGCCTCGTCACCGCGTTCCAGGACAGCGTCACGGAGCTGCAGGACGCGGGCTTGCTGCCCGGCACGGCCCGTCCCCAGCCGCAGGCCCCCGCCGCCTTCGACTCCAACCAGCCCCCCGTCCCCGGCGCCCGCCTGGGACGTGATCCGCAGGGCAACCCCGCCTGGTTCGTCCCGCACCCCACGGTGCCCGGCAAGTTCGTCAAGCTGAGCGAGACCCGATGAAGACCCCCGCGACCCCGATCCAGGACCTGCCCGACGACTTCGATCCGTTCGCCGGGCCCGCGCTGCTGCTCACCGCGCCGTCCACCGAGCCCCAGCGCGAGGTGTGGACCGGCGTGCAGATGGGCCCGGACGCGTCGTGCGCCTTCAACGAGTCCATGTCCGTGCGGCTGCACGGCCCGCTGGACGTCGAGTGCCTGCGCTCCGCGCTCCAGGACCTGAGCGAGCGCCACGAAGCGCTGCGCACCACGTTCAGCGCGGATGGCCTCACGCTGTGCGTGGCCGCCTCCACGCCCTTCCCGCTGGAAGTCCTCGCGCTGGACGCGCTGCCGCCCTCCGAGCGCGACGCCCGCGTCCGGGAGCTCGTGGCCCAGGAGGTGGAGACGCCGCTGCCCCTGGAAGCAGGGCCGCTCCTGCGTCCGCGCCTGGCCCGGCTGTCCGCGCAGGAGCACCTGCTGACGCTGACCGCGCACCACATCGTGTGCGACGGCTGGTCCATGGCGGTGATGCTGCGCGACCTGGCGACGTTCTATTCGGCGCACGCGCGGCGCACCCCGTACACGCTGTCACCCGCGCCCACGTTCAGCGACTACGCCCGCGCGCAGGCCCGGCTTGCCACCACGCCGGAGTACGCCGAGCACGAGCGCTACTGGCTGAAGCAGTTCTCCGGCACGCTGCCGGTGCTGGAGCTGCCGTTGGACCGGCGCCGTCCGCCGTCGAAGACGTACAGCTCCCGGCGTGAGGACTGCGTGCTGGAGCCCGCGCTCGTGGAGCAACTCAAGCGCGTGGGCGCGAAGCACGGCGGCAGCTTCTTCACCACGCTGCTGGCGGGCTTCAAGGCGCTCCTGCACCGGCTGACGGGGCTGGAGGACGTGGTGGTGGCCATCCCCGCCGCGGGCCAGTCCGTGGCCGGGCTGAAGGACCTGGTGGGGCACTGCGTGAACGCGCTGCCCCTGCGCAGCAACGTGGCCGCGGAGGCGCCCTTCACGCAGGTGCTCAAGCAACTGCGCACCACGATGCTCGATGCCTACGAGCACCAGGAGTACACGTTCGGCACGCTGCTCAAGCAACTGGCGCTGCCGCGCGACCCCAGCCGCCTGCCGCTGGTCAACGTGCTGTTCAACGTGGACCAGGCCGTCACGGGCGAGCAGTTGGAGTTCCAGGGCCTCACCTGCACCCTGGCGAGCAACCCGCGCCACTACGAGAACTTCGACCTCTTCATCAACGCGGCCGAGGCCCATGGCCGCGTCGTGCTCGAGTGCCAGTACAACACCGACCTCTTCGATGGCTCCACCGTCCGCCGCTGGATGGCATGTTACGAAGAGCTGCTGCGGGGCGTGGTCGCCGACGCGGAAGCGCCCGTGTCGCGCCTGCCGCTGCTGCCCGAGGCGGAGAAGCAGCGCGTGCTGGTGGACTGGAACGCCACCGGGAAGCCGTTCGACCGGAGCGCGTTCGTCCATTCGCTCGTGGCCGCGCAGGCCCGGGCCACGCCCGACGCGGTGGCCCTGCGCGCGGGGGACGTGACGCTCACGTACCAGCAGCTCACCCAGCGCGCCCATCAGGTGGCGCACGCGCTGAAGCAGGAGGGCGTCGCGGCGGGGAGCCTCGTCGGCCTCTTCACGAACCGCGGCGCGGACATGGTCGTGGGCCTGCTGGGCATCCTCGAGGCCGGCGCGGGTTACGTCCCGCTCGACCCTGGCTTCCCGGCGGAGCGTCTGGCCTTCATGGTCGAGGACGCGAAGCTCTCCACCATCCTCACGCAGCAGGCCCTGGTGGCGTCCCTGCCGTCCACGAGCGTGAAGCCCCTGCTCATCGAGGACACGGCCTCGCAGCCCGAGTCCGCGCTCCCGACGCAGGACGTCTCGCCGGAGGCCGTGGCGTACGTCATCTACACGTCGGGTTCGACGGGCAAGCCCAAGGGCGTACGCGTGCCACACCGCGCGGTGGTGAACTTCCTCGGCGCCATGCAGGAGGCCCCGGGCCTGGGTGCGCAGGACGTGCTGCTGGCCGTCACCACGCTCTCCTTCGACATCGCCGTGCTGGAGCTGCTGCTGCCGCTCACCACGGGTGCCCAGGTGGTGCTCGCCTCGCGCGACACCGCCTCCGATGGCGCGCTCCTCAAGGCCGCGCTGGAGTCCAACGCCGTCACCGTCATGCAGGCCACGCCCTCCACCTGGCGCCTGCTGCTGGAGGCCGGCTGGCAGCCCCGCCCCGGCTTCAAGGCCCTCTGCGGTGGCGAGGCCCTTCCTCGTGAATTGGCCGAAGCCCTGCTCGCCCGCGTCGGCAGCCTGTGGAACATGTACGGCCCCACGGAGACCACCGTCTGGTCCACCACCTGGCGCGTGCAGCCTCCGCTCTCCTCCATCCGCATCGGCCGCCCCATCGCCAACACCCAGCTCTACCTCCTCGACTCGCACCTGGCTCCCGTGCCGGTGGGGGTCGCGGGCGAGCTGTACATCGGCGGCGACGGCGTGACGCTGGGCTACCTCCACCGCCCCGAGTTGACGCAGGAGCGCTTCCTGCCCAACCCCTTCCGCCCTGGCGAGCGCATGTACCGCACGGGCGATCTGGCCCGGTGGCTGGCCGACGGCACCGTGGAGTACCTGGGCCGCAATGACTCGCAGGTGAAGCTGCGCGGCTTCCGCATCGAGCTGGGTGAAGTCGAAGCGGCGCTCGCCTCGCACCCGTCCCTGGCCCAGGCCGTGGCCCTCGTCCGCGAGGACCGCCCCGGCGACCGCCGCCTCGTCGCGTACCTCATCGCGCGGCCCGGTCAGACGATCCCGGCGGATGAAGCCCTGCGCGCGCACCTCAAGCAGGGGCTGCCGGAGTACATGGTGCCGCAGCACTTCGTGGCCCTGCCCGCGCTGCCGCTCACGCCCAACGGCAAGGTGGACCGCAAGGCCCTGCCGTCGCCGCAGGTGGAGTCGCAGGAGGACGCCTTCGTCGCGCCTCGCGATGAGACGGAGCAGAAGCTCGCGGCCATCTTCGCGGACGTGCTGGGGCTGCGCCGGGTGAGCGTCACGGCGGACTTCTTCCGCCTGGGCGGGCACTCGCTGCTGGCGTCGCAGGCCCTCACGCGCGCGAGCCGCGACCTGGACGTCAGCCTCACGCTGCGCCGCATGTTCGAAGCGCCCACCGTGGAGAAGCTGGCCCGGCTGGTGCGCGGCGACGACGGGGCCGCGAGCCCCGCGCAGCGCATCTCCCCCCGCGCCGGCACCGCGCCCGCGCCGCTGTCCCTGATGCAGCAGCGGCTGTGGTTCCTGGAGCAGCTCAACCCCGGCACGGCCGTCTATAACCTCCCCTCCGCGTTCCGCCTCCATGGCGAACTCGACGTGGGCGCGCTGCGCTTCAGCTTCAACAAGCTGGTGGAGCGCCAGTCCGCCCTGCGCACCTTCGTGCGGTGGGACGAGGGCACGCCGGTGCAGCACGTGGCCCCGTCCCTGACGGTGGAGCTGGAGCCGGTGGACCTGGAGTCCGTCCCCGCGCACACGCGCGAGGAGGACCTGCTGCGCCGCCTCCAGGCGCTGGCGGACGAGTCCATCCCCATCACCGCCGCGCCGCTGTTCCGCCTGACGCTGTTCCGCCTGGGCGCCACCGAGCACGTCCTCTTCTTCATGCCCCATCACCTCATCTGGGATGGGTGGTCGTTCGACGTGTTCCTGCGCGAGCTGGACATCATCTACTCCGCGCTCACCAAGGGCCAGGACCCCAGGCTCCCCACCCTGCCCATCCAGTACGCGGACTTCACCGAGTGGCACCGGAACTGGCTCCAGGGCGAGGAGCTGGAGCGGCAGGCCCGCTACTGGAAGGGGAAGCTCTCCGGGAACCTGCCCGCGCTGGAGCTGCCCACGGACAAGCCGCGCCCCGCGCAGATGAGCCTCAAGGGCGGCACGGAGCCCTTCGTCCTCACCGGCGCGGAGGTGGACGCCCTCACGAAGCTGGGCCGCGAGTCCAACGCGACGCTGTACATGGTGCTGCTCACGGCGTTCAAGACGCTGCTGCACCGCTACAGCGGCCAGGAGGACCTGGTGGTGGGCACGCCCATCCGGGGCCGCTCGCATCCGGAGGTCGAGGACCTGCTCGGCTTCTTCGTCAACACGCTCGTGCTGCGCACGCAGCTCGCGCCGGAGCTGACGTTCCGGCAGTTGCTGGAGCGCGTGCGCACCACGTGCATGGAGGCGTTCGGCCACCAGGACATGCCCATCGAGCTGCTGATGCAGCAACTGGGCGTGCAGCGCGACCTGAGCCGCACGCCGCTGTTCCAGACGTTCTTCACCTTCCAGGACGTGCGCAACCGCGGCTCCAGCCTGGGGGACCTCACCTACGGCCAGGTGCACGTGCACGCGCACGCGACGCCGTTGGACCTGAGCTTCTGGGTGAAGGAGACGGCGAACGGCATCGTCGGCGGCATGGACTACAACACCGACCTGTTCGAGCGGGACACCGTCGTCCGCATGCTCGAACAGATCCGCACGCTGCTGCGCGCCGCGGTGTCCGACGCGGAGGTGCCGGTGTCGCGCCTGCCGCTGCTGCCCGAGACGGAGAAGCAGCGCGTGCTGGTGGACTGGAACGCCACCGGGAAGCCGTTCGACCGGAGCGCCTTCGTCCACACGCTCGTCGCCGCGCAGGCGCAGGCCACGCCCGACGCGGTGGCCCTGCGCTCCGGCGCCGTGACGCTCACGTACCAGCAGCTCCTCCAGCGCAGCCACCAGGTGGCGAACGCGCTGAAGCAGGAGGGTGTCACCGCCGGGAGCCTCGTCGGTCTCTTCACCGAGCGCGGTCCGGACATGGTGGTGGGCCTGCTGGGCATTCTTGAAGCGGGCGCGGGCTACGTCCCGCTCGATCCCGGCTTCCCGGCGGAGCGCCTGGCCTTCATGGTCGAGGACGCGAAGCTCTCGCTCGTGCTCACCCAGCGCGCGCTCCAGAGCACCCTGCCCTCCACCACGGCGAAGTCCCTCTTCGTCGAGGACACCACGTCGCAGGCGGACACGGCCCCCGAGGCTCCCGGTGTCACGCCGGAGGCCGTGGCGTACGTCATCTACACGTCGGGTTCGACGGGCAAGCCCAAGGGCGTGCGCGTGCCGCACCGCGCGGTGGTGAACTTCCTCGGCGCCATGCAGGAGGCCCCGGGCCTGTCCTCGCAAGACGTCCTGCTGGCCGTCACCACGCTCTCCTTCGACATCGCCGTGCTGGAGCTGCTGCTGCCCCTCACCACCGGCGCCCAGGTGGTGCTCGCCTCGCGCGACACCGCCTCCGATGGCGCGCTCCTCAAGGCCGCGCTGGAGTCCAACGCCGTCACCGTCATGCAGGCCACGCCCTCCACCTGGCGCCTGCTGCTGGAGGCCGGCTGGCAGCCCCGCCCCGGCTTCAAGGCCCTCTGCGGTGGCGAGGCCCTTCCTCGTGAATTGGCCGAAGCCCTGCTCGCCCGCGTCGGCAGCCTGTGGAACATGTACGGCCCCACGGAGACCACCGTCTGGTCCACCACCTGGCGCGTGCAGCCTCCGCTCTCCTCCATCCGCATCGGCCGCCCCATCGCCAACACCCAGCTCTACCTCCTCGACTCGCACCTGGCTCCCGTGCCGGTGGGGGTCGCGGGCGAGCTGTACATCGGCGGCGACGGCGTGACGCTGGGCTACCTCCACCGCCCCGAGTTGACGCAGGAGCGCTTCCTGCCCAACCCCTTCCGCCCTGGCGAGCGCATGTACCGCACGGGCGATCTGGCCCGGTGGCTGGCCGACGGCACCGTGGAGTACCTGGGCCGCAATGACTCGCAGGTGAAGCTGCGCGGCTTCCGCATCGAGCTGGGTGAAGTCGAAGCGGCGCTCGCCTCGCACCCGTCCCTGGCCCAGGCCGTGGCCCTCGTCCGCGAGGACCGCCCCGGTGACCGCCGCCTCGTCGCATACCTGGTGACGAAGCCGGGACAGGCCTACACGGACACGGAGCTGCGCAAGCACCTGCGCTCGCAGTTGCCCCAGTACATGGTGCCGCAGCACTTCGTGGAGCTGGAGGCGCTGCCGCTCACGCCGAACGGCAAGGTGGACCGCAAGGCCCTGCCGGCTCCGGCGGGCACCGCGCGTCCCGTCGAGGACGCCTTCGTCGCGCCGCGCACGCCGACGGAGCAGCACCTGGCGCGCATCTGGCGGGAGGTGCTCGGCATCGCGCAGGTGGGCGTGCACGACAACTTCTTCAACATCGGCGGTCACTCGCTCCTGTCCTTCCAGGTGGTGATGCGCGTGCGGAAGGAGCTGAACCAGGAGCTGCACCCGCGCACGCTGCTGCTCAACACGCTGGAGCAGGTGGCCTCGCAGCTCACGCCCGCGGCGCCAGCGCCCACGACCGCCGCCAGGGCGCAGCCCGTCGAGCAGACAAAGATTGCCACCCCGGAGACTTCTGTCCCCCTGGCGCAACGCTTGTTCAATAAGCTGAAGGGGAAACTGCCGGGGCGCTCGGACTGAGCGGCCCACCGAGGAGATTGGTTCAACCGTGACGCCCTGCTTCTTCGGCACCTCCGAACGACAGCTCTTCGGCGTGCACCACCCCGCGCAGGGCGCCGAGCGCTCCACCGGGGTGGTGCTCTGCTATCCCGCCGCACAGGAGTACATGTTGACGCACTGGGCCTTCCGGAAGCTGGCCGGGATGCTCGCGCGCGAGGGCTTCCACGTCTTCCGCTTCGACTACTACGGCACGGGGGACTCGGCCGGAGAGGGCCACGAGGGCCGCGTGGCCACGTGGGTCCAGGACCTCCGCAACGCCGTCAATGAACTGCAGGACGTGACGGGCGTGCAGCGCGTGGCGCTCGTGGGCCTGCGGCTGGGCGCGGCGCTCGCGGTGCGCGCCGCCGTGGAGGGACTGTCCACCGCCGCGCTCGTGCTCTGGGAGCCCCTGGTGGAGGGCGAGGCCTGGCTCCAGGAGCTGGAGCTGCTCCAGCAGCGCCGGGACACCCTCACCCTCTTCCCCCGGCCCGAGAGCCCGCTGGAGGTGCGAGAGGAGCTGCTCGGCTTCCCGTTCCCCCGCGCCCTGCGCGACGACATCCTCGCGCTGGACCTGGCCGCGCTGCCCGCGTGGCCGTCCACGCGCACGCACCTGGTGGTCAGCGCGCCCAAGCCCGGATACCAGCGGCTCCAGGAGCGCCTGGAGAAGACGGGCCTGCCCTTCCAGCACCACCTGGTGCCCGAGGAGGGCGCGGGCGGCCAGGAGTCCGCGCTCCTGTCCAACCGCATCCTGCAGACCATCACCACGCTCCTGAAGGAGGCCGCGTGATGCGCGAGCGCATCTGTACCTTCGGCCCCGAGCAGAGCCTGGTGGGCATCCTCACGGAGCCGGATCCGGCGAAGGTCCTGCCGGAGGCGCCCACGGTGGTGCTGTCCAACGTGGGCCTCAACCACCACGTGGGCCCGTACCGGCTGTGGGTGGAGCTGGCGCGACAACTGGCTGGGCGCGGCATCTCCACGCTGCGCTTCGACCTGTCCGGCCTGGGTGACAGCCGCCCCCGCCGCGAGGGCGGCGCCGACGAGTTCCAGCGCGCACGCGAGGAGACGCGCGCGGCGCTCGACCACCTGGAGCAGAAGAAGGGCCAGAAGCGCTTCGTGCTGATGGGTCTGTGCTCCGGCGTGGACAGCGCGCACGCGGTGACGGTGGAGGATCCGCGCGTGGTGGGCGCGGCCTTCATCGACGGCTACACGTACCGCACGCTGGGCTACCACCTGCGCTTCCACCTGCGCTACCTGAGCCCCCGCCGGTGGACGCGCTTCCTGCGCAAGCGCAGGCTGCCCGCCCAACTGCGCGAGGCCGGCGAGGCCGACGAGGTCTACACGCGCGAGTACCCGGAGCGCTCGCGGCTGACGCAGGACTACAAGCACCTGCTGGAGCGCGGCGTCAGCCTGTGCTTCGTGTTCTCCGGAGGCATGGGGCTGTCCTTCAACCACGAGGGCCAGTTCTACGAGATGCTCTCGCCGCTGAAGCTGGAGGGCCGCGTCACCTACGCCTTCTACCCGCGCGCGGACCACCTCTTCTCCGTGCCGGAGGACCGCACGGAGCTCATGCGCAAGCTCACCGCCTGGGCCGTGGGCACGGTTCCCCCACGTGCACTGACGGGCTGACGGCCGCCTGCCCGCACAGCAGGCGGGGACACGGCTCAAGGCCGGGTGTGCGTCGAGCGCTTGTTTCCCACCCGACGGTCGCCACCTTCGAAGCACACACGTTCTTCGAAGGAGAGCCACCCATGAAGCTCCCCCTGATGGCAGCACTGGCGACACTCGCGTTTTCCGGTCAGGCGTTCGCGCAGAGCCACACCGACCACGAAACGCCGCCCCTCCAGGAGCCGTCCACGGACGCGCCCCAGGACAGCGCGGAGCGCTGGGACAAGGCCACGGGCGGCTCGGGCGCCGCCTCGGAGGACCTCCAGTCCGCGGACGAGGTGGACGACAACGCCGTGGACCCGGGCCGCGTCGATGAAGGCGTGGGCGGCTCCGGCTCCACCGAGCAGGGGAGCAACAGCACCAGCGACCACTCGGCCGCCGCGGAGCCGGGGGCCCCGAACTCGGGCACCCCGGGCAACAAGGGGGCTCAGATGGAAGTGACGCCGCCGGCCTGGGACCAGAACAAGAACATGGGCAGCTCCGCCAGCCCCACCACGGGCACCCCGCCGGTGGAAGGCAGCGCGGGCAACTAGCGGCCTCCCCGCTTCGATAGACACCGCAATGACAGGCGCGGACGGGCTTCATGGGAGTGAAGCCCGTCCATACCCATTGTGGGGGACAGATTCCCGGGCCCTCCGACCGCTAAGTCCTTGCATGGACCGGTTGGAAGGAGGCCCGTCGGATGAACCTTACCGCGCACGAACAGGGGCTCGTGCTCGAGCTGACCCGGGCACTCTCCAGCTCGCTGGACCTGACCGAGGTCCTGGCCCGTGCCCAGGGAATCCTCACGCGGCTTCTGCCCTGTGACTACGCGGCCCTGTGCGTGTCCAGGCCGGAGCGGCCCGGGCACTACGAGTGGATGGGATTGGGTGCCCCGGGCATCCTCTTCACGCACTACCCGGAGCTGGCCACGGTGGGCGCCGCGCGCGCCACGAACCCGCTGTCGAGCAAGGAATTGAAGCGCAACCTCCTGTCCCTGCGCTGCCGGGAGATGGGGCTGCCCCTGGAGCACGTGCTGGCGGTGCTCCTGGACCTGAGCGAGGACTGGCACGGCGGCTTCACGCTGTACCGGGAGCACGCCCTGCCCTTCTCCGAAAGGGAGCAGGCCCTGCTGGAGGACCTGACGCCCTACCTGGCGAACACGGTGCGCAACTGCCGGCTGTTCGGACACGAGGCGATGCGGGGAGACCTGCTGGACGCCCTCTTCCGCCAGCAGGGCGCCGAGTGCGTCGTGGTGGAGCCACCGGAGCACGAGAAGCTGAGGACCCCGGGGGCCACGGAGCTCCTGCGGCGCTGGTACCCGGACGAGCTGAAGGCGGATGACTCCCGGCTGCCCCAGGCGCTGCGCGAGCACCTGACGCGTCTCCAGGCTTTGGGAGCGAAGCGGCCCCCGGGCATGGACACGTGGACGCGCTCCGGGGCGAAGCACGACCTGAAGGTGACGTTCGTGGAGCTGCCGGAGCAGCGCGGCCACCAGCCCTGGGGGCTGGTGTTGCAGGAGTGCTCGCGGGCCATCCCGCTGCCGGAGCCCTGGCGGCAGAAGCTCTCCCGGCGCGAGCTGGACGTGGTCCAGGGGGTCCTCTGCAACTGGACGAACGAGCTCATCGCCGAGGACCTGGGCCTGACGCTCAACACGGTGAAGACGCACCTGCGCAACATCTTCCCCAAGCTGGGCATCGAGAACCGCATGGACCTCCTCTACCAGGCCGCCTGGCGGCAGAAGCCGGGGTGAGGAGGTCCGGGCGCGCGGGCTCAGGGCTCCCGGAAGAACTTCGGGAACAGGGTGCGCGTGGTGCGGGCGGAGAGCAGCAGCGCGGCCTGCTCCTCCGGGGACGTGAGCTTGCGCAGCTCCGCCTCCAGGTCGGCCACGTGGTCGCCGTCCGCGGCGCCGTGGCCGCGCAGGAAGAGGACGGCCTTGTGGATGTTCGGGATGCCGCTCTCCGCGATGAGCCGGTCCACCGAGTCCGGGGCCCTGTTCACGGACAGGTACTCCAGCACGTAGGCCGTGCCCAGGAACGCGGTGGGCACGCCCGACTGCGTGGTGAAGCGGTTCCACTCCACGTAGGCGCGCACGGCGGGGCAGATGGGCGCGCGCTCCACGCGCTCCTCCGTCCAGCCCAGGGCCTTCAGGTCCTTGAGCAACCACTGCTCATGGCCCCGCTCCTCGTGCGCCTTCTGGAACAGCAGCTCCGCGAGCGCGGAGTTGCGGCCCTCGCGGTGCACGCGCTCGCCGGCCTCGGTGAAGAACCCCTCGCTCCAGCGCACGTACTGATACGTCTGGATGAGATAGTGGACGTAGTCGTCCTGGCGGATGCGCCCCTCGAAGAGGCGCCGGACGCCCGGCGTCGCGTCCAGCTCCCGCACGAGCATCCGGGCCTCGTGCCGCAGGGAGTCGAGCCAGTCCGTCTTCGCCGTCTGCTCATGCTTGGGCTGCTTGCACATACACGTCTCCTGACAGGGGCCCTTGGAAGGCCCGGTGGGTGTTGCGTTGAGGGTGAAGGGGGAAGGAAGGAGCGCGCCTGCCTGGGGTCAGGCGGCGTCGGCGTCCAGCGAGTCGAAGAGGTTCAGCGTCCGCGGCGGAATGGCATCCAGCGCGGCGACGAGCGGCACGGTGAAGCGGTTGAAGGCAGGGTCGAAGTGCGGCGGCGCGATGAAGCGCGCGCCCATCTTGTCCGCGAACAGCGACAGCACGGGCGGCATGCGCAGGCCGTCGAGTCCGCCCTCACGGGCCTGGGCGCGCTCCTCCGCGGTGAGCCGGGCGGCCAGGGGCTCCGCGGGCGGCGGGGGAAACTCCCGGGTCCGCACGCGGAAGCCGTTGCTCAGCCAGCCCCGGCGCGCGGCGGCCAGGAAGTAGAGGTCCGCCTCCTCCTGGCTGTCCGTCTCCATGTTGGCCGCGGCGATCCAGTGGGTGACGCCGCGCCGGCGGCTCTCGCGGTAGAGGCCCGCCTGGAGGCGCAGCACGGCGGAGTTCCGGTAGCTCCGGGTGACGCAGTAGCGCGTGGTCTCCGCGAACACGCGGCCCGGCGCGACGAGCTCCGACAGGTCGAGCTTCTTCTCGATGTCCAGCCCCACGACCGTGTCCGCGAAGGCCGCCACCTCCGCGTTGGGCGTCAGCAGGCGGGCGGTGGCCACCGGCTCCTCGCCCGCATAGACGACGACGTGCGAGGTGCTGCGGAGCGTGTCGAAGCAATCCGCTTCGCGCGGAGCCCGGGGCCGCTTGGGCCCCAGCATCCGCATCTCCTCGCCAAAAACCCGGTAACGGACGCGGAGCGCGTCATCCAGTTCGCGCTGCGCTGTGGCGACACGGCAACTCAATGAAGACATGGCGGGTCTCGCTTCCACGGTGCTTGCCGGACTTGTGTGTCCGGCCCCGACCTTTCATTCGTCGCAGCTCGGCCGAGTGCGCTCGCGGGTTGTCTTTTTTCGCTGAACCCGGCCAACCGCCCGCCACCTGCGCCCGCCCCACCCCGTGGCGCATGGCCCCCGTCCCCGCGAGTGGCTCACCTTGGACAGACGAAGGAGGAGGACACCATGACCGAGCAGACGCCCGAGGCCCCGGGAGCCTCTTCCGAGCGCACGCTGCAGAAGCTCAGCCCCTCCGAGCTGAAGGACGCGCTCCTCCAGGTCGAGGACGAGGCCGTGAGGACCCGCGAGGCGGTGATGCTCAACGCCGGCCGGGGCAATCCCAACTGGATCGCCACCACGCCGCGCGAGGCCTTCTTCCTCTTGGGCCAGTTCGCGCTCGCGGAGAGCCGGCGGGCCTGGGACGTCCCCGAGGTGGGGCTCGCGGGCATGCCCCGGTCCCCGGGCATCGCCAGACGCCTGCAGGACTTCCTGGAGGCGAGCGACGACGCGCCCGCCGTGCAGTTGTTGCGCGGCGCGCTGACGTACGGGGTGCACACGCTCGGCTTCAACCCGGACCGGTTCGTCTGGGAGCTCACGGACGCGGTCATTGGAGACAACTATCCGGTGCCGGACCGGATGCTCGCCCACGGCGAGCGCATCGTGCAGGAGTACCTGGCGCAGGAGCTGTTCGCGGGGCGGCCGCCCTCCGGGCGCTTCGACCTCTTCGCGGTGGAGGGCGGCACCGCGGCGATGACCTACGTCTTCCACTCCCTGAAGGTGAACGGCCTGCTGCGCAAGGGAGACACCCTCGCGCTGGGCGCGCCCCTCTTCACGCCCTACCTGGAGATTCCGCGCATGGAGGAGTTCGGCCTGCGCACGGTGGACATCCATCAGAGCGCCACCGCGAAGGACGGCTGCCCCACCTGGCAGTATCCGGACGCGGAGCTGCGCAAGCTGGAGGACCCGCGCGTCAAGGCGCTCTTCGTCGTCAACCCGTCCAACCCGGGCGCGGTGGCGATGCGCAAGGAGTCCGTCCACAAGCTGGTGGAGCTGGTGCGCAAGCGCCGGCCGGACCTGTTGATCATCACCGATGATGTCTACGGCACGTTCGTCAACGGCTTCCGCTCATTGGCCGCGGACCTGCCGCGCAACACGCTGCTGGTGTACTCGTACTCCAAGCACTTCGGCTGCACGGGCTGGCGGTTGGGCGTGGTGGCGCTCCACGAGGACAACATCCTGGATGAGGCGTTGGCGAAGCAGCCCGCGGCGGAGCGCGCGCGGCTGGAGGCGCGGTATGGCGCCGTCTCGCTGCGCCCGGGGCGGCTGAAGTTCATCGACCGGATGGTGGCGGACAGCCGGGCCGTGGCGCTGAACCACACGGCGGGCCTGTCGCTGCCGCAGCAGCTCCAGATGACGCTGTTCTCGCTGTTCACGCTGTTGGACAGGGACGGGGCCTACAAGAAGTACTGCCAGCGCATCTGCCAGGACCGGCTCCAGGCGCTGCTCGAAGGCATGGGCCTGCCGCTGCACGAGGATCCGCTGCGCACGGCCTACTACCAGACGATCGATCTGGAAGCCTGGTGCCGCGAGCACCTTGGCCAGGACTTCGTCCGCTTCGTCGAGGACCACCACGACCCGCTGGAGATCGTCTTCAGGCTGGCCCGGCGCTACGGCGTGGTGCTGCTCACCGGAAGCGGCGTTGACGGACCTCCCTGGTCGGCCCGTGTGTCATTGGCGAACCTGGAGGACAGCGCGTATTCACGGATTGGCCGGGACCTCCTGGATGAGGTGCGCCGCGCCATTGATGCGTGGAAGCAGGCGGGCGGAACGCCCTCTGGCGCGTCGCATTGAAACACGTCACGCCGGGATGAAACGGACCCTGGTCTCCCTGAAAGGAGACCAGGGTCTTTTTCGATCCTCGGGGGATCACGCGAGACCCTGTCCCCAAAGGCAGTACCACCTCCGAGGTACAGACACGGATCCTCGACCTCGCCAACCTGCCGGCTCGGAAAAGCGACATGTCGCCGTCGAACTCGACAGGGCTGTAGCGAACGTTCAGGCGAATCGCAGTCCAACCTGAAGCGGGGGCACGCATGCCGGTGAGGAGTGGGGGATGACCAGTCCATCACGACAACAAGTGGAGCAGCTTCACGAACGGATGCTGGGCCGGGACCCGACGGCGACCTACGACGTCTTCGAGACGTTCATGGATCCGCTGGTCCGGGGATTGAAGCGCTACCTGGGGTGCACGCATGACGACGCCAACGCCTCGGCCGCGGATGCCGTCTTTGCGTATCTGCGGCACCCGGAACGCTTCGACGCTCGCCAGTCCACGCTCTGGAATTTCCTGAACCAGATCGCCAGGCGTCGAGCCCATGACAGCCACAGGTCCAGGACGGCGCGGACAAAAAGGGAGAAAAACCCGCTGACGATTGTCGAAGTCCACCCACCAGCTCCGAAAGAGGGTGTGGAGGGTTTCGCGATTGCGAGGCAGTTGTTGAAGCGGCTGGAGGAACGCATCGAGAAGGCCGGTCTGCCGCAACGCGACATCGCCGGTATCCGCGTCATCGTCCTCCACGAGGGCCGCGTTCCTGCCGAGGAGATGGCGGAGGCCCTGGGGATGTCCCACCTGCCTCCCGGTGAGCGGCTGCACGAGGTGAGGCGCCACACCGAACGATTGAGGAGGCTTTTGCGAAGCCTCTGGATGGAGGATTCCGATGTCGACGCTTGATTGGCTGACGTACGCGGCGAAGCGCAGCACCACCGAGCAGGGACTCCTGGGCCAGGTGTTCGCGACCTACCAGTCCATCGAGGACTGCACGCCGGACACGCTCGCGGACGAACTGGGTTGCGACGAGAAGACACTCAAGCAACTGTCCTTGTGCCGCAAGCCGTCCGGGGACGGCTTCGCCGAACAGGTGAAGCTCCTCTGCGGCCGGTTCGGACTGGAGCCGTTCGCGCTCGCCAACGTCCTGCGGCAGGTGGAGATCATGGGCGGGGACTCCTCCAACGGGGATGCGGAGGCTGGCCTGCATCGCACCGGCACGCTCCAACTCGCCGCGCTCGACCTGCGCAAGAAGGACGATCCGGCCTCATGAAACCGGCCTGGCTGAGGGAGGCGGTGGAGGCCAGCGGCCTCCCTCCGTCAGAGGTATTTCCGCGTGACCTGGCGGCGGACGCATCCATGCTCCTGCCCGTGAGGCCCGTGGGATTGAAGGACCTGACCTCGGAAAAGGTGCGCCAGTGGTTGGCCCAGCGGGGGCGCACGGTGGAGGTCGGCTACCACCGCCGGATGCACGGTTGCATGGTGGCATGGGAGGGCAAGGGACTCGTGTTCTTCAACCGGGACGACGGCCCGGCGGTTCAGCGCTTCGCGGTGGCGCACGAGCTGGGTCACTTCGTCCTCGACCACCTCCTGCCGCGCAGGCGGGCACTCCACTTCTTCGGCGACGACATCCGGGACGTCCTGGACCAGAAGCGCCGTCCTACCCCGGAGGAGTCGCTGACCGCGGTGCTGGAAGGCGTTCCCATTGGCGTGCAGATCCACCTGATGGACCGGGGACCCACTGGCGACATCGGCAAGGGGGTGGTGGCTCGCTCCGAGCAGCGCGCGGACCGGCTGGCCCTGGAATGGCTCGCCCCCTCGAAGCTCGCTCGTCAGGTGATGCAGGAGGGCCCCGAAGACATGCAGCAGCAACGCTTGGAGCAGCACTTCGGGCTGCCGGATTGGATGGCGGAAACCTACGCGCGCATCCTGCGCCGCGAAGAGGGCCGCTCCCGTTTTTCCATTGTTTCATTCCTCGGTGAGGACGCAGGGTGACCATGGGCGGCCACGGGCGCTTTGACGACGACGAAGAAGATTTGACCGGTGATGAGGACTTCCGCGGCTCGTTCCGCGAGGACCTGGAGCGCACGCTGAATCTGGAGACGTGGGCGGAGGGCCTGGACCTCCAGGTCATCATGGAACGCTACCGGCGGGAGATTGGTGGCGCCATCCAGAAGGAGGACGAGCTCCGGTCCATCATCCGCCAGGAGTTGCTCCCCCGCCTCCAGACACGCCCCGGAGCCCCCGAGGGCGCTGGGCTCTACCAGTTGAGCCCCGAGCAACTGGCGGACATCCACTCGGGCCTGCTCTTCGCCGGCCAGGTGGAGGCGGTCAACGGCCTCTCCGTGACGCACGAGACGCTGCCCCTGGACATCACCCAGTTGAGCATCGCGGCCATTGGCTATGGCGGCACCGCGGGCACCTTCTCCCAGCGTCTGTTCCGCCGCGAGGTGACGGTCGACGCGCCGGACCCCTACCAGGAAGCTCTGTCCTATATCGAGATGCGCCAGAACCGCTCGCATCCGGGACGCGGTGGGCCAGACAGCCTGTCGCGACTCGCGCGGCGAGGCATCCGCGCATACGCGGAGCGCGCCATCCTGGTGGAGAAGCTGAAGGCCCCGTGGCGCATGGGTCAGGGCAATCCCTTCGCCCGTGAGCTCATCACTGGCTCCGGCTACAAGAGCCTGTTGAAAGCGTCGCTGGGGATGCTCGAACGAGTGATGAAGGACCATCCCCGTTTCGTCTTCGTCTCCGCACGGATGGACGACCGGGGCTTCCTCACCATGGGCCATGCGCTCAAGGCCGGCGAGTTCGTCATCCTCGAGTCGCTGAAGCAGGAGGGGAAGGACATCCTGGACGGATGGCAGTACGACCTCGAGGAGTACGACCTGGCGCGCGAATTCATCAACGCGTATTCACACAAGGTCGTGAAGGGCCTGTTCCGCGCCTCGGAGAACGCCCCACCCCGCATCTTCTACGCGCACGTCGACCATGCCCACATGGCCGCTTGCGTGGCCATCGCGGACAGCATGCTGCGCCCGGAACAGGGCTACCCCATGCTGCTCGACGTCGCGGAGTCCACGTGCCGTAGCGCCTTCGGCATGGATGGCTTCGAGGGCGTGGTCCAGGAGGCCTACGCGCTGGCCGACGCCCACCTTCAATACTTCAACGGTCGCAAGCCACGTCGCTGATGGGGGAACGACAGCATGTCTGACAATGGAAACACCAACGTACCCGGCCGCGGTCCCGCGCAGAATGGCGTGGCCCACAACGGCAGGCCCGTGAATGGCCACGCCGCCACCGCTCCCAATGGCCAGCGGCCAGTCGCGCCGTCCCCGCCGGGCGCCCGTCCGCCGGGCACTCCGCCCGCGAACATCCAGATGAACGGGCCGCGCCCGGCGCCCCACCCCGGTGCGCCACCGAAGCCTCCGGCCAGCGCGGTCTCCCCCACCCCGGCTCCGGCAGCCCGAGGCCCTGTTCCGCAGCCGCCTCCCTCGGAGGCGCCACACAACGGGGGCGTCCTGCCCCTGCCGGCCAGGGCCAAGGGCGAAATCGACGCGGCGAAGGAGCGGGCGGAGGCGCTCAAGGCAGACCCGGAGCTGGAGAACGCCGTGGGCTTCACCCACTTCGACACCAGCTCGAGCCACGACAACCTCGTCACCGTCCTGTCCACGAAGGAGGACCTGCACCGGCTGGCGTCGCAGACGCTGGTGCGCATCAAGTGCCGCGAGGACGACAAGGCCTACCTGGGCGTCGTCGTGCAGGGCCCCTTCGCGGAGCCGAACGCCGTTCCCGCGAACTCCACCATGGCCATTGGCGTGGTGACGCACGGCAAGAAGCTCACGTACACCTTCGAGTACCACGGTCGCGCGGAGGTGGAGATCCTCGGGGAGGAGGTCGCGGGCGTGCTCAAGCCGCACCGCTTCCGTCCCCGGCCGCAGAGCCCCGTCTTCGTGCTCGACGAGGAGGAGAGCGCGAAGGTGCTCGGAGTCAGTGGGGAGATGAGCATCGGGACCGTGGTGGGCTACGAGCGGATGGAGGCGCGCATCAACGCCCGCGACAAGTCGGTGCTGCCCCGGCACACCGGCATCATCGGGACGACGGGCGGCGGCAAGTCCACCACCGTGGCCACGCTCATCCACCGCGCGCAGAACTCCGGCATCGCCACCATCGTCTTCGACGTGGAGGGCGAATACACGCACGTGGACCGGCCCACCGACCATCAAGCCATGGTGGAGACCCTCAAGCGCCGGGACCAGAAGCCCGAGGGTGTGAAGGACTTGCACATCCATCACCTGGTCGGCCGTGAGAGCCGCAACCCGCGCCACAAGAACAAGCACGACTTCTCGTTGAACTTCTCCAGCCTGTCGCCCTACGCACTGGCGGAGATCCTCGACATGACGGAGCCGCAGCAGGAGCGCTTCCTCAAGGCCTACGACGTCACGAAGCTGCTGCTGGAGGACTTCGAGGTCTATCCCGTGACGGATGAGGAGAGGCGCGACGCGCTGGAGGTAGACGAACTGTCCACCGGCTACCCGAAGATGACCATCCAGCACCTGTTGGACGTGGTGAACGCGTACCTCTACAGCTTGAGCGACGAGGGCAAGGGGGACGGGAAGAATCGCGCGAGCCGCGCCGCGAAGGGCAAGGGGACGGTCGCGGAGGAGATCGAGGTGTTGAAGGAGGACGAAGGCCCGCCAGCCAATTCACTGAGGCTCTACAGCATCTTCAAGAACAACCCCGGCAATGTGATGCGGCGGGTGATGGGGCAGAAGAGCGGCAACGTCATCAGTTGGAGAGCATTGGCCAGCAAGATCCAGCGGCTGCGCCGGCTGAACATCTTCGACATGGGGACCACGGAGGGCGTGAAGTACGACACGATGCTCTCGCCAGGGCGGGTGTCCGTCATCGACCTGTCGGACACGGAATCCCCCCAGCTCAACAACCTGGTCATCGCGGACATCCTGCGCGGCATCCAGGAGCGGCAAGAGGCCAGCTACGAGAAGGCCCACCGCGAGGGAAAGGACATCACCCCGGTCCTCATCATCATCGAGGAGGCCCACGAGTTCCTGTCCGCCAGCCGCATCGCGCAGATGAAGACCCTCTTCGAACAGGTCGCCCGGATCGCCAAGCGGGGCCGCAAGCGCTGGCTGGGGCTCGTCTTCGTCACGCAACTGCCCCAGCACCTGCCTTCCGAGGTCCTGGCCCTGCTCAACAACTTCATCATCCACAAGATCACGGACGGGGCCGTCATCAACCAGTTGAAGAAGAGCGTGGGCAGCATCGACGAGAGCCTGTGGAATCGCGTCTCCCGGCTCGCCCCAGGCCAGGCGCTGATGTCGTTCAGCCACTTCACCCGGCCCCTGATGGTGGCCGTGGACCCCGCGCCCGTGAAGCGGCTGCTCGTCGACTAGGATTGCCCCAAACTCCAGGAACACCGGGAGGCAGGAGCGATATACAGCCAGCCTCATGTTCGGCTCCGCGCTCCTCGCCTCCGTCATCGTCGCCCAGGCTCCCGCATCCCCGGCCTCACGTGCCGCGGAAGAACTGGGCCTGGGCCCCGTCCTCGACTCCGTCGTTCACCAGGGCGTGACCTACGTCGCGCTCGGGCGTGGCGGCATCGCCGTGCTCAAGCTCGACGGTGCCTCGCCCCAGCTCGTTCGGCGCATCGAAGAGGGCCGGCGCTTCGTGCGGCTCGTCGTCGTGGGCCAGTCGCTCCTCGCCATCGAGCAGCGCGAGGAGGCCCATGCGTTCTCCCTCGCCACGCCGGAGCAGCCCCGGCCGGATTCGCTGGCCGCCGCGCTGGGCTCGGCGCGCGACCTCACCGTCGTCACCCAGGCGCCGCCGCCCCATGCCCCGCCCCCCACGGCCGCCCCCTCCTCCACCCGGCTCACCGTCACCGCCGTGCACGATGGCGACGTGACCCTCTCCGGTGGCGCCCTGGCCGGCCTGGGCGAAGGCAGCCGCGTCCGCGTGCGCACGCAGGACTCCCGCGAGGTGGTGCTGCGGGTCATCGAATCGCGCGAGGACACCGCCATCGCCCGCCTGGGCCGCGGGGAGAACGTGCGCGTGGGCGACACCGCCGTCGTCACCGACGCCCCCGCCACCGCGCGCCTCTTCTTCCCCGAGCCCGGCGTGCCGCGCCTGCGCTACGGCTTCCATGCCCGGCCCTTCCTCGCGCTGGACGCGAAGACGCGGGAGGGCCAGTCCGCTCGCGCGGGCGGCCTGCTCCTGGATGCGTTCATCGCGTGGCGGCCCGGGGACCTGCCCCTGGTGCTGAGCGCGCAGTTGGACCCCGTGGGCTTCGGCCTGGGCACCGGCCTGCGCCACTCGCCGGGCTCCGCGTACGTCGCCGCGGCCTACTCCACCGACTTCCTGGAGGTCGGCATCGGCATGGGCGCGCTGTTCGGACAGAAGGAGTGCAGCACCCAGTTCGACTTCGACCCCAACACCTACGAGCCCATCAACCCCAGGACCGTGTGCGACTCCAACGCGGGCGTGTCCTTCCAGCAGGTGCTGCGGCTGGGCGCGCTCGACGGGTTCCACCTCGCGTGGAACTCCGCCATCCTCTCGCGTGACAACCAGTTCCGCTTCGGCTCCGGGCGCGGCGAGGTCCAGGTCCCCCTCACCCCCAGCCTCTCCCTCTTCGGCGCGGGCGGCGGCTCGGCCAGCGGATGGAACTTCGGGGAGCTGGGCGTGCGCAGCTTCATCAAGGGCACCGGCGGCTCCGGCACCACCGTGCTCTCCGCCAGCCTGGGCGTCGTGTCGCTCTCCGACGGCACCGGCGAGGCCCTCACCGGCCCCTCCATCGCCATCGGCATCGAGCGCCGTCCCTGAAGCGTCAGTGGCCGGAGGCCGTGGACGCGGCGAACTCCTCCGGCACCATCGCGCCGGAGATGGGGAAGTCCTTCGGCGCCCGCTTCCACGCCTCCCCACCCGGCGGGCGGGCAGCCCCCCGAGGGAGCCGCCCCAGGCCCATGAGCGTCAGCGACACCAGGCCCAGCCCCACCACCCCCGCGGCCAGCTCGTCCACGAGGCCCACCCGGCGAAGGCCGCCCACCCCCAGCAGCGGCAGCGCGGCGATGGGCGTGGCCACCCACGCCAACCACGTGCGCCAGTTCGCGCGAGCCTGTTGCCTCAGTGCGTCGATTGAAGCCATCGGGGCATCCTTCCGGACAGGGAGGTTGTCCAGGAGGATGGGGATGGACCGGGGTCCAATGAAAGGCCCCCACACCGCGCTCGCCTGCCTCCTCACGGGCGGGGCTGGGGCCCTGTGCGCGTTCAGCCGCTCAGCGCCCGCACGCGCGCCGCGAGGTTCTGCGTGAAGAGCCGGTAGATGTGCAGCGAGGCCGCGTCGTGCGTGGCCAGGAAGTGCTGGAAGCTCTCGCGGGTGATGCGCAGCGCGCGCACCGCCGTCTTCGCGCGCACGTTCGCGGACACGGGACCGTCCTGCACGAGGGAAATCTCTCCCAGGAACGAGCCCGGCCCCAGCGTGTTGAGGTGCCGCGCGTTCGGCTCGTTGCCGGAGTAGACGTCCACGGTGCCCTCCAGCAGCACGAACAGCCCCGTGCCGGGAGCCCCCTTCTCCAGCAGCACCATGCCCGGCGTGGCCGTCACGGGCCGCGCCAGCCGGTACAGGTCCTTCATGTCCTCCAGCGGCAGCTCGCCGAAGATGGGGATGGCCTTGAGGAAGCGGTAGCCGCTGGCCTCCGGCAGGGTCGAGCCCGCGGCCAGCCGTGCGAGCAGCGCCTCCGCCTCCACGTCCAGGCCCATGCGCCGCAGGAGCCGCGCCTTCTCCGTCACCAGCACGGGATCCGCGCGCAGGTGCTCGGCGCTGCTCAGCGCGTCCGCCAGCACCGCGAGCGCCCGGTGCGTGAAGCCACCGGCGTCCAGCACCTTGCACGTGCGCAGCACGGCCTCGACGTAGCGAGGGTCCTCCGCGAGCACGCCGCCCAGGGCCTCGGCCTCCGCGTGGGCCTGTCCCAGCTCGTGGTAGAGGTCCGCGGCCTCGAAGGGGCGGCCCAGGCGGACCAGGCAGTGCGCCATGGACTCGCGGGCGCCCAGGCCCCGGTAGACCTCCAGCGCGCGCTCCAGCGCCCCGCCCCGCTCGAAGGCCGCCGCGGCGCGCTCCACCTCGCCCGCGCGCAGGTACGCCTCCGCGGCCGCCACGTGCTGACCGCCCTGGGCGTACAGGTCCGCCACGGACACGTCATCGCCGCTGCCGTCCAGCAGCCGCGCCGCGCCCGTGAAGTCACGCGCCCGGCGCAGCACGTCCACCAGCCAGTGGCGCTCCTTCACCGTCCCCTGCGCGGCCTCCTTGCGAAGCCGCTCGCGCTGCGCCGCGCCCAGCTCCTCGTAGAGCTGCGCCGCGCGCTCCGGCTCGCCTTGCGCCGCCAGGGACTGCACCACCTGGAGCGTGCCGCCCCGCAACGAACCGCCCCGACTGCTGCCCGCCGTATCGCCTGCCATGTCACACGTCCCTTCCCAGGCCCACCCCGTTGGGGCGGCGCGCCCGGTTCCACCAGCGCCTGACTAACCAGGAACCCGGGCGTAAAGCCAGTCTCGACCGGCGCCCCCGTGGCCCTGGAGACACCGGGTCCGGTAGGGTCCGGGCATGGTTGTTCCCGTCCTGGCCGGGGTGGCTCCGGACCGTCTCCCCGGGCCCTCGCGCCCGCGCTCCTGGTACCTGGTGACCCCGTCCGAGTCCCTGCGGCCCGGCCACGCGATGGGCGTCCAGGTGGGGGGCCAGGAGGTGGTGCTGTTCCGGAGCCAGCAGGGCCGGGTCCACGCCCTGTCCGCGCACTGTCCCCACCTGGGGGCCCACCTGAAGCACGGCACCGTCCAGGGCGAGCTCTTGCGCTGTCCGCTGCACCATTGGAGCTTCGACGGAGGGGGCCGCTGCCGCGCCGTGCCCGGCCGGAGCGACGTGTCCGCCCTGCCGGGGCCCCGGGCGTGGCCGGTGGAGGAGCGCTTCGGCGGGGTGCTGGTGTTCAACGGCCCCGAGGCGCTGTTTCCCCCACCCGACCTGGGAGGTGGGGAGCACGTCTGGGACGTGGGGCCTGCGGTGACGGTGGGCTGTCCGTGGCTGCCGCTCGCGGCGAACTCGTTCGACCTGGACCACCTGCGCACGGTGCACCACCGGGAGCTGTGGGACACGCCGGCCTGGGAGACCCCGGACCGGTACACCCTGCGGCTGCGCTACACGTCGCGCGTCATCGGCACGGGCGCGAGCGACCGGCTGATGAAGGCGCTGTCCGGCAACCGCATCCGCGTGGAGCTCACGCTGCACGGCGGGACGTTGATCTCCGTGAAGAGCGACCTGGGCCGGGCGCGGGGACTGCTGCTCGCGAGCCTGACGCCCGTGGCGGAGGGCACGTCGGTGCGGCTCGCCGTCGCGGCGAGGCCGGGGCGGATTCCAGGCGCGGCGGCGCTGGTGCTCGGGGTGTCGCGGTGGCTCTACACGTCGTTCCTGCGCCGGGACGTGGCCGTGCTGGACGGCATGCGCTTCAACGTCGCGACGGCGACGGCGGACCCGGTGATGCGCCAACTGCTCGACTTCGCCGTGGGCCTGCCCGAGGACGGGGACGATGCGCGCCGATGACACCCCGCCGATTCCCGCCGCGCTCAACGCGGGGCTCCTGGTCGTGGCGATGGGCGCGGGGGCGCTGTGCATGTGGACGGCGTCGCACGCGCAAGCCCTCTGGGTGCGGCTGGTGGCGGCCGGGGTGTTCTCCTACGTGAACAACACGGTGTTCTCGCTGCTGCACGAAGCGACGCATGGGGTGCTGCACCCGTCGCGGCGGCTCAACGACGGGCTGGGCCGGCTGGCGGCGACGTTCTTCCCCACGTCCTTCACGTTGCAGCGCGCCTTCCACCTCACGCATCACCGGTACAACCGCACGGCGCGCGAGCAGTTCGACTACCTGCACCCGGGCGACCACCGCGTCCTCAAGTATGCGCAGTGGTACGTCATCCTGACCGGCGTCTACTGGCTGTTCGTACCGCTGGGGGCGCTGGTGTTCGCGCTCGCGCCGGGCCTGTTGCGGAGGCTGCGAGGTCCGGGCACGCGCTACGGGGAACAGACGGGCGCGGACGCATACCTGGGGCGGCTGGAGGATGCACCGGGGACGGCCATCCGAGCGGAGGTGCTGGGAATGTTGGCGGTGCAGGCAGGGCTGGCATACGCGCTGGACCTGACGCTCGCGGGGTGGGCCCTCTGCTACGCGGCGTTCGCGGTGAACTGGAGCTCGTTGCAGTACGCGGACCACGCGTGGTCGCCGCTGGACGTGCGCGAAGGAGCATGGGACCTGAAGGTCGCGGCGCCGGTGCGCTGGGTGTTCCTCAACTATCACTACCACCGGGCGCACCACCGGTACCCGCATGTGCCCTGGCTCTACCTGGGCCGCTACGTGGACGAGGGGGCCGAGCGGCCCTCCTTCCTGCGCATCTGGCTGTCCATGTGGCGAGGCCCTCGTCCTTTCCCGGAGCAGACGAAGTGAGCGCGTCCGCGAAGAAGGGATTGAGCACGAAGGGTCCGCTCTTCGGCTGGCCCACGTCGGAGGAACTGAAGCGCACGGGCGCGATGACGGTCGGCTTGGCGCTGTTCTTCCTCGCGGTGTACGGCGGCGCGAGCTGGGTGACAGGCTTCTATTCCGGCGGCCTGCGGGTGGATCTGCCCTTCGAACAGCACATCCCCTTCATGCCCGGCTGGGCCGCCGTCTACGTCAGCATGGATGTGCTGCTGCTCGTGTCCCTGTTCATCTTCCGGACGTGGAGACAGATGCTCCCTTTCGCGCTGACGTTGTGCGCGGAGACGGTGCTCGGTGCGCTCTGCTTCCTCGTCCTGCCGGTGGAGGTGGCGTGGCCGCCGCGCGCCGTCACCGGAGTCTGGGCATCCGTCTTCCAGGCCGCGGACACGATGAACCTGGAGCGAAACTATCTGCCATCGCTCCACGTCGCTTTCGCCTGCACGGCGGCACTGGCCTACCGCGAGCGTTCAGGACCGGTGGCGAGCACCGTCTTCACACTCTGGGCACTGGCCATCGCCGCATCGACCTTGTTCATCCACGAGCACCACCTGGTGGACGTATTCGCGGGAGCCTTGCTCGCCTGGGGCACGTGGCGTGTCGTGGCGCCCCGGGTCCGGAAGGAAGCCTTCCTCGAAGCCGTGCGGGTGGAAGCCCTCTGCGCGAGGGAGCTGTACCGCTTCGCGCGCAGGCATCCGCGCTACGGGCTCATCGCGCTCGCGCTGTACCAGCAGTCCCTGGGGCGCTGGCGCAAGGCGCGAAGAGCGCGGGTGGGGTTCTGCTTCCTCCAGATGGTGGATGACGTCCTGGATGGAGACCGTCCCGTCGAAGGCGAACCGCTGGACGCCATCGACGCGCTCCTGCGCACGCTGGAGACCGGAGCGCCGGGCCCCGCGACGGAGTTCCACGACACCGCGATGTCGCTGGGCCGAGTGCTGCTCACGGAGCTGACCGGCCCAACGGCCCGCGAGCAGGTGCTGGAGCTGGTGCGCACGATGCGCCGGGACCGGGAGCGGGTGCGCGATGAGCGCTGGTGGGACGCGGCAACGCTCCAGACCCAACTGGGGAACACCTTCCGGCTGTCCGTGAGCCTGATGCTGCACGTCGCGGATGCCCAGGTGCGAGCCGAGGACGCCCCTTCCCTGCTCGCGGCGTTGGGTTGGTGCTCCGTGATGCGCGACCTGAGAGAGGACCTGGCACAGGGGCTCTTCAACGTGCCCGAGCACGTCGCCACGGAGGTGCGCGCCCAGGGACATCGTCCCGAGGACTTCGACTCGCTGCTCACGGCGCAAGCCGGACGGGCCTGGGTGCGCGGCGAGTACCAGCGAGCCCGCGCGCTGTTGGACCGCTCCGCGAACGAGCTGGCCCACCTGGAAGGCAGACAGGGTGTCGCGCTGCTGCGCCTCTTCCACAGGTCGGTGGAAGCCTTCTGGGCCCGGAAGCTGCCGCGTCGCATGCCCTTCCTGCGCGAAGCGCCGGTGCTCGGAATCTCCTGAGTCCTTCACACGGGGTCGTCCTCCCTGCGCGTGGAGTGAGGCCGCGCGGGACGACGTGGTGCATGCGTTGACGCGAAGCGAGCACAGGCATCTGCTGCACGCATGTCCGACTCCGCTCCTTCCACTTCCGGCGCCCGTCCGGTGGATGTCTCCGAACGGTTGCCGCTCCTGGACGTGCTGCGAGGCTTCGCGCTGTGGGGCGTCTTCGTGTCGAACAGCTTCGCCTGGTTCAGCGGCCGGGTCCTGATGCCCCGGGAGCAGGCCCAGTCACTGGCGGCGCCGCCCTTCGAGGCGGCCGTCACGGCGCTCTACCACTTCTTCGTGAACCAGAAGTTCGTCACGCTGTTCGCCTTCCTCTTCGGACTGGGGTTCTCCATCCAGTTGACGCGAGCCGAGGCCCGAGGGGCCTCCGTCGTCCCGGTCTATTCACGGCGCCTGCTGGTGCTGCTGGGCATCGGGGTGGTGCACCTCACGGCGCTCTGGGCGGGAGACGTGCTCTCCACCTACGCCCTGCTGGGCTTCGCGTTGCTCCTCTTCCGCGACCGTTCGGACCGGACGCTGCTGGTGTGGGTGGGGCTGTCGGTCGTGGTGGTGCCGTTGCTGGTGCCAGCGCTCCTCCACTTCGGCCCCATCCTGCTGAACGGAGCGCAGGCGGCGGCCGACGCGGCGAAGGCCACGGAGGCGATGGAGGCCCAGACGCGGGAGCAGTTGCTGCTGGGACTCCAGAGCGACTCACTGTGGACGACGCAGGCCGCGAACGCGCACTTCCTCCAGTACATGCTGCCCACGTTGAAGCGGCTGCTGTGGATGATCTTCATCCTGGGCCGGTTCCTGCTGGGGCTGCTCGCGGGGCGGCACCTGTTGCTCCAGGACGTGGAGCGCCACCGCGCCTGGCACCGGAGGATGCTGGGCTGGGGGCTGGTGCTGGGCGTGCTGGGAAATGGCGCGGGAGTGGTGGTGCAGCACCTGCGGCTCGCGGGGCTGTTGGACCCGTCGAAAGCCCACTGGATGTTCACGCTGTCCGCGATCCAGGAGATGGGCTACCTGGGCCTCGCCGCGGCCTACGTGGCCGCCTTCGCCCTGCTCTTCCAGAAGGAGCGCTGGCGCAGGTGGCTGGGCATCCTGGCCCCGGTGGGGCGCATGGCGCTCACCAACTACCTGATGCAGACGGTGGTGAGCCTCTGGCTGTATGACGGCTGGGGGTTGGGCCTCATCGGCAGGCTGCCTCCATCACGTTGCGTGGCGCTGACCCTGCTGGTGTTCGCGCTCCAGATTCCACTGAGCCACGCCTGGCTGTCACGCTTCCGCTTCGGTCCGGCCGAGTGGCTGTGGCGCTCGCTCACCTACGGCAAGCGCCAGCCCATGCGGCTCGCGCTCAAGCCGTCGCCGGCCGGCGTCCCCGACGTCCGATGAAGAACCCCGCGCCGAGCGCGGCGACCGCGACCAGCGCACCGAAGCCCATGGCGGCGTTCTTCACCTTGGTGAGCAGGGGGTTGTCGAACACGTTGGTGGAGTAGTGGAACGCGGCGATGAGCCACTGGTCGCCCTCCTTCACCAGGGTGCAGGTCCACCGCCCGTTGATGACGAGGTCCGTGCCGTCGTTCAGGATGTAGTGGTCCAGCGACGAGCCATACGCGACGCCCGCGTTGCCATACAGGCGCGTGAGCGCATCCACGTCGAACTTCGCGGTGACCTTCTTCACGACGCTGTTCGGGCCACCCAGCATCTCCGCGTAGTACGCGCGGATGGCGTCCTTCCCCACGCGAACGTCGTTGTTCATGGTGGAGAACACGACGTCCGGATGCAGGTGCGAAAGCAGCCGGTCCAGGTCCTGCTTGTTGAGCGCGTCCTCCATGTCCTGCTTGATGGCGCGCAGCGCCTGATGCGTCGCCTCATCGCCAGAAGCCACGGCCGCCGGAGCCACGGCATCCTGAGCCCCCGAAACAAAGGGGACCGCGACGAACAGCAACGCCAGGAGACCTACGAGCCGGGTGCGCACCATCGAAGCTCCATGAAGGAAGAGGACGGCGCGCATCCTAGGCAGGTCGCCAGAGGTTCGGTAACAACCCCATCGATTCAAGGGTCCGAGTGATGACGCGAGCCTCAAGAAGCGCGGCAGGGGGTCGCGACAGCGTGCATGCGCTGAAGCCAGCAGGATGACACGGAGGGAAGCGCCCACCCGGGCCAGCTCCCTCAAAACCTGTCCGACACTCCGCCCCACCTCCACGCCCGGCCCCGAGGCCGCACCCGCTCCGCAGCAGCGCGGCGTCAAACGTGAGCCCCTCAATTGGAGCCACGGACAGAGGCGTCCGCCTGGGCTCGGTTCCCGCAGAACCTGTCCGACAGTTGGACCAAGCAGCGCCTGGAGCCCGAGGCCACGCTGGACCGGCAGGGGCGCGACTTCATGCGTACGCAAACACCAAGGCATGGAACAGACAGTGGCGACCGCCTGGCCTTGGTTCCTCCAAAACCTGTCCGACAGTAGGCCCGCTTCCCACCGCAAAGGGCGCGAGACCGTGCTCGACTGGGAATCACATGATGTCGTGCATGCGCGGGTCCCAAGGATGGGCCATGAACCGAGGCGCCCGCCCGGGCATGGTTGCCTCAAAACCTGTCCATCTGTCGGACCGCGTTCCACCGCAAGGGGCGGGGCCGCACCTGACTGGGAGGCGCATGATGTCATGCGCGCGCGGGGCCCAAGGATGGGCCATGAACCGAGGCGCCCACCCGGGCCGGTTGCCACAGAACCTGTCCAACTGTCGGACCGCTTTCCACCGCATGGGCCTGAGGCCGCACAGGACTGGGCGGGGCTCGACGTCGCGTGTTCGCAAACACCAAGGTGGAGCGTGGACAGGGCTCCACCCGCCCGGGCCCCGTTGCGTCAAAACCTGTCCAACTGTCGGGCAAGTTCTCGCCCCATGGACCCGAGGCCGCAACGACCCAGAAGGTGAACGAAGTCGTGCGTGCACGAACCCCAAGGTGCGGCGCGAACAGAGACGCCCACCCGAGACCGATTGCCTCAAAACCTGTCCGGCAGTCGGACAGGTATCCGCCGCATGGAGCCGACGTCGGCTGGTTTGGGAACGCGCGACTTCGTGCGTGCATGAACACCAAGATGGGCGCGGACAGAGGCGCCCGCCCGGGGCCGGTTGCCTCAAAACCTGTCCGACAGTCGGACAGGTTTTCGCCTCCCGCCGCCCGGGGGCGGGCCCGGCAAGTCCGCGACGCGGAAGGTGGGCCCGCACGTCCATGTCAGACCCCTGTGGTGGGATGGCGACGCTGGAACGAGGAGGGGGATGGGGATGGAGCGGCGAGGACTCGTGGCGTACGTGGAAGCGCAAATCGAGCGCGATATCGCGCTGGGGCGGCTGCACCCGAGCGGGCAGTTTGGCTCCGAAGCGAAGCTGGCGCGTCGCTATGAGGTGTGCCGGGGCACCATCCGCGAGGCACTGCGGCGGCTGGCGGCGCGGGGCCTGGTGGTGCAGCGCCCCGGGCGAAAGACTCGCGCGGTGGCCCTGGATGAATCGCTGACGCTGGAGAACCTGGGGCTGGCGCTGCATGACGCGCGCTCCCCGCAGGCCCGGTGGCTTCTGGAGGGCTACTTCAGCCTCAAGCGGCAGGTGCTGGTGGAACTGCTGGCCGACTGCTGCGCGAGGGCCTCGGACCGCGACCTGGACCGGCTGGGGAGCGCGTGCTTCCGGCTCCAGGACGCGGCGCGCTGGGAGTCGGGGGCAACCTGCGCCCAGGCGGAATTCGAGTTGCTTCGGGAGGCGGCGCGCGTGGCGGAGCGGCCCGGGCATGTGCTCCTCGTCCAGTCCCTGCAACGGGCCTTCATGGGAGGCGCAGCCAGACTGCTGCCGCTCTTGGGCGGAGCCGCGCTGCGCGAGTGGGCCTCCCGTGCGATGGCAATCCTGCACGAGCGCGACGTGCGGGCGCTTCAGCACGAGCTGCCGGCGCTGATGAAGGATTGCGATGAGCTTGTGCTGAATGCCTTCTCCCCCGCTCCGCAGGAAACTGTGTACCCCGAGGCCTCGTGCGTCCGGGAGGAGTCTCTCGGTACTCATGAGCCAGCCACCTCGCAAGGCGATGCACTGGAGATGCGCCCCAGCACCGAGGCGGGTGCCGCCGGATTACCTACTCCCGCCGTCGCACAGGATGAAGCGCGCGAAGTACAGCCCTGTGGCGAGGCGCGTGGCCCTGGCGACCTGGCTTCATCCGTTGCGGAGGACGAGGCACTCGAGCTCCCGCTCCGCGTGGAGGTGCGGTCGCTGGGAGGACGTGACGAGCGTCCTCCAATCCCTCCTTCGACGCCGTCTCCCCCATAGGAGGTATGGCCAAGCGGAATCCAAACAGCTTGTAGTCGTGGACGTCGCCAGTCTGTTCTCACTGCTGGCACGGCCCGGGCTCGACGGGTTGCAGGGGGGATACCGTGGACGCGAATCAACTGCTGGAGCTGGTCAAGCGTTATCAGGACTCCAAGGCCTTCATCTCCAACGAAGAGACCGCCAAGCTGGCCCTGGTGGTCCCCTTCATCCGGCTGCTGGGCTACGACCCCGGTCTTCCCCGGGAGGTTCGCCTCGAATACGCGGCGGACTTCGTCCAGGGCGACGGCAAGAAGCTGCCGGACCGCATGGACTTCGCCATCTTCGACCAGACGGGACAGAAGCCCCTCATCGTCATCGAGACCAAGCCCCTGGGCACGGACCTCAAGTCGCGCGCCCAGCAACTGGCCCGCTACCTCTCCCAGCTCCCGGAGCTCCACTTCGGCATCATCACGGATGGGTGCCACTACCTGTTCTTCGGAGACCTGGAGAACCCCAACGTCATGGACCCGGAGCCCTTCTTCACGTTCTCCCTGGAGGACACGAAGTCGGACTGGGCCAAGGTCGCGAAGTTCCTCTCCAAGTTCAGCCGCGAAGCCTTCAACGCCACGACGCTCATCACCGACGCGGAGAACAGCCGCTACCGCCAGGGGATGATCGACAAGCTGTCCGCCGCCCTCAAATCCCCCGGCGAGCACGAGGGCTTCCTCAAGTGGCTCACCGAGGACATCTACAAGGGGAAGCGGACAACCGCCGTGATGGAGCGCCTCGCGGAGGTCGCGAAGGAGGCCATCGAGCCCACCCTCCTCCGCGTCATGGGCGATGACTTCCTCGACAAGCTCAAGGAGCGCATCCAGCGCCTGAACGAAGGCACCGAGGCGCCCGCCGCCAAGGACGGGCCCAACGTGGTGAAGGCGGACAGCGCGAAGCCTTTCGACACGGAGCCCCGTGCCCCGGGTGACGACAAGACCCGCGTCGCCGTGGAGACCACCGAGGAGGAGCTGACCTTCTTCGGCGTCGTCCGGGACATCTGCACCAAGAACGGCCACGCGGCGGAGGACGTCCTCTACCGGGACACCTCGAACTACTTCAACGTGTCCTACAAGAAGCCCACGAAGTGGTTCGTGCGGTTCTTCGGCAATGGCAAGCGCAAGTGCATCGCCACCTGGGTCCCGGTCGAGGAGGCGAAGACGCTCGCCGCGGGGTTCGAGGTCGAAGCGTCCCCCTCGGCGTTCGGCATCAGCCGGATCTACATCCAGACGATTCCTGAGGTGTGGGCGCTCAAGGCCCTGGTCGCCCGGAGCCTGGAGCTGTCCCTCACCGCCAAGGAGGAGGCGCCCGCGGAGCCCACCCTCAAGCTGGCAGTGGCTTCACCGTGAGCCCCTTGGACGCGAGGAACTCCGGGTTGAACACCTTGGAGGCGTAGCGGCTGCCGTGGTCGCACAGGAACGTGACGATGCGCAGCCCCTGTCCCTGGTGCCTGCGCGCCACCTCCCAGGCGGCCCGCACGTTCAGGGCCGCGGAGGTGCCCACCACCAGCGCGTCCTCACGCGCCAGGTGGTAGAGCATCTCCAGCATGTCCTGGTCCTCCAGGCGCATCGCTTCATCCACGCGCGCCTGCCGGAAGTTCTCCGTCAGCCGCATGATGCCAATGCCTTCCGTGATGGAGCTCCCCGCCGTCTCCATCTTCCCCGCGCGCACCTGGCAATAGAGCCCCGACCCCGGCGGATCCACCAACACCACTCGCAGGGCCGGGTTCTTCTCCTTCAGGTAGCGGCTCGTGCCGGACAGCGTGCCGCCGCTGCCCACCGACGCCACCAGCACGTCCACCCGGCCCTCCGCCTGCTCCCAGATCTCCGGCCCCGTCGTCTCGTAGTGGAAGTCGCCGTTCGCCGTGTTCTCGAACTGGTTCATCCACGCCCAGCCGTTCGCTTCCGCCAGCGCGCGCGCCTGGTGGAAGAAATGCGAGGGATTGGAGAACGGCACCGCCGGCACCCGCCGCACCTCCACGCCCATCGCCTCCAGGTACTCGTATTTCTCGCGCGCCTGGTTGTCCGGCATCGTCACCACCACGCGGTAGCCGCGCTCGCGGCCCAGCAAGCCCAGGCCGATGCCGGTGTTGCCCGCGGTGCCCTCTACAAGGGTTCCGCGCGGCTTCAACTGCCCCGTCGCCTCCGCGCGTTGGATCATCCCCTTCGCGGCCCGGTCCTTGATGCTGCCGCCCGGGTTCATGAACTCCGCCTTGGCGACGATGTCACAGCCCGTCCGGCGGCTGAGCGAGCCGATGCGCAACAGCGGCGTGTTCCCCACCGCGTCCCAGAGCGAACCCATCCGTGGTGCCATGTCCGTCCTCCCCCAGCTACAGCTTGCGCATCCGCACGCGGCGGACCTTGTGGTCGCTGCCCTTCACCAGGATGAGCCTCGCCCGTGAGCGCGTGGGCGCGATGTTCTCCGCCAGGTTGGGCCCGTTGATCTCCGCCCACACCGACGCGGCCCGGGCAATCGCCTGGTCGCGCGTCAACTCGGAGAAGCGCCGGAAGAAGGAGCGCTCGTCCCGGAACGCCGTCTCCCACAGGCGCAGGAAGCGCTCCACGTACCAGTGGCGGATGTCCGTCTCGCTCGCGTCCACGTAGATGGAGAAGTCGAAGAAGTCGGACAGGAACGTCTGCGGCAGCCGCCCGCCCTCCACCGGCCCCGTCTGCAGGACGTTGAGCCCCTCCAGGATGAGGATGTCCGGCTGCCGGATGGACTGCGCCTCCTCCGGCACGATGTCGTAGACGAGGTGCGAGTACACCGGCGCCGTCACCTCCTCGCGCCCCGCCTTCAGCTCCGCCAGGAAGCGCACCAGCGCGCGCCGGTCGTAGCTCTCCGGGAAGCCCTTGCGGTTCATGATGCCACGCTCGGTCAGCACCCGGTTGGGGTGCAGGAAGCCGTCCGTCGTCACCAGCGCCACGCGCGGATGATCCGGCCAGCGCGCCAGGAGCGCCTGGAGGATGCGCGCCGTCGTGCTCTTGCCCACCGCCACGCTGCCCGCGATGGCGATGATGAACGGCACCTTGCGCACCGAATAGCCCAGGAACGCCTGCTGCGCCGCCCAGAGCGACTGCGCTGACGCCACCTGCAGGTGCAGCAACCGCGACAGCGGCAGGTAGACGTCCTCCACCTCCTGGAGGTCCAGCCGGTCCCCCAGCCCCCGCAGCTTCTCCACCTCCTCCGCCGTCAACGTCAGCGGCGTGGAGGCCCGGAGCTCGCGCCACGCGTCGCGGTCCAAGTCGACGTACATCGATGCGGCGCGGGGTCTGGTCACGGACATGCCGCCAAGCATGAACCAGACCTTCCCGGGTCCGGCAAGTGAAGGTGACAACAGGTCTTCCCCGTGATTCTTGACATCAAGACTTTCCCGCCTCCAACGTGCCCGTCCGCTTCCGGGGCTCGCCCGACGGACGCGGGGGCACGCCGCCCTCCTGGAGCCCGTCCCCCAAGGTCCCTGCGTGTCCACGCTCCGCGCTCCCGCCCTCCTCGCCGCCACGGGCCTGCTGCTCGCCGCGCCCCGCGCTCACGCCCGGGCCGAGGAATCCGCATCCCCGCCTGCCTCCGAGCCCACCACGGCGGCGCGACCGCCGATCATCAGCATCTCCGAGGAGGGCTTCACGCTGTCCTCCGCGGACAAGGCCTTCGTGCTCAAGCCGCGCGGCCAGCTCCAGGGCGACGGGCGCTTCTTCCTGGCGGACACGGACCGCACCGGTACCAACACGTTCCTCGTCCGGCGTATGCGCCCCATCCTGGACGGGACGCTCTTCGGCTTCATCGACTTCCGCCTCATGCCGGACTTCGGCGTCGGGCAGTCCATCATCCAGGACGCGTTCATCGACTTCCGCCCGGGGGAATGGGTGCGCCTGCGCGCGGGCCGGTTCAAGACGCCGTTCGGCCTGGAGCTGCTCCAGTCCGACATGGACAACCCCTTCATCGAGCGCTCGCTCACGGTGGACCTGGTCCCCAACCGCGACGAGGGCCTGGAGCTGCACGGCGAGGGCGAGGGCGGCCGGTGGCAGTACTCGCTGGCGGTGGTGAATGGAGACCCCGACGGCGCCAGCACCGACGCCAACACCGACGACAGCTTCGACCTGGCCGCCCGCGTCTTCGCCCTGCCCTTCAAGGGCCGCGCGCCGTCCTTCCTCCAGGGGCTGGGCCTGGGCATCGCGGTGACGCGCGGCCTCCAGTTCGGCACCGCCACCAACACCGGGCTCGCGCCCTTTCGCAGCACGGGCCAGCAGGTCATCTTCAGCTACCTCGGCAACGCGGACACCGGCGAGCTGGTGACGGCCCACGGCCAGCACCTGCGGCTCGCGCCCCAGGGCCACTTCTACTGGGGGTCCTTCGGCCTCCTCGCGGAGTACGTGCGCTCGTCACAGGAGGTGCGGACCGCGGACGCGCGCGCCCGGCTGCACCACCACGCGTGGCAGACGGCGGTGTCGTGGGTGTTCGGGGGGAAGGCGTCCTTCGAGGGCGCGCGGCCCGCGAAGCCCTTCGACCCGAAGACGCTCACGGGCGGCGCGCTGGAGGTGGCGGCGCGCTACCACGCGCTGGACCTGGACGACGCCGCGTTCCCCCGCTTCGCCAACCCCGCGCGCTCGGTGAGCGAGGCGAAGGGCTTCGGCGTCGCCACGACGTTCGCCCTCAACCGGCGCGTGCGCTTCGCCCTGAACTTCCACCGCACGAACTACGTGGGCGGCGCCCCGGACGGCGGCGACCGCGCCCCCGAGAACGCGCTCCTGTCCCGCTGCCAGCTCACGTTCTGAGCCTCGGCCCGCGAGCCGTGGGCCTGCCGGTGACGCCGGGTGTCATCCGGCTTCGTCCTGGTGCGTCTTGATGCGCCCGCGTCAGGTGCACGACGCTCCCGCCGCCCGCGACGGGTGGCCCTTGCCCGGGGGCCGCACCCGCGGACTCCGCCGAGAGGACGCATGCCCGCGAACGAGTTCCCGCCGCGCCCCACGTCTGTCCGCCCCCCGTCCCTGTCGAAGGCGCTCACGCGCGTTGCGCTGCTCGCCCTGCTGGGCCTGGGCGCCCCCGTGGCCGCGCAGCAGCCCCAGCCGCCCGTCACGGAGGACGTGCCGCCGCCGGTGCAGCCGACCCTGCCCGACCGGCGCGTCTACTTCACCACCCTCAACGTGGTCCGCTACAACCCGCTGGGGCTCGAGTCGCAGAACCGGCTCATCTACCAGAAGCGCCTCTTCGACAGCCCCTCGCTGCTGCTGCGCGACACGTACGCCAGCGCCGGCGCGAGCCTCAAGCTGAGCCCCGCCTTCTTCAAGCTGGGGCCCACGGTGGAGTTGCAGCCGCTGGCCATCCTCAACCTCCGCGCCGGCTACGAGTACGTCCAGTTCTTCGGCACCTTCGGCAGCGTCCAGTCGTACCCGGACTCCTTCCAGCGCTACGACGACGACCTGCGCAGCGCGACCAACGACGCCGCGTACGGCACCTCCGGGCACCACTTCTTCGTGGAGCCCATGCTCCAGGCGAAGGTGAAGTCCGTGGCGCTGCGCACGAAGCTGGCCATCGAGTACTGGAACGTGTCGCTGCGCGACGGCGGCACCCGCGGCACGTTCTACGACCCAACGCTGGACACGCTGGTGCCCGGCAAGGGCTGGGTGCTCGCCAACGACACGGACCTCCTCTGGCTGGCCGGACAGTGGACGCTGGGCGCCCGGCTCTCCGCGGTGTGGCCCCGCTACGACGAGGACGCGAACGCGGTGGAGCCGCTGCCCGGCCGCAGCCTGCCCACGAACGAGCACATCCGCGTGGGCCCGCTCGTCGCGTATGCCTTTGACACCCGGCCGGGCGGCCTCATGAGCAAGCCCACCGTGCTGCTCATCGCCGGGTGGTACCTCAAGCATGAGAACCGGGTGAACGCCATGCCGTACCTGCTGGGCGGCTTCTCCTTCACCACGGAGCTGCTCTCCGGCCGCTGAGACACGGCGGCCCGGATCGTCCAGCCGTCAAACCCAGCCCGCCCCCGGGTGCAGTGTCCCCGGGGCCGGAGCGTTCCTACCTCGCACGGGCTGTCTGCCCTTGCGGACGGCGGGAGCGAGCATGGGTTCGATGCGGATGATTCGAGGCGGGCGCCTGCTCTGGGGCGTCGTGGCGGTGCTGGCGCTCGCGCGGTGCGCTCCTCCGGAGACGGCCGGGCCACCCCCGCGGCCGATGACGCAGCGCCAGGAGGCCAGCGCCTCGTGGAACGACTTCGCCTGGGTGAAGCACCTGGGCTCCAGCCGGCTCGACGAGGCCCACGCGGTGGCCTTCGACCGCGACGGCAACATCCTCGCGCTGTTCCTCTACCAGGGCAGCGTGGACCTGGGCGCGGGCCCCGTCGGCTCCGGGAACCCCGACAGCTTTGGCTTCGCGGTGGCGAAGTACACGACGGCCGGCGCGCTCCTGTGGACCCGCGCCTACGAGGGCGTGCTGCCCCCTGGCGGACAGAACTTCGTCAACGCGGTGGCGCTCACGGTGGACCGGGAGCGCCACGTCCTCGTCGCGGGGACGTCGAACGAGGCCATCGACCTGGGCGCGGGGCTCCAGCCGCCGGGGGCCTTCCTGCTGAAGCTGAGCAAGACGGGGCAGTTCCAGTGGGCCCGGCACTTCACGGGCAACATCTCCCCTCGGGACCTGGTCACCGACTCGCAGGACGGCATCGCCATGTCGGGCACCGCCTTCCGCACGGTGGACTTCGGCCTGGGGCCCAACTCCTCGCAGGTGACGGACGTCGAGACCGCCTTCCTCACGAAGTTCAACGCCACCGGCGCGGCGCAGTGGACCTTCCGCGAGCAGCTCATCCTGAGCGTCGGCGCCAGCGTCGCGGTGGATGAGGCGGACGCCTTCTACGTCGCGGGCATCCTGTACCCCGACCCGCAGGTCTGGAAGGTGGCCCCCTCGGGCACGGTGGCGTGGGCCCGGTCGCTGGTGGGCGCGTCGGGCGGAGCCGCCAGCATCGCCGTGCACGGCAACCGCGTGGTGGTGGGCGGCCAGTTCAGCAGCGCCTTCACGTTCCGCGGCCGGACCATCACGCCCCCGGTCCCGGGCGCGGGCTTCCTCGCCGCGTGGACCCGGGCCGGCGAGGAGCGCTGGGCGCGCGCCTACCCGCAGGCCGTCAGCGCGGTCGCCGTGGCGGAGGACGACGCCGTCGTCGTGGGCGGAGCATCCATCGAGCCGGACTCCGCCTCCGGCTACACGCTCTTCACCGCGAGGCTGGAGCGCATCGAGGGGCACCCGCAGTGGCGGCACACGTACAGCTCGACCGGGCGCCCGTACTTCACGGACGTGGCGGTGAACAAGCAGGGCGCGTTCGTGGGGATCAGCTACTTCTCCGGCACCCTCCACCTTGGCGGAAGGAGCCTGGTCTCGCGCGGCCTCACCGACGACTTCCTCTTCAAGGGGTCCACGGCGCCCTGAGCATCACCCGAAGCCCTGGGCGCGCAGCACCGCGCCCAGCGGCACGGAGCCCGCGCGGTACACGTCGAACCACCGCGCGGCCTCCTCCGGCGTGGGCTGCGTCCACCGCCAGCCGCCCCGTCCAGGGCCCGCCTCGCAGCGGATCAACGACGCGCGCAGTTGCTCCGCGTGGGCGAACTCCAGTTGCTCCAGCAGCAGCGGGTTCTGGCTGGTGACGAACGCCTGCCGCGCCCCCATGTCCCGCACGCACGCGCGCACCAGGTCCGGATGCAGGCCGTCCGCCAGCTCGTCCGCGATGACGAAGGCCTCGTGCACGTCCAGGTAGTAGAGGAAGGACAGCAGCCGCTTCTGTCCATGGCCCAGTTGCTCCTGCGCCACCGGCGTGCCGTCCGGACGCACGAACGCGAAGCGGAAGCCGCTGAAGCCCAGCCGCCCGCCCTGGGACAACGGCGTGGTCTCCGTCACGTCCACCGTGAGCGTGCCGGAGGCGAACCCCGCCAGCGTCACGAAGCGCGCGAGGAAGCCCTGGGGCAGCGCGTCGTGGCGCAGGAGCAGCGACGGGGGCACGGGCTCGCGCTCCACCTGCTCGCGCAGCCAGCCCGGCATCCACGTGGGCAGCGCCATGAGCCCCAGCGGGAACAGCTCCTCACCGCGCTGCTCCATCGCGTAGCGGATGGCGCCGATGCGCTCGAACATGCCCAGCGCCTCGTCGAAGCGCGGCGGCGCCAGCAGGAACGTCTCCCGGAGCAGGTCCTTCAGCCGGTCCTTCACGCCGCGCTCCAGGTACTGCGCGGCCATGAAGAGCAGCGTCCACACGGACCGGTCCAGCACCGACCAGTGCATGCGCTTGGAGAAGCCGGCCGCGCCCGCGACCTCACACGCGAAGCCCGTGGCGCTGGCGCGCATGACGAGCCGCGCGTCCTCCGCCGCGTCCCACCGCACCGTCGCCACGATGGACGGCATCAGCCCATGCGCCAGCGCCGCCGGCGGCAGCGCCAACGCGGCGCCAGGGCCGCCCTCCCCGGCGGTGGCGGGCAGGGCCGCGGGAGACTCGTTGCGCACGGCCACATCCACCGTGAGCGCGTCGAAGCGCAGCGCGTAGTCCAGCGCGAAAGGCTCCCGCAGGAGCCCGGAGAAGTCCGAGCACAGCACCGCGGACACCAGCTCCAGCAGCGTCGTGCGCCCGCTGCCCGTCGCGCCCACCACCACGTTCAGGGCAGGGCCGAACGTCAGCACCGTGTCCGGCGCGAGCCCTCGGTAGTGGTGGACGTGCAGGCGGGTCAGCTTCATGGCGTCCGGCCCTCCCCTTGCCTTGGACGGCCGTCAGCGTAGGCCCTTCGCCAGTTGATGCGCGAGCCGGTGGAGCAGCTCCGTGTTCTCCGCCTCCGCCGCCTTCAGCTTGGGCAGTTGCGCCTTCAAGGCCTCCAGGTCCTTGCCCCGCGCCGCCAGGTCCTCCGCGCCCAGCTCCAGCCAGCGCCCCAGCTCCCGCGCCGTCAGCTCCAGGTGGAACTGGAAGCCGTAGGAGCGCCCCAGGCGGAAGGCCTGCTGCGTGTACCGGTCCGTGGACGCGAGCAGCGTCGCGCCGGGCACCGGCGTGTACGTGTCCCCGTGCCAGTGCGCCACCGCGGTGCGCGGCTTCACGCCCGCCACCACCGGGTCCTTCAGCGCGTCCTGCGTCCAGCGCACCGGCCCCACGCCCACCTCGAAGCCGTTCTTCCCCGGCGACACCGTCGCCCCCGCCGCCGCGGCCAGGAGCTGCGCACCCAGGCACACGCCCACGCACGCGCGGTCATTCGCCAGCCGCTCTCCCAGCAAGGCCAGCTCCTCGTTCAGGAACGGATGGGCGTCCGCCTCGTACACGCCCATGGGCCCGCCCATCACCACCACCAGCGGCGCGTCCACGTCCTCGCGCTTCACCGTCCGGAAGCGCCGCACCAGCGTGAAGCCCGCCGCCTCCAGCGCCGGCCCCAAGAGGCCCGGCCCCTCGTGCTCCTCGTGCTCGAACACCACCGCGCGCATCGTCCGCCACCCCTTCCCCGGGTCCGGGTTGGTGCCACAGGCCATCCCTGCCGCGTGAAGACTAACGCTCCAGGACACGGTTGGCCGCGACGCGGCGTGAACCGGGATAACCGGCAGGCATTTATTTCACAGTATTTCGTGCCATCATCAGCGGGCCCGGTTTCCCCTATAAGCATGCGGACCCGGGCATTCCCCCCTGGGCGTTTTTCCGTCGCGTCGTTTCCGAAAGGAAGTTCCTCGTGAGCAAGAGCCTTCGCGGTTTCAAGTGGCTGATGGGCACGGTGGTCGGCGTCTCCCTGCTGAGCGGTTGCGGCGCTCCTCCGGCGGAGGGTGAGCCCACCCCGACCGAGGCCACGGAGCAGGCCCAGGGCGCCCTGACGGCGCGGGTCTCCGTGGGCAAGGCCTCCATGGCCGCCAGCGAGCGCGTGACGGTGGAGGTGACGCTGACGAACACCTCCTCCGCGCCGGTGAGCCTCTACAAGTGGGACGCGCCGGGCGAGGGCCTCAACGAGGGCCGCCTGTCGGTGTCCCGCGACGGCCAGCCGGTGGAGTACACCGGCGCGCACTTCAAGCGCGTGCAGGGCCGCGCCGAGGACCTCATCACCCTGGCCCCCGGCCAGAGCATCTCCGGCCCGGTCGCCGTGTCGGACGCGTATGACCTGTCCGTCTCCGGCACGTACACCATCCGCTACGAGCTGGAGGCGCGCGAGGGAGTGGCGGCGCTGTCGTCCAACTCGGTCAGCCTCTTCATCGAGGGCCGCCGCAACAGCCGCGAGGAGGCCGAGGCGATGCGCCAGGTGACGGCGCAGGGCCTGTCGTACTCCGGCGCGTGCACCAGCACCGAGCAGAGCGCCATCGCGTCCGCGTTCAGCGGCGCGCAGACCTACTCCAACAACGCGTACAGCTACCTGAGCGGGACGCCGTCCGCGACCAGCCGCTTCACCACCTGGTTCGGCACGTACTCGACCACCAACTGGAACACCATCAAGACGCACTTCAGCAGCATCAAGAACGCGTTCGCGTCCGCCGCCGTCGTCGTGGACTGCAGTTGCAACGAGAGCGGGACGTACGCGTACGTGTACCCGTCCTCGCCGTACAAGATCTACGTGTGCGGCGCCTTCTGGAGCGCGCCCACCACGGGCACGGACTCCAAGGCCGGCACGCTGGTCCACGAGATGAGCCACTTCACCGTCGTGGCCGGCACGGACGACTGGGCCTACGGCCAGACGGCCGCGAAGAACCTGGCCAAGTCCAACCCGACGCGCGCGCGCGACAACGCGGACAGCCACGAATACTTCGCGGAGAACAACCCCTCGCTGCCGTAAGGTGACGCGGGTCCGTTGACTTCGGGGCGCGGGCCGCATGGGCTCGCGCCCCTTTTTTCTTTTCGCCGTACCCGACACAAGGAGCGTCACGTCATGGGGCTGGGACGAAGAAACCTCGCATGGCTCGCGGTGCTGAGCGCCGCCGGTGTCACCGCCTGTACGCCGAAGCCCGCGGAAGCGCCCGCGCCACAGCAGGCCCCCGTCGCCGCGACGCCGCCGCCCGCGCCGCCCCCCGCCGCCGAGCCCGCGAAGGAGCCCACCGCCGTGACGACCCCGAAGCTGGAGTGCGCCCTCGGCGTCCCCCCGAAGGCGAAGCCGGGCGAGCCCATCGAGGTCCTCTTCAAGCTCACCAACCGCTCGGAGTCCCCCGTCTGGGTGCTCAAGTGGCAGACGCCGCTGGAGGGCATCCTGGGCACCGTGTTCGAGGTGACCCGCGACGGCGAGGAGGTCCCGTACCAGGGCCCCATGGTGAAGCGCGCCGCCCCGAACGCGGACAGCTACACGGCCATCGCCCCCGGGGCGACGGCGGAGAACACCGTGGAGGTGACGCAGGCCTGGGACTTCAAGAAGCCGGGCACCTACCGCATCACCTTCCGCGACGCGCTGATGGACGTGGCCACGCGCAAGGAGGACGTCCCCCGGCCGGGCGGCGCCTACCAGTCCACCCCCGTGACGTGCGCCCCGGTGGACGTCACCGTCGCCGCGCGCTGATGGGTGCCGTGAGGCGGTAGGGGGCGCTTCCAGGATTTCCCCGGAAGCGGGAGGGGCCTGCGGGCACGCTCCCCCTCCTCAGCCGGGCCCGGGCGCGATACACCTGGGCCCACCATGGCGGACACCCCCACGATGAACATCCCGACGGTCGACCTCTTGGACCTGGCGTCGGGTGAACCGGCGCGCCTGGAGCGCGCGGCGGCGGCCCTGCGCGAGGCCTTCGGCGTCTTCGGCCTCGTGTTCGTGAAGAACCACGGCGTGGACGCGCCGGCGCTGGAGCGCTTCTACGACGCGTTCTCCGCCTTCGTGGCCCGCCCGGACGCGCAGAAGCGCCCCCTGGGCCGCGCGGACCTCTGGTACCAGCGCGGCTGGACGCCTCCCAACACGGAGGTCGCCGTCGCCAGCAACGGGCAGCCGGACTTCAAGGAGTGCTACTTCGCGGCGCCCACGCCCACGGACCCGCAGTCCGCCATGGAGTTCCCGGAGCTGTACCCGGAGAACATCTGGCCGGACGACGCGCCGCCCTTCTTCCAGGAGGGCCTGCTCACCCTGGGCACCGCGCTGCACGAGGCCGGCCTCAAGCTCTTGCGCGGCGCCGCCCTGGCGCTGAACCTGCCTGAGGCCACCTTCACCGCCGCGTGCGAGCGGGCGCCCCACGTCACGCGCGCGCTCCAGTACCTGCCGCTGGGCCCCACCCAGGTGAACACCGGCATCCTCTGGGGCGAGGAGCACACCGACTTCAACCTGCTGACGCTGCTGCCCGGAGGCCGGTTCCTGGACCCGGCGGGCCGCCCCGCGGCGAAGCCGGATGACCAGAGCGGCCTGTACCTGCGCACGCGCGCGGCGCCGGACGCGCCCAACGGCCACATGGTGCGCGGCACCGCGCCCGCGGGCTGCATCGTGGCGCAGGTGGGCCAGCAGTTGGAGATCCTCACCGGCGGCACGTTCCTGGCCACGCCGCACGTCATCACCGCGCCGGGCGTGCCGGGGTGGCAGCGCCAGTCCGCCGCGCACTTCATGCACGTGCACACCAGCCAGGTGCTCTTCCCGCTGCCCGGCTTCCGCACGCCGGAGGCGGTGGCCAACTACGCGCCGCCGGTGCTCGCGGGCACGTACGACATCAAGACGCTGGTGGACATCGGCCTGGCGCCGCCCGCCGCGCTCGACAAGCTGGGCTACCGCCACTACGACCGGCTGAACCGGATGCGCGCGACCTCATAAGCCGCGCCGGGGCCCGGGCGCCCCTTGCCGCTAGCGGAGGGGGACGGGCTGCGTTACAGCGCAGCCACCTCCATGGCCACCCCCTCCGTCCTCGCCACGTCCGTCTTCCGTCACCGCGACTTCCGGCTGTACCAGGTGGCCCGCCTGTGCGCGGTGCTCGCGGCGCAGATCGAGTCGGTGGCCATCGGCTGGCAGGTGTACGAGCTCACCGGGAGCGCGCTCGCGCTGGGCTACACGGGCCTGGCCCAGTTCGTCCCCTTCCTCGCCTTCAGCCTTTTGGGCGGGCAGGTGGCGGACCGCTACGACCGCCGGCGCATCCTGGCCCTGTGCCAGGGCGTGATGCTGGTGTGCAGCCTGCTGCTGCTGTCCTTCACGCTGGGCCACATCGAGGACGTGCGCTTCGTCTACGGGGTGCTGGTGCTGTTCGGCACCGCGAGGGCCTTCTACGCGCCCGCGGGCTCCGCGCTCACGCCCTACCTGGTGCCGCCGGAGGAGCTGACGCGCGCGGTGGCGGTGAACTCCACCACGTGGCAGGTGGCCACCATCGCCGGCCCCGCCGTGGGCGGCCTGCTCTATGGGTGGCTGGGCGGCAAGGGCGTCTACATCACGTCCGCGTCGCTGTGCGCGCTCACGGTGGTGTGGATCCTCTCGCTCCAGGTGCGCACCGGCAGCGCGTCGCGCGAGCCCATCTCCTTGACGACGCTCGTCGCGGGGCTGCGCTTCGTGCGCCAGAAGCGGCTGCTCTTGGGCAGCCTCACCCTGGACCTGTTCGCGGTGCTGCTGGGCGGCGCGGTGGCGCTGTTGCCCATCTACGCGCGCGACGTGCTGCACACCGGCCCGTGGGGACTGGGGCTCCTGCGCAGCGCTCCGGCCGCGGGCGCGGCGGTGGTGGCGGTGCTGCTCGCGTTCCGTCCGCTGGGCGGCCACGCCGGGTGGAAGATGTTCGGCGCGGTGGCGGTGTTCGGCGCGGCCACGCTGGTGTTCGGCCTGAGCACGTCCCTGCCCCTGTCGCTCGCGGCGCTGGCCATTGGCGGAGCGGCGGACATGGTGAGCGTGGTGGTGCGCCACACGCTGGAGCTGGTCTCCACGCCGGACGACATGCGCGGCCGCGTGGGCGCGGTGAACATGATGTGCATCGGCGCCTCCAACGAGCTGGGCGAGTTCCGCGCGGGCTCGCTCGCCGAGGCCCTGGGCGCCGTGCACGCGGTGGTGATTGGCGCCGTGGGCACGCTCGTCGTCGTGGGCCTCTGGGCCTGGCTCTTCCCGGAGCTGCGCGACGTGGACCGGCTGGAGTCCGCCGCCCACCGCCCGCCCCGCCCGGAACAGGACGCCACCGAGTCCGCGCCCTCCGTCTGAGGCCGCCCGGGCGCCGGGTGAAGGCCGTGCCCCGCGGAGGCTTGACGCCGGGTGAGGGGGCTGTTGCCTGGAGGGCCACCGGTCGACGGGGCTTGTAGCCGGGAAGGACACAACCGGGGCGCGCCCGCCCCCACCTCCCGAGGAGGGTCGCCGGTGGTATGGTCCGTGCTTGGACTCACGTCCCATGGCGTACTACTTCCACGTGCTGGCACTCTGCGTAGGGGCCGCGATGTGCCTCGTGTTCGGCCGGGCGCTCATCGAGCCCGAGGCGCCCGCCCCCGCCCGCGTCAGCCCTCCGCCGGAGTCGAGCGCGCCCCGGGTGGTCCGCGCGGAGGCCAGCCACCCCCCTCGCAAGTAGGGCCCCACGAGCGGGCGCTCCCGCGCGATGATGCGCGCCTGACCGTGAGCGCGACCGGCTCCCTCCTCCTGCTCCTGCTCCTCTGGGCGGTGCCCCTCGTGGGGGTGCTGTCCATCGTCGTCTCCACGCTGCGCACCGGCGCGCCGCCCATGCCCAGCTCGCCCCGGGTGCGGCGGGCGCTCCTGGCCATGCTCCCGGGGGACACCCGGGGCACGGTGCTGGACCTGGGCTCGGGCTGGGGCGACGTGGCCTTCAGCCTGGCGGACCACTGCCCCCAGGCGCGCGTCGTCGCGTACGAGCTGTCCTGGCTGCCCTGGCTCTTCAGCCGGCTGCGCCAGCGGCTCTCCCCCCGCGCGAACCTCACGCTCGTCCGCGGGGACTTCTTCGCCGCGTCCTTCCAGGACGCAACCTGCGTCGTCTGCTACCTGTCCCCGGGCATCATGACGCGCCTGGCGCCCCGCTTCGCGGCCGAGCTGCCGCCAGGGGCCCGCATCCTGAGCCACACCTTCGGGCTCCGGGGTTGGAAGCCGGTGCACTTCGTGAGGCTCCAGGACCTGTACCGCACGCCTGTCTACCTCTACGAAGTGCCGCCCCACGCGCCGCCCCGTGAGTAGAGTCCCCCGCCGTCCACCCCTTCTCGAAGAGACCCGCCCGCGATGAGTGACTTCCAGTTCCAGGACATGCTGCCGCTTGGCAAGGACGAGACGCCCTACCGCCTGCTCACGAAGGAGGGCGTCTCCACGTTCGAGGCCGGCGGACGCAGCTTCCTCCAGGTGGAGCCGGAGGCGCTCACGCTGCTCACCCGCGAGGCCATGCGGGACATCTCGCACCTGCTGCGCCCGGGTCACCTCCAGCAGCTCAACAACATCCTCAAGGACCCGGAGGCGTCGTCCAACGACCGGTTCGTGGCGCTGGAGCTGCTCAAGAACGCGAACATCGCCGCGGGCGGCGTGCTGCCCTCCTGCCAGGACACCGGCACCGCCATCGTGATGGGCAAGAAGGGCCAGTACGTCCTCACCCGCGGCGGCGACGAGGCGGCCATCTCCCGGGGCGTGTTCGACACGTACCTCACGTCCAACCTGCGCTACTCGCAGATGGCGCCGCTGGACATGTACAAGGAGGTCAACACGGGCAACAACCTGCCCGCGCAGATCGAGCTCTACGCGACCGACGGCGACGCCTACAAGTTCCTCTTCATGGCCAAGGGCGGCGGCTCCGCGAACAAGAGCTACCTCTTCCAGGAGACGAAGGCCGTCCTCAACCCGCAGAGCCTGCTGGCGTTCCTGGAGCAGAAGATCCGCTCGCTGGGCACCGCCGCGTGCCCGCCGTACCACCTGGCCATCGTGGTGGGCGGCACGTCCGCGGAGTTCGCGCTGAAGACGGCGAAGTACGCCTCCGCGCGCTATCTGGATTCGCTGCCCACGTCCGGCAACGCGCTGGGCCGGGGCTTCCGCGACGTGGAGCTGGAGCAGGAGGTGCTCAAGCTCACCCAGCGCACCGGCATTGGCGCGCAGTTCGGCGGCAAGTACTTCTGCCACGACGTGCGCGTCATCCGCCTGCCCCGCCACGGCGCGTCCTGCCCGGTGGCCATCGCCGTGTCGTGCTCCGCGGACCGCCAGGCGCTGGGCAAGATTACGCGCGACGGCGTCTTCCTGGAGGCGCTGGAGACGGACCCCGCGAAGTACCTGCCGGAGACGACGGACACGGACCTGTCCGGCGACGTGGTGAAGCTGGACCTGAACCGCCCCATGAGCGACCTGCGCGCGGAGCTGTCGCGCTACCCCATCAAGACGCGCCTGTCCCTGTCCGGCTCGCTGGTGGTGGCGCGCGACATCGCGCACGCGAAGATCAAGGAGCGGCTGGACCGGGGCGAGGGCATGCCCCAGTACCTCAAGGACCACATGGTCTACTACGCGGGCCCGGCGAAGACGCCGGAGGGCTACGCGTCCGGCTCCTTCGGCCCCACCACCGCGGGCCGCATGGACGCGTACGTGGATCAGTTCCAGGCGGAGGGCGGCAGCTTCGTGATGCTGGCCAAGGGCAACCGCTCCCCGGCCGTCACGGAGGCCTGCAAGAAGCACGGCGGCTTCTACCTGGGCTCCATCGGCGGCCCGGCCGCGCGCCTGGCGCAGGACTGCATCAAGAAGGTGGAGGTGCTGGAGTACGCCGAGCTGGGCATGGAGGCCGTGTGGAAGATCGACGTGGTCGACTTCCCGGCCTTCATCGTCGTGGATGACAAGGGCAACGACTTCTTCGCGAACATCAACAAGCCGTCCGCGAAGAAGTAGGCCGAAGCGCTCAGCTTCCGGCGCGCGCGCTCACTCGAACTCGAGCGCGCGCTGGAAGTCCGCCGGGTTGGAGGCCGCGCTCTGCGCCGTCTCCAGCGTGATGTCGCCCGCGCGGTACAACTGCGTCAGGTGCTGATCGAAGGACTGCATGCCGAACATGTCGCGGCCCTTCTCGATGACGTCCTTCAGCTCCGCGGCGCGGTCGTCCCGGATGTACTGCTCCACCGTCTTCGTCTGCACCATGATCTCCAGCGCCACCGTGCGGCCCTTGCCGGTGGCCCTGGGCAGCAGGCGCTGGGAGATGGTCGCCTTGAGCGAGTCCGCCAGGCGCATGCGCACCATGGTCTGCTCCTCCGCGGGGAACACCGACACCAGGCGGTTGATGGTGCGCGACGCGTCCGTGGTGTGCACCGTGGACAGCACCAGGTGGCCCGTCTCCGAGGCCTTCAGCGCGATGTCGATGGTCTCCGTGTCGCGCATCTCGCCCACCAGGATGACGTCCGGGTCCTGACGCAGCGCCGCCCGCAGCGCGATGGCGAAGTTCGCCGTGTCCGGGCCGATCTCGCGCTGGGAGATGGAGGACTTCACGTTCTTGTAGATGAACTCGATGGGGTCCTCGATGGTGAGGATGTGCAGGCTCTCCGTGTGGTTGATGTGGTTGATCATCGACGCCAGCGTGGAGCTCTTGCCGGACCCCGTGGCGCCCGTCACCAGCACCAGCCCGCGCTCGTTGCCCGCGATGGTCTTCAGCACCTGCGGCAGGCCCAGCCCGTCGATGCTGGGAATCTCATCCGGGATGATGCGCAGGATGCAGGCCAGCGAGCCGCGCTGCCGGTAGATGTTCACCCGGAAACGCGCCACGCCCGGCAGGCTGTAGGACGAGTCGCATTCCTGCACACTGTCGATCTGCGCCTTCATCAGCGGATCGTTCATCACATGCAGCGCGACCTGCTTCGTGTGGTCCGCCTGGAGCTTTTCCATCTTCAACGGCCGCAGCACGCCGTTCACCCGGTAGATGGGCGGATCCCCAGGCCGGAAGTGGATGTCCGAAGCCCCGTTCTGGACGCCGACGGTGAGCAGCTTGTTCAGGGTGTTCTGGTCCAGGTAATCCCTCTCACTTCACGAATGGAGCGGAGGATTCTAGGAGAAGGGCACCCAATCCCTCCACGGTTGCAATCTGGGAAGCATTCCCCAGCCTCACTGTACTAACTTTCCCCGCAAATCATGGAAGGCGAGTACCCCGGGGGATGAAGGAACTGTCCTCGACTGCTCACCAGTGGCCGTCATCCTGCCCAGGCGGCCGGGATGCCCTGCCCCAAATCCGTGGCGAACATCCGGGCATGAACGCACGAACCGAGCAGGCCCCCCACTACGAAGAGCTGTCTTCCGCTGACTACGCCGCCCTGGAGGTGTGGGATCCCACCCAGGTGGTGATTACGCCGCGCATGGCGGCCCGGCTGTGGCTTCAGACGAGCCTGCGGCTGACCCGCGCCCAGAAGGAGCTGCACGACGCCATCTTCGCCAATGACTTCAGTGAAGAGGCGAAGGACCGCTACGCCGAGGCGCGGGCGGAGCTGGACTCGGCGGAGGCGTGGGCCCTGCACGTGGCCCGCAACATCCCGCGCCACCGGTAGTCGCGACGGACCACCTCCTTCCCCCCCGGACGTGGCGCACGGGTGGCGGCGGGGCGGCGGCGGGACGGGCATCGCGCCCGGACCTCCACCTCCCGTCGTCACCCGTTGTCGTTGGTGGGGGGCGGCGCGCAGGGCGCTTCGTCCTTGCGCGGCGGCTGCGCGGGCTCGTTGCCCAGGAGCTGGCACAGCCCCGTCTGGAGCTTGTCCAGGAGGCAGGACAGGATTTCGACCTCCGGCGGCGCCAGGAACGCCCGCGCCTGGGCATCCACCCACTGCGCGGCGAGCTCCAGGGCTTGTATCTCCCGGCGCCCCGCGTCGGTGATCTCCAGGCGCACGCAGCGGCGGTTCTCCCCCGCGCGGCGCTCCACCAGCCCATCCTCCTCCAACCGGTCCACCAGCCGGCTCACGGCGGGCGCGTCGATGAGCAGCCGCTCCGCGATCTGCGCCTGGCTGTGGATGCCGTGGATCCCGATGTTCTTCAGCACGAGCAGTTGCATCAGCGGCCGATCCGTCTGCTCACCCACTTTCTGGGTGAGCAGACGGACCACTGCGCGTCGCGTCGATGCCACTTGCTCGGCGATGGTCATGGGCGTAAGAGATGATTGCATTCAACAACGGTTGTCAATTACATCTTGACCGCGCGCAGGGAACCCGGGGTGGGTAGCACCACTCGCTCCTGCCGGAAAGACCCGCCGCTCCAGAGTATGGCCACCCCCAGCGCCCTCCTCGTCCTCCTCCTCGCGGCCGCGCAGCAGGCGCCGTCCGCGTCCCCGGCCCCGCAGCAGCCCCCGTCTGAGACCGGCGCGTCCGCACCGGCCCCCATCCCCTTCCAGCCGAAGGTGGAGGACCCCATGCTCGCGCCCGTCCCGCCCGCGCCGGAGCAGGTGAGGACGTGGGATGACGCCCTCACCCGGGTGCGCCAGCGCTCCACGGACCTGCGCAACGCGGAGGCCGGCGTGACGCGCGCGCAGGGCCGGTGGCGCCAGTCCCTGGGCCTGCTCTTGCCCAACGCGCGGGCCACCGCGGGCGTGGGCGTGGACGTGCTCCACCCGGACGTGCCCTCCGCCGCGGGCGGCGGCTTCGTGGGCGGCTCCAACACCGGCACCGGCGCGGCGGCCCCCAGCGCGCCCCTGGGCACGGTGTCCGCGACCCTCACCCAGTCCATCATCGATGTGGGCGCGTGGCGGGGCCTGTCGTCCGCGAAGGCGTCCGAGTCCGCGTCCGTGGCCAACCTCCAGGACGTGCAGCGCCGCCTCACCCAGGGGCTGGCGCAGGTGCTGGTGGCCACGGTGGCCGCCGAGCGCGCCGCCGAGATCAACCGCGTGGGCCTGCGTCAGGCGCTGGAGCGCTACGCCCTCACCCAGCGCTCCTTCGAGCTGGGCGCCGGCACGCAGTTGGACGTGGTGCGCGTGAGCCAGGACGTGGCGGTGGCCCGTCAGGCGCTGGTGGCCGGGGACGAGCAGCTCCGCCGCACGCGGGAGTCGCTGGGCCTGTCCCTGGGCGAGGACCACGGCGTGGGCGTCAACCCGGAGTTCAACCTGGCCGGGCTGGTGGAGCAGACGCGCCAGCAGTGCGCCCCCCTGCAGGACCTGGGAAACCGCCCGGACCTGGTGGCCCAGCGGGCCAACGTGGACGCGGCCCGGGAGAGCCGGCGCCAGGCCTCCGCCGGCTACCTGCCCACCCTGGGACTGAGCAGCACGCTGGTGGGCTTCACCACCGACCCCGGCTTTGGCCGCTTCGCCACCTGGAACGTGTCCGCGGTGCTGTCCGTCCCCCTCTGGGAGGGCGGCCAGCGCGGGGGCCTCGTGCGCGAGCGCGCCGGCATTGAAGAACAGGCCGCCCAATCCGCCGAGGCCACCCGCCGCAACGTGGGCGTGGAGGTTTCCCGCGCGCGGCGTGGAGTGGAAGTCGCCGAAGCCTTGTTGAAGACCGCCGCCGAGTCCCTGGAGCTGGCGGACCGGACGGACCGGCTCACGCGCCGGGCCTTCGAGGTGGGTCGAGGTAGCAGCTTGGAGCTGGTGCAGAGCGGAGCCGCCCTCCGCCAGGCCCAGCTCGCGTTGGTTTTGAGGGAATTCGAGCTCGTCCAGGCCCGCCTGGACGCGTTCCTGACGGAGGCCCGGTGCGACTGGTGACGAGGGTACGCCCCCTGAAGGCGCTGATGACGAAGACGGTGTGGGGCGCGGCGCTGGTGGCTGGCGTGGCCGGGTGCTCGGGCAAGCCGGAGGCGAAGGCCCCCCCGCCGCCGCGCGAGGTGCAGGTGGTGGCGCTGGCGCCGCACGAAGTGCGGGACACCGGGGAGTACCTGGGCTCGCTGCTGTCGCGGCAGAGCGTGTCGGTGCTGCCGCAGGTGAACGGCTACGTCCGGAAGATTTTGGTGAAGCCGGGCCAGAAGGTGGAGGCCGGCACGCCGTTGATTGAAGTGGACGCGCGCCAGGAGACCGCGGCGCTGGACAGCGCCCAGGCGCAGCAGAGCTCCTCCGCGGTGGAGCTGGAGCTGGCGAGGCGCACCCTGGCGCGCACGGAGTCCCTCAACCGCGAGGGCCTGGCCAGCGTGCAGGAGCTGGAGCGCGCCCAGGCGGCGGTGAAGGCGGCGGAGGCGGCGTCGCGCGCGGCGGGCGCGACCGTGGCCCAGCGCCAGGTGCAGTTGCAGTTCCACGTGGTGCGCGCGCCGTTCGCGGGCACCATGGGCGACGTGGTGGTGCGCGTGGGTGACTACGTGAGCGCCACCACGGTGCTCACGTCCGTGGCCCAGGCGGACGCGCTGGAGGTCAGCGTGTCCGTGCCGGCGTTCCGCGCGCGGTCGCTCAAGCCGGACACCCAGTTGGAGCTGTTGGACCGGCAGGGCAAGGTCATCCTCTCCAGCACCGTCTTCTACGTGGCGCCGCAGACGGACCCCCGCACGCAGTTGGTGGAGGTGAAGGCCGCCTTCCGCAACACGGTGGGTCTGCGCCCCAGTGAGCTTTTGCGGGCGCGGCTGGTGTACTCCACGCGGGACGCGCTCCAGATTCCGGCGCTCGCGGTGGTGCGCCAGAGCGGCCAGCCCTTCGCCATGGTGGTGGAGAAGAAGGACGGCAAGACGCTGGTGGAGCGCCGCCCGGTGGCGCTGGGGCAGTTGGGCGACATGTCCTACGTGGTGGAGGGCGGCCTGAAGCAGGGCGACCTCGTCGCGGTGTCGTCGCTGCACATGCTGCGCGACGGCATGCCCGTCATCCCCAAGCAGGTCACCCTCGACACGGACGCCGCCCCCCAGCCCACGGGCACCGTGCGGGCCGACGAGACGCCCACCAACGCCCGGCTGCCCCGCACCGCGTCCGGTGGCGGCGGCACCACCGGCGGCAGCCGCTAGCAGGCGAATTCAAGAGAGGCGCCACACCGTGTTCGTCGACTTCTTCATCCGCAGGCCTGTCTTCGCCATCGTCTGCTCCATCATCCTGACGCTGGTGGGCGTCATCGCCATCCCGACGCTGCCCATCGCGCAGTACCCGGACCTGGCGCCGCCGCAGGTCACCGTCACCAGCACCTACGTCGGCGCCAGCGCCGAGGTGGTGGAGTCCGCCGTCACCATCCCGTTGGAGCAGGAGCTCAACGGCGTGGAGGACATGCGCTACATCACCTCCACCAGCAGCAACGACGGCACCAGCACCATCACCGTCACCTTCGCCCCCACGCGCAACATCGAGGTGGCGGCGGTGGACGTGCAGAACCGCGTCAGCCGCGCCGCGGCCCGCCTGCCCGCGCAGGTGAACCAGACGGGCATCGTGGTGAACAAGGCCTCCAGCCAGATGCTGCTGACCGTGGGCCTGTCCTCCCCGGACAACCGCTACGACGCGAAGTTCCTCTCCAACTACGCGGACGTGAACCTCAAGGACGCCATCAAGCGCGTGCGCGGCGTGGGCGAGGTGCGCATCTTCGGTGAGCGCAAGTTCTCCATGCGCCTGTGGTTGGACCCCACGGAGCTGGCGCGCCGGAGCATGACGCCGCAGGACGTGGTGCGCGCGCTCCAGGAGCAGAACCTCCAGGTGGCCGCGGGCCAGGTGGGCCAGCCGCCGTCCAGCGACTCGCAGCCGTATCAGATCGCCGTGCGCGCCCGGGGCCGCCTGGTGGAGCCGGAGGAGTTCGGCGACATCGTCCTCCTGCGCAACACGGACGGCAAGGCCGTCACGGTGAAGGACGTGGGCCGCGTGGAGCTGGGCGCGGAGAACTACGGCACCCTGCTGCGCTTCAACGGCCGCACCGGCGTGGGCCTGGCCATCTTCCAGTTGCCCACCGCCAACGCGCTGGACGTGCGCGACGGCGTCATCAAGGAGCTGGACCGCCTGGCGCAGTCCTTCCCGCCGGGCCTGGAGTACCGCACCGGCACGGACACCACGCTCGCGGTGCGCGCCTCCGTCAACGAGGTCATCCACACCCTCATCGAAGCCATCGCGCTCGTCATCCTGGTCATCTTCCTGTTCCTGCACGGGTGGCGCAGCGTCTTGATCACGGCGCTCACCCTGCCGGTGTCGCTCGTCGGCACGTTCGCGTTCGTCTACCTGATGGGCTTCTCCATCAACACGCTGACGCTCTTCGGCCTCACGCTGGCCACGGGCCTGGTGGTGGACGACGCCATCGTGGTGATCGAGAACATCGAGCGCCTGATGGCGGAGCGCGGGCTCAACGCGTTCCAGGCGGCGCGCGAGGGCATGAAGGAGGTGGCCGGCGCGGTGGTGGCCATCTCCGTGGTGCTGGTGGCGGTGTTCATCCCGGTGGCCCTCTTCCCGGGCACCACGGGCTCCATCTACCGCCAGTTCGCGCTCACCATCGCCGCGTCGGTGGCCCTGTCCACCTTCTGCGCGCTGACGCTCACGCCCGCCCTGTCCGCGCGGCTGCTCAAGCACCACCACGGCCCCAAGTGGGTGTTCTTCCGCAAGGTGGACCAGGTGCTGGACTGGACGCGCGACCTGTACGGCCGGGGGCTGCGCAAGCTGCTGGTGCACCCGCTCATCGTGCTGGTGGCGTTCCTCGCCTGCATCGGCGCCACGGTGCTGCTGTTCCGCTCGGCGCCCACGGGCTTCATCCCGGACGAGGACCAGGGCTACGTCATCATCTCCGTGCAGGGGCCGGAGGGCATGTCCCTCAGCCAGACGGAGAAGGTGCTCCAGGAGGTGGAGGGGGTGCTCAAGGCCCAGCCGGAGGTGAACGTGATGTTCGCCATCGGTGGCTTCTCCCCCAACGGCAACGGCTCCAACTACGCCACCGTCTTCACGGCCCTCAAGCCGTGGGAGGAGCGCACGGGCAAGGACCAGTCCGTGGCCGCGCTGGTGGAGCGGCTGCGCGGGCCGCTGGGCAAGATTGGCAGCGCGCGCGTCATCCCCTTCCAGCCGCCGGCCATCCGCGGCGTGGGCAGCGTGGGCGGCTTCCAGTTCATCGTGGAGGACGTCGCCGGCAACCACTCGCTGGAGGACCTGGCCAACGCCACGCAGGAGATGGTGCAGAAGGGCAACGAGGAGGGCCGCCTGCGCGGCGTCTTCACCCCCTTCAACGCCAACACGCCCATCCTGGACGTGGAGGTGGACCGCCAGAAGGCCAAGGCGCTGGGCGTGCCCATTGAGCAGATCTTCGGCGTGATGCAGCTCTACATGGGCAGCCAGTACGTCAACGACTTCAACTACGCCAGCCGCACCTACCGCGTGTACGTCCAGGCCGAGCAGCAGTTCCGCGACAGCCCCCAGGACATCGGCTCCTTCTACGCGCGCACGGAAGGCGGGGACATGATCCCGCTGGAGTCGCTGGTGAAGGTGACGCCCATCGTCTCCGCGCAGGTCATCAAGCACTACAACCTGTTCCGCTCCGTGGAGATCAACGGCCAGGGCGCGCCCGGCGTGTCGTCCGGGCAGGCGCTGGAGGCCATGGAGCAGGTGGCCCGGGCGTCGCTGCCCCAGGGCATGTCGTCCGAGTGGACGGGCATCAGCCTGGAGCAGAAGGAGTCCGGCGGCCAGACGCTGATCATCTTCGCCCTGGGCATCCTCTTCGTGTTCCTGGTGCTGGCGGCGCAGTACGAGTCCTTCAGCCTCCCGTTCGTCATCATCCTGTCCGTGCCGCTGGCCATCATGGGCGCGCTGGGGTTGCAGGTGGCGCGCGGCTTCGCGAACGACGTGTTCTGCCAGGTGGGGCTGGTGATGCTCGTGGGCCTCGCGTCCAAGAACGCCATCCTCATCGTGGAGTTCGCGGAGCAGTTGCGCGAGCAGGGCCGGAGCGCGCTGGACGCGGTGGTGACGGCGGCGGAGGTGCGCTTGCGCCCCATCCTCATGACGTCCATCGCGTTCCTCCTGGGCGTGGTGCCGCTGATGACGGCGTCCGGCGCGGGCGCGGCGGCGCGCAACTCGCTGGGCACGGCCGTGTTCGGCGGCATGCTGGTGTCCACCATCGTCAACCTCATCTTCATCCCGGGCCTCTACATCCTCATGCAGAAGGTGCGCGGGGACGCGAAGCGCTCCAGCGGTGAGGAGGACGCGCCCCCGTCCCACGAGCCGGCCCCGGCCCACGCGCCGTGAGCTGAGCGTCATCGCTGAAGAACGCACCGCCCTCCCCTTCCGGTCCGCGAAGAGGAGGGCGGTGGTGTTTCCGGGGGACGGCGCGCGCGTCAGATTTCGTGCGCGGTCTGCTCGTAGACGAGCACGTGGCGGGAGACGGGCAGGAGGATGATGTTGAGCGTGCGCCAGTTGTCGCCGTTGGGGCCGGTGCTGAACTCGCGGAAGTAGCTCTTCACCTGCGCGTTCGCGGCGTCCTCGCCGTAGGTGTCCGGGATGGCCGGGTGCAGCCCCTGGAACTGCAGGTACATCGCGGACTGGAACGCCGCGTAGGTGTACGTGTCCGGGGACGGGTCGTTGCGGTAGCCCGAGTACTCGCTGCGCGCGAGCACCGCCGCCGCCGCCGCGTCCAGCGTCGCGGGCGTCGAGTAAGGCCACGCGAAGTCATACCGGTCGAGGAAGGAGAACATGTCCTCGCGGTACGCGTTGCCCCCGTTGAGCAGCGCCTGGAGGTTGGGCTCCAGGGGGAACGCCGCCAGCGTCACCGGGGCGCTGGCCGGCGCCGGGCTGGGGTTCGCCACGCACGCGCCGCCCACGCAGGAGGCCTGGAGGCGGTAGTTCTTGCCCAGGCCGTTGCTCCAGCCCACCACCACCAGGTACTCGCCCGCCTTGTCGAGGGTCGCGAGGGGAATCTTGCTCAGCTCGCCGTAGCCGGAGTCGTCGTCCTGGAAGAGGATGCGCGTGCCGTAGCTGCCGTTCGCGTCCTTGGGGCCGTACACGAAGAGGCCCGTGTCCACGCCCATGCCGGTGCCCAGGTGCGTCACCTCCAGCGCCACCTGCGTGTGCGCCGCGACGGTGAGCTTGAAGCCCTCGTAGGCCGCCGTCGAGCCGGTGTTCGACGACACCGCGCCGCCCACCGTCAGCGTGCCCAGGTAGTTCATGAAGCCGCCGGACAGCGAGGCCGGAGGCGACACCAGCGGCTGCGCCGCCACCGCCACCGTGTCGCCGTTCGCCGGAGCCTGCTCCGGCGAACCGCCGCAGGCGCCCATCAGGCCCACCGCGGCCATGCACCACACCACTGCCGTTCCACGCTTCATCGCGTCCGCCTTCGTTCAAGGAGGGCGGGAGGGGCCCGCCCGGAGAGTGAAGCGGCCCCTGTGACAGCTTGAAGCATGGAACTCAAGCAACAGATGAAACACAGGCGCCCCCGGTAAGACATGCGACAGGGGCGCCTGTCCCGGCCTCTTAGAAGCTGGCGGTGGCGGTGATGCTGCCGCCGGCGGCCGGGGTGGTGACGGTGTTGTTGCTGCCGCCCTGCCAGACGACGTTGCCGCTGCCGTCGCGCTTGAGGCACTTCCACTGCACGGTGGTGTTCGCGGGCAGCGCGTAGGTGCCGCGCCAGGTGGGGTACGCGGTGGGGCTGAGGATCTTGGAGGTGGTGGGGCTCCAGTTGTCGAGCTCCGCGACGCTGCCGGTGACGTAGACGTTCTGGCCCATCACGGTCGTGCCGTTGTTGCACACGAACTCCACGTTGGCGGTGGTGCCGGTGGGGGGCGGCGTGGTGCCGGTGGTCCACACGGTGTAGTCCGTTCCGGAGGCGGCCTGCGTCCAGCCGGTGCCGGGGCTCCAGGAGCCGGTGCCCAGCTTCACCGCCACCTTGCCGCCGATGATGGCCGCGTACAGGCCGGCCTCCGCGCGCTGGATGCTGACGGTGGACTCAGACGTGAGGCCCGCGCTCTTGCGGATGTCCATCAGCGTCTTGATGGAGCTGCCCAGGCCCCAGTTGAAGTAGTGCGCCCAGTAGACGGTGGGGATGCCCGGGTGGGTGAGCACGTAGGCGTAGCCCGTCATCACCTTGGCGCACGGCACCGGCCAGTGGTTCTGCCCGTTGCCGCACGTCTCGCTGGGGCCGGTGTCGTGGTTGTCCACGAAGGTGACGTGGCGGCTGGCCCACCAGCCGATGCCGCCCGCGGGCTTCCCGTCGGACGCCTTCAGGCGCGAGTAGTTGTTGTTGGTGAGCGCGTCGTTGAGCAGGCCCTTCGTGGCGAAGTCGAACGCGGCGCAGGTGCCCGTGGTCGCGTCCACCCAGTTGGTGATCTGCTGCTTCCAGTTGTTGGGGTTGTTCGCGTCGAAGTAGTTCGTGGGCCAGAACTCACCCACGCAGAACCACGGGTCCGTGGCGGTGACGTACTCCTTCACGTAGCCGCCGGCGAAGCCCTTCACGAAGTCGAACCGCCAGCCCGCGAAGCCCACGCCCTTCAGGCGGGTGCCCATCCACGTCTTCAGGTCCGCGCGCACGTTCGTCTGCGAGTGGTCCAGGTCGCGCGCCGCGGCGTAGCCCTCGCCGCTGTCCGCGTTGCCGCAGGCGCTGGCCCACTCGTCCCCCGCGGCCACCGCGCTGCAGCCGCTCCAGGTGGGGTTGGTGAAGTCCGCCCAGTTGGTGGTGCCCACGCGGTGGTTCACCACGATGTCCGCGATGGGCTTGACGCCCTGCGCGTTGAGCGCGGCCAGCGCCTGGGTGAGCTCCGCCTCCGTGCCGTAGCTGGAGTTGAGCACGTTGAGCTGCCGGGGCAGGTAGCCCTGCGTGGACGCCGCGTCGGAGGGCGGCGGCAGCCAGATCATCGTGAAGCCCGCAGCCTTCAGCGTGGCCGCGTTGTTCTTCACCGTGTTCCACCACCCGCCCGCGCTGGCGGAGTTCCAGTGGAAGCCCTGGATCATCACGTCGGTGCTGGCGCCATCCAGCGGCTTGGCCACGGCGGGAGCGGCGGCGAACAGGCCAGCCGTGGAGACGACCAGCAGTCGGGTCTTCAACGTCATCGGGGGACCTCGGGGTTGTGGGGGAAAGCGCGGGCAAGCTAGTCCCGCCTTCCGACATGAACCAGGACTCCCCGTTGAAGGGGACTCTCCCACCCCGTGCTTCCGAGGAGACGGCGCAGCGCGTTGCGCTGTGCAGGACGCCGGAGGTGTCTAGAATCCCACCCTCCCCTGTCCTGCCCTGTAGGTGTCGCCCTTGATTGAACAAGAGACTGCCCTTCCGGCCACCGCCTCCGCCGAGGAGCCGCGCTGGGCCTGGCCCCCGCTGTTCGGACTGCTGGAGGTGCAGTTCGGCGCCGCGGTGGGCTACCTCCAGACGGCGGTGCCGTACTGGCTGGCGAAGGACGGGATGCCGCTGGCGGAGATTGGCGTGCTGTCCGGCACGGCGTTCTCACCGCATGCGTGGAAGCTGTTGTGGGTGCCGCTCATCGACCTGGGGCCGTGGCGGCGCGTCTGGTACGGCGTGAGCACGCTGCTCACCGCGCTGCTGCTGCTGGCGTGCGCGGTGTTCCCGGAGCCCGCGCAACACCTGGGCGTCTTCACGCTGCTGCTCACCGCGTTGCAGGCGGCGGCGACGACGGCGCACGCGGCGCTCAACGGGCTGATGGCCACGACGTCCAAGCCGTCCGACAAGGGGCGCACGGGCGGCTGGCAGATGGCGGGCAACGTGGGCTCCACCGCGATGATGGGCGCGCTGGCCATCTTCCTGGCGACCCAGTTCTCCCGGCAGGTGGCGGGCATCGTGCTGGCCACGCTGGTGCTGGCGAGCGGCGCGGGCATCTTCTGGATCACCGAGCGGCATGACCCGTCCACCGTGCCCACCGGGCCGCTGCTCAAGGCGGCGGTGGACCGGGTGAAGAGCATCGTGATGGACCTGGTGAAGACGGCCTTCAGCCGCGACGGGCTCATCATGCTGGTGCTCTGCCTGGCGCCGGTGAGCTGCGGCGCGCTCACCAACCTCTTCAGCGCGATGGCGGGCGCGTACCAGGTGCCGGAGCACACGGTGGAGATGGTGAACGGCCCAGGCATGGCCGTCACCGGCGCGGTGGGCTCGCTGATGGGCGGCTGGCTGTCCGACCGGATGAACCGCAAGCTCGCGTACGCGCTGATGGGCGGGGCCACGGCGATGGCCGCGTTCGCCATGGCGGCGGGGCCCATGACGACGGACACGTACATCTGGGGCTCGCTCGCGTACAGCTTCGCGAACGGCGCGGGCTTCGCGGCCTTCGCCGGCATGGTGCTGGAGATGGTGAGCGACGGCGCGGCGGTGACGACGAAGTACTCGCTCTTCGTCGCGGCCTCCAACTTCGCCATCAGCTACACGACGGCGCTGGACGGGCACGCGTCGGAGTTCCGGGGCATCGGCACGCGCGCCACCATCGCGGCGGACGGGCTGATCACGCTGGTGGGCATCAGCATCGTGGCGGTCATCTTCGTGCTCTTCCTGCGCAAGAAGCCCGCCGCGACCGCCGCCGCCGCATGAGCGCCATGGCCCCTGCCTCCGTCGAGGTCGTCCCCTACCGGCCGGAGCTGCGCGAGCACTTCGCGCGGCTCAACCGGCAATGGATCGAGAAGGACTTCCGCGTCGAGGGCTCGGACGAGTCCTCGTTCGCGGACCCGCACGGGATGTTCGTGGCGCCGGGGGGCGAGGTGTTCTTCGCCCTGGTGGACGGACAGGTGCTGGGCACGTGCGCGCTCAGGCGCGAGGACGCGGACACGTTCGAGCTGTGCAAGATGGCGGTGGCCCCGGAGGCGAGGGGCCGCGACCTGGGTGACGCGCTGATGCGGGCCGCGCTGGCCACGGCCCGGGAGCGCGGCGCGAAGCGGATGTACCTCGTCACCAACAGCGCGTTGGGGCCGGCGCTGGGGCTGTACCGCAAGCACGGCTTCGTCACCACGCGCAGCGGCCCGGAGGTGTCGCGCGACACGGGCTATTCGCGCGCGGACGTGGAGATGGCCGTCGAGCTCTGACGGCCCGGCGCAGCTCCCGCGAGCAGTGCAGACGCCGGGCGCAGGTCGAAGCGTGGCCCCCGCGCGACAGAGTGAGCACGGCGCTCCCGTGCGAAGAAAAGCGCCGCGACCCTTGAGGGGCGCGGCGCTGGGGTGTGGAGCTTCGGGCTCGCGGCCTACTTCGTGTGCACCGTCACGTCGGCGGAGAGGCCGGCGCGCAGGGCCAGTCCTTGCGGCGGGTGCACCCAGGAGATGCGCACCGGCACGCGCTGCACCACCTTCACGAAGTTGCCGGACGCGTTGTCCGGCGGCAGCAGGGAGAAGCGGGCGCCGGTGCCTCCGGACAGGCTCTCCACCCTGCCCTCCAGCTTCTCACCGGAGAAGGCGTCCAGCTCCACCTCCACGCGCTGGCCGGGCTGCATGTGGCCCACCTGCGTCTCCTTGAAGTTCGCCACCACGTACGTCGTCGTGGGCACCAGCTCCGCCACGGCCTGGCCGGGGGTAAGCAACTGGCCCGCGTGCACGGACAGCTTGGACACCTGGCCGTCCGCCGGAGCGATGATGCGCGTGTCCTCCAACTGGAGCTTCGCCTGGTCCAGCGCGGCCTCCGCGCCCTTCACCCGCGCGTGCGCCAGCGACGCGTTGGCCTGGGCGGCGGCGATCTTCTCGTCGATGGGCGCGCTCACGTCGAGCTGGCCCCGGGCCTCCGCCACCTTGCTCTCCGCGGTGCGCCGGCCCTCCTCCGCCAGGGCGAGCTGCGCGCGGGCGCCCTCGAGCGCGGCCTGCGCCGTCTCGTGGGCCGTCTGCGCGTCATCCAGCGCGCTCTGCGCCACCACGTTCTGCTGACGCAGGCTCCGGGTCCGCTCCAGGTCCAGCGTGGCCTTGCGGGCCTGGGCCTCCGCGCGGGTCAGCGCCGCGCGGGCCGCCGCCACCTGCGCCTGGGCGCCGCTCACCGCGGACGTGCTCGTGGACACGAGCGCCTTCGCGCTGGACAGGCCGCCCTTCGCGCCGGCCGCCGCCACCGTGGCCTGCGCGTCCGCCGCCGCGGCCTGGGCGCGCGCGGACTCCAGCTCCGCCTCCGCCTGCTTCACGCGCGCTTCGTACGGGCGCGGGTCTATCTGGAGGAGCACGTCGCCCTGGTGCACGGTGGCGTTGTCCAGCACGGCCACCTTCACCACGGGACCGGACACGCGCGCGGACAGGGGCACTACGTCCGCCTCCACCTGCGCGTCGTCGGTGGTCTCCTGTCCGGCCGTGACGACCTTGAAGCCGCCGATGCCCAGCAGGAGGGCCGCCACGACACCGCCGAGGATGAGGAAGCCCCGCTTGCCGCGCTTCGCCTGCGCTCCGGCGGCGGGCGCGGGCGCCGCTTCGGGGACGAGCTGGGGTGCTGTCGTTGTCGTTGCCATGTCTCAAATCTCCACGTCGATGTGCGGTTTCTCGTGGGAGCCCCCGACGCTCGGGGGGGCCTTGAGGAAGTAGATGAGCGGCAGCACCACCACGAACATCAGCGCCGCCAGCACGAAGAGCTTGTCGAACGCGAGCACCATGGCCTGCCGCGACACGTTGCCCACCATCATCTGGAGGCTGGCCATGCTGGCGCTCGCGGCGTCCAGGCCGTGCTGCATGAGCCCCTTCTGGGTGGCGGCCATGCGGCTGGCCACCTCCCACCGCTCCGGGTTCAGGTGCGCGGCGATGGAGGCCTTGGACAGCACGGTGTAGCGCGACAGGAGCGTGGTGAAGATGGCCAGGCCCACGGACCCGCCAATCTGCCGCAAGAGCGAGTTGAGGCCCGTCGCGTCCGCCAACCGCTCGCGCGGGATGCTCCCGAGCGCCGTGGCGCTGAGCGGCACGAACATCAGGCTGAAGCCCACGCCCTGCAACGCGATGGCCGCGATGATGTTGCTGGAGCCCGTCGCGAGCGAGAAGTGGCTCATCTCGTACGCGCCGAAGCCCGCGAACACGATGCCCGCGCCCACCAGGATGCGCGCCGGCACCTTGCCGTACAGCCGCCCGACGATGGGCATCATCAACATCATCACCAGCGTGCGCGGCATCAGCGAGAAGCCGGACTGCGTCGCGGTGAAGCCCAGCAGCTCCTGCATGAACACCGGCAGCAGGAACATGCTGGCCATGAGCACCGCGAACACCAGCGCGCCCAACAGCGTGCCGGACGCGAACACCGGGTCCTTGAACAGCCGCAGGTTCACCGCGGGCGCCTCCGCGGTCAGCTCGCGGATGACGAAGGCGATGAGGCACGTGGCGGAGATGAGCGCGCAGAAGACGATGACGGGGGACTCGAACCAGTCATCCGCCTGTCCCTCCTCCAGGAAGTACTGGAGCGTGGCCAGGCCCATGCAGAGCAGCGTGATGCCGGACCAGTCCATGTGCTTGCGCTGCTTCTCGGCCTCCAGGCGCGCGGTGGCGCGCAACTGCTCGTCCTCCTGGACGAAGCGGGCCACCATGAAGAAGCCCAGGATGCCCACCGGCACGTTGATGAAGAAGATCCAGGACCAGTGCCAGTTGTCCACGATGTAGCCGCCCAGCGTGGGGCCAATGGCCGGGCCCACCATCACGGCCATGCCGAAGATGGCCATCGCGGTGCCCTGCTCCTTCGGCGGGAACGTCTGCCGGAGGATGGCCTGCTCGGTGGGTTGCAGCGCGCCCGCGCCCAACCCCTGCAGGAAGCGGAAGAGCACCAGCGTGGGCAGGTTCCACGCCAGGCCGCACAGGAACGAGCCCGCGACGAAGAGCACCAGGCACGCCAGGTACACGCGCTTCTGGCCGAACATGCGGCCCAGGAAGCCCGTGAGCGGCATCACCATCACCGTGGCGATGACGAAGCCGGTGGTGGCCCAGGTGATCTCCTGCACCGTGGCGCCCACCGCGCCGCGGATCTGCGGCAGCGCCACGTTCACGATGGACGAGTCGATGGCGCCCATCAGCGTGCCGAACGTCACCGACAGGGTGACGAGCCACTTGTTGACGGGGGCCCTGGGCGTGGCCTGAGCCAGGACCTCCGGTGTCGCGGCGGCTGTCGCCATGTCAGTCGACCTCGATGCCCTTCAAGAAGACGCGGAGGATCTCCTCCGCCCAGGCGGCTGCCGGAGGGTTCACGGCGTCGTCCTCGCGCAGGCGGTCCAGCGCGCCGCGCACCATTCCCATCAGGAGATTCGGATAGAACGCGCGCCCTTCCGCGCGCAGCTCCCCGGCCTGGATGCCCCGGTCGAGGATGACCGTCAGGCGCCGGGTGAGCTCCGCCAGGATGCGGCTCTTGCGCGCCGGGTCCTCCGGGAGCTGCACCAGGACGCGCACGAACGCGTCGCGCTCCGCCACGTGGGCGAACAGCGCCGTCACGAAGGCGCGCAGTTGTTCGCGCGCGGGCCGCTCCGCCACGGGCGCCAGGGCCGCGTCCAGCCGGTCCAGCATCACCTGGCGGCGCCTGGCGCGCAGCGCGTCCAGCAGGGCCGCGCGGTCGGTGAAGTGGTTGTAGAGCGTCCCCACCGACACGCCCGCCTGCTCGGCGATGGACTCCATCTTCGCCGCGTGCAGGCCGTCGCGAGCGAACACCGCCGCGGCCGCCGACAGGATGGCGTCCGCGGTGGCTTCCTTCAGACGAGAGCGCAGCCGTTTGACGGGGGCCTCAGATTTTGAATCTGGATTCATTTCTTGAAGAGAGATTTAACCCTCTCCACGCCGGAGTCAAATCGACCGGGTCCTCAGAGGGAGGGAGCGGCCGAACGCAAGAAGGGCCGGCGGGAGTGCGCTCCGCCGGCCCTTGCTCGGTGCTGCGGGATGTTCAGCGGCGGTGGCTCAGGGGGTGAGCATGCCCAGCTTGGGGGCGGGCAGGTCCACGGACAGCTCCTGGGTGAAGCCCTCGGTGGCGTGGAAGCCCTTGCCGCTGACCTCGCCCGCGCGGAACAGCGCCCAGCTCTGGAGGCCGCGCTGGAACGAGCGCGTCATGTGCCACAGCTCCAGGCCGCTGTTGGCGACGAAGAGGTACAGCGTCCGCTTCGGGTTCCAGGGGTTGGGCAGCGCCAGGGCGAGGCCGTCATCCGCGCGGCCGTACGTCTTGCCCTGCCAGCGGAAGAAGCGCCGGCCCAGCTCCACCGGCAGCTTCTTCTCCGCCGCCAGACGCGCCATGAGCCCGTTGTCCTCCAGGCCGCCGAAGACGATCAGGTCGCGGTCCGCCAGCTCCGCGTCCGTCACCTCCGCGTCCGGCTTGAGCGGGGCCAGGCGCTCCGGGGACGCGTCCGCCAACTGCTCGCGGTAGTTCGTGGCCAGCGTGCGCATGGACTCCACCTGGCGCGCGGAGCCGTACACGAAGAGGAGCTTGTCCCAGTCATCCAGCGTGTTGGCCAGGGTCTGGTAGCGCTCGCGGGCCACGGGGATGTCGTTGCCCACGTTGAACACCACGCGCACCGGCCGGTCCGGGACCTTCACGGTGAAGGTGTCGCTGGAGCCCTTCACCTCCACGCGCTCCAGCACGCTCCCCTTCTCCGTCTGCACCTCCACCAGCGTGGCGAAGCGCCAGGGCGTGCCGGACTGGTCCACCTTCAGCGTCACCTCGTAGCCCTCCTTCGCCTTCTGGGCGCGGGAGGTGAGGCGCGGCGCGGGCAGGCCCCCGCGCTCCACCCACTGCTTCACCCACGGCCCCACGTCCTGGCCCGCGGCCTCCGACGCGGTGCGGATGAAGTCCTGGGTGGTGAGCTTCTTGTTCGCGAACTTCGAGTGCACCGCGCCCATCACCCTGGCGAACTTCGCGTTGCCCAGCGTCAGCCGCAGTTGGTGCAGCAGGTACGTGCCCTTGATGCGAGGCACCGCGTACGTGCCGTAGCGGCCGTAGTCCGTGCGCGCGGCGGTGGGCACCACGTCGCCCTCGCGGGCGGTGATGTAGAGGTAGCGGGCGTTGAGCTCCGCGAGCGCGTCGCGCTGGGCGTCGAAGGCCTTGGACAGGTCATCCCCTTCCGGCAGGTCCTTGAGCTGGGTCCAGTACGCGGCGGACCCGCTGCCGAACCAGTTGTCCGCGTCCGTCGCGGGGAACACCGTGTTGGCCCAGAGCTTCTTCTCGTCGAAGGACAGCGCGTCCTTCACGCGAGCGAAGTCGCGCTTGGGCTTGTCCGCCTTGGGCTCCGGCTTCTGCTTCGCCTTCGCGGCCTTGAGCTGGTCCGCCACGTAGATGGGGCTGAAGGCGGTGTAGCCCAGGGACAGGTGCGGCGTGGCGCCGGGCAGGTCGGGAATCCAGCGGCTGCCGACCATCTTCTCGCGCAGCGTCGTCTTGCCGTAGTGGGCCAGGAACATCAGCTTCTCGGTCATCTCCGAGGTGGTGATCTTCCCGTCACACGCGTGCGGACGGTTGATGGGGCTGGACGCCATCATGCGCGTGGCGCTGTCCACGTCGAAGCCGCCCTTGCCGTACTTCGCGTAGAACTCCTGGAAGGCGATGTCGCGGTTCCAGGTGTTGAAGGCCAGGTCCACCGGGGCGTTGTTCGCGTTGGGGACGGACTCCTTGCGGACCTCCGGGTCGCGGTTGTTGTTGTTGGCCCAGATGAAGTCCTTGAGGTTTCCGGGCGTATCCGCGGCCTTGCCCTTGCTGCCGGTGCGCCACAGGCGCGTCTTCGCGGTGCCCAGGAGCAGGCACGCGCCCTCGTCCGTCTTGGTGTCCGCGAGCGTCCAGTCGTTGGTGTAGAGGCCGTTGTTGCGGTCCTTGAGGATGCGCTCCACGTCGTCGATGGAGTTCGCGTACTGCACGGCCTTGCGGATGCGGTTGCTCTGCGGGGTGCCGTCGATGTTGAAGGGCGTCTGGCCCACGGTCGTCTCACCGATGACGATGCCCGCGTCGTTGAGCATCCAGTCGGAGCCGCTGTGGATGCCGCCCGGGAAGGTCTGCATCACGAAGCGGTGGCCCTTGGTGGGCTGCACGTCCAGCACCACGTCCCAGTGGACGCCGGTGTAGCCGTTCCACATGAAGATCTGGCCCATGACGACGCGGCCGTCCTTCGTCGCGGACTTCGTGGCCACGAAGGACGAGCAGTGGTCGCCCTCCCCCGCGCGGCCGTTCTCGTCCTCGCCCTTGAGGAAGGTGCGGCCGGAGAGCGGGGACGCGGTGACGCGGTTGGCATCATCCAGTTGGCCCAGGTCCACGGCGGAGTTGAGGGCGACGACGTCGAGCACGTCCAGGTCGCGCTCCTTGCCATCCGGGCCCTTGAACTTCGCGCCGCCCACGTTGGCGCCGTCGGCGATGCCCTTCATCTCCTCCAGGAACTCGGCGTCGAAGCGGCGCAGGAACAGCGAGTCCGCGAGCAGGCGCACCTGCGCCCAGCCCTTCGCGGCGTCCGCCTTGTCCTTCTGGATGCCCAGCTTCTCGATGTAGCGGACGATCTCCTGCGACACGAGCTCGCCATACTGCCGGCCGCGCTCGTAGGGCTCGCCCTCGATGTGCACGTACACCCAGCCGCCGTCGTCGTAGCGGAAGCCCTTGCCGGCCCACCGCACGCTCTCCATGGGGATGTACTGGGTGACGTCGCTCACCTCCTCCAGCTTCACGTCGTCGAACCACGCGGTGCCGGTGGCCTTGCCGTTGTGGCCCAGGTGCGCGCGCACGCGGTCCGTGGACGTGGTGGCGAAGAACAGCACCTGCACCCGGCCGCTCTGGTCCGCGCCCTGGGGCGGAGAGCAGTTGGTGAAGGGGAAGCTCTGCATGGACAGACACGCGCCCAGCGCCGTGGGATAGCGGGCCTGCGCATCCGCCTGCACGCCCTGGGTGCGCACCCAGGCGGAGAGCCGGTAGAGGCGGCCCACCTGGAGCTTCACGGGCTCGGAGACGACGGTGGTCTCCGCGCCGCCCTGGGGGCTTTCGATGACGAGGCTGCGGCTGCCCTCCGACTTCGCGTCGGTGCGGGCGGACACCTTGCCCTGGCCGGATGCCGTCCAGCCCTGGGGAAGGCCGGTGGCGGCGGCGTTTTCAAAGCCCGCGTTGGGGACGGCGATGGACGCGGGGGCGGCCCAGGCGGAGGCCGAGGCGCACGCGGCCAGCGCGGGCCAGAGCAGACGGGAGCGTTTCCACATCAGACGCAGGTGGGACATGGCTTGCTCATGGGAAGGAGGAATGGGTGCGGCATCCTGTCACGTCGTACGCGGACGTGCCGCCACGCATTGCGAGGGGTTCACTCCCGGCGCGATGGGGGCGCGTCACGCCATGACGCCCTGTTCCATGGCGGCCCGAATTCGACCGCAAGGCGCGGAGTGCTGGCCTGGGGACCGGGGGTTAGGTTTCGCCTCGGAGTCAACGAAGGGAGGCGGAGCATGGCGACGAAGACGGAGGCGCTCGCGGCGGCGACGGTGGGCGACCCGCGCTGGGCGGCGGTCGTCGCCCGGGACGCGGCGGCGGACGGGCGCTTCTTCTATTCCGTGAGGACGACGGGGGTGTACTGCCGGCCGTCGTGTGGCGCGAGGACGCCGCGGCCGGAGAACGTGGGGTTCCACGCGACGGTGGCGGCGGCGGAGCAGGCGGGGTTCCGGGCATGCAAGCGGTGCAAGCCGGGGGAGCCCTCGCTCGCCGTGAAGCACGCGGACCGGGTGGCCGAGCTGTGCCGCTTCATCCAGGCCTCCGAGGAGCTGCCGAGCCTGGACGCGCTGGCGGAGCGAGCGGGGCTGTCGCCGTATCACCTGCACCGGGTGTTCAAGGCCGTGACGGGGCTGACGCCGAAGGGCTACGCGGCGGCGCAGCGGGCGGAGCGGATCCGCACGGGGCTGACGAAGCGCGGCTCCGTCACGGAGGCCATCTACGACGCCGGGTTCAACTCGAGTGGCCGCTTCTACGAAACCTCCAGCCAGGTCCTGGGCATGACGCCGACGAACTTCCGCGCCGGGGGCGCGAACACGGAGATCCGCTTCGCCATCGCGGAGTGCTCGCTGGGGCCCATCCTGGTGGCCGCGAGCGACCGGGGCGTGTGCGCCATCCTGATGGGGGATGATCCGGACGCGCTGGCGAAGGACCTCCAGGACCGCTTCCCGCAGGCGATGCTGGTGGGCGGGGACGCGAAGTTCGAGCAACTGGTGGCGAAGGTCGTGGGCTTCGTGGAGGCGCCACGCGTGGGGCTGGACCTGCCCCTGGACGTGCGGGGCACGGCGTTCCAGCAGCGCGTGTGGCAGGCGTTGAGGGAGATCCCGGCCGGCAAGACGGCGAGCTACACGGACATCGCGGAGCGGATTGGTTCACCGAAGTCCGTGCGGGCAGTGGCACAGGCGTGCGGCGCGAACGCGCTGGCGGTGGTGATTCCGTGTCACCGGGTGGTGCGCAATGACGGCGCGTTGTCTGGCTACCGGTGGGGCGTGGAGCGCAAGCGCGCGCTGCTGGAGCGCGAGGCGCAGCGGTGAGGGATTGGGAAGAAACGGGCCGGGAGCTGGATGCCCGCGGGTGCGCGGTGCTGGAGCAGTTGCTGACGCCTGATGAATGCGAGGCATTGGCGCTGCTCTACGACCTGGACGACGCCTTTCGCAGCCGCGTGGTGATGGCGCGGCATGGGTTTGGCCGGGGTGAATACAAATACTTCGACCATCCGCTGCCGGAGCTCGTGACGAAGCTGCGCACGGCGCTGTATCCGCACCTGGTGCCCATCGCGAACCGCTGGAACACGGCGATGGGAATCGACGTGCGGTATCCGGACGCGCACGCGGACTTCCTCGCGCGCTGCCATGAAGCCGGGCAGGTGCGGCCCACGCCCCTGCTCCTGCGCTACGGCGTGGACGACTACAACTGCCTGCACCAGGACCTGTATGGGGAACACGTCTTCCCGCTCCAGGTGGCCATCCTCCTCTCCGAACCCGGGCGGGACTTCACGGGCGGCGAGTTCGTGCTGACGGAGCAGCGTCCCCGCATGCAGTCCCGCGCGGAGGTCGTCCCGCTGCGCCAGGGAGACGCGGTCGTCTTCGCGGTGCACCACCGCCCGGTCCAGGGCACGCGGGGCACGTACCGCGTCAACCTGCGTCACGGTGTCAGCCGCGTGCGCTCCGGGCAGCGGCACACGGCGGGGATCATCTTCCACGACGCGGCATAGCCCCCGGTCAGTGCCACCCAAGGCATTGTGAATGACCCCATGGGCAGACATCACCCCGGCGGGGCCAATTTCACCCACACCGGGGGCTCTTGATCTGAACGCCCGAGATTGTTCATCCTGAGAAGGGGCGACGACGGTAACCGCCCCCGCGACGGCTCCCAATCCCTGTTCCATCTTCACGATCAGCTACGGACGGGGAGCAGCCTGAAGGAGTTCTCACCCAACCCCGACTGACTCAGGAGAACGCCATGTCGCCCCGCCTCTTCCATAAAGCGTTGATGACTCTATGGCTCACATCATCACCAGCAATCGCACAATCCGACCCAGCATCCCCTGAACAACAAACCGCCACACAAGGCACCGCCCTGACGTCCGACCAGGTGCGCGCACTCATCGACAGCGCCGTGCGCCAGGCGATCGAGGCCAACAACCAAACAAGCAGCCAGCTCAAGTTGCTCAGCAGCAAGGTCGATACGATTGAAAACCAGAACACGAACGAGGCCTTGTCGATCATCAAGGAGATCAGAGACAAAACAAACACAAAAAACCTCGAGAAGCTCTCTGACGACGAGAACGTGGACGTCTTCCAGCTCTCAAGAAACGCCGCCGTCAACCTATCCGCACAGAAATTCGATCCTGCCAGGGAGAAGATAAAATCAGACGCACGCACGATCGCAGCATCTCTGTCCGGGTTCCTGGCAGGACGGAAGAGCACGGAGACTGCCTGGGCGAAGAACGAGCAGACCTACGTAGAGACCATCAAATCTTCCCTACAGTCAGCAACCAGTATCTCGCTGAACTCCGCCATCGAGAGGCAGGTCTTCAGCGACATGGTCAAGCACATGGACCTCTTCTCCGGAGAAGACTCCATCGCGCTCAAAACAGCCCTGATCGGCGGCGGAGGAGTCACCAGCCTGATCAGCGGGATCTCGATCGCGGTCAGAGGTGATGAACCGATTTCCCGTGGCCAAGGCATCGCATTGGCATCTGGAGCCATCGCGTTATGCGCTGGCAGCATCTGGGAACTCCTTCAGAAGAACGAGACCGTCGACAAAATCGCCAACGCAGTCGCCAGAAATCAAGCTTTTGCCAACGCTGCACGCTCCATAGAGTCACAGGCAGCAGCACTTGCCCAAGAGGAAAACGAATGCCTCAAGGCAACAGAGAAGCTGACCGACGAGGTGGACATCGCTGAGTCACTGGCGGACTGCATGTCGATCACCTCCCGGCGCGTATTGGCGTACACCGCGGGCACCACTGTACTGAGAGGCTACCTGACTGCCGGAGGGATTGGAGGAATCCACCCCAACGCGAAGAACTCCGAAACCGTCAAAGGCTACATCGACTCCCTGGAATCAAAGACCCTCCAGCTCAAAGAGAGCTACGAGAAGATCAGCACCACCGTCAGGACCGATGGCGCGAGACTTCGAAGTCTCAGGAAGATTCAACCGGCCCGGACAGCGGCAACGCTTCAGATGGAGCAATTGCTCAAGGAGATGCGCGCCGCCGTAGGCATCGAGGACGCGTCGAGAGCTTCAGAGCCCATCACTGAACAAGGCCCGAAATAACAAACGCGCCGCCATCAACCTGGCAACAGGTCCCTGGCCCGGTCCGCGCGAAGCTGGAGCAGTACGCCCCCACGATTGGATTCGTGGACGGCTACGCCTCACCCTCACCCACCACAGGAGAGTCCAATGAAACGGATAGGGATGGTCATCGCGCTGTTCGTCTGCGTGACCGCAGCCTCTCAAGCTCGAGCCGCCGCCATGAAGCCAGCGGCGCTGCGCGAACGGATCAGCGTGTCGCTGGCCGCCGACAAGCGTGAGGTGGCGCTGACCCTGGCGAAGCAGGACACGGTGCTGCGAAAGGCTCTCGCTTCCCGCTTGAGCGGCGAGCACCTCTCCGTGGATCTGAAGCAGTGGCTGGGCGCCGTGTCGGCCCCGTCCTCCGTCACGGGCGTGGCGGAGCGAGCGGACCTGAACATCCGCCGGCTCAAGGGCATCGATCGGGAGCTCGACAGCCTGCTTCAGCTTCGTCTCGCCAGCGCGTCCATGCTGGCGGCATTGCAGCAAGGCGTTGAGCCCCTCTACGCGTACGAGCCGGATGGCGATGACGCCCAGTGGCGATTCATCGAGGCCTTCGATGGCCTGGGCCGCGTGCACCACCTCGACGTGCACCGCATGCCCGACCAGCCGGTGCTGGTGGTGGACCTCGACGCGCGCAGGGACCTGGCCGCCGGCATCAAGCTGATGCGCGAGCAGCTCGTGGCACTCGGGCAACGTCCCCTGCCCGCCCTGGACACGGCCGCCGCGGCGACCAGCACGCCGGTGACCATCCTCGATCGCATCTACCTGAACGACGACCAGGAGCCCTGGATCTCCGGCAACGCGGAGGTCTATGCCATCGTCAACGGTGTCGACCCCAGCCGTGACGCGCCGCAGGTGGACATCGTCGACATGCCCTATCTGGACGTGGCCGGCAGGACCTACTCCCCGAACCAGGTCCTCATCTTCTGGGAGCGTTACCGCTGGGCGGCGGCGAACGTCATCCTCATGGAGCACGACGACAACACCAGCTACCAGGAGCTGGTGAGCTACCTGTTCAATGTCGCGAGCCAGATCCTGACCGCCATGGGCCAGCCGGAGATTGGCGCCCTGGTGGCCCTGGGCAGCGGGCTGGTGGACCGCATGCCAGGCGAATGGTTCACCAACGACGACGACTACGTCGATTCGTTCTACACCCTGGAGAAGAACCACTTCTACACCGGCTACAGCGGAGCACGCGGCAACGCGGTGGTGTCGCTCAGGCCGTACGAGCTCGCGAGCCAGTAACCGTCGGCGGGCACGGGAAGCCGTACCGGCGCTGCTGGCCGGCGGTGGGGGGCGAGGTGGCCATGCTCGCCCCCTCCTGGTCAGCGCCCGGCCTGGGCCAGGAAGTCGGCGGTCGGCAGGACCCTGGCGTAGCCCATCCCCAACGCGGCCAGGAACGCGGCATGGACCTGGGGCGCGGGCACGTGCTGGCCCTGGAACTCCAGGCTCCGGGCCGCGCACGCATCCCCAAGCACGGTGACCGTGTAGCCCAGGTCCGCGGCCGCCCGCACGGTGGCATCCACGCACATGAGGGTCATCATCCCCACGACCACCAGGTGCTTCACCTCCAGGGCCCGCAGACGCTCCTGGAGGTCCGTCTCACGGAAGCTGTTGGGGAAGTGCTTGAGCACCACCGCTTCACCCTGTCGGGGCGCGACTCGAGGATGGATCTCCGCGCCCGGAGTCCCCGGCAGGAAGAAGGTGGCGCCGGGCTGCGGTGATTCGTGGCGGATGTGGATGACCGGAGCGCCGCGCTCCCGGAAGCGGTCCAGGGCCGCCCGGGCCTCCGTGGCCGCGGCATCCGAACGATCCAGCTCGAACCGCCCCCCGGGGAAATAGTCATTCTGGATGTCGATGAGCAGCAGTGCGGTGTTCTCCACGGACGTCCTCCTTCATTCGGGTCCTGGTGCGTCGCCCCGTCGAATACGCGGGCCCGCGCCCCGAGGGGAGTGTCCGGATTGACAAATCCGGGGCGGAAACCGACAAACGCACATGCCTGCCGGGTCCTCGTCGATTCGTGTCGCGGTGCTGGCCCTGGAGGGCTGCGTGGCCTCCAGCGTCTCGGGCCCGCTGGACGTGTTCGCCATGGCCAACCGCCTGAGCAGGGACCAGGGAGGCGGAGAACCCTTCACGACGGAGCTCGTGGCGCCCCTCCCCGGCCCCGTGCGCAGCTTCCATGGCCTGATGCTGGGCCCGGCGCGGGTGCCGGATCCGACGGAACGCTTCGACGTCGTCATCATCCCCGCGCTCGTGGGCGACCTGGAGCAATGCGTGGCGGAGCGCTCCACCCGGGACTGGCTGGCGGGACAGCACACGCGAGGCGCGAAGCTGGCGGCGGTGTGCGCGGGCGCCTTCCTGCTCGCCGAGGCAGGGATCCTGGAGGGCCGGGAGGCCACCACCCACTGGGGGCTGGCCCGGGACTTCGCGACCCGCTATCCGCGCGTGGCGCTCAAGCCGGAACTGCTCCTGGTGGACCATGGCGACGTGCTCACCACGGGCGGCATCACCGCCTGCCTGGACCTCTGCCTGCACCTGGTCGCGAAGCAGGTCTCCGCGGAGCTGGCCGCGCTTTGCGCCAGGATGCTCCTGGTGGAACCCGGCCGGCGGTTCCACGCCCCAGACAGGGTGCACGCCACGCCTCGCGACCACGGCGACACCGCCGTGCTGCGCGCCCAGGAGTGGCTGGAGGCCCACCTCTCGGAGCCGGTGACCCTGGCGGGAGCGGCCGGGGCCGCGAGCCTGGGCGAACGCACGCTGCTGCGCCGGTTCCGCAAGGCCACCGGCGATACGCCCCTGGACTACGTCCAGCGCCTGCGCATCGAGGCCGCCCGGCGACTCCTGGAGACCACGCCTCGAACCGTGGAGGACATCTCCCAGTCCGTCGGCTACGCCGACACCACGTCGTTCCGGCGCCGCTTCAAGGCTCGCACCGGACTGTCTCCAGGCTCCTACAGGAAGCGGTTCGCGCTGCGCTAGCGTTGCCGTGCGCCACTTCCACCGGGAGGGCCTCCGTTCTAGGCGCTCCGGGCGCGTGCGTCCTGGAGTGCCGTGGCTGTCCGCGCGGCGAGCCTCCCCGTGACGCCCTTCGGCAGCACCACGCCGAAGAAGAAGCCCTCCTCGAAGGGCTCCGTCGAATCCAGGTGGACCTTCACGCGGGAGGCAATCGTCGTCAGCGCCGTCTTCAGGAACACCATCGCGAAGTCCGCGCCCACGCACGCGCGTGGCCCTCGCCCGAAGGGGAAGAAGTGGCCGCTCCCCAGCGGGTCTCGCGTCGTGCCTCCGTCCAGCCAGCGCTCGGGCTTGAACGTGTCCGGGTCCGGCCAGTGCGCCGGGTCGCGGTGCAGGTGCTGGTTCGAGATCATGATCATCGACCCCGCCGGCAACGTGACCCCGGCGAGCTGCGTGTCCTTCGACGGCGTGCGCGTCATCACCCGGACCGCGGGCAGGATGCGCAGCGCCTCATAGGCCACCGCCTCCGCCCACTTCGCGGACTCCAGCTTCTGGGACGTCAGCGGCCCGTCCGCCACGAGCGCAGCCGCCTCGGTGGCCAGACGCGCGTCGGCCTCGGGATACTTGTTGAGCTGGTGGAACGCCCCCACCAGCGTGACGCTGGAGGAGAACGCGCCTCCGAAATACGTGCCCCCGAGCATGTGCGCCAACACCTGATCATCGATGCCCGGGGTCTCCCGCAGGTAGCGGGACATGACGTCCATGGCCCCCGGGTCCCGCCGCTTGCGAGCCTCACGGATGCGGTCCACGAAGTGCCCGTAGAAGCGGGCCTTCACCGCCTCGAAGTCCTTGGGCGGCTTCACGAACTTCAGCGGCAGCTTCGACTGGATGCGCGCGTCCGCCGCCCTCGCGAGCAGCATGAAGTCCTCGAACACCTGATCCGGCAGCTTCTCCCCCACCTGCGCCACCGAGAACGCATCGAACGTCATCCGGCGCAGCGCGGGCGTGAAGTCGATGCGGTCCTGCTTCAGCAGCGCGTCCACGGACTCGGAGATGGCCGCCTGCATGGGGCCCACCATGTCCGCCAGCGACTCCGCGGCCCACGGCCGGGCCGTGGGCTCCAGGGCGCGCTTCTGGACCCAGTCCCCGCGCAGCTCCGCCGTGAAGGCCGTGTCGTCCGTCGTGGACGGGCGGATCTGCTCGCTGATGTTCCCCTTCTCGAACTCCATCCGGCGCGGGGACTCGTAGACCTCCGCGATGAGCGCCGGGTCGTTGAGCACCAGCCCCGGATTGGGTCCCATCCAGATGAGCGTGACGCCGCCGTACTCGCGGCCATAGCGCGCGCAGACATCCCAGGGCGAAGCCCCCAGGAAGTCCCCGGCCGTGCCGAGGATCCCCGGCTGGGGGCCGGGCAGTGACGCGAACGGCTTGCGCTTCGCGCCGAAGAACAGGTTGAAGATGCCGCGAGAGAGGGCGTTGGGCACGGGCGGTGGCTCCTGACAGCGCTAGACGGTGATGCCGCAGGGGATGCGGTCGGCCTGCAGCACGGTGTAGGGCACCGCGCTCTGCGCGTTGCGCGCCTTCACGGCCTCGCTCTGCGCGCGCAGCCGGGAGTGGAAGCGGTCGCGGATGGCGATGAGCTCCGGCTCCTGGAAGTAGTCCTCGCGCCAGCCGCCCTCGTGGAGCAGGTACTCCTCGTCGTCCCCGAAGCTGGACAGCGCGCGGCCCACGGCCACCTGCCAGAGCATCTGCGTCTTGGAGGGAATCATCGCGTCGATGTCCTTCTCCCCCAGGACGCCCTTCTTGCGCGGCGGAGGCTGGCGCATGCACAGCGGCGCGTTGGGCACGAAGGCGTAGTGCTCGTACTGGAGGTAGTTCACCGCCGCGTGCTGGACGCTCACCGTGAAGAGGACCGTGGTGAGGATGTCCGTGAGGTCGGACACGCGCTTCAGCTCCGCGCACGGGAGCTTGTCCACGGGCAGGCCGTGCTCGGTGAGGTCCTTCCACCAGCGCTGCATGTCGGTGTCGTGCACCAGGTCCTCGTCGGACCTGTAGAAGTGCCCCAGCACGCCGCCCACGTACTCCTCCAGGGCGTCCCACAGCAGCAGCGCGTCATCCCGGTACGGGTAGTTCGGGAGCACCGCGGGGTCGAGCACGCCGCGCCGCTCGATGTCCGGGCGCGGCTGGTTGTCCGTGAGCTTCCAGGCCCGGTATCCCTTCTTGCCCAGGAACAGGTGCCCCTGGTCGGGGCCTCCGGTGGCGATGAGGTCGTCGAACACGCCGCCCTCCGCGAGCAGGCCCTTCCGCGCGCCCTCGTTGATGGCGAGCGTGTAGCGGAAGTGGCGGCGCAGCAGCTTGTAGACAGGGTGCGGGTCCGGGAGGTTGCGCATCGTCGCCACCACGAACGGCTCCGCCACGAAGTGGGTGCGCAGCGCGTGGCCCACCATCTGGTGCGCGTTGCCCTCGCTGCACCGCAGGTAGATCTTCGCCGCCAGCCAGTCGTGCGGACTGTCATTGGGCGTGAACACCGGATCCAGCTCCGGATCCCTCCCGAGCTGGATGGCGATGGGCCGCAACTGCCGCGTGTCGTCCAGGTACAGCAGGCACCGGGACGCGGGCGCCCACCGGCGCTCCTCGACGCCCGCCTTGTCCGTCTTCTTGAACATGGGCACGTCGCCCAGGATCTCGAAGTCGAGGAGGAACACGCGCTTGCCCGCCAGCGCCTGCTGGAGCGTCGTGCCGGGCGAAAGCTGCCCCTTCAGCGCGTCGTCCGTCACGGGCATGCCCTCCGGCAGCGCGGTGATGGACTGGATGTGGACGGGGCTGATGCCCTGGACGGCCTGACGGGCGAACTCCACGTCGTCCTGCCAGCGCTGGGCGAGCTTGGGAAGCTCCAGCCCCTTGAAGAAGTCGAAGATGTCGACCAGGCCGTTCCACGCCTTGGTGAGCACGGGCATGTGCAGCTTGATGGCCGCGAGCGTCTTCGCGATGACGACCTCGTAGCTGCCGTCCACGAGCCCCCGGTAGAGCTCGTCCTTGGGGAGCGGGCGCGCCTCCGAGATGTCGAGCGCGCCGGGCAGGCCCGCGGTCGCCTCCGCGGGGCGCCACGAATACATGCGCTGGCGGGCCTGGAGCAGCTCGTGCCGGGCGGCCTTCTCCCGCTCGTGCGGGACGTGCTGGGGCAGCCGCGCGGTGCCCTCCAGGACGTCCGCGGTCGTCTTCGCCAGGACCCAGCGGTAGTACGGGAAGAACCAGTGCTTCCCCGTCGCGGTGACGGTCACCGAATCCAACAGCCAGTCGCCGCCCACCCCGCCGCCCGCGTTGGAGAAGCGCAAGAGCAGCAGGTCGCCCAGGTCCTCCGCCTTGACGACATAGGCATCCACCGCCCCGGCCTCGAAGTCGTTGTGGAAGCGCTTGTCCAGCGTCTGCGGCGGGCTTTCGCCCTTCGTGCCCACCAGGACCACGGAGATGGTCGCGTTCGTTCCGGCACCGAGCTTCGAGTTCGTGCGAATCGTTAGCGTGTAATCGACAGTCATGGATTTCCCCACTAGCACGTCAAACCCAAGGTACGCCGATGAAGTCGCGGCGGACAAGCCACGGCTCGCGCCGGGCCGCTCATCGCAGGCGCGTGCCTTGGAGCCGATAGTGGATCGCCCCCAGGGATGAAGGCCCGGGCCACCGTGGTAGCTTCCGGCGCGATGAAGCGCGCTCCTGATCGTCCCCTGTGGGTGGGTGGTTCCGCCAAGACCTCACTGCATGGGATTGAGGCCCGGCGCTGATGCGGACCGCGTGGCGCCGGCTGTTGACCTCGCTGGGGTTCTCGTCGAAGGCCGTGGAGCCGCCGCTCCTGGAGGCGGAGGAGCTGGCCCGGTGGTACGCGGGGCTGGGGCTGAAGGAGCGGCTGGCGGTCAGCCGAAACCTGGTCCAGCAGGTGCGCGCGCCGCGAGCGCTCCGGGACGTGTCGGCCCTCCCCGCCGTCGTCACCGGCAGGTTGATGTTCGAGCATGACGGCCCCCAGGGCCCCATTCCCCTGCACCACATCAAGGTCGAGCTGTGGGACCGGGACTTCGGCACGCCAGACGACTTCCTGGGAGAGGGCTTCACGGCGGCGGATGGTTCGTTCGCCATCCGCTACGACCCGGCGGACGCGGGTGAAGGCGACCTGCCGGACCTGGAGCTGCGCTTCTTCGAGCCGCAGCACACGTTCCGCCAGGACGGCCGCGTGGTGGAGACCTGGAGGCGCATCGGTTCGGAGCGCGGACCGGATGACCACGCGGGGCGGGAGTACGACTTCGGGACGCTGCGGCTGCCCTACTGGGAATACGATCCGACGACGCCGCTGGCGCGCCTGCTGGTGGTGGAGGAAGGCACTCCGCCGACGGCGTACGCGCCCGGACGCGCGCTGGCGATGCTCAAGGCCGTCGCGCCCATCGAGCTGGTGAAGCGGCAGCACCAGTTGCAGATCCGCCTGGGACAGGCGCCAACCCTGGCGAAGATCCAGGCGGACTACCCGGAGACGACGACGGTCCGGATGGAGCGCGAGTCCCCAGGCTCCTCGCGGAGCGATGCGTGGTTCGGAGAGCGCCTGCTCAACGGGATGTTCTCCAGCGTCCTGGACCGCGACCCGGAGGTGCCTGGGGACGACCAGGCCTTCCGGCTGTACCTGCCATGGAACGCCTATGAGCAGGACGGCGTGCACTGCCTGCCGGACGTGGACCTCCGGCTGCGGCTGGTGGACGGCAAGCTGATGCCCCAGCGGATCATCCTGGGCATGCGGGAGCCCGGTGCGACGGCGCCCGGCTCACCCGTGACGCGCCGGACGTACACGCCCGCGGACGGCGCGGCCTGGGAGGCGGCGAAGCGGATGGCGCGGGTGAGCGCGACGCTGGACGTGGAGCTGGGCAACCACCTGGGGCAGTGCCACTTCAACGTGGAGCAGTACGCCATCGCCGCGCACCGCAACCTGCGCCGCAATCCCTTGCGCTGGCTGCTGATGCCGCACCTGCGCGAGGTGGTGTTGATCAACCACGCCGCCAACGGGTTCCTGGTGGGCCCCACGGGGTACATCTCGCGGGCCAGCGCCTTGACGGAGCGGAGCATCAACCAGCGGCTGGAGCACCTGCTGGGGAGCTACGACTGGAAGGGCTTCGCGCCCGCGACGCCGGTCTGCGAGGGGCACCGCTACGCGCACGCGGGACAGCTCTTCTGGAAGCTGCTCGGGGAGCACATCGACGCGTTCTTCGCGGAGCACGGCGCGGCGATTGAAGCGCAGTGGCAGGAGGTGCACCGGTTCTCCGACGACCTGGTCGCGCACTCCGCGCCCGCGTTCGTCTGCCGTTATCTCCGGGCGAAGGTGCCGGGGAAGGACGCGCCGTGGTTCGTGCGCTCGGAGCGCATGGACCTGGACGCGAAGGTCACCGAGCCCCGCGCCAGGGCGGTGAGCGCTGTGACGTGCACGCAGACGCCCCAGCCCGGCGAGGTGGAGGCGCTGAAGCACCTCTGCCGCTACGTCATCTTCTTCGCGACGTTCCGGCACGCCTGGGCGAACAACCTCCAGTGGGAGGACGCGGGCGAGGTCCTGTACTCATGTCTGGGATTGCGCTGGGGCAAGGGCGGCGCGCTGTCCCCGGAGGAGGACCTGGACGTCGCGCCGACCCCGGATGAGGCGACGGAGATGCTGTGGATCTCCTGGATGCTGTCCAAGACGAACTACGGCTTCATCCTGTCCAACGAAGAGGAGGACGTGCATCCCCGGCTGCTGGAGCTGCTCCGGGCCCATGCCGCGGACTTCGCGGCCCTGGGCCTGGACGTGCGGACGGTCAGCTCCCGCATCAACATCTGAGCGGCCTCAGTACGTCCAGGGGAAGCGCTTGAAGTCGCGCTTGCGCTTCTGCACGAACGCGTCGCGGCCCTCCTGCGCCTCCTCCGTGCCGTAGCCCAGACGCGTGGCCTCGCCCGCGAAGAGCTGCTGGCCCACGAGCCCGTCGTCCGGGAGGTTGAAGGCATACTTCAGCATCTTGATGGCCGTGGGGCTCTTGGTGTTGATCTCCGCCGCCCACTCCAGCGCCACCTTCTCCAGGTCCTTGTGCGGCACGGCCTTGTTGATGGCGTTCATCTGGAACGCCTCGTCCGCCGTGTAGGCCTGGCCCAGGAAGAAGATTTCCCGCGCGCGCTTCTGCCCCACCTGCCGCGCGAGGAGCGCGCTGCCGTAGCCCGCGTCGTAGCTGGCCACGTCCGCGTCCGTCTGCTTGAACATCCCGTGTTCCTTGCTCGCGATGGTCATGTCGCAGACGACGTGCAGGCTGTGCCCGCCGCCCGCCGTCCAGCCCGGCACCACCGCGATGACCACCTTCGGCAGGAAGCGGATCTGCCGCTGCACCTCCAGGATGTGCAGGCGTCCCAGGCGCGCGGGGTCCGCCGCGTCCTCGCCGGGCTCGTACTTGTAGCCGTCCTTGCCGCGGATGCGCTGGTCGCCTCCCGAGCAGAACGCCCACCCGCCGTCCTTCGGCGACGGCCCGTTGCCCGTGAGCAGCACCACGCCCACGTCCGTCATGAAGCGCGTGGCCTCCAGCGCCCGGGCCAGTTCGTCCACCGTCTTCGGACGGAACGCGTTGCGCACCTCCGGCCGGTTGAACGCGATGCGCACCGTGCCCTGATCCACCGCGCGGTGGAACGTGATGTCCTTGAACTTGTGGCCTTCCACCGGCTGCCAGCGGGACGCGTCAAAGAGGTCCGAGACCATGCGCTGTCTTGCTCCGAATTGGGGAGAGTGAACGGCCCGGAACCCTACCGGTTTCCGCTCGGGGACGCCCGCGCTACCGTGCGCGCCATGTCCACGAGCCTGCTCGTCGTCCATGTCCACGTGCACGTGCTGCCCCAGCACGTCGACGCCTTCCTCCAGGCCACCCTCGCCAACGCCCGCGAGAGCGTGAAGGAGCCCGGCATCGCCCGCTTCGATGTCTGCCAGGACAACGAAGACCCCACCCGCTTCGTCCTCGTGGAGGCCTACCGCACGCCGGACGCTCCCGCCGCGCACAAGGAGACCGCCCACTACCTCACGTGGCGTGACACCGTCGCCCCCATGATGGCCGAGCCCCGCGCCGCCCGCCGCTACACCAACCGCTTCCCCGACGACGCGGCCTGGTGACATGTCCACCGCCCCCTTCGAGTTCGCCACCGCCACCCGCGTCCTCTTCGGCCCGGGCCGCGTCCAGGAAGTCCCCGACCTCGTGCGAGGCCTCGGCGGGCGGAAGGTGCTGCTCGTCACCGGCACGAACCCCACCCGCGCGGAGCCCGTCCGCGCCGGGCTCGAACGGCTGGGCATCCCGTCCGCCTCCTTCCGCGTCCCGGGCGAGCCCACCGTCGAGCTGGCGCGCGAAGGCACCGCCGCCGCCGTGGACTCCGGCTGTGACGCCGTGGTCGCCATCGGCGGAGGCAGCGCGCTCGACGCGGGCAAGGCCATCGCCGCGCTCGCCGCCAACGGGGGCGACCCGCTGGACTACCTGGAGGTCATCGGCCGGGGACAGGCGCTGACGAAGCCGTCGCTGCCGTTCGTGGCCGTGCCGACCACGGCGGGCACCGGCTCGGAGGTGACGCGCAACGCGGTGCTGGGCTCGAAGGAGGCCGGCGTGAAGGCCAGCCTGCGCAGCCCGATGATGCTCCCCCGCGTCGCCCTGGTGGACCCGGACCTGCTGGAGCACGCGCCCGCGGACGTGCTCGCGGCGGGCGGCCTGGACGCGCTGTCGCAGCTCATTGAACCGTTCCTGTCCATCCGCGCCCAGCCGCTCACGGACGCGCTCGCGCGCGAAGGCATGCGGCGCTCGGCGCGCTCGCTGCGCAAGGCGGTGCTGCACGGCCCCGGTCCAGCGGAGCGCGAGGACCTGGCCCTCGCCAGCCTCTTCGGCGGCCTGTGCCTCGCCAACTCGGGGCTGGGCGCGGTGCATGGCTTCGCGGCGCCGCTGGGCGGGATGCTCGGCGCGGCCCATGGCGCGCTGTGCGCCGCGCTGCTGGGGGCCACGCTGGAGGTGAACCTGGAGGCGCTGCGCTCGCGCGCTCCGGGCCACCCCGCCCTGCCCCGCTTCCAGGAGGTGGCGGCGCTGCTCACCGGCCAGTCCAACGCCCGCGCCGAGGACGGCATCACCTGGGTGAAGGACCTGGTCCACGCCGTGCGCATCCGGGGCCTGCGCGACATGGGCCTCACCGACGCGGCCCTCCCGGAGCTCGTCACCAAGGCCCGCGCCGCCAGCAGCATGAAGGGCAATCCGCTGCCGCTCACGGACGCGGAGTTGACGGCGCTCGTCGAACGGTCGATGTGAGGATCCACCCATGAAACCCGCCGCCCTCGTCCCCGTGGTGCTCGAACGCCTGCGCGAGAAGTATCCCGACGCGAAGTACGAGCTGAACTGGAACACGCCCTTCGAGCTGCTGGTGGCCACCATCCTGGCCGCGCAGTGCACCGACGAGCGCGTCAACCGCGTCACCGCCGAGCTGTGGAAGAAGTACGACGGTCCCCAGGCGCTCGCGGACGCGGACACCGCGGAGCTGGAGGAGGACCTGAAGCCCACCGGCTTCTTCAAGCAGAAGACCAAGACGGTGCAGGCCATGAGCCGCGCGCTGCTGGACGCCCACCAGGGGGAAGTGCCTCCTCGCATGGAGGACCTGGTGGAGCTGCCCGGCGTGGCGCGCAAGACGGCCAACGTGGTGCTCAACACCGCCTTCCAGCAGGCCTCCGGCGTCATCGTGGACACGCACGTGGCCCGCGTCAGCCAGCGCCTGGGCCTGACGAAGCAGGAGAAGCCGGAGGCCATCGAGGCGGACCTGATGAAGCTGGTGCCCAGGGACGACTGGACCTTCTTCGGCCCCGCCGTGGTGCTGCACGGCCGCTACACCTGCGTGGCCAAGAAGCCCAAGTGCGCGGAGTGCCTCCTCAACGACGTGTGCCCCAAGCTGGGCGTGGCCTGAGCCGTCACAGGTGCGCGAGCACCGCCAGCGTCAGCACCCAGTCCAGTCCGAGCTGGAGGAAGTAGTAGGTGGAGCCGTCCAGCGAGGTCCCGAACCCGGTGCCCAGGTGGCCCAGGGGCCCCGCGAAGAACTTCATGCCCACCTCGGCCCCCAGGTTGATGGGGTTGCGCCGTGAGCCCTCGACCTCCAGGTAGGGGCCCACGAGCGCCCGGGCGTAGGGCGCGAACCAGTTCGTCACGAAGTGCTGATAGCCCACGGTGGCGTTCAGCGACGCCCGCCTGGGGTCCGCGCTCACGTTGAGGCCCAACGTCAGCCGCCGCGCCTTGAGCCCCATGGGCTGCACGTTCACGTCCAGCGCCAGGCCCATGCCGCCGTCGAACGGGACGCGCCAGCCGAACGCGAACTCCGTCGTCGACTTGTCGATGGCCAGCGCCTCGTAGCGGAGGTGCGCCGCGCCCGCCACGTCCCCGCGCGCGTCCTGGAGGTCCGCGAGCGCCAGCGTGGCCTCCTCCGAGTCCTCGTCGTACGCCTTGCGCAGCGGCGGCTCCGCGCCGTCCAGGTCGCCCCGCGACAGCCGGTCCTTGCCCTGCGACAGGCACGCGGACGTGGAGCCCATCGCGCACGCGAGCCCGAAGGCCCGGTCCGCCTCCTCCATCCGGTTGTCCACCTGGAGCTGCTTCGCCCAGGTCTCGCAGGCCCAGGCGCTCCCGGCGTCGCACTTCTCCTCCAGGGTGGGGGCGCGCGTCACCTCGCTCGTCGTCACGCACGCCACCGTCAGCAGGCACGGCAACAGGCACGGCCAACGGCCAGGGGACGCACGAGGACCACGGACGGGTGGGGCCGCAACCATGGTCCACATTCAAACACACCGCCGGGCCGCGGCGCGTCTGGCACGTTGCGTCTTTCAGCGCTCCGCGCTCGGCCTGTCCGTGCGGTGCGCGTCGGCCTTCTGCTGCTCGGAGGCCGTGTCTCCCGAGCCGCCCACTCCCTGCCGGAAGCCCTCAGCGGCCTCGCGGCTGGACTCGCGGACGATCTGCGCGGCCCGGCTGGCGCCGTGCTGGACGTCCTTGGCGGCCTTGCCCACCTCCTGCCCGGCCTGACGGGCGTTCTCGTTGACGGTCTGCTGCTGGTGTTCGTTGCACCCGGTCGTGAAGCCCACGGTGCCGATCACCCCCAGCACGACGAGCCCGTTGAAGCGGCGTGTCCACATGGTCGTCTCCCCCGAGGGTCCCGGCCCTCTGGGGTGAAACGTAGGCACGCCTGCTCCCCAACGAAGGCCTGGCTTCCCTCCCGGAAGGGCTCGGGGCGCCGCTTGCCTGTCAGCCCCCGGCCGCATGGGCCTTGCGGAAGGCCTCCGGGGACGTGCCCCACCAGCGCTTGAAGGCGCGGTGGAAGGCGACCGGATCCGCGTACCCCAGCAGGAAGGACACCTCCGCGATGGACATGCGCCGCTGGAGGTAGCCCTGGGACAGCTCGCGCCGCAGCCCCTCCACGATGCCCGCGTAGGTGCGGCCCTCCGCCGCCAACTGGCGCTGCAAGGTCCGGGAGGGGACGCGCAGGGCCCTCGCCACCGAGGCGAAGGAGAAGTCGCCTCCCGCCAGCGTCCGCCGCACCTGCTCCCGGACCCGGTCCGACAGGGTGTCCGCGGCGGGCAGCCGCTCCAGGGCGCGGCGGGCGTGATGCTCGAACACGGCGTTGAGCAGCGCGTCCGCGTGGACGAAGGGCCGGTCCGCGTCCCCGGCGGCGAACTCCAGGTCGTTCGCGGGGGCGTTGAACTCCAGCGGGCAGCCGAAGAGGGCCTCGTGCTCGCGCGGATCCGCGGGCGGCGCGTGGACGAAGCGCGCGCGCAGGGGCCGCACGTCCACGCCGGTGAAGACGCGCACGCCCGTGGCAAGCTGCACCAGCGCGATCTCCGCGAGGTGCCGGTGCGCGGGCCGCCATGAGGGCCCCACGGGGGTGAAGCGCATCCGCACGCCGCGCGGCGTGTCCTCCACGACGAAGCGCTCTCCGTCGCCCCAGACGCGCTGGTAGCGGCAGCCGCGCACCATGGCCTCGCGCAGGTTGGCGCTGGTGAGGATGACGAGCGACGCGGGGTCGTCCGCGTCCATCACGTCCAGGCCCGCCATGTGCAGCCCCAGGTTGTCATCCCCGGTGAGCGCCACGGCCCGCTCCAGGATGTCGTCCAGCACGGCGTAGGGGATGCGCGCCTCCGGGTCGCCCAGGTCCGACCCGCGCAGCCCCACCTCCGCGCAGAGCCGCTCCGAGGGAACGCCGCGCTTCGCCGCCGCGAGCAGCCCCTGCCGGGCCAGGCGGGCGGAGAGCGAAGGAGGAGCGGAGGACGCCACGGGCCGCAACGCTAGCGACCGCCTGGCGCACGCGGCAAGCCGTTCTGGCGCCAGCGGTCAGTGCACCCGACCCGCGCGGGCGGCACCTTGTCCCGCATGGACTCCACCGAGCACCCCGCCCTGCTGCCCCGCCTGCACCTGTTCGAGCTGATGGATCAACCCTGGTATCCGCGCGCGGCGCGCAACCTGTCCACGGACTACCTGCACACGGTGTCCACGCGGATGGGGCTGTTCGACGCGGCGGTGGACGTGCTCGCGAAGGGGCTCCAGGCGTCCGGCACGGACACGCTGGTGGACCTGTGCTCCGGCGGCCAGGGGCCCGTGCCCGGACTTCAGCGCCTGCTGGAGGCGCGCCACGGCCTGAAGACGCGGGCGGTGCTCACGGACCTGTACCCCAACGCGGAGGCCGCCGGGCAGGCCCGTGCGGAGGGCGCCACGTACCTCTCCCGGCCCGTGGATGCGCGGCGGGTGCCGGAAGACCTGCGCGGCATGCGGACGCTCTTCAACGCCCTGCACCACATCCGGCCGGAGGAGGTGCGCGAGGTGCTAGAGGACGCGCAGCGGCGGGGCGAATCATTCGCGGCCTTCGAGGTCGTGCACCGCACGCCGGGCGGAGTGCTGGGCACGCTGCTCGTGCCGCTGCTGGTGCTGCTCTTCACGCCGTTCATCCGGCCGCTGACGCCGCTGCGCCTGCTGTTCACCTACGCGGTGCCTCTGGCGCCGCTGGCGCTCGCCTGGGACGGGCTGGTGTCCACGCTGCGGGCCCACCGGCCGGAGGAGCTGAAGGCCCTGACGCGGAGCCTCCAGCGCCCCGGCTACACGTGGGAGGTGGGCGAGGTGCGTGAGAAGGGCAAGGGCGCCGTCACCTACGTGCTCGGGATGCCCGCGCGCTAGACGGGGATGTCCTCCCACGGCTTCGTGGGGTTGCGCGCGCGGAAGGTCTCGATGCGCGCGCTCACCTCCCAGCTCGTGGTCGTGTCCCGCAGGTGCTCCAGGTACAGGCAGCGCCTGGCGACGGCGTCCAGGTCGAAGGCCCAGTACATGCTCATCAGCGGGTTGATCCACAGCCTGCTGCCCTGCGTGCGCGACGTGCGGTGCTGGTCGCCGCAGTCGCCGTCGATGGCGCCCACCACCGGCAGCGACACGATGCTCGGCCGCCGGGCCATCTCCTCGGAGGAGAACATGACCGCCTCGCGGTAGCGGTCCACCTCCGGCATCCCCGGCAGCAGCGCGGTGACGCCCAGGTAGGCCCCGCGCCCGCGAGCAGCACGTGGTCCGCGCGCTGGAGCCGTTCGAACAGCGGGGATGTGGCCAGGTCCATGGAACGCCCCCTCATGCTGCCTTCGCGGCCGGTTTCATATGGGACACCGCCTCGGTGCGGCAATGCGGCCCACTTCACGCGTGCTTGACGCGGCAGGGCCGGAGCGCTCGGATGCGCGGCACCTATGCCCACTCCCAAGCTGCTCACCCGCGCGGAAGCCACCGACTATCAGGAAACGTCCCGCAGCGCCGACGTGGTCGCCTTCGTCGACGCCCTGTGTGCCCAGACCAAGCTCGCGAAGCGCGTGGACTTCGGCCAGAGTGGTGAAGGCCAGCCGCTCATGTCGCTCATCCTGAGCGACCGCAACTGCTTCACGCCGGAGCTGGCGAAGAAGCAGAAGAAGCTCATCGTGATGGTGGAGGCCAACATCCACGCCGGTGAGGTGGAGGGCAAGGAGACCCTCCAGGCGCTCGCGCGCGACCTCACGCTCACGTCCCTGGGCAAGAAGCTGCTGGACCGGCTGTGCATCGTCTTCGTCCCCAACTTCAACCCGGACGGCAACGACCGCATCAGCAAGGGCAACCGCGCGCTGGACCTGAAGAACCTGGAGGGCCAGGTGAACCCGCCCGGCGGCGTGGGCATGCGCTACACGGGCGAGGGCTGGAACCTCAACCGCGACAACATGAAGCAGGAGGCGCCGGAGACGCGCGCCCTGGCGAAGCTGTACCAGACGTGGTGGCCGCACCTCTTCGTGGACTGCCACACCACGGACGGCAGCATCCACGGGTTCGACCTCACCTTCGACATCCCCCACGGCAACGCGGAGCTGCTGCACACCTCGCGCGACTACAACCGCGAGCTGGCCGAGCGCGTGTCCGCCGCGGTGAAGACGAAGCACGGCTTCGACAGCTTCTGGTACGGCAACTTCCGCAAGGAGGGCGACCCGCGCTCCGGCTGGCACACCTACCCCGCCCTGCCCCGCTTCGGCAGCCACTACCGCGGCCTCCTGGGCCGGCTGGACGTGCTGCTGGAGACGTACAGCTACATCGACTTCCCCCGCCGCTGCGCCGTCATCCGCGCGTGGGTGCTGGAGCTCATCCGCGACGCCGCCCGCTACGCCAAGGAGTACCGCCGGGTCACCGACTTCGAGGAGGCCGCCATCATCGCGCGCGGAAAGACCCCGGACGTGCGCGAGTGGGTGGGCATCAACTACGGCGTCGCGCAGCGCGCCACGGACGGGGCGCTGGTGTTCGACTACCCGGCCTACGTGAAGGAGGGCGACACCGCCGCCATCCTCTCCTTCGACGAGGCGAGCATCCAGGAGCGCCGCTACCCGGGCAAGCGCAAGAAGGTCTACAAGACGCCGCACCACCGCACCTTCGTGCCCACGCAGGCCGTGAGCACGCCGGCCGGCTACCTGGTGCCCGCGTCGCTCGCCGCGCGCCTGGACGGCCACGGCATCCGCTACGAGAAGCTGGCCAAGGCGCAGCGCTTCCAGGTGGACAGCTACCGCATCGCCCGCAAGGAGGAGACCTTCAGCCCGGACGTCGCCGCCAACGTGCCGCCCCCCGGCCAGGACGAAGTCCCCTTGAGCCAGAAGCCCAAGCCGGTGCGCTTCGAGACCATCCTCACCGTGGCCCCCGAGCGCTCCGAGCAGGACTTCCCGGCCGGCACCCTGCTGGTGGGCACCGACCAGCGCACAGGCACGCTCATCACCTACCTGCTGGAGCCGCACTCGGACGACGGCTTCTGCCGCTGGCAGTTCCTGGATGACAGCCTGAAGGTGGGCGAGCTGTACCCCATCCACCGGCTGGTGGAGTCCACGCGCGCCCCCCAGAAGGTGGAGTAGGCGTCACACCGCCGGACAGTGCCTCGCCCCCGGGTCTGTCATGCCCGGGGGCATTGGCCGTAGACTGGTGCCCGCAGGACCCGCGGAGATGGTGCGGGGGCACGCGGGAGGCCCCGGATGACTGGCATGCGGCAAACGTCCCGAGGCGCGCGCCTTCCGGGACGGACAGGCGTGGCGCGCGTCTGGGGGCTCGTGGCCCTGGCGCTCTGCATGACCGCGGGCTTCGTCGCCATGCGCGTCTGGAAGCAGCGGGACGCCGGGCCGGAGACGCCGGCGCTGTGGCTCGCGGACGCGACCCACCGCTCCCTGGAGGTGCGGCTGAGCCTCCCCGGCGCGGACGTGTACCGCCCCCATGCGCCCCCCCGGCGGGACGCGCTGGCCCCGCCGGTGCCCCTGGGCGCGCTGTCCCGCCTGGAGGAGCGCGGCGACGTGCACGGCGTGGGCGTCAGCTACCTCCTGCATGGCGACACGGAGCAGGCGCTCGCGTACCTCCGGCGCGCGCCGCCCTCGCTGGACCGCGACAGCGACCTGGCCGCCGTCGCCATCCTGCGCGGCCGTCACGACGAAGCCCTGACCCTGCTGGACGCCACGCTGGAGGCCATGCCCGCGCACCCGCAGGCGAGCTGGAACCGCGCCCTGGTGGCGCGCGAGCTGGGGCTGACGCTGCTCGCCGCCACGGCGTTCGAGGCGGTGGCCGCGAAGGGAGAGCCCGGCTGGAGCGACGAGGCGCGCGAGCAGGCGCGGACGCTGCGCGGCCGGTTCCAGGCCCGGGCGGAGGCCTGGAAGGCCACGCGCGAGGCATTCCACGCCCGGCTGCGCTCGCCCCAGGCGCCCCTGCCGGTGGAGGCCGCGGCCCGCTTCCCGGGGCTCGCGCGCGAGAGGTTCTACGAGCTGCTGGCGACCGCGGAGGGCTCCGGGCAGGTGGAGTCCCTGCTGCCGCTCGCGAAGGTGCTGGACCACGCGGCCGGCGGGGGCGCGGTGCTGGAGGACACGGTGCGGAGGCTGGCGATGGCGGACTTCGCGCGCCGGGCGCCGCTCGCGAAGGAGTACGCGAAGCTGGTGCAGGACGCGCACCCCAACCCCGCGAGCCTCATCGAACGGCTGCGCCAGGAGCCCACGGCGAAGGACCTGCTGCTGGGCGCGCTGCTGCGCACGCCGGGCGTGGCGCGCACGCACGAGGAGCTCCGCGCCCTGACGGCGGGAGAGACGGACCCCTGGATCCTCTCGCGCGTGGCGCAGGAGGCCGCGCGGCTGGACGACCTGTCGGGACAGGGGACGCAGGCCGGGGACCGGCTGCGGGAGGCGCTGGGCGAGTGCCGCGCGAAGAAGCTGCCCCTGCGCTGCGTGGATCTGCTCATCCGGTTGAGCAGCCGCGCGACCGCGTCGAACCGGCTGGTGGAGGCGGAGGAGTCCGCGAGGGCCGCGTGGCAGGAGGCCGCCGCGCTGGGCGAATGGGAGCGCGAGGGACAGGCGCTGGTGATGCTGGCCAACGCGACGCGCTTCCAGGTGCGGGTGGCGCTGTCGCGTGCATACCTCAGCGAGTCCCTGGCCCGTCAGCCCGATGACTGCCTGGCGCGCACCCAGGCGCACCGCAACCTGGCCTCGCTGGCGCTGATGCGCTTCCGTCCGCAGGAGGCGCGGCAGGAGCTGGAGGAGTCGCTGGCGTGCGGCCAGACACCCGGGCTCCAGGGCGCGTGGATCCTCGCGGACCTGGCGCGGCTGGCGCCCCGTCCGTCCGACGAGGCGCGCCTGATGGCGGAGCTGGCGCGGGTGAGCCCGCTCCGGGAGAACGCGGGGCGGCGCGTGCTGGCCACGCTCATCCGGGGGCGCTTCACGGTGGACCGCGACTGGCGCGAGGGCCAGCGGGTGCTGCGGCAGACCATCGCGGAGGCGGAGCCGCTCCTGCCGGTGAACGCGGACGCGCGCGACGCCAGGGCGGTGGCCTTCCAGACGCTCGCGGTGAGCGCGGGCCACGCCGGGGCCTTCCGGGAGGCCATGGACGTGGTGGCCGAAAGCCTCCAGGTGCCCGTGCCGGAGGGCTGCGTGCTGGCGGCGGCGGTGGAGGCGGAGCGCACCGTGACGGTGGTGCGCGGGTCCCGGGGCCAGGTGCAGGGGCACTATGACGCCTCGCGCACGGTGCCCCTGCGCGACGACCTGACGGGGCTGGTGCCCGGCGAGCTGGTGGAGCTGCTGCGCGACTGTCCGCGCGTGGCGGTGCTGGCCGCGCCGCCGCTGGACAGCCGCGCGGGCATCCTGCCGGCGGACCTGGCCTGGAGCTACCGGGTCGGGACGGGCCTGCCCGCGGCGTCCCCCGCGAAGCCGCCCCTGCACGTCGTGGTGTCGGACGTGGAGCCGCCCCTGACGCTGAAGCTGGCGCGGCTGCCCTCGGCGGCGGACGCGGACCTGGCGGGCGCGCAGCGGCTCTTGCGGCTCAAGGGCGCGCAGGCCACGCCCGAGCGCGTGCTGGAGGCGATGGAGGACGCCACGGACATCGACATCCACGCGCACGGCGTGGTGGACCGCGCGCTGTCGGACGCCACCGTCATCGCGCTGTCGCCGCAGCAGGACGGGCGCTACGCGCTCACCGCGGAGGAGCTGCGGCGCCGGCAACTGCGCGGCGCCCCCCTGGTGGTGCTGGGCGCCTGCAGCGCGGCCCGCCTCCCGCCCATCCTGCATGAGACGTCATCGCTGCCGCAGGCGTTCGTCGCCTCCGGAGCGCGGGCCGTCTTCGCCGCCACGGCGGAGATCCCCAACGACGCGGGCGCCTTCTTCCGCGCGGTGCGCGAGCGCATCCAGTCCGGTGAGGAGCCCTCCCAGGCGCTGCGGGCCGAGCGCCTCGACTGGCACCAGAAGCACCCCCACATGCGCTGGGTGGACAAGGTGCTGCTGTATCAGTAGCGCCCGCGCCCTTCAGTCGCGAGGAGGCAGCGGCGAAGGCCGTGGCTCCGCGTCGGCGTCCCACGTCACGTTCGGCTCCGGCAGCGCGAAGGCCTCGAACGACACGGCGACGCCGCCCCCGGGAGCGCTGAAGCCGTACCACCAGCCCACCGGCAGCAGCAGCCACTCCCCCGGCGACAGCGTCACGTCCAGGCGCAGGGGCGCGTCGTCAGGCTCTGGCGACGCCAGGGCCACCCGCCGCAGCTCGAAGGCCGGGACGAGCTGGAGCCGCCGCTCCCCGTGCACCTGCGCCAGCAGCACGTTGCGCCGCGCCGCGCGCAGGGGGACCTCCGCGCCGGGCGGCTCCCACCACAGGCGGGGCTCGCACGCGCGGGCCTCCTCCGCCGTGAAGCCCCGAAGCGGCGTCAGCCCCCGGGCCAGGGGGGCCAGCCGCGAGTCCTCGAACAGGGGCACGCAGCACGCGTGCCGCGCCTCGCGCTCGCCCAGCAGCGCGGCCACGCTCCCGGGGCGCCAGGCCTCCGGCTCCAACGACGCGCTCCACTCCGCCCGCAGCACCACGGGCAGGTTGTCGAAGTAGTAGCGCTCGAAGAACGCGGCGGGCGTCAGCGCGTCATGCCGGTCCACGCGCGGCGGCCCCTCCGTCTGCTGGAACAGCTCCGCGTACACGTCCAGCAGCCCCTCCAGCTTCCGCTGCATGCCCACCGCCCGCAGCGCGCCCGCGACGAAGGGCTCCTGCTGCTCCACCTCCACCGCCCGCCGCGCCTGCTCCGCGGGCACCCCGGCCTTCTCCAGCGACGCCACCAGCTCCTTGGGCGCCGTGCCGCGCACCAGGTTCTCCACCAGCCACCGCCGCCACTCGGGGGTCAGCGGAGAGACTTCGCTCGAACCGCTCATCGGTGCTCCTCCGGAGGCGTGGCGCCCAGCCAGCCCTCCCGCCAGCAGGTGTTCATCCCAGGCGTCTGTTCGAAGCTCACGAACGTCACCGACAGGCTCGGCTCCAGCGCCCGCAGCGCGTGCCACCACCCCACCGGGAGGAAGAGCGTGTCCCCCGGCCCCACCTCCACCGTGTGCAACGCCACCCGCGCGAAGTCCGGGAAGCGCCCCACGTCCGGCGCCAGCACGTCCACCGCGCTGTAGAAGCCGCGCACGTTGGCCATCCACGGCGTCTCCCACGACGGCGCCAGCCACACCTGCTTGCGTCCCCACACCTGACAGAACAGGACGTTGAGGTGATCGTGATGCAGGTTGGACAGCGTCCCCGCCGGCCCCAGCCAGAGGTGGACGCGGTCGGGCTCGCGCAGGTCCGGCTGGATGTAGCCCTCCGGCGCGCGCAGGTCCTCCAGGAGCGGCCGGAACGCGTCACGCAAGAGCAGACTGTTCCGAGCCACCAGATACATGTCGTTCGCCGGCGCGCCGTCGAACCGTGCCAGCAATTCCCGCAGCGGCACGTCCCGGCGCAGGCGGTCCGCGTGCAGGTCCGGCATCGCCTGGGCGTCGCGCCCCGCCATCACCTCCACCGTCTCGTCCCCGAAACGCTCGGCCATCCACGCGGGCGTCCACCGCGTCCGCGCCGGCCAGTCCTCCATCAACCCCTCAATGACAACCGGCCGGTTGCGCCGGTAATAGTCATTGAAGAATTCCGCTGGCGCCAGCCGCGACCGCCGCTCCACGCGTGGACCGGGCAATGCCTGTCGTCGCGACGCCGACCGCGTCTCCAGCAACGATTCAAGCAATCCCAGACGTGTCGTGAATTCACGCGCCCGCGTCACCGCCAAATGTCCCTCCGCGGCCCGAATCGTTTCCCAGACAACCCCAGGCGCGACTCCCTCCGCCTCCAGACGGGCCCCGAGGCTCGCGGCGGACACCCCACGCGCAAGGTTCTCCGCGAGCCACGTTTTCCATACAGGGGGGAGCAAAGACGTCATCGCCCGCCCCCCTGAATCGGGCTGAACCTTTTGGGTCGTCCACATCCACCCCGAGCGGACTCCATGACGCCTCCCGAAAACTCATACAGAATCGTCCCGAACCCCAATCCCCCGTGTGACCCCGCGCAGGAGGACCCCAGCCGCAAGCGGACGCCCGCGGCCCCGCCGCCCACGCCGCCGCCGTCCACCCCGCCCCTTCCTGAAACGCCGAAGGACGAAAACCTCAACGGCTGACGAGCAGTCATTGAAGCGGTGGGCACACCTCAACCGAAGGTGTGCCACCGCGCGTTCCCGCCCGGCACCTCCAGCGACTGGAACGTCAGCGACACGCTCACGTCCAGCGCCAGCACCTGGTGCCACCAGCCCACGGGGATGAAGAGCATCTCCCCGGGGCCCACCACCACCTCGTGCACGTGCGCGGAGGCGAAGTCCGGGAAGCGCTCCAGGTCCGGCGCCGCCGCGTCCACCGGGCTCCACACGTGCTCGCGGTTGTACACGCGAGGCGTCTCGAAGGACGGCACCAGCCAGAAGCGCTTGCGCCCGTGGACCTGGCAGAACAGCACCGAGTCCACGTCGTGGTGCAGCGCCGTGTGCGTGCCCGCCGGGCCCACCCACAGCTTGAGGCTGCCGTGCTGCCGCTTCGGGTACACGAAGCCCGGGGCCGGCCGCAGGTCGTCCAGCAGCCCCCGCAGCTCCGGCCGCTCCAGCGCGAAGTTGCGCGCGGTGAGGTACAGGTCATTGGAGGGCCCGCCGTGCTCCAGCCGGTGGAGGAAGTCCGCGAGCTTCATCACCGTGCGGCACGCGTCCGGCGACATGTCGTGGTCCGCGCGGGCTTCACGGCCCGCCATGACCTCCACCTCCACGTCGCCGTAGTCCCGCGCCAGGGCCTCCGGCCGCCAGCGCTCCAGCAGCGGCCAGCCCTCCAGGAAGTCCTCCAGGACGACGGGCCGGTGCGCGCGGTAGTAGCGGGCCTGGAACTCCTCCGCGGACACGCCCCGCCGCCGCTCCACCGTCCGGCGGGACTGCGCATGCAGCGCCGCGCGCACGTCCAGCAGCGACACCACCTCCGCCCCCAGCGCCCCGCGCGAGCCCCCGGCCTTCACCGCCGGGTGCCGCCGCGCGCACGCCACCTCCGCGCGCGCCTCCTCCGGGGCCACCCCTCCGGCGACCAGCGCCCGGGTCAGCGCCTCCTCCGGCACGCCCCGCAGCAGGTTCTCCGACAGCCACGCATCCCACGAGGGTGACAGGGCCATGGCCCCACTCTAGGCCACCCGCGAAGCGGCACGGAAAGGGGGCCCTCCGCCCACATGGGCCCTACAGCGTCAGCGCGCCCTTGAGCCCCAGGACGAGGATGTTGCGCGCGGCCTCGTCACCGCCGGGGCGGATGTATTGGAAGTTCGGCCGCAGCACGAGCCACGGCGTCGCGTGGAGGCTGTAGTACAGCTCGCCCAGGTACTCCGTGCGAGGTATCGGCGTGTCCGGGGCCTGCGCCTGCTTCAGCCGCTGCGCGGTGACGTAGCGCCCGTTGGAGTGCGTGGCGCCCAGCGCGAAGCCCACGTCGTCATCCGCCCGGCCGAAGACGCCCGTGTAGCCCAGGCCCAGCGTGTACTGGCCATCCACCGCGGAGGTGTCCCGGTCCGCGTGCGTCAGGCGCACGAAGACGTTGAGCCCCTGCGCCTTGTTCTCCGAGCCCGCCACGTGCGTGAGCTGCTGACGCGCGACGAAGTAGAGGCCGTATCGCCCCTCGCGCTCCACGCCCTCCAGCAACACGTCCGGCGCGTTGGACGTGTCGTACCAGGCGCCCACCTTGTAGAGCCCCTCCAGCAGGTCGCCGTGGAACTTCGGGTTCCAGCCCAGCTCCAGGGGCAGCAGCACGCCCGTCGCCCCGTTGAAGCGCCCCACGTAGAAGGCCTCCTCCAGGTTGCGGGGGTTCACCTCGTACGCGGCCACCTGCACGTAGGCCACCTTCGCCAGGTCCACGCGCAGCCGGGTGCCCCACTGGCTCACCGGCCAGTTGAACCAGTAGTTGCCCACGATGTTGCCGGGCTGCGCGCCGCAGAAGGACAGGTTCTGGAAGTCGCAGGGGAAGTCCGCCGAGTCCTCGCCCATCGTGACGCGGCCCAGCTTCAGGTGCACCCGCCCGTCCCAGAAGAGCTGGTCCCACCAGAGCTGCGTGAGGCGCCCCACGTTGCCGCGCCCGTACACCTCCTGCACCAACTGGAGGTTGCCCAGCGCCATGTCCGCGTTCAGGTTGTTGCCGTTGCGGTGCGTGAACGTGAACTGGAAGGTGCCGCCCTGGAGCCCCGCCAGCTCCTCCAGGTCCAGCCCCAGCCCCACGTTGAGCTGGCCCGCCTGCCGCAGCGCGTGTCCCTTGCCGCCGCGCGCGTTGTAGGCGAGCTCCGTCACGTAGCGGATCTGGATGGCCACGCCCAGCTCGTAGAGCAGGCCGCGCACCCCGCTCCAGTCACCGGTGAGGCCCGGGGGCATCTTCGTCTCGGCCGCGAAGGCCGGCCCCGCGCATAGCAGGGCCCACGCCAGCGCCCACGCCCCCCAAGCCCGTCCCCGCATCCCGCGCCCTTTCCCCTGCCCGCCACCGGTCCTCAATGGCCACGGCCACCGGGATGTCCAGCCGTGCCGGGGGGCCGTCCGTCGGCTTCCAGCCACTCCCCAGGCCCTTGGGAAGGGCCCGGGGTGCGGCGAGCAACGAACCGGCAGGGTCCCGCTACTTCTGGGGCAGCGGCACCGAGCGCACGTGCAGGTCGCGCAACTGCTTCTCGTCCACGTCGCCGGGGGCGCCCGTCATCGTGTCCGTGCCCGTCTTCGTCTTGGGGAACGGAATCACGTCGCGCAGGGACTCCGCGCCGGTCAGCAGCATCACCAGGCGGTCCATGCCCAGCGCGATGCCGCCGTGCGGGGGCGCGCCGTACTTGAGCGCGTCCAGAAGGAAGCCGAACTTCACGCGCGCCTCCTCCTCCTGGATGCCCAGCGCCTTGAACACCTCGCCCTGCACCTTCGGGTCATGCAGGCGGATGGAGCCGCCGCCAATCTCGAAGCCGTTGAGCACCACGTCGTAGCGGTGGCACTTCACGCGGCCCGGGTCGGTCCCCAGGTACTGCACGTCCTCGTCGTGCGGGCGGGTGAAGGCGTGGTGCGCCGCGGCCCAGGTGTTCGTCTCCTCGTCGAACTCGAAGAGGGGCGGGTTCACCACCCAGAGGAACTTCCACTGGCCGCCGCTGCCGTACTCGGGGATGAGCCCCAGCTTCTTCGCCACGTGCACGCGCAGGTTCGCCATCACCGTGTGCACCAGCGACTCCTTCCCGAACTGGAACAGGATGAGGTCGCCCGTCTTCGCGTTCACGGCCTGGTTGATGGCCTGCCGCAGCGCCGGCGTGATCGTCTTGGACAGCGGGGACTGGGTCCACTCACCGCCCTCGCCCACCTTCGCGCGCGCCAGGCCCTTGGCGCCCGCCTGCTTCGCGAAGTCCTCCAGCTTGTCGCTCTCCGCGCGGGACAGCGCCTTCTCCGCCGGGACGACCATCGCCTTGACGATGCCCTTGTCCTGCACCGCGTCCCACATCATGGGCACGCCGCCCGCGGCGCCGTGCTCGCGGATGACGTCCGTGAGCACCACGTGCTCCAGCCCGAAGCGCAGGTCCGGCTTGTCGTTGCCGTACTTCGCCATGGACTCGTAGAAGTCCATGCGCATGAAGGGCGTCGGGATGTCGATGCCCAGCACCTCGCCCCACAGCTTCTTCAGCAGGCCCTCGATGATGGTGAAGATGTCGTCCTGGGTGACGAAGCTCATCTCCACGTCGATCTGCGTGAACTCCGGCTGCCGGTCCAGGCGCAGGTCCTCGTCGCGGAAGCACTTCACGATCTGGAAGTACCGGTCGAAGCCCGCGACCATGAACAACTGCTTGTACAACTGCGGGCTCTCCGCCAGCGCGTAGAACTTGCCCGGGTTCAGGCGGCTGGGGACCAGGAAGTTGCGCGCGCCGCCCGGCGTGTACTTGCCCATGAAGGGCGTCTCCAGCTCCAGGAAGCCGTTGCCCACCATGTACGAGCGCGTGAGCGCGTTCATCTTCGAGCGCGTCATCAGCGTCTTCTGCAAAGGGCCCCGGCGCAGGTCCAGGTAGCGGTGGCCCAGGCGCTTCTCCTCGGACGTCTCCACGTTGTCCTCGATGAGGAACGGCGTGGGCTCCGAGCGGTTGAAGATGGTCAGGTCCGAGGCCTTCACCTCGATTTCACCCGTCTTCATCTTCGGGTTCACGTTCTTGCCGCGCGACAGCACCTTGCCCTTGATGCCGATGCAGAACTCCAGGCGCAGGTGCCCGGCCAGCTCATGGGCCTCCTTGCTGTCCGGCTCGAACACCACCTGGGTGAGCCCGTCGCGGTCCCGCAGGTCGATGAACACCGCGCCGCCGTGGTCGCGGCGGTTGTGCACCCAGCCGAAGAGGACCACTTCTTCGCCAACGTTCGCGGCCGTGAGCTGACCGCAGGTGTGGGTACGCTTGACCTCGGAAATGAACGGGACCGCCATGGAGACCGCCTGCGTTTGGTTCGGGAAGGAAGGCCGGGCACCATAGCGGATCGTGGAAACGACGCGTCAAGGAATCCATGGCCCCGGCACCCCCGTGTTTTCACCGCCATCTCCCTCGGAGGACGGGCGCGTGAGCAGGCAGGCGCGCACGTCCCCGCAACCCGCGGCCGCATCCCGGGTTGAAGCCTCCATGCAGGGGGAACTGGAGACCCGCCGCCGGCCCGGAGGCCTGCGCGCGGGGTGGGTGCTGCTGGCGCTCGTGGGGAGCCTGGGGGCGGGCACCGCCCGGGCGGAGGCCGCGGAGAGCTCCGTCACGCTCGAGGCGAGCGGAGGCCACGGCTATGCCCTCTGGAGCCTGCTGGGCGACGTGGGCGTGGGGGAAGCGACCTTCCTCACGCTGGGCTACAGCGGCGTGCGTCCGGAGTCCGGCACCGCGGCCACCCACCAGCTCTCCGTGGGCGTGGACCACCTGGCGGGCGCGCACTGGCTGCTGTCCGGCGCCGTCAGCCTGGGGCTGGCCAAGTCCTCGGACACGGAGCTCATCCAGGAGCGCCCCCGCCTGGACGTCCCCGGCCTCACCGCCCGGACGGGCTACGGCAGCCAGGCGGTGCAGTTGGGCGCGGCCTGGGACTCGGCGGGCTTCGGCACCTGGGAGTACGGCCTGGACGCGGGCGTGGGCGTCAGCCGCAACCCGCTGCGCCGCCAGTTGCTCACCGTCTCCGGCGGCGCCGCCACGCAGCGCTACACCCAGGAGGACATCCTCTGGATGGCCCGCCCCACGCTGGGCGCGAGGCTGCTCTGGAAGGGCCGGTGGGAGCTGGGGCTGCGCGGGGCCTTCGCCTTCTACAGCGAGGACCCGCTCACCGCGGGCCAGTTCACCGACGCGGAGACGGAGCAACTGGAGGCCCGGTTGGAAGGCCTGGCCGCCGCCCGCGGGGCCCTGACCGTCCTGCGCCGCCGCCAGTTGCGGGACCTGGGCGCGGCCGTGGCGCGGCGCCTGGGAGAGGTCAACGCCACCACCGGCTTCCCCTCCGCGCCGGTCCGCTGGGACGTGAAGCCATCCCTCTCCTGGCGCCTCAGCCCCGCCCTCCGGGGCCAGCTCTCCTACGCCTTCACCCAATACGTGCCGGGCGAGGGCGTGGCCCACGTGGTGGCCACCCGGTGGACGGTGCGCCCGGGCGACGCGGTGCGCCTGTGGGCCTCCGTGGCCCTCCAGCGGGACGTGCCGGAGGGCCTCCCCGCGCAGGACTCCGCCCTGCTCACACTCGGAGGGGAATACACGTTCTGAGCGGTCCGGAGTAAAACGGGCGTCATGCTCCGAACAGTCATCACCGCCGCCGTCGGGCTGACCCTGGCCACGGGCTGCGCGCCGGACAGCGAGGCCCCCGTGAAGGTCTCCGTCCTGTCACGCTCCAGCAATGGCCAGTACGTCCCCACGCAGGTCGAACTCACCACCATCGAGGACGTCGTCGGCCTGAAGGGCACCGTCGGCGACCTCCAGGGCGGTGCACGCATCGTCATCGACCTGAACGACCCCGCGCTCCAGAACGCCACGGAGGCCACCGTCGCGGACGTGCTGCTCAAGAAGCCCGGCCACGACGTGAAGGCCAGCTACATCACCCAGAAGGACGAGAAGACGGGCGAGGACGTCCTCTGGCCCGCGGACTTCCACTCCTGGAACATGGTGACCTCGTATTACAACCTCGAGCGCGCCAACGAGTACTTCCGCACCGTCGCCAACGTGAAGGTCGCGTCCTTCGAGCCCGCGCCGAGGCTCTACTACTTCCCGGAGTTCATCCAGGCGCAGGCGAGCAAGGAGCCGGCGCGCGACAACGCCATCTTCTACCCGGTGCTCCAGTCCTTCCTGGTGCTGCCGTTCGACAAGATCCAGCGCGCCCCGCTCCCCCTCAACGCGGCGGTGATGGCGCACGAATATTCGCACCTGGTGTTCAACCGGCTGGCGTACGCCGGCCAGAACCTGCCCGTGGCGCTGTCCAACTGGTCCTCGGAGAACCCCAGCCAGGGCGCCAACGTGCTCAAGTCCTTCGACGAGGGCCTGGCGGACTACCACGCCTACGGCGCCACCTGCCGCAGCGTCAGCGGGTGTGACCCGCGCTTCATGGCGCCCTCCTTCGACGGGGGCCCCTACGCCGGGGTGACGGACGCGCGCGACCTGTCCCGCGGCGACCGCTGCATGAGCGCGCTGCTGTACGCCCGCGTGCAGCAGCAGGACGTGAACACCTTCACCGCCGACGGCGCCGAGTACCAGGTGGGCACGCTGCTGGCGACCGCGCTCTACCAGGCGGGCCGCTCCACCGGCCAGGAGGCCCAGCTCCAGCGCGACATCGTCTCCGCGTACTACGACACGGACCCCGCGAAGCCGGGCATCTTCCAGTACACCCAGTTGGTGCTGGGGGATCAGTCCCAGTTCTCGCTGGCCGTCCCCGCCGCCGCCATCATCTCGCACATCTCCGACCTGGAGCTGCGCAAGGCCGTCTGCAACGAGTTCATGGACCACCTGCAGATCCCGCGCGAGCTGCTCCTCGGCGCCAACCTCTGCCCGGCGAGCGCCGCGGGCGGCACCACCTGCCCCAGCATCTTCCAGTGAGGCCCGCTCCCTTGAACACCTGGCTCAAGGCCTGCCTCGCTGGCAGCCTGCTCTTCACCCCCGCCGCCTTCGCCCAGAGCGCGGACGACGACGACCCCTACGCCTACCCGGAGGAGGAGGCCGACCGCGCCCAGCAGAAGGCGCGCCAGGAGGACGACGACGCCTACGAGCGCCGCCGCAAGCTGGTGGACGAAACGGACGAGTTCCGCGAGGCCGCCGAGGCCACCAACGACGACGGCTTCCGGGGCATGTCCCGCCTGGACGACCCCAACCTGGGCGTCGCGGTGGAGCTGGTGGGCGGCCTGCTGTTGATTGACAGCGCCCGCGGCGACTTCTCCGACAACAAGCCCGGCCTGGGCGTGCGCGCCACCTGGGAGTTCGGCCGCAACTTCTTCACCGAGAACGCGACCCTGCGCGAGGCCCTCTTCGCGGACCTGCGCTGGCTCTACGGCAGCCTCAGTGACGGCACGGAATTCATCAAGGGGGACACGCGGCTTCACTACTTCACGCTCGCGCCGGCCTGGCTGTTCCAGTTCGGCGACTCGCCCTTCGGTCTGTTCCTCCAGGCCGGGGGTGGACTCGCCTACCAGGCCACCGGCATCACCGTGGGCGAGGACGAGACGAAGGTGAACGGCCTCAAGCCCGTGGTGCAGTACGGCCTGGGCATCCGCGGCCGGCCCGCCCTGTCGCGCACGCTGCACCTCACCTTCCGCGTCGAGGCCATGGGCCTGCGCCGCGGCTACGCCAACGACTTCTTCCTGGGTGGCAGCGCCGGCGTCGGCTTCTGAAGCCCCTCCCGGCCCCATCCCCTCGGCCCCCGCGCCCTTCCCCCGGGAAGCGGTGGCGGGGGCTGAACTTTTTCCCCTCCTTCGCGGCCCGGACACGCCCTCCTGGTTGGTATTCCCAGGAGATGGACCGCTGGCATGCCCCCTGCTTACATTCGCGTCCGGTGGGGGAGTCAGGGGCGTCGGGCTGGAGGTGGATGATGAACGGCGGACAGGAACACGGGCAGGGCAACACCAGGCACTGGGATCCGGTGTGCGGCAGGCACCTGGAGGCCCCGGAGGGCCAGCCCTCGTCGGAGTACAAGAGGCGCCGGTACTTCTTCTGCTCGGAGGGCTGCCGCACCGCCTTCGAGCGTCAGGCGGAGCGCTTCCGCCTCAACGAGCTGGCGCGGGCCGGCGCGCTGATGTCGCCGGGCCGGGTGCGCTGGGGGCTCGCGTAGCGCGGGCCAGGCCAGGGGGCGGCGTCAGGCGGCCTGACGCACGTCCTTGAGGCGCAGGGACAGCTTGCGCTGGCCGCGGAAGGTGTCGAAGCCGGCCTGGAAGGCCAGGTCCACCGGCCCCTCCACCAGCGACACGCGGTCCGCCATGCCGAAGCCGATGGCGTCCAGCTCCGGCGCGTCCACGAGCGCCAGCTTCAGGTGCCCCGCGCCAGGCGCCCCGGACTTCGCGGGCAGCACGCGGGGCCGGGCCTGCTGGCCGCGCAGCACCAGCACCGGCTCCGGGTTGCCCTGACCGAAGGGCCCCAGCCGCTGCAGCGACTCCACCGCCGTCGCGTCCAGGTCGCGCGGGTTCACCACCGCGTCCACGCGGCAGCGCGGAATCATGTCCTCCGGCGTCAGGCGCTGGAGGGCGATCTTCGCGAAGGCCTCGCGGAAGGCGGGGAGCTGCTTCGCGTCGATGGTGAGGCCGGCCGCGTGCTTGTGCCCGCCGTAGCGCATGAGCAGGTCCGAGCAGCCGGTGAGCGCGTCGTACAGGTGGAACGCCTCGATGCTGCGCGCCGAGCCCTTCCCCACCCCGTCCTTCACGCCCACCATCACCGTGGGCCGGTGGAAGCGCTCCACCACGCGCGACGCCACGATGCCGATGACGCCCGGGTGCCAGCCCTCGTCGAAGAGCACGAGCCCCCGCGAGTCCTTGTGCTCCTCCGCCTGCGCCAGCGCCTGCGTGAGGATGCTGCTCTCAATCCCCTGCCGCTCCGCGTTCGCGCGGTCCAACACCTGCGCCAGCGAGCGCGCCGCCTCCACGGAGTCCGCACAGAGCAACTGCAGGCCCAGCGACGCGTCATGCAGGCGGCCCGCGGCGTTGATGCGGGGCCCCAGGCGGAAGCCCACCTGCCCCGCGGTGACGGTGGCGTCCGGCTCCAGGCCGGCCACCTCCTTCAGCGCGCGGATGCCGGGGCGGCGGCCCTGGGACAGCTCCTGGAGGCCGTGCGCCACGAGGATGCGGTTGGCGCCGGTGAGCGGCACCACGTCCGCCACGGTGGCCAGCGCCACCAGGTCCATCAGCGCCTTGAGGTTGGGCTCCTTGCGCGTGGCGAAGTAGCCGTCGTCGCGCAGGCGCTTGCGCAGGCCCATGCAGAGGTTGAAGGCCACGCCCGCGGCGCACAGCACCTTGGTGGGGTACTCGCAGCCGGGCTGGTGCGGGTTGAGCACCGCGGTGGCGGGCGGCAGCGTGGGCGGCACCGTGTGGTGGTCCACCACCACGACGTCCAGGCCCATCTCCTTCGCGCGGGCAATCTCCGCCACGGAGGTGATGCCGCAGTCCAGGGTCACCAGCAGGCGCGTGCCGTCCTGCGCGATGCGCTCCACCGCGCCCAGGTTGAGGCCGTAGCCCTCGTCCAGCCGGTGCGGGATGTACGTGGCGGGGGCCACGCCCAGCTCCTTGAGGAACAGGTACATGAGCGACGTGGAGGACACGCCGTCCACGTCGTAGTCCCCGTAGAGCGTCACCTTCTCCTTGAGCCGCACCGCGCGCAGCACGCGCTCCACCGCGGGGCCCATGCCCTTCATCCGGAACGGGTCCGGCAGGTCCGCCAGCCGGTCCGACAGGAAGGCCGACGCCGCCTCCGGCGTGCGGTAGCCACGGTGCAGCAACACCCTCGCCGCCAACGGGTGCAGCGACAGCTCACCCGCGAGCGAACCGACCTCCTGCTCGACGACATCTGGAAGCAACCACCGCATGGTGAAGGACAGTACCTCAGACGTCCGACCAAGGCAGTCCAACCCGCCCACTCACACCGCCCTCCTGCACGCGTGTTCAGACGTGCGCTCGACTGCCTCCCTGCCCCCGACCTGCACGGCGGGTGCGCGGTGCCCAGCTTGAGTGCACACCCGTGGACAGGGAGGTCCGCATGCTTCGCAGGTTTCTCCAGGGCGGTGCCCTGATGGCCGCCGTGTTGTGCGCCGGGCCCGCGCTCGCGCAGAAGAAGCAGGGGGACGTGAACGTCTTCCTGCGCGGCGGCATTGGCGACTACACGGGGGACCTGGGCGACCTGGCCAGCACCGGTCCGCTGTGGGGCCTGACGCTCAACCTCCAGCCCACCACCTTCCTCGGCTTCGAGGTGGGCTACGAGGGCTCGCAGAACAAGGTGAGCGACAGCCGCCTCTTCGACGCGCCCTCGCTGGTGCGCAACGGCGGCAGCGCGCTGGTGAAGGTGTCTCCGCCCTTCCTCACCGCGGTGCGCCCCTTCGCGGGCGTGGGCCTGGGCCTGTCCTACGTGGACGTGCGCGGCGCGGGCGCGGGGCTCTACGACTCGGACTTGATGGAAGAGGTGCCCCTCGCGGTGGGCCTGGAGTTCAACACCGGCGGCCTCACCGCGGGCGTGCGCGGCACGTACCGCCTCCTCATCGACCAGGACTTCGCGAACGTCACCTCGACGGACGACAACGGCGGCGGCCTGATGGACGCGTCGCTGACGCTGGGCGCGCGCTTCTGAAAAAGCGAAGGCCCTCGCTCCCACGTGGGGAGGAGGGCCCTCGTTGCTTCAAGACCGGCCAACAGCTCAGGCCGTCTTCGGCTCCTGCTTGGCGCCGCCGCCGTGACCCTCGCGGGCGTGCGCGCGCTCGTCCAACCAGATGACCAGCGGGCTGGCGATGTACACGGACGAGTACGTGCCCACGAGGATGCCCACCAGCATCGCCATGGCGAAGTCGAAGATCTCGCCCACGCCGAAGATGAGCAGACCGACGAGCGACAGCGCCGTCACGCCGGAGGTGAGGATGGTGCGGCCCAGGGTGTCGTTGACGGCGATGTTGATGATCTCCGGCAGCGGCTTGCCCTTGTACTTGGCCATGTCCTCACGGATGCGGTCGTAGATGACGATGGTGTCGTTCACCGAGTAGCCCACCACCGTGAGCAGCGCGGCGATGGACGTCAGGTTGAACTCACGCCGGCTCACCAGGTAGTAGCCCGCCACCATGATGACGTCGTGCACCATGGAGATCAGCGCGCCCGGACCGAACTTGAAGTCGAAGCGGAACGCCACGTAGATGAGGATGGCGATCATGGAGTACAGCAGCGCCATGATGCCGCGGTTGCGCAACTGCTTGCCCACCTGCGGACCCACGTAGTCCACGCGGCGCTGCTCGAAGTTGGGCTTATCCAGGCCCGCGCTCAGCGCGGAGAACACCTTGTCCGCCATGCCGCTCGCCACGACCTGGTAGTCGTAGCCGGTGCCGCCCTGGTTCGCGCCCAGGTCACGCACCTCCTGCACGCCGATGCCCGCGCCCTCGACGGCCTTCTTCACCGCCTCCACGGACATGGGCTGCGCGGAGCGGAAGTTCACGATGCCGTTGGCCATGTCGGCGTAGACGTTGCGCGTCTCGCCCAGGCCCTGGATGGCCGTCTTCGCGCGCTCGGCGTTCTCCTCCGTGAGCTGCGTGACGCCGCCCATGCGCAGGAGGAAGGAGTTCTCGTCCGCCGAGCCGATGCCCTGGACGCTGACGTCGTGCAGACCGCCGGCCTGGGCCTTCTCGCGGACCTGCGCCGCCGTGGTGGGCGTGTTGTACTTCAGCTCCACCACCGTGCCGCCGGCGAAGTCCACGCCGAAGTTGAACCCCACCGCGGCGATGCCGACGATGATGGCCAGGTTGATGATCGTGGAGATGAAGAGCGCCGGCTTGCGCTTTCCAATGAAGTCGATGTGCGTCTTGTGCTTGAGAATCTGCATGGCGGATTTCCCGAAGGCGCTCTGAGGCCCGTTAGACGGACACCGACTGCGCGTTGCGGCCGTGGACGAAGTAGGTCGTGATGACGCGCGTCACCACGATGGACGTGAACAGCGACGCCAGCAGGCCCACGATGAGCGTGGTGGCGAAGCCGCGGATGGGGCCCGTTCCCGTGAAGAACAGGATGAAGCCCGCCAGCAGCGTCGTCACGTGCGCGTCGAAGATGGTCCAGAACGCGCGGTCGTAGCCCTGGTCCACCGCCGCGCGCGCGGACTTGCCGTGCGACAGCTCCTCGCGGATGCGCTCGTTGATGAGCACGTTCGCGTCCACCGCGATGCCCAGCGTGAGCACGAAGCCCGCGATGCCCGGCAGCGTCAGCGTGGCGTTGAAGAACGCCAGGCCCGCCAGGATGAGCAGGCCGTTGAGCAGCAGCGCCACGTCCGCGATGAGGCCGGACTTGCGGTAGTACACCGCCATGAAGACGACCACGAGCGCCAGGCCCACCAGCGCCGCCAGGCTGCCCTTCTTGATGAGCTCGTCGCCCAGCGTCGCGCCCACCTGACGGATTTCGCCCACCGTCACCGGCGCGGGCAGCGCGCCCGCCTTGAGCACCAGCGCCAGCGTCTGCGCCTCGCCCAGCCACTCCTCGAAGCTGCGCCCGCTGGCGCGGCCCATGGTGATGCGCGCGCGGCCGCCGCCGATCTTCTCGTTGATGCGCGGCGCGGTGTGCACGTTGTCGTCCAGCACGATGGCCATCCGGCGGCCCACGGCGGCCTCGGTCAGCTTCTCGAACTCGCGCGAGCCGGCCGGGTCGAAGGCGATGTTCACCTCCGGCTCGTTCATCTGGCTGACGGACGCGTCCGCGCCCGCCAGGCTCTCACCCGTGAGCGGAACGTTCTTGTCCAGCAGGTAGCTGCGGTACGCGATGCAGTCGTTCTTCTTCACCGGGTTCGCCACGCACTCGGTGACGACGTCGCGGCCCTCCGGCGTCTTGTCCTTCGCGTACGCGAGCAGCGCCTCGCGGTTGGGCGAGGACAACTGCGGGAAGCCCTCGTCCTCCACCAGGGTGATCTTGCTCTCCGGCGGGGGCGGGTGCTGCTGGTACATCTGCGCGAACACCTGCGGGTTGGTGTCGTCCACCATCCGGAACTCCAACTGCGCGGTGGTGCCCACCAGCTCCTTGGCCTGCTCCGGGTTGCTGCGGCCGGGCAGCGAAATCTGGATGGAGTCCGTGCCCAGCTTGCGCACGTCCACTTCCGCCACGCCCCACTTGTCGATGCGGCGGCGGATGACGAGCATCGCCTGGTCCACGGCCTCGTCGCGGAAGCGGTTCACCTGGCCCTCGTCCGGCTTGAGCACCAGCGTGCCGCCGTTGCGGGACTCCACGGTGAAGTCGGTGAAGGTGGCGAGCACCTCCTTCTGGATGGCGTCCATGGTGCCCGGGTCCTTCGCGGTCAGCACCAACTGCAGCCGCTCCGGATCCGTGTCCGCCGTCACCTCACCCAGCTTCTTGTCGTTGACGTAGGTGGCGATCTGCTGCCCGCGGCGCTCGGTGCGCTTCTGCAGGGCCGTCTTGGTGTCCACCCGCATCACCATGTGGATGCCGCCCTGCAGGTCCAGCCCCAGGTTGAGGCGGTACTTCGCGGGGGGCGCCCACTTGGGCAGCCGCTGCTCCAGCACGGCGATGTTGTTGCGCTCGCTGCGGTCCAGGACCACCAGCGAGTAGTACGTCGGCACGAGGAACCAGATCGTCCCCAGCGTCACCGCGACGATCATCCCGAACTTCCACCACCAGCCGCGGTCCATTACTTCTCCTCCTTCTTCTCAGCGGGGGCGGCCGCCGGGGCGCCCGCCGCCGGAACGGTGCCCTTCGCACTGACAGCCGTCTTGAGCACGCGCACGCGCACCCCGCTGGCGATCTCCAGCGTCACGGTGGAGTCGTCCACCTGGTGGATGCGCCCGAGGATGCCGCCGGACGTCACGACGTCATCGCCCTTCTTGAGCCCCGCGAGCAGGTTGCGGTGCTCCTTGAGCTGCTTCTGCTGGGGGCGGATCATCACGAAGTACATGATGGCCACCAGCACGGCGAGGAAGCCGAAGGTCCCCAGGGGGGAACCGCCGGCCCCGGCCTGCGCGAGAATCAGGAAACTGTCAGCCACGCACTGCCTCGTCGTTTGGAAGGAAGGATTCGGAAACGTGGCCCCGACCCGGCGTACGGGTGGGGGCAAAACATCCGAAAGGGTGGCCTCTTAGCAAGGGCGCCCCATGTGAGCAAGTGAACGCCGGAAGCACGGCAAACCCTTTGCCCGCTCACCGACCGCTTTTGCGCTCGGCCTCCTGCGCCTGGGCCCTGGCCCGGAAGTCCCGGGCGAACGCCGCGAAGCGGTCCTCCGCGATGGCCCGGCGCACCTGGGCCATCAGGTCCAGGAAGTAGTGGAGGTTGTGCAGCGTGTTGAGCCGCATCGCCAGGATTTCTCCCGCGGCGAACAGGTGCCGCAGGTAGGACCGGCTGAACGTGCGGCAGGTATAGCACGAGCACGCCGGGTCCACCGGGCGGGGGTCCTTGGCGTAGGCCGCGTTGCGGATGACCAGCTTGCCCTCCGAGGTGAAGAGCAGGCCGTTGCGGGCGCACCGCGTGGGCAGCACGCAGTCGAACATGTCCACGCCGTGCTCCACGCACGTCACCAGGTCCAGCGGCGTGCCCACGCCCATCAGGTAGCGCGGCTTGTCCCGGGGCAGCAGCGGCGCGGAGTAGGCCACGCCCGCGTGCATCGCCTCGGGCGCCTCGCCCACGGAGTAGCCGCCCAGCGCGTAGCCGGGCAGGTCCACCGCGCACACCTCCTCCGCGTGGCGCTTGCGCAGGTCGTCGTGCAGACCGCCCTGCACGATGCCGAAGAGCGACGAGCGCTCGCGGCCCCACGCCTTCACGCACCGGTGCAGCCAGCGCGTGGTGCGCGCCAGGGACTTCTCCAGGTAGGCGCGGTCCTCGGTGGACGGAGGGCACTCGTCGAACGCCATGATGACGTCCGCGCCCAGCGTCTCCTGGATTTCAATGGAGCGCTCCGGCGACAGGAAGTGCCGCGAGCCGTCCAGGTGCGACTGGAACGCGGCGCCCTCCTCGGTGATTTTGCGCTTCTCCGACAGGCTGAACACCTGGAAGCCGCCGCTGTCCGTGAGCATGGGCCGGTCCCAGGAGATGAAGCGGTGCAGGCCGCCCATCTCCCCGACGAGCGCGTCCGTGGGGCGGAGCATCAGGTGGTAGGTGTTGCCCAGGATGATCTGCGCATCCAGGGTCTTCAGGTCGTCCGGGCCCACGCCCTTGACGCTGCCCACGGTGCCCACGGGCATGAAGATGGGCGTCTCGATGGGGCCGTGCGGCGTGTTGAGCCGGCCGCGGCGCGCCTTGGTGCCGCTCTGGTCCTCGTGCAACAGCTCGAAGCGCACCAGCCCCGGGGGCACGCGGGTATCGCCCTTCTCGCCCTTTTCCCTGCCCTGCTCGTCGACCACGGCACTCACTCCTTCACCAACATGGCATCGCCGTAACTGAAGAACCGGTAGCCCGCGCGCACGGCCTCCTGGTACGCGGCGAGCGTGCGCTCACGGCCCAGGAGCGCGCTCACCAGCATCACCAACGTGGAGCGCGGCAGGTGGAAGTTCGTGAGGAGCACGTCCACCTGGCGGAAGACATAGCCGGGCCGGATGAACATCGCCGTCTCGCCCGGCCCGCTGCGCAGCCGGCCCGTGTCCGGGCCGGTGGCGGACTCCAGCGTGCGCACCACGGTGGTGCCCACGGCGACCACGCGGCGGCCCTCCGCCTTCGCGGCGTTCACGGCGTCAGCGGTGGCCTGGGGCACGGTGAAGCGCTCCGGGTGCATGTGGTGCTTGTCCAGCACCTCCTCGCGCACGGGCAGGAAGGTGCCGGGCCCCACGTCGAGCGTCACCTCCGCGCGCTGGACGCCCTTCGCCGCGAGCTTCGCGAAGACCTCCTGCGTGAAGTGCAGGCCTGCGGTGGGCGCGGCCACGGCGCCGGACGCGCGGGCGTACACGGTCTGGTAGCGCTCGGCGTCCGAGGCCTCGGGCTCGCGGGTGATGTACGGAGGCAGGGGCAGCCGCCCCGCCGCGTCCAGGAGGCTGGCGAGCGACGTGCCCGGCGCGGCATGGAAGCGCACCCGGTACTCCCCTCCCCCCAGGGCCTCCAGGACTTCGGCGGACAGGCCCCCGGCGAAGGTGACGGATTGGCCGGGCTTGAGCCCCTTGGACGCCTGCCCCAGGCAGACCCACTCCAGCGACTCAGGGGCACCGCCAAGCGCCGCGGAGGTGAGCGTGGCCGCGGCGGCGGGGCGGACGACCAGCAGCTCCACCCGGCCGCCGGTGCCGCTCTTCTGGCCCAGCAGGCGCGCGGGGATGACGCGCGCGTCGTTGAGGACGAGCAGGTCCCCTTCGCGCAGCAGGTCCGGCAGGCCGGTGAAGTGCTGGTGGCTCCAGGCGCCGGTGGCGCGGCTGACGACCATCAGGCGCGACGCGTCCCGGTCGGGCAGCGGGGCCTGGGCGATCTGCGCCTCGGGGAGCTCGAAATCGTAGTCGGAGAGGAGGGACGACACGGGGTTGGCGCTTGTAGCAGCCCCCGCGCCCTCACGGAACCGGCGAGGGCGTCAGTAGAGCTGTTGGAACTCGGCGCCCGGGTAGTAGTGGGAAAGGATTTCCCGGTACGTCTTGCCCTGGTCGGCGAGGGCCTTGGCGCCCCACTGGCACAGCCCCGCCCCGTGGCCGAAGCCACGTCCGGTGAACACGTAGTTCTTGCCGGACGCTTCCACGTCGAAGTCCAGGCTCTTGAGGCGCGTGTAGCCCAGCTTGCGGCGGAACGTCACGCCGTCCACCGCGGTGCCATCCGGCAGCGTCACGCGGGTCACCCGGTGCGTGGGCGTGCGGCCGGTGACGCGCATGCCGCCCGGCGCGGACTTCAGCGCGCCGCGCAGCTCCCCCTCGGAGAGGGTCGCGGACCAGCGGCTGGCGGGCAGCTTCCCGCAGGGACAGTCGACGGGCTGCAGGTACGGCAGGTTCCGCTGGAGCGCGTCCTGGCCGGACTCGGTGCGCCCGCCGCAGGAGGCATGGAAGTACGCCTCGATGGGGGCCAGGTCGTACGTGAGCACCTCGCCCCGGGTGGCCTCCACGGCGGCGCGCGTCTTGGCGTCCTCGCGGTTCACGCCGCCGTACACCTGGTGGAGCACGCTGCTGCCCATGTGGAAGGCGGCGCCATACGCGTCCAGCTTCTTCTGCAGCGCGTACGTCCGCGCGGCCACGGCCTGGGCCTTGAGGGCCTCCAGCGGGAAGGACACGGGCATCTCGCTGCCGAGCACCGCCGCCAGGTAGTCCTCCAGGGGGATGACGTTGATGAGCTGGAGGCTGTTCTTGAAGAGGCGCACCACGACGTCGCCGCGCACCTGCGCGCTGCCCGCCTTCAGGGGCTCGTTGCCGGGGCCGCCCGCGTCGGTGGCCTCCAGGCCGCCCCGGAAGCGGATGGAGTCCTCGAGGACCGGAGCCCCGTTGACCTCCAGCTTGCCGTTGCGGCGGCGCACGGTGGCCTGTCCCGACGTGACGGCGACATAGGTGCCGTCCTCCGCGTCGGGGCCGAAGCCCAGGCCCCGGCCGCTCACGCGGACCTCGTCGCCAGGGTCGTCCATGGCAATGCGCATCGTCTCCACGGCGAACGCCCGCGACGACGCGAGCAGGAGCAGCAGCAGTGCCACACGTTGCAACATGGTCCAACAGTCTAGGGGCGGGGCGATCCGCCTCAAGAAATCGGCCGGAAGCCAGGACATGTCCCTGGTAGGAGCCCACGAAATCCCCGGGCGGATGCCGCAGAATGGAGCCCCGTGACCGCCTCCGTCCCCGACGTCGCCCGCCTGTCCCCCGAGGCCCTCTCCGACGCCCTCCGCGCGCTGGAGCCCCGCGCGGCCGCCGTCTTGGTCCGCCGGCTCGTGGAGCGCCGGCCCCAGGCGGAGTGCGCGGCCTGGTACGGGATTTCAAGCGACGCGTTCTCGGCGCTGCTGCTCCGTTCAGCGGTGGCCCTGGCCCGCCAGTTGGGCCAGCCCTCGAGGCCCCCGGAGAGCCCGGAGGAGGCCACCGCCTGGGAGCGGATGCTGGCCATGGCCGTGGAGAAGGACACCGCGCCCGTGCCGGTGCCGCTCGCGCCGGTGGCGTGGTTGTGCCGGCGGCTGCACGCGCTCGGCCCCGAGGTCGAGGCCGCGCTGGACAGGGCCGCCCAGGCCGACGCGGACTCACCCGGACGGGCGAGGGAGGAATGGCTGCGGAGGCTGGCCGTGGCCGCGCTCCTGGCCCTGACGGCCTGGCTCTACTGGAGCCGCCCCCCTGAGCCGGAGCCCCGCCCCGAGCGCCGCATGCCCTCCCCCGAGCGCCGCTGACTGGACGCGGCCTCGAGCAGGCGCGTATGGGTAGGGCCATGCGAGCGACCCGGTCATGGCTGGCCCTCCTCACGGCAGGAATCGCGCTGGCGGGCTGCGCGAAGCACGTGGACACCCGGGTGGCCGGGGACGACGACGCGGCCATCGACGGCATCGAGGCCCGCCTCGACGAGCTCCGCGCCCGCGAACAGGGGGACGACCTCACCTGCGCCGAGCAGTGCGACGTCTCCGCGCGGACGTGCGCCACGGCGGAGCAGCTCTGCGGCCTCGTGGAGCAGCACGCGGACCGGGACGACCTCCCGCCGCGCTGCGCCAGGGCTCGCGAGCAATGCGCGGGCGCGAACGACGGCTGCACGCGGTGTCAGGCGCCCTGAAGAAGCGGCCATGCGCTGGCTCTGACTCCATGCCTATGATGGCCCGGATTGAGGAGCCTCCCCATGACCACCCGCCTCTCGTTGATGCTCGCTGCCTCGTCGCTCCTGCTGGCGACCCCTGCCCTCGCGGAGGAGGAAGGCCTGACGCCGGAGAAGGTGGCGGCCATCCAGCGCGATGAGGCCGCGGCCCAGGCGAAGGTCAACGAGGACTACGGCAACCGCAAGCCGTCGGAGATGAGCAACGCCGAGCGCGGCCAGGCCATCCGCGACCAGCAGAAGGAGTCCGCCAAGGTCATGGAGAAGCACGGCGTCTCCGCGAAGGAGTTCGCCACCTTCACCGCCCGGATGACGCCCGAGGACAACCAGCGCGTCGCCAACGAGGCCAAGCGGCTCGACGACAAGGCCAAGGCCGAGAAGGAAGCCGAGGCGAAGAAGCGCAAGGGCGACGGCGAGGTCCACATCCAGCAGGGCTTCAGCGACGCGGACCCGGTGGAGCTGGAGTCCGCGGACGGCGCGGAGCCCTCCGTCGACGTCGACGGCAGCCTGGACAGCACAGCGGGTGCGCCAGCCGTGGAGATTGGCGACACCGCCGGCACGCCCACCAAGTCCATCAGCCGGAAGTCGTCCAAGCGCCGCAGGTAGCCCCGAGGAGCCCTCAGCGGCCTCGGGAACCTGGCTCCCGCGACCGCGCCTGCCACACCTCGTCGTACGGGCAGGAGCAGTCGGTCTCCTCCGGCTCCGGGTACGCGTACGTCTCGCCCTTGTAGTTGCGGAACAGGGTCTCCCGCTCGCCCCGCTCGATGACGTAGTCGGGCTGGAGGGTGACCTTCCCTCCCCCACCCGGCAGGTCCACCGCGAGGTGCGGCACCGCGAGCCCGCTGGTGTGCCCGCGAAGCTGCTGGAGGATCTCCAGCCCCTTGGCGATGGGCGTGCGCAGGTGCTCGCAGCCCTCCGCGACGTCCATCTGGTGCAGGTAGTACGGGCGCACGCGGCTGCGCAGGAGCACGTGCGACAGCTCCTTGATGATGCGCGCATCCGAGTTGAGCTGCCGCATCAGCACCGCCTGGTTCTCCACCGGCACGCCATGGTCCACCAGCCGCTCGCACGCCTCGCGCGCCTCCGGCGTCACTTCCTTGGGGTGGTTGAAGTGGGTGATGACGTAGACGGGCGCGTAGCGGCGCAGCAGGCGCGCCAGCGAGTCCGTGACGCGCATGGGCAGCACCACCGGCACCCGCGTCCCGATGCGGACCATCTCCACGTGCGGAATCTCGCTCAGCGGCGCGAGCAACGACTCCAGCCGCTCCTCGCTCAAGAGGAACGGGTCTCCCCCGGAGATGAGCACGTCGCGCACCTCGGGGTGGCTGCGCACGTAGTCGATGCCCCGGCGCATCTGGTCCTTGGTGAGCTCCGCCTCACCGCCCTTGGTGATGCGCCGCCGCGTGCAGTGGCGGCAGTAGACCGAGCACGTATCCAGGGCCAGGAACAGCACCCGGTCCGGATACTTGTGGACGATGCACTCCTCCGGGCGCGTCTTGTCCTCGCCGAGCGGATCCTCCAGCTCCCCGGGCCGCACCCGGGCCTCCGCGCGCACCGGAATGGACTGCATGCGCACCGGACACAGCGGGTGCTCCGGGTCGATGAGGGACAGGTAGTACGGGCTGATGCCCATCCGGAACAGCGAGGACGTCTCCTGCACCCCGGCGCGCTCCTCCGGGGTCAGGCGCACGTAGCGCTCCAACTGCTCCAGGTTGCGCACCGAGTGCCGCTGCTGCCAGCGCCAGTCCGTCCACTCCGCGTCGGTCGCGGAGGGGAACAACCGGGCCCGCCCCTCGGCACTGAGCGAGGGACGGGGGGACGACAGGGGCGCTGTCGCGCCCACGGAGGAGTCCATCACGCCGCCTTGGGCTGATCCCGCCACCACGCCTGGCCGGACTCCGGCAGCGTGTCGATGGGATCGAAATACTCGTACTTCCGCTCAAGTGCGTCGGCGTCGTTCGCTTCCACGCTCGTGCGGTAGTTCTTGGTCCAGTAGGAGATGCCGCGCTCGCGGTCGTACTCCGCCACCTGGTGGATCCACCGCTTCCCCACGAACGGCACGTCGCAGACGATGCGCGGCGTGGCGAAGCCCGGCATGTAGCCCATGATGTCGTGCTGGAGCTTCTGTGCCTGCGCCACCGACAGCCGCCAGTGCTCGCTGTTGGGGATCATGTCGCACATGTAGAAGTAGTACGGCAGGATCTTCGCGTGGTCGAGCAGCGTGAAGCACAGGTCCAGCAGCGCCTTGGGGCTGTCGTTCACGCCGCGCAAGAGCACGCCCTGGTTGCGCACGTCGCGGAAGCCCATGTCGAGCAGCTTGCGCACCGCCTTGCCCACGAGCGGCGTGAGCTGCTGCGCGTGGTTCACGTGCGTGTGCAGCGCCAGGTCCACGCCGCGCTCCACGGCCTTCTTCGCCAGCCGGTCCAGGCCCGCCAGCACGCTGTCCTGGAGGAAGTGCTGCGGCAGCGCCATGAGCCCCTTGGACGCCAGGCGGATGTCGCGGATGTTCGGGATGTCCATCAGCGCGCTGACGAACGGCTCCAGCGCCTGGATGGGCAGGTTCGCGATGTCGCCGCCGGACACCACCACGTCGCGCACGGTCGGCGTGCGGCGCAGGTAGTCCAGCATCTGCTCGTAGCGCTCCTTCTGCCCCGTCGCGAACTTGTGCTTGGACACCTGCGGGACGTCGTTGCCCACCAGGTCCATGCGCGTGCAGTGGCCGCAGTACTGCGGGCACGTGGGCAGCATCTCCGCCAGCACCTTCGTCGGATAGCGGTGCGTCAGGCCCTCGACGACCCACATGTCCGCCTCGTGGAGGCTGTCCCGGCTGGCGCGCGGGTGGTTGGGCCAGTCCGTGCGGCGGTCGGCGAGCGCCGGCAGCATGTACTTGCGGACCGGGTCGTTCCACAGGTCGTCCAGGTCCATGGTGTTGAGCATCTGGGGCGGGACGAGGATGGACATCGTCGCCCGCTCCTTCTGGTCCAACTCCATGCTCGCGGCCAGGTCGTCCGGCAGCAGCGCCCCGAGCGTCGCCCGCAGCTCGCGCAGGTTCTTCACGGTGTGCTTGCGCTGCCACACCGAGCTCTCCCACTCCGCCGCGGTGACGTCCTTGTAGCCCGGGATGCGCCGCCAGTCGGGCTCCACGAACTCCTTGCGAAGGGGATAGGTGAACGGCTGCTGCGCGGGGCCAGCGTCGGGCTTGCCTCGAGTGGACGTCATGCTCATGAACACATCACCTCAACGTAAGGAGCGTCGTGGGCGAGGCGTCATAGCCTGCCCCCCGACATCCCTGCTCAACAATCGCCAGGGGAACAAGATGCCCCATGGCGCAGTGCGTCCGTTCACTCCACCTTGACGTTGATGAGCTTCGCCACGTTCTCCGTGTCGATGACCACCACCTGGGGCTTGGTCGACTTGCCGTTGAGCTTGAAGACGACCTTCCGCTTGCCTACCGGCAGTTGCAGCGGATTGCCCAACGGCACAGGGCTCACACGTCCGGTGTTCTTTCCGTCCACCCAGATCTGAGCGCCCGCCGGCGAAGTGCTGCAGGCGAACTTGCCCAGCGCCGCGGCGGCGGGTTTCGGCTTGGGTTCCGGAGGAGGCTTCGGGGTCGCCACCACGGGCGGAGGCTTCGGCTTCGGCTCGGGCGGCGGGGGCTTCGGCTTCGGCTCGGGCGGCGGCGCTTCCTCCACCATGTCCACGGCGACACGCACCTCGGTGTCGCCCTTGGACGTGAAGTCGCCGGAGAACGGCTTGTAGCCCGCGCGCTTCGCCGTGAACGTGTACGTCTTGCCGATCTCCAGGTCGCCGAGCTTCGCGCCAGGCAGCTTGCCCAGGGACTTGCCGTCGACGGAGATCTCCGCGCCCTCCTGTCCTTCGAACAGGGCGGTGAACGTCTTCGCCGCGGGAGGCTCGGCGGGCTTCTCCGGGGGCGGCTCCGGCGTCGTGGGCGGAGGCGTGTTGTCCACCACCTGCGGCGGCTGCTGGGGCTCCGGAGGCTTGGGTTCCGGCGGCTTCGGAGGCGGCGCATCCGCCTTCAGGCTGAGGAGGATGGGGGCCGCCGCCTGCCCCGCGGTGACCTCAATCTGCTGCGTCACGGGCTGGAAGCCCGGAGCCGAGGCGGTCACGTTGTGGATGCCCGCGGACAGCTCGATGACCTGGTTGGCGTTCACGGCCTCGCCGTCCACGAGGACGGTGGCGCCCACGGGCGCGACGAAGTTCACGGAGCCCGTGGACGAGCCACGGACCACGAAGACCACCGCGACGAGGAGGAGCAGCGCCGCGCCCACGGCCATGCCGATGATGGCGGGCTTGGGCAGGGGCTTCTTCGGACCGGCGGGCGCCTTGGCCTTCTCGACCTTGGCGGCCGGGGCCGGCTTCGCCATCTTGGAAGCCTTCTGGGGGATGGTCGCCGGACCATCGGCCTCGTCGTCGTAGGGCGGCTCCTCGGAGTCCTGCCCTTCGTCGCCGTAGTCGTCCTGGCCGTCGCCCTCGTACTCGTCGCCCTGGTCGTCGTAGGCGCCGTCCGGGTCCTCTTCGGCCGCCTGGGCGCGCAGCCCGTTGTGGCGGGAGCCCACCGGGACGGTGATGTTGCCCGTGGTCTCCTCTTCCTCGGGGTCCAGCACCGGGGCCGCCGAGCCACCGCGCGAGCGCGAAGGCGGCGCCGTCGGAGCCGGACCGATCATGGTCGCGCCCGCGTAGGCCTCACCGCCCTCGTCCCCGATGATGACCTGGGACTTGGGGCCGCTCTTGCCCTTGCCGCCTCGTCCTTCGTCCTGAGCGTAGGGAGAGGCGCTCGTGTGATGTCCGGCCCGGTCGATGGGGTTCTCCGAGCGGCCGGTGATGCTGTCGTCCACGACGACGCTGCTGTCCGCGATCCGCGTCTCCGGGGCGCGGAACGTGTGCGTGGAGTCGACGATCTGCGTCTTGTCCGCGGCGCCATCCATCTCCGCCAGCTCTTCAGCGCTGGGCGGCGGGATGTAGCCAGGCGCGGGCTGCGCGGGCGCCGTGGAGGCGCGGCCCACGGGAGAACCCGTGGCGGACGGAGGCGGCGACCTCTTCTGCGCGGTGGCACGCGGAGGCGCGGCCACCGGAGGAGGCAGCGTCACACCCGAGTGTTCAATCTGGTCCGGGCGCTCGACGGAGGCATAGCGCTCCATCTTCTCCGCTTCCCGGAGCATGTCCTCGGCGAAGGCCTCCTTCATGAAGCCGGACAGGTGCTTCGACGAGTAGATGGCGTCCCCCGCGAGGAGGAAGCGCATCAGGTCCTCCTGGAGGTCCGAAGCCCACTGGTAGCGGTCCTCGGGCTCGCGCGCGAGCGCCTTGAGGACGACCTTCTCCAGCCCCGCGGAGATGTTCGGGTTGAACTCGCGCGGCAGCGGGATGTCCGCGTTGCGCACCTTCTCCAGCGTGGAGAAGTCGGACTCGCCCACGAAGAGCTTCTCGCCCGTGAGCATTTCGTAGAGCAGCACGCCCACGGCGAAGATGTCGCTGCGCCGGTCGATGGGCATGCCCCGGACCTGCTCCGGGCTCATGTAGCCGAACTTCCCCTTGAGGATGCCGGCCTGCGTCTTCTGCGAACGGTTGGCGGCCTTGGCGATGCCAAAGTCGATGATCTTCACCTCGCCTTCGTACGAGACGAGGATGTTCTGCGGAGAGACGTCGCGGTGGATGATGTGCAGGTCCTGGCCGCGCGCGTCCTTCTTGCGGTGCGCGTAGTCCAGGCCCTCGCACATCTTGGAGACGATGAACACCGCCTGGGCGGTGGGCATGATCTCCTTGCGGCGGCGGTAGCGCTCCAGGAGCGTGCGGACGTCACGGCCCGCCACGTACTCCATGGCGATGAAATACGTGTCCTCGTGCTTCCCGAGCTCGTGGATGTGCACGATGTTGGCGTGGTTCAGCTGAACGCTGATCCGCGCCTCATCGATGAACATCGTGATGAACTCGTCATCCTCCGCCATCGTCGGAAGGATCTTCTTGATGGCCAGGATGCGCTCGAAGCCTTCGACGCCAAAAGCCTTCGCGATGAAGACCTCGGCCATACCGCCGACGTTGACGCGCTCGAGGAGCAGGTACTTCCCAAAGAAGGTCGGCTTCTTCATCTCGCGGGGCTGCCCGGCGCCGGCGAGTACGGACCGCAGCAGGCGGTGCGCAGACCGGGGGGAGCAATGACTCTAGATCCAGTGGGAACGGCGGTCAAACATCCACGATAACGCGATTCCCCAAGGAATCCGAGAACTTGGCGTCCCTTCGCCCTAAATCCGACCCACCCGCCTTCCGGCGCGGCCCCAACATCGCCTCCGGCGAGCGCGTCTCAGCGCTCAAGCCAGGTGCGGCGGCCCAGATCACTAGCCCGCAAAGACAAAGCCCCCGGCGCCTTGCGGCACCAGGGGCTTTCAAAAAGAATCCGGCAGCGACCTACTCTCC
>NZ_JAIQDE010000018.1 GCF_020037015.1 Corallococcus sp. AS-1-6 | reverse complement strand
CTGGAGGAGTGGAGCGGCGAGACGGCTCCCTTCGAAGGCGACGTGTCCTTCCACGCGCGCTTCGAACAGCAGGTGACTCGCACGCCCAAGGCACCCGCCGTGGTGATGGGCGACACGACGGTGTCGTTCCATCAGCTCAACGTGCGCGCGAACCAACTGGCGCACTACCTGCGCTCGCTGGGCGTGGGCCCGGATGTGCCGGTGGCCTTCTGCCTGGAGCGCTCGCCGGAGGCCATCGTCGCCATCCTGGGCATCCTCAAGGCGGGCGGAGCGTACGTGCCGCTCGACCCTTCGGCCCCCGAAGCGCGAAGGGCCTTCATCCTGGAGAACAGTGGCGCGACGGTGCTGCTCACCACCCAGGCGCAGGTGGAGTCGTGGCAGCCGGCGGTGCGGCAAGTGGTGCGGCTGGACACGGACTCGCGGCGCATCGAAGCGTCCTCGCCAGGCAACCCGCGAGTGGCCTTGCGGCCGGAGCATCTGGCCTACGTCATCTACACGTCGGGCTCCACGGGCACGCCCAAGGGCGTGATGATCCAGCACCGCTCGCTGGCGCACCTGCATCGTTCGCTGACGGAGGCCTGCTACCCGCAGGCGCCCAAGGTGATGCGGGTGAGCCTCAACGGGCCGCTCTACTTCGACGCCTCCGTGACGCAGTTGCTGTTGATGGCGGACGGCCACTGCCTGTGCATCGTCCCGGAGGCCGTGCGGCAGGATCCGGAGGCGATGCTCGCGTGGGTGGACCAGCGGCGCATCGACGCACTGGACTGCACGCCGTCGCTGTTCAAGCTGCTGCTGGACGCGGGCTTCCTGGAGCAGGCCCACGTGCCGGCCATCTGCTTCATCGGCGGTGAGGCCATGGACGAGGTGACGTGGCGCACGCTCGCGGCCACGGACCGCACGAGGGCCTACAACGCCTACGGCCCCACCGAGGGCACCGTGGCGTCCACCACCGAGTGCATCCAGCGCACCGCGCAGCCCACGCCCGTGATCGGCCGGCCCCTGCTCAACGTGAGTGTGTACGTGCTGGACGCGAACCTGAACCCCGTGTCCGTGGGCGTCCCGGGCGAGCTGTTCATCGCGGGCGAAGGCCTGGCGCGCGGTTACCGCAACCGGCCGGACCTCACGGCGGAGCGCTTCATCCCCCACCCGTTCAGCACGGTGCGCGGAGCCCGCCTCTACCGCACGGGCGACCGGGTCCGCTGGAAGCAGGACGGCACGCTGGACTTCATGGGGCGCGTGGACTTCCAGGTGAAGCTGCGCGGCTACCGCATCGAGCCGGGAGAGATCGAAACCGCGCTGCGCACGCACCCCGGCATCCGGGACGCGATGGTGCGGGTGCGCGAGGACGTGCCGGGCGTCCAACGCCTGGTGGCGTACGTGGCGCCGGAGGTGGACACCGCTCCGCTCCGAAGCCACCTCCAGCGCTCGCTGCCGGACTACATGGTCCCGGCCGCCTACGTCGCGCTGCCAGTCCTTCCGCTGACGCCCAACGGCAAGGTGGACCGAGCCGCACTGCCGGCTCCGGTGGAGGAAGCCGCGAACCCCGAAGCGAGGGTCGGCCCCAGGGACGAACGGGAAGCGATGCTCGAACGGCTCTGGGCCGAAGCCCTGGGCGTGTCCACCGTGGACGTGCGCACCAGCTTCTTCGAGCTGGGTGGGCACTCGCTGCTCGCGGTGCGGCTGATGGCGGCGGTGCACCGGGAGACGGGCCAGAAGCTCCCGCTGTCCACCCTCTTCCAGGCCCCCAGCGTGGAGCGGTTCGCGGTCCTGTTGGGTGAGTCCGGGCCGAAGCCTTTCACCCCGCTGGTGCCCTTCACGAACGAAGGCACGGGCACACCGTTCTTCTGCGTGCATCCGGTGGGAGGCCACGTGCTGGCGTACGCGGAGCTGGCGCGCAGGCTGGGACCGGCTCAGCCCTTCTACGGCCTCCAGGCGCGAGGACTCGACGGCACGGAGCAGCCGCTGGACACCGTGGAGGCCCTGGCCGCCAGCTACGTACGGGTGGTGCGTGGGGTCCAACCCCACGGCCCGTACCACCTGGGTGGCTGGTCCCTGGGCGGCGTCATCGCCTACGAGATGGCGCACCAGCTCCGCGAAGCGGGTGAAGTCGTGGAGCTGGTGGCGATGATCGACTCGTACGTGCCCCAGGCGGTGCCGGACTCGGAGCCGGACCTGGACCGCGCGCTGGCGGTGGGCCTGTTCGCGCAGGACCTGATGGGCGTGTCGCTGGCGGACCTGGACGTGGACACGGCGGAGCTGGAGCCGGAAGCAACGCTCACGAAGGTGCTGGAGTCCGCGGCCCGGTCCGGAGCGCTGCCGTCCGGAGTGGATGCCATGGCCCTCTTCGAGGTTTTCGAGGCGAACCTGGAAGCGGCCCGTCGCTACCACCCGCCCGCGATGGAGCAGCGCGTGTTGCGCATCCACGCGGAGGAGCGGGACGAAACCCGCCCCATCGACGGCGGCTGGGCGGCGCTGGTGGGCGAGCGGCTCGAATCGCACGAGCTGCCGGGCACCCACCACACGCTGCTGCGCGAGCCGATGGTGCAGTCCGTGGCGGAGCTGCTGGCGAAGGCGCTGCGCGACGCGGACACGAAGTAACAACGAAGAACCCCGCTCCCTCTCGTCGAGGGGGCGGGGTCCGTGAACCACGTCACCACTGCACGGTGACTACTTGTGCGCGTTCAGGTCCGGCTCGGACGCGGGCGCCTTGTCGGCGGGCACGTCGAAGAAGGTGCTGGGGCTGGCCGCGCGCGTCGGCGACATGTTGTTCTCCAGCGTCTCCGGCACGGGCGGCAGGGCGGCCGGCGTCATCTGCGCCTTGGCGGCGGCCTCGGCCTTGAGCTTCGCGTTCTTGCGGCGGCGGTACACGAAGTAGCCCACCGCCAGCACCGCCAGCGTCCCCATCACCACGACCTGGCCGTCCTTCAGCTTGCGGATGACCATGTCCAGCTCGCCACCGAAGTGGAACCCGAGCCACACGAACACCGGCGCGGACAGGAGCGCCGCCAGCCCGTCCCAGAAGATGAAGCGCCAGTACGACATGTGCACGGAGCCCGCGGTGAAGTACGTCACCGCGCGCACGCCCGGCATGAAGCGGGCGATCATCACGATCTTCTGGCCGTGCGTGACGAAGAGCGACTCCACCTTCGCCCGCTTCTCCGGCGTGACGATCTTCGAGAAGAACCCCCCACCCTTCGCCCCCGGGTCGCGCCCCAGCCGCGTGCCCAGCCGGCGCCCCGCCAGGTAGATGAGGCTGTCACCCACCAGGATTCCGAAGAACCCCACCGCCATCATCACCGGCAGGTCGGCCGCGCCCTTGTGCGCCAGGAACCCACCGAGGATGAGCGAGATGTCCTCCGGCAGCGGCACGCCCAGCCCGCATGCCACCAGGATGGCGAACACGGTCAGGTAGGCGAAGAGGCCCTGGGAGTTACCGAGCAGGTTGGTGAGCAGTTCTTCCACGCGTCGTTCCGTCCAATCACTTCCCGAAGGGCCGCTCGGCAACCACCCGGGCCAGCCCGTCCATCACCCAGCCAAGAACCGGGTGAAGCAGTTGAAAACTCCGGCCGCCCAGCTTCCCACCTCAAGCGCCCACGCCATACCCCGAAAGCCGTCGGCCCCATGTCTACCCACACCCACGGTGTGCGACAGCCTGGGAGCCCGGGGAGCCTTCAGGCGAGCACAGTAACCACCTCCGGTGCGGGTGGCAGGCCCGTTCATGCGTCCGGCCTCACGGCTGGAGCCCGGGGCCACCTGTCCGACAGTCGCTCAGGTTCCCGGGGCCCGCGCCACCAGCGTGCGCAGCATGTCCCGGTTGTCCCGGGCCTTCGCGCCGAAGTGGCTGACGATGCCCATCAACAACTTGATGCAGGCCTGCGGCTTCTGCGCGAGCAGCTTCTGGAAATCCGCCGCGCGGATCTCCAGCGCCATCACGTCCGTCTGGGCCGTGGCGGAGCACAGCCGCTCGCCCTTCTGCACGAGCGCCAGCTCGCCCAGGGGCTCCCCGGCGGTCACCTCGCCCAGGGGCACGTCCTCGCCCGAGGGGCTCCGGGCGCTCAGCCGCACCGTGCCCTCACCGACAATCAGCAGCGAGTCCCCCGGCTTGCCCTCGGTGAACAAGGCCGACCCCTTGGGGTAGGCACGCGACACGGCCGCCGCCGCGAAGATGGAGATGCCGGTGTCGGTGAAGCCCTTGAAGAGCGGACAAGCCTTCAGGGTCGTCTCGGGGGCGAGCGCCATGGGGTGTTCCTAACACGCACAACGCGGCCGCGTCAGCGGCTGGCGCGGTGTTCGGCGGCGGTGTGCACGTAGTGGAGGGCGGACTGCACCAGGAACTCACGTTCGCCGTCGTGAATGGGGCGCTTCACCTTGCCGGGCGAGCCCACCACCAGCGACCCGGGGGGAATCTTCGTCCCGGGCGTCAGGAGCGTGCCGGCGCCGATGATGCAGTCGTCCCCCACCTCCACGCCGTCCATCAGGATGGCGCCCATGCCCACCAGCACCCGGTTGCCCACGACGCACCCGTGAAGGATGACCCGGTGGCCCACCGTGCAGTCGTCGCCCACCGTCGTGGAGTCACCCTGGCTGGTGACGTGCACCATGGTGAGGTCCTGGATGTTGGTGCGCTTGCCGATGCGGATGGAGTTCACGTCCCCGCGCAGCACGGAGTTGAACCAGATGGACGAGTCCTCGCCCAGCTCCACGTCGCCCACCACCTGGGCGGAGTCCTCGATGAAGCAGCTCGGGTGGACGCGGGGGGACACCCCGCGAAACGGCTTCAACGGCATGGTGGCACCTCCGACGGCGGGACAGCGGCGGAAGCGTCAGGCCTCCGCGGGGACATGCAACGGCAGGGGCAGCTCCACCGGCGGCGGCGCCACGGTGGGGGCCTGGAGCACCGCCACCTGCTTGCCCGCGAGCTGGTTGGGCGTGGCGCGCTCCACGTGCACCGTCACGATGGAGCCCGCCGGCGCGTCGCCCTCGAAGTTCACCGTGCGGTTCTCCGGCGTGCGGCCGAAGCGCTTGGTGGCGTCGTAGCGCGAGCGGCCCTCCACCAGCACCTCCACGTCCAGGCCCACCTGCGCCTGGGTGTACTCGCCGCTGATGCGCCGCTGGAGCTTCTGCAGCCGCTCCAGCCGGGCCACCTTCACCTCGTGCGGGATGGGGCCCCAGTCCTTCTCGCGCAGCGCGGCGCCCGTCTTGGGGCGCGGGCTGTACACGAAGGAGAACTGGTTGTCGTACTTCACCCGCTCGGTGAGCTGCATCGTCATCTCGAACTCTTCCTCCGTCTCTCCGGGGAAGCCCACGATGATGTCCGTGGTGATGGCGATGCCGGGGCGCGCGGCGCGCAGCTTCTCCAGCCGCTCCATGTACTGCTCGACGGTGTAGTCGCGGCGCATCATCTTCAGGATGCGGTCGCTGCCGCACTGCACCGGCAGGTGGAAGTGCGGGGCGATCTTCGGCTGCACCCGGAACGCTTCGATGAGCTCGTCCGACAGGTCATGCGGGTGGCTCGTCGTGAAGCGCACGCGCTCGATGCCCGGCACCTCCGCGGTGCGCAGCAGCAACTGCGCGAAGCTGATGCCGCCCTGGTACGAGTTCACGTTCTGCCCGATGAGGGTGACCTCGCGCAGGCCCACGCCCGCCAGGTCCGCGACCTCGTTGAGCACCTGCGTGAACTCGCGGCTCACCTCGCGGCCACGGGTGTGCGGGACGATGCAGAACGAGCAGACGTTGTCGCAGCCCTTCATCACGGTGACGAACTCGGTCACCTTGCCGCGGGACGTCTCCGCGTCGGCGCGCGGGAAGACGTACTCCTCGGAGTCCACGAAGGCCGTCTCCACCACGCGCTCGCGGGCGTCCTGCACGCGGGCGATGACTTCCGGCAGCTTCGCGATGTTGTCCGGGCCGAAGACGAAGTCCAGGTACGGGACCTTCTTCAGCAGCTTGTCCTTCTCCTGCTGGGCCACGCAGCCGCCCACGCCCAGGATGGCGCCGCGGCTGGCCTTCACGGCGCGGTAGCGCCCCAGCGCGGACAGCATCTTGTCCTCGGCCTTCTCCCGGATGGAGCAGGTGTTGAGGATGATGAGGTCCGCGTTGTCCGGCTCCGGCGTGGGGACGTAGGACATCTTCGACAACGCCTCGCTCATGCGGAGCGAGTCGTTGACGTTCATCTGGCAGCCGAAGGTGTGGATGAAGTAGCGCTTCATGGGTGGGCCTTGAAGGAAAACGGGCCGTTATGGAACGCCCGGACGCGGAATGCAACCGGGCGGGCACGCCGGGTCATCCCCGGTTGAGCACCTTCTGGAGCCGGGTGTGCAGGGCCACCAGCTCCGCCTCGCGCTCCCGGAGCAGGGCCACCGTCTCCACGCCGTAGCGCCGGCCCAGGGCGTCCGTCTCCCGCTCCTGCTTCACCAGCTCGTCCCGGACGCGCTTGCCCACCTCGTCCACCTCCGGCCCGGAGCGGGCCTCCAGCTCCGTCAGCTTCGAGCGCAGCCGCTGCACGGTCCACCGCCGCCCGCCAAAGGCCCGGAGCACGGCGCTCCCCCACTCCGCCGCCTTCACGTCCAGGCCGCTCGCCTCCAGCGCCGCCTTCGCCGCGCCGGCCATGGCCTCCGGGGCGGCGTCCGCCTCCACGTGCGACAGGAAGGTCTCCTGGTAGCGGACCAACTGCTCGAGCAGCGCCTTGTCCACCGGCCGGGACGCCATGCGCAGCGTGCGGTCGTCGGCGGCGTCGAAGTCCGGACCGGTCTCCACGTTGGGGACGTCCTGGTAGTCGTCGAAGAAGGACGGGGCCATGGGGGGCGCTCCTCGGGTGCGAAGGGGTTTTCAGACGGGGACGAGCTGTTCCGCGATGCGGGCCAGGTCCGACACGGAGGTGACGACCACGGCCTGGGTGCAGTGCTTCTCGTAGGTGAGCATCTCGCTGTCGCCGATGCCCCAGTTGCCCCGGTCCTCGGGGCTGATCCACAGCACGCGCTTCGCCTTGCGCTTCAGGTCCTTCAGGGCCCAGGCGTTGCTCGCGTTGTAGTTGTTGCGGCCGTCACCGATGATCATCACGGTGGTGCGGCGCGTGATGCTGCCCAGGTGGTCGCGCGTGAAGTCCGCCAGCGCGCGGCCGTAGTTGGAGTTGGAGCTCATGGACACGGTGCGCCCGGCCGTCGCCGCGTCGATGGCCTCGCTCACGTCCAGGTCCTTGAAGAACTGGGTGACTTCGCCCACGTCGGACACGAAGACGAACGAGCGCACGCGCACGAACAGCGACTGCAGCGTGTGCATGAACAGCAGCATCATCCGGGACGCGTTGCGCACGGAGTCGGACACGTCGCAGAGCACCACCAGCTCCGGACGCTCCGGCCGGCGGGTGCGGAACACGGGCACCATGGGGATGCCGTCCCACGGCATGTTCCGGCGCAGCGTGCGCTGGGCGTGGAGCGACCCGCGCCGGTGCGAGCGCTGCTTGCGGATCATCCGGCTCTTGAGCTTCTCCGCCAGCGTGCGGACGGCGGCCTCCATCTGGTCCACCTCCGCCTGCGTGAGCAGGTGCAGCGGCTTCTCCGTGACGGAGTCCGTGCGGCGGCGGATGCGCGCCTCGGACTGACGCTTCACCTCCGCGCGAGCGGCCTCTTCAATCTTGCGCATGGCCGCGGCCACGTGGCGCGAGACGATCTCCACGCCCTCCGCGTGCAGCCCGCGGGCCTTGAGCTCGTCCTCCAGCGACTTGAGGTCGGAGCGCGCCCGCTCCATGCCCGCGCCCGCGAGCATCCGCCGCGTGAAGAACCCCGTCTGCAGCGGGCTCTCCAGTTGCCCCAGGTCCAGTTGGAGCGACGCCTGACGGAAGATCTGCGCCAGCCGCGCGCGGTCACCCGCGAGGATGGCCTGCGCCAGCGGGGACATCTCCGGCGCCAGCAGGTTCATCTGGTTGATGACCATCTTCAAGAGGTCGCCTTCCAGGTAGCCCTCTTCCTCCAACTGCTTCGCCAGCGACTGGTCGATGGCCTCGAACGTGCGGGCCGCGCCGGAGAAGAAGAAGTCGAACGCGCGGCGGAACGTCTCCACGTCCAGCTCGCGCTTCACCAGCGTGGTGCGCAGCACGGAGCGGAACAGGTTCCGGTCCTCGACCCCCACCTCCGCCGTGGCGCGGAGCGCGTCCTGCACCTCGGACGTGCTGACGCGCACGCCGTTCTGGCGGAGGACCTCGGCGAATTCGACGATGCGGGCGTCCATGGCGCGTCAGGCTCCCCGTTCGAAGGACATCACCGCTTCCACGTGGTGCGTCTGCGGGAACATGTCCACCACCTGGAGCGCCACGGGCTTGTAACCGGCCTCCACCAGCCCCGCCGCGTCGCGCGCCAGCGAGGCCGGGTCGCACGCCACGTAGACGACCCGGCGCACGTTCAGCGCGCGCATCCACTTCGCCAGCCCCGGCGCCCCGGCGCGAGGCGGATCCGCGAGGCACAGGTCGAACGAGCGCCCCTCCGCCACCAGCCCGTCGCACACCTTGCGCGCGTCGCCCTGGACGAAGCGCACGTTGGCCACGCCGGCCTCCCGAGCGCTCCGCTGCGCCAGCTCCACGCCCACCGGGGACGACTCCACGCCCAGCACCGACCCGGCCGTGCCGGCCAGCGGGAACGTGAAGTTGCCGTTGCCGGAGTACAGCTCCAGCACGGAGTCCGTCTCCTGCGCGCCCAGCTCGTACAGGGCCGCCGTGACGAGCCCCACGTTGGCCTCCGCGTGCGCCTGCGCGAACGCATCCGGCCGCAGGTACACCGGCACCTCGGGGCGCAGCGGGGACAGCGAGCGCAGCACGGGCCGGCCGATGAGCCGCGCCGAGCCCTCCCTGGGCACCAGCACCGCGCCCTCCAGCCGCAGGGCCCGGACCGCGCCTTCCGCCGCCTCCAGGTGCCGCGCCGTCACCGGGCCGCCCAGGTTCACCGCGAACGCGGCCTTGTCGCCCTCGGCCAGCAGCAGCACCTCCTCGGTGTCCCTGGCCAGCGGCTTGAGCAGCGGGGCCAGCTTCCCGGGCAGCGCCGTGAGCGCGGGCGTGAGCGCGGGGCAGACATCCACCGGGATGCGCTCGTGCGTGCGCCGGCCGAAGTAGCCGAGCGCCCCCTTCCCCGCCCCGTGCAGCACCGCGCGGCGGCGGTAGCCCCAGTCCCGGGGCGCCACCATCAACGGCCGCACGGTGAAGGCCGTGCGCTTCAGGTGGCCCAGGTGCTCCAGCGTGGAGAGGACGATCTCCTGCTTCGCGGACCGCTGCGCCGGGACGGACAGCTCCAGCCAGTCGCAGCCGCCGCACGCGTCGGACAGGACGCAGCGCGACGGCACGCGCTCCGCTCCGTCCGTCAGCACCTGGCCCAGCAGGCCGCGCAGGACCTTGCCCTGGGCCTCCAGGCGGACGCGCACGGTGTCGCCGGGGAAGGCGCCGGGCACGAAGACGGTGCGGCCCTCCCACTGGGCCACGCCTTCGCCCAACTGGCCCAGCCGCTCAATCGTCAGTTCAATGGGGGATTCGGGCAGCGTCGTCATCGCAGGCGCACTCGCGGGGGCCGCCTGGGCGGGGCCGCCCTACTTCCGGGTCGCGCTGCCACGCTCGTCCGCCGGCAGGGCTTCCCGCAGGCGCTCCACGAACGCTTCGATGCGCGACCGCTTCTCGTCGTCAACGTCCAGGAACTCCACCGCCATCCCCGGGACCTCGGACCCCGGCGTCCCCTGGGGAGTCGTGCGGGTCACCTTCCCGGACAGGTCCACCGGGAAGCTGGCCCCCGGCAGCGACACCAACAGGCGCACCACCGTGCCCACGGGCAGCGGCTGCGGCGTGTTGATGTAGAGCCCGCCGCGCGACAGGTTCACCGCCCAGTCCGTCACGAAGCCCGCCACCGTGCGGTACGCCACGGGCAGCTCATGGTCGATGCGGTGCGCGCGAGGCGCGGGGACGGGCTTCTCCGAAGTGTCGGACATGCGGTGCTCCGTTCTCCGGGAGACGGTGGCTTCCGTCTCGTCTCCAGAACTGGAGGGAGAGACGGAAGCGCACCCTAGCACCCAACGTCAGGCCTGGAACTTCATCTCGCGCAGGTCGGGCGCGATCTTCAGCTTCGGCTCGGTGAGCTGCTGCACCCGTTCCACCGTCAGTCCGGGTGCCAGCTCGCGCAGGACCAGGCCCTCCGGCGTCACGTCGATGAAGGCGTGGTCCGTGACGATGTGGTGCACGCACTTGAGGCCGGTCAGCGGCAGCGAGCACTTCTTCAAGATCTTGGGCTGCCCGTCCTTGTTGGCGTGCTCCATGGCCACGTAGATGCGCTTCGCACCCACGGCCAGGTCCATGGCGCCGCCCATGCCCTTCACCATCTTGCCGGGGATCATCCAGTTGGCCAGGTCACCCGCTTCGCTGACCTCCATGGCGCCCAGCACGGCCAGGTCGATGTGGCCGCCGCGGATCATCCCGAAGGACAGCGCGGAGTCGAAGAAGGCGGAGCCCTTCACCACCGTCACCGTCTCCTTGCCCGCGTTGATGAGGTCCGGGTCCTCGCTCCCCTCCTCCGGGTACGGCCCGATGCCGAGCAGGCCGTTCTCCGACTGGAGCACCACCTCCACCCCGTGCGGGATAAAGTTGGGCACGAGCGTGGGGATGCCGATGCCCAGGTTCACGTAGAAGCCGTCCTTCAGCTCCTGGGCGATGCGCTGCGCGATCTGTTCACGAGTCAGGGGCATGGCTCAGGACGCCTTCTTGCGGACGGTCCGCCGCTCGATCCACTTCTGGAGGTTCTGCGCCTGCACGATGCGGTGCACGAAGATGCTCGGGATGTGCACCTGATCCGGGTCGATCTCCCCCGGCTGCACGATGTGCTCCGCCTGCACGATGGTGACCTTGGCGGCCATGCACATCATGGGCGTGAAGTTCCGCGCCGTCTTGTGGAACACCAGGTTGCCCCAGGTGTCCGCCTTCCAGGCGTGGACGATGGCGAAGTCCGCCTTCAGCGGCGTCTCCAGGACGTGGAGGCGCCCGTCGATCATCCGCGTCTCCTTGCCCTCCGCCACCTGGGTGCCCGCGCCCGTCGGCGTGAAGAACCCGCCGATGCCGCAGCCCCCGGCGCGGATGCGCTCCGCGAGCGTGCCCTGGGGGTTCAGCTCCACCTCCAGCTCCCCGGAGAGGAACTGCCGCTCGAACTCCTTGTTCTCCCCCACGTAGCTGGCGACCATCTTCTTCACCTGCTTGTTCTGCAGGAGGATGCCCAGCCCCAGCTCCGTGGTGCCGCAGTTGTTGGAGATGATGGTGAGGCCCTTCACGTTCTTCTTGTGCAGGGCCGTGATGAGGTTCTCGGGGTTGCCGCACAGCCCGAACCCACCACTCATGAGGGTGATGTTGTCCGGGATGTCGGCGACCGCCTCATCCGCGCTCGCGTAGACCTTGTTCATGCGGGCGGTGTCCTCTTCAGCGCTCGACCATCAGCGCGATGCCTTCGCCGCCGCCGATGCAGAGCGACGCCACGCCGCGCTTCTTGTCCTGGTCCTTCATCGTCTGGAGCAGCGTGACGAGCACGCGGGCGCCGGACGCGCCAATGGGGTGGCCCAGCACCACCGCGCCGCCGCGCACGTTCACCTTGGACGGGTCCAGGCCGAGGATCTTGTTGTTGGCGATGGACACCACGGAGAAGGCCTCGTTGATCTCCCAGAGGTCCACGTCCTTGGCCGTCACGTTCTGCTTCTTGAGCAGCGTGTTGATGGCGTCCGCCGGCGCGATGGTGAACTCCACCGGCTTGCGGGCGGCCTGCGCGTAGCCCTTCACGCGGCCCAGGATGGTGCGGCCTTCGGCCTTCGCCTTCTCCTCGCTCATCAGCACCAGCGCCGCGGCGCCGTCGTTGATGGAGGACGCGTTGGCGGCCGTCACGGTGCCGTCCTTCTTGAACACCGGCTTCAGGCCCGGGATCTTGTCCGGCTTGGCGTTCTTGGGGCCCTCGTCCTCGGAGACGGTGGTGAACTCATCCGGCTTCTTGCCCGGAATCTGGACGGGGACGATCTCCGCGGCGAACAGGCCCTCCTTCTGGGCCTGGATGGCGCGGCGCGTGGACTCCAGCGCGAACTCGTCCTGCTGCGCGCGGCTGATGCCCTGCGTGGTGGCGCACTCCTCGGCGCAGATGCCCATGTGGACGTTGCCGTACACGTCCCAGAGGCCGTCGTTGATCATCGCGTCCTTGAACTCCACGTTCCCCATGCGGGCGCCGCCGCGCATGGTGTGGCTGAGGTAGGGCGCGTTGGACATGGACTCCATGCCGCCCGCGACGATGACGTCCGCGTCACCCAGGGCGATGGACTGCGCCGCCGCGATGACCGTCTTCAGGCCGGAGCCACAGACCTTGTTCAGCGTGACGGCCGGGACGGAGTCCGGGAGGCCGGCGAACAGGGCCGCCTGACGCGCGGGGGCCTGGCCCACGCCCGCCTGGAGGACGCAGCCCATGATGACCTCCTGCACGGCCTCCGGCTTCACGCCCGCGCGCTCCAGCGCCGCCTTGATGGCGATGGCGCCCAACTGCGGAGCGGTGAGCTTGGACAGCGCTCCCTGGAAGGAGCCGATGGGGGTACGGGCCGCGCCCACGATGACGACTTCACGAGCCATGGAATTGCCTCCTGGAGAGGGAACCGTCTGTAAAAGAGAAAAGCGCCGGAAAGGCACTTATCACGGGCGCTTTCCGCTGAATCAAATGGAAACGGCCGGGCTCCCCCTGGGGAACCCGGCCGCTATTCACGTCAGGACGTTGGGCTGATTACTTCTTCAGCTTGGAGGCCATGACGTCGCCCAGGCGGGCCTTGGAACCCTCGGCCTGCTTGCGCAGGTACTCGCGGTAGTCCTCGCCCTCGCCGATGAGCGCCTTGATGGACAGCGCCACCTTGCGGTCCGGGGTGTTGATGTCGATGAGCTTGACCTCGACCTCCTGGCCCTCCTGCACCACGTCGCGGGGGTTCTCCACACGCTCTTCCTTCAGCTCGGAGACGTGGACGAGGCCCTCGATGCCCGGCTCGATCTCCACGAACGCGCCGAAGTCGGTGACCTTGGTGACCTTGCCCTTCACGCGGCTGCCCACCGGCAGGCGCTCGGACAGCGTCTCCCAGGGGTCCGGCTGGAGCTGCTTGATGCCCAGGCTGAAGCGCTCGTTCTCGACGTCGATGTTGAGGACCACCGCCTCGACCTCGTCGCCCTTCTTGAACATCTCGCCCGGGTGCTTGATGCGCTGGGTCCAGGAGATGTCGGACACGTGCACCAGGCCGTCCACGCCCTCCTCGACGCCGACGAACACGCCGAAGTCGGTGACGTTGCGGATCTGGCCCTTGATGACGGAGCCGATCGGGTACTTGTCCTCGAGCAGCGTCCAGGGGTTCTGCTCGATCTGCTTCATGCCCAGCGCGATGCGCTTGGCCTTCGGATCGATGTCGAGGACGACGGCCTCCACCGTCTGGCCGACCTCCAGGATCTTGGACGGGTGCTTGAGGCGCTTGGTCCAGGACATCTCGGACACGTGCACCAGGCCCTCCACGCCCTGCTCGATCTCGATGAACGCGCCGTAGTCCGTGATGGACACGACCTTGCCGGCGACGCGGGTGCCGACGGGGTACTTCTCGTCGGCGCGGTGCCACGGGTCCTCCTGGATCTGCTTGAGGCCCAGGCTGACGCGCTCCTGCGCGGGGTCGAACTTGAGGACGACGACGCGCACTTCGTCACCGACGTTGAACATCTCGCTGGGGTGACCGATGCGGCCCCAGGACATGTCGGTGATGTGGAGCAGACCGTCGATGCCGCCGAGGTCGATGAAGGCGCCGTAGTCCGTGAGGTTCTTGACCACGCCCTTGAGGACCGCACCCTCCTTGAGGTTCTTGAGGGTCTCCTTCTTCATCTCCTCGCGCTGCTTCTCCAGCAGCACGCGGCGAGAGAGGACGATGTTGCCGCGCTTCTTGTTGAACTTGATGACCTTGAACTCGAATTCCTTCGAGATGTACTGGTCAAGGTTGCGCACAGGGCGGATGTCGACCTGGGAGCCAGGGAGGAACGCCTTCACGCCGATGTCGACGGAGAGGCCGCCCTTCACGCGTCCGACGATGGTGCCCTTGACGATCTCATCACGCTCGCACGCGGCGGAGATCTCGTCCCAGATGCGCATCTTGTCGGCCTTCTCCTTGGAGAGGACGACCATGCCGGTGTCGTTCTCGCGGCTCTCCAGGAGGACCTCGACGGGGTCACCGGACTTGACGGTGACTTCCCCGCGGGGATTGGTGAACTCGGAGATCGGGACCTGGCCCTCGGACTTGTAGCCGATGTCCACGATCGCGAAATCCTTCGTCACCTGCACGACCGTGCCCTTGACGATCTCGCCTTCCTTCAGGATTCCGTCGCCGCCACGCTCCTTGAGCGAGGCCTCGAACATCGCCGCGAAGTCTTCGTCACCGCCGTCGATCTGCTGGTTCACGTTCTGCTGCATGAAGTGGAAGTCCTTGGAACGGTACAACTGCCCCCTGTTTGAATGGGTGCGCGGCCGCCTGCGGGGAGCGACGGGAAACCGCGGGTGTCCCCTGGATGGGAACGCAAGGCTGGTTGGAAGCCGCGCACCCTAGACACCGGAGTTTCCGGGAGTCAAGTGGGGCGCCGCGCCAGGTGGTGATCCGTGTTCTATGAACGCCCGGCCGGGTCCGCATCTGTCCTACCCGGCCGGTGCCCCCTGCCCGCTCGCCCCGTGTGGGACAAGCGGAGCGCTACCCCTCGCGCCGGAATGTTTCCCGGGCGATGACCATCCGCTGCACCTCGCTGGTGCCCTCGTAGATGGTCTGCACGCGCGCGTCCCGGAAGTAACGCTCGACCGGGAACTCGTCGATGTAACCGTAGCCGCCGTGAAGCTGCACGGCCTTGTCCGCGACCTTGTTGCTCATCTCGCTGGCGAAGAGCTTCGCCATGGAGGCCTCGCGGGTGAACGGCTGGCCGGCCTCCTTGAGGGCGGCGGCGCGCAGGGTGAGCAGCTCGGCGGCGTCAAGCTGGGTGCGCATGTCCGCCATCATGAAGCGCGGGGCCTGCAGGTCCGCCACGGCCTGACCGAAGGCCTTGCGGTCCTTCGTGTAGGAGACGGTCGCCTCCAGCGCGGCGCGGCCGGTGCCGCACGCCTGCGCCGCGATGCCGATGCGCCCGCCGTCCAGCGCCATCATGGCCAGGCGGAACCCGTCGCCCTCCTTGCCCAGGAGGTTCGCCGCGGGCACTTCGCAGTCCTCGAAGGTGAGCCCCACGGTGTTGGACGCGCGCAGGCCCATCTTGTCCTCGTGCTTGCCCACGTGGAGGCCCCTGGCGCCGCCCTCCACGATGAAGCAGGACAGGCCCTTGTTGCCCGCCTGGCCCGTGCGGGCCCACACGACGATGACGCCCGCGTAGGCGCCGGAGGTGATCCACTGCTTGCTGCCGTTGAGCACGTACGTGTCGCCGCGCTTCACGGCGGTGGTGCGCATGGCGCCCGGGTCGGAGCCCGCGTGCGGCTCGCTCAGGGCGAACGCGCCGACGATGGCCTCACCGGAGGTGATGCGCGTGACGTACTTCTCCCGCTGCGCGTCGGTGCCCACCGCGTGGATGAGCTCCGCGCACATGTTGGTGACGGCCATGGCCACGGACACGGAGGCGTCCGCGGCGGCCATCTCCATCATGGCCAGCGCGTAGGACACCACGCCGGCCTCCGCGCCGCCGTACTTCCCCGGCAGGTTCACGCCCAGCAGGCCGACTTCCGCCAGGGCCTTGAAGACTTCCGGGTCGAAGCGCTCCTCGCGGTCCGCGGCGCGGGCGTGCGGAGCCACGCGCTCGCGGGCGAACTTGCGAGCGGTGTCACGGATGAGCGTCTGGGTCTCGGTGAGGTCGAAGTTCACGGGCGCGGGTGTCCTGCTACTCGATGGCCTTGAGGTTGAACGGGTACTCGATGGGGTGGTCGCGGCCGTCCGGGGGCTTGGGGAAGTCCATGGACGACAGCACCGCCACCACGCAGTCGTTGAGGCCCGCGTCCTTCAGCGTGCTGCCGTGCTTGTCGATCTTCGCGCTGCGCACGGTGCCTTCGGCGGTGATGGTGAAGGTGGTGCGCAGGAGGCCCTCCACCTTCTTGTCCTTCTCCACCATGTGGTCCTCGTAGCACTCCTGGATGCGAGGCATGTGGTGGGCCATCACCTGGCGGATGGAGTCCGGGGTGAAGGGCAGCCGGCTCACGTCCAGCCCGTCGTCCTTCTTGGGCGCGGGCGTCGCCGGAGCCGTCGCCGGAGCGGGCGTGGCCTTCTTCTTCGACGAGCCCTGGGCGAGCGCCAGCGGAGAGGCCAGGCCCAGGGACAGGAACAGCACGGGGAGGAGCGCGCGCTTCATGACCGGGTGACTACTCCTTCAGCAGGTTGGCGGAGATGACGATGCGCTGGATCTCGCTCGTCCCCTCGTAGATTTCGGTGATGCGCGCGTCGCGCACGTGGCGCTCGGCGTCCATCTCCTTGCTGTAGCCCATGCCGCCGTGGATCTGCAGGGCCTTGTTGGCCACGCGGCTGGCCATCTCGCTGGCGTAGAGCTTGGCCATGGCGCTCTCCGGGCTGTGGCGCACGCCCTTGTCCTTCATCAGCGCCGCGCGCCACACGAGCAGGCGGGCCGCGTCGATCTCCATGGCCATGTCGGCGATCATGAACTGGATGGCCTGGTGGTCGCGGATGGGCTTGCCGAACGTCTTGCGCTCACCGGAGTAGCGGACGGCCTCCTCGAAGGCGGCGCGCGCGATGCCCAGCGCCTGGGACGCGATGCCGATGCGGCCGCCGTCCAGGGTGGACATGGCGACCTTGAAGCCCTCGCCCTCCTTGCCCAGGCGGTACTTCTCCGGGACGCGCATGTCCTCGAAGAACATGGAGCAGGACCAGGCGGCGCTGATGCCCATCTTCTTGTCGGGCTCCGCGCGGGTGAATCCCGGCGTGTCGGTGGGCACGAGGAACGCGGTGATGCCCTTGTTGCCCGCTTCCTTGTTCGTCATCGTGATGAGGACGATGGCGTCGGCCTTGGGGCCGTTGGTGATCCAGTTCTTGGAGCCGTTGATGATGTACTCGTCGCCGCGCTTCACGGCGATGGTCTTCTGGGCGGCGGCGTCGCTGCCGGCCTCCGGCTCCGTCAGGCCGAAGCAGCCGATCTTCTGGCCGCTGGCGAAGGGCTTGAGGAACTGCTCCTTCTGCTCGGGGGTGCCGAACTTGGACACCGGGTCGCAGTAGAGCGAGTTGTTCACGCTCATGATCACGCCGGTGGAGGCGCAGCCGCGCGAAATCTCCTCCATGGCGATGGCGTAGCAGACGTTGTCCAGGCCCGCGCCGCCCCACTCCTCCGGCACCGCGATGCCCAGCAGGGACAGCTCCGCCAGCTTCTTCACCGCGTCCGTGGGCCACGCGTGCTGTTCGTCCCACTTGCGGGCGTTGGGGATGAGTTCCTTGGCGGCGAACTCGCGGCACAGCCGCTGGATCTCGCGCTGGATGTCGGTCAGCTCGAAGTTCATGGTGGACCTCCCATAGTACGGGGTCCGCCCGGGGGCTACTCCGAAGACGCCCCTCCCACCCCGGGAGCAGGAATCCGGGTCCCAAAGAACATCGCCAGCGGCACCGTCACGTCGAAGGACACGTCCGTGCGAGCCCCCGCGTCCGTCCAGGCCCTGCGCACCACCACCGACACCGTCCAGGGTTGGGTGTCCCGGTGCCGCTCAATCAAGTCGTAGGTGAGCCCCACCCCGGCCACCCCGCCCTTCCCGTCCCCGCCCCACACGCCCGCCCCCTCGGCCAGCACGCCGAAGCGGGACGCGTCCGGGAAGGCGTACACGCGCCCTCCGGCGAGCAGGCGGAAGGTGGCCGGCCTCAGCCGGAGCTGGGGCTCCACGAAGGGCGACAGGATGAGCGTGGGCCCCGGAACGTCCAGGGGCGGCGTGGCCCACGGGTGGATGGGCCAGGAGAGCACCCAGCGGGCGCCGTCGCCCCACTCCCGGCGCAGGTCCGGGATGGCGGGCTCCAGGAAGCACAGCGTGTAGAGACACAGCGTGCGCTTCCAGGACACCAGGGCCGGGGCGCGGGGCTCCTGTCCGGAGACCTCCTCCGCCCGGGCCGGCGGCGCGGCCAGGAAGCACAGCAGGCTCCCGGCCGCGACCGCGTGCTTCACGTCACTTGCCCTGGAAGTTGGCCGGACGCTTGCCCAGGAACGCGGCCATGCCCTCGCGCTGATCCTCCGAACCGAAGAGGACGGCGAAGCCCTGGCGCTCCAGCTCGTTGGCGGCGCGCAGGTCCTGGTCCGCGCCGTACTCCACCACGCGCTTGGCCTGGGCCACCGCGAGCGGGCCGTTCTTGAGGATCTTCGCGGCCACCGCCTTGACGTGCTCCATCAGCTTGTCCGCGGGCAGCACGTCCAGCACCAGGCCGATCTCCTTGGCCTTGGCGGCGTCCAGGCGGTCCGCGGTGAAGAGCAGCTCCTTGGCGCGGGCGCGGCCCAGCAGGCGCGTGAGGCGCTGGGTGCCGCCGAAGCCGGGGATGACGCCCAGGGTGACCTCGGGCACGCCCAGCTTGGCCTTCTCCGACGCGTAGATGAGGTCGCAGCCCAGGGCCAGCTCCAGGCCGCCGCCCAGCGCGAAGCCGTTCACGGCCGCGATGGTGGGGATGGGCAGGTTCTCCAGGTGCTCGAAGACGCGGTGGCCCAGGGCGGAGAACTCCCGCGCCTGCGCGGCGCTGATGGTGGCCATCTCCGCGATGTCCGCGCCCGCCACGAAGGCCTTGTCGCCGCCGCCGGTGACGATGAGCGCGCGCGTGTCGGCCGTCAGCGAGTTCAGCGCGTGCTCCATCTCGTGGAACGTGGCGCTGTTGAGCGCGTTGAGCGCCTTGGGCCGGTCCACGGTGAGGATGGCGAGCGCGCCGTCCTTCTCGAACTTGATGTTCTGGTAGTCCATGTGCGTGTGGGCTCCTGGAGGGGGCTAGTACTTGTAGAAGCCGCGGCCGGACTTCTTGCCGTACCAGCCGGCGTCCACGTACTGGCGCAGCAGCGGGCACGGGCGGTACTTGGAGTCCCCCAGGCCCTTGTGCAGCACCTCGGCGATGTAGAGCACCGTGTCCAGGCCGATGAAGTCCGCGAGCTGCAGCGGGCCCATGGGCTGGTTGGTGCCCAGCTTCATCGCGGTGTCGATGTCCTCCGCGCTGCCCAGGCCCTCCATCAGGGCGAAGCAGGCCTCGTTCAGCATGGGGATGAGGATGCGGTTGACGATGAAGCCCGGGTAGTCCTTGGAGACCACCGTCGTCTTGCCCATGCGCTCGGCCATCGCGCGGATGGTGGCGTACGTCTCATCGCTGGTGGCCGCGCCGCGGATGAGCTCCACCAACTGCATCACCGGCACCGGGTTCATGAAGTGCATCCCGATGACGGACTCGGGGCGCTTGGTGGCCGCGGCGATGCGGGTGATGGGGATGGAGGACGTGTTGGTGGCGAGGATGCCGCCGGGGCGGACCACCTCGTCCAGCTCCAGGAAGATGCGGCGCTTGAGGTCCTCGTTCTCCGTGACGGCCTCGATGGCGACGTCCACGTCCTTCGCCTCGCGCGCGCTGGTGAAGGTGGCCAGGTTCGCTTCGGCGGCCTGCTGCTTCGCCGCGTCCAGCTTGCCCTTCTCCACCAGCTTCTTGAGGCCCGCCTTGATGCGGTCCGCGCCCTTGGCGAGCCCGTCCTTGTTGACGTCCACCAGCGACACGCGCAGGCCCGCCTGGAGCGCCACCTGCGCGATGCCCGCGCCCATCTGCCCTGCACCGACGACGACGATGTGTTCCGTTGCCATGGCGTCTTCTCTCCTGTGCCGGCGGCCATAACGCACGCCTCCAGGAGGGTCAACGCCGGTCAGCGGCTGGCGGCGGGCAGTCTCAACGGGACGACGATCGCCTTCGCCTCGCCCACCATCAGCCGGCCGCGAATGACGTCGCGTTTCTCACGCCCCTCCACCTGGAGGAACAGCAGCGTGCGGAAGGTGCCCTCCGGGAGGTCCACCTTGAAGGTCACCTCCATGGGCGGGCCGTCCGCGAAGAAGCGCTCCTCGCGCTTCACGATGTGCTCCTCGGAGTCCAGCACCTGGAGGTCCAAGGCGCGCACGTCGCCCCAGCCGTCGCCCTCCAGCCGGTAGATGAGCTGGCGCTCCGGGACGTCCGTCACCCTCCACAGCCACAGGCCCAGCGCGACGATGGCGATGAGCGCCAGCCGCTTGGGCAGGGGGTGCGTGCGCCAGGTGCGGCGCGGGGTTTCCGGGGCCGGAGGGGCCGGTGCCTCTTCCGCCACGTCCCTACTCCCGCTTCGAGCGCTTGGAGGCCGGCCGGCGCGCGTTCACGTCCGTGATGACCACGCGCGCGGTGGGCGCCTCCGCGGCCTTCCTGTGGGCCTTGGGCGGGTGCGGCTCCGGCGCGGGCGCCTCTTCCGACTTCTCCGACGGCACCAGGCGGATCTGCGCCTTGACCTCCACCGTCATGCCGGAGAGCAGCTTGAGGAACTCGTCGCGCAGCTTCTCCGACTGCATGAAGCGGCGCAGCTCCTCCGTGACGACGCGGCTGATGTCGTCCTTGGTCTTCTCCGCCTGGGAGAGGAGGAAGCCCAGCGCCTCCTTGGGCAGCTTGAGCTGGCCGGCGAGGGCCCGGATGCCCTCCTCGCCCATGAAGACCGCGCCCATGCCGGCCACCGCCATGCGCCGCACGAAGTCCGGCACGAAGCCGCCCGAGCGGCTCTCGCGGCCGGGCTGCTGCTCCGAGTCGTCATCGAACAGCGGATCGTGCGGAAGGTCGTCGTTGCCGGCCGGGGCCATGCGGTCTCCTCTTCAGGTTGAGCCCTACCGGGCCTGCATCACCGGCAGGGGCACGCTCTTCATGGACTGCGCGGACACGCGGCCCGCGACCGCGCGCGCGACGTCCTGGAAGGCCTTCGCCTCCGGGCTGTCCTTGTGCCCCACCACCACCGGCACGCCGGAGTCTCCCGCTTCGCGCACCTTGAGGTCGAGCGGGATCTCCCCCAGGAATGGGATGCCGAACATCTCCGCCGCCTTGTGGCCGCCGCCGTGGTTGAAGATGGGCGTGCTCTTGTTGCAGTGCGGGCAGATGAACTGGCTCATGTTCTCCACGATGCCCAGCACGGGGATGTGCACCTTGTCGAACATCTGCTTGGCGCGCACCACGTCCGCCAGGGCCACGTCCTGCGGCGTCGTGACCAGCACCGCGCCCGCGGCCCGCACGGACTGGGACAGCGTCAGCGCCACGTCGCCCGTGCCCGGGGGCAGGTCCAGGATGAGGTAGTCCAGCTCACCCCAGTTCACGTCGCGCACCAACTGCATGAGGGCGCCGTGGAGCATGGGGCCGCGCCAGATGAGCGCCTGATCCGCCTCCACCAGGAAGCCGATGGACATGATCTTCAGGCCGTGGGCGACCAGCGGATCCAGCGTCTTGCCGTTGGGGCTCACCGGGCGCTTGTCCGCGGTGCCCGTCATCAGCGGCACGGAGGGGCCGTAGAAGTCCGCGTCCAGCAGGCCCACCTTGGCGCCGTGCTGCGCGAGCGACGTGGCCAGGTTCACCGCCACCGTGCTCTTGCCCACGCCGCCCTTGCCGGCGCCCACGAGCAGGATGTTCTTCACGCCCGGCAGCAGCGCCCCGCCGGAGCCCCCGGCGACGCCGCGCACCTGGGCGCCCCACTCGATGTCGAAGGACTTCAGGCCCGGCACGGCCTTGAGCGCCGCCTCCGCGTCCGCCTGGATCTTCCCCTTCATGGGACACGCGGGCGTGGTCAGCTCGATCTTCAACTTCACCGTGTCGCCGGTGACGCGCACGTCCTTCACCATCCCGGCCTTCACCAGGTCGACGTGCAGTTCGGGATCGATCACCTTCGACATGGCCGCCATCACATCGGCCTGGGACACGCTCATCGGGACACCTGAAACCTTTTGAAAACGGGCGTTTGCACGCTCGAAGGGGGGCGGAGATTGCCAGCACTCCGGGGGCTGTCAACGTCGTTTAACGCACATCTCCGGAGGCCGCCCGGCCTTCCGCCGGCCCTGGATCGCGCCCGGCTTCTGGCCCTCATTCGATGGCGGCCACCCGGTACTCCCCGTCTTCCAGCACCAGCCGCACGGCGCGCTCGCCGCCCAGGGGGAACAGGGCCTCGCCCGCCGCCACGCGCACGTGGGTGTTGAGCGCCAGCCGGGCGCGGCGCAGGCGCTCCTTCGCCAGGGGCTCGCGCTCGAAGTCCTCCTTCAGGCGCTCCGGGGTGTAGCGGGCCCTCAGCGGCGAGGCGAGCAGGCCCCACGCGCCCTTCCAGTCCCGGGAGTCCACCTCGTCCAGGAACTTCTTCAGGGCCGCGCGGGGCACGTCCGCGGGGCGGGACTCCACCACGCGCCAGTCCTCCCCCTGGCGGGCCAGCGTGACGGACGGGGCCCGGGCCTCCAGCGCGGCGGTGCCCGCGCGGACGGCGGCGGCGCGCTCCTTCCGGGCGGCCTCGTCGGAGTACTCGTCCAGGTAGGCCCCCTCGCCCTCCGGGGCGCCGGTCGTCAGGCGGTAGGCGTCCGACAGGCGGTTCTCCTCCAGCGCCTTCGCGTACGCCTCCGCCACCGAGGCAGGTTCACGGGACGCGGTGGCACAGGCGGTGCCGAGCAGCAGGAGGCTCAAGGGGGCGAGGCGGGTCATCACTGGCGCGGCAGGGTAGACGCCGGCTCCGGGGCCGGCAATGCCCGGACGTCCGCCCCGTCGGTGCTCCGGCGGACGAACGGTCAGCGGCGCAGTTGCCGGAAGAGCCAGACGACGATGTCCACCAGGTCGACGCCGTCCGACGCGTCCTCCAGGTTCGGGTAGTTGGACGGATCCCGGTCCTTGGGGAGGCTGTTGCCGGACACGGCGCCCTTGGGGCGGTGCTCGCGGCAGTAGAGGTCGCCGTTGAACGCGAACGCCTGGGGCACGGAGACCTGGATGCCGCATTGGACGCAGGCCAGCGGGGAGCGCACGCCCAGCCCGCCCGTGGGCGAGTCCGACGGCGGCAGCGGGGCCGTGGCGCCCGGGCCCCTCCACGGATCCGCGCCCCCGTCCGTCGCCGGGGCGACCTCCCAGCCCCTGGACGCGGGCTGCGCCTTGGGGTGCGTCACGACGGCGTTCTCCAGGGCCTCGAACTTGCCCGCGTCCAGCCAGGTGCCGCCGCAGTGCGTGCACAGGTCCACGTTGCACACGCGCGCGTTGACCAGCGCCAGCCGCGCGCCGCAGCCGGGACAGCCCAGGGGCGCGCTGTCGCAGGTGGCGCAGACGGCCATGGCGCGCGGGATGAGGTGCCCGCCCGTGCGGCAGCGCGACGCGGCCTGCCTCGCCGCGGTCAGCAGCGGCTTGAACGAGGGCCGGTCCGGAAAGCGCTCCAGCTCCCCCCGGTCGAAGTACAGGCCGTGGCAGCGCGGGCAGACGTCCACCTCCACGTCGGAGGCCTGGACGACGTTCAGGGGCTGGCTGGGGCAGACCGGGCAGGAGCGGGCCATGCCGCGCATGCTAAGGGGCGGATTCCCTCCGTGAAAGGGCGCGCGCTCACCCGTCGAGCCGGCGCAAGGCCCTGGCACCCTGGAGGCTCCAGGCCGCGGTGCAGAAGGCGTACGTGGCCGGGTGCGCCGCGCCCATCAGCAGCTTGAGCAGCGACAGCCTCGCGCGAGCGTCTCCGTAGCGCACCAGCTCGAAGTCGTCCGACGGGACGCGCGCCTCGTCCAGCGCGTGGCGGCAGACCTCCTCGAAGCCGCCGATGCGGTCCACCAGCCCCGCCTCCTTCGCGCGCAGCCCGGAGTAGACGCGCCCCTCCGCGCGCTGGTGGATCTCCTCCTTCGTCCGGCCGCGCGCCTGGGCCACCAGCTCCAGGAAGGACTGGTAGCTCTCCTCCACCTCGCGCTCCAGCGCGGCGCGCTCCTGCGGCGTGAAGCCCCGCGACGAGGAGAAGAAGGCCGCGTTCTCCCCCCGCGCCAGCGTGGTGCGGTGGATGCCCAGCTTCTCCAGCAGCTCGCCGTACTCGAACTTGCCCACGAACACGCCAATGGAGCCCACGACGGCGTGCGGCGCGGACCAGATCTCCTTCGCGCCGATGGCCGCCATGTAGCCGCCGCTCGCGCAGATCTGATCCACGTACGCGATGACCGGCTTCTGCTTCGCCACGCGCTTCACGGCCTCCAATATCTGCTCGGACGCGAGCGCGGATCCGCCGGGGCTCCCCACCGCCAGCACCACGGCCTTGGCGCGCGGATCCCTGCCCGCCTTGCGCAGCGCCTTCACCACCGAGTCCGCCGCCGCGAACCGGCCCGCGCCGCCGCTGCCCGGGATGATGATGCCCGCGACGTCCACCACCGCCAGCCGGGGCTTGCGGCGCAGCCGGCGCCACCTCACCGGCGGGAACGCGAGCGTCGCCAGGTACGCGTCATAGGTGGGCACCGGGGGCTCCTCGTCCTTCTTCGCCTCCAGGCCCAGGTGCGCGCCCAGGTCCGCCTCGTGGACCAGCCCGTCCACCAGCCCCGCCTCCAGCGCCCGCTTCGCGCTGTAGGGCCCCGCGTCGATGAGCGCCCGCGCCTCCTCCTGCGTCTTGCCCCGGTCGCGGGAGATGGCGTCCACCAGCACGCCGTAGCGCTCGTCCAGGAAGGACTCCAGCGTCTGGCGCTGGATGTCGGACACCTTGCCGTCCGTGAAGAGCTCCGGCGCCGTCTTGTAGTCGCCGCGCCGCGCGAAGTGCGCGTGGATGCCCACCCGGCCGAAGGCCTCGCCCAGCACCGTGGCCTCGGCGGCGTAGCCCACCAGCTCCACCCGGCCCATGGGAGCGAGCAGCACCTCGTCCGCCGCGCCCAGCACGGGGTAGGCGTCCGTGTCCACCATCACCGCCCAGGACACCACCCGCTTGCCGGCGGCCTGGAAGTCCGAGAGCAGGGCGCGCAGGGCCTCGCGCTTCGCGTCCGGAATGGACAGGCCCTCCAGCTCCAGGAGGATGCCCTCCACCTTCGGATCCGCGGCCAACACCTTGAGTGCGCGGCCCAGCGCTTCCAGTGAGGTCACCGTGGCGGGCTCCGGCCTGGCGCCGCCGAAACGGAGACGTTGCACGGGGCGCGGGCGGTACGGGAGCTCGCCCGAGAGCCGGAAGCGGATCCACGTGGGTCGTTTGCGCGCCGCCATCAGACGAAAGGGCAGGCCCAGGAGCAGCCGCAGCCCCAGGAGGAGGTTCGCCACGAGGAGGAAGGGAAGGCGGAGCATGCCGCGCGCGTAACGCCCCGCGCCGGGCGAAGCAACCCCTGTTCACCCGCGCCAGGAGGCTCTGTTAGGCTCAAGGCCCATGCCCTCCCCCTCCCTCCCCCGGCTTGTCCTCGTCCTCGCCCTTGTCTGGGGCGGCGCTGTCCTGGCGCAGCCCCAGCGCCGTCAGCCCCAGGAGTTCCAGAACCGCAAGGAGTTGACCCAGGAAGAGAAGGAGGCCGCCAAGGCGCGCGCCATGGGCAACAACCTCAACGGTTACGGCAAGGACGTGCAGATCAAGGAGACGCCCATCCCGTGGATGGCCATCGGCCTCGTGGGCATCGTCTTCCTCGTCGCCGCGCCCTTCGCCATCCGCGCCTACCGGGGCACCGTGCGCGAGATGTCGGACGCCAACACCTTCGGCGCCCGCGGCGGAGCCACCGAGGACGAGGCCTAGACAGCCCCGCCATCCCCCCCTCACGCCGGGCGGACCTCCACGCTCCCGCCCGGCTCCACCTGGAGGTGCACCGGCAGGAAGCGCCGCAGCACCTCCGCCTGGACCGTCAGCGCGTCGGTGATGCGCGCGGCGGTGAAGCGCGTGGTGCCCGGCGTCACCGCCCCCAGCCTCCCCGACGCCAGGAGCGCCGCCGGCAGGAGCAGTTGCTCCGCCAGGTGCTCGTCGATCGCGCCGCCCGTCTGCATGAAGCGGGTCAGCGCCTCCGCCGCCTCGCGCCCCACGCCTTCCGCGTCCAGGCCCCGCTCGCCCAGGGACGTGAAGGCCGCGACGGTGTGCTCGAACTGCGCCAGCACGAAGGTCGCGGAGCCCTGCGAGCGCGTCACCGCCAGCGGGCGGTTGTCCGCCTCCGCCAGGATGCCCCGCTCGCGCAGCGCGGCCACCGCGGCGCGGGACTGACGCTCCGCCACCGCGAAGGGCAGCCCGCCCACGAAGGACATCACCCGCACCTCCCGCAGCACGCCGCGCGCGGGCAGGTCCACGCGCACGGGAGGTTCGGCCGGGGCGCCCACCTCCGCGGTGAACTCGCCCGCGCCCTCCGGGAGGAAGCCCGCGTGGGTGAGCGACAGTTGCACGGGCAGCCCGTACGCGCGCGCCACCGGCAGCCACGCGCCGACGAGCGCGTGGAAGCTGGGGCCGCCCCGCAGGTGCGTGGCGCCCCGCAGCGTGAGGCGCCCTCCGCCCGCGAGCGCCAGCGGGTACACCAGGCACTGGAAGAGCCGGGGCGTGCTGCCGGACGCGCCGGCCTCCAGCAGGTAGTCCCCCGCGCGCACCGGGCCCGGGGTGAAGCGCAGCTCCGTGGAGCCCACGGAGGCGCCCTCGCTGGTGCCTCCGCTCAGCGCCTCCGCGCCGCGCACGTAGGCCAGGTGGTGGGGGCGCAGGCCCGGCGGGTCGCGGTGCTCGCGCAGCCCGCTGAGCTGGAAGGGACGGCCGGTGATGAGCGACAGGGACAACGCGGAGCGGAGGACGTGGCCGCCCCCCTCCCCCAACTCTCCATCGAGCAGCACCCTCCCGGCGTCGGGCCGGTCGTGACCGGTCATGTCCCTCCCGTCATGGCGTGTCGTGGCGCGCGGCCCCGCGAAGGGCCGCACGCGAGGTGGCGGTGCGCAGCCTAGCAGACCGCGCGCGAGCGGACCGGGGTTCTACTCGTCCAGCGCGGGCAGGACGTTCACCTTCAACGCGCTGGGCTGGGCGGCCGTGTGGTGCAGCCGGTGCATCGCGCGCACGAAGTCCGTGGGCTTCGCTTCGTAGATGCTGGGCACGAAGGTCTGCGGGTTGCGGTCGATGAAGGGGAACCAGCTCGACTGCACCTGCACCATCAGGCGGTGGCCGCGCTGGAAGGTGTGGAACACGTCGTTGATGACGAAGCGCACCTTCGTCACCTCGTTGGGCGTGAAGGGCTTGGGCTGGGAGTAGCTGTCGCGGAAGCGGCCTCGGAACGGCTCCCCGCGCACCAGCGTCTGCTGCGCGCCCCGGTTGCGCTCGCCGGACTGCTCCTGCTCCTTCGTCCAGCCGGGCACCTTCCCGGGGTTCACGTCCACCAGCTTCACCACCCAGTCCGCGTCGGTGCCCGTCGTGGAGACCCACAGCTCCGCCTCCAGCGGGCCCGCGAGCGTGAGGTCCTGGGTCAGCGGCTCCGTCTGGTACGTGAGCACGTCCGGCCGGCGCGAGGCGAAGCGCTGATCCTCCGTCATGTACGTCTTGGACCAGCCGGGGCTCAGGTCCTGCGTGTACGGCACGGGCTTCGCCGGGTCGCTCACGTATTCGTCGAACGACGGCGCCGGCGCCTTGGGGGCCTGGAACGTCAGCGCGCCCTGGGGCTGGAAGTACAGGCGCGCCTCCTTCGTGCCCCTGGGCGGCCAGGCGTCCAGCTTGCGCCAGCGGTTGGCGCCGCCCTCGAAGACGAGCGCCTCCGGCACGGCCGCGTCCGGGCCGCCCTTCAGGTGCTGCTTGAAGAACGCGAGCACCAGGTCCTGGTACTCGGCGGCGGTGGGGAAGCCGAAGTCCGCGTCCCCCAGCGACGTGCCCTCCGAGCGCATCCAGCCGCCGTGGGGCCAGGGGCCCATCACCAGCGTGTTGGCGATGCCGGGGTTCTGCTTCTCGATGGCGGCGTACGTGCGCAGCGGCCCGTAGAGGTCCTCCGTGTCGTACCAGCCGCCCACCACCATCACCGCCGCCTTGATGTTCCTCAGGTGCGGCAGCAGGTTCCGCGCCTGCCAGAAGGCGTCGTAGTTGGGGTGCGCGACCAGGTCGTTCCAGAAGGCGATGTCGCCCTGGAAGTGCTTCGCGTTCGCGTTGGACAGCGGGCCCAGGTCCAGGAAGAACTGGTAGGCGTCCGGGGTGCCGAAGTCGAAGGACTTCCAGTCGGTGTCGTCGGTGGGCGCGGGGCGGGGCTTGCCGAAGATGGAGAAGAAGCTGAACGCGAGCTGCAGGTTGAGGGCGCCATGCCGGTGCATGTCGTCCCAGAACCAGTCCGCGATGGGCGCCTGCGGCGACACCGCCTTGAGCGCGGGGTGCGAATCGATGGCGCCCGCGGACGTGTAGAAGCCCGGATAGGACACGCCCCACATGCCCACCTTGCCGTTGTTGTGGGGCACGCGCTTCACCAGCCAGTCGAGCGTGTCGTACGTGTCGCTGCTCTCGTCCACCTCCTTGCCGCGCTTGGTGTCGCGGTGGGGGCGCACGTTGACGAACTCGCCCTCGGACATGTACCGGCCGCGCACGTCCTGGAAGGCGAAGATGAAGCCCTCCTTCTCGAAGGCGGGCAGGGACAGGGTCTTCGGATAGCGGCCGGCTCCGTAAGGCCCCACGGAGTATGGCGTGCGCGTCAGCAGCACGGGGTAGCGCTTCTGGGGGCTCGCGTCGTTGGGCACGTAGAACGTCGTGAAGAGCTTCACGCCGTCGCGCATGGGGATGCGCACCTCGTACTTCGTGAAGTGCGACCGGACGTACGCGGCGCGTTCATCCTCCGGGCTCGCGGGCGGCCTGGGCGGCGCGGCGGGGGCCTGCGCGAGCGCGGGGCCGGACAGGGAGAACAGCGCGAGCGCGGCCAGGAGGCCGCGGGGGTGGAAGGACATGCTCCCCTCCTCTTTGCGGGAAAAACGCGGGGGAAATTCGGAAGGAAATGCATCTTGGGCGATGCCGCCGGGGCACGAAAGCTGGATCGCCCGCCGCATCGCGCCGCGCTCGGAGCGTGCAAGGGTTGCACACGCTCCTCGCATGCGCGGCACGGCAAGCCTTGCATGCACGGCAGGGTTTGCACGCTCCGCACAAAGCAGACCTCCGCTGTCAATTTCGCGCGCGTCCCCCGTTCCTTGGGCATCGGGGACGCGTTGGTGCGCCCCACGGATTCGAAGGCCCTGGGGAGACGAACACATGAAGGCGAGCAGCGGAACGGTGACGCGGTGGTGCCTGGTGATGGGGGTGATGACGGCCCTGGGCGCGGCGGCGGATCCGCCGCCGGTGAACAGCGCGCAGGGCGCGCGGCTGCACGGCTCGGAGCGCTTCGAGACGGTGAACATCCCGCTGGGCTCCTTCGAGCCCGCCTCGTCGCCCGCGGGGTTCACGTGCACGAAGACCGCGTTGATGGTGGGTGGGCGGCTGGTGGGCTACCAGTCCTGCCCGGGCGCCAATCCGCCGGCGTGGTTCCTGGAGGGCACGGAGCTGGTGGGCTCGGCCTTCCGCGCGCCCTTCGAGGGGCGCTCCGTGAAGCTCACCATCGAGGAGGCCCGCTGTCACGCGAGCATCTCCGGGCCCACCTACGCGTGCACGACGCAGAACCTGGCGGACGGCAAGGCGTTCTGGGAGTACCGCGTGACGGCGACGCCGGAGGACACCCTGTCCCAGCCGCTGTGCCCCACGGGCAGCGGCTTCGCGCTCGCGGCGCCCCACGCCTGGTCCGCGGGCGGCGAGCTGCTCCCGAACTCCGAGTACTTCACCTTCGCCTGCGCGGCGAAGAACGAGGGCACCGCGACCCAGCCGTTCTTCGTGGGCGGCGGCGTCATCGCCAAGTGCATCGACTGGGGCTATCCGCCCTGGGCCACGACGTTCCCGCTGGACGTGGCGATGGACTACCACCAGCTCTGCACGCGCATGGCCACGGCGGACTACTGCGGCGAGGGTCGCAGCAACACGCTGGACGGGACGCCGCTGAAGTTCATGGGGCCCAAGGACGCCATCCTGCTGAACGCGGGGGGCCTGCCGGCCACGCTGGAGGGCTACTCCCTGGAGGCGGTGTGGAAGGTGGATGACTGCGGCGGCGTGCGGCCGCTGTGCCTGGGCAAGAAGCGCTGGGACACGCTGCCCCTGGAGGCCACGTGCGTGAACCGCAAGCTCCTGCTGGCCCCGCGCGCGGCGCGGCCGTGCGATTCGCTGAACCTGTCGTCCCAGGCGGACGCGACGCTGCTCGTCTCCTATTCGCTCTTCATCGACCGCTCGTTGGTGACGTTCAAGGACGCCAACGACCAGCTCCTGACGACCACCGCGGTGACGGTGGATCCGCAGACCGTCGAAGGCGGCAGGAACGTGACGGGGATCCACCTGGACCTGGACGGCAACGGGGTGGCGGACGTGACGCCGTTCACCGCGCTGCGCAAGGAGGGGCCCATCCTCTCCCCCAAGCTGCCCGCCAACATCCGCGCGCGCATGAGCAAGTTCATCAAGCCGCTGTACCGGTGCGCGGACGGCAACGGGCGCTACCTGCTCACGGACAAGTCGACGTGTGACGGCGCCCCCGGCTTCTTCCTCAAGGTCATCAACGGGGACCAGGCCATCGAGGGCTTCGTGTACAGCGCCGTGGACATGACTGGCGCGGGCCAGCGCCGGCCGCTGACGCTGTGGCGGTCCCTGGTGACGGAGGGCGTCTACGCGACGTCCACGCAGGCCCCACCCGGGTTCACGTTCGTCCGGGAGCTGGGCTACCTGCCGGCGGTGGGGCAGTTGCCGGGGCGCGACCTGTAGTCAGGGCACGGACGCGCACACGCGCATCCCGATGAAGGGGAAGCGTGTGCGCGGCTCGCCGTCGCCGTGGTTGAGGGCCCGGGCGGTGAGCGCGTCCTGGTAGAACGACCCGCCGCCGTACGCGGGCGTGCCGTTCGTGTCCGTCACCAGCCACTCCCAGACGTTGCCGGCCAGGTCCGCCACGCCGAAGGGGCTGTCCGACGCGGGGTGCGAGCCCACCGCGTCGGGTCCGAAGGCGCGCGGCTTGCGGCCGTAGGTGGCGTCGAAGTTGGCGTCGTCCGGCGCGAGCACCGGGCCGTGCGGGTAGTCGCGGCCGTCCGCGCCCCGGGCGGCGCGTTCCCATTCGCGCTCGGTGCACAGGCGCGCGCGGGGCAGGCGGCCGGTGACATCCAGCCAGGCGGTGTACGCGCGGGCGTCCTCCCAGGAGATGCCGGACACGGGGAAGCGGCGCCAGTCCTGCTCGGCGCGCACGGTGCGGTCCTGGTAGCGCAGCGGCTCCCCTTCCCTCGCCTGATACGTGACGCCTTCGTGCTCCAGGTGGAAGGTCCAGGTGCCGTCCGCGGCGGGGCGCAGCTCGATGGTGCCGAAGTAGTTGGTGCCTCGGGGCCTGCGCGCGGCGCGCTCGGACGCGGGCAGCTCGCGCAGCCAGCCGAGCCAGTCCGCGTATGTGACTTCGTGGCGCGCGATGAGGAAGGCGCCGGTGGTGAGCGGGTGCATCGGGCGCGTGCGGATGACCGTGCGGCGGATGGTCTCCGGATCGCCGCTGCCGTAGAGGAAGCGGCCCGGGGGCACGTAGACGTAGCCGTCCGGGACGTGTTCGGGGATGGGGACCCGGGCCCGGAAGGTCTCTCCGCGCGTGAGCAGCACCGGGTAGCGCACGGGCGGGCGGCCCGGGAGCGTGAAGGTCAGCCGGTGCGAGCCGGGCTCCAGCGTGAGGCCAGGGGCCGTGGGCGTCGTGGCGAGGGTCCTGGGCTCGGACGCGCGCGGCGGGCCGTCGGGTTGGGGCTCGAGGGCCTCGACCTGGACGGTGGCGCCCGGGGGCTCGCTGTCCAGCTCCAGGCGGGCGGGAGCGGTCAGCTTCCGGCGCGTGGTGGCGCCGGGGTCCAGGGCTTCCAGGTGCTGCGTCAGGGCCTTCCGCGCGGTGAAGTCGCGGTCGCGCTCCGCGATGAGGATGCGCTGGAGGAGGACCTCGGCGACGTGTTGGTCCAGGGCGGGGTTCTTGCCCGGGCCCACGCGTGTCCGCGCGGCTTCGAGGAGGCCGCTGGCGTCCTGGTAGCGGCGGGCCTGCTTCGCGCCCAGGTCCAGGGCCTGGGCCCAGAGGGGCTCTGCTTCGGCGGAGCGGTCGGTGTCGAACGCGGTGAAGGCCTGTGTGCGGAGGGCTTCGATGCGGGCGTCCAGGGCGTGCGCTTCGTCGACGAGGGACGCGGCGGAGCGCATGGCCTGCTCCGCGTCGATGCGCCGGGACCGTTCGCCCCACCAGCCGCCGCCCAGGAGGAGGGCTCCCGCGAGCCCCGGGAGCGCGAGCACGCGCGTGACGCGGAGCCACCGTGGACGCGGCGGCGGTGCGGGGACTGGGGTGGCGCCGCGCGAGGTGAGGGACTCCAGCGCTTCGCGCAGCGCGTCCGCGGACTCGAAGCGGGCGAACGGATCATGCGCGAGGCAGCGCGCGAGGACGGCGGCGAAGGTGGCGTCGACGCCGGGGACGGCGGCGTCCAGCGGCTCGAAGGTCCGGTGCCGCGCTGGCGCCTCCGCGAGCGGTCCCGGCGTGGGGCCTCCGCACAGCTCGTAGAGGAGCACGCCCAGGGAGAAGAGATCGCTGCGGACCGTGGCCGGTTCACCTCGCCAGACCTCGGGCGCCATGTAGAGCGGCGTCCCGATGCGGCCCGTGGACACCAGGTCCGCGGGACCGAGGAGCCGCTCTGGCGGAAGCGGAGTGGACGTCGCGGTCCGCTGCGCGATGCCCGCGTCCGAGATGTCCAGGGGGCGCGGGGAGGCGCCGCCGGAGCCGCCGGTCCTCGGGGGAGACCCCGGCACGTCGACGGTCGCCGTGCTTCGCGGATCCACCGGGCCCGGCACGTCCACCGTCGCCTCCCCCGCGACGGGCGTGGCACGCGGTGCCTGGAGCACGGGCCCGACGGGCGCCATCGCCACGTCGAGCAGCTTCGCCACGCCGAAGTCGAGCAGCTTCACCTGCCCGTCCTCGGTCAGCAGCGCGTTCGCGGGCTTGAGGTCCCGGTGCAGGACACCCTGCCGGTGCGCCGCCGCCAGCCCCTTCGCCAGCCCGATGCCAATCTCCCGCACGCGCGTCCACGGCACCGGCCGGGCCAGCCGGTCCAGGCTGTCACCTCGCAGGAACTCGGAGACGAGATACGGCCGGTCCTTCACCTCGCCCACGCGGTGGATGCCCACCACGTTCGGGTGTTGGACCCGGGCAATCGCCCGCGCCTCCGTGCGGAAGCGCTCGCGCTGCACCTCATCCGGCGCGACGCCCGCGATGAACTTCACCGCCACCAGCCGGTCCAGCACCGTGTCGTGCGCCAGGTACACCTCGCCCATCGCGCCGCGCCCCAGCGGCCGCACCAGGCGGTACTCCCCGAACGTCGCGGGCGGCTGCCACGCTGGAAGCGGCTCGCTCCTCATCCACCCGCCGGGCCGCGGTCCCGCGAGGGCACGATGCGGTGCTGCTTCAGCTTGAACGCGAACGTGCGCAGCGGCATCCCGATGAGCTGCGCCGCCCGCGTCTGCACCCCACCCGTCGCCTCCAGCGCCTCCATCATCCGCTGCCGCTCCAGCGTCCGCAGCTCCTCCGCCAGGTTCTGGAACGTCTTCGGCGGCTGCGTCCTGGCTTCCGCCCGCTCGGGTTCCGGCTCCGGCTCCACCGCCGCGCGCAGGGACTCCGGCAGGTGTGACGGCTCCACCACCGGCCCGGGCGACGTGGCCACCGCGTACTCCACCGTGTTCTTCAGCTCGCGCACGTTGCCCGGCCACGCGTGCGCGCCCAGCACCTCCATGGTCGCCGCGGACAGGTGCGGCGGCGGACGGCCGGCCCTCGCGCACGCGTCCTCCAGGAAGGCCCGCGCCAGCAGCGGCAGCTCCCGGGGCCGGTCCCGCAGCGGGGGCAGCACCACCACCGCCGCGGACAGGCGGAAGAACAGGTCCTGCCGGAAGCGCCCCGCCTTCACCTCATCCGCGAGCACCCGGTGCGTGGCCGCCACCACGCGCAGGTCCACCGGCCGCTCGCGCGAATCCCCCAGTCGGGTGATCACCTGCTGATCCAACGCGCGCAGCAGCTTGGCCTGGATGGGCAGCGACAGCTCCGCCACCTCGTCCAGGAACAGCGTCCCGCCGCTCGCGCGCTCCAGCAGGCCCGCCCGCGCCCGGTCCGCGCCGGAGAACGCGCCCCGCTCGTGGCCGAACAGCTCCGCCTCCACCAGGCTCTCCGGCAGCGCCGCGCAGTTGAGCGGAACGAACGGCTGCTCCGAGCGCGGCGACCAGTGATGCACCGCCCACGCCGCGTTCTCCTTCCCCACCCCCGTCTCGCCGTGGATGAGCACCGGCAGGGGGCTCGCCGCCAGCCGGCGCAGCAACTCGAACAGCCGCGTCAGCGCCGCGTCCGCCACCACCACCGACCGCTCGCCCAGCGCCAGCCGGTACATGGACGGTCCGCTGACCCGCGTCCCGCCCGGCTCCGCCGACAGCGCCGCCGCCTTCGCCGCGCCCAGGAGCGCGTCCCCCTGCATCCCGTCCCCCGGCGCGGACGCCAGCCCTCCACGCACCCGTCCGGCCAGCGGCGAGAGCACCGACACCAGGTGCGCCGCCGCCGCCTCCGCCTCCTCGCCGGCCAGGTCCGGGAGCAGCACCATCAGCGTGCCCCCCACCTGCCCCACGGCATCCATCAACCGCAGCGCGCCGTGGAGCGCCCGCACCAGCTCCACCTGCGGCACCCGCGCGGACTCCACCTCCAGCGCCAGCACGCTCACCGCCAGCCCGGAGCCGCGCACCCGGTCCAGCTCCTCGGAGAGCCGGGCCCGCAGCCCCTCGGCCTCCAGCGCCCGCCGCTCCGGCAGGGGCCGCTCGCCCTGGTGGAACACCAGCGTCACGTTGCCCAGCGTCACCACGTCGCCGCCGTCCAGGGGCCGGGTGCCCTGCACCCGCTCGCCGTTGACCCGCACGCCGTTGTGGCTGCCCAGGTCCGCGATGAAGGCCTCACCCTCCGCCACGCCCACCCGCGCGTGCTGGCGGCTCACCGACGCGTCCTCCACCACGACGTCCGCCCCCGCCGCGCGGCCAATCACCACCGACCCCTCCCGGGGCAGCGGCACCACCGTGGAGGTGTTCCCCTGCACGAGCAGCAGGTACAGCCGATCCGCCGGGGCGGCGCGGCCGGGCCCCCTGCGGGAGTCCTCGGTGTCCATCAGGTCGCGTGACGGCATTCCCTGAAAGAATGCCCAGGCCCTTGAATTCCGGGCAACCGGGTAGACCCGATTGATTTGCGGGTCAGGCCACGCGCGGTCCATGCTCCCCTCCGGGAGGATTGGGACTTTCATGGCCAAGATGCTGAAAGAAGGGGACGCGGTTCCGGATGTCACCCTGCAGGGGCCGGGCGGCGCGCCGGTGCGCCTGCGCGACCTGTTGGGTGACAAGGCGATGGTCATCTACTTCTACCCGAGGGATGACTCCCCGGGATGTACCGTCCAGGCCTGCAGCCTGCGGGATCAGTATCAGGACTTCACGGACGCGGGCGCGGACGTGGTGGGCATCAGCAGCGACTCCGCGGAGTCCCACGAGAAGTTCGTCGCCAAGTACCGCCTCCCCTTCCGGCTCCTCAGCGACCCGGATGGCGCGGCGCGCAAGGCCTTCGGGGTGGGCACCAACTTCCTGGGGCTGTTGCCCGGGCGGGTGACGTTCGTCGCGGACAAGGGCGGCACCATCCGCTACGCGTTCGACTCGCAGATCCAGGTGAAGAAGCACGCCGAGCACGCGCTGGACGTCGTCCGCTCGCTCACGGGCCAGGGAGCCGCGCCCACCCGTCCTGCCTGACAGACGTGTCTACCGGGCGTTTCCCGGTAGACTGATTCCCGCCGTCCCGGCCGTGGGAGCCGGGACGCCGCGCCCCCGTCGCGAGCAACATCGGGTGGGCCGGAGGTCATGTCATGCGGTTTCACTGGTTGCTGGGACTGTCGTTGTGCGTCGGCGGCTGCGCGAGCCTGACGAAGGACCTCCATGACGACCTGCCGGCGGACGAGGAGGTCCCGACCGAGGAGACGGTGTACCTGGTCCCGCTGGACGAGGCGCTCTTCACCATGCGGCGCGTCTTCGAGGAGCAGCGCTACGACGTCTTCGAGCGCGAGGATCACCACGAGCTCTACACGTCCGCGCACGAGCCCGGGATGAACCTGCCCGGCAACCGCACCTACGAGCGCTACTTCGTGAAGGGCGCGGCGCTGGGGCCGCGCCAGTCGGTCATCCGCGTCTTCCGCCTGCGCTACCGCGAGCAGGACACGAACATCGAGGTGAAGCCCAAGTGGCTCAACGAGCGCATCCAGGACGAGGAGAAGTACCTCTCCCGGAAGACGTTCGAGCGCTTCACGTTCGACGGCGTGCCGGACATGGAGGGCTTCAAGATGGTGCGCGGCACGCGCGACCTGCCGCTGGAGCGCAAGCTGCTGGCGAAGCTGGAGATGGTGCCGTCGCTGGAGCTGGTGGGGGGCAGGACGAACGCGCCCGTGCGCGCCGTGCAGGTGGAGGGCTGGGATGACGACACGGCCCAGCCGCCGCCGGTGAGGTGCGGCGAGCCGCTGCAGGGGGTGGAGCCGCTGCTCACGGCCGGGAACACGGTGCTGGTGGGGGATCCGCTGGGCACGCGGGAGCTGCCGGAGGCAGCCACGCGGATGCTGTGCGACGCGGTGGAGAAGAAGCTGTCGGTGGCGCTGGCGCTGTCCATGCCGTCGGAGGATCAGGGCGCGCTGGACGAGTACCTTGCCAGCGAGGGCCACGGCCCGGACCTGGAGCGGCTGCTGGTGGTCAGCTCGTTCTGGCGCCGCGTGTATCAGGACGGCCGCAGCAGCGGCGCGTTGCTGCGCCTCATCGAGCAGGCCCGGAGGCTGCGCGCGCAGGGCAACGCGGTGACGGTGCTGGCGTTCGACTCGAACAACGCCTCCGGCAACGCGCGCGAGGCGGAGATGGCGAAGAACCTCATCGCGTACCGCCAGGCGAATCCGGACACGTGGCTATTGGCGCTCGCGGGTGACGTGCACGTGCGCACGAAGCCGGTGAGCTGGAACAAGGACTTCGAGCCGCTGGGCTGGCGGCTGACGAAGGCGCTGCCCGGGTCGCCGGTGAAGGCGCTGGAGGTGGGCTTCGCGCGAGGCTCGCAGTTCTCCTGCCGGTTCAACGTCTGGGAGCAGGTGGACTGCAACGTCTTCGCGCTCAGCCCCTCCCCGGAGCTGCGCCAGGAGCCGGGCACGCCGCGCAAGGTGGCGATGTTCGACGCGCCCAGCGAAGGGGGCTTCCACGGCCGGCTCTGGGTAGGGGCGCTCAACGCCTCACCGCCGGTCATCCAGCGCGCCGCGAAGCCCGTGGTCCAGCAGTAGGCCCCGTGAAGCTCGCCGGGCAATGCTCACCTGCTCTGGGTGGATAATCCCTCGAAGACTTCCCATCCGCCTGGGGGCGTCGGAATGCCCAGCACGTCCAGGCACTCGCGGGCCTTGATGTTCCAGGCGGACTCAACGAGGTTGCCGGATGGCGCAGCGGCCAGCGATTCAGCGAGCTGCTTCACCCTGGGAGCCGCGGTCCTGAAGAGATCCGCATCCGGGCTGCCCCACGCCTTCGCGCAGTAGTCCGAGAGCGCCTCCATGCGTGACTGGAGTACCGCTCGCAGCTCTTCCGCTGGTGCCTGGGTGCACCACCGCTCGTAGAGACGAGGCGCGGCCAGCACGGTCAGGAGGTTGAGCGCCTCGACCACCTGGGTTGCTTCTTGAGCCCACGAATCCTCAGCCACAGATGGGTCCCAAGCGAGCGTTGAAAGGTGCCGTGTTGAAGACCCCTTCGCTCCAGCAGGCAGTAGGAGCGAGGAGTGTTCCTGTCGCTGCCGACGGGCACAAGCCCCGCAGCGCGGGCCCCGGACACACCGGAGCCCGCGCCTGGTGCGCCTACGGCAGCTTCGCCGCGAGGCTCACGCCGCTCACCACCAGGGCGTAGTCCGCGTCCACCGCCGCCGTCTCCGTGTGGGCGTCCTGGACCACCTCGTCCGCCAGGACCTCCACCGTCCACGTGCCCGCGGCGGGGTTCGCGAGGAAGACGTTCTCCACGGTGTCCACCTTGTTGGACACGCCTCCGGACGTGGACACGTTGCCCGCCGTCAGGCCGTTGTTGCCCCAGTACACCGTGCCGTTGGGCGCCGTCACGCGCAGGGACAGGTCGTTGACGCGCGCCCGGGCCGCGCCCACCGTGCCCATCGGGTCCGTGTAGGCCAGCGTGACGTTGAGCTCCGGCTCACCGCTGGTCACCGTGAAGGTGTACGTCCTGCTCCCGAGCGGCGCGAGGACGTCCGTCTCGTCGACGATGAACGTCTTCGGCGCGCGGTCGTACAGGCGCTTCAGGTCCGACGTGCCCCAGCCCTGCTTGTTGCGGTCGATGTCCGCGTTCGCGCCGCCCGCCAGCCAGTTGTACTTGGACGCGCCGTTGATCATCAGCGCCTTGGCCGTGGCCATCTTCGGGCGGCTGGTGAAGACGTCCGCCTTCTTGCCGTGCCCGGCCCACACGCCCTCGTGCCACATCTGGTGCAGCAGGCCGAAGTGGCCCGCCGTCTGCGGCGTGGCGGAGCTGGTCCCGCTGAACTCCGTGTAGGCGCTGTCCGAGGAGCCGTACGCCCCCCGCACGTTGTCGTAGTAGAAGGCCAGGTCCGGCTTGATGCGGCCGTCCGCCGCCGGGCCGATGCTCGCCCCCGACGACCAGCGGTCATCCGTGCGCGTCTGCGTGTTGTAGTGCCGGATGCCGCCCACGGAGACGATGTTCTTCGCCCACGCCTGCGGCCGGGAGTTGCGCGTGCCGGAGTTGCTCTGCGACTGCGTGCTCAGGATGGGTGCCTTGAACAGGTAGTCGTCCACCTCCGCGGAGATGGTCGTGTACGCCGTCGTCAGCGTGCTGCCCACGCTGGAGGTCTGGAACACCGCGCGGTAGGGGCCGCTCGGGTTGAGCAGCTCCTGGTTCATCGCGAGGCGGGACTTGGTGCCGCCGAACTGCGTGGCCTCCGAGTACAGGAAGAAGATGCCCTGCCCGCCCGGCAACAGGCCCTTGGCCAGCGGATCCACGCCCTGGGCGAAGTTGTGGCTGTAGCAAGCCGTCCCGTGCAGCGAACCGGAGGACGTGCCCGTGCTGTGGATGATGGGCGCGGTGGGCCACTCGCGGTGGGTGGTGCGCAGCTCGGTGTCGAAGATCTCCCCGCGCACGCCCTGCCCGTTCCAGCCCTTCAGCCCCTCCACGTAGTTGGCGCCGCCCGTCTCGCGCACGATGTCCATGTCCACCTCGCCGGGGCCACCCCAGCGGTCGATGAACTGCACCTCGTTGGCGCGCGCGACCGAGGCCAACTGCTCCTGGGTGAGCGTGGCCTCCACGCGCAGGCCGCCCGGCTCCACCAGGTCCACCCTGCCCCCCAGCCGCTCCACCAGCGCCGTCACGCGGGCCTGACGGGCCGCGCCGCCCTCACCCAGCATGATGGAGTAGCGCTGGGGAGCCAGAGCCGCCGCCCGTCCGAGCAGCGCATCCCGCAGCACCGGCTCCACGCGCCACTCCGGGTGGTAGTCCCCCACCCAGCGCACGGCCGGGAGCTGGGCCACGCGCGCGCGCACCTCCGACGGCATCTCCACCAGGTACGTGTGGTCCGACAGGAAGCGCAGCACCTTGCCGCCCGCGTTCTCGATCGTCTCCCGGTACTCCGGCAGCGGCGTGGCGTGGAACTGCACCAGCGACAGGGTGTTGTCCCGGTCCGCCACCAGCGCGTTGCCCAGGAGCGGCGCGGCGCGGGCCAGCGGGTCGAACGACGCCTCCGCCAGCCGGATGAGGTACTCCTCCTGCTGAACACGGCCCAGGAGCTCCGAGCCGCCGCGCGTGTACGCGGAGAAGGCGCGCTCCGTGCCGTCCGCCTGCCGCTCCCGCCAGACGTGCAACTGCACGCCCGTGTCCCGCACCACGTCCAGCGTGCGCAGGCCGCTGACCGGCCGCGCCGTCTGGTGGAACACCCACCCCGACGGCGTCGCCAGCGTGGTGCCCCCCGCCTTGAGCGCCGTCGCCACCGCCGCGCCCGGAGACGCCGCGGCCCGCGTGGCCGTTGAAGGGGTGCGCTCCGCCGCGAGCGCTCCAGCCGGAACCGCCAGGGTGCAGCCCAGCACCAGCGCCGTCACCGGCCGCCAGCCACCACGAGACGTCGAGAACCGCTTCCGCATGTTCTGCATGCCGTGCACTCCCTTCAAAGTGAGAAAAACCTGTAATACGTATTAAGGCCGTATTTCAAGTCCCTGCCACTCAGTTGCAATAGGGCGTGCTTTTTTCGCCGGGAGTGCGTCCTTCCGGTAGGTGCAGGTGGTTCTGGATGGGCGGAAGTGGCCGGATTCTCTCAAGACCCAGGAGTGCAAGAGCCACACACTGAGCGGAAACAAAGCGACCGAAAGACCGATAACCTCATTACCCATGACTTCCATCAATCCGAACCGTCCCACTCCGACCTTCCAGCCGACGCAGTCGACGGTCCCCGCCTCCCGCCCCGCGAGCGCGCCGCCACGGACGCAGCCGGCGGAAGCGCCCGCGTCGCAGGCCGCGGCGGAGCGCAACCGGGACTCGTTCTCGCCCGCCGCCGCGCTGCGCCCGTCGGGCCGCGCCCGGGTGACGACGCAGGGGGACAACTTCGTCCTGGAGGCCCAGGGCCAGGTGGGCAACCGCGGCTCGACGCCCCGGGGCGGCGTGCCGACGCGGCTGGGGCCGGTGAGCGCGGGCGGTTCGTTCGGGCTGCAGGGCAGCCTGCGCGTGGAGGTGCCTCGCGAGGCCGCCACGGACGCCATCCGCAACGGCCAGTTGCCCAACCCCGCCGCTCCGGAGACGTGGCCGGTGGGCACCCGCGCCCGGGCGGAGGTCCAGGGCCAGGCGGGCTTCAACGTGGGCCTGCGCGCGGGCCCGGGCAGGCTGGGCGAGCGGCTGGGGCTGAGCACGTCGTACGACCGCACCCAGACGCAGCGCTACGAGCTGCAGCGCACGTCGGAAGACACCGTGCGCGCCACGGTGACCAGCGACGGCCGCCAGCGGGACGCCACCAACATCCGCGGCCTGGAGGGCCGGCAGGATCAGCGCCTGGGGCACTCGCAGTCCGCGGACTTCAACATCCGCACGCCGGAGGGCCGCGCGGCCTATGACGACTTCATGCGCACCGGCCAACTGCCCCGGGAGAACGGCCCGGGCGTGAGCAACGTGCAGCGCACGGACACGCTGGATCAGACCCGCGACGGGCGCGTGCTGGGCCAGAGCGTGGCCACCTCCGAGCGCCAGACGCGGCTCTCGGCGGACGGCGCTGGTGATCAGACCGTGCGCCAGACGGACCGCAACGTGGCGGGCAGCACGCAGACGACGGAGATGCAGGTGGGCGCGGACGGCAACGGCCGGGCGCGCACGGCCATCAACGACTCCGTGGTGGCGACCACGACCACGCGTCCCGGCCAGCCCCCGGAGACGAGCTACGAGCTGACCTTCACGGATCCGAACGCGGCGGCCATCGCGCGCGGCGCCTTCTCCGGCGACGACGCGGCGGCGTCCGGCAGCGGCCCGTTCTCCGTGCGCCTCAACGAGCAGCAGGCGCGCGCGCTGGTGGAGCGCACCCTGGGCCAGGGCCTGCAGGGCGGCCAGCAGGCCCTGGACCGCGCCTTCCGCACGCTGTCCACGGGCGGGCAGCAGACCTTCGCCACGACGCTCTACAACTCGACCGTGGACACCCGGACCCCCAACGCCGCGCGCCGGCCGCTCGAGTCCATGCCGGCGGAAGCCCCCGCCCAGCCGCGCCCCCCGGCCGAGACCCCGCCGATGTCGTAGTCCCGCCGTCCCCAGGCGGGGTATGGGACCTCCCATCGATGAGGTCCCCTCCCCGCCCCGTTTGTCCGCATGCATGACGTGAACGCGCTGGTCGGCACGCACGACCTGCTCCTCCTCACGCTGGACACGCTCCGCTACGACGTGGCCCGGGAGGAGCTGGAGGCAGGCCGCACCCCCACCCTGGCCGCGCTGCTGCCCGGCGGCCGGTGGGAGGAGCGGCACACCCCGGCGAGCTTCACCTACGCCTCGCACCAGGCCTTCTTCGCGGGCTTCCTCCCCACCCCCGTCACCCCGGGCCGGCACGCTCGCCCGTTCGCCCTGCGCTTCGAGGGCAGCGAGACCACGGGCCCCGGCACCTGCGTGCTGGACGCGCCGGACCTCGTCACGGGGCTGGCCGGGCGCGGCTATCACACGGTGTGCATTGGCGGGACGGGCTTCTTCAACCAGCGGAACCCCCTGGGCCGCGTCCTCCCGGGCCTCTTCTCCGAGGCGCACTGGGCCCCCGAGCTGGGCGTCACCGAGCCGCGATCCACGGAAAATCAGGTATCACTCGCGGTGAAGATTCTCGGGTCGTTGCCCCGGGAACAGCGGGTGTTCCTGTTCATCAACGTCTCCGCGCTGCACCAGCCCAACCGGCACTACGTGCCCGGGGCGACGGAGGACTCCAAGGCGACGCACGCGGCGGCCCTGGCGTACGTGGACCGCCAGTTGCCGCCCCTGTTCCAGGCGCTGCGCCGGCGCGGCCCGGCGTTCTGCATCGTGTGCTCGGACCACGGGACGGCGTACGGCGAGGACGGCTACTCGGGACACCGGCTGGGGCACCCGGTGGTGTGGACGGTGCCCTATGGCGAGTTCGTGCTGCCGGTAGACTCCGCGCCATGACGCGCCTGGAGTCGATGCTCGAAGGGACGCCGTACGTGGCGTACCTCTACGGCTACCCGCACAAGACGGCCTACCGCCCGCTCACGCCCGCGCTGCCGCTGGAGGACGTCTGGGCGAAGGAGCGGCGCGACGCGCTGTTCCTCTACCTGCACGTCCCGTTCTGCGAGATGCGCTGCGGGTTCTGCAACCTCTTCACCGCCGCGGGCCCGAAGGAGGACGTCGTCGCAGCGTGGCTCGCCGCGCTGAAGCGCGAGGCCCGCCGGGTGAAGGAGGCGCTGGGACAGGCCACGTTCGCGCGGGCCGCGATGGGCGGTGGCACCCCCACCCTGCTGGACGTCGCGGGGCTGGAGACGGTGTTCGACCTGGCGGCGGAGCTGGGCGTGGACGCTCGCGACGTGCCCATGTCCGTGGAGGTGTCGCCGGAGACGGTGGACGCGGACAAGGTGGCGCTCTTGAAGGCCCGGGGCGTGGACCGGGTGAGCATGGGCGTGCAGAGCTTCCTGGAGTCCGAGGTCGCCGCGGTGAAGCGGCCCCAGAAGACGGCGCGGGTGGAGGCCACGCTGGAGCTGCTGCGCGGCGCGGGCTTCCCCACGCTCAACCTGGACCTCATCTACGGCATCGAGGGACAGACGGTGGAGACGTTCCTCCACTCGCTGGAGGCGGCGCTGCGGTACGCGCCCGAGGAGCTGTACCTCTACCCGCTCTACGTGCGGCCCCTCACCTTCCTGGGCAAGAAGTCGCGCGCGTGGGACGACCTGCGGCTGTCGCTCTACCGGACCGGCCGGGACTTCCTCCTGTCGCGCGGCTACACGCAGGTGTCCATGCGGATGTTCCGCGCGGCGCATGCCCCCGCGGCTCGCGGCGCGGTGTACCGCTGCCAGGAGGACGGCATGGTGGGCCTGGGCGTGGGGGCGCGCTCGTACACGGGCGCGGTGCACTACTCGACCGAGTACGCGGTGGCCTCGCGCGAGGTGCGCGGCATCATCCAGGCGTACAGCGAGCGGGACACGGCGTCCTTCGGGGAGGTGCGCTACGGCTTCGTGCTGGACGCGGCCGAGCAGCGCCACCGGCACCTGGTGCTGTCGCTGCTGGCGGAGGGCGTGGACCCGGGCGCGTACCGCCAGCGCTTCGGCACGGAGGCGAAGGCGGACTTCCCGATGCTCGCGGAGCTGGAGGCGCACGGGTTGGCGCGCGACGTGGACGGCGTGTTCCAGCTCACGGCCGCGGGCGTGGAGCGCTCCGACTTGATTGGCCCGTGGCTGGACTCCGAGGCCGTGCGCGCGCGCATGGCGGAGTACGCCTGGCGATGAAGCTCACCGTGCTCTACCGGGGCCCGCTCTCCGGCTGCAACTACGGCTGCGAGTACTGCCCCTTCGGCAAGTGGAAGCAGAGCGAGGAGGAGCTGACGAAGGACCGCGCGGACCTGGCGCGGTTCCTCCAGTGGGTGGAGTCGCGCACGCGGGACACCGTGTCCGTGTTCTTCACGCCGTGGGGCGAGGCGCTCATCTGGCCCTGGTACCAGCAGGCCCTCGCGAGGCTGACGCACCTGCCCCACGTGGAGCGCGCGGCGGTGCAGACGAACCTGTCCTGCCGGCTGGACTGGCTCCCGGACTGCCGCACGGAGAAGCTGGGCATCTGGGCCACGTACCATCCGGAGTGGATGAAGCGCTCTCGCTTCCTCGCGCAGTGCCAGCGGTTGTCGGAGCACGGCGTGCGGCACAGCGCGGGCATGGTGGGCTTCCGGCGCTTCGCGGACGAGGCGGAGGCCCTGCGCCGCGAGCTCCCCGAGGACACGTACCTGTGGATCAACGCGGTGAAGGACGGCCTGGAGGCGTACACGCCCGAGGACGTGGAGCGCTTCACCCGCATCGACCCGCTCTTCCCGGTGAACAACACGCGCCATCCCAGCCGGGGCCGGGCCTGCCGTGGCGGCGAGTCCGTGCTGTCCGTGGACGGTGACGGCACCGCGTACCGGTGCCACTTCATCAAGGAGCCGCTGGGCAACCTCTACGCGCCGGACTTCGACGCGGCGTTGAAGCCGCGCCCGTGCTCGAAGGACACGTGCGGGTGTCACATCGGCTACGTGCACCTGGAGTACCTGGAGCTGGATCGCGTCTTCGGCTCCGGGCTGCTGGAGCGCGTGCCGGCGACGCGGCTGTGGACGGGCGGCGCTCAGCGCAGCGCTTCGCGGATCTCCCAGTCGTAGACGGACAGGCCGTCGCGCGTGAGGCCGGGGAGCAGGTCCCCGAAGGCGTTCGCCTCCAGCACGCGGTGGCCGTGGAAGAAGTCCTCGAACATCAGGTCGATGCCCACGTGGAGGCAGTCGTGCGCGCGGGCCACGGCGCGGCAGCTCTCCAGCGCGGCCTCCAGCTCGCCGGGCGGCACCGCAGCATGAAAGGCATCCAGGTCTCCCCGGTAGCCGCCCAGGTGCAGGTTGGTGATGGGCAGGCGGCTCTGGCGCACCACGGTGAAGACGGGCTCGCCGCTGATGGTGACGACGCGGCAGTCGAACATGTCCCCGCCCAGCCGCGCCTTCGGCCGGGACTCCTCCACCTGTGAGCCTTCGCGCAGGAGGAAGGCCAGCACCGCGTCCACCTCCCGCGCGTCCGTCACGCGGCGCACCTTGAGGGAGTTGAACCAGCCGGTGGCGCTCCGGTGCAGGCTGGTGAGCAGCGACCCTGGCCCCCTGCCCGGCCGGTACACGGCGAGGCACGACGCGGACGAGCCGCAGGACAGCTTCACGAACGCCTCGCGGAAGTCCGCCTCGCGCAGGGCGTGGCGCAGGGCTTCAGGTGTCGTGCCCGGGGCCACGTCCAGGAACGGCGGCACGGGGATGCCCAGGCCCGCGTACCGGCGCGAAGTGGTCCGCTTGTCGAACAGGTCCGCGATGGCGCCGGGCGAGGACAGCACGCGCCAGCGGGGGCGCTGCGCGAACCGGGCGGACAGGTCCTCCAGCACGCGCAGGAAGCCCAGGTGGTGCTGCCGGGGGCACAGCACGCGGCCGTGTTCCTCCGGCAGGGCATCCAACTGCTCGGGCGTCACGGTGTCGCAGCCGGCGGCGATTGCATCCGCGAAGCCGCGCTGGAGGAACAGGCGCTCCACCGCCGCGTCCTCCCCCGCCGCGTCGATGCGGACCAGGCGCTCCGTGTCGGGCAGCTCCAGGAGGACGTCCGGCGTCCGGGCCACCGTCTCCCACGCCACCACGTGCGCGGGAGGAAGCCCGGCGCGGACCAGGGCCTCCTGGAAGAGCGTGACGCGCCGGTTCCCGGGGTTGCCGATGATCAGGAACGGCGGCATGGAGACGGGCTACTCGCCCACGGCGGCGTAGCGCGACTCTTCGTCGTAGGGCGTGCGCTGGTTGCCGCTCGCCACGGACTTCGCGACGGTGGCCACGGTCTTCTGGCCCGCCTTCGTGAGGAAGTTCTGGGTGACGTCCAGCGTCTTGAGGTGCGCGAACGCCTTGGCGTTCTGGGCCAGCGTGTCCGCGCCCGCGTCGGACATCGTGCCCATGGACAGATCCAGCGCTTCGATTTGAGCGAGGATCTTCGACCTGGGCAGCGCCGCGCACAGCTCGTCCGTGAACTCCGCGTTGCGCAGCCCCAGCTTGCGCAGCGCCGGCACGCCCTCCGCGTCGAGCAGCGGCTGGAGGTCCTTCACGCCGCCGCTCGCGCCGTAGTTCTCCTGGCCGAACCAGATCTCCAGCGACTCCAGCTTCGGCCACTTCGCCTTCACGATCTCCTTCACCGCGCCCTGGTGGAGGCCACCGGTCTCCACGGTGAACGAGCGCAGCTCCGGCAGGTCGATCTTCCCGAACCCGATCTCACCGCCGCGCACGCGCAGCTCCTGGAGCTGGGGGTAGGCCTTATAGAGCGCCTTGAGGTCGCCCACCTGCGTCCAGGAGATCTCCGTCTCGTCCGGGAACTCGAAGTCGCCGATGAACAGCGAGCGCAGCGGCGGGGCGGGCTTCGCCTTCGCGAGCACCGCCAGCGCCTCGTCGTAGTCGTTCTCGCCATCGAAGCTGGCCATGCCGAGCGTCAGCCGGCTCAGGAACCGCGCGGACGGGTGGGCCAGCAACTCGGCGAGCAGGTCCGGGATGTCCGCCGTGGAGTCGTAGTCCACCTGGCCCAGGCGGGCTTCGCGGATGAAGCCCAGGTGCCACTCCAGCTTGAGGGTCTCGTCGGAGACGGCCTCCGCCAGCGACTCGCCCAGCAGCTCGTTGGCGTGGGCCTCGATGAGCGTCGCCACCTTCTTGCGCGTGGCCGCGGGCGCCTCCAGCGCGGAGTGCTGGAGGAGGATCAGCTCGGCGCGCGGGTCTCCCTCGCCCTTGAGCCATTCGGCGTACGCGAGGTAGCCCTTCACGTCGTCGGGCTTCGCGAGGATGGCGGCCTCCAGGTCCGGGTTGACGGCGGACTCGGCGGTGGCCTCCCCGCCGTCGTCACCCTCCCCGGCCTCGACGCGCGTGTAGCCCTTGCCTTCCTTTTCGCGGATCTGCGAGTCGTAGGCCTTCTTCGCCTCCGCCTTGGAGTCGAACTCCTCGACCTTCTCCTGGCCGTCGGTGCCGATGCGGCCCCAGCGCTTGGTCAGCGTGGTGCCCTCCAGGGTGATCTCCCAGAACTTGCTGGAGCTGCCTTCCGTGAACTCGAAGCGAGGCATCGCGTGTCCCTTTGGCGAAGAACGCCCGGGACGCTAGAGGAGCCCTCCGGCAACCTCAAGGCTCAGGGGCGCAGCAGCACCAGCTCCACGCGCCGGTTGAGCTCGCGGCCACGGGGAATCAGGTTGGGGGCCTTGGGGTTGCGGTCCCCCAGGCCCACGGCCTCCACGCGGGACGGGGCCACGCCGGCGCGGATCAGCATGTCCGCCACGGCGCGGGCGCGGGCGTCGGAGAGGCTCTGGCGCGCGGGCTCGGGGACCTCGCGCGAGTCGGTGTGGCCCTCGACGCGCAGGCGCGCCTTCGGGTCGCGCACGAGCAGGTCCACCGCCAGGTCCAGGCCCGCGAGCGAGGCCTTGGCGGGCACGGGCTTCTTCTCGTCGAAGCTGAGGGGCTGGGGCAGCTCGATGCGGCCCTCCTGCACCTTGGCGGCCTTGGCGGCCTTGGGCGCGGGCACCAGCGCGAAGGCGAGCGACGTGTCCGCCCCGGCGGCCAGCTCCACCTGGCGCGTCTGCGCGAGGAAGCCCTCGGCGATGAGGTCCACGGTGTACGCGCCCGCGGACAGGGCCACGTCCTGCGGCTTCTTGCCGGGCACGGTGAGCTTCAGGGGCTCGCCCGCGCCGCGCACGAAGGCGACGGCGGAGGTGGGCTTCTTCGACGTCACCTGGAGGCGCAGGCGGCTGGGGGCCACCAGGGGGCGCTCCACGGGCGGCGTCACGGAGACCACGGTCGTCGTGGGCTTCACGCCCGCGTCCGGCGGCGGCGTGGGCTGCGCGACCTTCACCGGGGCGCCGGCGTCCACGGGCGCGGGCTTCACGAGCGGCGGCGCGGTGACGACGGCGGGCTCGTCCTTCAGCGGCTGGATCATCTCCGCGGTGACGGCGTGGGAGAGCTTGAGCTTGAGGCGCGGATCCGGCGCGTTGGGCACGACGCTGGGGGACGCCTTCACCACGACGCGCAGGCCGCGCTGGGTCTGGAAGCCGACGGAGGCGGTGATCTTCCAGAGGAAGCCGTTGGTCTCGCTGAACAGGCTCCAGGAGCCGTTGGTGTACGTGACGCGCGAGACGAGGGTGTGCTCGCCGGGTTCGACCTTCAGGTTCGCGAGCCGGTGGACGCCGGGCGCGTTGAGCTCCTCCAGCGACGGGACGGCGAGCGGCTCGCCATCCAGGAGGAAGTCGGTCTCCACGAGCCGGTAGCCGTCCTCCGGCTTGAAGCCCGCGAAGAGCACCTGCACTTCGGAGGGCGACTCGGGGACCATGTCGCGCAGTTGGCGTTCCAGCTCCGCGCGCACCTGTTCCTCGCGGGTGGTTTCAGCCGCGAACGCGCCCGGGGCGAGGAGTCCTGCGAGGACCAGGGACCCGAATTTGAGGAAGGTGGAATCCACGAGACGCCACGCAGCATGGCACAAGGCGCCCCGGGACGATGCAGGGATACAGCCCTGTAGGGCGAGCAGGCGTGCGGGTCCGTCAAGTTTCGGGGATCCGGTTGAGGGCCTGGCGGTGAATCCCGCGTTCCAACCAGTCCTGGCGTGGCGAGGCCGGGATGGATCATCCTGTTCCGAGCATGGATCCACGGCCCGAGTCCCCTCCCACGGCTGTCCCCTCCACTCCCAAGGCGGCCTCCCGTTTCTCACGGCGGGCGTGGACCTGGAGCGCGGTGGGGGCGGTGGTGACGCTGGGGATGCTCGCGGGGATGGTGCGGGTGGAGCGCACGGCGCGAGGCCCGGTGCTGCTCCATCTGGGCGAGTGGGTGGACGTCCCTGCCCCGGCCGCGGGGCGAGTGATGTCGGTGGACGTGGGGCTGACCGAGCCGGTCAAGGCCGGGCAGGTGGTGGCGCGGCTGGAGACGGCGTCCGGGGAGGCGCAGGTGGTAGCGCCGCTGGAGGCGAAGGTCGGCCGCGTGGCGGTGAGGAAGGGGGCCCAGGTGGAGGCGGGGCAGCCGGTGGTGGCGTTGATGAACCGGGACGTGATGCCGTCGCTCTACGCGCTGTTCCCGGAGGACTTCCGGTCGGAGCTGGCGCCGGGGATGACGTTGGAGTTCCAGATGCCGGGCATGCCCCACCCGCTGGACGCGGTCATCGAGCAGGTGGAAGGCCCGGAGGCGTCGCTCCAGTTCGCGAAGGCGCAGGGGCGAGACGGGGCGTACCCGAAGGGCGCGGTGCTGGTCCGCTCGCACGTGCCGGACCGGACCTACGAGCGCGACGGCAAGACGCGCGTCTACCAGGACGGCGAGTGGGGCCGGGGGCAGGTGAAGCTGGGAACGCAGCGGCTGCTCGTGTCGTGGTTCCCGGGCCTGCGTGATGCGCTGCCGTGAGGCGGGCCTTGTCGGGCTCCTCCCAGCCTTGGTGCTGGGCTGTGGAGGCTCGCGTCCCATCCCTGGGGTCGTTCAGGGCTCCAGCGGGGATCCGCTTGTGAGCATCCCGGGGCCCATGCCCGGCTTCGGCCCATTCGATTCGTTCTCGGATGCCCTGCAGGCCGCGTGTCCTCTCATCCTGGGCAAGCCGCAAGCCACCGCGGGCAGGCCGGCCGGGCAGAACTTCCAACTGCGTTGGCGCCTCTCACGCGAGTACTGCGCCTGGCTGTATTACACGCCTGACCGGAAGTACGAGATGAGCATGCTCGCGGCGGGAGCGTTGCATGATGATCCCCAGAAGCGCACTTGCAGCCTCCCGTCGAGCGTGGACGACGTGCGCTATGCCCCGAACAGCCTGGGCTACGTCTTCGTCCTCCACAACCACCCCTACGACAACGTGTTGTCGGACCGCGACATCCGGTTCATCGTCGACATGGCGATCGAACATGGTGTGACGGTGAAGACGTACGCGGGGGAGGTTCCACTCTCCATCGTCGCCTTCTTCTCCCTCTCCGATAGCCTGGAGCACCCTCCGTGTGACGGGTTCTTCCAATACATCCCCGCGACCGGCGAGTTGTTGCGGTGGCTGCGGGGCGACGACGGCTGGGGACGACAGATCATCGGCCGGGTGGAGTGGCTCGACAGCACGCGCTATCGCATCGTACGCGAGTAAGGACATGGGTCTTCGCCATGGAGGAGCGCGGAAGATGAAGCGACGCGCGTCGTTGTTTCTGCTGGGAGTCGCCGCCGCCGGGTGTGCGCGTGGGTTCGTGGCCGGCGCTGCTCCGGTAGAGGATGACCGTTCGATTTCATTCCCGCAGTTCTTCGAACAGGCGCCGATCCAGGTCGGCACATCCGGGCAGCCCGTCGTGCTGGATGGAGCCGTGCTCCGCGCCCTGACCCTGGCGGCGGATGACGCTCTGCCTCCGGACCGGTCTGACCTGCGGTGCATCGAACGGCGCACCGCTCATGTCTTCAGGGTCATCCAGCGTGACGACATCGTCTTCGTTCGCATCGATGTGGACCCGTTGGCATGCGGCGGAAACCAGCCGGGGCTCGACTCAGGGGTCCGGTATGCCATCAGCCGTGATGGCCGAATTCTCCGCCGTGTCCTGGATGGAATGGAGCCGTACCTGCCCTCAGGGGATGGCGGTGTCCTGGAGAAAGCCGCGCCGGGTGTCTCACCCACCTTCGACCCGGCGCATCCGCGTCCCCTGCCCTTCCTGGACGGAGCGTTGGATGCTGGCGCTGCCCCTGACGCTCAGACGCCCTGACGCGACAGCCGCCGCTCCAGGCGCTCCAGGCGGAGCCGGTGTTCGTCGGGCAGCTCCACGGGGGCGGCGAGCCTGGCGTGGTACAGGGCCCGGGGCAGGTCCTTGAGGGAGTGCTCGTAGAGCTTCGTCAGGGACAGGTGCAGGACCGCGCCCTGCCCGGGCTTCGCGAACGTCAGCGCCCGCTGCAGGTGCGCCACCGCCGCCTCGCAGTCCCCCGAGCGGCGGCACAGGCGCGAGGCCAACACCAGCGCTTCGATTCCCACCGGGCCTCCGCTCTCCGCCGCGGCCTTCGCGAAGGTCAGCGCCCGCGCCGCGTCCCCTGCCCTCTCCGCCACCTGCGCGAAGCCCAGCAGATCCCGGGGGTCCTGCCGCTCCGTGCCTTCCGACTGGAAGCGGCGCACCAGGTCGCCCATCAGCGCCGCCAGCAGCAGCAGGTCCTTCTGGTTGTGCTCCAGCACCGGCACCAGCTCCGAGCCGTCCGTGCCTCGCAGGAAGCGGAAGTACAGCTCCGGGATCAGCGAGCCGTCCACGTCCCCCACCCGGTGATGCCCCAGCACCTTCGACTCCAGGTGCACCAGCCTCGCGCCCTCGCCCCGGTGCTTGAAGACGCGCCGCGCGCAGTGCAGCAGGTCCAGGTGCGGCAGCTCCTTGGGCACCGGCACCCGGTTGAGCACGAAGCGCGTGCGCAAGAGCGGCCAGTCGAAGCTCTTGCCGTTGTACGTCACGAGGCAGGACGACGACGCCATGCGCTCGGCCAGCAGGCGCAGCAGGGGCGCCTCTTCTCCCATGCGCCGCAGGAAGAGCTGCTGCACGCGCATCGAGCGGCCTTCGAACCAGCCCAGGCCCACCAGGAACGGCACCGTGCCCGTGCCGCCCGCGAGCCCCGTCGTCTCCGTGTCCAGCATCAGCATCCGCGTGAAGTCCACCGACTCCAGCTCCGGATGCAGCGCCAGCCCCGCCACCAGCCGCGCGTCCACGTCGAGCGCCGCCGCCACCGGCGCCATGCCGTGACGGTGGTCTGGCGCATACACCTGCTCGGCCACGTGCACCGTGCCGTGCGGCGTCGACCGCGCCTCCACCGGTAATGCGCGCGGCTCGGGGACCGGCGCCACCGCCTTCCGAGCGGACGCCGTGCCCTGACGCTCCGCCCAGAACGACAGCATCTGGCGCAGGGTTTCAACCCGCGGATCCGCGGGGCCGTCCACAGCGCCGCCGCGCTTCGCCGCGAACCGACGGCGCGCCTCTTCGCGCAGGTCCACGAGGCCGTCCGCGTGCCGGGCCTCCTGGGAGGAATCGTCCTGCGGAGGAGGCTCATCGAGGGCAGGCTCCCCCTCCCCGTCCATCGACATGCGCTTGCGCAGCGCCTGGACCAGCACCTCCGCGAGGGTGGTCGTCCCCGCCTCTTCCACCGGCGGAATCCGAGCCACCTCCGGCGCATCCACCGCGGGTGTCTCCACCGCCGGAGCCACCGCCACGGTGTTCACGGGCGCCCGGGCCTGACTGCCGGGGCCCGCGCTGGTGAGTCGGGACAGCTTGCGCTTCAGGTCCATGCCGCGCCCGTGCTCCTCACTGCACCCCGGCGACGCCGAGCGCCGCCAGCAGGTCCAACGCCAGCCGCTTGCGAGGTTGCGACCCCGACGGCGCGCTCCCCGGCTGCCCACCCGCCGCCGGCCCGATGCACGCCGGACACCCGTCCTCGCATGGGCACGACTCCAGCAACTTGCGCCCTCGCAGGAGCAGCTCCTCGCGCTGATCGTACAGCCGCGCCGCCAGCCCCACGCCGCCGGGCACGTTGTCGTAGAGGAACAGCGTGGGATCGAAGCCCACGCCCCCCTCCTTGCGCGGAGGACCGTCCGGCTCGTCCTTGCTGCCCAGCGTGCGGCCCAGGTCTCGCGGGTCGCTCATCAACCCCACGCACGCCACCGTGCGCAGCGCGGACCCCAGCCCTCGCAGCGCGTCGATGACCGCGGGCCGGGGCGCGTCCATGCTCCGCACCACCGCCTCCGGCACCGTCAGCCACAGCGCCGACGTGTGCATCTGCATCTCCGGCAGCCGCACGTCGCCGTAGCCCACGTTCTCGTGCGTGTGGAACTTGATCTTCTTGTAGCCGACCACCTTCTCGATGACGGACACCTCGCCCAGCCCCGCGTGCAGCGAGGGCCCCAGCGGCGCGCCCTGGTCCTCCTGGATGACGCTCACGCGCACGTTCGTCATCGCGTCCGTGAAGTAGTCCGGCGCCACCTTGCGCACGAACGCCTTGTGGTTCTCCAGGTCCAGCAGCTCCACCTGGTACTGCTCGGAGTCGTGCTGGTAGATGGCCTGCTCGTGCAACTGCGTGTGCGCCGAGCGGAAGTCCATCTCCGCCAGCGTCTTGTCCGTGCCGCGCTCGATGACCACCACGTTGTCCCAGCCCACGCTGCGCAGGGACACGTGGTGCGCCGGATACGCGTCCGACGACCAGTGGAACATCCGCCGCCCGCCCTCCGGCGCCTGCGACGGGTGCACCACCTGGTGCTGCGTGAGGAAGTCCAGCGCCTCCGTGGTGTTCTCCACCGGCACGTCGCCGAACGCGTCCCCTTCCTCGAAGGGCAGCTCGAACGCCGCGCACTTCAGGTGCTGGACCAATATCTCCACGTTGTCCGGATCAATCCGCGCGTGCTCCACCGGCGCGCCCGTGAGCGCGCGCGGATCCGCCGCGAAGTACTGATCCAACGGCGAACTGGACGTCACCAGCAGCGCCAGGCTCCCCATGCCGCGCCGGCCCGCGCGCCCGAAGCGCTGCGCCAGCGCCGCCACGGAGCCCGGGTAGCCTGCGCACACGACGGCATCCAGCGACCCGATGTCGATGCCCAGCTCCAGCGCGTTGGTGGCCACCACGCAGCGCACCTCGCCCGCGCGCATCGCGGCCTCCGTCGCGCGCCGGGTGCCCGGCAGGTAGCCGCCCCGGTAGCCCTGGATGAGCGACGGGTCCAGCTTCTCCTCCACGAACCGGTCGCGCAGGTACTTGAGCATCACCTCCACGTTGTTGCGCGACTGGCCGAACAGCAGCGTGGACACCCCCGCGCGCACCAGGTCCGAGGTGAGCCGCACCGCGCTCTTCAAGTAGCTCGCGCGGATGCCCAGCTCCGCGTTCACCACCGGCGGGTTGTAGACCAACACCCGGCGCTCGCCGGACGGCGCCCCGCTCTCCGACACGAGCGCCACCTCGCGCCCCAGCATCCGCTCCGCGTGCGCCTTCGGGTTGCCGATGGTCGCCGACGCCAGGATGAACGTGGGCGACGCGCCATGGAACCGCGCCACCCGCTGCAGCCGCCGCAGCACGTTGGCCAGGTGCGAACCGAAGACGCCCCGGTACGTGTGCAGCTCGTCAATCACCACGTAGCGCAGGTTCGCGAACAGCCGCGCCCAGTTCGCGTGGTGCGGCAGGATGCCCGTGTGCAGCATGTCCGGGTTGGTGAGCACCACGCCCGCGCGCTCCCGGGCCGCCCGCCGCGCGTCCCCCGGCGTGTCCCCGTCGAAGGTGATGGCGCCGTGGCCCAGGCCCGCCTCGCGCATGAAGGCGCGCAGGGACTCCTCCTGGTCGCGCGACAGGGCCTTGGTGGGGAACAGGTAGAGCGCCCGCGCTTCCGGCTCGCGCGCGAAGCGATCCAACAGCGGCAGGTTGTAGCAGAGGCTCTTTCCGGACGCGGTCGGCGTGGCGATGACCAGGCTCTCCCCGTCGCGGGCCCGCTCGAAGGCTTCGGCCTGGTGGCAGAAGAGCTGCTCCACGCCCCGGCGCTTGAGCGCGTCCCGGACCTGCGGGGACAGCCCCTCCGGCAGCGGCGCGAACACGCCGGAGCGGGCCGGTGTCACGGCGTCGTGGACGATGTTCGGCCACACCTGCCGGTCCGTGCGCCACCCCTGGAGGACGGCGTCCAGCCCGCGAGCCCCCGACCACGGCGTGCGGCGCGGGCCGGAGAAGGCCTCGGTTTCCTTCTCGGGCTTCATAGGGCCGGCCACTGTACAGACGTGTACCCGGAAGGACAACGCGCGTCAGGACCTCCCGCGTCGGTCCTTGGGGGGCCCATCACCCACATTCGCCCCCGGCAGTAGCCGGCCCGATTCCCTGCTGGACAGGCGGCTTCGGGGGACCTCGACGGGCCCGAGGCGCGGACCCTAGTGTCCCGCGCCCGTGGCGCTCGCGATCTTCCTGTTCACGTACATCTTCATCGCCGGGGCGAGGCTGCCCTTCATCAAGCTGGACCGCCCCGGAGGTGCCCTGCTGGGCGCCACGCTGATGGTCGTGGCCGGGGTCGTCACGCCCGCCGAGGTGTTCGGCCACAGCGCGGACCGCGATCAGCAGGCCATCGACATGGACACGCTCGTCCTCCTGCTGGGGATGATGCTGCTGGCCGTGTACCTGGCGCAGGCGAACTTCTTCCGCGCCGCCGGGGCCAAGGCCCTCAAGGTCGCGCACACGCCGCGGCTGCTCCTGGTGGCCGTGACGTTCGTGAGCGCGTTCCTGTCCGCGTTCCTCGTCAACGACACCGTGTGTCTGTTCCTCACGCCGCTGGTGCTGGTGGTGGTGGCGGACGCGCGCCTGCCGCCCGCGCCGTACCTGCTGGCGGTGTGCATGGGCAGCAACAGCGGCTCCGTGGCCACCTTCACCGGCAACCCGCAGAACATGCTCATCCAGGGCGCGTCCGGCCTGGGCTACGCGCGGTTCGCCGCGTACATGGCCCTGCCCGCGGTGCTCTCCACCGCCGTCGTCGCCGTGGCGCTGCTCTACATGTTCCGCAAGGCGCTGCCGTCCGCGCGCTTCGACACGCACCCGCCCCCGCTGGAGGTGGACCGCCGGCTGCTCGCGCTGGGGCTGGGCGGCCTGCTGGGCGTGGTGGTGGCGTTCTTCGCCGGCCTGCCCATGAGCTGGAGCGCGCTCGCGGGCGGCGTGCTGGTGATGTCCCTGTCCGGGCACGAGCCGCGCGAGGCCCTGGAGCGGGTGGACTGGGTGCTGCTGCTCTTCTTCGCCAGCCTCTTCGTCGTCGTGCACGGGGTGAACAAGGCGGGCTGGGCGGAGGAGATCCGCCACGTGTTCTCCCCGCTGATGGCCGGGCCGCCCTGGCGCGAGACGCTGGGCTTCGCCGTCCTCACGCTGGTGGCGTCCAACCTCTTCAGCAACGTGCCCTTCGTGATGCTCGCGCGGGCGTGGGTGCCGGCCATGCAGGAGCCGGAGCTGGCGTGGCACGTGCTCGCGCTGGGCTCCACGCTCGCGGGCAACCTCACGCTGGTGGGCAGCGTGGCCAACCTCATCGTCTTCGAGGCCGCGCGCGGCAAGGTCCGCATGGGCTTCGTGGACTACCTGCGCGTGGGGGTGCCCGTGACGCTGATCAGCTTCGCCGTGGGGCTGGGCGTGCTGCTGGCCGAGCACGCCCTCTTCTAGGCGTCCGGATCCGGCAGCTCGCCCGGGGGGAGCTGCTGCTCGGGCGGCGTGGGCGCCGGGGCGCGCTCGGGCGCCGGGGTGACGGCGGAGGGCACGGTGTCCGGCGCGGTGCTGCCCGAGGGGGCCGCGCCCTTGCGGTTCTTGGGCGTCAGGTCCTTCACGAACATGTCCGCCACCTTGTCCAGCAGGTCCGTCATGGCCAGGCGGAACAGCTCCGGCTCCTTGCCGACCTTGAACGGATCCAGGTGCGGCGCGCCCTGCTCCACCGCGTCCAGGTCGAACGGCCGGCGCCACAGCTCCGAGCGCCCGTCCAGCCGGAACATGCGCCCGTACCCCTTGAGGTAGGCCCCGGCGTGCCCGTCATCGCTGCGCATGCCGTAGTCCTGGATGACGAACTCCACGATGGTGTCCGCGCCCAGCGGGGCCATCAAGTCGTAGTCCGGCGCGTTGGCGGGCACCTCCTCCACCAGGAAGCTCTCCAGCGCGGAGGCCACCCGGGCGGGGTCCACCGCGTCCGTCCAGGGGGCCTCCTCCGGCAGGCGGGACAGGGTGGTGACGCGCAGGCGCTCGGAGAGCTCGAAGCGCGTCACCGCCTGCTGCAGCTTCACGGTGAGCCGGCGGTCCGCCTCCTTGGGCTCCAGCTTCTTGAGCTTGTCGGAGTACGCGCTGTCCTCCTGGAACACCTTGCTCTTGGGGCCCGCGCCGTCCTCGATGCGGGAGATGAAGGCGGGCCGCTGGACCCGGTCCAGGTCCGCGCCGGACAGGCGCTGGGACGCGCACCCGGCGGTGAAGGCGACGAGGACTGCGGCGAAAAGGAGGCTTCGGCTTCGCACCATGGGCCCCAGGCTATCCCATCCCCGTCCCCCTGGCCTGTTTGTGACCCACCGGAGGCCTGGGGAGTGTCCAGCGCTGATATGCTGCCCGGCCGTGACTCCTCCCCCTTCTGTTCCCCCCGGCCCGGGCCCCAACCGCAAGCGGCGGCTGGGCGAGATCCTGATGGACGCCGGCCTGCTCACCGAAACCCAGTTGCGCACCGCGCTCGCCGAGCAGCGCAAGTGGGGCGGCCGGCTGGGCCTCACCCTGGTGCAGATGGGCGTCGTGGACGAGAGCTCCATGGTGCACGCCCTGTCGCGGCAGTTGGCCATCCCCACCGTGAACCTGGACACGCACGTCCCCGTCCCGAACGCCCTCCAGGCGCTGCGCGTGGACATCGCCGAGCGCTACACCGTCTTCCCCATCGCGTACGAGCCCGGCACCAAGACGCTCACCGTGGCCACGTCTGATCCCACCAACGTGGAGTCGCTCCAGGAGCTGGCCTTCCACTCCGGCCAGAAGCTCCAGGTCGTGGTGGCGACGGCGTCCTCCATCGAGCGCGCCATCCGGCACCACTACCACGGGGAGATCACCTCCACGGCCGCCACGCCGCTCTCCTTCGGCATGGACGAAGCCACCTTCGAGCTGGCCCCGCCGCAGCAGGCCGAGGCCCCGCCGCGAACGCCTACGCCGCCGCCGGTGGTGCGCGACGCGGAGCTGGCGTCGAAGGTGGAGGCGCTCACGCAGCAGGTAGCGGACCTGGAGCGCATGGTGGCGCAGCAGGCGCGCGTGATGCGCGCGATGATGGACGCGCTGGAGGCCCGGGGCGCGCTGACCCGCGAGGAGGTCCAGGCGAAGGCCCGGTGAACACCGCATGGCGCTCCCCTTCTCCGAAAAGCTGAAGCTGGAGCTGACCGTCACCGCGGGCGAGCAGGCGTTCGCCATCCCGGGCGGCCAGGTGCGGGACTTCTCGCTGCGGATGACGCCCACCGGCTTCCGCTGCGAGCTGACGTTCTGGACCGCGCTGGAAAAGGCGGACGCGGCGCTGTTCACCGCGTTCAGCAAGCCGGACCTGGTGCGGGTGCGGCTGGCGCTGTCCGGCGTCTTCGACCCGCCCGCCGCGCCGCTGGTGGTGCAGGGCCTTGTCACGGAGAAGCGCGTCGGCGGCACCGCGCACGGCAACAAGGACAGCGTGGCGGTGGCCTTCCGCCAGTACACCGTCACCTTCGAGGACCCCGCGCGCGTGCTCTGGAAGCAGCACCGCCCGGTGGAGCTGCACACGGCGAAGAAGCTGTCGGACCTCCTGGACGCGCACAAGCCCGGCGGCCTGCTGCTCACCTACGACTGGGACGCGCTGGAGGAGAAGCACGCGATGGTGTGCCTGGGCATCGGCGACGACCACGTGGCCGCGAGCTTCTACGACTTCGTCCTCTGGTTCGTGGACACGCGCGGCGGTGTGCTCACCTACGACAGCCCCAAGGACACGTACACCTTCTCCGCGAAGAAGCCGGCCACGGGCACCGCCACCGGGCTCAGCCGCAAGCACGTGGCGCGCGTGGACGTGGAGATGCCGCCCGTCATCCGTCACGGCGCGCGGGTGCTCAACGGCTTTGGCGCCGGGGCGACCACGGTGGCGCTGGAGCAGCCCCAGGCGGTGGCGGGCATCCAGCACGACATGCTGGTGCGCACGCCCATCGCGGCGGAGGCCGAGCAGCGTCAGGCGCTGGAGAAGGGACGCCTGCGCGTGCGCAAGCGGCGGCTGCGGCTGGCGTTCCTGGACATGCCGCCCGTCGCGCTGCACCCGGGGGCGTTGATCAAGCTGGACGGAGGCCGGTGGAGCCCGGACCTCACGGGCCTGGGCGAGGACCACCGCGTCGCGGAGCTGGCCTTCGACGGCGTGGGGCTCCAGGCCGGGCCGCACGACGGGCAGCAGGAGACGTTGCAGGGCTACACGATCTCCCTGTCCGTGCTGCTGGAGCAGAAGTCGGATCCGGTGCCGGAGCTGCCCGCGTACCGCCCGCCCCGCTACCCCATCTACGTCGAGGGCAAGGTGCACAGCCCCGGCGGCGAGGCCTCGGACCGCATCTACCTCCAGGTGGATGATCAGAAGACGTCCGTGACGAACTACCGGGTGGCGATTCCGCTCTGGAACAAGACGGTGAGCGTGCCGGCGGAGCCCGGTGAGTTCCCGGGGACGTTCTACTTCCCGCCCTACAAGAACGAGCGCGTGCTGGTGGCGCTGCACTTCGAACACGCGGCGCTGCACCGCTTCCTGGACTGGGGCGAGGGCGTGCGCATGCCCCAGGACAGCCAGGGGGATCAGATCCTCTTCGGCAAGAACGGCGCGAACCAGACGGCGCTCACGCACGACTTCCAGGACAACAAGCCGGTGTGGAACCTGGGGCGGGTGAACGCCAGCGACACGGAGATCATCCGCCTGTCGGAGGGCCACCTCCTCATCCAGACGAAGGAGAACCCCGGCGGCGCCACCACCACGCCCACGTACGACGTGACGCCGCAGGTGGAGACGGCGAAGGGCGACCTCACCGCGGGCGTGGACGGCGCGGTGAGCGACGCGACGGCGGCGTACAAGGAGTCCACGGCGGAGGTGAACGCCAAGCTGAACGCGGCGACCGAGGAGACGGGCGCGGCCCTCGCCGCCGCGGAGGCCCAGGTGAAGGGCAAGGCCGCTGAATCCCGCGCCAAGCTCACCGGCGCGCTCAACGGCGTGGATGGCCAGACGGGGGCGCTCTCCGGCGCCGCCGCGGAAGCCAAGGCCGCGCTCGCGGGGTTGAAATGAAGGAGCTGCGCGCCACCGTGGCGAAGCACAAGGCGGCCGTGGAGGGCTTCGGCTCCGGCATCACGCCGCGGCTCGCCACCGCGAAGGGCGAGGTGGAGGCCCTGGCCCAGGGCGTCGTGGAGCAGGTCGCCGCGCTGCGCCCCTCCATCAGCGCGTCGCTGGGCGCGCTGCTCACGCAGGTGAACGCGGCGAACGTGACGCTGGCGGACCCCTCCCCCCGCTTCGACGCGCTGGCCACGGAGGTGCAGGGCCACCAGCAGTCCCTGACCGCCTCCAGCACCACGGCGCGCACGACGGCGGAGTCGCTGGGCCAGGAGGCGACGGCGAAGAGCCAGGGCCTGGAGGCGCAGGCGAAGTCGTCCGCGGAGGCGTCGCAGGGGCAGCTCACCGCGCTCCAGCAGCAGGTGGCCCAGAAGTGCGACGCGGACAAGCAGTCGTTCGACGCGAAGCTCGCGAAGCGCAAGGGCTCCAAGGAGGAGACGGAGGCCCGCCGCGCGCAGGGCTACGCGCTGATCGAGCAGACGCGCTCGCAGCTCACGCAGGACCTCACGGGCGTGGGGTCCACCCTCACGGCGGCGCTGTCGGCGGTGCTGGTGCGGCTGGCCGCCTCGCGCGACGCGGCGACGGGCCGGAGCGCCCAGCTCACCGCCACGCTGGAGGGCGCGGTGAAGAACCCCGTGAGCGCGCTGAAGGCGCTGCACCAGGAGATCGTCAACGCGGGCACGGCGGCGAAGGACACCCACCAGCAGCAGCAGTCCGCGCTGGAGGGCCAGCGCAAGACGCTGGTGGATCAGCTCATGGCCGCGGCGGCGGCGTCGGCCGCCATCGTGGATCCGCTGGACACCCAGGTGGCCCCCTCGCTGACGGCGGGCAAGACGCAGGCGGACGGGGCGCTGGACACGCTGGGCAAGACCCTCGCCGGCCAGGTGGCCAGCGTCACCGCGCAGCTCACGGCGGTGGAGAAGCTCATCGACCAGGTGCAGAAGCAGGTGGAGACCGCCATCACCACGGTGAGCGGCACCATCGACGGCGTGGTGCAGGGCGCGCTCACGGCGGTGGAGACCGTCAAGGCGCCGCTGAAGGCCACGCTGGAGGCGGCCTTCACCACGCTGGACTCGCTGGTCGCCACCGTCAGCGCCCTCAAGCAGCAGGTGATGGCGCTTTTCGAAGCGCTGCCGCAGTTGCTGGAGCAGCTCCAGACCCTCTTCCAGCAGATCGTCGGCTCGCTGGAGTCGCTGCTGGAGCGGGCCATGGGCCTCCTGGACGCCATCCCGGCCGCGGACCTGCCCAAGCCGCTGGTCAGCCCCGCGGTGCAGGGCATCAGCCAGGTGGTGGGGCAGATCACCACGCAACTGGGGACGATCTCCTCGCAGGTGGGCACGCAGCTCCAGACGGTGCAGCAGACCATCGTCTCGCAGGTGGAGACGGTGCAGACCCAGGCGCAGACGCAGATCGACGCGGCCACGACGCAGGCCGTGACGCAGATGGGCACGCTCACCCAGTCCGTCCTCCAGGGCATCGAGCAGGCCACCGCGCAGGTGGGGCAGATCGTCGCCGCGGCCGTCACGCAGATCGGCACCGTGAAGGACCAGGGCGTGCAGCAGATTGAAGCCATGAAGCAGCAGGTCGCCGCCCGGGTGACGCCGCTGGACACGCAGGTGCCCCAGCGCCTGGAGGCCCTGGACGCGCAGGTGGGCTCCGGCATCGACGCGGCGGTGCAGGCCATGCAGACCGCCCGCGACACGGCGGAGGGCCAGGTGACGTCCGCGAAGGGCCGGCTGGACTCGCACCTGGGCACGACGAGCTCATCCGTCACGGCCGGGCTGACGTCCCTGGAGACGGCCCGCGCCAGCGCGGAGACGTCGCTGACCTCCCAGGTGGACTCGGTGCTCGCGGCCTTCAAGCAGCGCGCGGAGGGCCTGAAGGCGGGCGCGCAGACGCAGGTGGACTCCGTCTCCACCCAGGCCACGGGGCAGAAGCCGCAGCTCCTCTCCCCGCTCGACGCGATTGGCGCCCAGCTCCAGGCGGGCGCCTTCGCGAAGCCGGTGACGGCGGCGAACGGCCGGGTGACGTCCGCGCTCAACGCGCTGGGGCCGAAGCTGGACGCGATCGCGTCCTGAGCGCTCCTACTTGGGAGACGCCAGGGACATGGGCGGCTCGGGCGCCTTGGGGGCGGCCGGGGCCTTGGGGGCCTCGGGCGCGGCGGGCGTGGACTCCTGCGCGGGCACGCCCTTGGGCAGGTCCGTGCGGATGCGGCTCTCCTGGAGCTCGATGTCCACCGTCTTGGGCACCGGCACGTCCAGCAGCGCCTGCCACGCGCCGTTGGGCGTGGTGAAGAGGAAGCTCACCGCCACCGCCTGCTCCGGCGGCAGGGGGATCTTCACCTGCTTCGTGCGGCTCGGGTAGATGACCACCGTCTGGAGCACGGACTCGTCCGGGCTGATGACCTTGGCCGCGACGTCCGCGTAGCCCTCCGTCATCGACGTCTTCGACACCGTGCGGATGAGCATGTACAGCGGCCGGCCCTGGTTGGTGCCCGCGGGCGCCTTGACGTTCACCGTCAGGCTGGGCGCCGCGCAGCTCCCCGCCACCACCGCCGTCACCAGGCCCGCGGCCAGCCTCACACCCCTGCCCTTCATGGCACCACCCCACGGAATGGCGCCCAAGGCTCGCCGCGCAACCCGAAGCTGATCTCCAGGACCTTCTCGTTCGCCGCCAGTCCACGGCCCGGCAGCACCCACACCACGTTGGACTGATCCGTCAGCGTCGCGGACTCCAGCAGGCGGAAGCAGTTCCACGACGACTCGGACATCTCCATGGAGCGGTAGCGCTTCCCGTCCTGCGACGGCGAGCGCAGCTCCACGCCGATGGACGACGGCTGCGGGCTCCACCAGCTCAGGGGGAACTCTCCCCACGCCGGCCGCTGGTTGAAGCCGAACGACGCCGCCCCGCCGCACTTCAGGTACGACAGCGTCACGAAGCTGTCCGGCGTGGGCGCCGTCGGCAGCGGCAGCGGGCGCACCTGCATGGGGATGGGCCGGGGCTTGCCCTCGTCGTCCCACAGCAGCTTCGACAGGCGGCCCAACTGGCCCAGCGCGGTGAGCATGCGCGGGGGCAGCAGCAGCCGCGACTTCAGCGGATAGCGCAGCGTCCAGTCCGTCCCGCGCTCCTCCACCACCGGCGCCAGCACCTGCGTGACGAAGCCCCAGAAGGCCCCGTCCTTGCGGCGCAGCACCTCCAGCTCCACCGGGTCCACTTCCAGCGACGCGCTGGGGTTGAACGGATAGCGCTTCACCAGCGGATCCAGCGTGCGGCGGGCCTGGTAGGTCCACTGCTCCGCGATGACGCGCTCCAGCTCCGCGCGGCCCCGGTTGCGCACGACGATGAAGGGCTGGCGGAACGGCTGGCGGAACTCGCCCACCAGGCCGTGCTGATCCAGCCACGCGTCCACCCGGCGCAGGTACGAGTCCTCCTCCTCCAGCAGCATGCTCAGCGCCACGCGCCCCACCGGCGACAGCATCTCCGCCAACTGCGAGCCCGCCGAGGACGCCGTCGCGCCGGGCGCCGCCGCGTCCTTGGGGGCGGCGGGCTTCGCGGCCGCGGGCTTCACGCCGGACAGCTCCTGCTGAAGCTGCGACACCAGCGTGGTGTAGGCCGCCAGCTCCACGAGCACGCCGCTCTTGTCCGGCGTCATCAACTGCACCACCGGCTTGAATGGCGCCACCGCCTCGCGCATGGGCGCGTAGTACTCGCTCTCCAGCGGGCCCACGCCGGCGCGGACCGCCACGTCGCGCAGCATCGCCTCCAGCGGCGAGGACGGCTGCAGCAGCACGGACAGGTCGCTGGCCAGCGAGCCTCGCGGCGTGGTGCGGAAGCGGTAGCCCCGGTACGTCGCGTAGAGGTCCTGGCCGTAGCGCCTGGCGAAGGTCTGCACCTTGCCCTGCACGAAGGTGGCGCGCTCCACGGCCTCCTCGCGGGACAGGCTGGACTTGGCGAGCCGCTCCGTGAACTCGTCCACCAGCGGGCTCAACTGCGCCTCGAAGGCGGCCTTGCCCAGCACCTTGCCCACCACCGGGGCCGTCCCGCTGGCGAACTCCGTGTCGTCGTCCCCCACCCCTTCGGTGGCGACCTCCGACGTCGTCTCCCCCGTGCGCGGGTTGAGCGCGTTGCCGTCGAACGGCGTGCGGCCCGTCTCCTTCAGCGAGCGCAGCACCTTGTCCAGGAGCTGCCGCGACACGTCCATGGGACGGAAATCGAAGTCGCGCCGGAGGACCTCCACCTGGTAGCGCGCGTCACCGTCGCTGGGGGCGAAGAGGCCGTCCGCGCGGGTGAGCAGCTCCGCGGGCGTCATGCGGGCGGCGGCGCGCAGCGCGGCGTCCGTCTCGTCCTCCATGCGCAGGAGGGCCTCCAGCGTCTGGCGGTTCTGGCGCAGCCAGTCCAGCGAGTCCAGCAGGCTGCCCACGCCCTTCAACTGGCTGGCGTCCGGCTCCGCGTCCGACGCGTTGATGAGGTCCATCACCTTGCGGGCGGAGTTGTACGGCGCGCTCTCCGCCAGCGAGGCGCGCAGGCGCTCCCGGTCGTCCGCGAGCGCGCGCCAGCGGGCCAGGTCCAGCTCCTTCGCGGCCAGCGTGTCCTGCAACTGCATGAAGTGGTCGCGCCACGGGCCCAGCAGGCCGTCCAGCGACAGCCAGACGTAGGGCCAGCGCGTCCAGGGGACGTTCTCGTCGAAGGGCCTGTCGCTGGCGATGACGTAGTTGGCGATCATCGGCTCCGCCAGCCCCATCGCCTCCAGCCAGTTGTGCTCCTGGTCGGTGCTGGCCAGGCTCAGCCCGAAGGCCTCCGCCGTCCACCCCAGTTGCTTCTTGTGCGCGCCGTGCACGCTGTTCAGCACGAACTTGCCCAGGTCCTCGTTGCGCGACGCGTACAGCACGCCCAGCGTGTAGAGCACCTGCTCCGGACGGCACAGCGTCTCCATGTGGCAACTGTCGTCCACGGCGGGCGCCGGGATCAGCGGCGTGGCGCGCGTGCCCCGGCTGGCGAAGGCGGGCGCGGGCTGGCAGCCGGGAATCTGGCTCGCGCAGCGCCGGCACTGGTCCTGGCACTTCTCCAGCATCGGCTTCAGGTAGGACATCCGGATGCTGCGCGCGAGCCGCGAGCGCAGCTCCTCCCACTCGTCGGTGAAGCTGTGCGCCAGGGGCGGCCAGTAGCGCGTGGCGCCCCAGAGGGCCTCCATCGCCCGCACCGCGTCGCTCGTCTGGGACTCCACCACGGAGCCGGACACGCTCTGGTTGCGCTCCTCCAGCCGCTGCACCGTCACCTGGAACGCGTCCAGCTTGTCCTGCGCGCGCAACAGCAGGCGGTAGAAGTGCGCGTACGCCAGCAGCACCGGCAGGCACCCCACCGCGAGGATGGCCGCGCACCGGCGCAGGTGCATCCAGCGGTAGTCCCGGACGAGCAGCTCCGCCGGCTGGTCCGCCTGCACCGCCAGCGCGCCCGTGGGCTGGGCGTCCGGCCCTCCCGAGGACAGGTACACGCGCTTGAGGTTCAGCGGGTACGCCAGCGAGCCGCCCTCCAGCAGCGTGGACACGAAGCGCCCCAGCGCCGCGAACGCCTCGCCGCCGCGCGAGTAGAAGGACGCCAGCCGCTCGAACGCGTCCGGCGCGAGCGAGGTGAGCCCCAGCGCCAGGTACTTCTCCATGGGCTGGAGCGCCTCTCCCAGCTCCCCTTCCCTGCCGGGCGGCGGAACCTCCAGCTCCAGCGGCACGCCGTTCTTGCGCAGGAGCTGCGCGAAGTCCGCGTAGCCGTCCAGCGTGTCCATGTGCGTGAGGACCAGCCGCGTCTCCACGGGCGCCTGGCACACCTCCGACAGGAGGTTGACCTTGCCGCGCAGGAGCTGGGTGACGCGCTTCACCTCGTCCGGAGACGTCTCCAGCAGCCAGTTCACCTTCAGGACGATGACGGCCCGGCCCACGTGCCGGCGCCCGAAGGTGGCCTTCCACAGCCGGCGCAGCGCGCGCCGCGCGTGGCGCGAGTCGTCCTCCAGCACGGGCGCGGCCAGCTCCTGCACCACGACCTCCGGCCCCAGGAACACCTTGAGGAGCGGGTCGTCCGTGTAGCTGGGCATGAACTGGCGCTGCTGCCGCTCCCAGTCCACCTCCGCCTCGATGAGGTCCGACTTGCCGCTGCCCGCCGGGCCCAGCACCACCAGCGTGGGGAAGTCCCGCACGGACGCGCGGAAGCGCCACGGCAGCTTCGCCAGGAACTGCCTGCGCACGGCCAGGAGCTGACCGGAGCCGAGCGGCTTCTGCTCGCCCGCGAGCGACGGGCCGCCCTGCTGCCGCTTGCGCCACCAGAGCGTCACGCCCACGCCAATGGCCGCGAGCACCACCACGATGCCCAGCACGAGCACCCAATGGGCCTTCAAGGCCGCCAGCATGGACTGGATCGCGCCCACGTCAGCCGCCGCTCCTTCCGCCCGGCTTCACGGCCAACTGGAGCGCTTCCAGCACGTCCTCGGCCTCCTCCAGCGTGGAGGTCAGCTTCGCGCGCAGCTTCTCCTGCTCCTGCGGCGACGGCAGCATCCCGTCCCCGGGCGGATCCAGCGCCAGCAGGCCCTCGCGCACGGAGTCCAGCAGCGGCTGCACGCCCTCCTTCAGCGACCCCAGCTCCGCGCCCACCCGCTGCTCCAGCGCGTCCAGCAGCGCGAGCGTCCGGGGAGGAGCCTTGGGGGCCGGCGCGGGAGGCCGTGCGTCGTGTGTCGGGAAGGGCCTCAATTGGAGACCCACCACAGGAAGACGGGCAGCCCCAGCACGATGGCCGCCGTCACGGCGTAGTAGCGCACCGGGAAGTCATAGACGGTGGGCACCGCCGCGGGCACCACCGGCGCGGGCGGCGCCATGGCGGCCGGCTGCGGGATGCGCTGGGAGATGCGGTCCTTGAGTTCGCGGATGCGCTCCGGCTGCCCCACGAGGCGGCCCGTGAAGCCCGCGGCCAGGCAGAAGCGGATCATCTCGAAGACGATGGAGGGCGTATCGTTGCGACGCAACTTCTCTTCCACGAACTCGTAGAAGAGGTCTCCGCCCGCATCCACCTGGAACAGGTTCTGCTGCAGGAGCGGCCAGAGATGTTGCTCCGCGTCCGCCAGCCGCCGGAGCACCCACTCATCCAGGAAGAAGACGAAGGGGCGGATCAGATCCTCCACTTCGTCCGGGCGCATGTCCGCGCCGAACGCGGCGCGCAGGCGCTCCAGCTCCACCATCAGCGCCTGCTCCAGGTGGCCCAGCGCTTCCTGCCCCACCCTGCCCTGCGGCCGGCGCGCACCCGGGGCGGGCTCGGCGGGCAGCGCCCGGTCGAGGAGCTGGCGCACGCGTCGCTGCGTTGCCAGGAGTGCGTTCCAATGCTCCAGTTTCATGAGAGTGTTTGACTATGTTGGAAGCTGTAGCGGCCCCAAACCCGCCACCGAGGCCTTGAGATCAACCGTCGCCTCGTTGTTCCAAGCATCAAGCAGGTCCCTCAACTGCTCAAGAAAGCAGATGACGACAGGCTCGAAGCTCTGGTCGAAGGGCTCCATCACGGCTTCATACGCGTGGCGGAGCCCCGACCCCTTGAGCGCGCTGTCGGGCACGACACTGAACTTCAACTCCTTGAGCCACGGAAGGACGCGGCGGAACGGGCTCTCCGCGGGGGTCCCCAGGTGACCCAGCAGGGCGACCACCTCGTCCCGGCCCAGCGTGGGCTTCGCCTTCCACGCGAGGAACTGCGTCAACGCCTCCACGTCATCCCGCAGCACGCTGTCGCGGTGCGGCTGGAGGCTGCCCACCGTCTGCCATTTCAGGCCCTCGATGTGACGGCCCGGCACGGACACGTCCACCCTGCCCGCCGCCTGCGCGGAGAACTGCGGCTGGTGCCACAGGGCCTCCAGCACGATCTTTCGCGGCGCCGTGAAGGCCTCCGGCATGCGCACGATGAGGCTCTGCCGGGACGCGAGCTTCTCGTCGAAGGTCTCGTCCACCTCGTAGCTGGGGCCCTTGCCAGGCAGGAAGGCGGGCCGCAGCGGGGCCAGGCCCGCCTTGGTCATCTCGAAGACGCCCGTCACCGAGTGCAGGGTGAACTCGCGCCCCGCGCTCATGCTGATGATGGGGTGCTCCGCGCGCGTGCCGTCCGCCACCACCACCTGCGCGGGCTCCGCCTTGAGGTTCACCACCGGCACGGTGAAGAGCTGGAAGAAGTCCGGGTGCAGCGAGCGGCCGACGTTCCAGTCCTTGTCCAGGTCCAGGCAGAGGCAGAACCGCATCCAGGAGCTGCCGCGCGGCGGCGGCACCTTCACGTGCACGAAGAGCTGCTGCTCCGGGAACTGGAAGAAGGCGCGCAGGCGCTGGAACGGGTGCGCGTAGAGGCCGCTGTCGTCCGGCGCGGGCGGGTCCCGGTTGAAGGACACCTCGCAGGGGCTGCCCACGGAGTGCTCGTCCGCCTCCTCGTCGTATACGACGCTCACCTGCTTCACGTGCTTGCGCAGCGCGTGGAACACCGCCAGCGACGAGCGGTAGTCGTCCAGGTGCCGCACGTGCAGGCTGAGCACGTCGATGGCGTCCTTGCGCGCGAAGCGGGACTCGAAGCGGAGGATGAGCCGGTGGCCGCTGCGCACCTGGGGCACCACGTCCGTGCCCTTGAGGAAGATGGGCAGCACGCGCAGGTCGCGCTGGAGCCGGAAGGAGCCCGCCACCCCTTCCGCGGGCGTCAGGCGCAGCTCCGTGCCCCGGGTGAGCAGCACCGGCTCCACCATCTTCTCCGTGGGCACGGCCTGCGCCATGGCGGCGGCGGGCACGGGCTCCAGGAGGAAGTCGAAGAAGCCCGCGAACAGCCGGCGCCAGGTGGAGCGCAGGTTGTGCAGCGTGGCGTGACGCGTCTGCACGGAGAAGAACGCCATCGCCTCGATGAGGCGGCGCACGTCCGGGTCCTCGCGGTCCAACGGGGCCGCCGGGTGCCGCTCCTGGAAGCGCTGGCGGAAGCGCTCCAGCCCGTCCAGCTCCGACAGGAAGTCCAGGTAGATCTTCTCCGAGAAGTCCTTCACCGCCCGCTCTCCCGCCGTACGTCAGTCGTCGCCATGTGTGGGTCAGCCGTCCGTCTTCAGCCCAGCTTCACCAGCGTGCCGCCCACGCTGGTGATGGAGCCCTTCAGGTTCGCCATGCCGGAGCTCTCCAGGTCGAGCTTGCCGGTGCCGGACACCTTGGTCATCGCGCCGGACATCTCCGCCTGCGACTTGCCGGCCAGCTTCAGCGTCACGCCGTCCACCTTGGCCTCGCCGCCGGAGGTCACCATCTCCGCGCCCATGTTGCCCTTCATGGCCAGCTTGGACGTGGCCTCGATGTTCACGTTCGCGCTGGAGGACAGCTTCGCGTCGCTGGTGGCCGTCTGCGTGAGCTTGGCGCTCGTCTTGAGCGTCATGTCCTTGGTGCTCTCCACCGTGAGCGTGTCCTGGCTGGTCCACTTGGAGACGCCCTTGGACTTCATCGTGATGGTGTCGGTGTCGAAGGTCAGGTCCTTCACCGTCACCACGATGCTGTCCTGCTTCTGCACGATGGTGCTCGTCTCCTGCTGGCCCTTCACCGTGATGGTGATGCTGGTGCCGTCCATCACGATGGTCTGGGTGATCTTGTCATCCCCATTGTCGACCTGGACGGTGATGCCGCCCTTCTTGTCCAGCTCGATCTTGCAGACCAGCGTTCCCGCCGCTCCCGGTCCTGAAGCTCCCATCGTCCCTCCCGCCTCAGGCGGACTCTTCCTTCACCAGGATGAGCAGGTTGCCTTCCTTGAGCTCGACCTTCTCCGTGTCGCTTTCGTTCGTGCGCTGCAGGCGCCACAGCGGCTTGTTGTCCTCGTAGAAGTGCCTCATGGACGTGCCGCTCGTCGTCGTCTTTCCGACGAGCAGGTGCACGCCCTGCCCGTCCGAGGGCAGCCGCGCGCCCGCCCGCCAGTCCAGGTTGCGCTTGAGCCACGCGCGCAGGAAGTCCAGCGCCACCAGCACCCGGGCGCCCTTGTAGGCAGGGAAGTAGAAGTGCCCCGGCTGCAGGTTCGCGTTGAAGGGCACCTGGACGATCTGGTTGGCGAACAGCGGCAGCTTCACCTTGTAGCTGTCCAGCGACGTGGCCTCGTCCGTGTACGCCTGCCAGGTCTCGTCCTTCTGCTCGCCCACCTCGCTGACGACGAGCCCCTCCACGAAGCGCGGGTACACCGGCGCGGTGAAGGGCGGCAGGTCCACGTGCGCCTCCGCCTTCTTCTCCAGCCGCGTGGTGAGCGAGATGAGGAAGCGGCTCTCCGGCTTGGGCCGCCGCACGGGCTCGTCGCCCGAGGGACCGGACGCGTCCCCGCCCGAAGGCAGCTCCCCCTCCTCCACGGGCAGCGGCTCCGCGCGCAGGCTCATCCGGCGCACCCGGAAGTCCTGCGTGGCCGGCACGCCCGCGGCCGTCCACCCGGCCGTGTCCGGCAGCTTCACCAGCGCGCCCGGGGCGAAGGCCACCGCCGGGAAGCGGTTCCAGTCCAGCTCCACCTCCAGGCCGCGAATCTTGAGGCGCGCCGTCTCCAGCGTCACGCGGGCCTGCACGTCGTCCGCGATGTCCGTGCGCAGCAGCACGTCCTGGCGGATGCCGGTGACGGCCTGGGCGTTGGTGATGGCCTGATTCTTGGGGCTCTCCGCGGCCGCGTTGAGGATGGCCACGTCGTGGCGCGCCACCTCCGGGAACACCACCGACACGCGGTCCACGTCCGCCGCGCGCAGCGTGAGGGGCGTCCCGGTGGCGTCCTTCGTCGCGCGCAGTTGGTAGCCCTGCGCCGTGTAGTCGTACGCCAGCACGCCGTTGCGCGTGTGCACGAACCAGACGACGAAGTCGTAGAAGCTGGCGCCGGACTCCGGGGCCAGGCCCAGGAAGATGAGCGGCAGCGTCTTGTCCAGCTCCGCGGCCCAGTCATTGGCCAGGGTGATCTTGTCGCCCTTGTGCGCGTCCAGCACGTCCTGGAGCGTCTTCTGCGTGTAGAGCACGCACGGGTGGTGCTGCGTCCACAAGAGCCGCGCGGGGTCCACGAAGCGCACGGTGTAGTGGCGGTAGGTGATGCCCGCGCCCTTGGCCCGGGCGACGGCCTCCTCCGTGAGGGCCTTCTCCTGCACCAGCCCCTTCACCTTCAGCGAGGTGAAGGTGGGCTTCGTCGCCGTGTCGGAGTGCACGGCCTTCAGCTCCAGCGCCACCTCCGCCAGGTCCGGCTTGAGGAAGTCCGCCAGCAGCGTGTCCTGCTTCTGTCCGCCGTGCGCCGTCTCGTCGAGCACGCGGAACTCCACCCTCCCCTCGTGCCCCCAGCCGTGCAGATCCAGCTCGAAGGCGAGCACGTCCGATGAGGGGATGGCGTGCGCCGTCCCGCCGATGGTGAGCGTCAGGCCCAGGTCCAGGCGGTCGGCGAAGGCCATCAGGTGTCCTCCGCCTGCACGCGCACCCGGCCGGTGGTGGAGTGGAACAGCAGCGACAGGTGGCAGGGCTGCCCGTCGAAGGTGCCCTTGCAGTCGAAGTACAGCCACAGCGCGCTGTCGCGGCCGCGCAGCTTCACCTCCGGGTCCACCAGCCGCGGCTCGTGCCGGGTGATCTCCTGCTGGATCTCCGCGGTGAGCGCCTCCACCAGCTCGCGCGTGCCCAGCTTCTCCGTGTACCCGCCCAGCCCGAAGTCGTGCATGAAGAAGCCGTAGCCCTTCTTCGTGTTGAGCACGGCTTCGATGTTGCGCATCACGTGCTCCAGGCTGTCGCGGCTGTTGGCGTGCTCCCTGCGGGCCGCGAACTTGTCCAGGAACGGTGCGCGCGCCATGGCGTCTAGCTCCTCCGCCAGAACAGCGAGGTCTGGGCGCCCCGGAGCGCGGGCGTCACGTAGAAGGCCAGGCCGTCCTCGCGCAGCGCGTGCTGCCACTCCTCGCCCTGGCTGAGCAGGTACCAGTCGATCTCCGGCCCCAGCGCGTGCGGGAAGGACGGATACGGCACGTGCTTGAAGGGCACGCCCTTCAGGGCCTGGCGGCGCACCAGCGGCAGCCGGGAGGGGCTGGCCAGCTTCACGCCGTCCAGCGGCGTGCGCTCCCCGGGCTGGGTGCGCTGCACCAGGAGGTACGCCTCGCTGGCGGAGCGGATCTCCGGCGGCAGCGGCGTCATCTGGAACTGGCCCTCCTTCGCCTGGAAGGCCTTGTGCGTGGAGCGCGTGGCCTCCGGCTGGAAGCTGCGCTGGAGCAGGCGGATCCACCCGCCCAGGGACTCGTTGAGGCCCTCGTGCTGGTACACCGGCATCTGCTCGTCCGGGAGCATCTCCAGGTAGCAGCACGCCTCGAAGTACAGCCGGCGGAGCGCGTCGAACAGGTGGTACGGGTGCACGTACACCTGCCGGAACATGTCCCGGCGCAGCGCGATGAGCCGCTGCACTTCGAAGAGCGCCCGGCGCGCGTTGGTGAGCCGGTCCGTGCGCAGGTACGTGTCCGAGATGTTGGTGAGCAGTTGCTGGCGCACCTGATCCAGCAGGTCATCCAGCGTGGAGAGCAGCTTCTCCAGGAAGGGGTTGGGCCCCACGAGCAGGAGCGGCGGCACCCAGTCCGGGGACGTGTGCCACGCGCCGTCCTCGTCCTGCGACACGGCGGCCAGCCCCAGGGAGCCGATGGTCCCGTCCAGCACCGGCTCCGTGGACAACTGGAGCTTGTGGAGCACGCGCTGGAGCACCGGCGGATCATCCGCGTACAGGCGGATGCCCTCCGCGCTGACGGTCTCCTTGAGCACGTGCAGGTAGACGATGAACTCCGTCCTGCCCACGGCTTCGAGCGACAGGGGCGAGATGACGGAGTTGCCCGGGACGTCCAGCAGGTCCCCGGACTTGGTGACGACGGTGAGCGCGGAGATGGACAGGCTGCCGCTCTGCAGGAGCGACTCGTTCCAGGCCAGGTTCGCGACGCCGTAGGAAGGCAGGCCGGACAGCGTGGAGTGGAGGCGGATCTCCGCGTCCAGCGCGTCCTCCTGCGCGACGAAATGCTCCGGAAGAAGCGTCTGGCCTACGTGCCAGCGGACCCGTGCGAGCTTGTACCGCTGCATACGCCGTTCTTTCCTTCCACCCGCCTGAACCCGGCCGGGAGCGAAACCTGCTCCCGGCCTGGTTTAGACCCGGACCGCGGCCGATGCTACTTGGCGGCCGCCTCGGTGATGCCCCACTTCTTCGCGATCTTCTTCGCGGAGGAGGTGGCCAGGTTCAGCGACTGCTCGGTCGCCTGCGGCTTGATGCCGATCTGGAACGTGAAGTTCTTGGGCGACTGCACCTCACGCGACTCGTTGTCCGCGATGGACATGTTCAGGTCGTCGCCGTTCTTCTCGAGCAGGCCCTTCATCTCCGCGTCGAGGAAGTTCGACTTGAAGTACTTCTTCCCGATGGGGTCGTACTCGTAGATGACGTACTTGAAGTTGACTTCGATGTTGCTGAAGTTGCCCAGCAGCATCTCCGCCACCTTCTGCTTGTTCGCCACCGACACCTGGCCGGAGAAGTACATGGCGTCCGTCACGCCCGTCTCCCACAGGTAGTGGTTGAGCACCGCGACGACCTTGTCGGCGATGGCCGCGTCCGGGTTCTCAGGATCCTTGATGGTCTCCTGATCCGCCGCCAGCGCCTCGCCGCCAATGGTGATGGCGGTGATGTAGCCCACGGGGGTCTGCTTGTCCTTCTTGAAGTTGAAACCCTGATACACGTCCAGGTTGCGCGAAAACTGGGGCATCTGTCACTCCAGGGTAAGGGGGGCAGGCGCTCACCTGCCCCAAGTGGGAAGCGGCTTAACCGAGCCGCGACTCGAGCATCAGCTCCACGTTGAGGCCTTCGAACTGGATGTGCGGGAGCACGGCCAGCTTGCAGTCATACCAACCGATCTCACCGGGACGCGGGAACACCGTCACGCTGCTCGCCTTGAACGGGAAGCGGCGCACGGTGAGGTCGTCCGGGTTGGCCACGGTCGTGACGTAGTTGGACAGCCACGAGTCCAACTGCCGCTGGATGTAGGGCGCGTCCGCCGTGTTGCCGATGTTGTCGCGCATGATGCACTTCACGTAGTGCGCCAGACGCGTGATGGAGAACGTGTAGGCCAGGTTGGTGACGAGCTGCGAGTTCTCCGAGTCCTTGGGGTCCTTGAACGTCTTGGCGACCTTGGCGGACTGGGTGCTGAAGAACGTCGCGTCGCTGGAACCCTTGCGGTACACGAGCGGGATGAAGCCCGAGCGCGCGAACTCGTACTCGCGGTAGTCGGGGATCGCGATCTCCACCGGGGCCTTGATCTCCTCCTGGCCGCGCAGGGAGAAGGTGTCCACGGGCAGGCCCGTGATCAGACCGCCGCCCTTGGGGCCGCGGATGGACTGGCACCAGCCGGAGATCTCGAACGCCTTCACCATGTTGCGCGCGAGCAGGATGGCGGAGTTGCCCCAGAGGTACTTGTCGGAGTCGCCGCGCGCCGTCTCGGTGAAGTTGAGGACGTCGCAGGGGTTCTTGTCCGGGTGCCAGGGCAGGCGCAGCACGTAGCGCGGGAAGGTCAGGCCCACGTACGCGGCCTCCTCCGTGTCGCGGAACGCGTTCCAGCGGCCGAAGCGCGGGTGGGCGAGCACGCCCTCCAGGTTCTTGATGGCCTCCATCTCCTCGATGGTCTCGCAGCCGAAGAACTTGTGGTTCACGGCGGAGATGAACGGCGCGTGCGCGGCGTTGGAGACCTTGGCCATGCGCTGCAGCCAGGTGAGGTCCGCGGGCGACGAGGAGAAGTCGTACAGGCCCACGATGGCGCCGAAGGGGCGGCCGCCGTACTGGTCGTACTCCTGGATGTAGACCTTGTCGAACAGCGCTCCGGCGAAGATGTTGCTGGAGTTGTTCTCGAAGTCCTCCGCCAGCTCATCCTTGGCGACGTCCAGGATGTCGATGGCGATGTTGGCCTTGAAGTTGGTGTGGTCGACCAGGTCCTCCAGGCCGCGCCACGTGGACTCCAGCTTCTGGAAGGTCTCGTTGTGGAGGATCTCGTTCATCTGCGCGTCGATCATGCGGTCGATGCGGCTGATGACGTCCAGCACCTGGCCCTTGTCGAAGCGGGCGGTGTTGTCCGGGCCCTCCACGGGGGCCACGTTCTGCAGGAGCGCGGCGACGCTGGAGAGGAAGCGGCTCTCCAGGGTGACCTGCTGCTCATCGCCCGCGGGGGCGAAGTTGGTGGTGATCATCGGCGCCGATTCCTGGGGCGGATCGAGCCGGACGCTGGTGAACAGGCGCTTCAGGTAGGTGGTCTCAGCCATGGCGGAGTCCTTTTAGAAGTCGAAGGGTTGGGAAGGCGGATCAGGAAGCGGCCGGGGGCTTGGCGCCCGCGGCGACGGTGGCGGCGACCGCGGCCGTGGCGGCGGCGGCGCCCCCGGCGGGCTTGCCAGCGGCGGCGGCACCGGCGGCGGGCGCGTCCGTCTTCGCGGTCTCACCGGAGGGCAGGCGCATGGTCTCGTAGCCCTTCAGCTCGTTGAGCAGCTCCTTGAGCGCGTCCGGCTTGGAGAACAGCTCGTAGAGCTCGCGGCGCAGGTCCTTGCGGTTGTCGATGTTCGACTGCATCTCCACGAGGAGCGTCTTCAGGAGCAGCAGCGCCTTGAGCTTCGGCACGTGCTTGACGATCTCATCCGGGTGGAAGGACTTCATCCGGTCGATGGGGAGCGTGACGTTCAGCTCCGACTCCACGTCCGGGTTGATGCGGTTGGGGACCTCGAAGTTGGCGGACATCTTCATGTCCTTCATCAACTCGTCGAGGTTGCGGCCGTCCACGGACCGCAGCTTGCGCGTCTCCAGGTCCGTCTTGCGGTCCTCGGAGGATCCCAGCGAGAAGTCGCCCATGACCAGGAGGCGCAACGGCAGGTTCACCGTCTCCTGCTCGCCGTTGATGGTGGTGCGGTACGTGAGGGTGATGCGGGATTTGGGAAGCTGGTCCTGAATGGCCACGGTGACTCCCTGACATTCGCAGTGCGTCGGATTCCCCCCAGTCCTACTGGAGCCGCCCCGGGAGTACGCCCTGCCGAGTGAACATTTACAGCCTAGGCGCGATCAGGAATTCCCGTCAACCAGCCGACATGACAGGTCTAGCGGGGTTCGGATGATCGCAGTTGAGCGGTGTCCCCCGTGAACAGGAGGACCTCCTGGGTCTGTTCCGGGCCTCCTACCAACGGCTCGTAGCCCAGGTGGCTTCCGTCGATCAGCCGCGCGTAGCTGCTCTGATCACGCAGGCACAGGATGACGGCGAGCGCGAGCGGGGTCTCCGCGAGGCTCGGGAGGATGCGGGTGTTGAGGCGCCGGCGGGCCTCCACGGCCCAGGGGGTGCCGGTGCCGGAGTGCGGCTCGTTGAGGAACAGCCGCACCTCCACCCCGCCGGTGGGGACGGTGGCGAAGCCGCCCACCGCGCTGCCGTCTCCGAGCGCGGCGGCGCCCAGGCGGATGCCCTTGGCTTCGATGCGCTGGCGGCGCGTCTCGCGGCGCACCACCACCTCCGCCTCCGGGAAGACCTTGGCGAACAGCCAGTGCAGGCTGCTGGGGCACGCGAGCCGAAGCAGGCGCAGCCGGTGCGCGGTGGAGTGCTCCCAGCCGGGCAGCAGGGACTCGTCGCGGTCCGGGAACTGGCCCGCGAAGCGGGTCCGCAGCAGCAGGTGGTCGAAGTAACCCAGGAAGTCCGCCATCGTGTCCTGCTCCAGGCGGTCCATGGCCTGGAAGAGGAACGAGGGCAGCGGCGTCTGCAGGCTGAGCAGGCCCAGGTTGACGGTGATGACCACGCGCTTGCGCGGGTGGCGGGTGAACTCGATGGCGTGCACCAGGTGGGGCTGGTGCACGGTGCTGCGGTGGCTGCGGAACTCCACCTCCGCCTCGCCGTAGCCCTCCTTGGCGAGCAGGTCCAGGAGGGCCGGCACGTCGAAGCTGCGGATGCGCTCGCTGATGCGCTCCTCGACGGTGAGCTTGCGGCCCGGCTGTTCGCGCTCCAGTGCCATGGGGCTATTCGTCGTATTCCGGGCCGCCGCCGCGCGGCGGGCGCGCCTGGGCGACGAGGAACGCTTCCAGGTCCACGCGGTAGAGCTGATCCATGGCGCGGAAGGACAGCGTCTCCGTGTTGTGCAGCATGGGCTCGATGGCCTCCGCGTGCTGCGTCAGGCCGTTGAAGAAGCCGGAGAAGAGCTGCGGCAGGTACACGCGCGGGTCGAAGCGCTCCACCGTGGCGAGCACGTCCACGGCGATGACGCTCGCCTTGGTGTAGTCCTCGCGCTCCACCAGCGCCTCGAAGGCAGACAGCTTGCGGACCAGCAGCGCGAGCGCGGGAGACATGGGCACGCCAGGCCCCGTGTCCTGCGCCTCCTGGCGGGCGGCCTTCTTGCGGCGCGCGGGGCGGACCTCCTCTTCCTCCTCCCCTTCTTCGTCGTCCTCTTCCTCCTCGTCGTCCTCCGGAGCGGCGGCGAGCTCGGGCTCCGGCGCCGCGGCGGGCCGGGGCTCCTCCGGCGGAGGCAGGAAGGGCACGGCCTGGGCGTGGGAGCGCAGCGCGCCGAGCAGCGTGCGCATGGCGTCCATGCACGCGCTCTTCTGCAGGATGGCGAGGGCGGCGATGAGCGGGTCGCCCAGGGCCAGGGCCTCTTCCATGGGCTCGCGGTTGCCGGGCGCGCTCCAGGCCTGCCATTGCGCGTCCTTGAGGCGCGAGTGGTGCTCCAGGTGCTTGCCCATCATCTTCAGCAGCCAGCGCAGGCCGGTGTCCGCGAAGACGAGCTTCTTCTCCACCGGGCCGAAGAAGTCCCAGTTCTCCGTCAGCGTGCGCTTGAGGGAGCGGAACAGGACGGGCAGCGCCTTCATGCCGTCCGCGAAGAAGTGGCCGAAGAGGTACGGGCCCACCAGGCGGATGTCGCGCACGCCCTGGCGCAGGAGCGCGGCGGCGGCGCGGGAGGCGTCCGCGTACTCGCTCTTGGCGACGAAGCCGGTGATGGCCTCCAGGCGCGGATCCGGTCCCTCGGACTCGTCGAGCGGTACGGGGGCGGTGGTGAACTCCACGTCGAGCAGCGTGAAGTCCACGGGCTCCAACACCTGCGCGGGGCTACCCATCGATGGCCACCATCTGTCCGGGGGCGGTGATCTGGATGACGCCGCCCCAGTTGCACATGCACTTGGAGTTGCTCTCCAGCGCCGGCATGTTGCCGATCAGCACCTTGGGACACCCGGGCATCCAGGGGGCCGCGGTGACGGGGATGCAGGGCATGGGGGTGAGCGCGCCGAAGGCCGCCGCGGTCGCCGCCGCCACCATGGGGTTGGCCAGGGACTGGCACATGCCGAAGGGCAGGATGTTCATGAACGGCTTGTTGTCCATGATGTTCGCCGCGGGCGTGGTGGCCATCACCCGGTTCACGGGCAGCACCATCAGCGACGAGGGCGCCATCCCGAAGCTGCATTGGAGCATCGCTCCCATCACGACCTGCGCACCCATGGACCGCTCCTTTTTCAGCGCGCTGACGACGGATCATCATCGCCTGAAGCCTCGGCGCTTTCCAGCAGCCGTCCTCGCAGGGCGGTGAGGGCCTGGAACATCGGGTCCCTCGCCTTCTTGTGCAGCGCGCCGGTGAAGAACTGCGAGGCGCACCACGCGTCGTCGACCGCGCCCTTCACCCGGTGGGGAAAGAGCGGAAAGAACTCGATGCGGTCGGGCAGGAAGTCCCCGCCCAGCAGCATTTCGATGCGCCGGTGGATCTCCTGCTCGCCGGACGAGGGAGCAGGCGTGGCCCCGGTGAAGGCCAGGAGGATGAAGCGGGAGTGGCTGGCGAGGCCGCCGGTGGACACGGGCACCACGCTGGTGCCCGCGAGGAACGGCAGGTCCTCCAGCGCGGCGGTGACCTCCTTCGCGGAGTAGGGGCGGCCGTCGTGCCGGAAGCCCAGGGTGCCCGCGTAGTGGTAGCGCTGGCGGATCCGCGCGAGCAGGACGTGACCCGGCGGGTATTCCTTGTCCGGCAGCAGCGTGAAGACGCCCACGTCCGTGGGGGCGCCCTGCCCGCTCTCGTTCGGATCCTTCAGCGTCCACGCGCGGCCCGGCACGGGGAGGACGTCCGTGTGCACGTCCGTGGCCGGCTCGTTCACGCCGCGCGACGACACCAGCACCGCGCCGCCGACGGACGCGTCGATGAGGACGTTGGAGGACGGCACGCCCTGGAGGCCGCACTGCTTCACCCACGCCCGCCACGCCTGGGCGTCGAAGGGCTCCTCCGGGCTGCGGAACCAGTGCTGCACGTTGCGCAGGCTGGCGCGGTGGCGCACGAGCAGGTCTCTCAGCTTCGGCGTGACGCCCAGGGCGCGCAGCGGGTGCTCCAGGAGCGGGGCCGGGTTGAGCGCCAGGTCCGCCATCTCCAGGTGCAGGTAGGTGGCGCCGCGCAGGAGCGTGGCGAAGAGGAGCGCCGGCAGGTGCTGGAGCACCGGGAAGTCCGGCGCCGCGAGGAGGTCCCCCTGCGACAGGCCGAAGGTGAGCATCCCGTCGCCGATGGCGCCCTTCCACGCGTTCTCCGCGGTGAGGGGCACCGGCGTGTGCGGCGGATCCACCAGCGGCGAGAAGAGCAGCCCCACCACGTCCGTGGGCTTGTACGTGTGGGACGTGAAGCCCGGCGCTCCCCTCCCCTGGCTCTTGAGCAGGAGCTGCTCGTGGCCCTTGAGGAGCGGGAGCTGGTGGGGCTCCGCGGCGATGAAGTCCGGCGTCAGGGACTCCAGCCGGGTGGCCATGGCGCGCGGGCCCATGGGCGGCAGGAGCGTGAAGCAGCCGCCCAGCTTCAGCGTGGCCAGCAGCGACACGAGCAGCTCCTGCCCCACGCCGTGGACCAGGCACACCTTCGCGCCCGGCTCCACGCCCTGGTCCGCCCACTCGCTGGCGCGGCGCGAGGCCAGGTCGTGCAGCGTGCGGTAGCCCAGGGCCTGCCAGCCCTGGATGCGCTGGTGCGTGCGGAACGCGGGGCGCTCCAGCGCGACGTGGCGCACGATGAGATCGTGGAAGAAGTCGTACTGCTGGCCCGGGCGGCTCTTGGGTGGCGGGACGCCCCGGCCCGCGTGGGCGTCCGCGAGCGCCACGGCGAACCCTTCCGGATCCTCCCAGCTCTCCTGCCACCACTTCGGGGCCCCGGACTCCGGAGCGAAGCCGGCTTCCAGTTGCCGGAGGATGTCCTTCACGTCGAAAGGCATGGGTGTCTACCGCGAGGGAAAGTCGAAGCCGACCTTCACCATGAAGCGGACCTTGGAGCGCACGTTGCTGTCCGGGGCGTAGTCGATGGGGGTCGCCCCGCGCTTCGCGGGCGTCTGCTGCGGCTTCGCGCGTTCAATGGACGTGGGCACGACGGCGCGCACCAGCGGGTGACGGGCCTGGAGCGGCGGGACGTGGATGTCCACGTCCCGGCCGAAGAGCCACGCGCCGCAGCGCCAGAGGATGTCGTGGCGCCGGAGGAGCAGCGTCCAGAAGCGGTCGCGCGTCTCCGTGGCCTCGAAGAGCAGCGGTGAGCTCCCGTCCTCGCGGGCCTCCCCGGGGGCCGCGAGCAGGGCGCGCAGTTGCTGCGCCACGCGCTCCACCTCGTTCACGTCCTCGGGGGTGACGGGCGAGCGGCCGGCGAGCTTCGCCTCGTGCAGGCGGAACAGCGCCACGAGTCCCAGGCAGTCCCCCACCACGTCGCGGTGGCCCTCGCTGTGGGCGGACGCCACGTCCGCGGCGGAGAGGAAGGCGGCCTCCGCGAGCGCCTCCGCGGTCTTGAGCAGCTTGCGGCGCAGTTGCTGGGCGCGGTCGAAGAGGGCTCCGAAGGTGCTGGCGCGCATGTCGCGCTGGATGCGCAGCGCGGCCCAGGCCAGGCCCTGGGCGAGCAGCGGCAGTTCGCGCAGCTCCTCGACGTTGACGCCCGGGAGCGCGGCGAGCTCCGCCTCCCGGGCGAGCACGCTCTCCACGCCGCGCTTCGTGTTGTGGAAGGCGAGCGCGATGTTGGAGCGGCACTCCTCCACGGCGCCTTCGAGGGCACGCGCGGGGGCCAGGAACACGTCATAGCCGGGCTCGGAGCCAAGGGCTTCCAGCTCGGCGATGTCGTCGGGCCCCAATCCCGCTGTCGCGTGCTGGCCTCCAGCCATGCCGGGCAGGATAGCGGGCGCTTCCGGGCGTCACAACCTGGCGCCCATCCCGGCTGCTTCAGGTGACTCGCGGGGTGGGATGCACGCCTGGGGACCCAGGGGGGCGCCGTCAGACGAGGATGAGGTCGTCCTCGTCGTCCGCCTGGGCGCTACCCGTCTGGGTGCCCAGCACGTGCTCCGTGCGGCGCAGGCGTTCGTCGCTCAGGTCCGAGACGAGCATCAGCACCTGCGGGTGGCTGGAGATGAGCGAGTCGAAGTCCTCGCGCGGCAGGCGCAGCAGCGTGGTGTGGCGCGTGGCCTCCACGGTGGCGGTGGCCGGCGTCTTCTGCAGGAGGGAGATCTCCCCGAAGAGGTCCCCTTCCTTCAGGAGGGTCAGCCGCTGCGCGCTCTTGTGGACCTCCACCTCGCCGGAGAGGACGACGTAGAGACCGTCCGTGGCGTCGCCTTCGCGGATGATGACGTCGCCGCGCTCCACGTCGCGGGCCCGGAAGCGCTCCACCAGATTGCGGCGGTCCTTGCGGTTGAAGGGGCGGAACAGCGCGGAGCTGTTCATCACGTTCGCGAGGAGCCGCTCGCGGCAGAACTTCTTGAGGGCCCTGGCGACGGGCGGATGGCTGCGCGAGAGCGTGGCGAGCACGGCGGCGGAGATCTCGAGCACCTGCGTGTCGTCGGATACGGACTCCACGGAGGCGGCGCGCGGGGCTCCGGACAGGAGCGCCATCTCGCCGAAGAAGGCGCCGACCTCCAGCGTGGCCAGGTCCTGGCGGCGGCCGTCCTCTTCTCTGAAGACGCGCACGCTGCCTTCGCAGATGACGTAGAAGGCGTCGCCGTGGGTACCCTGCGCGAGGATGCGCTCGCCGGGGCCGAAGCGCCGCAGGGGGCAGCGTTCGAAGAGCTGGATGAACGCGTCGCGCGGCAGGTCGGAGAACAGCGGGATGGACGGCAGCGCGTCCCAGGTACCGGGCCCGGCCTCCTCGGTCAGCTCGTGGACGGGCTCCTCCTCCTGCGCGTGTTCGGCCAGTCCGCGCTGGGCCGCGAGCTCCACCGCGTGCAGCAGCGAGTCTGCTTCGATCTCCAGCTCCGTGAAGCTGGAGACGCGCAGGGACGCGCGCCAGGGCTCCGGGGCTCCGGCGGTGGTGGGCACCACGGAGGCTCCGGCGGCGACCGTGGCCGTAGGCCTGGAGGGCGTGTCGACGCGGCGGGGGCGCAGGCCGGGGGGCGCGGCCTGCGCGGGAGGCTTCGGCTCGGTGGGGGCCGGCGCTGTGTCGGGGCCCGTGATGGGCGGCGCGAGCGCCTGCCAGCGCCCGCTGGGCGTCCGGATCTGGGGAAGCTCGAACATGGGAGCTGGGGACGGCGGTGCGACTCGAACGGACTGGCCCGTCAGCGCGGGTGCGGCGGCTGGCGCGGCGGCGACATGCACCGCGTGTGTCTCAGGCGGCGCTGGAACGGCCGCCGACCGCGGGGGAACGGTTACAGGCGACTCGGGGACGGCCGCAGGTGACGCGGGGGCCGCCGCAGGCGGCGCGGGGACGGCCGCAGGCGGCGCGGGGACGGCCGCCGAAGGCGGGGGAACGGCTACAGGCGGCGCGGGAACAACCGCAGGTGACGCGGGGGCCGCCGCAGGCGGCGCGGGGACGGCCGCCGACGGCGGGGGAACGGCTACAGGCGGCGCGGGATGGCTCGCTGTCGTTGGCGCGGCGGAGCCGTGCACCGCGGGCGCCTCGGGCGTCACGGGCGCTTCGGGCACGTCCTGCGCGGGCGCGAGTTCCACCTCGACGGAGAGGACCACCTCGGCGTCGTCCGCGACGGGCGCGGGTGCGCTCGACAGGGCCAGCTCGGGCGGGAGTGAGTCCGACAGGTCCACCGGTGCTCCGCCGGCCTCCAGCGGCTCCGGGGGCACGGGGTGGGTGGCCTCCGGCGGGGGCTCCCGTTGGGTGACGAGGCTCGCGGCGGTGGGCGCGGTGTCCTTCGGCTTCGCCCTGGACGTGGCCGGCGTGCCCCGTCGCGCGTACAGGTCCGCGAGCATCTGCTGCACGCCCTGGTGGGACGGATCCAGCTCGAGGATCAGCTTGCTCGCGGCGATGGCGCGCGGGAGGAAGCCCTCCTTCGCGAAGCCCTCCGCCGCGGACTGGTACGCGGAGACGGCGCGGTCACGCTGTCCGGCCTTGGCCCACGCATCGCCCATGCGCAGGCGGCTCTGGTGGTCCTTCGGCTCCGCCTGGCAGTAGTCCTCGTACAGCTCGGCGGCCTTGGCGAAGCGGCCCTTACCGAAGGCCTCCGTCGCCTTGTCCTTGAGCGCGCGGGACTCCATTCACCGCGCCCCGCCGGCCGCCGTGCCTTCCTTCGTCGGCGAGGCCCCCGCCGCGACGCGGACCTCGCGGAAGTAGTCGCCCTTCAGCGCGTCCAGCGGCTCGGCCTCCGCGCCGGTGTTCATCTTGCGCAGCGCCGTGGCCGCCGCGGCGCGGATCTCCGGCAGGTCGTGGTACAGGTCCCGCCCCACCACCTCCGCGGACTTCGCGTCACCCATGGCTCCCAGCGCCAGCAGCACGTCGCGCCGGGCCACGCTGTTGGAGTCGTCCAGCGCCTTGAGCAGCGTGGGCACCGCGCCCTTCGCGCCCATCCGCCCCAGCAACTGCGCCGCGAGCGCCGCCTCCGCCCCACCCTCCTTCACCACGACCTGCAACGCCTCCGACGCGGACGCCGGCGGCGGCCCCACGCGCGTCAGCGCATCCAGGACCACCAGCTTCTCGCTGCCCATCTTCGGCAGCGATTCCACCAGCGCGAGCTGCCCGGCCTCGCCCTGCTCCGCCAGCGCCAGCGCCAGCGTCTTCTGCAGCTCGCGGTCGGGCTCCAGCAGCGCCGCGCGGGTCACCTCGATGCCCTCCGGCCCCACGGACGCGAGCCCCACCAGCGCCGCCGCGCGCAGCACCGGGCTCGCGTCGTCCGCGTAGCCCTTGAGGATCTCCAGCGCTCCGGGCGCCTTGAGCGCCCCCAGCGCGGTGAGCAGCGTGGCCAGCGGCTGCAGCTTCGCGGGCTCCACGTCGTCGCTCAGCTCCGAGGGGACTCGCGGCGGCACCACCACCCGCCCGGCCTGCTTGGCGCGGGCCGCGTTGAGGGCCTGGAGCCGCTCGAAGAGCTGCGCGTGCTTGGAGGACCGGGGATCTTCCTTCCCCTTCGCCGCGTCCGGGCGCGGGGCCGACGGATCCAGGTCCGCGGCGTACTTCTGCGGCAGCGCCTGCGGGATCCAGTCTGCGCGCAGCGTCGCGAGCCCGGCGACCTCCTGCTCGTAGAGCTTCTGGATGACGGGCACCACGGAGGCATCGCCCACGTGCGTCACCGCCTCCACCGCGAGCGTGCGCGGCCCGGCGTCCGGCTGGTTGAGCCACGGCGTCACCTTGGGCAGCAGCGCCTGCGCCGCCGGGCCCAGGCCCGTCACCGCCTGTAGCCCCGACGCCGCGGTGGCCGGGCGCGACAGCCGGTCCGCGATGGGCTCCGCCGGGCAGCCGCCTCGCGAACGCATGGCGCGGGCGGCGTCCAGGGCTTCGTCCCGGGCGCCGTCGAGCGCGATGGCGCACAGCGCGGCGTCCGTCGCGGGCGTGCGCGGGAAGGTCAGGATGGCGTCGGTGGCCAGCGGGCTCACCGCGCTCTTCTCCACCGCCACCGCCTGGAGCTTCGTCGCGGCGGTCGGGTCCTGCAGCTTCATCAGCGCGCCGATGGCGGACTCGCGCAGCTCCGGGAAGCTCTCGTCGAGCAGCAGCGCGATGGGGGCCACCGCGCGGGTGTCGCCCGCGTCGCCCAGGCCGCGCACGGCGGCGGCGGCGAGGATGACCTGGCTGTCGCGCACCATGGGCAGCAGCCGGTTCACCGCCTCCGCGCGGCCGCTCTTGCCCAGCTCCTCCGCGGCGCCCACGCGCTCCGGGAGCGCGCCCTCGGTGAGGGCCAGGAGGTTGCGGTCCCAGAGGCCCTTGGACTCGGCGGCGACGACGGTGGCCATGGCGCCGGGGACGTTGGCGCTCTTGAGGGCCTGGACGATGACCCGGCGCGTGGCGCGGCCCCGCCGTCCGTACTGGAGCGTGAGGTACGCCTTGGCCTTGTCGTTCTTCACCTTGGCGAGCGCCAGGGCGGCCTGGCCCTGCACGGCCTCGTCGGGATCCTCCAGGAGCTCTCCGAGGAGGTCCACGACGCGCGGGTCCTGGCTCTCCCCGAGCGCGCTGGCGGCCTCACCGCGGACGATGGCGGAGAGGTCCTTGGCGGCGCGGGTGAAGAGGACCAGGTCGTCCGCGTTGTTCTGCTCGGCGAGCTTCCTCACGGCCGCGGCGCGGATTTCGGGACGGGGGTCCTGGATCTCCGCGAGGAGCTGATCCCGGTTGCCGTTGCACCCGACGAGGAGGGTCAGGGCGAGGAAGAGGGGTCGCACGCGGATTCGCATCGTTCTCCCGGAGCGGCGGACGCTGGAGGTAGGCGGCGGTTATATCAACGCCCTCCCGGGCCGCCCACCGACGGAGCGACCCAGGAGGAGGGGTGTTTCAGCGGGAGCGGCCACCGCGAGGGGGCGGACGGCCTGCCCCTCCCCGAGGCGCCTTGCTGTTCCAGCGCGGCTCGGAGGCGCGTGTCTTGCGCTCCTTGAAGTCCTGGTATCCGCCGCCGCGCTCGCCCGGGGGCGCCTTCTTCACGCCCGCGCGGACGATGCGCTCGCCCGAGCCGCTGGACGAGGACTCACCGCCGCCGCGAGACCGGCTGCCGGAGTCCTCGCCACGGGGCTTCCACTCGCGACGCTCGGGACGGCCCGCGGACTCGCCACGGGGCTTCCACTCGCGACGCTCGGGGCGGTCACCGCCAGCGGGCTTGCCGAAGCGGCTGCCACCGCGAGGAGCACCGCCTTCGGAGCGGCCTGCGCCAGCGGGCTTGCCGAAGCGGCCACCGCCACGAGCGCCACCCTCTTCGCCACCGAAGCGGCTTCCACCCGCCGGCTTGCCGAAGCGGCCGCGAGGAGCGCCACCTTCGTCACCGCCACGGCCCGCGCCGGCCGGCTTGCCGAAGCGACCACCACCGCGAGGTGCACCGCCTTCGTCACCGAAGCGACCCGCGGGCTTGCCGAAACGGCCGCCACCGCGAGGCGCACCGCCCTCGGCACCGAAGCGGCCTGCGGGCTTGCCGAAGCGGCCGCCACCGCGCGACGCACCACCCTCGGCACCGAAGCGACCGCCACCACGAGGGGCGCCTTCGTCACCACCACGGCCTGCGGGCTTGCCGAAACGGCCGCCACCGCGAGGCGCACCGCCCTCTTCACCGCCGAAGCGGCCCGAAGGCTTGCCGAAGCGGCTGCCACCGCGCGACGCACCACCCTCGGCACCGGCACGGGCAGGCCTGCCGAAGCTGCTGCGCGGAGCCTCATCACCATCGCGGCTTTCCCGGGCCGGCTTTCCGAAGCGGCCCGCGCCACGAGCGCCGCCCTCGTCATCGCCGAAACGACCCGCGGGCTTGCCGAAGCGGCCACCGCTACGGGGAGCATCTCCCTCCGCGCCAGCACGGGCCGGCTTGCCGAAGCGACCGCCACCGCGAGGAGCGCCGCCCTCTTCGCCACCGAAGCGGCTCGTGGGCTTGCCGAAACGGCCACCGCCGCGAGGAGCGCCACCCTCTTCACCGCCGAAGCGGCTCGCGGGCTTGCCGAAGCGGCCCGCGCCGCGAGGAGCGCCACCCTCTTCGCCACCGAAGCGGCTCGCGGGCTTGCCGAAACGGCCCGCGCCACGCGGAGCACCGCCCTCTTCACCACCGAAGCGGCTCGCGGGCTTGCCGAAGCGGCCACCGCCGCGAGGAGCATCGCCCTCCGTGCCAGCACGGGCCGGCTTGCCGAAACGCCCGCGCGGAGCCTCATCACCACCACGGCCCGCACCGGCCGGCTTGCCGAAGCGGCTGCCACCGCGCGACGCACCATCCTCGGCACCAAACCGGCCACCGCCACGGGACGCGCCACCCTCGGCACCGAACCGGCTGCCACCGCGCGACGCACCACCCTCGGAGCGCCCCGCGCCGGCCGGCTTGCCGAACCGCGCGGCGCCACGGGGGGCTCGCTCACCCTCGGTCTTGCTGGAACGTCCCGCGCCTCGCGCGGCCTTGCCGTACGTGGCTCCCTCGGCGGCGTCCGACTCCACCTCGTCACCGTCGTCGTCGAACGTCGGCACGTCCTCCAGGTCCGCGTCGTCGTCCGTGGCCAGCGTCGCCCCGCGCTTCGCGAACTTCGGCGGACGCGTGCCTCCGTCCTGCACGCCCTTCCACTCCTTGCGCTCCGGACGCGCCTCGCGGGTCTTGGGCCCCGTCGCGGCCTTCTTGGCCGCGCGCTCCGTCTTGCGCGGCGCCACCGGCGCGTCGTCGTCCATCGACAGCTCGACGTCGTCGTCATCCGCCCCGCCGAAGCCCGGCGCCGAGCGCCCGTGACGGCGCGGCGGCAGCTTCAGGTCCGACGCGTTCGGCTGCGCACGGCCCTCCGCCACCTCCGTGAGCTGCATCACCTCCGCGGTCTTCAGCTTCCGCAGCTCACCGGGGCGCAGGCCCTCCACGCCGATGCCCGCGTAGTTCGGACGGAACAGGCGCACCACCGGGTGCCCCACCGCCGCGCACAGGCGCTTGATGAGGTGCGGACGGCCCTCCGCCACCACGATCTTCAGCCAGGTGTTGCGCTCGGCCTTCTCGAAGATGTCCACGGACACCGGCGTGGCCATGCCGTCTTCCAGCCGCACGCCCCCGCGCAGCTTCTCCAGCGTGGGCATGTCCGGCACGCCCTTCACCTTCGCCAGGTACGTGCGAGGCACCTGGAAGCTCGGGTGCGTGAGCTTGTGCGCCAGCGCGCCGTCATCCGTGAAGAGCAGCGCCCCTTCGGCGTCGTAGTCCAGACGGCCCACGGGGAACAGGCGGCGGCCCGTCTCCTCCACGTAGCTGGCCACCGTGGGCCGGCCCTGCGGATCCGACAGCGTCGTCACGACGCCCACGGGCTTGTAGAGCAGGTAGTACGACGATTCTTCCGGCGGCGTGACGAGCTTCCCATCCACGGTCACCAGGTCCACCCCGGGCTCCACCCGGCTGCCCAGCTCCGTCACCGTCTCGTTGTTCACTCCGACGCGACCGGAGGTGATGAGTTCTTCCGCGTGCCGGCGCGAAGCCACTCCCGCGCGAGCCAGGTACTTCTGCAAACGTTCCGCCGCCATGCCTTGCCTTCTTCCAGTTGCCGCCCGTCACTCGGGCTTGGGCCCCTCGCTATCACCCTTCTCGGGCGAAGGGGGGCTTTCCAGGATGCTGGCGCTGACCTTCTGGCTCCGCTCCGCGGCGGCCATGGCCTCCTCCAGCTCCTCCAGGGCGGCCTCGCTGGCCGCCTCGTTCTTCTCCATCCGCTTCGTGAAGTTCGGGTCCGACAGCGCCGCCACCGTCCCCTCCGCCTTCGGAGCCGGGGGCGCCGCCTCCTTCTCCACGATCTCCCGGTGCTCCTGGGTCAATTCATGGAATTCACGGAGCGTGGGCAGCGCGGACAGGTCCTTCAGCGCGAAGAACTCCAGGAACTCGCGCGTGGTTCCATAAAGAATGGGGCGGCCGACTTCTTCCCGCTTGCCCAGGATTTTCACCAGCTTGCGGTCCATCAACGCCTTGAGCACCGCGCCGCAGTCCACGCCGCGGATGTCCTCCAGCTCCGGGCGGGTGACGGGCTGCCGGTACGCGATGATGGCCAGCGTCTCCACCGCCGCCCGGGTGAGCCGCTGCGGCTTCACCCGGAGGTAGCGCCGGACGTACTCCGCGGAGTGGGGATCCGTGCGGAACTGCCACCCGCCCGCCACCTCGTAGAGGACGACGCCGCTGATGCCCTCGCGGTGGATGCCGGAGAGCTGATCCAGCGCCTGGAGGATGGGCTCCCGGGGGATGCCGGTGGCCTGGTAGAGCTCGTCCACGTTGAGGGGGCGCTCGGCGACGAAGAGCACGCTCTCCAGCACCGTGCGGATGCGGTCCGGGGAGAGGTTGCGGCTCTTGGCGACCAGCTTCTCGAAGGAGGACTGGAGGTCCGGGACGTTGTCGGTGTCGTCCGAGTCCTCCTCGATGGCGGCCGCCTCCACCCCGTCCAGCTCCGCGTCGTCCGGGCCGGGGCCGGTGACGGCGGCGATCTCCTCCTCGGAGAACTGTCCGGGGCCGCCGGGCGTGCCGGGGGCGGGCGTCTCGTCAGCGTCGTCGGGACCGTTACCGGTAGTCACTCTCGTCGACCTCCGTGGGGATGAGCTTCTCCAGCGCGTCCCCGTTGGGCGTCACCTGGATGGGGCCCAGGGGCTCCTCCTGGAAGACCTTGATGAGGCGGCGCTTCACCATCTCCAGCATGGCGATGAAGGTGATGACCACCTCCTGGCGCGTGGCCGCCTCCGTGAACAGCGCCTCGAACACCACCTGCCCGTCCTTCTTGAGCCGCTCCGCCAGCCGGAGGATGGCCTCGGACAGGCTGACGCGCTCCAGCACCACCTCGTGCTGCACCTTGGGCGTCAGCCGCTCGAGCACGCGGTCGAGCGCCTCCACCAGCTTGAGGACGGAGATCTCCTGGAGCCCGACCTCGTCCTCCGGGATGGGGACCGCCTCCACGGGCACCTTCCGGGCGAACACGTCCCGGTCCAGGATGTCCTGCTTGGCCAGGTGCTCCGCGGCCTCCTTGTACTTCTGGTACTCCAGGAGCCTGCGCACCAGCTCCGCGCGAGGGTCCTGAGCCTCCTCCACCGAGGCGAGCACGTCCGCGCCTTCGGGCACCTGGGCCGCGTCCTGCCGGGGCAGGAGCATGCGGCTCTTCAGGTGGGCGAGCGTGGAGGCCATCACCAGGAACTCCCCGGCGATGTCCAGGTTCAGCTCCCGCATCCGCTCGAGGTACTCGAGGTACTTGGCGGTGATCAGCGCCAGCGGGATGTCGAAGATGTCGACCCGGTGCTCCTTGATGAGGTGGAGCAGCAGGTCCAGGGGACCCTCGAAGTTGGGCAGCGCCACCCGGAAGGCGTCTCCGGGCGTGCGCGGCAATCCCTCCCCGTCGGGGTCTGGCGGGAGGTCGTCGGGCGGTGGGGGCTTGCGACCTTCGCTCACCGGCCGGCGTCCTTCTGGGGGGATGGGAACTTCGTCATGCGGAAGGGGCCGAAATTCCAGCCTTTACGAGCGCCGGAGGGACAGACCTCCTTAGCAATGCCTCCCAGGGGGGTCAAACATTTGAACAGGAACGGGCGTTCAGGGGATTCCCACGGCCCGTCTCACCTGGTCCATCAGGCGGGTGGCTTCCGCCCGGGCGCGGTCGGCGCCGTCCTTGAGGATGCGCTCCAACTCGCCGGGGTCGTTGAGCAGCTCCTGGCGGCGCTGGCGGGCGGGGCCGAAGGTGACGTGGAAGGCGTCCAGGAGCTTCTTCTTGAAGTCGCCGTAGCCCTTGCCGCCGGCCTTCCAGGACGCGTCCACGTCGGAGAACTCGCCGGGCGGGAGCATCAGCTTGAGCAGATCATAGAGCGGCGCGTCCACGGTGGGCTTGGGCGCGTCCACGGGCGTGGAGTCCGTCTTGATGGACATGATGCGCTTCTTGATGTCCTTCTCCTCGCCGAACAGCTCCAGCGTGTTGCCGTACGACTTGGACATCTTCTGTCCGTCGATGCCGGGCACGGTGGCGGCGTTCTCCTGCACGAAGGCGGAGGGCAGCTTGAGGATGCCGGGCGCGTGGCCCCGCTCCTTCCCTTCCGGGTCCGCCGGGTCGTAGCCGGGGACGTACTGGGTGTTGAACTTCACGGCCCAGTCGCGCGCGAACTCGATGTGCTGAATCTGGTCCTTGCCCACCGGCACCTGATCCGCGCTGTAGAGCAGGATGTCCGCGGACATGAGGACGGGGTACGCGTAGAGGCCGAAGTCCGGGCTGATGCCGCGGGCGACCTTGTCCTTGTAGCTGTGGGCGCGCTCCAGGTGGGCCTGGGGCACCACGGTGCCGAGGATCCAGTTGAGCTCCAGGACCTCCTTCACGTCGCTCTGGCGGAAGAGGACGGCCTTCTTCGGATCCAGGCCCAGCGACAGGTACGTGAGCGCCGCGTCGCGCGTCAGCTCCAGCGCGAGCTTCGGGTCCCTCACGGTGGTGAGCGCGTGGTAGTTGGCGATGAAGTAGTAGGCCTCGCCCTGGTCCTGGAGCTGCACGAACTGCCGCATCGCCCCGTAATAGTTGCCGATGTGCAGCCTTCCGGACGACTGGACGCCTGAGAGAATCCGCATCGCGATTCGCGCTCCGAATGACGGGTGGAGGACACGGTTCGTTCGCACACCCGCCGTCACGCTGCAACCTTCCGTTGGGACAGGTGGGCCCTTTCAATGCCTGACACCCGCATGCCCGGCCTTGCTGGAACATTTCGTCCGGGCAGGAAAAGTCCAGGAGTTTCGAGGGGTTGAGACGTCTCGGGTCTCCCAGTTACCCTGGCGGCCGGCGCAGCATGCGACCTGCCTTGGAGGGCGCCCCCGGATGGAAGCGTTCACAGGAAACCTGGCCAGCTACCGGCTCCAGTTGGTGTTGCCCCCGCTGTACGCGACGCCAGGGGTGGAGGGGACGCTGCGGGTGGAGCGGGGCGCGGTGCGCCGGGAGTTCTACCTGCGGGACGGGCACCTGGTGGGGGTGGCCTCCACGGATCCGAGGGAGCACCTGGCGCAGGTGCTGGTGAACCTGCGCATCCTGGAAGCGCCCCGGGCGGCGGCGGCGTTCGAGGCGGCGGAGGGGGCGAACCTGCCCTACGGCACGTTCCTGGTGCAGCGCTGCTTCGTGGAACTGTCGCAGTTGACGGAGGCGATGGAGCACAAGGCGCGCGAGGCGCTGTTCGACTGCTACACCTGGGAGTCGGGCGAGGTGGAGTTCACGCCGGGGCTACCCCTGTCCGGCCGGGCGGTGGGCCTGCGGCTGCCGTTGAGCACGCTGCACCGGGACGCGGTGGCGCGGGTGCAGGAGTGGGCGCAGTTCCGGGACATCTTCCCGCGCCTGGACACCACGTTCCGGGTGTTCCGCGAGTTCGCGGTGGAGACGTTCTCCGAGGAGGAGGACGTGCTCCTGGACCTGGCGGCCGGAGGCGCGACGCTGGGCGAGCTCTTGGCGAGCGCGAGGGAGGCGCCGTTGTTCGCGGCGCGCTGGGTGCTGCACCTGTACCGGCGGGGGGCGCTGGCGCCGCACCGGTCGACGGGCCCCACGGTGGGCGAGTCCACGGAGTTCACGGAGCTGTTGGCGCTGGTGCGCGCGTTCCTGTCGTCGCGAAAGTACGACCTGGCGGTGGCGTTGGCGGCGCAGGTGCTGGAGCGGGGCCCGGTGCCGGAGGCGCACGCGCTGTACCGCGAGGCGGAGGTGGGGCTGACGCTGGCGTTGAGTGACGCGCTGTTCGCGTTGGACGGGAGGCTGGTGTTCGAGCCCATCCCCCGCCCTGCCCCGGCGGACCTGACGGCGGACGACCTGTACCTGTACTCGAAGCTGAGGGGCAGCCGGAGCATCCGTCAGGCGCTGCGCACGGCGGCGATGGGAGAGCTGGCCGCGTCCCGGTCCGTGGAACGGCTGAGGGCCGCGGGGCTGATCCGCGTGGCGCCCCTGGCGCCCGGTGCGCCAGAGCCCGGGCCAAGGCGGACGACGACGGATCCGTACGGGTTGAACCTGGGGGACCTGGGCGGGAGCTGACGCTCAGGGGAACTTGAGCGTGCCCTCGCGCCAGGCCTTGAGGACGTAATGCGCAGCGAGCCCATTGCGCCCTGGACGCTTCTCGATCCAGAGCAGTACCGGCTCACCGAACTCGGGAGCAAACTCCATGGCATGAGCCGCGACGTTCGTTCGGACGGTTTCGTTCTCGCTCTGGAGAAGGGGGAGGAGCTGGGACGTCGCGCCACGGCTCCGAAGCTCCCGATAGGCTGCGGAGATCTTGTCGGCGGCGCGATTGGCGGACCGTGAGTCCGCAGCCTCCAGCGACTGGCCATATGCGATGGACGCCTCCGCGTACCACTGGACGAGTTCTTCGATGCTGGCCTTTTGAAACTTCCGGGTGCTCAAGGAAGAGCTCCAAAGCGAATGAGGGTCTCTATTCCGAAGTCGCGTTGCGCCTGAAAGGACTGGCTGCTTAACCATTGCCGAATGGTCTGTGGGCCCGTGAGAGCGACTTCCTTCGACGAGTAGTAGGCGCTGATCCGTTGGTGGACGGCTTCGTCAATCGCGATCACGTTCTCGGTGTTGTGCACGGCCTGGGGACCGAAGCGCTGCACGTTGCCGTCCGTCTGCTCGACGATGTGGTGCCACTGCTTCCCCGGCCCCGCGGGTCCTCGGGCCCTCTTGAGGGCGCTGAAGGAGTTCCAGGAACGCGCCCCTCCTGGCGGGGTGCTGGCCGGAGTCTTCGCCGCCATGGCGACCGCCGTGGATGGCAGGGCGAGCGTGATGATGCCACCCGAGACGGACACCGCCCTCACCTGCTCGAGGCTCGCGACGTTGATGCCGACACGTGAGGCCACCGCCGCGCCTCCCGGGAAGTTCGGCAGCGTCGCGATCCTGGCCGCCAGCAACGAGGCGCCACCGGTCATGCCGTGGCTCACCGCGACCGTGAACGCGAGGACCATCACCCGTGCGATGGAGGGACCGACCCGGGCGGCGAAGCGCTGGCCGGACGCATCCAGCTCCTTCCAGGTGGTGGCCTGATCCGTCGCGAGCTTCAGGTCCTGACTCGCGTCAATCAGCTCCAGGAACGTCTCCGCGCCCAGGTAGATCAGCAGCAGCGCGGAGATGACCGCCGCGGCCTTGGTGAACGCAGGCTCGGGATTGGCGGCCAGCGCCGCCCAGGTCACGAGCCCCGTGGCGATCACCGCGTAGAAGAGCTGGGGCGCCAGGGTCTCCTCCACGGCCCTCGCGATGCTCTCCTTGAGCGGGTCGAGGGACAGCGTCAGCGCCACGCCGAACTTGTCCCAGTCGCTCAGCCCCATCACGTCTTCGAGCAGCGAGATGCAGCCACTCCGACGGAGGCCCGGCTCGCAGAAGCCTCCGAACGCACGGTCCGTTTCGCCCGTGGGATGGGAAGCGCGCACCCAGTCGACTGGCCGCGAAGCCCGGAGGCGCAGCGGCGTGACCAGGACCAGCCCGGTCAGCGCCTGTTCAAAGGCCCCCTCCCCCACGGTCACCGCCCGGACGGGAGACGCCGGGCTGAACTCGATGGGGGCACCTTCGCCTGTATCCAGCCGCACCCTGCCCCTCGGGGCCGCACACGCACTGAGCACGGCGAGGAGCAGGACGGCGAGCGGGACTCGAAAGGCCATGGACCCCTCCGGGCCCACTCCCTAGCGTGCGGCTCGACCCGAGGGGAAGCCCCGTGGCGGGCTTCGTGCGCTGACGCGGCTTCAGCGCGCGTCGGGCATCTTCTTGTCGGACACCAGCACCCAGACCGAATTCGTCTTGTCGCTGTAGAACAGTGTGATGGCCACGTGGCGCGCGCCGTGCGCGAAGCGGAAGACGAAGCCGAACGTCTGGTAGAGCTTCTTCGCCCGCACGCCCTCCTGGAACAGGCCGAAGAACTCCCGCACGCGCGTGCACGGCGCGACGTCGTAGAAGAAATTCTTGCCGATCTGCTCGCTCGCCTGGATGCGCGCCAGCGCGGCCTCGGTCCGGTTGAATTTGAGGATCCGGCCCTGCCCGTCGAGCTGGATCATCCCCAACGGGAGGTGATCCAGCTCCACCTCCGACATGCCGTCGACGCGCTGGATGAGCGCGTCGAGCGACTCCGTCGTGGTCGCTTGAAGGGGAACGGGTTCGCCAGTGGGGGGCGTGTGCGGGGTCGGGTTCATGCGCGCAACCGTAGATGAAGTCCTCACCGGCACGTCCGTGCGATGGCGCTGTCCAATGTTTGATCGTTGGATGGTGTGCTTCCAGGCGCGCACGATCCTCCGCAATCCGACGGAAACGCGCGCACGGCGCTCGTGCGGCGAAGTCCTTCCGGACCCTGTGTGCGCCCTTCGCGGCCCTCAGCTCGCGGTGCGGGTCGCCGCGTCCACCCGGCCGAGCCACGCGCTCAACCGCTTGCGCCGCTCCACCTCCGCCCCCTGCCAGGGCGTGAGCGGCGTCCGCAGGCTGTGTAACTGCCCGAACAGCGCCAGGTCCGCCACGCTCAGCGCCCCTGACAGCCAGAAGCCCTGCTCCGGCGCCCGGGCGTCCAACTGGTCCAGCAGCGCCCCGAACCGGCGCCAGCAGGCCTCCGGCCCCGCACGCCAGACGTCGCGCGCCACCAGGCGCTCCACCTGCTTGCGGCGGATCAGCGTCGGGACCACCGCGCGCACCGGCGCCGGCATGAAGTGGAAGAACGCGGCGCGCGTCCGGGGCCAGTTGCGGTCATCCGCCCAGCGCGACGCGACCAGGAAGCCGTTGAGCGACGTGTCCGCCAGCTCCTCCCAGAGCAGCGCCTCCGGCGACGCGTCGATGCGGCCCGGCGCCAACTGCTGGATGCGCGCGAGGATGGCCGTGGAGTCCGGCACCGCCTCCGCTCCCACCAGCAGCACCGGCACCTGTCCGGTGGGGTTGTGCGCGCGGTGCATCGCCGGGTTGTCCGCGCAGCCGCGCGCGTAGGGCAGCCCCGCGTACTTCAGGGCCCGGTGGACCTTCAGGCAGAAGGGCGAATAGCTCTCGATGCCCGGCAGGCCCGGGTCGGCGAGCTCCAGCAGGGTCAGGGACGGAAGTGCGTTCGAGGTCATGCCGCGAACGTAGGCCGCCCCTGTGACAGCCTTCTGTCAGGATGGTGCGAAGGCCGTCCGCCCCGGCTCAGTCCTCCCGGAGGATGTCCGTCCACCGCAAGGTGGAGATCTCCTGCTGGAACGGCGCGAGCATGAGCTTCCGGTAGTCCATCACCACCTGGGTCATCTTCTCCTCCAGGAACTTCCGGACCTCATCGTGGGTCTTGAAGTACGAGTCGATCCCCTTCAGCGCGTCCCGGATGGCCGTCATCTCGTCCCCGGTGTAGCCGTTGGTGAACTCCTCGCGCGTCCGCACGCGCATGAGGAACTGGGTGAGCTCGTCCGCGACGACCGGCGGGATGAACTCGTGGTGCATGGCGATGAAGGCGGCGATCTCGTTCTTCGTGCCGCCCAGGAAGTTGACGTTCTTCGGATCCAGCGAAGCGCCGCTCAGGGTGTTGCAGTACGCCCGCATCACGTCCTTGAGCGCCGCCAACTGGCGCACGTCCGCCACGGATTGGATCTGGTAGTTCGTCAGCGGCTTCAGCTTGCTCCCGAGCTTTCCCTGGGGAGAGACCAGCATGAACGACGCCGCGCCCAGGACGTCGATGCGGCACCGCTCCGAGAACCGCTTCCGGAGCCCGATGGCGGCCTCCTTCACGGCGTTCTCGCGCAGCGACAGGTTCCGGAAGAGCCAGCCCTCGTCGCAGATGAGCTCCAGCTCCGACTCGTCGACTCCCCGGCCCTTCTGGGTGAGGAGGTTGCTGCTGACCAGCAGCTTCGCCACCCCGGACGGACTGTCGTTCACCTCCTGCCCGATGCAGTAGACGTAGCAGTCGACGTCCTGGATCTCCGTGACGAGCTTCTTCGTCTTGGTGATGACCTCGTCCTCGCCCTTGCCCGTCTTCGTGTCCTCCAGCGAGTAGGCCTTCACGCTGAGCACCGTGCTGTTGGTGCTTTCGACCTCCGCCAGGCTCACGCCCTTCTTGAACTCCGACGTGACGGACTGGTGCACATAGGTCCCGCTCTTGGCGAGCTTGGGGGCGTGCACGAGCAGGGAGTTGGCGAGGATGTTCACCCCGGAGCGCACCAGCCAGTGCACCTCATGGCCATAGCGGATGGACTGCTCGACCGCGTCGATGGCCGCGTTGCCGCCCTGGACGACGATCCGCTTGCGCTTCTTCCCGTTCGTCACGAGGAAGCGCATGAGCTGATCCATGTCCATGATGCGCCGGTCCTTCTCCCACCCCTTGGGGGCCTTGATGCCGTTGGCCTCCGTGGGCTTGAGGTAGCTCCCGTTGCCCGTCATCAGGAGCATCTCGCGGGCCTGGATGGGGCCCCGCACCTTCTCCGACGTCGTCGGCGTGAAGGTGATCTCGAAGTGGGCCTTGTCCTCGTCGTCGTCCGGCTTCCACTCGATCTTCGTCACGTTGCCCCAGATCCGGGTCAGGCCCAGGTTCATGGCGCGGCCGATGACGTTCAGCCACTCGTCCTTGAAGCTCTCGCGGGTCGTGTAGCCCTGGGACTGCTCGAACAGGACGTCCTCTCCGACCACGGAGTCACTCGTGCTGAAGACCTTCTCCCACTCGGACTTCACCGTGCTCCGGGACTGGGTGTTCTTGAAGGAGGAGAGCGGCCGGGTGCTGATGACCTGGCGGGTGTGATTGACGACGTAGTTGCCGCCCCGCCCCGTGTACTGGTCGTTCTTGCGGATGTGCCACGGGTTGCTCATGCCGATGAGCACCGTGTTCTTGAACACGGCGCGCTTGGACGTGAGATCCAGCAGCGACTTGTCCCGCGGCGCCTCCTGCATGTCGATGTCCTTGTCACCGACGAACATCAGGTGCGCCAGCGCCTTCTTGCGCGCCTCCAGGTCCTTGATCTTCCCGAACTGCTTCTTGAACTGCTCCCGGACGTCCGACGTGAGGTCGGACCCCATGCGCGCATCGAGGTAGTACATGGCGCCGCCACCGGCGCCGATAATGGCCTTGTCGAAGATGGGCATGGGGTCCTCCCGTCAGTCAGGGGTCTACTGGCCGTTGTACTTGAGATCCCGCGGGTTGACGGTCGGCTTGCCGCGGAGCTGATCGACGGCCTCGAAGGCCTTCATGCCGCTGTTGCCCTGGGTCGCCTGCTGCCACGCGGGCAGCGACTTGAAGGCAAACACCATATCGAAGTCCATGGGCACCGTCCCGGGGTCCAGCGGCACGTTGCCCGGGTTGTCCTGGAACCACTTCATCCAGGCCTGCGAACCGGGCTGCTCGAGCACCAGCGCGTCCCCCACGGTCGTCGGCGGCATCGTGGTGGTGGGCAGCAGGAACGTCTTCATGGGCCACTCGGCCACGCTGTGGCAGCTCATGCACGACGAGGCCTGCACGGCCGGCACGATCTGCCCGTTGATGGAGGCCGGCGCCACCACCGCGCCGTCGTTCGGGCCGGAGAGGCGGCCGCCCCACCCCAGCGTCGCCGTGGAGTACGCGGGCGCCGCGGGGTTGATGACCGTCTCCTGCAGCGGCATGCCCGGGTTCAGCGTGGAGTTGACGTCGGGATCATCCCCCCACATCGCGCCCAGGGGGATCATCTTGTCCCACGGGGTGCCCGGCACGCGCATGTCATAGACGAGCGTGGAGAACACCCAGCCCGTCTTGGGCGCCGTCTTGGTGTCCTTGACGATGATGTCGAACTGCATGATCGACGCGTTCATCACCTGCGGCTTCGCGCCCGCGGGCCCGTTGGGCGGCGGCACGTAGACGGGCCACAGCGACGCGCCCTGCATCACCGGCCAGTCCTTGGCCAGCGCGCTGGTCAGCGCGACCTTGATGACGATGGACCCCTCCGGGAACTGCGCGGACGTGTTGGTGAGCGTGGGCGTCATCGCCGTCTTGCCCCACACCTGCCCCAGCGCGTACGCCGCCACCCTGTCGTAGTAGGTCAGCACGTACGTCGTCATGTCGACCTTGAGGCCGGACGCGGCGAAGGTGGACGCGGGGAACTCGGAGCCCACGTACGTGCCGTGGATGCTCTCGCGGATGGAGGCGAGCCACGGCTCGTTGTACCAGCCCTCCTTCGCCGCATCCCACTGGGGATAGTTGTAGAGCAGCGTCTGCATGGACGGCGCGATGTAGTTCTTCAGCGCGTAGACGTACGCGAGCGCGTTCGTCTTGGAGATGGGCTGCCCCTTGAGCGCGGCGATCCACGGCGGGTTGGCCGGCGGCGCCACGGGCGTGGCCGGATAGTCGTGGCTGAGGCTGAACAGCGGGCCCGAGTACTGCGAGGCCGGCGGGATGCTGCCGTTGTTGTCCGCGAAGGGGTTGGCGTTCACGGCGTTGCGCTCGAAGGCCTCGCGGGCCGCGGCGAACGGCGTGCGGACCTTCGCGGACGCCTCGGGGGTGGTGGCGGAGGCCGGCACCACCTTGGCGGCGGGCGCCTTCTTGGGCGCCGGCTTCGCTTCCGCCGCGTTCGCCTCCGGCACCGTGCAGGCGGAGAGGGACAGCGCCAGGCAGCCGGTGAGGCCCAGGACGCCGGACATCAGGAATTGGCGAGATTGCTTCATGGACGAGCAGACCTTCGTGGGCCACACCGCGCCCGAGTGGGGTGGAACGCGAGACCGTGCGACAGGGCGGCGGACGCCATGTCCGCCGCCGCCGTCCTGCACTGCACACGGCGATCCACCGCCCGGGAATGCGTCGTTTCCCCCGCGAACCTGCTTCCGCGGGAGCGCGTCAGCGCCCGGCGCGCGTCTTCACCGCAAGCGCGTGCGTTCGCGCGCGACGCACGCCCCGCGCCCCTCCCCGCGGTCCAGGGTCCCCCTCACCCCGGAGCCGGGCGCTTGCGCGCGGACGGCCTGGGCTTGAACGCGTCGCTGCGCGGGTGGAACTCGTCGTACACCTTGCGCAGCCGCGCGCCGTTGACGTGCGTGTAGATCTGCGTCGTCGCCAGGTCCGCGTGGCCCAGCATCTGCTGCACCGCGCGCAGGTCCGCGCCGCGCTCCACCAGGTGCGTGGCGAACGAGTGGCGCAGCTTGTGCGGCGACAGCGGCTTCAGGATGCCGGCCTTCAGCGCGTAGCGCTTGAGCAGCTTCCAGAAGCCCTGCCGCGTGAAGCCCTCGCCGCGCGGCGTGACGAACAGCGCCTCCGCCTGGCGCCGGCCCAACAGCTCCGGCCGCGACAGGGACAGGTACGCCTGGACCTTTTCAATCGCCACGCGCCCCAGCGGGACGATGCGCTCCTTGGCGCCCTTGCCCTTCGTGACGAGGTAGCCGGACGTGAGCTGCACGTTGTTGAGCTCCAGCGTGCACAGCTCCGTCACGCGCAGGCCGGTGGCGTAGAGCACCTCCAGCATGGCCTTGTCGCGCAGGCCCGTGACGGTGCGCTCGTCGGGCGCGGCGAGGAGCTGCTCCACCTCCTCCAGGGTGAGGAACACGGGCAGCTTCCGGGGGGACTTCGGCGTGTCCACGTCCTCCGTGGGGTCCTTGTCCGCCAGCCGCTCCGCCACCAGGAAGCGGTGGAAGACGCGCAGCGCGGCCAGGTGGCGCGCCTGGCTGCGGCGGCCCAGGCCCCGCTTGCCCAGCGTCACCAGGTGCGCGAGCACGTCCTCCTGGGTGACGCGCGCCACGTCCTCCTTGCCTCGCGAGCGCAGGTCCTCGAAGTACACGGTGAGGTCCGCCGCGTAGGCGTCCACCGTCTTGCCGGACAGGCCCCGCTCCGCGCGGATGAAGGCGATGAACGCGTCGAGCAGTCCTTCCATGGTCCCCGGAGGCTACCGGACGCGCGCCTCGCGGCAACTCCCTGACGGCCCCCCCGCGCCTTCAGGCCTGGGGCTCCGCCGAGGCCTCCTGGGCGTGCGCGCGCTCCAGCGCCTCCACCACCCAGGGCCAGCCCACCAGGATGTTGCCCGGCGAGCGCAGGCACGCGTCCGCCACCGCCAGCACCTCCGCCGGCCGCGAGCGCACCGCCAGCGCCAGGTGGCGGCCGAGGAACGGGTGCGGCAGGTAGCTCAGGTTGTGGTGGCGCACCGGCACCCAGCGCAGCGTGGGCCTCCCCGTGAAGCGCTCCACCGCGTACGCCACCGCCTGCGCCAGCACCTCCAGCGCGTAGAACGGCAGCCGGAACGCGCACGTCAGGAAGGCCACCAGCGCGCTCGCCGCCACCGCGCCCGCGAAGGACACCGTCGAGGCGCTGCTCCACACCAGCATGGGCACCAGGCTCGTCGCGATGGCCGCCACCTGCACGTTGCGCACGGACGGACCGCGCCCGCTGGACAGGCCGCCAATGCTCCCCGCGGACAGGCCGGACACGATGCCCAGGCACAGGCCCACCGTCATCGCCGCCCCGCCGCCGTGCTCCGGGCCGAAGGCGCCGCCCGCCGTGGCGTGCAGCCCCGCCAGCATGGACACGCTCGCCAGCGAGCCCAGCAGCACCCCGGACGCGAGCCCCGACACCAGCGCCACCACCAGCCCCACCGCGCTGCACAGCGCCGCGGAGACCAGGTACACGCCCCGCATCGGCACGCCCATCAGCCGCAGCCCCAGCCCCGCCAGCACCGTGAGGGTCGGCGACAGCACGACGAGCAGGAGCAGCATCCGCGCCACGTAGGCCCCGGCGGCGCGGCCTCCCTCGGCCTGCTCCCGCCACAACTGCCCGATGCGGCCCGCCGGCGAGCGGATGCCCGCCTCGCGCAGCCGGTAATGCAGATCAATGGGACGGAGCACCAACAGGCCCAGCAGCGCGAGCGCGCCCGGCACCCGCTCCGGTGAATCCACGACAGGCGTTGCTGGTAGGTCCCCCTCGGCCAAGGCTTCCCCCTCTGGAAAGGATTTCAGGACTCCAGACTACCCTTGCCCTGCCTCAGGATTTCAAGCGTATCGCCTATCAGTGAAACCACCGTGGACGGCTCGTTCAACGTGACGCCACCGTCCAGGATCAGATCCAGCCCGTGCCCCAGCGCCGTCTTGATGTCCCGCGCGTCCGAGAGAACCGTACCGTCGGTATGGGTCGCCGACGTGGTGATGAGCGGGCGGCCGAGCGCCTTGGCCAGCTCGCGGGGCAGGACGGCGTCCGGCACGCGCAGGCCCACCTGCTTCTGCTTCGTCATCATCACCTCCGGCACCAGGCGCGTGGCCTCCAGGATGAAGGTGAAGGCCCCGGGGGTGAGCCCCTTCATGGCGCGGTAGGCGAAGTTGCTCACGTGCGCGTAGCGGGCCACGTCCGACAGGTCCGGGCACAGCAGGGACAGGGGCTTCTTCTTGTCGCGGCCCTTGAGCTGGTACAGCCGCTCGATGGCCTTCTTGGCGTTCAAATCACAGCCGAGCCCGTAGTACGTGTCCGTGGGGTAGGCGATGAGGCCGCCCTTCTCCAACACCTCCACCGCGCGCGCGACGTGGCGGGGCGAGGGGTGATCCACGTCCACCTCGAGGATGGGAGCGACGGCGGCGGGCATGACGGCAGGCTCCTGGCAGAGGCCACCCCCGGGCGTGAGAGGGGGTGTGCCCCCACTATGCGCCGCCGCCCGCCTCCTCCGCACGGATTTCGCCACTGCCCAGGAGCGCGCGCCGGGTGAGGACGGGCCCCACCAGCTCGTGCGCGGTGATCATCGCGACGATGAGCACCTCCACCTGCGGCCCGAAGGACGGGAAGGTGCGCGACACCAGCGCCGCCAGGCCGAACGTCACGCCCGCCTGGGAGATGAGCCCCATCCACAGGTATTGCTTGAGGCGCGGGTCCTCCGCGGGCGCGAACCTGCGGCACGCGCCCCAGATGGCCAGGCCGCGCAGCGCCACGAGCAGCAGCGCCGCCGGCCCCACGGTCACCAGCGCGTCCAGCTTCAGCCCCGCGCCCGCCGCGGCGAAGAAGAGCGCGAACACCGGCAGGCCCGCCTGGTTGATGGCCTGGTGGATGCGCCGGCCCTCGCGCTCGTCCAGGTTCGCGATGAGCGCCCCGGCCGCCAGCGACACCAGGAGCGGCGACAGGTGCAGCCGCGCCCCGCCCTCGGCCGCCGCGAACGACAGCCCCACGAGGAACAGCGGCAGCTCGCGGTTGACGCCCCGCATGTACAGGAGCATGGCCACCGCCAGCAGGCACCCCACGGCCACGGAGCCGAACAGCTCCCACCCCACCCCGCCCACCAGCGCGGGCAGGTCCAGCCCGTCGCCGAACGTCGCGCGGGTGATGCCCGCCGCCAGGCCAAAGGCCACCATCACGAACAGGTCCCCGATGATGACCAGCGCCATCAGGAACTCCGTGAAGGGGCCGCGCGCGGACGTCTCCTGCACGATGGCGATGGTCACCGTGGGGGAGAACGACACCACCACCGTGGACAGCAGCGCGCTCACCGCCAGCGCCTGCGGCACCGTCATGGGGGTCAGGAACGGCAGCACGGGCTTGAGCGCGAACGTCGCCCCGAAGCACACCGCGAACGTCACCCCGCACACCGCCGCGCACAGCAGCGCCACGCGCGCGCCCACCCGGCGGATGAGCCCCAGGTGCAGCTCCGTGCCCGCGACGAGCGCGATGAGGCTCACCGCCAGCCCCTTCACCAGCTCCAGCCCCTTCACGCCCGCGTTGGGGATGAAGCCCAGCGCGTACGGCCCCACCGCCACGCCCACCAGCAGGTAGCCGGTGAGGCGCGGCAGGCCCATGCCCTTGGCCACCTTGCCCGCGAACAGGCCGCACAAAAGCAGCGCGCCCGCCGCCAGCAGCACCGGCGTGCCCGCGTCCGCGCGCACCACCTGCGCCTGGGTGATGGCCGCCAGGAGCGCCACGAGCAGCAGCAACCGGAAGATGGACCCCTTCACGCCGCCACCCCCGCGTCACCGGCGGGCGGCGTGGCCTGGGAGGCCGTGGCCCGGGCCTCCGCGGCCAGCACGTGCCGGAAGGCCCCGTGCGCGAGCATCTCGTTGACGACCGCGCCCACCGCCACCACGTCCAGCACCCGCTGGGACAGCGAGCCGGGCACCAGCAGCACGTACTCGGCCACCAGGCACAGCGCCAGGCCGCCCTGGGAGATGAGCGCGTAGCCGAAGCGCGGCGGCAGGTCCAACACGCCCGCCGTGAGCCGCTGCGCGAACCTCCCCCCCAGCACCTTGCCCAGGAAGCGCAGCCCCACGAACGCGGGCAACAGCGCCCAGGCGGACACGTCGCGGGCCTGGATGTGGCTGCCCACCAGGAACACCAGCACCAGGTACGTGGGCCGCTCCACGCGCGAGAGCGCCCGCGCCACCCGCTCCGCCGTGCGTCCGCCCATCAGCGCCAGCGTCGCGCCGCAGGCCACGCCCGCCAGGAGCGAGGACAGCCGCAGGTACGCCGCCGCGCCGCCCACCAGCGCCACCATGCCCAGCGTCACCGTGGTCTGCTCCGCCAGGTCCTTCAGCGAATGCGTGAGGAACGCCAGCAGCGCCCCGCACGCCACGCCCAACAGCAGCGCCAGCGACAGCAGGCCCAGCCCCTCCGCCGCGTTGCCGGTGACGCCCAGCACCAGGCCCAGCGCGAGCACGCCCAGGCCCACCGCGTCGTCCATCATCGTGAGCAGCGCCACACCCAGGCCCCGCGCGCGCTCCATCCGCCCGTTGCGGTAGCCCAGCACCGCGAAGTGGCCGGAGGACAGGCTCGCCGCCGCGCCCAGCAGCGCCGCCGCGCCCACCGCCATCATGGGCCTCAAGCCCATGGACAACAGCAGCGGGACGGACAGGGGCAGCGCGACGAAGAGGAACGCCGTGCCCGCTTGCGCGACCGCCGCCGCGTACACGGGCCGGGGCAGCAGCCGCAGCAGGCGCGGCTCCAGGTTGAGCCCCAACAGCACGCCGCCCGTCCCCAGCCCCAGCGCCACCAGCGGGCTCAGCGACTCCAGGTTGCGCGGGGTGAGCACGCCCAGCAGGGACGGGCCCAGCAGGGCCCCGAAGATGAGGAACAAGAGGCCGCTGGCCGCGAGCCGCGCCAGCGCCGGGAAGCGGCCCGGATCCAGGAGCGACCGGCTGGACGCGAGCAGCGACAACGCCGCGACGATGAGGAAGACGAGCAGCGCTTGCACGCAGCGTGCTTACACCCGCGCGCCCCCGCGCGTCATCCCCGCCGATGCGTGGGCGCCGCCAGGACAGGCAGGGCCACCAGGCGGCCCATGGGCGGGTCGTCCGCGTCCATCTCCAACTGCACGCGCTGGATGATGCGGTCCAGCTCCTCCTGCGGCAGGGAGGGCAGCACGCTCACGAGGACGACGCGGTCCTCGTCCGCGCCCAGCGCGAGGCTGCGCAGCCCGGCGAACACCGGGACCTCCGCGGACAGGGCCGCGGCGGCGCTGCGCGCTCGGATGACCAGCGGTTCCGGGATGCCGAACTCCCGGAGCCGGCGGATCGCCCGCTCGGTCGTCTCCACCTGTTCGAGGAACGTGATGACCAGGTACACGCGGCCGTCATACCGGAAGACCGCGCTTCCTGTCCCCCGTTACTCGTTGCCGCCCGGCTGCGCGGGCTCCTCCGGCGGCGTCGCCGGAGCGGAGGTGCCCTCGGACGCGGGGGCATTCCCGGCCTGGCCCTCCATGGCGGCGCGGGCGGCGCGCTTGCCCTCTTCGATCAGCTTCTTGACCTTCTGCCCGCCCTTGCGGCCGATCTCCTCATAGAAGTTCGGTCCGCGGGTGGCCTTGACGCGATCGCCGCCCTTCTTGCCGATCTCCTCGTAGAACTTCGCGCCGCGCTCGGCCTTCACGGTCTCGCCGCCCTTGCGGCCGATCTCCTCGTAGAAGGAGCGTCCGCGCTCGGCCTTCACCGTCGCTCCGCCCTTGCGGCCGATGGTCTCGTAGAACTCGCGACCGCGCTCGTTGCGGACCGTCTCTCCGCCCTTACGACCCGCCTCGGCCACCGTCATGCTGCCCTTGTTGTCCTTGTCCGACATGTCCGTGTCTCCTCTCATGACTGCCCAACCCCGTCCGCGCCTTGGTGTCCCTTGCCTGAAACCTTGGGACGGAAGCGCCCCGATGCAAGCAAGCTCCGTACACCGCCAGCCGTTCTCTCCTGACATTGCATGCATAATCCCCAAGGATTTCGCGCGCTTGTCAGGCCTGCTGGGCATCCGGACGGGACGGGTGATTGCCCGGCAGGACGCTCTCGCTGTTCACAACAATTCAGCCCACGTTGCCGATTCCCTGCCCGGATCCCACCTTGTGCGCAACGCCTGACACATGGGTCTGGCGGGTGTGGGGAGGTTGCATTGGCGAGCGTCAGGAGTGGGCTGAAGACCTGGTTGCGGATCCTCGCGCCCATGGTCGTCTCCATTGGCGGTCTGGTGATGCTCCGGCTCTTGGGGCCGGACTTCATCGATCAGCGCACCATCCGGGAGGTGCTGCTGCCCCTGGGCGACTACGCCCCCCTGGCCTACGTGGCCTTCCTGGCCGTGAGGCCCCTGACGCTCCTGCCGGGTCAGGTGCTCACCGCGGTGGGCGGGATGATGTTCGGAACCCTTGCCGCGACCCTCTATTCACTAACAGGCAGCTTCCTGTCCGCCACCCTGCTCTACTTCGTCGCTCGCAAGCTGGGCACGCGGCCCATGCAGCGCCTGTGCGGCAGCAAGTACGCGGCCATCGCCAAGGCGGCGCGGCGGCACGACTTCCAGTTCACGTTCCTGGCGTGCCTCAACCCGCTGTGCCCCACGGACATCATGCTGATCGCCGGGGCCGCGAGCGGCGCGCGCTTCTGGCCATCCGTGCTGGGCGTGGTGCTGGGCACCATCCCGGGCACCTTCCTCACCGCGCAGTTCGGCAGCGGCCTGGCGCAGGGCCGCACGGTGATGACCGTGGTGTCCGCGGTGGGCATGGTGGTGTCGCTGGTGCTGGGCGTCATCTTCGGCCGCCGGTTCTACAAGGAGGTCCACGAGGCGTCGGTGGAGTCCAACACCTCCGAAGCCGAGGCCACGCGCGGGCTGCCCGCCACGAAGCAGGCGCTCACCACGCCGTGACGCGAGGGGACGCAACTTCCGGGGCCGGATGGGGATAACCTCCCCAGACCCACTTCCCCCGGTGGTTGGAGGTTCCCTTGAGCACGATCGACCGCACCCGCTCCCTCGCCGTGCCGTCCTCCACCCCGAAGACGGCCGCGGAGCCGCTCGGGAAGAAGCCGGCGGCGCATCAGCCCGCGTTCCAGAGGTCCTCCTTCGAGCAGCCGGCGCAGCGGAAGAACCTGCTGGGCGGCCTCATCGACGCGGCGGTGGGCGGCATCAAGGACATCCCCCGCTTCGTGGAGATGGGGGCGAACGTCTTCAACGCCACCACGGTGCGGGAGATCACCAGCCTCTTGGGCGGCGCGAAGCCGGACCGCGCGCAGGACGGCATGTTCGTGGGCGCGGGCGGCAAGGTGCTCCCGCCGACGACGAAGCCAGGCGACGTGCCGGGCGTCACGCCGAAGAACGACCCGAACCCGGACAAGACGATCCTCTACGTCAACGGCATCATGACGCCCACGTCGGGGCAGTTGAACGAGATGCAGGCGCTGGCGGACAGCTCCGGCGCGAAGGTGGTGGGCATCCACAACGCGACGGAAGGCCTGGTGAAGGACCTGGGCCAGTGCGTGACGGACAAGCTGGACAAGGGCCGCAACCCCGCCGTGGACACGCTGGCGGACACGCTCTACTCGGAGCTGAAGGCCGGCCGTGACGTGCACCTGGTGGGCTACAGCCAGGGCGGCCTCATCACGGCGCGCGCTTTGAACGACGTGGCGAAGCGGCTGCGCGTGGAGGACGGGCTGTCCCCGGCGCAGGTGGAGGCGAAGCTGAGCCACCTGCAGGTGGAGACCTTCGGCGCCGCGTCCACGAAGTACCCGGACGGCCCCCAGTACGTGCACTACGTCAACAACGCGGACCCCGTGCCCACGCTCACCGGCCTGGGCGGCGACGTGGATCCGCTGGCCTTCCTGAAGGACGCGGGCAAGGGGGCGGTGGTGCACCGCTTCACCGACGGCAACCTGAACCCCATCAGCAACCACATGCTGGACACGCTCTACCTGAAGCACCGCGTGGACTTCGACCAGGCCCGGCAGAACCGCTTCTAGTTCCAGGGTCGCGTGCGCCGGGGCGCGGCTAGGATGCCGCGCCCATGAAGCCCTTCCCTGTCGCAACCGCCCTCACCATCGCCGGCTCGGACAGCGGCGGCGGCGCGGGCATCCAGGCCGACCTCCGCACCTTCTCCTTCCACCGCGTGCACGGCACCAGCGCCGTGACGGCCATCACCGCGCAGAACACGCGGGGCGTCACCCGCGTGGACCTGCTGCCGCCCGAGTCCGTCACCGCGCAGGTGGACGCCGTCGCGTCGGACATGCGCGTGGACGCGGTCAAGGTGGGCATGCTGGCCCAGCGCCCGCTGATTGAAGCCGTGGCGAGTCAACTGGCCCGCGTGTCGCTGGGGCCCATCGTGGTGGATCCCGTGATGGTGTCCCGCGCGGGCTCGCAGCTCATCGACGACGAGGCCGTGGAGGCGCTGCGCACGCGCATGCTGCCCCTGGCGGCCATCCTCACGCCCAACCGCCATGAAGCGAAGCTGCTCGCGGGCATGGACATCCAGACGCTGGAGGACATGCGCGAGGCGGCCCGGCGCATCCACGCCCTGGGCTCCCGCGTGGTGCTGGTGAAGGGCGGCGGCATGCCCGGCGCGCTGCGCGGCACGGACGTGTGGTTCGACGGCACGCGCATGGAGACGCTGTCCGTGGCGCCCGTGGACACGCCGAACACGCACGGCACCGGCTGCACGCTGTCGGCGGCGATCGCCGCGAGGCTCGCGCTGGGGACCGCGCCGCTGGAGGCCGTGCGGCTGGCGAAGGAGTACGTCACCTCCGCCCTGCGCTACCCGCTCGCCGTGGGCCACGGGAACGGCCCGATCGGCCACTTCTTCCCGCTGATTCACGACTGAAACACAGATATCCAATGCAATCAATTGCATCTCCAGACAGATACTCCAAGATGAAACATGTATTTTATTAATACATGTTTCACTGGGTGGGTCGCGACCCGCTGAAAGCGCGATCATGTGGGCGTGGCGTTTCTGATCGGGCGGGTGTGTCCACCGACAGACGGCACGCCCCACCCACCTGATCACTGTTTCATGTAGGCATGGCCGATCAGGAACCTGGGACTGCTCGACCGTTCAGGTTACTGCGGGGCGGAAATGGCTAAAAGTCTGTTCAGTGCCTGTTCAGGCGCACGAACGCCCCCGCGAAAAACCACGGAAAGAGCGTTCAGTGCTTCGTCGCGTCGGAATCGAGCCCGTCGATGCCCGGCAGCCGCTGCGCGAGCAACCCGAGCAGCTCCTGGGTGGACAGGCGGGCCGCGGCGTCCTTGCCCTCCAGCACGCCGGCCACCAGGGCCCGCTTCTGCTCATGGAGGGAGAGCATCTGCTCTTCAATCGTCCCGCGTGCCACCAGCCGGTAGACCGTGACGGGGCGCTGCTGGCCGATGCGGTGGGCGCGATCGGAGGCCTGATCCTCCACGGCGGGGTTCCACCAGGGGTCCAGGTGGATGACGCTGGTCGCGGCCGTCAGGTTGAGGCCGAAGCCGCCCGCCTTGAGTGAGATCAGGAACAGGGGCGCGTCGCCCTCCTGGAAGGCGCGCACGCACTCCGCCCGCTCACCGGCCGGCGTCGAGCCGTCCAGGTACTCGTAGGCGACGCCCTGGGCGTCCAGCACCTCGCGGATCAGCGCCAGGTGGGACGTGAACTGGCTGAACACCAGTGCACGGTGGCCCTCCTCGCGCAGCTCCTGGACGAGCTCCAGGAAGCGCTCCAGCTTGGAGGACTCCAGCTTGGACGTCTTGTCGTACAGGCGCGGGTGCGACGCGAGCAGCCGCAGCCGCGTCAGCGCCGCCAGGACCTCGATGCGCCGCTCCTGGTCCTTCATCTTCGACTTGCGGATCTCCAGGTCGGACAGGGCCGCCAGGCGCGCGTCCTCGTAGAGCGTCCACTCCGGTGGGGACAGGATGACGGGGACGTGCACGTCCGTGCGCGGCGGCAACTGCGCCTCCACCTGGGCCTTGGTGCGGCGCAGGAGGAAGGGCTGGATCACCCGGGCCAGCGCGGGCCCCGCCGTCGGGTCCACCTGCTTCTCGATCGGCACCGCGAAGCGGCTGCGGAACGCCTCCAGGCTGCCCAGCAGCCCCGGGAAGACGACGCCGAAGACGGCCCACAGCTCGCCCAGGTGGTTCTCCATGGGCGTGCCGGACAGCGCGAACTTGAAGTCGCCCTGGAGCGCCCGCGCCGCGCGGAAGCGCTGCGTGGCCGCGTTCTTCAGCGCCTGGGCCTCGTCGAAGACGATGGTGGAGAAGCGCAGCGCGGCCAGCCGCTCGATGTCGCGCACGAGCAGGCCGTAGCTGAGCACCAGCACGTCCCGTGGCCCCAGCCGCTCCAGCGTGCCGCCCCGGTCGTCCGAGTCGGAGAAGAGGGTCACCTTCAGCGACGGCGCGAAGCGCTTCGCCTCGTCCCGCCAGTTGAAGGCCACCGACGTGGGGGCCAGCACCAGCGCGGGCCCGTGCTTCGCGCGCTCCAGCAGCACGGCCAGGGCCTGCACCGTCTTGCCCAACCCCATGTCGTCCGCGAGCACCCCACCCGCGTTCCACGACGCCAGCCGCGCAAGCCAGCGGAAGCCCTCCAACTGGTAGTCGCGCAACTGCGTCTTGAGCGTCGCGGGCACCCGGGGCTTCAGGTCCTTCGCCGCGAAGATGCGCTCGACCAGCGACTTCCAGGACACGTCCGCGTCGATGTGCGCGCCCGCGGTGCCCAGCGCCGTCAGGGCCTCCGCCGCGGACGGGCCCACCTCCAGCCCGTGCCGGGACAGGTACGCGTGATCCGCCAGCCGCTCCAGGTGCTCGCGCAGCGCCGCTTCGATCTCCACCCAGGTGCGCGCGTCCACCTGGACGAAGCGCTCCCTGCGCCGGGCCGAGTCCAGCAGCCGCGCCAGCTCCACCCGCTCGCCCTCCACGGACAGGCCGCCCATCACGCCGAACCACTCGCGCTTGCGCTCCAGGACGACCTTCAGGTCGGCCGCGCCCCGGCTGGGCATGAGCCGCATGGACGCGCCCACCCACTCCAGCTCCGGCCGGGGCTCCATGTCCGCGCACGCGGCCAGCACCGCCAGCCCGCCCTGCGCGCTGTGGAAGAGGAAGCAGAACGGCAGCTCCTGCGGCTCCGCCGTCTTCAAGGGAAGCTGGGCCTGGAGCGCCTCGGCCACCGCCAGCTCGCGCGCGAAGTCGCGCACCGCGTGGAAGGACCGCGTGTCGCGCCGCACGTGCACGTCGCGCGCCCCGTTGCCGGGCAGGAGCGCGGGGGCGTCCGGCAGCGCGCGCAGCCGCAGCTCCAGCCGCACCGCGCCTCCGGGTTGTCCCTCCAGCCGCAGCACCGGGAGCTGCTGCGGCGCGATGGACTCCCCCATCACGCTGCGGGGCATGGACACCGGCAGGCGTCCGGAGAGCTTCGACAGGTGCTCCAGCAGCGCCCCGTGGCTCTCCGGGGGGAACGCGTTGCCGTGCCGCTGGAGCACCGTGGCCATGGCGCGCACCTCCGGGCTCACGTCCAGCACCGTGAGCACGTGCGCTCCGTCGTCCCAGAGGAACACCGCGTCCTCCGGCTTCGCCTTGCGCACGCGCTCCAGCAGCGGCGTGGGCAGCACGGTGCCGTCCACGCCCGCGTTCACCACCACGGTGCCGCTCCGGTCCTCCGCGACCAGGCCCACCTTCTCGCGCTCGATGCGCACGGGGATGTCCTGCGTGCCCTCCAGCGACAGGCGCGGGTGATCCATCAGCTCGAACAGCAGCGCGCGTGACGCGGGGGCCGTGCTGTCCGGGAGCAGCGCGGCGATGCGCGAGTCCGCGGGGCTCAACTGCGAGCCGTACTCCTGGAGCAGCTTGCGCCGGCCGACCTTCGTCCCCGGCGTGCGCTGGCCCTTCTTCGTGCGCCGGTGCGCGTAGGGCGCGACCTCCACGCCGTAGCCTTCGATGACGTCCAGCCGCCAGGAGATCTCCACGCCTCCGCCGCCGCCCGGGCTCTCCTCCACCGCCCGCTCCAGCGCGCGCAGCGTCCGCGCCCACGCGGGCCGGACCAGCTCCTCCAGCGTCTCTCCGAAGGCCTCCGTCCAGCGCTGCCGCAGCCACAGGAGCGCCGTGTCCGCCGCCGCCAACTGATGCACGCAGAACGTGGCGCCGCACGTGCAGTCCGCCGTCACGCTGGACGGGCTGAACGTCAGCCGCGCCTCCGCGAGGATGAAGCCCGAGCCCGCCGGGGACACGGGCAGCTCGGAGATGCGCGTCTCCTTGAGGCGGAAGCCCGGCAGGTCCGGCTCCTCCACCAGCGCCTCCAGCGGCAGCGCGCGCTCCGGACGCGGCGCGACGCTGGACGGCACCCGGGCGCGCCACGCGAGGAGCAGCCCGTGGACCGCGTGCGTGCGGATGTCGGCCGGGGGCTCCAGCCGCTCCGCCACGGAGGCCCGGGCCTCGATGGCGCCCTGCCGCTCGTCCTCCACGTAGCGCCAGGCGAGCCTCGGCAGCAGGTCCCGCATGCGCGGCGTGGGCAGCATCTCCGCCGTCCAGCGGTCGAGCGAGTCCTGCGCCAGCAGCTCCACCAGCCTGCGGCGGGAGATGACCGCGCGCACCTGCGGCAGGTACGCGGCCTCCACGCGGGGCGTGAGCAGCGCCAGGCTCAGGCGGCCCAGGTGCTCCAGGCCCTCCGCGTGCAGCCACGCGCGCAGCTCCGCCTCCGTCTGGAACGGGGGCGCGTGGGGGGCCGGCGAGGGCTTGGGGCTGGACGGAGGGGACTGCTCGGCCATGGGGACTGACGACGACGAACGCGTCAATCTACCTTGGCCACGCGGCGGCGATCACCGAGGAACTCTTCCACTCCCAGCACGATGTTCTTCGCCACCTCGTCCTGGTAGCGCTCGGACGCCAGGCGCTTCTCCTCCTCCGAGTGCGACAGGAAGGACGTCTCCACCAGGATGGCGGGCATCTTCGCGCCCAGGAGCACGTAGAACAGCGCCTCCTTGTGGCCCAGGTCCTTGATGCCGTCGTACTTGCCGGACAGGCCCGTCACCAGGTTGTGCTGCACGGCGCTCGCCAGCCGGCTCGACTCCTCCGTGTTCGCCTTGGTGGCCAGGTCCGCGAGGATGAACTGGAGGTCGCTGATGCCCTTCTCCGAGGACGCGTTCTCGCGAGCGGCCAGGCGGATGGAGTAGCGGTCCGCGGACGTGTTGAGCGTGTACGTCTCGATGCCGCGCAGCTTGTGCGTCGCCGCCGAGTTGCAGTGCACCGAGATGAACAGGTCGCCGTGCGCCTCGTTGGCCAGCTTCGCGCGGTCCTCCAGGCGGATGAACGTGTCGTCGTCGCGGGTGAGCACCACCTCCAGGCCCTTCTCCCGCAGGCCGTCCGCGACCTTCTTGGAGATGGCCAGCGCCACGTCCTTCTCCTTCGTCCCCGCCTTGCCGATGGCGCCGGAGTCATGGCCGCCGTGGCCCGCGTCGATGACCACGCGGCGCACCTTCAGCCCCAGTTGCTCCGCCAGCGTCAGCTCCGCGTGGCGGGACTGCTTCGCCACCGCCTTGAGCCGCGCCTGCGCCACCTGCGCGTCCACCGGCGCCGTCACCGGGCGCGGCGCCTCCGGAGCGGGCGACGCCGGACGCGCCGTCTTCGACGAGGCCACGGCCTCCGGAGCGGCGGGCTTCGGCGCCACCGGGGCGCTGTCCACCAGCGGAGCGGGCGCCTTCGACGCCACGGCCGCGACCTCCACGCGGACCTCCGGCTTCGGGGGCTGCGACGTCCCGGGCGCGGACGCCACCGCCTCCGGAGCCTTCGCGGAGTCCTTCACGTCATTGGCGCGGTCGGCGACGGTGGGCGCGTCCACGACGTTCGCCGTGGCGTCCTTCGCGGCGGTGTCGAGGGCCGGGACCGGCGCGTGCGGCACCGGCGACGGCTCGCGGGCGAGCTTGGAGATGGCGTCCACCAGCGGCGAGCTGGGGGGCGCGGCGGCGACGGCGGTGTCCGGCGTGGGCTTCAGCACCGGGGGCAGCGGCTTCACCGTGGGCTTCGCGGGCGGCGTCTTGCTGGGCGGCGGCAGCGAGGCCAGCAGCGACTTGAGCTCCTTGACCTGGTCGCCCTTGGGGTTGGTGGCCAGGGACTCGTTGAGGATCTTCCGGGCCGCCTCCGGCTTGTCCAGGCGGTTGACGTGGATGCGCGCCAGCGCCAGCGCCGCGTCGTCCGCGAGCCGGTGCTTCGGGTGCGCCTCCACCAGCTTCGAGTAGTCCGTGATGGCCGCCTGCAGGTCCTCGTCCACGAAGGAGATGCGGCTCAGCTCCTGGAGCAGGTCGCCCGCGGTGAAGAGGGCATCGGGGGCGCGGTCGCTCTTGGGGAAGCGCGTGGCCACGGACTCGAAGCGGTGCACCACGTTGAGCCAGTGGTGGCGCAGCTTGCGGCGGGACGCGTCGTCCTTCAGCGCGTAGTAGGCGCGGCGGGCCTGCTGGTACGCCTCCTCCGCTTCGTTGCGCTTGGCGGCTCCGACGGCGCTCGGGGCCGTGAGGAGCAGCACGGGCAGCACGAAGTGGGAGAAGCGAACGCGCATGAGAGCCTCCGGACGTTGCAGCTACAGGCGTGTGTCACACGGCCTCCGGGGGCCAGCAACTTTTCAACCCCACCTGTCCGTCCGTCAGCGCACCCAGCCCAGCGTCCGCGCCAGCTCCTCGTCGATGACGCGGCACCAGCCCGGCTCGGAGGGCACCACGGCCGCCAGCACCTTGCCGCCGTTGCGCACCGGGGCCCGCTGGGGGCGGCAGCGCGCCCGCACGGCGTGTTTCACGTCCTGGCGGAAGAAGTGCGCGGGGAAGACGGCCTCGCCCTTCCCTTCCGGCAGGTAGCCGTCATCCGGGGTGAGCCACACCAGCGCGCCCAGGCGCAGGGGCACCACCTCCCGGCGCCACAGCCGCCGCACCTCCCAGGCGAAGCCGCCCAGGGCCACCAGCGCGCCCAGGCCCAGTCCCCAGGGCAGCAGGCCCACCCGGGCCGCCTGGGCCCGCGCATGGGTCGCCTCGCGGGGGCGCCCCGGCTGGGACGGATCCACCAGCAACTGCACCCGGGCGCCGTGGCCCAGGCCCGCCGCGTGGTCCGCGCTCGTGCGCACCCCCGACACGGAGTGATCCTCGTTGGCGAACGTGTAGAGGACGTCCAGCGTGCCCTCCGCGTCCTCGCGCTCATGCACGGGCGGCGCGTGGCTGGCGCCCACCACCGCGTCCACCAGCTCCGCGCGGGACGTGAAGCGCTGCTCCTCGATGAAGTACCGGCCGACGTAGCTGGCGCCCAGGCCCAGCACCGCGATGATCGCCAGGCCCAGCACCACCCCGCGCACCAAGCGCGCCACCGCCCCAGGCACCTGGGAGAGCCGGACACCGCGAGGGGCATGGGGGATGGCGAGCTGCATGGCGGGAGCGAAGCCTACTTCACGCCCGGGGCCCGCGCTCCATTCGTGCCCGGGTTCAAGTCAGTCGCGGTGCCGCTCCGCCTCCCGGAAGAACTGCGTGAGCGAGCAGTCCAGCAGTGACTGACAGGACTGCATGTAGCGGCGGGCGCGGAGGAACGGAAGCCAGACACGCTGGCCCACACGTACCTGCGACTGCTCCAGCCTTTGCCGAAGCACCCACGTCCCGCCCAGCCGACGTACCAGCGTGCGTCCGAGGTAGGCCCCCAGGGCCGGCGCGGTATGTCCGTCGATGAGGTCGCGCGTGTACCGCTCCGGGAAGCGCTCCCTCCAGAAGTAGAAGTCGAGGTCCGTGAGGGCCTCAGGCGTCTCATCGAAGATGCTGGGCACCTGGGTGTGCAGCGCCGCCACGAGGCCTTCTGACAGGTCGTCGTAGTCACTGAGGATGCGCTCCGGGTCCTCGACGTCCGACGGGAGTGCGGCCGGGAGCCATTCCTCCGGCACGGGCGGCCGGAAGTCGTTGAGCTCGGCGATCTTCCTCTGCCGCTCGCTGATGGGGACTTCGTACGGCATCCGGGAGAGGAGCGGTGCCAGGTCGGGGTCATAGCGTGGCGCTACCGGAGCGAGCGCGGCACTGCGCTCTCGCAGGGCCCGCAGTACCGTGTCGAAATCAAGCTCCGGCCGGAGGTGCACATGGGCGCGGGCCTGGGCGATGCGCGCCTCCTCATTGGCGAAGTCAGCGGCGGTGGGCCGCAGCACCAGGAGGACGGAGCCGTTGGGGAGTTCTTCCACGAGATGCGCGGGCGTCGAGAGCATCCGCTCGCGGCCTACCGTCTCCACCAGCTTCGTGCCGAAGACATTGAGCCAGGACAGCTCATAGACTTTATCGAAACCATCCCTCCAGACGGCTTCGTTGTCCCTGCCAAAATGGGGAGCACCCGACAGTTGGCTATCGGCGGAACTGTGGGCCGATGCGTATGACGTCGGGTAGCGCGAGGCCCACGCACGAACCATCCCAACAAGGCGAACGCACGGCGCCTCTTCGGAAAACAGCGGGAGCGAATCAATGTGAGCCAAGACGGAAATGCCACAAGGCAGCGGAGGGAGCCGAAGGCTCAACGACATATCCAACGCAGGTTCTCGCGTTCGATAAAACCCCATGAACGTGACCCCGCCCCTACGCCTTTCCTTCAGCGCCCTCCAGACCGCATCCCGGGAGTATTTGCGGTCACGATTCCCTCCGGCGACATCCGGCATCCACTCGCCCGCATGTTCCTCCAGGATTTCGAGCATCGGTGCCAGCGCATCCTCACACGGAGCAGCGCCGTCAAAGGCCGCTTCAAATGACAACACGAGATGGTCCGCCGACCTTGACTCCCAAAGATTCAGATGCCTCATTGGAACACGACCTCCACTCCCGTGATCGCATCACGTGTATTCATCAAGGCCCGGACCAGGTCTCCCGTGTCTCTGGGCTTGAGTCTTCCTCCCTCATAAATCAAGCGAACCTTCTGAACCCGCACATCCATCTGCATGCCAGGGCGGCGAATGTTCAAGGTCTCGCCGTAGTACCTCAATGCAGCGCTCGCGTCCTCGAACATTTGAGCCGTGATGGCGTCTGTTCCGAACCGTGAAAGGTCCCGGCTCTTGAAGCTGAAGGTCTCAACGCGAGGAGAAGTACCAGGAGCAGGTCGTTCCTCGATGACGAGCACGTCCGCGAAGCGCAGGTCCGACTTCATCACTCCCACGTGCGTCTCGATGCGAGGTTGGTCGAAGTCCCTGAGCCATCGGCGCTGCGCCTGAGGGCGGGCTGCATCCTCCTCAAGGAGGGCAACCATGGCTTTCTCGAAGGCCATGCCCCGGGAGTAGTGGGCGAACATCTCCTGGTAGCCCGCCCACTTCAGGGGTCCCTTGACGTCCGCACCGCCCTGAATCTCCTGGAGCCGCCGCTCCCGGTAGGTGACGTAGTCGCGCCAGAGGCTCGCCCCCTTCTCAACTCCTGCCGGAGGTGCATCCAGCTTGGGAGCCAGTTGCTTGAGCAGCTCCGCGTCCTTGGGAAGGCGCAGGCCCGAAGCCTCCAGCTCCGCCTGGATCAGTTTGGCTTTCGCCGCCTCCACCGCGGACACGCCGGCATCCTGCGTTGGCAACGCGGAGCCGCCGGCCCTCCCGGCCACGCTTTTCGTCGCGGCAGCTCGGGTGGAATCGCGACGCGCCTCGGCCAGCACCGCGTGCGCCTTCGCAGGATTTCCGCGCGCCTCGTACAGCGCCAGCAGCCCCGCCTCCCCCCATTCAGCGGCGACCCGCGCGCCCTCTCGGCTCGCCTGGAGGTAGCGCAGCAGATCGCGAGCGGCGTTGACGCCCAGTTGCTCCTCCAGGCGTTCGAGCAGCACCTTCGTTCGCTCGAAGTCCAGCGCGGGCACCTGGAGCCGCCTCAACCCTCCGCGCGCCTCCACAAGGGCCCTTGCGCCCTTGCCCCCTGCATACAGGGCCACCGCCAGTGCCGCCGGTGCCAGCTCCCGGCTGGCCTGTTCGTACCTGCCCTGCGCCAGCGAGTACGCCCCGTGCCCCGTCTCCGACACCAGGTGGTAGACGCCCAGCGGCACTCCGAACGTCAGGTGATCGAAGGCGCCCGCGGAGAGACTTCCGGGCGAGTAGTGCCGTTCCAGCAAGGCCTTCCGCACTTCGTCGAGGGCCGCCTGGTAGGGCGCCGGCATCTGCTCCCGCAGCGCCATGAGCTCCGTGAACCGGGCCTCGCCACTCACGGAAGTGCTGGAGAGCATGTCCCGGCCCGCGCGCCCCAGCCCACGCAGCACGTCCCGGGCCTGCTCGCCTCGCTCAGGAAAGCCCTCCAGCGACAGGCCCCGCCGCTTCAGCTCCTCGCGGACCGTGGCCATGCTCCCCAGCGTCTCTTCCAACTGCTTGTCGCGCGCCAGCAGCCGCACCAACTCGCGCAGCTCGTCGTCGAAGGCCGAATGAAGAACGAAGAGGGCAAGAACCTCTGCGTACGGCACGCCATACTTCTCAGTGGCGGCGACGAGGAACGCAGCGCGCTGACGGCCGAGGACCTCCGATGCCCGCGCATCGAGAGGCCCCAGGGCGCCCAGCCGGACGGCGTCCCAGCCCTCCATCGACTCCACCAGCGAGGCCATGTCCACTCCGCGCTGCATGGCCACGAACTCGGCTGGAGATGCACACGCGAGGAAGGGCGCCAGCACTTCCTGGCTGGAGTCCAGGTGGGGCCAACCGGAAGGCACGGCCTTGGCACCGCAAGCGAAGGCGATATCGCTCACCTCTCCCGGGCCGCGCGCCCCCAGCCTTTCGGCGGCTTCCGTCAAGGGGCCGCGTCGAAAGCCAAGGGGAGCCATCACGCGCTCCCCAGTCGGGGCACCCGCGTCCTCCTCCTGGTACACGCCTGCCGCCGTGCGGTTCGCCGTCTGGGCGACCGCGGACAAGGGACTGAAAGCCAGGCTCGCTACAGGGCGCGACTTCGCGGGGAGTGGCACGCAGCCCGAAGCGAGGAGGGCCGCCATCAGTACGAGGCAGGGTCCGACGTGCAGCCGATTCTCAGCGCACATGATCCACCCCCAGCCCCACGGCCGCGAACACTCCCGGCCGCAGCGTTCCCTCTGGAGTGGGAAACAGCAGCGTTCCGCCCTGCCCCACCGCATAGAGCGCCCCGCTCAGGAACCGCCACCGCGCCTCGCTCGACACGAGGTAGCGGGCTCCCCGCTGGCCCATTCCCATCGCCATACCGCCTGCCGCCACGGAGAGGTTCCGCTGGAACACCTGCGCCTCCAGGCGCCCCTCCACGTCCACGCGCCCCCAGTTGAAGCCCTCGGCCCCCAGGGTCAGGCGGAGGTGGCGCTTCCCCAGCGTGCCCAGGCCCACCGCGTCCCAACTGAGAATCACCTCGCCATGGACCGAGGCCCCGTCCGGGAAGGGGGCCTCCGCTTGCGGCAGGGCGGACGGTCCCGCCACCTGGAAGCGCGCAAGCTCATAGTCCGGACCGAAGGCGCCCTGGCGGAAGCCGCCCCGTTGCAGGCGCCCTTCCAGACGCGCCCGCAGGTCCAACGTCGGGGAGACGGACTCCACCCCCAGGCCTGCCACCGCGCCCCAGGCACCTCCTTCGCCGGGACGCCCACCCCAGCCCCCCGTCGCCTGCAACTCGAAGCCGCCCTCGGGATTGGCGCGCCGTACGAGAATGGCTGTCCCATCCATGTGGGCCAGCGTCATCGGCGCCGAAGGTCCTCCGGCCTTCCCCCAGTCATGCACCGCGGACAGCGACAGCATGTACCGCAAGGGATTGCGAGGGCGTCCGAAGAGCAGGTGCTGTGCATCCAGGACGACTTCCGTGCCCATCAGCCGCGCACCGAGCACGTCCGAGGCGAAAGCCTCCACGTATACGGGTGCCATCAGGCCCGTCACCACCGCCCCGGCGGGGTGATAGTTGGGATTGCCCCGGTTGTTGTATCGACGCACCAGATGCCCGGACAGTAGGGTGTATGACTCCAGGGCGCCCATCCACAGCGAGTTCGGTGCATCCCCTCCCACCGTGAGGATTCGCACGACCTGGCCCCAGTCGGACAGCGTGTCCCAGTCCTCCTTCCGTACCAGGCCGGCACCTGCCTCACCGCCCCACATCCGCAGCCGCACCGGGGCCCCCAGGCCCAGGTGAAGCACTCCGGGTCTGGCCAGCACCCACCTGGGCGTCACCTGCAGGTAGCCTTCGTCCCCTACCGCCGTCCTCCGGGGAAGCAACGTCCACGTCGTGGCCTCCAGGCTCATGAGGCTTGCCCAACGCGATCTCGAATCGGGCAAGGCTGGCGGCGGAGGCTCATCCGAGTCCTGGGACCCGGCTCTCTCCTCCGCCCAAGCCGCTCCGGATGACAACAGCAGTGACAGGATGGCCAGGCTCCAACGCACGAACATCGACGCCTCCCGAGTAGTCCCCGACAGGGGCAACACGGGGGAGCTTCCCTGTTGGGTCCGACAGGGAATGGCGAGCCGCGGGCGAATGGTTCCCGCGGCGGTCACGGCGGCAGGATGCACGGGCAATGGCTGCTGGCCATTGATCACATCGGGAAGGGGATGGGAGGTACGGCGCCGCGGAGCCAGCCGGGTGTTGGCGCAGGGCCCTCAGGGAAACGTCACGTTCCCGAGTGTGATGCTCCGAGGACCGTCCGCCTCCCAGAGCTTGAGTGAGAACGGCCCGTGGACAGCAGTCGCCGGAGCCTCGGCCTCCACGATCACGCGTCCCTCGGGGCCTCCTGGCAGGATTGGCGTTGCTTGCCACACGCGCAGGATCTTCAACTCCTGGCCAGACTTGTCCTTGAGCGTCGCCCCCTCCGCCGTCCACGGATGTGTCCCTGTCTTCACATCAATCCAGGCATCCACGGCCACCAGCTTGCTTGAGCGGTAGCTTTTGACAACGGGTGCCCCCAGTCCATTGGCAGCCATTCTCGCGACAGTCTTGGCCAGGACCTGCCCCTCGACACCGTTCAGGTCCAATCCGTCGTTGAAGAGGATCCCCGACAATCCACCCGGCGCCTTGTGTTCGGATACAACCCGCGTCAGATCGTCCTGGCAACGCAGGAGTTCCGCGCGGGCATCGCGGATTTCTTGTTGATACGTCTCAATCGTCCGCTGTTCGCGGTAGACCTCGATGGTGGCCTCCGCTTTCGCCGGATGCACCTTCAGCAGGAACATCGCGCTCGATGGCGCCGCACCATCCCGGAATCGCACCCTCAGCCTGAACCATTCACCTGGGGTGGCACTCGCCGAGGGCACGAGTCTGAGGGTCGCCTGCCCCACATCGATCAGGGAAAAGCGCTGCCGGTTCTCCAGTTCGATGCTCTGCCGCTGCAACTCCGAGTCGAAAAGAAGCATCGTGGAGAGGCCCGGGCTGATCATGACTTCACTGACGAGTTCAGCTCGCTCCGGGCTCAATTCGATGCGCCGCGAACCTGGCACTGAAGACGAGGCTTCTGGCTGCGCGACCACCGCCGTCCCGAAGAGAAGCATCCCCAGGAGGACGGCCCATGTTGAAGAAGGCACTCGATGTTCTTTCCGTTGGAGCCGCTATTCGAACTCAGCGACCGCCTTCACGTCGCCAATCGTCCAGATGCGGGCTCGAGAGGGAGAGTCGTCACCTGCCTCTCGCGCCATGCCCCGTGGCCCCTCTTCGGCATGGACATCAAAGCACACAGGGAAGCTGTCTCCCTGGGGTGTCGTCGCCCAGTTGAAGCGAACGTAGACACGGTCCCGGACGATGCTCCGCCCAGACAAGACGCTCTTGCCCGGCAACCCGACCCAGTGCCCGATGAGGCGGACTTCGACGGGGCCCTCGCCGATTGAAATGATCCGGGGATCTCCCATCGCGAAGCGCGCCGGCTGCTTGTCTCCGATATCGACTCCCCGCTTCTCCATGGCCGTCACCGCTCCCACCGGACACGGCTCCGGCGGCGGGGGCTGACGCACCTGCGGTCCAGGACACGCGAGCGCCGTGCATGCCGCCGCCGTGCTCACCGCACGGGCCATGACGCCCATGCCCTTCTTCGCGGGCTTCAAGGGGAGCTGAAGGGGCTGCGTGTCTTTCGGCGGCGTCGTCACGGTGGCTGATTCCTCCTGGAGCGTCGCGGGGAACGCGACGGCCGCGGCAGTGGCCTCCGGCCCGGTGGGAGCCGCGGCGCGGGCAGCTTGAGGCGACTTGCCAGAAGCCGCTACTTCCTGACGGACCCGTGACACCCCGGGACTTCGTGACGGCCAAAGCCACAGCGCCACGGCCAGCACCAGCAGCAGCGTCACGGCAATCCCCCACGGCGAACCGTGCGTGCGCGACGTCGGCTCCGGCTCGGTCCCCGGCGCTGACGGCGTCGCACGGGCAGGCGGCACCCGCCTCCCCCGGCGCGGCCGGTGCAGCGGCGCATGCATCCACCGGTCCTCGCTGTCCCTGCCCCCTTCCGTCGTCGCGGTGTCCTCACCGTAGGCGTCGCAGAGCGGCACGTCCCACGTCGCGTCCGCGTCCGCCAACACCCGCTCCAGCTCCGTCACGGCGGCCAGGGCGCTCATCGTGCGCGTCTCCGGCGTCTTCTCCAGGAGGCGCATGCACACGTCGCCCAGCGCACGCGGCGCCCGTGGATTCTCCTCGTGGGGCGGCACGGGCTCACGGCTCACCACGGCCTCGATGAAGCCGGGCTCGTCGGCCCCATCGAACGGCTGCCGCGCCGTCAGCAGCGAGTAGAGGACCAGGCCCAGCGCCCACAAATCATCCGACGGCCCGGCTTCGTACCGGGCGCCAGGTACGCGGACATGCTGCCGGAAGAAGCGCCACGCCTCCGGGGCGCGGTACTCCGGTGTCCCCGGCGGGAGGATGTCCACCGTCAGGCTCCGCGCGCCCTCGTAGTCGCCGATGCCGAAGTCCACCAGCTTCGCCACGCCGTCCGAGGCCCGCACCATGACGTTGGCCTCCTTCACGTCCCGGTGCAGCACCCCCACGGCGTGCGAGGCCCCCAGCGCCCGCGCCACGTCGAGCACCACGCGCGCCACCTGCCTCGCCGTGGGGTTCTCCTCCTCCGCCCAGACGTCCAGCCTGCGCCCGTCCACGTACTCCATGACGATGACGGCGAACCGCGGCGCCCCGGGCGGCCACAGGCCATACCCCTGGAGCCCCACCACATGGGGGTGGCGCAGCTTCAAGAGGATGGAGACCTCGCGCTCCACCCGCTCGCCCACGCGTGGCAGGTGCAGCAGCTTCAAGGCGAACGGCTGCCCCGCGTTGCGCGCGAGGTACACCGTGCCGAAGCCGCCCTGCCCCAGCGGGTGCTCCACCGTGTAGCCCAGCACCTCGGCGCCCGGTGACAGGATGGCGGGCGGCGGCATCATGACGTCCTCGCTTGGGGACTTCGGACCACTCGCATGCGCTCCTCCGCGCGACGCTGGGATGAACAGCCGCCGCGCCTTGCCGGTGGATGAAGGACACCCGGCCGGGTGTCGTCTGATACACCTCGCGCGGCACCTGGGACGTCCAGGTGTGCCTCCGGAACCACCTGCTCCCGAGCCGGTCCCATGAATGAAGAACTGGCCATCACCATCGGCAGAATTGCCCGCGCCGCCCGCGAAGAGCAGGGCCTGACCCAGGCCGAGGTGGGCCCTCGCGTCGGCCTGCTCTCCACCGTCTACAGCCGTCTGGAGCGCGGGAAGATGCTGCCCAGCGTCCCGACGCTCTACCGGCTGTGCACGGAGCTGAAGGTGTCCCCGGAGGACCTGCTGGGCCTCACCGGTCTGGTGCGAGGCCGCAAGGGCCAGCGCCCGCGCCCGCGTGAGGACGAGACCCCCGCCCTGCGGCGGCTGCTCTACCTGGCGCGCAAGCTGGACGCGGAGAAGCTGGAGGCGCTCCTCCACGTCGCCACCGTCCTGACCCGCTGAAGGCCGCTACCGCCTTGGAGGCGAGACGCCGAGCTCGTGCTCCTCCAGCCCTTCCGGGAAGAGGCCTCCCTCGCCGAACTCCACCGTGTCCCGCAGGCAGCTTCCCTCGGCCAGCACGACGCCCACCTCCTCGGACGCCTCGTGACGCCCGAAGCCCGGGGGGCGTTTCGCCAGCGCGGTCCGCAGCGCGGCGCCCATCTCCGCCGCCGTGGCGAAGCGCTCCGTCGGGTCGGCGCGCAGGGCCGTGTGCAGCAGCGCCTTCACGTCCGGCGAAAGCCCCGCCACCGCCGCCTCGACGTCCGCCGGACCGAACCTGGCGAGCAGGATGCGCATCTGCGTGAGCGGCAGGGAGGGAAGGATCTCAATCCGCAGGGGCGCCAGTCCGCTGGCGGCGAACCGCACGTCCTGCACGTCGAAGAGGTGCTTGCCGGTGAGCAGCTCCACCAGCAGCACGCCCAGGCTGAAGACATCGGAGCGCGGCGACAGCGGCTGCTTCTCCAGGTACTCGGGTGAGGCATAGGCCACGTCCCCCCGGACGAGGTTCATGGGGGACTCCTCGCGCCCCACCATCACCGAGTACGCCGCGCCGAAGTTCGTCAGCTTCACGCCGCCGTGCGCGCCCACGTAGACGTGCCGGGGGTTGACGTCGCGGTGGATGATGCCGAGCGGCCGGCCCGCCGCGTCCGTCAGGGTGTGCGCGTGGTGCAGCGCCTCCGCGAGCTCCGCGCCCACGTAGAGGCCGAAGGCCTCGGAGACAGGCCTGCCGCGCGCGACTCCGGCGCTGACCAGGGTCTCCAGCGAAGGCCCGTCCACGTGCTCCATGACGACGTGCAGGAAGTCCTCGTGCACCTTCCGAAAGTAGACCTGGGCGATGCCAGGGTGGTTGAGGTGGAAGGCCAACCGCACCTCCTCCATCAGGCGCTTGCGGCGCAGGTAGGTGGAGGGATTGGGCAGCCGGCGCACGAGACACAGGCCCGCCATTGCGCCGTCCGCCTCCTGTCGCCGACGGACCAGCATCAGCAGCTCCGCGGTCTGCATCCGCGCCAGCTCGCGAATGGCCTCGTACCGGATGCCATCGACGCAGAAGAGGAAGCGCGGCGCATCAGGCGTCGGCGGCGGCAGGCGCCGCGCGGGCTGGGGGCTACTTCCGCTGTCGGGGGTGGACGGGGACATGACTCCTCCGGGCATGAGCAGGGCGCGAGCGCGCCGCCCGGGGAGTCTCTATCGACAAGGCCTTTGAAGTCTACTGGGATGGACCTTTCAGGTTCACACCCGACCTGCGGTTCGCGCTCCCCTTCAGGCCGGATCCAGGTTCCAGGCACCCTCCTCCCAGCGCTTCAGTACCTCTGAGGCCTCGAACGCCGCCAACCCCTCCCCGCCCGCGGCATGCTCCAGAACGGCCTTCGCTTCGTCGGTTCTGTAGCGGAGCAGATACGCCGCCGCCGCGACTCGAACGTCCATTCTTGGGTGCTTCAGCAGAGCCGTGAGTGCCTCGCGACCTTCATCGCCGATCTCCCGGAGCTTCCTCATCGCGGCCTGGTACTTCTTCGCGTGCTTGTTCCCTGTCTTGGAGTCTCCCCTGAAGATTGCGTCAGTCTGCGCCTCCACGTGCGAGGCGAACTCATCGACGAGTGCCGCAGGCGTCATCGCCAGATTCCCTTCTTGATGTTCTCGATGCTGCGCAGGCCGAATGCCCGTTGTGCGTCAAGCGTCTGAGCACTCAGCCACTGCCTCACGGTCAGCGATTCCGAGCCGGTGATGAACGGACGTTTGGACGAAAAGAATGCGCTCACCAGGTTGTGAAGTGCCTTATCGAGGGAAACGACGTTCTCCGTATTGTGGAGCGACTGCGGCCCGAAGCGCGCCACGTTCCCGTTCGTTTGCTCCACGATGTGATGCCACTCCTTGCCCTCTCCAGCGGGCCCCATGGCTCGCTTGAACGACTTGAAGGACGAGTAGCCTTTCGGACCGCCTCCGCTCCCTCCGCCTGAGCCTGCCGCGTCGCCGGCCCGTTGGAGGATGATCGCCCCAGGCCCCGTGCTCAACACCGACGCCGCACGGCCCACTGGAACAACGACGCGCTCCAGCGCCAGAACTCCGTCCGCGGACAGTACGAGCACTGGCACCGTGGCCTCTACCCCCGCCGACAGGCCCGTCACCGTGCGTGTCGTTGCCGATGCCGCTCCCCAGGTAGCGAAGATGCTCGTCGTCAGCCGTGCCACCTCGCGAATCTGCTCTCCTTCCGTCATGTACTGGAAGCGCTCCCAATAAGCGGGCGACGATGAGATGAGCGCGGCCAGGCCGGTCGGCAGGTTGCTCAATGCCGCAAGGCTGTCCATGGGGCGGGAAAGCGCGTGTCCCAGTGCATGGTACAGATCCACAAAGGCGTCCTCGGCCCCGTCCACTGAGCGGTTGATGACGTCCGAGTCGTCGTACACCTCCGCAAGGGGCAGATGCTCCGACGCCTCAAGCTGCGCGTTCACGGCGCGGAAGACCCCATCCTTTCCGCTGTAGAAGCGCCCCAATTCGAAGCCGTTCGCGCGGAAGGCGCCGTCCCGCCACACAACGGGCGCCACCTTTTGCTGAGTGCGTCCAGTAAGGGCCCAGGCGAGGTAGCCATCCGGCCGGAGCACTGCCAATTGCTCTCGGGCCATCCTCGCCACCTTGCGAGCCAACTCCTCACGAGAGACCTCGCCTTGCTCCAGCACCTCCTGCAGGAGGAGGCCGGCCGCCATGCGTGGCGGAAAGGTGCCAAGGGTTACTGGTTTCTCCATCAACCGGCCCAGCACCTCCACCGCGTCATCCGGAGTGAAAGGGTTACGGTGCAGTGGAAGCTCATCCGGCTCGTCCAGCCCAGCTCGGATCAGCAGCTCCTCGAAGGGCTCCAAGTGCAGCAGGCCCATATCCAGTGCCTGCCGCGAAACCTTCCCGGAAGGAGCAATAAGGACCGTACCCACGGGTACACGCTGTCGAAGGACTCGCGAGCCTCCTCTTCCTGAGGCCGATTCCACACCAGCACAGCCTGCCAGCAGCAAGGCACAGCCCAGAACCGCGACACCTGCAAATCGCATCATCCACTCCAGGGCCGTTGCAATCATCGGAAAGGGGCTTTGGTGCTGACGTTGGAGCAGCTTGTCGAACAGTTCGCACAGAACGTGGTCGCGCAGAACGAGGCCATCTTCCGGGGAGATGCCAAGGCAGGGAACAAGCACGCCAGGAAATACGGGGCCGCTGTCGACAGGCTCTTCGCGCACGGCGATGCCGGACGCGACGCGCTCACCGTGCTGCTCAAGCATGAGCGAATGGACGTGCGCGTGATGGCCGCCGCCCATCTGCTCCGATATCGGACAGCCGAAGCCAAGGCGGTCCTGGAAGATGCCGCCAAGGGACAGGGAATGGTCCCGTTCGGAGCGCAGCAGGCCTTGAAGCGTTGGGAGGAAGGGACCTGGGCGCTCGATCCGGGTTAGCTCGCCTCACCCCAGCGTCTGCTTCAACTTCGCCAGCAGGTTGAGCGCGTCCAGCGGGGTCATCCGGTCGATGGAGGCAGTCCGGAGCGACTCCAGCACCTCCGCGTGCGCGGGAGGCACGGGCGGCGCGGCCACGGGAGCCGGCGGAGGCGCGCCCCCGAACAACCCCAACTGCCCCGCGTTCGCCGGAGCCGCGCGCTTCGTGGAGCGCACCGCCACGCGGGGACGGCCCGCGTCATCCAGCTCGCCGGACTCCAGGTTCAGGAGCAGCTCGCGGGCCCGCGACACGACCTCCGGCGGCAGGCCGGCGAGCTTCGCGACCTCGATGCCGTAGGAGCGGCTGGCCCCGCCGGGCACCAGCTTGCGCAGGAAGATGACCTTGCCGCCCTGCTCCTTCACCGCGATGCACAGGTTCTTCACCCGGGGCCGCTCGCGCGCCAGGTCCACCAGCTCGTGGTAGTGCGTGGCGAAGAGCGCCCGCGCCCCCACCTTGTCGTGGATGTGCTCCGCCACCGCCCACGCGATGGACAAGCCGTCGAACGTGGACGTGCCACGGCCAATCTCATCCAGGATGACCAGGCTCTTTCGCGTGGCGTGATGGAGGATGTGGCTGGTCTCCGTCATCTCCACCATGAACGTGGACTGCCCGCGCGCCAGGTTGTCCGCCGCGCCCACGCGCGTGAAGATGCGGTCGCACAGGCCGATGCGCGCCGCCTTCGCCGGCACGAACGAGCCTGCCTGCGCCATCAGCGCTGTCAGCGCCACCTGCCGCATCACCGTGCTCTTGCCCGCCATGTTCGGGCCGGTGATGACCAGGAGCTGCGCGTCCTCCGGATCCAGCCGCACGTCGTTGGGGACGAAGGACTCGCCCGAGCCCAGCATCCGCTCCACCACCGGGTGCCGGCCGCCGGTGATGGTCAGCCCCTCCCCTGCGTCCACCTGGGGCCGCGTGTAGCCGTACTCCGCCGCGCACCGCGCGAACGACACCAGCGCGTCCGCCGTGGCCACCGCCTCCGCCGCGGAGCGGATCCGCGGCGCCGCGGCGATGACCTTCGCGCGCAGCTCCTCGAACAACTGGAGCTCCAGCACCACGCGGCGCTCCTCCGCCGTGAGGACCTTCTCCTCGTACTCCTTCAGCTCCTCGGTGACGAAGCGCTCCGCGCCCACCGTGGTCTGCTTGCGGATGTAGTCCTTGGGCACCGCGTGGAGGTTCGCCTTCGTCACCTCCAGGTAGTAGCCGAACACCTTGTTGTAGCGGATCTTCAGCGAGGAGATGCCCGTGCGTTCCTTCTCCCGCTGCTCCAGCTTGAGCAGGTAGTCCTTGCCCGTGGTGGACAGCGCCACCAGGTCGTCCAGCTCCGCGTGGAAGCCCTGCCGGATGAAGCCGCCCTCGCGGATGACCACCGGCGGCTCGTCCGTCACCGCGCGCATCAACAGGTCCGCCAGCTCCGGCAGCGCGCCCAGCGGCCCGGCCAGCGCCTTCAAGAGCCCCGCGTCACACCGCGCGAGCGCCGCGCCCAGCTTGGGCAACTGCGTCAGCGACAGCCCCAGCGCGCGCAGGTCCCGCGCGTTGCCCGCGCCCAGCGACAGCCGGCCGCACAGCCGCTCCAGGTCGCCCACCTCCTTGAGCGTGGCCACCAGCTCCTCGCGCCACACGCTCTTGCCGGACAGCTCCTCCACGGCGTCCAGCCGCGCTTCGATCTCCGGCAGCGAGCACAGCGGCGCGGACAGCCAGCGCGCCAGCTTGCGCGCGCCCAGGCCCGTGGCCGTGCGGTCCAGCACGCCCAGCAGCGACCCCTTGCGGCCGCCGTCCCGCAGGCTCTTGAGGACCTCCAGGTTGCCCCGCGAGGACTCGTCCATCACCAGGCAGCCCGCGCGCTCCTGGCGCGACAGCCGGTCCACGTGCGCCGCCGGCGTCTTCTGCGTGTCCTTGAGGTAGCGCAGCGCCGCCCCCGCCGCCCCGGTGGCCAGCGGCGAGCCGTCCAACCCGAACGCGGACAGCGACTGCACGTTGAAGTGCGAGCGCAGGAACGCGGCGGCCCGGGTCTGCTCGAAGGCCGCGCCCTCGCCCTCCGCCACGGCCGGCGCGCGCGACAGCCGCTGGCACACCTGCGCCACCTCCGGCGCGTCCCGCATGCCCTGCGGCACCAGCAGCTCGCGCGGCTCCACGCGCGACAGGCCCTCCACCAGCTCCGACAGGCCCTGCGCCTCGAAGGTGTAGAACTCGCCGGTGGACGCCTCCAGCAGCGCCGCGCCGAAGCCCGTCTCGTTCCAGCACACGGCCGCGAGGAAGTTGCTGGCCTGCGGCTCCAGCACCTCGTCGTCCAGCACCATGCCGGGGGTGATGACCCGCGTCACCTCGCGCTGCACGATGCCCGGCCCCGCGCCCGGCTCCGTCACCTGCTCGCAGATGGCGACCTTGAGGCCGTGCTCCACCAGCTTCGCGATGTACCGGCGCGAGGAGTGGTACGGCACCCCGCACATGGGGATCTTGTCCGCGCCCTTGGCCCGGGCCGTGAGGGTGATCTGGAGCAGCTCCGAGGCCTTCACCGCGTCCTCGAAGAACATCTCGTAGAAGTCACCCAGCCGGAAGAAGAGCACCGTGTCCGGATGGAGCGCCTTCACCTCCAGGTACTGGCGCATCATCGGCGTCAGGGAGGCGATCTCCCGCGCACCCGCGGGGGCCTCACCCGTTCCGACTTCCGGAGTCGTGTCCTCGTCGGGCGGCATCACGTCCGCCGCCTTGCCTGTCTTCGTCTGCTGCGTCACCGCCATCCCCGACCTTCTCTCACGGCCTCACCCCCGGATCAACGAACCGGCGTCCCTACCTGGCGCGTATGCCTACCACCGGCGTCCGACATTTCGGCGGGCCCGTTTCCGAAAACGGTTTGCAGGCCCCGCGCCCCCCGGCAGGCTGCCCGGCGACATGGCGACCCCTCCTCAGACAACGTCCCGTCCTCCCGTCCCCGCCCTGTTCAAGGTGGCCCTGGCCCCCGTGCAGGCCTTCTTCCGGTTGGAGGCCAGCAGCGGCATCCTCCTGGCGCTCTGCGCGGTGGCCGCGCTCGCCTGGGCCAACTCCCCCTGGGGCGCCACCTACGCCGCCGTCTTCGACGCGCCCCTGCACCTGGAGGTGGTGGGCCACGGCGGCCACTTCACCTTCCGTGAGTTCATCAACGATGGGCTGATGACGCTCTTCTTCTTCCTCGTGGGGATGGAGATCAAGCGCGAGCTGTCCGCGGGCGAGCTGCGCACCTTCTCCCGCGCGCTGCTGCCGCTCATCGCCGCGCTGGGCGGCATGGTGGTCCCCGCCGCGCTCTACCTCTTCTTCACCCGGGGCACGCCCGCGCAGGGCGGCTGGGCCATCCCCATGGCCACGGACATCGCGTTCGCCATTGGCTGCCTCACGCTGGTGAAGGCGCGCGTGAGCCAGGGGCTGGTGGTGTTCCTCACCGCGCTCGCCATCTTCGACGACATCGGCGGCATCCTCGTCATCGCGCTCTTCTACGGCACGGGCCTGCACCTGGAGTGGCTCGCGGTAGCCGCGGGCCTGGTCGCGGTGCTCTGGGGCCTCAACCGCTTCTACGTGCGCAACGGGCTGGCCTACGCCGCCGCGGGCGCGGCGCTCTGGTACGCCATGCACCACGGCGGCATCCACGCCACGCTGTCCGGCGTGGTGCTGGGCCTGTGCATCCCCGCGCTGCCCACCCGCCCGGGCCGCGAGGTGCTGGAGGAGCTGGCGGAGTACATCCGGGGGCTGGTGTCCCAGCCGGACGACGAGAGCGCGCGCGGCGCGCAGCTCCTCCACATCGAGGAGGCGCTGGAGGACATCGAGCCGCCGCTCAACCGCTTCGTGCACCTGTGGCACGGGTACGTGGCCTACGGCATCGTGCCGCTGTTCGCGCTGGCCAACTCCGGCGTGGACGTGTCCGGCATGGCGCTGTCGGACCTGCTCAAGCCGCTGCCGCTGGGCATCATCGTGGGCCTCTTCGTGGGCAAGCAGTTGGGCATCTTCCTGTTCACCTGGGCGGCGGTGCGGGCGGGCGTGTCCCCGCTGCCCTCGGGCGGCAGCGTGGCGCAGCTTCACGGGGTGGCGGTGGTGGCCGGCATCGGCTTCACGGTGGCCCTCTTCGTGGCCGGGCTGGCGTTCGCGCAAGAGCCGGCCCTGCTGGCGGAGGCCAAGCTGGGCATCCTGGTGGGCTCGCTGCTCTCCGCCGTCGTGGGTTACGTCCTCTTGCGCTACGTGGCCCATCCGCCCCAGGCTTCCGCCCAGGCCTCACCATGAACCTCCAGGACCTCAACCGCATCCGGCAGATCGCCCTCATCGCCGCCCGCCACGGCTTCGGTGAGGTGACCGAGCGCGCGGGCGTCTGGCGCATGCTCGGCGGCCGCAAGGAGAAGGTGGAGGTCTCCGAGGAGGCGCGCCGTGAGTCCACCGCGCGCCGCTTCCGCCGCTTCCTGTCGGAGCTGGGGCCCACGTTCATCAAGCTGGGGCAGGTGCTCTCCACCCGCGCGGACCTGCTGCCCGCGGAGTTCGTGGACGAGCTGGCCACGCTCCAGGACGACGTGGAGGCCATCCCCCTGGAGCAGGTCCACGCGCAGATCCGCGACGCGCTGGGCAAGGACGTGCAGGAGCTGTTCGCCCAGGTGGATCCGGAGCCGCTCGCCGCCGCGTCCATCGCCCAGGTGCACCGCGCGGTGACGCTGGACGGCGAGGAGGTCGTCATCAAGGTGCAGCGCCCCGGCATCGCCCAGCGCATCGACGCGGACCTGGGCGTGCTGCGCTCGCTGGCGCGCCTCTTGGAGGCCGTGGTGGAGGAGACGGGCATCTACTCGCCCTCCGGCATCGTGGACGAGTTCGACCGGGCCATCCACGAGGAGCTGGACTTCATCAACGAGGCCACCAACATCCGCGCGTTCCTGGAGAACCACAAGGACCGCCCGTACCTCAAGATCCCGCGCGTGCACGCGGCGCTCTCCAGCCGCACCGTGCTCACCATGGAGTTCATCCGCGGGGAGAAGATCAACCCCGCCGCGCTGCCGGAGGCGGACCGCAAGCAGATCGCCCAGCACATCCTGGAGGCCAGCTTCCGCCAGCTCTTCGACGACGGCCTGTTCCACGGCGACCCGCACCCCGGCAACGTGCTGCTCATGGAGGGCAACCGGCTGGCGCTGCTGGACTTCGGCGTTGTGGGCCGGCTCACCCGCCCCATGCAGGAGACGCTGGTGATGCTGTGCCTGGCGGTGGCGCTCAAGGACAGCGACTCCGTGGCGCGCATCCTCTACCGCGTGGGCGTGCCGGACGCGCGCGCCAACCTGATGGGCTTCCGCAACGACATCGACTCCATCCTGGGCCAGCACCTGCCCACGACGCTGGGCCAGGTGGACGCGCGCACGCTCCTGCGCGACCTGCTGGACCTGGCCGTGAAGTACCGCATCCGCATCCCCAAGGAGTACGCGCTGCTGTCGCGCGCCTCCGTCTCCACCGAGGGCATGCTGCGCGGGCTCTACCCGGAGCTGAACATCCTGGAGGTCGCGCTGCCGTACGCGAAGGAGCTGATGGCGGGCCGCTATGATCCCACGCAGCTCCAGGGCGGCCTGATGCGCACGCTCCTGCGCTTCCAGTCCATGGCGCAGGACCTGCCTACGCAGTTGTCGCAGATTCTGCTGGACCTGGAGACGGGCAAGTTCAGCGTCACGGTGCGCGCGGAGCAGTTCGACAAGCTCAACGAGAACCTGCGCAGCGTGGCCGTCATCGCCTTCCTGGGGCTGTGCGCGTGCGGCTTCATCGTGGGCGCGTTCATCGCCTTCGCGCCCCGGCCGCCCATGTACGGGAACGTGCCGGTGCTGGGCATCGTCGGCATCGCGCTGGCGGCGGCCCTCTTCGGCGCGGTGCTCACCTGGTACCTGTTCGGCGGCCGGTTCGGGAAGGTCAGCGTGGCCCGCTTCCTCAAGAAGCGCAGGTAGTCCGGGTGTGACAACACCCCACCCCGGGCAGGAGCAGGCGGGGCGGGGAGCGCGTGTCACGCGAGCGCGAACGGATCCGTTGAGGGGTGCACAGTCAGGCGCGGCCCGGGTAGTCTGCGGGGCTTGTCGCTCCCCCCTCTTGCCCCCGTGCTCGACTTGTCCGCGAACCCATCCGCCGCCCGTCGTCCGTCCCGCGCCCCGCTGGCCACGTTGTTCGCGGCCGCGCTCCTCGCCACCACCGCCGGCTGCGCTGGCGGGCTCGATGACCCCGAGCGCTTCACCGGGGGCTCCAACGCCTGCGCCACCGGCACCACCGGCGCGAGCGTCATCCAGGCGCAGTGCTTGTCGTGCCACTCCACGGACGCCAACGGTTCGGCGGGCGGGGGCCTGGACCTCCAGGCGGCCGGCCTCCCCGGGCGGCTCTACACCACCAACGCGGCGTGCAACTCCAAGCCGCTGGCGGACAGCGCCAACCCGTCCCAGTCCTTCTTCCTGAAGAAGCTCACGTCGTCGCCGGGCTGCGGCGCGCAGATGCCGCTGGGCTCGGCGCTCAACGCCGCGGACACCGCTTGCGTCACCGAGTGGCTGGTCGCCGGAAAGCCGAGCTCCCCGTGATGACGCGCACCCGATACGCCTCCGCCGCGGCCCTCCTGGGCGCGGCCCTGCTGCTCGCCCCCGCCGTGGACGCCGCGCCGAAGAAGGCGTCCGCCAGGACGACGCAGTCCTCGAAGAAGAAGGCCCAGCCCGCGGAGGCGCGCCGCGTGGCGGTGCTCGCCTCCGGTCCGCACGCGGACGCCGCGCGCGACGCGCTGGAGGCGGAGCTCCAGCGCCGTCCGGCCCGCTACGAGGTCGTCCCAGAGTCCGCGGTGCGCGCCGCCGCCTCGCGCCTGGGCAGGGATCCGACGCAGCCCGCGGGCGCCGCCGCCGTGGCGAGCGAGCTGGGCCTGAGCGCGGTGCTGGTGGCGGACACGTCCACCGTGGGCAAGAAGCCGCAGGTGCGCGTCACCGTGCGCAACGGCAGGGACGGCAAGGCGCTGGCCTCGCCCGCCGCCGCGAAGCCCGCCACGCCGAAGCTGGTGCCCGTGGCGGTGAAGCGCCAGTGGACGGCGCTGGAGCGCGGCCTGCAGAAGTCCCGCGCGCCGGAGGCCGCCCCGGTGGCCCCCGCGCAGCCCGCCGCGCCGGTGGAGCCGGAGCCGGCGGTGACGCCGGCGGCGCCCATCACGCAGACGCCCGCGCCCGCGAAGTCGCCGGACCCGGAGCCCATCCGCAAGCCGGTGGCCCCGAAGCCCCGGGAGGACAAGGCCCCGGAGAAGACGGAGGACGCCCCGTCCACGGAGCCGGCGCTGGCCTCCTCCGCGCCCATCGTGGAGGGCGCGCTGGGCCTGAAGCTCCTCGGCCGGTCGCTGCGCTACAAGGACGACGTGTTCGGCGTGCTGCGCCCGTACACGCTGGGGCCGGACGTGGGCGGCTTCGCGCTGCCGGGCGCGCCCCAGGTGGCGGGGGACGTGACGGTCTACCCGCTCGCGGCCTTCCAGAAGGGCGCGCTGGCGCGGCTGGGCATCACGGGCTCCATCGATCAGTCCTTCGGGCTGAAGTCCACGGGCTCCACGGGCGCGGTCTCCTACCCCACCACGGCGCGCGAGTGGCAGGCGGGCCTGCGCTACGTCATCCCCTTCGGCGCGGCGCAGCAGCACGGCTTCGAGCTCACCGGCACGTACGGGATGAACACGTTCCGCATCGACGCGGTGGACGGCGAGCGGCCGTTGGACCTGCCCAACGTGGAGTACAAGACGGCGGGCCTGGGGCTGGGCGTGCGGGCGGCGCTGTCGGAGAAGTTCGACTTCAACTTCCGCCTGGGCTACCAGCACCCGCTGGACTCCGGCGAGCTGTCCTCGGACGCGTGGTTCCCGCGCATGTCCGCGGGCGCCGTCACGGGCAGCGCCACGCTGGCGTACCGGCTCAACCGCATCCTGGACGTGAGGCTGAGGGCGGACCTGCGCCGCTACTTCTTCAAGTTCAACCCGGAGCCGGGCGACCCGTACGTCGCCGGTGGCGCCGTGGACCAGTACCCCGGCCTGTCACTGCAGGTGGGCTTCCGCTACTGACCAGGTCGTTGCAACGCCAGGCGTTTCGCCCGATGCTGTCATACCGTGCGTGAAGTCGGCGCCGCCGGAGACCGGATGTCCAACCCTGTACGCGTCGTCTTTCGCAACCAGGCCAACGCGCCTGTGACCGTCATCATCAACGGCTATCAGAGCGCCGGCGGCGCCCCGACCCGCGTCTATTCGGGGCAGGTCACCGGGATGAGCGGGGTCTTCCAGGTGTCGGGTTACGCCACCTACTCCTGCTCCGCCTACGCGACGACGATGGTGTCCCCCGCGCTGGCCCCCCAGACGGATGTGTCCATCGTCTTCACCTCGGAGCAGACGCCATGAGCGGGATGCGAGTCGTCTTCACGCCGTTGCCGGGGCAGACCTATCAGGCGAGCATCAGGAAGCTCTCCCAGGGGCAGCCGCCCACCCAGGTGAAGGACGTGCAGGTCTCCAAGTCCGCGTCCACCGACGTCACCACGACGTTCTCCGGCGGCGCGGGTGAGAGCTACTTCATGCAGCTCTTCCCCTCCGGAGGGGCGCGGGCCATCTCCGGGACGGCGACCTTCTCCTCGGACGTCACCCTCACCTTCGGCGCGCTCTACACCGTCTTCGACGAGGGATGAGCGCGCCACCGGCTCCAGAGACGCCGTCGCTGTTCCTGGTGTCGCTGCCCCGCTCCCTGTCCTCCACGACCTGGCAGTGGGCGCGCGAGCTGTTGCGCCTCTCCTCCCCCGGTTGGGTGACGGATGGCGAGGTGCTCAACCTGGAGCGCTTCGGCTTCGCGTCCAACCCCGCGGCGGTGCACTTCCTGCGCCCGTCGGACGGCCCCGCCTTCGAGGCCGCCCGCGAGCACCTGGCGCACCTGGTGCGCCCCACGGGCTGGGCCTACAAGGACGTCACCCAGCCCTTCGTCGTCTCCGCCGCGCTCCGCCAACCCGGCGCCCTCCGCGTGCTGAGGATCCACCGCTCCATCGCGGACGTCGCGCTCGCCATGGGGGACCGGGGCTGGACCTATCCCGCGCGAGGCGTGCGCCGCGAGGATCCGGATGAGGCCCTCATCGAGGGCCTGCTCGACGCCCAGGAGGCGCTGGAGTCCATCCCCGGCCTGGTCGTGGACTTCGACGACCTGGTGATGGACGAGCTGGCGCTGCCCGCGTCGCTGCGGAGCCTCTATCCCGGGCTCGCCCTGCCCGACACCGTCACCTTCGACGAGGCCTTCCTCCGGGCGCGCGACGAGGTCCTCACGCGGCGCCGGAGCGAGCGGCACCGGGTCCTGGGAGATCGCGTGCTGGAGGCCGTGCGGCGGCGCGCGGAGGAGCGCCGTGCGTGCGCCGCGGACGCGCCCGGGACTTCCCCGCCGGCCGCCGGTCGCCGGAGCCGCCCGCGCATCCTCGTGGTGGGTGACGCCGTGGCCCCCACCGGCTTCAGCCGGGTCACCGAGAGCATCTTCCGGCGCCTCGCGCACGACTACGACGTGCACCAGCTCGGCATCAAGTACGCGGGCGGGGACCACGACCTGCCCTGGTCGCTCCACCCGGCCATCGACGCGCGCGGCGTCAGCCAGTTGCCGGAGCTGTGCGCCCGCCTGGAGCCGGACCTCGTCTTCCTCGTCAACGACATCTGGGTGCTCGGGGACCATGTCCGCGCGCTCGGCCGCGTGCCCGGACGCCACCGGCTGGTGGCCTACTGCCCCGTGGACTCCGGGCCGCTGAGCCCGGCCTTCCTCGCGGGGCTCCAGGGCGTCCACCGGCTGGTCGCGTACACCGCGTTTGGCCAGGGCGAGCTGAGCGCCGCCGCCGGAAGGCTCACCCCCGCGCCCACCTGGCCCCGGGTGGACGTCATCCCCCACGGCGTCGACACGGACGTCTTCCGCCCGCTGACGCCCGCGGGGCCGTCGCTCGTCGCGTCCCGCCGCGCCAGCCGCGCCGCGCTGTTCGGGACGGACGCGCTGGACGACGCCTTCATCGTCCTGAACGCCAACCGCAACCAGCCGCGCAAGCTCATCGACCTCACCGTGCGGGGCTTCGCCGCGTTCGCGCGGGAGCGCCCCGACGCCCGGCTCTACCTGCACATGGGCACCGAGGACGTGGGCTGGGACGTGCGCGGCCTGGGGGCGCGCTTCGGCGTCACCGACCGCCTCATCATCAGCACGGACCAGCGCTTCGCGCCCCGGCTGTCGCTCGCCCAGCTCAACCACGTCTACAACGCGTGCGACGTGGGCGTGAACACCTCCAGCAGCGAGGGGTGGGGGCTCGTCGCCTTCGAGCACGCCGCCACCGGCGCCGCGCAGGTGGTGCCCGGCCACACCGCGCCCGGGGAGCTCTGGGCGGGCAGCGCCGAGCTGCTCGACGTCGCGTTGACCTTGTGCCAGCCCCGCATCCTCACCGACGCCCACGTGCCGTCCGTGGACTCGCTGACGGCGGCGCTGACCCGGCTGTACGAAGACCGTGCGCACCTGGAGGCCCGCTCCCGGGCCGCCCATGCGCTCGCCACCCGTCCCACGCTCCGGTGGGACACCATTGCCCTGCAGTGGGCGCGCCTCTTCGAGGACGCGCTCTCCCAGGGCGGAGGCCGTCCATGAACACGCTCTACCAGCAGGCCCTCGCGGGAACCCTGGCTTCGGCCCCTACCGGCGGCATGCGCTCGCTGCGCTTCTGGAACAACCTGCCCGTGGACGCGCAGCTCTTCTACCTGGCCGAGGACGCGTCCCGCTGCCCCATGGGCGTCGTCCCCGCGGGCTACGCGGTCAACTTCTGGGTGGCCAACGGGGACTACATCAGTTGGTCCTGCCGCCACACGGGCTCGTTCATCGGCCTGTGCTCCATCACCTCCAGCACGCCCAGCGTCTTCTTCGGCCCCAACTCCATGGTGGCCCCCAACGACATCGGCCTGCCTCCGCAGCCCACCTCCGAGGTCATCATCCCGCCGGACTCCCCGCGCGTCCTCGTGGCCGCGGGCCTGCTGCAGAACCGCAACCGCACCATCCGGGAGCAGTACTGGCGGCGGCTGCCCGAGTCCTACACCATCGCCCCGGGCGAGACGCAGACGGTCAGCACCACGTCCACGTCGAACATGCAGCAGACGTCCTCGAGCACGGAGACCGTCTCCGCCTCGCTCGGCGCCAGCGCGAGCGCGGGCTGGGGGCCCATGTCCGTGGGCCTCTCCGCCAGCCTCTCCGCCAGCTCCACCAGCTTCCAGGAGGTCTCGCTCAGCACCGAGTACACCGCCTACGTCTCCGACACGCTGACGGCCACCGAGAGCTACACGCAGATGGTCATCAAGTGGCAGTTGATGGACATCGTCAGCGTGCTCTCTCCGGACGGCGTGGTGCTCTCGAGCATCGTCAACGGGCTGTCGCCAGTGGTGATGCAGGGGCCCTACAACGTCTCCGACCCTGCGACGCTGGGCGCCGCGAAGAAGGCCCTGAACCCGGCGCGCCCGGGCTTCCCCCGCACGCGCGTCGCCGCCCGCCCCTTCCAGCCCCGGGCCATGGCGGGCCGCGGGTGATCGTCGCGTACTGGAATACGCAGCGGGCCAGCGGTCTGCGGTCCCGAAACCTGGAACCCCAGGCCCGCTGCATGTGGTGCTGCCAGCAGATCCTCCAGTGGATCATCGCGACCGCCAACGCCCACCAGGCCCTGCCCTCGCTCATCTTCCTGTCGGAGGTGTCGCAGGGAGGAGGCGCGCTGGCCGAGTACCTCGGCTCGGCCGGCGGCTACCGGGCGCGCTACATCGCCGCGGGAGACCGGAACGACAACGCCAGCCCGTGCTCCTTCATCGTCATGTGGCAGGAGGAGCTGAACCCGGAGATCGAGATCGTCGGCGTCAGCCAGCGCCGGCCCATGGTGCGCGTGCGGCTGCGGGACCTCACCGTGGGGGGCGTCCACATCATCGCGAACTCCGACAAGGCCCCCGAGGAGATCTTCGGCGACATCACCGAGCTGCACACGGAGCCCAACCCCGCGGTGCTCATCGGCGACATGAACTTCCCCTGGACCCGCCTCGACAAGGCGCAGCCCGGCGACTCCCAGAGCCTGGAGGACGAGATCGCGGACCTCTACGACTGGGAGCCGGTCCACCCCCGGCTCCAGGCCACCTTCGGAAAGGTCTCGGAGACGGGCGGGTTCCGGACCCAGATCCTCGACTACCTGTGGAAGTCCGAGGACATCAGCCGCATCGACGCCATGCCCCCGTTTCCCGGCTACAACCAGTGGACGATGATCGACCACGCGCCCATCGCCTACCGCATCCACCTGAACGACGAGGACGAGCTGATGTCCGACGGCGAGGATGAGATGGGCGACGACGCGGCGGACACGTCCGCTTCGTGAGCGGCGCTCAGCCGCGCGCGGGGGCGTGACGGCGCAGCCACTCCACCACCGTGGGCCAGAGCGTGGCGGAGTGGTGCTCGCGGAAGAAGCCCAGGTGGCAGATGCCCTGGCCGGCGCTGTCCGCGGGCGAGAACTGCCGGCGCTCCACGGCGCAGCCGGTGAGGTGCTCGCAGACCAGGTCGATGGATTCGGGCGGCCCCCAGGCGTCGTCGTCCAGGCCAATGGACAGCACCGGCATGCTCAGCCGCCGGAAGCGGGCCGCGGCGTCCACGCCCGGATCATCGAAGTAGAAGCGGGGCAGCGACGCCCAGCGGCTCCACTCCAGGGCGGCCCGGGCGGGGACGTCCTCGCCAAGCCCCAGCCGCGCATAGGGCATGTAGCCCAGGAACCGCGCGCACAGCGGCCCGATGAGCTTGAGGTACATCCTCACCAGCAGCCGCTCCCGCAGGCACCGGATGAACCGCAGGCTCCCGGCCTGGGTCGCCACCATCACCGCCGCGGTGAGCCGCTGGCTGCTCGCGCTCAGCCCAATGGCGTGGCCGCCGAAGCTGTGTCCCACGGCCAGCAGCGGCAGCCCCGGGTAGCGCTCCGCCGCCCAGCCCGTCACCGCGCCCACGTCCTCATCCGCCCAGGTGAGGAACCCGGCGCGCGTCCGCTTCGCCACGCCCGAGGGGTGCACGCCCCGGTAGTTGTAGGTCACCACCGCGAAGCCGTCGTCCGCCAGCCGCGCGGCGAACGCGAAATACATGTTCGCGGGCATGGCCGTGGCGGGATGCACCAGCACCGCGCCTCGGACAGGCCCTTCGGGGGTGTGCAGCGTGGCGTGCAACTCGAAGCCATCGGCGCAGCGGATGCGATGCGGAGTCGAGCGTGCCATGGCCCTCGGGAGCTGCTTCGCCTGAAAACCTATCGGCTAGCATGTACCTCCGTACCGGGCAAGGACGTGCCTCGTGGGGACCGGCGCGGGTGCTGGCCCCCATCTCCCCTGCGACCTCCGTGCAACAGGCGCATAGGCTGGGTACCTTTCTGGACCCAGAGGAGTCACGTGATGCCCCTGTCCTCCGCCGAGCCGTCCTCGCACGTCGACGTGTTGATCATCGGCGCGGGCCTGTCGGGCATCGGCGCCGCGTACCACCTGCAGACGCGCTGCCCCACCCTGAGCTACGCCATCCTGGAGGGGCGCGGGTCCATGGGCGGCACGTGGGATTTGTTCCGCTACCCGGGCATCCGCTCGGACTCGGACATGTACACGCTGGGCTACCGGTTCCGGCCGTGGCTGGGGGGCAAGGCCATCGCGGATGGGCCGTCCATCAAGGCGTACATCGAGGAGACCGCGGCGGAGTACGGCATCGACCAGCGGATCCGCTACCACCACCGCGTCACGCGCGCGGAGTGGTCCTCCGTGGACGCGCGCTGGACCGTGGACGTGGAGGTGGGTCCCGAGCGCGCGCCCGTCCGCATGACGTGCGGCTTCCTCTACGCCTGCACCGGCTACTACGACTACGCGAGCGGCTACACGCCCTCGTGGCCCGGCACCGAGCGCTTCCAGGGCCGCGTCGTGCACCCGCAGCACTGGCCGGAGGACCTGGACTACGGCGGCAAGCGCGTGGTCGTCATCGGCAGTGGCGCGACGGCGGTGACGCTGGTCCCCGCGATGGCCGGGCGCGCCGCGCACGTCACCATGTTGCAGCGCTCGCCCACGTACATCGCGGACCAGCCGGCCGAGGACGGCGTCGCCCGGGCGCTGAGGGCCGTGCTCCCCCGGCGCGCGGCCTACGCGGTCGCGCGCTGGAAGAACGTCGTGCGCGGCATGTTGCTCTATCGCCTCGCGCGCAGCCGGCCGCGGCTGTTCAAGTGGCTCCTTCGCCTGGGAGTCCGGCGCGCGCTCGGCAAGGCGTACGACGTGGATACGCACTTCGCGCCCCGCTACAACCCGTGGGACGAGCGGCTGTGCGTCGCCCCGGACGGCGACCTCTTCCGCGCCATCCGCGAGGGGCGCGCCTCCGTGGTGACGGACCACATCGAGTCCTTCACCGAGACGGGCCTCGAGCTGCGCTCGGGCGCGCACCTGGACGCGGACCTCATCGTCACGGCCACGGGGCTGAACGTGAAGATCCTCAGCGGCCTGGCGCTGACCGTGGACGGCGAGCCCGTCCAGGTGTCACGGACGCTCGCGTACAAGGGGATGATGTTCAGCGACGTGCCGAACCTGGTCGCGGCCTTCGGGTACACCAACGCGTCGTGGACCCTGAAGTGCGACCTGGTGGCCGAGTACACCTGCCGCCTGCTCAACCACATGAAGCAGCATGGCTACACGCAATGCGTGCCCCGCGTGACGGGGCCTGCGATGACGCCGGAGCCGGTGCTCGACTTCAGCTCCGGCTACGTGCAGCGCGCGCTGGACGCCCTGCCCCGCCAGGGCACGCGCGCCCCGTGGCGCCTGTACCAGAACTACGTGCGCGACCTGGTGATGATGCGCTACGGCCGCGTGGACGACGAAGCCATGGAGTTCAAGCGTTCCGGAAGCGCCGCCCCGGGACAGGCGCTGCTCCCGGGGTCGGCCCGCGGCTGAGCTCGTGCGATACGGGGGTCAGTCCGCGTCCAGCCAGAAGAAGTCATCGCCACTGGCGAGCGCCCTCTCCAGGAACTCGCTGAACGACGCGGCAATCTGCCGGGTCTCCGCCGGATCCGGGAACGTCTCGTGAAAGGCATCGAGCAGCGGGTATCGCCCGTCCACCTGCCGCGAGACGTCCGCGAGAATGTAGTCGCCGTCCTGGAGATAGAGCAGGGTGTACCAGGAGGCGGGACCATAGGTGTCCGTGTCCTCGTGCCTCATCTTGACGCGGGCGCGCTCAATCTCATCGAGCGGGAGAATGCGGTAGTTGGGCGCCTTCTCTCGCGGAGCAAAGAGCGTGGCGCCGTCGCAGTGCAGATAGAAGGCGCGCAGGTCATCGTCCAGTGGCCAGCCTACACGTGCCTCGAAGGCCTCAACCTGCGCATCTGTGGCCGGAGGGTTGGGGAAGTGGCTAGCGGAGACTTCAGCCAGAAGGCGCCGCATGAGCGTCGTCATGGTGCCGTCCTCAGTCCACATAGGGCCGCGCGGAGCCGGGGGTAAGCCACTTGCCGCCAGGCGCATAACAGGCGGGATACTCCTTGTTGAAAAGGTCGTGCACGTCTGGAGGCGTGGGGAGGATGTTACCGGGCGCGGTGGCCGGGCCTCCGTGCGCGAGGTCGAAGATGTGGTGGCCCGGCCAGGGGTCCTTGCCTGCCGGCCACGCGCCGAACTCCTGTGCCCAGTCCTCGCGGAAGCCAGGACGCGCCTTGTTCCAGTGCGTGCGCAACTGCTTGAGATTGGACGCGGCACGATAGTCACAACAGCAGTGAGTGATGGCGAGGCGGCCACCGGCCTCCGCGGGCATGAAGAGGTATCGCCCCTGCCAGTCGCCCTTGATGTCGGCCAGCCACATGCAGCCCATGAGGGCGTGGCCCTGCGCCGCGCACTTCGACTCGCAGCGGGAGAGGAACTCGGCGCTGCACTGCCAGGGCCCGTAGTAGATGGTCGTGCGGAGTTGCCCGCCGTCCGGAGTGCTGACGATGGGGCTGACCCACTTTGCCCGTGCCGGGCTACCTCCCCCGCTGACGGTAGCGGAGCCGCACCCGACCAGTGCGGCGACCGCGACCGAGCACCCGGTGCGCAAGAAGGATTGCGAGGCTGGCATCGCGCCGCATGTCAGCACGGGGGGCGGTGAAAGTTAACCTCCGCGGAGGAGTGCGCTCCTGGAACCTGCCCGACGGTCAGACGGGCCTTCTGAACAGGTCGCCCAGGTCCGCGGGCAACTGCGACGCCACGGCGGCGACCTCCTCTTCCGGGATGCGGTCGCGCACGGCGGTGAACACCGCGGTGACGACGCGGAAGGCCTGGTCCGGCTTGATGTTCAGGTGGTCCGCCACGTCGGTGATGAACTCGTCGCGGCCGATCCGCTTGGCGCGCGACGGACCCCGGTGCACCGAGCAGGCCCCCAGGATGGCGCCGATGCCTCCGGGCAGCGCGCGGTAGAGCTTCACGTCCTCCCCGTCCGACAGCCGCCGGGCGAGCGAGCAGAACACCGCGCTCGCCGCCTCCCGGGCCTCCAGGCCCTGGGTGTGCATGACGGCGTCGCCCTGGATCTCGTCCAGGAACGGCTGGAGCTCGAGCGACTCGTCGCGCTCCTTGACGGGCACGGCGTGGGTGTCGGGAGGAACAGTCGAGGCCATGGCAGCGTCTCCGAAGGTTCAGGGCCCCGGGACGGGGCCGTGGTTCCGAAGAGGCTGCGCATGTGCCAGCGCGCCTGCATCGTCCACCGGCGCCAGGGGCGCGCGGGCGGGCGGGCCACCGCTGCGACTCCCCGTCACCGGCAGGACGGCCCCGTGGGCTCGCTGGGGCGCTCGAGCGCGGGGGTGGGCTGGCCGGGCGTGAGGTTCAGCGCCGTGTTGATGAGCCCCACGTGGGAGAAGGCCTGGGGGACGTTGCCGAGCAGCCGCCGGCCCACCGGATCATACTCCTCGGACAGGAGCCCCACGTCGTTGCGCACCGCGAGCAACCGCTCGAACAGGGCGCGCGCGTCCGCTTCGCGGCCCATGAGCACGTAGCAGTCCGCCAGCCAGAACGAGCACGCCAGGAAGGCCCCCTCGCCCCCGGGCAGCCCGTCCCCGCTGTCCTCGGAGTCCGTCGCGTAGCGCCGCACGAAGCCGTCGCGCAGCAGGTCGCGCTCGATGGCCGCCACGGTGTCGCGCATGCGCGGATCCGTCACCGGCAGGAAGCCCACCTGCGGCATCAGCAGCAGGCTCGCGTCCAGCTTCCGCGAGCCGTACGCCTGGGTGAAGGCGCGCCGGTGGCCATCCCAGGCCCGGGCGCAGACCTCCGCGTGGATGCGATCACACAGGTGCCGCCACCGCGCCACCGGTCCGTCCAGGCCGAAGGACGCCACTCCCTTGAGCGCCCGGTCGAAGGCCACCCACGCCATGACCTTGGAGAAGGTGAAGTGCTGACGGGGGCCACGCACCTCCCAGAGCCCCTCGTCGGGGCGCTCCCAGTTGCCCTCCAGGAACCGCAGCAGCGCCCTCTGCATCGACCACGCGACATCCTCCGGCGCCAGGCCGCCCCGCCGCGTCTGGTGGAGGGCGTCCATCACCTCGCCGGGGACGTCCAACTGCAACTGGTGGACGGCGGCGTTGCCCAGGCGCACGGGAGCGGAGCCCTCGTAGCCCGGCAGCCAGGGCGCCTCGGCCTCCGTCAGCCGCCGCTCTCCGGCGACGCCGTACATGATCTGCAGCTTCGACGGGTCGCCCGCCACGGAGCGCAGCAGCCAGTCCCTCCAGGCCGCGGCCTCTTCCCGGTAGCCGGCGTGCAGCAGCGCCTGGAGCGTGAACGTCGCGTCCCGCAGCCAGCAGTAGCGGTAGTCCCAGTTGCGCACCCCGCCGGGCCACTCGGGCAGGGACGTCGTCGCCGCCGCGACGATGCCGCCCGTGGGCGCGTACGTCAGCGCCTTGAGCACCATGAGCGACGACAGCACCGCGTCCCGCCACTCCCCCTGATAGGTGCAGCGGGCGGACCACTCGCGCCACCACGCGGTGGTGTCCTCCACCTCCCGGGCCGCGTCGAGCCTCGGCGGCGGCTCCTCGTGCGACGGGAACCAGGTCAGCACGAAGGGGACGCGCTCCCCCTTCGCCACGGTGAAGTCCGCCACGGTGGTGAGCCCCTCGCCGCGCGTCGCCACGGGCGTGTCGAGCGTCACCGCGTCGGGCCCCGCCACCGCCAGCAGCCCTCCGCCCGGCCGCTTGCGGACCCAGGGCACCACGGAGCCGGAGTCGAAGCGCAGGACGAGCTCCATGCGCATGGGCACCCGCCCCTCCACGCCCTCCACCAGGCGGACGACGTCCGGCGTGCGCCCGCGCGGCGGCATGCAGTCGACGAGGCGCACGGTTCCCTCGGGCGTGGTGAACGTCGTCTCCAGGACGAGCGTCCCCTCGCGGTAGCGGCGGCGCGACTGGACGGCGTCCCCATTCACGGGAGCGATCAACCAGCGCCCGTGCTCCGGCGTCCCCAGGAGCGCCGCGAAGCACGCCCCCGAGTCGAAGCGCGGAAGGCACAGCCAGTCCAGCGACCCGTCCCGCCCCACCAGCCCCACGGCCTGGGTGTCACCTATCAGTGCGTAGTCCTCGATGCGCAGGGCCATGGTCGTCCGATGGGAAGATGGACATCCCCGGAGGACGCGCCCCGGGGCGGGAGCGCCCCCCGGCGGCCAGCCCGGCGGACACGGATGCGCTCCGCGCCGGACGCCGGTTGGACTATGAGGGGGGCGATGACCCCGGGAATCACCGAATCGCTGGGCCTCTTCGCCGCGGGCGTGGTGCTGCTGCTGCTGGGAGGAGACCTGCTCGTCAGGGGGGCGGTGGCGCTCGCCGAGCGCCACGGCGTTCCTCCCCTCACCGTCGGGCTCACGCTGGTGGCCTTCGGCACGTCCGCGCCGGAGCTGGCGCTCAACGTGGCCGCGGCGTCCAGCGGGGCAACGGCCCTGACGTTCGGCAACATGACGGGCTCGTCGCTCACCAACGTCGGGCTGGTGCTGGGCCTGTCCGCGATGGTGCGCCCGGTGAAGGTGCAATCGTCGCTCCTGCGGCGAGAGCTGCCCGTGCTCCTGGGCACCGTGTGCCTGCTGCTGGCGCTGTGCTGGCTGCCAGGCGCCCTGGGCCAGAAGGGTCCGCTGGGGCTGACGCGCATGGATGGAGCGGTGCTGCTGTGCGGCTTCGCGGGCTTCGTCGGGATGCTGCTGCGCGCGGCGAGGCAGCCCGTGCGCGTGGGGGCGCCGCTCGCGGAGGAGGTCTCGGAGGCGGCGCGGCGCGAACCCTTGATGTCCTGGCCGCTGGCGACGGTGATGGTGCTGGGCGGGCTGGCGCTGTTGGGTTTCGGGGGCAACCTGGGCGAGGAGGGCGCGGTGGGGGCGGCCCTGTCGCTGGGCCTGTCCCAGCAACTGGTGGGGCTCACCGTCGTGTCCGTGGCCACCACGCTGCCGGAGCTCGTCACCAGCCTCATGGCCGTGCGCCGCGGCCAGTCGGACATGGCCCTGGGCAACATCGTGGGCTCCAACATCTTCAACCTGCTCTTCATCCTGGGCACCGCGGCGCTCATCCGCACCGTGCCGCTGCCGCCGGGCGGGACCGTCATCCTGCTGGCGGTGCTGGGCTTCACCCTGCTGCTCTTCCCGCTGTCCATCACCTTCGACTGGACCATCACCCGGCCCGAGGGCCTGCTGCTGTTCGTGCTGTACCTGGCCTTCATGGGCTGGCAGCTCTGGCTGGGGCTCGCCTCCCCGGCGGCCCTCCCCTGACGCCGGGCGGTTGGCGGGACCACGGCCGGTGGGTACCTGCAATGGATGCTCCGCATCCGCCTGCGCGCCAAACTGACGTTGGGTGTCTGTCTGGTCCTGGTGCCGCTGCTGGGACTGCTGCTGTTGGGCATCGAGGAAGGGTATGAGATGCGCCGGGCCTCACTGCTCAACAGCATGGGGCAGACGGCGACCATGGCCGGGCTGCTCATCGACGCGTCGCTGGGTGACGCCATGCGCCTGGCGGAGACGCTCGCCGTGGGGGCGGCAGGGCAGGACCTGCGCGCGGGCGAGTTCCGGCGCTCCCTGGCGGACCTGGTGCGCCTGCGCGAGGACCTGCTCAACGTGGCCGTGTTCGACGTCTCCGGCCAGCCCATCACCTCCGCCATGCCCTGGCCGGAGACAGCGGAGGGCATCCTGGACCGCCCCTACTTCCAGCACGTCCTCCAGACCAAGGAGGCAGGCGTCTCCCCGCTCATCGTCGGCCGGCGCACGAAGCAGCCCACGGTGATCGCCGCCGCGCCCATCCTCGACGCGACCCGCAAGCTGGTGGGCGTGGTCACCGTCAGCCTGCGCCTGGACCGGGTCTCCCAGCGGATGCTCGACATCGAGCTGCGCCCCGGTCAGGCCCTGTTCGTCACGGACTCGCTCGGCCGGCTCGTCCTCCACACGGGGCGCCTGGAGTCCTCCTGGCCGGAGCGGGACCTCTCCGGCATGCCGCGCATCCAGGAGGCCCTCTCCGCCGGGACGCCGGTCCTCACGACGGACTTCCAGGGCATCTTCCTGAAGGACTCGCGGATCGCCGCGCTCGTCCCCACCCCACGGCAGGGCTGGCTCGTCGGCGTCACGTGGGGCACGCAGGAGGCCTTCGAGGAGCTGGCCGGCGTGCGCCGGCTCCAGCTCGCGGCCTTCACCGCCATCGCGCTGCTGGTGCTCGCGGGGGCGTACACGCTGGCCGCCTACCTCAGCGGGCGGGCATCCCGGCTGGTGGAGCACGCCCGGGCCCTTGGGCGGGGGGAATGGACGCCCATCCCGCCGTCGCGCCTGGGCACCGGGGACGAGCTGGACGAGCTCACCCACGCCTTCAACCACATGGCGGCGGAGCTGAAGTCGGAGCGCGAGCGGCGGGAGCGGTTCATCTCCGCCGTCGCCCATGACCTGAAGAACCTCATCACGCCGCTCACGCTGGCCACCCAACTGCTGGGCTCCCCCTCGCGGCAGACGCCGGAGGCCCGGGAGCGGATGCTCGCGCGGCTGGGCCGGCAGACGGCGGGCATCGAGCGGCTGGTGTCGGACCTGCTGGACGTGTCCCGGCTGCAGACAGGCCACTTCACCCTGTTCCGGCAGCCCAGCGACGTGGCGAAGGTGGTGCGCGACGTCCTGGAGGAACAGCAGGAGGGGGCGGCCGGCCATGTGCTCGTGTACGAGGGGCCGGAGCACCTGGGGGCGGAGATTGATCCGGACCGCGTCGGGCAGGTGCTCACCAACCTGGTGGGCAACGGCATCAAGTACAGCCCGGAGGGCGGGACGGTGACGGTGGCGTTGAGCCAGACCGCGGACACGGTGGACTTGCGCGTCGTGGACCAGGGCATCGGGCTGCAGCCCCAGGAGCTCCAGGAGGTGTTCGCGCCCTACTCGCGCGCGGTGGAGGCCCGGAGCATCCGGGGGTTGGGGCTGGGGCTCTACATCTGCCGTGCCATCGTGGAGGCCCACGGCGGCACCATCGAGGCGCGCAGCGAGGGGCGCGGCCGGGGGACCACCTTCCTCGTCAGCCTCCCCCGTCACCCGCCCGGCGGCGCCGCCACGTAGCGGGGGCCGCGACCCGGGCTGGCTACCCGTGCGGCACCGGCCGGGGCGCGTCGTGGACGGCCTGCGCGTCGTCGTCCCCGCCCTTCCCCCTGCGCAGCCGGTCGCCCAGCCGCGTCTTGATGCGGTCCGCGACGACGTAGAACGCGGGCACCACGAGCAGGCTCAAGACGGTGGACACGGACAGGCCGCCCAGCACCGCGATGGACATGGGGGCGCGCGTCTCGCTGCCCGCGCCCAGCGCCAGCGCCGCCGGCACCGCGGACATCATCGTCGCGGTGGACGTCATCAGGATGGGCCGCAGGCGCACCGGGCCCGCGCGCAGCATGGCCTGCATCGCGTCCGCGCCCAGTTCGCGCTGCTGGAGCGCGTAGTCCACCAGGATGATGGAGTTCTTCTTCACGATGCCCATGAGCAGCAGCAGGCCGATCATGCTGAAGATGTTCAGCGTGTTCCCCGTGACGAGCAGCGCGAACGACGCGCCCGCCACCGACAGGGGGAGGATGGTCAGCACCGTCACCGGGTGCAGGAACGAATTGAACTGCGCGCCCAGCACCATGTACGCGACGGCGATGCCCAGGAAGAGCGCGAAGATGAGGCTGCTCATCGAGTCGCGGAACGCCACGCTCGCGCCGCCCGCCACCACGCGGATGCCGCCGGGCAGGTCCTTGCCCAGCGACTCCACCGTGGCCAGCGCCTCCTCCTGGTTCGACCCCGGCGCCACGTTGGCGAAGAGGCTGATGGCGCGCTCACGGTCGCGGCGGGTGATGGCCTGCAGCGCGGGCAGCTCCTCCTGCGACACCAGCGAAGACAGCGGCACCAGCGCGTTGTTCGCCGTGCGGACCTTCAAGAGCGACAGGTCCTCCGGCCGCGAGCGCTGGTTCGCGAGCAGCCGCATGCGCACGTCGATGCGCCGCCCGCCGCTGCTGTACTTGCCCACGCGCACGCCGCCCACCAGCGCGTTCACCGTGGACGCCACCGCCTGGATGGGCACGCCCAGGTCCGCCGCGCGAGCGCGGTCCGGGGTGATGCGCAGCTCCGGCTGGCCCAACTGGTAGTCCGTGTCCAGGTCCACCACCTTGCCGGACGCCTGGAGCCGCTCGCGCAGGGACTGGCTCGCCTCCACCAGCTTGTCCCAGTCCGACCCGCGCACGCTGAACTCCACCGGGAAGCCGCGCTGCGCGGTGAAGCCCGCCTGGGACAGGTCCTGCACCACCGCGCGCAGGCCCGGGTAGCTGTTCAGCTCCTTGCGCAGCACCTGCGCGAACTCCGCCTGCGGCATGCGCTGATCCGCCGGCAGCAGCGTCAGGTTCATGAAGCCGGAGTTCACGGTCGCCCCGCCCGTGCCCACCACCAGGAACACGCGAGACACCTCCGGACGGCTGGCGACGAAGGCCTCCGCGCGCCGGAAGATGCGGTTGGTCTCCTCCAGGCTGCTGCCCACCGCCGTCTGCAGGCGCACGGACATGCGCCCCTGGTCCTGCGACGGGACGAACTCGCCCGGCAGCGCCTTGAACGCGAACGCGCTCAGGAACAGCATGGCCACCGCCACCAGCAGCACGCGCCAGGGCCGCACCAGCCCCCAGCCCAGCGCCCGCGCGTACAGCGCCTCCAGCTTGGAGAAGGCCTTGTCCACCACCACGCCCACCCGGCTGCGGTGCTCGCGCGACGTCTTGAGCAACTGCGCGCATCTCGCGGGCGCCAGGGTGATGGCCTCCACGTAGGACAGCAGCACCGCCACGCACAGCGTGACGCCGAACTGGAGGAAGAACCGGCCGATGATGCCCTTCATGAAGACGACGGGCAGGAAGATGGCCACCACCGCCAGCGTCGCCGCCAGCGCCGCGAAGGTGATCTCCGCCGTGCCCTCGCGCGCGGCGCTCACCCGGTCCTTGCCCTCCTCCGCGTGCCGGAAGATGTTCTCCAGCACCATGATGGCGTCGTCCACCACGATGCCGACGGCCAGGGCCAGGCCCAGCAGCGTGAACGTGTTGAGCGTGAAGCCCAGGAAGTAGATGACCGCCACCGTCCCCAACAGCGACATGGGGATGGCGAGCACCACGTTGAGCGTGCTGGACAACGACCCCAGGAAGACCCAGCACACGAACGCGGTGAGGATGCACGCGAGCAGCAGCTCGAACTCAATCTCGTGCACGCTCTCCTCGATGAACTGCGTCGAGTCGAAGTTGATGCTTGCGCGCATGCCCTCCGGCAGCTCCTTCTGGAGCTGCGCCAGTTGCTCACGCACCGCCTGGGCCACCGCCACCGCGTTCGCGCCGCGCTGCTTCTTGATGCCCATGGCCTGGGCGGGCTCGCCGTCCACGCGCGCCAGGCGCCGCTCGTCCTCGAAGCCGTCCTCCACGATGGCCACGTCGCGCAGGTACACGGCGCGGCCGTCCTCCTCGCGCACCGCCACGTTCGCCAGGGTCTCCAGGTCCAGCGCCTCGCCCATGAAGCGCACGTTGACCTCGCGGCCCTGCGTCTCGATGCGGCCGGCGGGCAGCTCCACGTGCTCGCGCTGGAGCGCGCCGATGACGTCCGTCACGGTGAGCCCGTGCGCGTCCAGCTTCTGCGCGTCCACCCAGATGCGCACGTTGCGCTCCAGGAGGCCGCCCAGGATGACCTCGCCCACGCCGGGCACCGTCTGCAGGCGCTCCTTCACGCGGTAGCGCGCGAAGTCGCTCACCACCTGCTGGGAGAACGGCCCGGACACGCCCAGCCACATGATGGGCTGGTCCTCCGGGTTGGACTTGGAGACGACCGGCGGATCGATGTCCAGCGGCAGCCGGCGCTGGGCCTGGCTCACCTTGGTCTGCACGTCCTGCAGCGCCAGGTCCACGTTGCGCGACAGGTCCAGCTCCACCGTGATGTTGGCGCTGCCCTGGCGCGCGGAGGACGTGATGCTCTTGACGCCCTCCACCTGCGTCACGGCCTCCTCGATGGGCTCGACGACGTCCGACTCCACCGCCTCCGGGTTGGCGCCCTCCCACGACACGGAGATGTTGATGGTGGGGAAGTCCACATCCGGGAACTGGCTGATGCCGATGCGCTGGGCCGCTACCAGTCCGAAGATGATGGTCGCCGCCATGATCATCCAGGCGAACACCGGCTTCTTGATGCAGACGTCGGTGATGCTCATGGCCGGCCCCCCGCGCCCGCGTTCGTGCTCGAGTCGCCGCGGGCCTCGGCCGGGGGCTGCTCGCCGCCCACCTTCGGCTTCGGGCGGGCCTCCTCCACGCGCACGGCCACGCCGTCGCGCAGGGCCTCCGCGCCGCGCACCACCAGCGTCTCACCGGGCTTGAGCCCCTCCTTCACCTCCACCCGCCCGTCCGGCGTGCGCAGCCCCAGCTCCAGGATGCGCTCGCGGGCCTTGTTGTCCGTCACCACGAACGCCAGGAAGCCGCGCTCGCTGGGGCGGATGGCCGTCTGCGGGATCACCGGGCTGTCCCCGCGCGACTCCACCGGCACGCTCACCGTGGCGAAGGCGCCCGGGCGCAGCTTCCGGGCGGCCTCGCCCGTCACCTCCGCGGTCACCGCCACCATGCGGCTCTGCGTGTCCGCGCTCGCGGACACGTAGGTGATCTTCGCCTCGTACGAACCGCCGTCCGAGCGCACCGTGAAGCGCGCGGGCATCCCCGGCTGGATGCGCGTCACGTCCGCCGCGGGCACGTTGAAGCGCAACAGCAGCGGCTCGCGGCGCAGCAGCGTGGCCAGCACCACGCCCGGCTGCACGTACTGGCCCGTCTGCACGGTGCGCGTCTGGAGGACGCCGTCCATGGGGGCGCGCACGTAGGCGTCACGCTGGTTGAGCTGCGCCTGATCCAGGGCCGCCTTCGCGGCCGCCACGTCCGCCTGGGCGGTGGCGGCGCGAGCCTGGTACGTCTCCAGTTGCTCGGCTGGCAAAAGGCCCGGGCTCTGCGCGTTGACCTCCGCGCGGCGCTGGGCGCCGGCCCTGGCCTCCACCAGCGCGGCCTGGGCCTTCTGCAGCGCGGCCTCCGCGGCGCGCACGGCGATGGCGTAGCGCGCGGGTTCGATCTCCGCGAGCGTGTCGCCCTTCTTCACCGTCTGGCCCTCCGCGAAGGACACCCGCTCCAGGGCGCCCGGGACGCGCGCGGTGATCTGCACGCTCTCGAAGGCCTCCACCGCGCCCACGGCGCTGACGGCGTACTCCACGTCGCGCGCCTCCACGGGCGCGACCTCCACGGGGAACTGGGTGGGGCCCCGCCCCGCGCCCTTGCCGCCTTGCGCGGGCGCGTCCTTCTTGCAGCCAGGGGCCAGGGCCAGCACGGCCAGCGACAGGGCCAGCACTCCAGTGCGTTGCATTGCCTTCACGGTTCCTTCCCCAATGGATTCAGTCCGACAGCGGCCCGCAGGCCCAACAGCGCCACGCCCAGCCCGTAGCGGTTCTGGGCGAGCGCCACCTCCGCCTCGAAGAGGCTGAGCGACGCGTCCGCCAGGGTGAGCGCGGTGGACAGGCCCTGGCGGTAGAGGATGCCTGTTTCCGCGGCGTTCTTCCGCGCCGCCTTCGCCGCCTGCTCGCTCTGCGCCAGCGCGGCCCGCGCCGTCTCCAGGTTCACCCTCGCCTGCTCGATGTCCACCGGCACGCGGCGCGTCGCGGCCTGGGTGTTCAGCTCCGCCACGTTGGCGATGGCCACGCGCTCGTCGCGGTCGGCGTAGCGGGCGCCGCCGTCGAAGAGCGTCCAGGTGAGGTCCAGGGCGAGGAAGCCGTCACCGACGTTGCCGTTGAGGCCCGCCTCGTTGGTGAGGCGGTACTGGGCGCTCGCCCCCAGCGACGGCAGCAGGCGCGCGAGCGGCTCCTTCGCGCTCTCCCGCAGCGAGCGCACGCGCAGCCGGGCGGAGAGGATGTCCGGCCGCCGGTCCGTGGCCCCCTGGGTGAGCAGCTCCAGGGGCGGCGTGGGCCGCGCGGCGTCCGCGAGCAGCGGCTCCGGCGGCGTAAGCTCCCCGTCCACGGGCTCCACGAGCAGGTAGCCCAGCTCCAGGCGGCTCGTCTCCGCGGTGCCCAGGGCGGCGGCGAGGTTGGACTCGGCGGTGGCCAGCTCCAGCTCCGCGCGGGTGACGTCGTTGGTGCTGGCGAGCCCGGCGCTGGCGCGGGCCTGCGCGTCCGCCAGGCTCTGCTTCGCGTAGGCCAGGCGCTGCTCGGCGGCCTGGTACACCTGCTGGTTGGCCAGGGTGACGAGGAAGGCGTTGGCGGCGCTGAAGGCCACCTGGCGGCGCGTCTCCACGGCGTCCAGCTTGGACGCTTCACTCTCCAGCTTCGCGGCCTTGTAGAGCGGGAAGCCGCGCGCGTCGAGCAGGGCGACCCGGCCGGAGAAGACCGCGCCCAGGGCGTTGAACTTCTGGAGCACGACGGTCTGTCCGCCGACCTCGCGCGTGGACTCGCGCAGGCGCCGCGTGTAGGTGCCGGTGGCCGTGAGGGTGGGCAGGAAGAAGGCGCGGGCGCGGGCGACGCGGGCCTGGGCGGCCTCCGCGGACTGCCCCGCCGCGAGCACGGCCTCGTTCTTCCGCGAGGCCAGCTCCACGGCGCGCTCCAGGGTCAGCGGCGCGGCCGACGCGTCCGGCTTCGGCGGCTTGGGGAAGGCGCTGGCGGGGGACTCGGTGGCGGGCGCGGGGGACGGGGCCGGCGGCGTCTGGGCGGAGGCGTCCGGGGCCAGCGCGCAGAGGCAGGCACCCAGGGGCGCGGCGAGGAGGGCACGGCGGACGGTGGGCATAAGGCAGGTGCGGTGGAGCGGGCCAGTGTTGAAAGGTCAGCGGCCCCTATACACGGAAGCCGTCATCCCGGGGCTGATGAGCGGAGCGTGTCTGGACGATGCCTCGCGCGGCGGACTAAGGGTCGGAGGAAGAAGGCTCTCGGGTTGAAATGTCGACGGGTGGCGACATCGCCCTACTCGGGGTGCGGGCGCGCCCCAGAATGCGTGTCCGATGCGTTTATTCCTGGTCGCTGTGCTCGCGAGCGTCCTCGCGGGGTGCTCCAAGGGTGATGGGCTCAAGTCCGCGGCCCTGAGCGTGAAGCTTCATTACGAAGGATTTCGGCCGGGGTGCGTGACCCTGACGGTCACGGATCAGGCGGAGGTTTCCCGGCATGTCACGAAGACCGTGAACGTGTCCGCCGGTGCGCCTCCGGGGACGCTGTCCGTGGCGGTGTTCCGGCAGGCCGGCTGGAGCCACGACGTGACGCTCCTGGCCCGCGCGTACGAGCAGTCCTGCGAGGGCGCCCAGGTGGCGACCGCGGAGGCCGCCGCGAGCCTCGCGAAGGACGGCATCACGCCGGTGGAGCTGCTGCTGGGCGCCATGGACGCGGACGGCGACGGCTTCGTGCGCAGGGAGGACCAGGGCACGGACTGCGACGACACCGACCCCGCCCGCAAGGGCCCCACGCCCTGGTACGCGGACGATGATGGCGACGGCTACGGCAACGGGCTTTTGCCGCCCCGGAGGGTGGCCTGCGAGGGGCCCGCGCTGACCGCTTCCCGCGCGGGTGACTGCAACGACCGGGACCTGAACGTCCACCCGGATCAGGCGGAGTTCCGCTGCGATGGCCAGGACGACAACTGCGATGGCGTGAAGGACGAGTCGTTCGACGTGGGCGGGACGTGCGTCAACGCGCTCGACTGCCAGGGCGTGAAGGCATGCGACGGTGCGGGCGCCGTCGCCTGCACCAGCACCGCCACGCCGCCCGTCTACTACGTGGACACGGACGGGGACGGAAGGGCCGGCACGGAGGTGCGCGGGAGGTGCGGCCCCATTCCCGAGGGCGCGAGCCCCCAGTCCTCCGACTGTGACGAGAGTTCCCGCTTCCGCGCCTCCGGCCTGACGGAGGTCTGCGACCGCATCGACAACGATTGCAGCGGCGGGGCCGACAATGGCCTGGCGTGCAACCTGGATTGGCGGACGCCCGTGGTGACGGACGGAACGAACTGGAAGGCGACCGCGACGGATGGAACGGCGAACCTCTGGGTCGCGGGGGACGGCGGCAAGCTGGCCCTGTCCCAGATGGACTTCACGGGGGAGCGGCTCATCCCCTGCGACGGGGACTGGAAGGCCGCGTGGGTCGCGGCCTCCGGGGAGCTGTTCCTCGCGGGCGGCAAGGGCACCGCCGGCCGCTTCGCGCGGGTGACCCCCAGCGCGACCGAGTGCACGACGGAGACCCACAACGTCCCCCAGGTGATGAACGGCCTGGTCGGCATCGAGAACCCCTCGGAACCGCCGACCCTCTACGGCGTGACAGGGGGCGGCAGGAGCTTCCGGTGGACCCCACCCGCCGCTCCGGAGCAGACGCAGCCGAACGCCGTCGCGGCGAGCCTGCGCGCCATCAGCGCCGCGGGCCGTCTGGACACGCTCCTGGCCGTGGGGAGCAGGAACGCGAGCACGCCCGTCGCGTTCCGGTTCGACGTGGCGAGCTCCACCTGGAGCGAGGAGGCGCTGCCGGCGGCGCTCACGGGCGAACTGCGAGGCGTCCACGTCGTGAACGCGAGCGATGCCTATGCCGTGGGCGACAACGGAATGGCGCTCGAGCGGGTCAACGGCGTGTGGAGCGCGATGAAGCCCGTGCCCGCGGCCTATTCGACCCGCAGCCTCCAGGACGTCGTGGCCTTTGGGAGGACGGCGGTCTACGTGGCGACCACCGATGCGGGCGCCAACGGAGGCTCCGTCCTCTTCTTCAACGGCAGCGACTGGAGCGTCGTCTACACCGACGTGAACGCCCCGGCCCGGGCGCTGCGGTCGCTGGACGGGAAGACGCCCACGGGCGTCGTCACCACGGGAGACCGCGGCGCGGCGGCGAGCTTCGTCACGACGCGCTGAGCGCCCACCATGGACCTGCGCGCCGAAGCCCTGACCCTCCGCTACGGCACGCGGACCGTGCTGGAGCCCACGGACTGCCACCTCCCGCCCGGCACGCAGGCGCTGGTGCTGGGGCGCTCGGGGTCGGGCAAGACGACGCTGCTGAAGGCCTTCGCGGGGCTGCTGCGCCCCTCCGCCGGACGGGTGACCTGGGACGGGCAGGACGTCGCGGGGCTCTCGGCGCCGGAGCGGCGTGCGCGGCAGGCGTCGTTCGGCTTCGTGTTCCAGACGGACGCGCTCTTCGACTCGCTGACGGTGCGGCAGAACGTGATGCAGCCGCTGCTCCGGCGCCACGTGCCGCATGACGAGGCCCGCGAGCGGACGGACGCGGTGCTGCGCTCGGTGGGGCTGGCGGACGCGGCGGACACGTTGCCGGAGCGGCTGTCCGGCGGCATGAAGAAGCGCGCGGGGCTCGCGAGGGCCATCGCGGCGAGGCCGGCGGTGCTGCTGGCGGATGATCCGTTCGCGGGGCTGGATCCCGGCACGGCGCGTCAGGTGGCGAGGGTGCTCCTGGAGGTCGCGGGCCAGGGGACGCTGCTGGTGGCGGCGCCGGAAGCGCCGGTGGACCTTCCCCTGCCCCGCTGGCTGTACCTGCGAAGCGGCGGACTGGTGCACGATGGGGCCCCGGCGCCGGAGCTCGAGCGCGCGCCGGACGAGGCCCTCGCATGACTCCGCGGTTTCTTCACCCGTGAGCACCGCCGCCCTGTCGTGGCTGGGACGCTCGGCGATGCGGGCGGTGGGCGGCGTGGGGGCGCTGGCCCTGGTCGCGGGCCGCACGGCCTGGGGGCTGCGCAAGCTGGAGCGGCGCGAGCTGGCGCGGGGGCTGGTGCAGTTCGGCTACGGGTCGCTTCCATTGGCATTGGCGACGGCGGCGCTGGCGGGCGTCATCGTGGTGGTGCAGGCGGCGCTCTACATCCAGCGCTTCGGGGCCCGGGCCTTCCTGGGGTGGGCCGCGGGCTACGGCGTGCTGTGGGAGTTCGGCCCGCTGCTGCTGGGGCTGATCATGTCGGCGCGGATCGGCGCGAGGAACGCGGCGGAGCTGGCCACGCTGAAGGTGGGCGGACAGATTGAGGGCCTGAGAGGCATTGGCCTGGATCCGTTCGCGCTGCTGGTGGCGCCCCGGGTGGTGGCGATGGAGCTGAGCATGCTCGCGCTGAGCACGTTCACGTTCCTGGTGTCCATCCTCTGCGAGGCGGTGGCGGCGAAGTTGACGCTGGACCTGCCGGTGCGGGTGTTCTTCGGGACGTTCGCGCAGATGCTGAGCCCCTCCGACCTGCTGGGGGGCGTGGTGAAGACGGGGGCGTTCGGGCTGGCCATCTCGCTGGTGTCCACGGCGGTGGGCCTGCGGGCGAAGGGAGGCGCCCGCGCCGTGGGCGAGGCCGCGGCGAGCGCGGTGGTGCTGGGCTGCGCGGCCATCTTCCTGTTGGACTTCGTGCTGACGACGCTGCTGTCCCGGTGGCTGGCATGAAGCGGGTGCTGACCTTCTTCGGGGCGCCGGGGGTGATGCTGGCGCGCACGGTGCGGGCGGGCGCGCGGGAGGGCATCTCGTGGCGCGAAACGCTGGCGCAGGTGCACGAACTGGGCGGGCGCAGCGTGTGGCTGGTGACGTCCGGCATGGCCTTCTTCGGCGCGGTGCTGGTGATGATCGCCAACGCGCAGGCGAAGAAGCTGATCGGCAACGTGGCGGTGCTGGGCCCGGCCTACTTCGAGATGCTCATCCGGGAGCTGGGCCCCGCGGTGTCGGCGCTGCTGACGGCGTCGCGAGCGGGGGCCAGCCACTCCGCGGAGCTGGCCACGATGAGCGTGAACGAACAGGTGGAGGCGCTGGAGATGTCCGCGGGGGATCCCTACGCGGACCTCGTGGCGCCCCGGGTGGTGGCGGGCCTGGTCGGGGTGCCGCTCTTGAGCGTGCTGGGGACGATCGCGGCGACGGCGTCCGCGGTGGGGGTGGCGAGCGTGGCGTTGAACATCGACGGCCGGGCGTTCATGGACGCGAGGTACGTGGATGGGTGGGACCTGCTGGTGGGAGGGCTGAAGGTCGTGGGCTGCGGGCTGTACATCCCGCTGGCGGCGGCGGTGGCGGGGCTGAACGCCCGGGGCGGCGCGGAGGCGGTGGGAGAAGCGACGACGCAGGGCGTGGTGGCGGCCAGTCTGGGATGTCTGTTGATTGACCTGACGGTGTCGCTTGCGTTCCAGTTCGTGCGCCTGTGAATGACACCGGTCCGGACACGCTGCTCTTCGAGGACGTGGCGATCGCCTTCGAGCCGGGCCGCCGCGTCCTGGAGGGCCTGAGCGCGCGGGTCTCCACGAGAGAGCTGACCTTCATCGCGGGAGCGAGCGGCTCCGGCAAGAGCGTGCTGTGCCGGCTGGCGGTGGGGCTGCTGAAGCCGGCGGCCGGCAAGGTGACGCTGTTCGGGGAGCGGGTGGACACGCAGCCGGAGCGGGCGCTGGTGACGCTGCGCCGCCGGGCGCCGTACCTGGTGCAGGGCCCCGCGCTGCTGGACTGGAGGACGCTCCGGGAGAACGTGCGCCTCGCGGATCCGGGCGCCCCGGAGGAAGCCGTGGAGACGGCGCTGGAGAAGGTAGGCCTGAAGGAGTGGGCGGACCGGCGGCCACCGGAGCTGGGGCCCGGGGCGAAGAAGCGGGCGGCCATCGCGAGGGCGTTGGTGCTCAAGCCGCGCTACCTGCTGTTGGACGAGCCGACGACAGGGTTGGACCGGAGGGCGGCGATGCAGGTGGAGGCGGTGTTGGCGTCGTTGAAGGAGCAGGGCCTGGGGGCGCTGGTGGTGTCGCACGACTACCGGCAGTTGAGAGGCATCGCGGACCGGGTGTTGGTGGTGGCGAAGGGGCGCAGCGCGTACCTGGGGAGCCCGGAGGGCTTCCTGGAGTCCCCTGCCCCGGAACTGCGGACGCTGACAGCGCCGTTCATGGAGGGCGCGACGGATGGATGAGCAACGGCTGGAGTTGAAGGTCGGGGCGCTGGTGCTCGCGACGCTGGTGGGAGTGCTGGTGTTGCTCTGGCTGATGGGAGAGCTGACGCTGGGCCAGGGCGCCAGGCTGGAGGTGGACTTCGCGCACACGGGCAACGTGGTGCAGGGGGCCCCGGTGAAGCTGGGAGGCGTCCAGGTGGGCAAGGTGGACACCATCCACCTCCTGGCGGACCGAAGGGACGCGAAGGGCCGTCCCCTCCCCGTTCGCATGGACCTGTCCGTGGAGCCTGCGGCGAGGAGCGCCCTGCGCCAGGACGCCAGGGTGACGGTGGGGACGGTGGGCCTCTTGGGTGAACCCTATCTGGAGTTGAACCCAGGCAACGCGGACGCGCCGCTGCCGGAGACAGAGGCGCTGCGAGGCGTGGATGCGCCGCGCCTGGATCTGCTGTCGGAGCAGCTCTCCAAGTTCGTGACGCTGTTGTCGGACATGCTGGAGAAGGACCCGGAGGCCGTGACGGGCCTGGCCGCCAATGTGTCCAGGTTGGCGAGGACCTTGGATGAGGTGCTCACGGAGAACAAAGGCGACGTGAAGGTCCTGGCCACGGAGCTGGCGGCGGCGTCAAAGGACCTGCGTCAACTGGCCCAATTGGCCAAGGAATCCATGCAGCCTGGAGGCAAGGGCGCGAGGCTCCTGGATGACGCCTCCGCGGTGGCGGCCCTGATGCGAAAGGACCTCCCCGGCCTGACGAAGTCCGCGGGAACGACCCTGGACGGACTGGCGGCGGTGACAGGCCCGCTGACGCCCGAGGACGGCCAGCAGGTGAAGCTGGCCCTCCAGCGCTTCACGGCGGCGGCGGGCCAGTTGGAGCAGATCGCCACCAAGGCGGATCGGATCCTGGGACAGCTCGACTCCGGTGAAGGAACCGGCGGCGCGCTGCTCAAGGACCCGGCGCTTTACGACGAACTGAAGACCCTGGTCACGGACCTGCGCAAGCACCCGTGGAAAGTCTTGTGGAAGGACTAAGTGCAGTCGATGATGCTGCATTCTAGCCTTTTACCATCACAGCCCAACCATGACAAATCAAACCGCCAAAATCACTCAGCTTCAAGAGCAAATCCAGAAGGAGCGAAGACTTGTCTCCTTCGACAGCTACGACATTAGCGTTCGACAACTAGTTGAGATGTTTGAAACAGACAACATCAAAATCCCTCCAGAATATCAGCGTCAATTCCTGTGGGATGTCAATCGACAGTCCCAGTTGATTGAGTCGCTATTCCTGGGAATTCCAGTGCCGAGTCTTTTCATGGCAACAAACAACGACTCCACATGGGAAATTGTAGATGGAGTCCAGCGACTCGGCACTGTAGCACACTTCGTTGGAACACCATCGCTGCTCACCAAAATCAATAGATCGGAGCCATTGCGAATCACAGAGCTTGAGAAAATACCAGCAATGCAGGGAATGTTTTACCAGGACCTACCCTCGACACTGCAATTGATGTTCGGAACACGCCCTCTTCGCGTGACCGTGCTGAATGACAAGAGTGACTCAAATGTACGATTCGACCTATTTGAGCGTCTAAACACAGGCGGAATCATTCTCTCCGCCCAGGAAATCAGAAATTGCGTGTACAGAGGGATATTCAACGACAGTATCAAGACACTTTCCACAACCAACGACTTCGTCTCCGTCACCAACCTTCAGCCGGCAGATGAAAAAAATGGCACGCGCGAAGAGCTGGTGTTGAGGTTTTTCGCCTACCTCAACGCATATCAAGACTTCGAACACAGCGTCAAAGGATTCCTCAATGATTACATGAAAAAGAACATCAACAATGCGCCATCAAATCTAGACATCCAGCTATTCAAGAAGACTTTCCAATATCTGCGAAAGGAACTTCCCAATGGAATTGCTCGCGGCAACAGGCGCGTTACCCCCATCAATCTCTATGAAGCCATCTCAGTAGGAGTGGCACTCTGCATTAAGTCAGGGAAAGCTCCTCGCAAAGTAGCGCGGCTATTAAACGATCCGAAGCTACAAAAACTAACAACGGGCGCAACCAATAGCCGCAAGATGGTTGCAGGCCGCATTGAGTTTGTTCGAGACGCCCTGTGACGCTCCTTTCGACCCATAGACAGGAGACGTATGCTCGACTGCAGGAGGTCAGAGCAACTCTTGAAGTAATCAAAAGACTAGAGAGCACAGACATCCAAACGCCAGATCCGGCTGAGGTTGCAATCCTAAGGGGCTTATTCTTTGTCCATCTTTATGGCGTCCTTGAGCATTGCGTAAACAGCGCAACCCAGGCCGTGCTCCAACATATTTCGCAACTCAACGTCAGGTACAGCGATTTTATCCCGAGCATGCATTCCATCGCCCTTGATGGAGTCTTCACGTCTCTTGGAGAGATCAAGAAGGGTCGCTGGGAGAAGAGACTTGAGCTAATTCGCACCCAATTGTCGCCGAGCGCTTGCGCAATAAATCCACTTGTCTTTGCCAAGGATCTTCAAAACATCTGGTATAAAACCCTTCTTGCGCTTTTTGATTGCCTGGGATTGTCTTCCCTTCCTGTTCCCGATATTCGCCTTAAGCAATATATCGACGAGATTGCCGACAAGCGAAATGCCGTCGCACATGGAAGGGAAAGCCCAGTCCAAGCAGTCGCCGGGCGGCGCTCACCTGATTTGGAAATTCGCTTCCAGGCAGTCGTGGCTGTCGTTGAGCACATATTTGACTGTTTTGAGTTATACCTGAAACATCGCGAATTCATCCGTCAAGATCAAAGATCGGCCTACCCTTAGGCTGAAATTTCGAGACTGCCTTGTCTTGCCACACTAACAGCACCGCGCATCATTTACGGACGGGCGGAGTCAGTTCGTTCTGGCGCTCAAGCGCCCTAATCGATCTATCCATACCCAGGATCCAGCGCCCAGGTTCCTTCCGCCCAGCGCTTCAAAGCCTCGGAGGCAGCGAAAGCAACCAGGTCCTGCCCTTGAGCAGCCTCGTTGAGGACGGCCTTGGATTCATCCGTTCGATGGCGGAGGAGGAAGGCCGCCGCCTTGACCCGGACGTCCATGCGCGGATGAAGGAACAGGGCCGCGAGCGCATCCCGACCCGCGTTCCCGTGCGCACACAGCTTGTCGAAAGTCTCATTCACTTTCTTGGCGTGCTTGTTCGCCGTCTTCGCATCCCCCTGCCGGACCGCATCATTCTGGGATGCCGCATGCAGGGCGAACGCCTCTACTAGCTTTTCCATCGTCACTTCCAGACTCCCCAGATTCGCTTCTGGATCTTCTCGATGGCTCGCAGGCCGAAATCGCGCTGAGCCTCGAAGGACTGCGTGCTCAACCACTGTCTCACCGTCTGGATCCGCGAGCCGGTGATTTCTTGTTGAATCGATGAATAGAAACCGCTCAGCCGCTTGTGCAGGCCTTGGCCTTGATCCAGTTGAATGACGTTTTCTGTGTTGTGAAGAGCCTCGGGCCCAAACCGATTCACGTTGCCCGGTGTTTGCTCAACGATGTGGTGCCACTGATTTCCGTCTTCCGCCGAGCCAAGGACGAAACGTCGGTGAGGAGCGACAGGCAACCTTCGCTCTCCAGGCTCGTGCGACAAATGCCTCCGAAGCTCCTGCGCATCAGAGGTCGCCAGCTCGCGCCAGACGTGCTGGCCGGATAGGCGGCACGAACCAACCAGGGTTGCCCCTCTGTGCGAATTGAAAGCGGGAACTCAAGGCCCCAAGCAGAGAGCGCCTCCTCGAATGCGTTCACCCCGACCACCACCGCCCTGGCGGGGCCGCGCTGCACGTACTCGATAGAGCGCCCCTGCCCCGAGTCCAGTCGGAGCACGGGGCGGCTCGCGCACGCGCCGAGCAGCGAGAGCACCAGGACGGAGACTACCAGGCGATTCGCCATGACTGCCTTCGACATTGGGGAGGAGCTTATCGCCAGGTGGAGGACTCCAACACACGTCCAGGCAGAGGCGCGACCAGAGGATGACGCAGTCTCCAGGGACGCGAAAGCCGAAGTACAACGTGACGCGGAGGTGAATCCCCAGCCCAGTCGACCTTCGGAATCACACCCGCGACTCTTCACTCAGGCAGCATGAGCAGACGCATTCCCTTGCGCCAAGCAAGTCCGTACGATGCGGCCGTCGTTCCCAGAAGGAAGGCCGCATGACGCAGCAGGGGGAGTCCGGACCGCCACCACCCCGGCGGACCGCGAGCTGGCAGTTGGTGGTGGTCGCGCTGGCGTTGGCCATCTTCTCCGTCAGGGTCGTCATCCCCGGTGTCTTCGTGGGCATCGGCGCCACCGGGCTCATGGCCTTCGCGCTCGCGGCGGTAGGCCTTGAGCGGATGGGGGCGCTCTCGCCAGGCATCTTCGAGGGGACGGCCCAACTCGCCGTCATCTTCCTGGGCATGGCCTTGCTCACCTTCGCGGCCATCAGCGCATGGAATGGATACCGGCGTCTGGCTGGCAGGGAGGGCCCTCCTCCCCTCCTCCTGCGCTCGCCCTGGGACTTGCTGTGGCTCCTGCTGTTCCTGGCGTGCTGGTGGGCCATTCCCGATGCGGGCGAGCGCGTTGCCCTCCCCGTGCTGTCCGGCGCGATTGTCATCACCTTCTCGGTCTGGACGACCATCGCCCTCAGCGTGCGGCTGGTTCAATTGAGCGTCGGGCTCCTCCGGCTCTCCTGGCGGCTCGCCCGGGCCTCGCCCTTCGGAGCTGGGGGATTGACCCTGGCGGCGCTCGCGGCCACGGGGCTGATCCCCAGCGTGGACTCGCTCGCGGAGGCACTCCCGGCCCGCGCCCAGACCGTGGCCTCCGCGCGTCCGGCCCGCTGTGATTCATTGTCCTGGGAGTGCTCGCGGCAGGCGCTCCTTGCCGCACAGTCCTCAAGACGCGCGCCTGTCTACGCGCAGCCAGCGGAGGGGTACGGAGACATCACCGCGGCTTCCTTCACGGACTCCGCTGATTCCGCGGCCACCCTCAACACGCGAGCCTGCCTGGAGAAGCAATTCCACCAGCGGGAAATGATGAACAAGGCTCGTCGAATCGCGCAGGCACTGGTCGGCACCTCCGATGCGGAGGACCTCGTGCACTCCATCCTCCTGAACATCTGCCTGAGGAAGCGCCCGCCAGACGAGTTCGAGCAGTTCTTCCTCCGCTCGGTCCAGTACGGAGCCATGAAGCGCTTTGGCCGCGTCATCCGCTCGTGCCCCATCGACGAGTCCCATGAGCCCCAGTGCACGATCAGGCCTGACGACCAGTTCATCCAGTACGAGTCCCACCTGGCCCTACGCAATGCGCTCTGTGCGCTCCCGGAGAAGCATCGTGAGGTCCTCGAGATGCGCTACTTCGAGGAGCTGTCCGACGACGAGATCGGCATCCGGCTCGGGCTCCTTCCCGACGCCGTCCGCAAGCGGACCCAGCGCGCCCGGGATCAATTACGGACGATTTTTCTCCAGCAATGTCAGTGACTTACGATTTTCGGTCACACTTAATTCGCTGAAGGAAGTGGAGCACCAGACTGCCCGACACGGGCGGTTTCTGGAGGCTTCATGCACTCGCTGTCCGCCACGCCGTCCCCGGCCACCGCCCAGGTGATGCCGCCCTCGGTCAACTTCCACCTGTGGGAGCCGTGCAACATGCGTTGCCGGTTCTGCTTCGCCACCTTCCAGGATGTCCGCAAGGACGTGCTCCCCAAGGGGCACCTTCCCAAGCAGGAGGCGCTGAAGCTCGTGGAGCTGTTGGCGCTCCGCTTCCAGAAGATCACCTTCGCGGGAGGCGAGCCCCTGCTCTGCCCGTGGTTGCCGGAGCTCGTGGCGGCCGCCAAGGCGCGGGGGGCCACCACGATGCTGGTGACCAATGGCAGCCGCCTGGATGCGGACACCCTCGCGCGCCTCCACGGCGTGATGGATTGGGTGACGCTCAGCATCGACAGCATGTCACCCCAGACGCACGCCGCGCTCGGGAGGGCCGTCCACGGCAAGGCGCTGCCGGTCGAGCACTACCTGACGCTCGCGGAGCGGATCCGCGCGGCGGGAATGCGCCTCAAGGTGAACACGGTCGTCACGAACCTGAACGCGGGTGAGGACCAGACGGCGTTCCTCCGGGAGTTGCGGCCTGAGCGCTGGAAGCTGCTGCGCGTCCTCAGCGTCGAGGGACAGAACACCGGCAAGGTGGAACCTCTGTTCTGCCCCAGGGAGGACTTCGACGCGTTCGTCGCCCGCCATCGCGGCCTGGAGCATGACGGCATCGTCCTGGTGCCCGAAGACAACGAAGACATGCGTGGCAGCTACGCGATGGTCGATCCGGCGGGCCGATTCTTCGACAACGTCCAGGGAGGCCATCGCTACAGCGCCCCCATCCTCCAGCATGGCCTGGATGCCGCGTGGTCCCAGGTCCAGTTCTCCATCGATCGCTTCGTCGGTCGAGACGGTTTCTACGCGTTCGGAGGTGAGTCATGAACCCGGCCTCCAGCCTGGTGTGCCTCGCGGGAGTCTCCGGCGCGGGCAAGGACACGCTGGGCGGCTTCCTGGCGAAACAGTATGGGTTCGAGCGGGTCGCGCTCGCGGACCCCATCAAGGCGGCGCTGATGGGCCTGCTCCAACTCGATCCCACGCAGCTCTGGGGGGAGCGCCGCAACGAGGTGGATCCCCGGTTCGGCCGCGCGCCCCGGGAGCTCTACCAGCGGTTCGGCCAGGCATGCCTGGAGCTGGATCCCGAGGTCTGGCTGCGGCCCTTCCGGATGCGAGTCGAAGCCATCCGCCGCGCGGGAGGACGTGTCGTCTGCACGGACTTGCGGACCCAGGCGGAATGGCGGGCCGCTCGGGAGCTGGGAGCCACCATCTGGCTGATTGAAAGGCCCGGCGCGGGCGCTCCCGGTGCATTGTCGCATCACGCCACGGAGAGGGAACTCCTGGGGCTCGACCGGAGTTCATTCGACGCCGTCTTGAGGAATGACGGCTCACCCGAGGCCCTGTACCTCACCGTGAAACGCATGCTGGAAGGGGCCGTCAGCGCGCCGGCCCCTTGAAGGCATCCGGGCTTCGCTCACAGCGTCGTCGGCACCGGCACTTCGTCCGCGGGAGCGGGTGCCGGAGCCGGCGCGGGCGTCTCATCCTGGATCACAGGCGAATTCAGGGTCCACGAATAGCCATACCGCGCCCCGAGCAGCCGGTACGTCGCGCGCTTCCCGCAGCCCACGACGCCCGTGGTGACGCGGTCCAGCTTGGACGCCTGGAGCTCCGCCTTCCCGCAGCCCATGTCGAACTCGGCGCGGAGCCTCACGTCCGGAATCCAGGCGCACTGTCCCATGATGCAGCGCAGCTCGTAGACGCCCTCGGTGTTGCAGCCGATCATCCGGTACTGGTTCTCACCCAGGTACTGCGGCGTCAGCGCCTCCTGGCACTGGAGATCCCGGGCGGCGATCTTCTCCAGGTTCGCGTAGCGCTTGGAGTTGATGGACGGTCCCATCTGGGAGAAGTCCACCTTGCCGTGGCTCCGGCGGCCCCCGCAGCCCGCCACCAGGAACGCCACGCCAACGCCAACAAACGACAGTCGAAGGAGGTTCATGGGCGCCCATCTACTCCAGGGCCTGACGCGCTTTCCAGCCCGCCCCTCGTCAAACACAAGGAGCCGCCCCACCGCGCAGGCAGGACGGCTCCCAGGTCAGCGCCGGCGCGTCACTGCATCGACAGGGCCCAGGTGTAGCTGCCGTTCGAGCCCAGCCCGACCAGCGTCGTCTTGCACGTGGCGGTGGTGCTGCCCCGCGACGTGGCCGAACCACTCGGCGTCCAGTAGCCGGACGTCCCCAGGATCGGATTGGGCGGTGTCCAGAGGCTGCTCATGTAGAAGCGACAGGTCTTGCTGCCGCTCGTGTAGTCGAAGGCCACTGCGGAGTTCTGGCCACAGTCGGTCTGGTGCACCCCGGACGTCGAGTTGGCAGCCACCGAGCTCAGCGCCGGAATGACGGAGCCACAGCCGTTGAAGTAGGAAGTGGTGATCGCGCTGGTCGTGATCTTGTTCTGCACCGTGAACGTCAGAGTCGCCGCGTGCGCGGAACCCATGCCCAGCGCCGACACCGCGAACGCAGCCACCACCGTCAAGCTTTTCATGGACAGCCCCCAAGGAAGGGGAATCGCTTCCCCAGAATCAGTTAAGCGATCCCAGGGAGCCTTGTCCAGACATCCAACGCTTGGACAGCCATGCAACGGATTGCGAGGAAAATTCTCGCCCGGCTCACTCCCCCTCCTGAGTCAGGCTTGAATCTCCTACCGCCAATCGTGGTCAGGCCCGACTCACGAGCCTCCCTTCAATGACAGACATCCCCACGTCGCGTCAGGGCGGGGACGCCTCCACACTCCCGGGCAGCAGATCCGCCAGCAGCATCTGCTCCTCACTGGGCGAGAGGTCGTAGTGGCGGGCTGCCTCCGTGATGATCTCAATCAAGGGGGTGCCCGGTTCGTCGGCCCTCCGCATCGCGATCCTCCGGGCGGCGCTGCGCAGCGCCGCTCCCCTGGGACGAAAACTCTCACGCATGACGACACCTCACTGGACAGGGTGACCGCACCATGCGGCCCCTCTCTTCACGGTTCGGACATGCGCGCGCCGTTGCAACGAGCGATGACGGGAAGTGGGAGCAGGCGCTCCCCGTCAGCCCCCGCCTGCGGGAAGCGGGCGGCTCGCAGGGCGGCGCGTGCCTTCCTCTGGATTCGCGAGCGCTTCAGCTTTGGGGTCGGACCCCACTCCGAGGAACGAGGAACCAGACATGGCAGCGCAAGACATCCCTGGCACCGGGCAGCAGGCAGGAAGCCCCATGCACCGCAGGACGGACATCCCGCTCGACGAGCGCCGCCGCATGCGCCACGAGTCCCGCACGTCGCAGACCTACAAGGCCTTCCTCAGGTACCTGCGCGACGTAGGCCAGTTCGAGAGCGAGCAGGCCGCCCAGCAAGCCGCCTTCTCCGTGCTGTGCGTGCTGGAGCAGCGCCTCTTCGGCGAGGAGGACAACGACCTGGAGGCCCAGTTGCCGCACAAGCTGCGCGAGCTCCTGGTGCGGTGCGACCGCCACGAGTCCGGACCGCCGCCCCACAAGTTCGGCCGGGAGGAGATGCTGGCGATGGTCGCCACGGACCTGGCCGTGGACGCGGACGACGCGGAGTCCATCGTCCGCGCGGTCTTCAGCGCCGTCCAGGCGCAGATCTCCGAGGGTGAGAGCGACGACATCGCGGGCGAGCTGCCAACAGACATCCGCGAACTGTGGGCGCGCCCCATGTGAGGCGGCTCAGGCCGCGGAGACCACCGTGCCCTGCGCCAGGGCGCACAGCGTCTCCGCGCCATCCTTCACGGCGAAGACCTCACACTGACACACGGCCTGCCGCTTGCCGGCGGCCTTCGCCTGGGCCCGCGCGATGAGCAGCGAGCCCACGGCGGGCTTCAGGTAGTTGATCTTGTACTCGGAGGTCAGCGCGTTGCCGCCCAGCGCCAGGCCCCCGGCGAACGTGATGGCGTTGTCCGCCAGGTAGCTGAGCACGCCCCCGTGGACGAAGCCGTGCTGCTGCTTCAGGTGGTCCACGATGAGCAGCCGCAGCTCCGCGCTTCCAGGTCCGGAGCTGGCGAGCTGCGCGCCAATGAACTGGCTGAAGGGCTGCGACGCGAACACCTGCTGAGCGAACGCCTGAAGGTCATCCATGCGTCCACCAGAACATCGATGGACGCAGCCCTCAACCCCTGCAATCTACCCCTCCGCCGGAGCCGGCGCGTTCACCGGTTCGGGCGGCTCCACGGGGGGTTTGACGATGAGCTGCTCCAGCGTGGGGCGCTTCGGCTTCTCGAACGGGGCCAGCTTCACCGGCTTCGCCGTGCGCGCGGACTCCTGCAACGCGACGATGACGCGCACGTCCGCCAGGCCTTCGATGCCGTTGGGCTCCGGATCCCTGTCCTCCAGGACGCACTTGGAGAAGTAGATGAGCTCCGGCGCGAACTGGTCGCTGTTCTTGAACGTCCGCGTCTCCGTCTCCCCTCCCACCGTCAGCTCGTGCTGGATGTCCGTGCCGTAGCCGAAGCCGTGCTTCACCAGCAGGTCCCCCTCCGTGCCCACCACCCGGTAGCTCGACACCGCCGAGGCCTCGTGGCTGATGGCGAACTGCGCCACCCTCCCGTTCGGGAAGCGCATCAGCGCGAACGCGGAGGCGTCCACGCCGTGGAAGCGCCCGTCCCGGCCTCCTCCCGTGAAGGCGAACACCTCGCGCGGCTCGTCGCGGAAGAGGTAGCGCGCGGCGTTGATGGGATACGGCCCCTCGTCCAGCAGCGCCCCGCCTCCCACGTCCACTCGCGTGCGGATGTCCCCTTCGCGCACCTGCTGCGTCAGCGTCCCCGTGAACACCAGCGGGTCCCCCAGCCGCCCTGAACGCACCAGCTCGATGGCGCGGAGGTTCGCCTCTTCAAAATGGAGCCGGTAGGCGACCATCAGCTTCACGTCGTTCTCGTTCGTGGCGCGGATCATCGCCTCGCAGTCGTCCACCGACGTCGCCATCGGCTTCTCGCAGAGGACGTGCACCCCGACGCGGGCCGCCCGCTCCGTGAAGGACCGGTGCATCGTGTTGGGCAGCACGATGTAGACCGCGTCCGCCTTCGAGTCGCGCAACACCTGCTCGAAGTTCTCGTAGCCCCCCACGTGCTCCACGCCGTACCGCTCCTGGAGCGCGGCCCGCTTCGCCCTGTCGGAGGAGATGATGGCCACCAGCTCGGAGTTCTCCACCGCGTGCTGGAACGCCGGCAGGATGGCCACCTGCGCGAGGTTGCCCGCCCCCACCACCGCGTACCGCACCCGCCTGGATGTCTCCTGCGCCATGACGCACCTCTCCCGTGGTGAGCCTCTACGCTGGTGACGCGCCGGGCCAGCCAGCAAGCCGCGCCCGTCCCTGCGGTGCAGGGGCCGCATGACGGGCAGGCAGCCAGACACCCAGGCTTTCGCGCGGCGCGCATCCGGCCTATGCCGTCCCCCATGCCCTTCATGAAGATGCTCGCCCGCCTTGGCATCGGCAGCGCGCGCGTGGACACCCGCCTGGAACACGACACCGTGCGCGCGGGCGGCGACCTGCGCGGACTCGTCCACGTCCAGGGCGGCCACACACCCCAGCGCATCGACCGCATCGAACTTCACCTGATGGCGCAGTACCTCCAGCGCGACAACGACCGCCTCAGCGCGCTCAACGCCGTCGTTCGCACCTGGCGCGTCTCCAACCCCTTCACCCTCCAGCCCCGCGAGGAGCGGGAGATCCCCTTCTCCCTGCGCATCCCCGCCCACACGCCCACCACCGAACGCGGCACGCCCGTGTGGATCAAGACGGCGCTCGACATCGACAACGCCCTCAACCCCGAGGACAGCGACCGCGTCCACGTCCTGCCCCACCCGTCCCTCCAGACCGTGCTCGAAGCCGTGCAGCACCTGGGCTTCCAGTGGCACAACTCCTACTGCGAGGCCGGCCCGCCCCTCGGCCGCGACGAGCCCTTCGTGCAGGAGCTGGAGTTCCACGCCGGCCCGGAGTGGAGCGGCCCGCCGCGCTCGCTCGCCCTGCTGCCCTTCCCCGGGGAAGAGACGCTGGAGCTGGTCCTCGACCTGGACCGCGGCCCCCGGGGCCTCACGTCCCTCCTGGAGGGCACGGCGCTGGACGGCGGCCGGCGGCGGCGGCTGGTGCTGTCCCACGCGGACCTGTCCTCGGGGGCAGGGGCCGTCGCTGCGCTGTTGACCCCACACCTCCGCGAAGGGACGTAAAAGCCCGGAAGGCCCGGCCCTTCGTAAAGGCCTGGACGCACCTGACGTCCCCAGTCCTCCTCCCGGGCGCGGAAGTGGTACAAGCCGCCGTGTGAAAGCTCCCCCGCCTCCCGCTGCCCCCGAAACCCCCACCTTCGACGCCCTCGGGCTCAAGCCCGAGCTCGTCGAGGCGTTGACGACGCTCGGCTACGAAGAGCCCACTCCCATCCAGGCCGCCGCGCTCCCGCCGCTGCTGGCCCAGAAGGACCTGCTGGGCATCGCCGCCACGGGCACCGGCAAGACGGCCGCGTTCTCGCTTCCGCTCCTCCAGCACCTGAAGCCCGGCGCCGCCGCGCCGCACGGCACCTCCGCGCTGGTGCTCGTGCCCACGCGCGAGCTGGCCATGCAGGTGTCCGAGGCCATCCACCGCTACGGCCAGAAGCTGGGCGTCAGCGTGCTCCCGCTCTACGGCGGCCAGGAGATCGGCCGGCAGTTGCGCGTGCTCAAGCGCGGCGTGGACGTCATCGTCGCCACGCCGGGCCGCGCGCTGGATCACCTGCGCCGCAAGACGCTGAAGCTGGACCAGGTGCAGACCGTGGTCCTGGACGAAGCGGACGAGATGCTCGACATGGGCTTCGCGGACGACCTGGAGGCCATCCTCTCGGAGACGCCCGAGCAGCGGCAGACGGCGCTCTTCTCCGCCACCCTGCCCCCGCGCATCGCCAGCATCGCGGAGCGCCACCTGCACGAGCCGGTGCGCGTGCGCATCGCGAAGGAGAAGCTGGAGGCCGGGGAGATGCCGCGCGTCCGGCAGACGGCCTACATCGTGCCGCGCGCGTTCAAGATCGCCACGCTGGGGCGCGTGCTGGACCTGGAGTCCCCCACCGCCGCCATCGTGTTCTGCCGCACCCGCACGGAAGTGGATGAACTCACCACGTCCCTCAACGGCCGGGGCTGGCGCGCGCACGCGCTGCACGGCGGCATGAGCCAGGAGCAGCGCGACCGCGTCATCAAGCAGTTCAAGTCGCAGGCGGCGGACCTGCTCATCGCCACGGACGTCGCGGCGCGAGGCCTGGACATCCCCCGGCTGACGCACGTGGTGAACTTCGACGTGCCCAACGCGCCGGAGGCCTACGTGCACCGCATCGGCCGCACGGGCCGCGCGGGCCGCGAGGGCGTGGCCATCACCCTGCTGGAGCCCCGCGAGCACCGGCTCCTGCGCAACATCGAGCGGCTCACCGGCCAGCGCATCGAGGTCTCCGCGGTCCCCACCGTGTCGGACCTGCGCGCGCGCCGGCTGGAGATGATCCGCTCGTCGCTGCGCGAGGCGCTGGTGGCCGGGGAGCTGGACGCGTTCCGCGGCATCGCGGAGGACCTGTCCGGCGAGTTCAGCGTCATGGACGTGGCCGCCGCCGCCATCAAGCTCCTCCAGGAGAAGGAGGACGAGGGCAAGGACACCGCCGAGCAGGAGATTCCCCAGGTGTCGGCGCCGGCGGAGCGCAAGTTCCCGCGCGCCGAGCGCTCCGGGCCTCCGGGCCGCTTCGCCGACCGCGGCGCTGAGCGCCCGTCGCGAGGCTCCCGCACCGCCGACCGGGCCGAGCGCGGAGAGCGCGCCGAGCGCGGCGAACGATCCGAGCGGGCCCCCGCGCGTCCCCAGCGCGCGCCGGAGTGGAACGTCACGCGCCTGTTCATCGGCGCGGGCCGCACCGCGGGCATGCGGCCCGCGGACCTGGTGGGCGCCATCGCGGGCGAGGCGGGGCTCGACTCCTCGCGGATCGGCGCGATCCACATCGCGGACATGTACTCCATCGTGGAGGTGCCGGAGCCGGACGCCGCGCGCATCATCTCCGCGCTGAAGGGCTCCACGCTGCGCGGCCGCAAGGTCACCGTGCGCCGCGACACCCGCGACTGACGTCCCGGCGGCGTCACCGGCCCGCTGTCACGGCGGGCTGGTGCGGCACCCGCATCAGGGCGCTTCCGGGTCCATGTCCCCCGCGCGCCCCAGCAGCAGCGGCGACGCGAGCCGGCTCTCCGGGTGCATGCGCAGGAGCGTGTGGATGACGCCGCCCAGCCCCGCCATCAGGCCGGGGGAGAAGGCGTCCCGGGCAAGCCCCGCCACCGGGCCGCGCGCCTCCAGCCCGGAGATGAGCTCCGCGTCCAGCGTCTCCCGGTCCGGCCCGAGCGGCTCCGAGCCCAGGCGCCGCGCCGTCTCCAGCAGCTCCCACACCCCCAGGTCGCCGTGGCACAGGGTGTGGGTCCAGCCGAAGCCCTCGCGCACGGCCGCGGCGCGGGCCCGCTGGAACAGGTCCTGGTAGCGCGGCATCCCCGTGCGCGCGAAGAGGTCCGCCGCGGCCAGGCCGATGCCCGTGCTCCCGTGGCACCAGCTCGTCAGTTGATCCGTCGCGTCCGGGCGGCGCAGGTCCGTCCAGTTGCCCAGGTCCTGCCGGTAGAGCCCGTCCACGAAGTCGAAGGCGCGCTCGGCCAGGCTGCGCCACCGCCGCCGGTCCGCCGCCGTCCCCGCCGCGCTCAGGCCCAGCCGGGCCAGCGCCCAGGCGATGCCCGCCGTGCCGTGCGCGAAGCCGCCCAGGGGCTCCGGGAACATCGACGTGGACCACCGCGCGTCCCCCGCCACGCTCCGCGCCGTGTCCTCCAGCCGCCGCCCCGCGTGCGCCGCCAGCTCCAGCCACCTCGGGTCCCCCGTCTGGTCCACCAGGTTGAGCAGCGGGACGATGACGCCCGCCGCGCCGCCCAGCACCTCCAGCAGCCCGTCCGCGTCCAGCACCTGGGGCGTCAGCGCCGCCGCGCGCTCGCGAGCCCGGTCCAGCGCGCCGGGGAAGGTGCCCAGGTCGTGCAGCGTGGACCAGATCCACACCTGCGACGCGAGCCCGGCGAAGCCCCCCGGGGACTTCACCGGCACGCGGTCCTCCGTGGCGCGCAGCACCGCGAGCGTGCCGTCCAGCAGCTCGGGCAGCCCCTCCACCGCGTCCGCGCGGCCGTGGTGGACCTCGCGCAGGTACTGGGCCAGCACCACCGCGACGCCGCCCTGCCCGCTGTAGTGCTCGGCGGAGAGCGGCCGCACCGCCCAGCCGTACTCGGCGAGCACCGGGCTGATCCACGTCGCCGTCCCGTCAGGTCCCCGCACGGCCGCGTCGCTCACGCGGCGGACCAGCTTGGAGAGCTGGGCCCGGCGCCGCGCGTCCAGGCGCTCGCGGCGCGCGGGCGTGGCCGGCGCGGGGACGCGCGGAGGCACGGTCTTCTCGTTGAGGTAGGCGCTGATCAACGTGCTCTGGATGGTCATCTCCTCCAGGGATTCGTCCACCGAGCGCCACGCCTCCATCGTGGCGTCGAGCATCCTGCGGGTCACGGGCTGGGTGAACACGGGGATGTCGCCCACGCACAGGTCCGCGAGCTCCTCGTCGATGACGGGCGTCGCGGAGGGCGCGCCGGGGGACACGCCGGCATTCTTGCGCAGCACCTCCCTCGCCCGGGCGTGGGCCTTGGGCGCGTCGTACAGCGAGGCCGGGTGCCAGAGCATGCGCAGCAGCTCCGCGTACGTCTGCGTGGGCCGCAGGATGCGCCGGACCACCGCGCCCGTGAACGGCTCCAGCAGCGGGCGCAGCCCCCCGTACGCGTCCAGCGCCTTCATCCGCGCGGTCACCTCGTGGAAGCCCTCCACGACCTGGTCCCAGTGCCGCGCGAGCACGGGGTCCGGGCTGGGGTGGTTCTTCGCGTGCGGGCGCTCCAGCAACGTCATGCCCAGGCGGGCGCGGTCCGTGCCGCCGCCGACGATGAGCGGCGCCGGGACGCGCGGCTGCTGCCCCGGGAGCGACCCCGCCGCGGAGATGTCCAGGCCGCCCAGGCCCGGGCCCTCGCTGCGCACGGGGAGCAGGCCCGTGCGCAGGACGGTGCCACGGATGGCCTTGGCGGCCAGGTCCACCGCGAGCCCGCGCTCCGCCGGAGGCACGGGCGGATCCGGGGCGAAGAGGCTCTCCACGTCCACCACCACGGGCACCGGCCCGTGCGCGATGAGGTTCTCCGAGTGCAGGTCCGTGCCGCCCAGCAGGCGCATCACCGCGAGCCAGTGGCCCAGGTTCCGGTAGAAGCGCGCGAGCTCGGCTTCGCTCGTGCAGAAGCGGTGCTCCACGAACTCCGCCCAGCCATAGCCCGCGCGCACCAGCACGGCTGGCACGCGGATCCGCGTGGCTTCGGCGTCCGGTGCCAGCACGCGCGCGAGCAGGCCCTCCAGCGCGCGATCCACGCGCATGCAGCGGGGCTTGTAGAGCACCGTGCCCGCCTCCAGGTCCAGCAGCGCCACCGTCTGGCCGCCCCGGTGGGCATCCCCCTCCCCCAACCTCAGGCGCTTCAGCGCGCCGCGAGGACGCCCGGGCAGGTCCGTCAGCGACTCCCGGTCCGCGACGAACCGCTCCGCCAGCCGCAGCACCGCCTGGGTCTGGAGCCGGCCCAGCGTCGCCAGCCGGTCCAGGAGCGGCGGGTAGCGTCCGCGCAGGTGCGCGTGGAAGTCGGAGGCGCAGGCCATCTCCAGGAACCGGGCCCACCGCCCCGGGGAGTCCGCGGCGTCGAGCCGTCCCTCCAGCGACGCGGCGTGCAGCTCCAGGAGGAGCACGCGGTTGAGCTTGAGCTGGGCGCTGAAGCCCAGCGTCTCCCGGGCCGCGGCCTCCACCACGCCGCGCTCCGCCGGGGAGAGGCCCTCCATCCGGGACAGCCGCTCCGCGAGCGAGTCCAGATGCGGCGCCAGCAGGACGTTCACGGGGCGCGCGAGCCATCCCTCGGGAGGGACCTCGGCAGCCATCGACGCTTCCTCGTGGACCATGAGGGGGCTCCCTGGGGGTGGGAAAGACGGAAGACCCTCCGGCACCGCGCACGGCGCCGGAGGGGAGATTCATGCGGACGGGGGTCCGCGATGGATCAACAGCAGAAGCCGGTGGTGGAGGCGCTGCAGCTGCTGCAGCCCGTGTTCTCCACGAGGTTGGACTCCGTGAGCGCCTGCTCCGTGCGCTGACCTCCCACGAACACCGGGCCCGCCGGGTTCGTCAGGCCATGGGACTCCTCATCACCGGACAGCCAGCCCTGCACGACATCCTGGACCGAGGCCTTCATCGTCATGAGTGCTCTCCCTTGCGGCCGGACCCGCATGGCGAGGGGTGCCATGTGCGCCGGACGCGGAGCGAACGTGAACACAGACACGCCCCGCAATGCCAGACGCACCGGGCCAAACAAATACATTTCATCGCGACTTGCGCTTGCACGCCACAAGTCCAGCGAGGCTCGAATGGGGCGTAAGGGATTGCCCCCATGAATCAGACAGGCCCCTGTCCAGGAGGACGAGGAGACCGTGGACCAGGTGACAGGGCTGCCTCCGGGTCGCAGCGCGAGCCCGCCACGCGACACCCGCCTCCCCGAACGCCGGGGGCCGGACAGCCGGGCCCCTGACCGCTCTTTCCAGGTCGGCGGGGACGCCTAGGATGGCGGGGAGGAGGTGAACGTGGAGCGCTCCATCACCAACCCGGAGGACCCGCTGGTCTTCAACGGGATTGATGGCGTCACCGGGCAGTACCTGGTGCCGCCCGTCGCGTTGCCCGCGGCCGCGGAGGTGGCGGAGCCTCGGGGCGAGGCCTTCGCGGCGTGGAGGAAGTGGCTCGAACTCCTCCCCATGCGGCTGAGCTTCGGCCTGCCGCCCGACGCGCCGCCGGAGGACTACACGAAGTCCGGCTGGGGCGTGGTGTTCGCCGCGTCCGCCTCCGACGAGCTCCGCAAGAGCCTGGAGCCGCTCCTCGCCCACCGGCGCGAGCGCGTGGAGGAAGCGGACCGGTGCCACGTGCTCACCTACCAGCCCGGTGAGACGGCGCATCAGTTCCTGGAGCGGCACGGGGCGCCCATCGGCGACGTGGAGCCGACGGTCGTCCCCTACTACCTCCTGCTCGTCGGCGGGCCTGACGTCATCCCCTTCGACGTGCAGCACTCGCTCTCCCTGTCGTACGCCGTGGGGCGGCTCTCCTTCGACACGCCCGCGGAGTACGCGCGCTACGCGGACAGCGTGGTGGCGTATGAAACAGGCACCTCCGTGCCCAATCACCGGCAGGTGAGCTGGTGGGGACCCAAGCACCCCGGGGACCGCTCCACGGAGCTCAGCGCGGACAGCCTCGTCGCGACGCTGGCCCGCGGCGCGCCGCTGGATCAGCCTCCCCAGCCGGCGAAGACGATCGCCGCGAAGGTCCGCTTCGTCAGCCGGGACGCCATCGAGGACGACGCGACCCGCGAGTGGCTGCTGGCCGCGCTCCACGGCCGGGACGTGCGCCCGGCGGTCCTCTTCACCGCGTCCCATGGCGTGGGCTTCAAGGCGAATGACCCGCTCCAGCTCGCCAAGCAGGGCGCGCTGCTGAGCCAGGACTGGGCGGGCTTTGGCGCGATGGCCCCCGCGCACTACGTGGCGGCGTCGGACATCCAGGACGACGCGCGGCTGCACGGCCTGGTTGCGTTCTTCTTCGCCTGCTTCGGCATGGGGACGCCCGCGCAGGACGAGTTCCCGCTCACGGCCTCCCGCGGCGGCGAAGCGCTCGCGAGCGCGCCCTTCGTCGCGGCCCTGCCCCGGCGGCTGCTGGCCCATCCCAACGGCGGCGCGCTGGCGGTCATCGGCCACGTGGAGCGGGCCTGGGGCTTCTCCATCAAGCCCCTGCAGATGACCCAGACGACCACCCACCCGTTCCGCAACACGCTCTGGAAGATCATGAGCGGCATGCCGGTGGGCCACGCGCTGAAGGACTTCCGCGACCGGTTCTCCGCCGCCAACAACATCCTGCTGACCCACCTGGACGCCAACACGTCCAACGGCAAGCTCGCGCCGCGCGAGCTGCTGCACCGGTGGATCGAACGCAACGACGCTCGCAACTACGTGGTGCTCGGCGATCCCGCCGCGAGCATCCGGCACAACGACCTGCAGGCGCTTCCCTGAAAGGAGCATCGACCCATGCGAACGCTCATTCTCAGCGATCTCCACCTCGGCAACGGCGGCCCCTACGACATCTTCGCGGGCGCCGCCGAACTGCCCGCCCTCTTCGACTCCTTCACCCGCACGCCCACCCACGTCGTCCTCAACGGGGACAGCTTCGACTTCCTGCTCAACGACGACCCGCTGGCGGTGGATCCCCAGCGGACGCTGGAGCAGGCCCGCGCGCTGGTGACGTCCGCGCAGACGGCGCCCGCGTTGAAGGCGCTCGGGCGGGTGCTGGCCTCGGGGGGGCGGGCGACGATGGTGGTGGGCAACCACGACCTGGAGCTGGCGCTGCCGGACGTCCAGGAGGTGATCCGCTCCGCGCTGGGACAGCCCGGGGAGATCGCTTCGCGGCTGGAGTTCCGGGACGGCACGGCGCCTTTGCAACTGGAGGTCGGCGGCTCACGCGTGCTCGTCACCCACGGCGAGCACACCGACGTGGCGAACCGCATCGACTACGCGTCGCTCCTGTCGGCCGAGCGGGCGGACCGCTTCCGCTATCCGCCGGGCTCGGTGCTGGTGAAGACGCTGCTCAACCCGCTCAAGCACCAGCACCGGATGCGGTACATGGACCTGCTCAAGCCGGACTTCGAGGGCGCGGTGATGGTGGCGCTCGGCGTGAAGCCTGACGCGCTCAGGGTCCTGTTCAACGCGGGGACGCTCACGCTCATCCGGCGCCTGCTGGAGAACCGGGGCCTCGCGCCGGCCTTCGCGCTCGAACCGATGGACGCGGTGGGGGCTTCGGACGCGGACGCGCGCCTGGCGCGCAGCCTGGCGCGGGTGGACCTGAAGGACGACGAGGTGGACGCGCTGCTGTCGGCGCTCGACCCGGAGAAGCTCAACGCCTTCGACAACCCGGAGGCCCTGGGCCGTGCCCGGCTGAAGCTGGCCAAGGCGGGGTTCGCGTTCTACGCCCGGCTGCACCGCTCGGTCGCGGGCAGGACCGGCACGGACTACTTCGCCTTGGAGCCCGGAAAGGATGAGCTCGCGGAGACCGCGCGGCTGGGCAGGAAGTACAACCCGCAGGCGGTGGTAATGGGCCACACGCACGCGGCCCGCTGGCACGAGGGCGAAGGCCCCCTCTACGCCAACACCGGCACGTGGATCTCCCTGCTGCGGCTGCCCGCCCCGGAGGCCTCCGACGAGGAATGGGGCGAGTACCTCGCGGAGCTCCAGCTCAATCCGTCGCTGGAGCCGGCGAAGCAGAAGCACGCGAAGCTGGAGCAGCGCTTCACCTTCGTGGAGGTGGAGCCCCACGTTTCAGCGAAGGGCGCGACGCTGCGGCTGGCGCAGTGGACGGCTCAGGGCCCGAAGACGCTGCGCAGCGCGGAGCTCCCGGCCGGGAGCTGAGGTCCGCGCTCAGCGGGAGAGCTGGGGACGGTCCGCCACGGCGGACAGCCCCCCGTGCAGCAGGGCCAGCACCACGGCCACCCCGAGCATGTACGGGGCGATGAACTGAAGGCCCCAGCGCTCCGCGATGACACCCGCGAGGCTGGGCAGCGCCGCGACGCCCGTCGTCGCCGCGCTGACCTGGAAGCCCACCGCGTGCGCGGAGACGTCCAGCCCCACGCGGCGCGGCGTCTCCGACATCAGGGCCGGGAAGATGGGCGCCAGCGCCAACCCCAGCAGCGCGAGCCCCAGCGCGGGCGGCACGGAGGGGAGCGCGAACAGGGCCGCGCCCGCCACGGCCAGCACGGTGCTCGCGCGCAGCATCCGCACGGGCCCGATGTGTTCGACGACGAAGCCGGAGAGGACGCGGCCCACCAGCAGGCTGCCCCAGTAGAGGCTCACGCAGGTGCCCGCGGCGGCGGTGTGCAGGCCCCGGCCTTCGGTGAGCACGGTGAAGCTCCACTGGCCCGCCGTCACCTCCACGCCCGTGTAGAAGAAGAACGTGAAGATCTGCAGCCACACGCGGGGCCGGCGCACGGCCTCCATCGCGGAAGCGGTGGGCACCTCCGCACGAGGCTCCTCGCCCGGCGCTCCCACCGGCGCGTCCCACGAACGGCGCATCACCAGGAACGTCAGCGCCAGCGTCCCCAGGACCCCGGCGAGGACGGCATAGCCGGTCCTCCAATGCGCGCCCCGAGCGAGCAGCGCGGTCATCAACACCGGGCCCATCGCGGCGCCCACACTGTAGGCGGCGTGCAGCCAGCTCATGTGCTTGGGACCGAAGTTCTGGGCCGCGTAGTTGTTGAGCGCGGAGTCGATGGCGCCCGAACCGAAGCCGATGAAGCACGCGGCGGCGAGGAACAGCACGAACAGGGGCACCGTGGCGTAGCCCGTGAGCCCCAGCGCCACGGAGCCGGTGCTCAGCGCCAGCAGCAGCCCCAGATTCATCGCGCGCATCAGCCGGCCCGCGAACAACCCGGAGATGAAGTAGGCGACCGCGGCCGTCGCCAGGATGGAGCCCATCGCCGCCTGCGACAGGCCGAACGTGCTTCGCAGTGAAGGCCACGCGACCCCGAGCACCGCGTCCGGCAACCCCAGGCTGACGAACGCCAGGTAGGCAAGCGTGAGAAGCGCGGGACGCGGACGGGGCACGGGCGAAGACGGGCTCACGCGGCGCACCGTAGATCGCGGCCCGGCATCCCGTGGGGACAACCCCGTCACATTTCCCACCGGGGTCTTGACCTTGACACCCGTGGCAGGCCCGAAGCTCTCGACCATGGAGTCTTCAGGCATGAGAAGGAAAGAACCCAGCCGGGACGCCCCGCCGGGAGCGGACCGCAGAAAACCTGTCCGACTGGAGGTCTGCGCGGAATAAGCAGTCCTACGAGCCGCATAGAGGTGGGGTGACATCGCAAGAAGAAGCCC
>NZ_JAIQDE010000017.1 GCF_020037015.1 Corallococcus sp. AS-1-6 | reverse complement strand
CCAGCTTCTTGAGCTGCGCGGGTGTCATCCCACCCGTAGATCACACGGGGCACCTGGACTCAAGTGACCGGGTAGTACTAACCCCCTCTCTACGGCCCCATGAACCTGATTGCGGACTTCATCGAAGCGAACCTGGACGTCCTGGTGCGGCGCTTCGCGGAGGCGGCGCGCGGGCTGGAGAGCACGCAGGGCCTGAAGCCGTCGGAGGTCATCTCCACGCTGCCGGAGTACCTGCACGCGGTGGCGGCCATCTGCCGGCACGGCGCCACGCCGGAGTGGCTGGAGACGCGGGCGCGCCTGGAGGAGGCCCACATCAACCTGCGGCTGCGCGTGGGCGCCACGCAGCAGGACGCGACGGACGAGTACACGCTGCTGGGGCGGCTCATCCCCCAGCTCTGGGAGGACGCCCGGCCGGAGCGCAGGCCCGGCGCCGCGGACCTCCAGTGCCTCTTCGAGCAGTTGGAAGAAGCCATGGACCACGTGGAGGTCCTCTTCTCCGGCTACTCGCTGGAGGACCGCCAGCGGGAGAAGCGCTTCCTGCGCCAGATGGACGCGCTGGCGCCCCGGTCGCTGGAGCCCGGCGCGGACATGCAGGGCCCGGTGAGGCCGCTGGTGGAGCTCATCGTCCGGGCGATGGAGGCCGCCGGAGCGGAGCTGTTCCTCGTGGACGCGGGGGGCCGGCGGATGGTCCCCGTCGCGCACACCCAGCACCGGGTGCCGCCCCCGGGCCGGTGGGTGGACTCGCAGGGGCCGTCGTTCCTGGGCCGCGTGGCGCGCTCGGAGGAGCCGCTGGCGCTCACGCAGGCGCGGGGCCTGGAGGACGCCGCGCGCGAGGGCCTGCACGTCCCCGGCTGGGGCACGCTCCTGGGCCTGCGGCTGTGGCCCCATGGCGAACTGATGGGCGTGCTCTGCGTGGGCTTCGCGGAGGCGCGGCCGGTGCCGCCGCGGACCCGGCGCTTCCTGGAGACGCTGGTGGACACCCTCTCCGGCATCCTCGACCGCGCCCTGCTGATGGGCCAGCTCCGGGAGACCGCCACGCGGCTGGAGGTGTCCGAGTCGCGCTACCGGCTGGCCAGCCAGGCCGCCGCGGACACCGTCTGGGATTGGGACCTGCTCACCCAGGAGGTGACCTGGAGCGGCGAGACGCGCCGGCTGCTCGGCTTCGCGCCCGAGGAGACAGGCCCCCTGGCGAGCTGGTGGGTCGAGCGCATCCACCCGGAGGACCGCGAGCGGGTGGAGCACGGCATCCACGCGGCCATCCGGGGCACGCAGGCGCGGTGGCAGGACGAGTACCGGTTCATCCACCGCCAGGGCGGCGCCGTGCGGGTGCTGGACACGGGCGTCATCCTGCGGGACGCAACGGGCCGGGGCGTGCGCATGGTGGGCGCCATGCAGGACGTCACCCTCCAGCGCGAGGAGGAGTGCGGCCGCGCGCGGCTGCTCCTGGAGGCCCGCACCGCGCGCGTCCAGGCGGACACGGCGCTCGGGCATCTGCACCGGCTGTTGCAGCAGGCCCCCGTCGCGCTCGCCATCCTCCGCGGCCCCGAGCACGTCGTGGAGCTGGCCAACGAACGCGTCTGCCAGCTCTGGGGCCGCGCCAGCGCCCAGGTCCTGGGCCGCCCCCTGCTCCACGTCCTGCCGGAGGTGAAGGAGCAGGGCATCCGGGAGCTGCTGGACGGCGTGCTCACCACGGGCATCCCCTACGTGGGCCAGGAGCTGCACATCCGTCTGGCGAGGGCGCCCGGCGGTGCCCTGGAGGACGCGTACTTCAACCTCGTCTACCAGCCGCTCCACCCGGACGAGGTCGGCATCCAGGGCATCCTCGTCGTCGCCAGCGAGGTCACCGAAGCCGTGCGGGCCCGTCAGCGGGCGGAAGGGCTGGCGGAGACGCTCCAGGCCAGCGAGGAGCGCCTGCGGCTGGCGCTGGACGCGGCGGACATGGGCAGTTGGGACATCGAGCTCGCCACGGGCCGGACCACCTGGGACGCGCGCTTCCGCGCCATGGTGGGGCTGCCCGAGCGGGCGGAGGTGGCGCTCGACGAGGTCATGCGGCCCGTCCTGGACGAGGACCGGCCCCGGGTGGAGCACGCGATGGCGGAGGCCGCCCGGCCCGGGGGCTCCGGCGAGTTCGCGAGCGAGTTCCGCGTGCGGCTTTCCCAGGACGGCCAGCCCGTGCGGTGGATCTCCGGACGGGGCCACGTGCACTTCGGGCCGGACGGTCAGCCCGTGCGCTTCGTGGGCACGGGGCTGGACGTGACGGAGCGCAAGCTCGCGGAGGAGACGGCGCGCCAGCGCGCGGAGTTCGAGCAGTACCTCATGGGCATCGTGTCGCACGACCTGCGCAACCCGCTGAGCGCCATCATCCTGGGCACGTCGTCGCTGCTGCGGCGCGAGGAGTTGAACGAGCGCGCGACGAAGGCCGTCCTGCGCATCCAGTCCTCCGCGGAGCGCGCGGTGCGGATGATCCGCGACCTGCTGGACTTCACCCAGGCGCGCCTGGGCGGCGGGCTCCCCATCCAGTGCCAGGACCTGGAGCTGGGGGCGCTGGTGCGCCAGGTGGTGGACGAGGCGCGGATGACCGCCCCGGAACGGGACCTCCAGGTGTCGCTGCCGCAGGCGGGCCCGCGCGGCTGCTGGGATCCGGACCGCGTCACGCAACTGCTCATCAACCTGCTGGGCAACGCGCTGAAGTACTCGCCGGAGGACACGCCGGTGACGGTGCGCCTGCGGGAGGTGCCCGGGAGCGTCCTGCTGGAGGTGCACAACGCCGGAGAGCCCATCCCCGCGGACGTGCTGCCCCGCATCTTCCAGCCCATGCAGCGCGGGGCGCCGGGCGTGGACGCGGCGACGCGCAGCGTGGGCCTGGGGCTCTACATCGTGCGCACCATCGTGCAGGCGCACGGCGGCACCATCGACGTGACGTCCACGCGGGAGGCCGGCACGACGTTCACGGTGAGGCTGCCGCACGCCGAGGCGAAGCCGGCGGCGGGAGGCTAGGTGCGCGGGGCCGGTGCCACCGGCTCAGGCCGCGGGCGTCGGGAGGTGCAGCACGCTGCCCGGCGGAAACGCGCCCACGTCCGTCTGGAATGCCTTCAGCAGCGGCGCCGTCATCGCGAGCGCCCGCTGGAGCTCCTCCGCCGCCTCCGGCCCTCCGTATGGACCCCCCAGCTCCACGGCCCGGACATGGAGGTCCGCCTCCAGCGCCTCCGCCGTCGCGTAGCGCTCCGACGGCTCCCGGCGCAGCAGCCGGTGGAGGATGGCGCGCAGCCCGGGTGACAGCCGCGCCATCAGTGACTCCAGGTCCTCCGGCCGGTAGGCGGCGGCGTGAATCACGACGTCGGCGTATTCGTCCGAGCCGTGCCCCGCCTGCGCCGCCACCATCATCCCCTGGAACACGCGCTTCGCGTCCGCGTCCGTCAGCCGCGCCTCCAGGTCGCCCATGAGCGCGCGCGGCAGGCTGTAGAGGTGCAGGCCCGTCGCCAGCTCCAGCAGGATGAGCCCCAGCGAGAAGAGATCCGAGCGCGCATCCGCCCCCTCCCCGAACAGCACCTCCGGCGCGCCGTAGTACACCTCGCCGTGCGGGCGCGTGATGCTGGAGGGAACCCGTCCCGGCATCCGGGAGAGGACATCCCCCAGGTCCGTGAGCGCCACCGCGCCCCCTGGCCCGAACCGGAGGCCCTGTGGATGCAGGTCGCGGTGCACGAAGCCCAGCGGAGTTCCCCGCGCGTCCGTCTTCCCATGCAGGAACCCGAGCAGCGACGCGAGCTGGCGGCCCACGTGCACCAGGAACGCTTCGGAGAACGCATGCACATACACCAGCGGCAGCATCGCCACGTCATCCAGCGTGCAGCCCGGGACGCGCTCCCATTCAAGGAAGAGCAGGTCGTCCACCTCGTGGCCGCCGTGCAGCCGGGCGATGCGCGGATGCTCCAGCAGCCGTGAGAGCGCCAGTGTTTCCTGCAACCGCGCGCGTGGATCCCTCGACGGGGAGAGCTCCCCGCCGCGCAGGGACAGCGCCTGGAGGAACACCGGCACGGGCTCATGTCCGGGCTGCCTCCGGACGGCCAGGAAGTGCTGCTCCCCGTGGCCGCGCCGCCGAAGGATCCGCTCCAGTTCAAACGACCTGGACCCGGTCTTGAACAGCACTTCGGGCAGGGGAGGCTTCACCTTCCTGGAAGGACTCATGCCGTGCGGGCTCCTTGGAGAACAACGCCAGACTACTTTTCGAGTAGTCAAATTCTCCAGGACCCATCAGGTTGTATTAGAACGTTTCTCCCGGCCCGGCGGTCCCGCAAGCAGGACTCACGGGAACGAATCCACGACGGTATATGCGAAGGTGCGCGGCACCCGGACCGCGCCGGGCTTGGAGCCCTCGTTCCACTCGCCGCCATCGAAGTTCCCGTAGACGAAGCACACGGGATGGATGCTCCCGTCCGGCAGCTCCGCCTGGGTGTAGCGGCCCGTGACCCGGCCCTCCCCCGTCCAGAGGCGCCCATACAGGCGGGTCCCCTTGGGCAGGTCGCCGTACTGCTCGATGACGAGGCTGACGATGGGGCCGTCGTGGACGATGGCGTCTTCAGAGCCCATGCCGGGCTGCCTGATGTCGGTGTAGATGCTCGCGCTGCCAGTCTTGTTCAGGCCGAGCTTCCGCATGGCCTCCAGGGCCCCCGTGGGGCATCGGCTCGCGTCCGGCCGCACCTGGGCGCCCGTGCAGGCAGTGAGGACGGCGGCACCCACCGCCGCGGAGCACCGCTTGAGCGTGCCAGACCGGGCGGGCGTGGGAATGACGGCCGCCTGCTGCGGCGAAGGGGGAGTCATGGCTGCTTTCTCCTGTGGAAAGGGGACGGGTGGGGAGGTGTCCGTCAATGGCTTATGAGCTTCTTCCGGCCCGGGACGGGGCGCCATTTGCTGGACGTTCCGCGCCTCGCTCACCGCCAGCGCGGGCTCCTCCCGCGCCAGGGCCCGCCGCAAGCCCCACACCGTGAGCCCGGCGACGAGCGGCCCCACCAGCAACACCGTGAACGCGCCCCAGAAGAGAAGCCGCGCGCGGCCCCCGCGCCCCCGAGCCTGGAGCGCACGGAGTGACCGGGCCTCGGCGGCGGCCACCCTCGCGGGATCGCGTCTGCGCAGCTCACGGACCTCGCGAAGCCGGCGGGCCGCCTCCAGGTGGCGGACGCGGGCGTCCCGCAGGGCGACCTCCTGCCCCGGCATCACGGGCCCCCGGACCTCCTCCGCCTCCAGGGTCGTGCGGGAGCCGCTGGCGGTCCGTTCGCGCCAGTCGAACAACGGCGCATCCCAGGCAGGGCCGCCATCCGACACGTGCTGGCGCAGCTCACCCGCCAGCAACGCCGCACTCTCGGGGCGCCGCTCCGGCTCGAAGGCCAGCAACCGCATCAAGGCCTCCGACAGCGCCTCCGGCACGTGGGGGTTGAGGTCCCGCACGGCGCGCAGGCCATGAGGCTCCGCTGCCTCCCGGGGCATGCCCCATTGCGCGGCCGGGTACTGATCCGTCAACAGGCGATAGAAGCTCACGCCGACCGCGTACAGCTCGTCCGCGACGGAGTAGGCATAGGGGCTGGAAGCGCCGGGCCGGCGCTCCGACAGCACGCGCCACATGAACAACTGGGGGCTGTAGTAGCGCGGACTGCCCGGCGGCAACCGGGCGGTGGCGGTGAGCACGGGTGCGCCCGCGTACCAACCGGCGCCCCAGTCCAGGACCTTGACCCTGCCGTCAGGCGTGACCAGGACGTTGTCCCCCTTGAAGTCCCGGTGCAGCGCACCCTGGCGGTGCGCGGCGGCCAGCGCCTCCAGCACCTGCACCAGCAGGCCCGTGACCTGTCGAGCCGTGGGGTTGCGGGCCAGCGCCCATGCATAGAGCGACTCCCCCTCGACGTACTCCATCACCAGATAGGGGTGCTCCACGGGCCCCAACCGCCAGACACCGTGGGTGATCAACCGCACCACCGCGCGGTGCCGCACGCGGGCCAGCAGCGCCGCCTCCCGCGCGAACCACCGCTCTCCGGGTCGCCGGGACAACTTCAAGGCATACAGCCGGCCCCGAGGACGGCCTGCGCGGCGCACGGAGTACGTGGTGCCATAACCCCCCGCGCCCAACCGCTCCACCACCTCCCAGCGGTCCACCCGGGTCCCAGGCGGCAACCACTCGGGGGACAGCAGGACCCGCCCCAGCACCGCCTCCGCATGGCGAAGCCCCAGCTCGAGTGACTCGCTGCTCACAGGGACAGTCCCTTCCATCGCACGGAGCGATCACCTTCCTGATTCCAGACCTCCAGCACATAGCGGGCCTGGGGCACCAGGTCCTGCGGCATGTGCCACTCCAGGACCACCTGGCCGCTCGTGCCGGGTGCCAGCCGGGCCTCCAGCATCCGGACGGGAATCTCCCGGTGGATGACCCGCTCCTCCTTGTCATCCGGCCCCAATTGGATGAGCCGTCCCGCGCCGGGCACCCACGCGGCGGCATCGGGTGAAATCCTCAGGGTGAAGGTCATCAACCGGGTTCGGATGTGGCGGTAGAGAAGCGCACTTCCCACGACCTTCAGGCCCGGCGTTCCAACGGCGGCAGGAGATCGCTCCACCAACACCGCCTCCGGCCCCAGCGCGCCGGTGAGCACCGCCCCCGCCAGTCCGGTCTGGGCACACTGCGCGCGCAGGGTGGCGAGCCCCGCCTCCGCGGCGACGCACCGTCCTCTCAACAGGGCCAACTCCTCGCCCAGGTCCTCGGCGGACAGCGCGTGGCGGGACACCTCCACCACGGTGTCCACCTCCTTGGGGTCGGTGACGAGCAGGAAGGACACCTGCCGGGGCGCGTCCTCGCCCGCGAAGCGCGCGGTGATGAGCGGCCGGGACGACTCCGGCATGGCCACGGCGGGGCGCAGCACCATCACGCCCGGGTACACCTTCAGTTGCCCGAACAGCGGTGCCAGGGCCTGGGCGTCCACCGACGCGGGCAGGATGTCCTCGTTGAAGACGACGGTGGTGACGGTCCCGGGAGCGACGCGCAGCAGGTGCAGCGTCGTGGCCTCCTCCGCCCGCACCACCAGCTTCCGCTCCCGGGGAGCGCGCGGTCCGGGGGCCCCGGCCCACGCCGGAACCGCCACCCCCAGCAGCATCAGCAGCATTGGACAGACAACCCGACGGAGCGTGAGCACGAGCGGCAACCTCCAGCATCGCACCCTAACAGACGGGGGTGACGTGACGGGGAGGTTCGAGGCCCGGCATGTGGCGGGTCGCCCCGCGGAAGCATCTACGTTGGGCCCGGGGGGAACTTCTTCATGAGCTCTTCAGGCAAGGGGGTCCGCAGGAGCGTCTGCTGTCCTCCGCGGGTCCGGATGACCTGGAACCCCTGCCCCGCGATCCGGAGGAGGTCTCCATCCTGCCCCCTGCCACTCGCCAACCACTCTTCCGCCGCCTGACGCGTCTCGAACGTCCCCGCGACGACGACATCCTCGATGGCTGGCGTATGGAACGAACGGAAGAACTCCCTGTGCCAGCGTAGTTGTCGCCCGGACCGCGAGGCCGGCAGCAGCCGCCGTGGTTGCCCGCTTCCGCAGGGTGGCCTTGCGGTGAAATGAGGCAGCCCCTGCTGAAGCACGCACACGCGTGCCGTCCTGCGCGACTCGTCGTGGCCGGTGCACGGCACCGCGGCTGCACAGGTCATCCAGCAGTTTGCCCAGCAACGCCCGGAAGGCAGGGCCTGAGCGCGCCATGAAGGAGGACAGCGTATGCGCCGACACACTGACGCCGCCGCACAACCACCAATACGCAACGTCCGTACGCAGTCTCGCCGCAATGGCGTGAGTACTGGAGAGGCCTTCCATCTGCCCATACACCCACAGCGCCAACAACAACCGCGGATTCACTGCCGCACGCCCCGCGTGATGAGGACGCGCACGGATGGCGCGCTCGAAGTCCGACATGTCCAGCGCTTCAACAGCCGCCCATACGGCGCGCACCGGATGACCTCGGTCAACCAACTGCTCGTAGGTCCGCGCCGACAGCACCTGCGTCCGTTTTGGCCGGAGCACACGCACTCGCGGCCGTTTGCTCCCCGCCATGGCGATTCATCATCGCACTGCTGCGCTTATGCATCCATTGGACGCATTAGAAACGTTAAATTTTTCTCAGCCCCTCAGCCCTTCGGCCGCCGCCAGCACCCGCAGCTTCTCCTGCCCCGTCCACTTCCTCTCCACCTTCGCCGCCTCCGGCTGCTGCTCAGACTCGCTCGTCATCGCTCCCACCGTAGCCCTCTTCAGCCACTTCGACAGCGTCGACTGCGGCACTCCCACCTGCTTGCCCAGGGCCGTCGCGCTCAGCACCTCCGGCCCCATCATCCGGCGCACCATCTGCTCCTTGAATTGCTCCGTGTACGGCACGGCCTACCTGCCCTTCACGCCCCCTGGGTGCTTCTGCCGGCCTCGCGGTCCGGGCGACAACTACGCTGGCACAGGGGGAGCTCGTCCACATCCTCGAGGCTGACCTCACCCAGAAGTGCAGGGCGGATTCAAGCGGTCGTCGCAACGCCTCCTGGTTGAAGTGAACATAGATGAGTGTTCAGCACCTCGGAAGGTGTCTTCCATCCAAGAGTCCTGCGGGGCCTGTTGTTGAGGGCGGCGGCGACGGTGGCGAGTTGCTCACGAGAGTATCGGGAGAGGTCCGTCCCTTTTGGAAAGTACTGGCGAAGCAGGCCGTCGGTGTTCTCATTCGTGCCTCGCTGCCATGGACCGCGGGGGTCGCAGAAGTAGATGGAGAGGCCCGTGTCGGCGCGAAGGCGGGCATGTTGAGCCATCTCCGCTCCTTGGTCCCACGTGAGCGTCCGGCGCATCTGCTTCGGCAGCGGAGTGAGTGAGGACGCGATGGCGCTGCGGACCGCATCGGCACCGTGCCCAGCCAGGGCGGGCCCGTTCTTCACCCGAGGCTGGCCGTGGTTGTCCATGCGCGGCAAGTGCAGCAGCAGCGTGAATCGGGTGGTGCGCTCGACCAGCGTGCCAATGGCGGAACTCCCCAATCCCAAGATGAGGTCCCCTTCCCAGTGCCCAGGGACTTTGCGGTTCGTGACTTCGCTGGGGCGCTGGTTGAGCTTGCTCTCTGGGCTGACGAACTTCTTCCCGTGCACACGGGTGCGTGCCCGAGGCACCCGCAGCGTTCGTCCGGTCCGCAGGTAACTGGTGAACTCGCGTCGCAAGGCACCGCGACTTGGGACGTAGAGCGCCTGGTAGATGGCCTCGTGGGAGAGTCTCATTGAGGCATCCGCAGGGAAGTCCACCTGAAGCCTGTTTGCAATCTGCTCGGGGCTCCAGGAAGTCGCCCAACGTCGGTCTTTTCGTGGTCCCTGGCGGCGACTCTTCCAACGCACTTCTGGGCCAGGCACGCGTGTCCCATCGTCTGAGGTGAGCGTCCCCGCCAAGCGCTCTTGCACGTACCGCCGCAGTTCGTCGTTCGCGGTCAGTTCCGCGACCTTCGGGCGTCGAGCACGTCGGTCCGCGTGCCACTGGGCCGCTGTGGCTCGATACTCCAAGCCACCGCTGCGGGTCGCGGCATTGCGGCGTAACTCCCGCGAGATGGTCGAGGCAGAACGCTGGAGCCGACGCGCTATCGCGCGAACGCCGAGGCGCTGGGCATGGAGAATCGCGACTTCTTCTCGCTCGGCGAACGAGAGGTACCGCCCCACCAACGGGGCCAGCCAGAAAGAGGGCATTCCGCCACCCTCGCGGAACCACCGGCATCCCACCACCGGAGATACGCCAGCTGCTCTGCCGGCATCTTCGCTCGACAGCCCCTGCGCGATCGCCACCCAGAAGCGTTGCCGGTGCTCACGTCGCCCCACGGAGGGACGCCCCGGCGACGACATGGGAGGGCGTCCAGTTCGAGCAGACCGTCGATGATTCTTTGCACCCATCGCAACTCCTCAGTTTCGAGTGTTGCGACGACCCGTTGAATCCACCCAGGACCAGGGCTCTACCAGCGCATCCCCCCAGGCCAAGCGGTCTGGGCCTACGCCCTCCGCGGTGACCTGACGCAACTCTGCGAGTCTGGCGCGCGCAGCCTCGGCGCTCAGTCCGAGCTGTCGCAAGAGCGCGTAGCCGAACATGCCCGTGCGGTGAATCCCCGCCGAGCAGTGGATGACCAGCTTGCCGCCACCCTCGACGATGGCGCTCAGTTGGCGCAACACCTGCCTGAGCTCCTGGGTCCGCTCGGGGGCCGGGACCGCTCCGCCGTGAAACGGAACCCAAATCCAACCGAGGCCCGCTCGGGTCGCGGCCTCGCCAAGCTGGCGTGCGCCCTCGGTCTCCGCGAGCAGGGTGACGACGTGAGTCACCCCTTCGGCACGCAGCGTGGAGAAGTCCTTGAGCTTGGGGCGATGTGTCAGCGAGATCGCACCGCCGCCAATGGAGACAAGGTGGACATCACTCATTGGGCAGTCCTAGTCACCGGGTGCCGGGCGCTGACAGCGCCGCCCAGCGCTTGACTTCGTCCGCAGTGGGCTTGAGGTCAACCACGATGAAGCGCTCCTCGTCATCATCGAAGTACGTCTTCGCCGTGGCCTCCAGCAGGCTCCGGGCCAACACTTTCTCCAGGAGCGTATCCCTGGGGTCGGTCGACTTGCCCCGGCTCCCACGAAAGGCCTTCTGCATGCGGGCAAGTTGCGGAGGTGGTGCGGGGGGCTCATCCCATTCGGTATAAGATGCGAGGTTCACTCCGTAGATGTGGTGCTTTCGAGCGACGAAGTCGCTGCCCACCTCGACCGGCTGCTCAATGGACACCAGGCGTTCCAGTTCGGGATTGCGCTCGAGCCATTGTTGCGCCGAGCGCAGCAGCGCGACGAAGGGACCCACCATCGTGCTCGGCAGGCTACCGTCGAAGTGCCGCACGACGAGTCTGGATGCTCCTGGCACCTCCCGAGAGAGGTACAGGGCTCCCAGCGGGCTCTCCAGAAACGGCTTCAGCTTGAGTTCACGGTGGAGGGTGGCGAAGTCGCGCATGGGTTCTCACATCATGTCAATAACGACGAGCTTGTTGATGTCCGGGGACCAGTGGATGTTATTCGAAGGCCCCTTGGCCCTGGTCAGCTTCTTTAGCAGATCCTCAAGCACCGGAGGCAGTTGCCCCACGGACTTCATTTTCTGCAACTCGGCGACCACGCGCCGGTAGGCCGCTGAAGTCGTGGAGTTGCTCAGGGCCTTGCTCAACTCCACCGAGCTGGAATCAAATTCACGCAACACCCAGTCAGGGCCTTGCTCGAAGATCTTCACAACTTTGATGTCGGCTTTTAGTCTGGAATTGGCCTCTACGGCGGTCTTCGCCTCTTGTAGCTTTTTGATAGACGTGTCCATAACGGAGAGCCGGATCTTGAACCATCGCTTCAGTGTTTTGCCGGGCAACTTCTCCGACAGGAAGAGCTGCCCCTCGCTACCGGCAAGTCCCTTGGCGGGCTTGAGGTCCGTGGCTCCGCGGAACTGCTGGAGTCGTCTCTTGAAGCTTCCGTCCAGTTCCCGAGCGAATTTCTCCCATCCCTTGGGGACCCCTGACACTCCGGGCTTCTTCGTGGGGGCTTTCGGTTGCTTCTGTGGAGCGGCTGTCTTCTTGAGCGGATTGGCCTTCCGCAGCGCCAGGGGCTTCGTGATGTCTTTCGCCTTCTCAGCGAGCCTTACGAACCTGGGAAATTCTGCGAGGAGCTTGCCAAGCTTTCCAGCCTTGCCTGCCCACTTCACAATGGTGGCTCCCGCAGAAGCAACCGCCATCACGATCTCGACGATGACGTACCCGATCAGCCAGCCCCGGAAGTGCTCACGGCGAAGGAGATTTGGATCGTTCCATCGGTTGGCGAGAGCCTGGATGCCTGCCTCGGTCAACGTCTTCAGGTTCAACGATGCAGCCAGATCCCACAGGCCCTTCAAGTCCGATACGATCTCGCCGCTCAGCAAGCTGTAGACGAGCTTCCATACCAACTCCAGCAGATCAATGAGCCCTGTGAGCAGATCCCAGACGGCCTCGAGCGCGCCGTGAATCAGGCCTGCGGAAAAGGCCAGATTCCCCAGGTATGCTTTCCCGGCGTTCGTGGCGAGAACCTTGACGTCCTGCCACAGTTCATACGTGATGGAACCTGAGCCCACCTTGCCGCGCAGGCTCTTGGCGAACTCTACGCTCGGAATCCAGATGAGGTAGCCTTCACGCGTCTGGGTCGTGTCCCAGGTCGCATCCTCGGTCGGCTTGTAGATGCCGCGGAGCCCAGGACCCCGATTCGCCTCGACAAGGACATTGGCATAATAGCGCTCGTCCTGGCCCCATTGGATGGTGGAGTTCTTGTAGTGCTGCTTGACAATGGCCAGTGCGCCTTCGTTCTTCTTGATCCTATGAAGGACTGCTCCGGGGTCGGGCAAATTGATGCTGATGTACTTCTTGTAGACGAAGCCGGAGTTTCCATCCTCGAGCGTCACGAAATACCAGTCGCCCGAGAACTCACGGCAGACGAAGACGCGAGTGTTGAATGAGAGCTTCTTCTTGAACGTGCCGGAAAGATGGGGTTGCTCTCGAAGGTTCACGCCAGCGCCGTTGGACACCCGGCCGACACTGTAGACCCCCGTTCCCATCTCGAACGGAAAGCCCCTTGGGCTGTTGGCGTTGCCAACTGTTGAGGCAGGAGTGGGGAGGGTGCTCAGGGCCGCCCAGGTCGAGGGGCCTACGATCCCGTCCGCGCTCAGCCTCCTGTCGAACTGGAACTGTCTGACGGCATAAGCTGTGTCCGTTCCAAAGCAACCATCGATGGGCCTTCGATAGAGTCCAGCCAGCCGGAGATGATTCTGGAGGTTGGCCACCGCGGCCCCCGTAGAGCCCAATTGAAGCAATTCCTCGGAAACCTCAAAGCTTCCTGTGGGTTGGCCCATCTCCCCCCCTGACCTGAAGTCGCGGCGTGTGTGAGATTTAACTATATGAAGGCACATCAATGCGACCGAAGAACCCATTGAGAGGGATTGTGTCTTGTCGCGCAGTGCCCTGGAGCGTTGGGTGAGGCAGGACCTCCGATGAGTCTTTTCAGAGAGCCTTGACGTAACCGGAGACGGGTGTGGCGCCCATCCTGATCACGCGACGTGCCGTACCTCGGCGCGCTGCGGCGCGAGCGTGAGGTTCAGAAGTTCACGACCGCATTGATTGTTTCAGGGGAACTCAAGAACGCACTCGAACCGGTCGGGAACCTGGGCGTGTCGTTCGAGCGTGTGGCGGGGCCTCGTGGAAAGAGAGGACCTGCACCCTGGCCCCTGTCGGACCGAGCGGAGAACCTCTGTCCATTCGCCCGTACCGGGGCGTTCACAGGAGGTGCCGATGTTCCTGCTTCGACGCTGGGCCGTGGTGTTGCTGTCGCTCCTACCGGGGACGGGATGGGCGGAAGACCTCACCGGGCCAATGCCTACCGCGGAGGAAAGCCCGCGGTGGCTCCACCTGCTGCGCATGGAGGCCACGACGCTGACGCTCCTGCCTCGGCAGGGCGCGGGCGTGGACGAGGGCTTCGCGCGGTTGGAGCCCCGGGTGATGGTGGCCAGACGGGGGATGTTCCACCTCCACCTGGGGGCTCCAGTACGGCTGCGATTGTGGGGTGGAGGGGAAGGCGCGGGACGGGTGCGGAAGGAAGACTGGGACGCGCTGTCCGATTGGGGGCAGGTGGTGCGCATGCTCACGGTGGGCGGCGACGCACCGGACTCGCTGTGGATGGGCGCCCTGGAGTCCTACACCCTGCTCTCCGGACACCTGGTGCGGCGCTACAACAACAGAATCAACCCCGACTACCACCCGGCCGGGGCGGTGGTGACGGGCAGGCTGGGGCCGGTGTACACGGAGGCCTTCGCCTCGGATGTGCTGGGCGCGCGCCTGATGGGCGCGGAGGTCGTGCTGGACATGCAGCACGTCCTCGCCGGCCGGCCCTTCCTCCCCTCGCGCTACACGCTCTCGCTGTCCGCCGCGCATGACTGGGGAAAGGCCGGCGGCACCTCCAGGCCGATGACGCTGGCGCATCTGGACGGCACTGCCGTCGTGGTGAGTCGCAGGACCCCGGAGGGTGGTTTCGAATTGCACCTGCTGGGAGGCTGGGGCGGACGTCCGGGCAAGGGCGGTGCATGGGGCGCGGTCGCGGGCCTGGGCGTGGAGTCGGTGTCACCAACGATGGACCTGCGGGCCCGCCTGGAGGGGCGCCTTCAACGCGGAGGCTTCCGGCAGGGAGCCTTCGGCCCGGACCATGAGCTGGCGCGCTTCGAAGTGGCGGGCACCTCCCCCCTGCCCCTGGCGGACACGCCCTTTCGGGAGGGAGCCTCGGCCTACGGAGAGGTGATCCTGAGCTGGGATGCGCGGCGTCTGGGCATCCTGGGGCAGCGCCACTTCCGCATCACGCTGGGCGCGGAGGCCTTCAACTGGGGCCGGGTGGACGTGGACGGACGCCTGGAGGTGCAGTCCCCGCACCGCGACCTGACCGTGGCGGCAGGAGGGCTGGCGGTGGGGCTGGGAGCGCCGGATGCGCGCTACCTCGTGTCGGGTGAGGCCCGGTGGCGCTTCCTCGGGGGGAAGCTGTACGCGCTGGGACAGGCAGGCACGTTGCTGTTCCCGACGGCGGAGGGGTCGCTCAGGCCGGGGGCCTTCGCGGCCGTGGGCATGGGGGTGGACAATGTGCGTTGAGCATCCGCTGCGCGGAAGCGTGGGCCTGCTGCTTCTGGCGGCGGCGCTGCTCAACGCGGGCTGTGTCTCGTTGTCAGCGAGGACAGACCCGGGAGCGACCCTGGCTTTCAGCCCCCGCTCCGCCTCCGCCCAGACGGTGGCGATCTCGAATGCGCCCCTCCACCATCGCCGCGCGCCCCTCGCCGAGGAAAGCGAGGAGCCCCACGCGCCGAACGCGAAGGCGCCGGCCCATGCAGCGGCTGTCGTCCGTGGAGACGACGCAGTGCCCGCGGGATGGCCCCATCTGGCCTCCAGCCGGGAGGTGCTGGAGCCCTTCCTGGCATGCGCCTCACCCGCCGCGTTCGTGGCCATGCAGCGGGGCGTGGACATGGCCCGGCTGGTGGAGTCGCTGGAGGACTGGGATGCCGTCCGGCTGGGTGCCCTGGGCCCGCTGGATGCGAAGGCCTCGGAGGTCCTCGGCCGCAAGCGCGCGGCCTTCCTCGTCACGGCCAGCGAGAAGTACGGCCTCCCCCATGCCGAGGTCTTCGCCCTCTTCGTCCTCCACTCCTCCTTCGACGACGAGCTGCCCGGCGTGGTGCGCACACTGGCCCGCGACAAGCAACTGAGCCAGACGCTGGGGAGCATGGCCACCGTCCGCGAGGAGTTGCGGCGGCGCGGGCTGCCGCTGGAGGCGTTCCCAGACCGGGATGAACAGGCCGGAGACGTCCTGCGAGGCCTGGGGCGTGCTGGCAGGGACATGCTCTCCACCACCCCGGTGGGTGACGGGGCCCGGTACGCGGATCTCCACGCAAGGCGTGAGCAACTGCCGCCGCCCTACCAGGAAGCGCTCGACCAGGTGGAGCGTGCGCTGATGGAGCGGCACTTCTCGCCGGGCAGCGTGGCGTTGGGTGGCTTCGACCACCTGACGTTCGGCGTGCCGCTGGGCTTCTACCACCTGGTGGCGGGGACGGGGCACGGCGCGTACTCGCTGTCGCAGGGGCAGTACGAACAGGCCACGCGTGAGCTGGCTCCTGCCGCGTTGATGGTGGCGCTGTACGCCGGCGGGAAGGGCGCACGGGCCTTCGTAGAAGCGCGCGGTGGGCCGCCGCGGCTCCGGATGCCCGCGTTCGACCTGGATGGATTGAAGGCACTGGTGGAGCGGCTGGAGGAGCAACTGGGCGTCACCGCCGCGCGCGACCTGCTCCGCTACCTCCAGGCGAGCCGGGAGGGCGCGCGGGTCGCCGCCGAGTGGGGCGAGGCGGGGGTGCTGGCGCTGTATGAAGCTCGCGGCAACCCCGCGAAGGCCCAGGCGATGTTGGCGGAGGCCCATCGTGAGTCCGCACGAGGCGTGCCGGCGAGGGGCGTGTCACGCGCTTCATCCGAAGCAGTCTCGGAGGCGGCGAAGGCCAGGCTGCTCCAGGCGGAGCTGGAGGCCTCGGGCCCGCGCCTTCCCAAGGACGTGAAGCTGCTGAAACATCTGGCGCCGAAGGTGGAGGCACCACCGCCCGGACTCGATCAGGGCACGGGACTCTGGAGAGAATACGTCGCGTACCGGGAGAGGCGCCTCCAGGAACTCCAGAGCGGCGCCGCTGTCGAAGGCCCCTTGAAGTGGGAGGGCTACCGGGAGATGCGCGCGCTCTACGCCCGGGGCCTGGCCTTCGAACGGACCATGGTGTCCCTCCTGGAGGCGGACGCCGCCCTCCCTCGGGCGCAGCGGCGGTGGCTCAAGGACTTCGACCGGCCCCGCATCGCGACGCACGTGGGGGTGGCGAAGGTGGACCTTCGCTTCGCGGACGTGCTTGTCATCGAAGATGGGCCCACTGCTGGCGCGACGCCACGCGTGGAGACCTTCAGCCTCAAGAGTCGTGATCTTTCGCAGCTCGGAGCCGAGGCTCTCACGGCTCAAATGATCGAGGACGCGAGCGCTGCCTCAAGATACTACGGGGAGACCCTGAACATTCGCCGCCCCGGAATCGAACAGACGGCACAGGTCCAGAGAGTCCGTCTTATATATGAGGGCGGAAAGCTCAAGCCTGCGGATCCGAAAGCATCGCGAGCGGCCGTGCGAGATGCCCAGAATGAAGTGGAGGGAGTGGAGGTGTCGTTCCAATGAATGGAGCTGAGAAACGCGGACCTGACACCGACGACCGTCTTCGTCTCTCCCTTGAGGCTACCTTCGATCAGGCCCTAGACCTGAATCAGGCGTTGGAGCCCTTTTTCAGGGCGCTTGAGTCTCACGCGGGCACGTGGATGCCGGAAGTTGTTGAAGGCAAGCGGCAGTACACATACTCCCGCGATTCCGTCCTGAAGGCGCTGGACGAGAAGCGCGGAAAGAAAAGCATGTCCGTTGGCCTCTCTCGTGCGACGTGGCCCGTGTTGGATATGTCTCTCAGGCTCTCGTTGCCGCCATCAGCCCCCAGATTGTATGTATGGATCTCCGTTCAGCCACTATCGCTTTTCAGGGAGACAGCGCCTTGCAGCGAGTTTGTGGGCATGGTCCGCGCCTGGGCTTCTCATTACCCTGTTGCTGGCGCCACAGCCAACAGTCTAGCCGAGGATCAACTGGCGGAGGGCTCAAGCCCTGACAGCGCCGTGGACCCTTCAGAGGAGACTGGGGACGACAGGATTCAAGAAGTGTCCTGGCTGAACGTCTTCGGTCCCAAACTCGTAGAGCGTCTAGGCCGTGAGCGGATGCTCTCGACGCCTGCGCACCTCGTGGAGGAGCTCCCCAATGGCTCCGTCCTCCTGGTGCTGTGGCCCACCGCCGCCGACTTCGCCAGCGACGAGGCGCGCGTGGCCCAGGCCCGGGCGCATGTGCACCTGCGGCCGGACCTCGACTTCGACACGGTGCTGCGCAACCTGCGTGAGCGCAGCGCGGCGCTGGCGCCGGTGGAGCCCCGCTTCCACCCGGACCTGGCGCCGCTCCTCTCGCGGCTGTCTGGCGAGTACGCCATCAGCGAGCGACAGCAGAAGATCGCCGAACTCAATGTCTTCCAACCCCCCGAGCCGGAAGAGTGGCTCCCGGTCGCCCTGCCCTCGGACGTAGCGAGCCCGGCGCAGGTCCACAGCGGCTACGGAGACCTGACCGAAGGCCTCATGGCAGCGCTGCATACCAAGGTGCCCAGCATCCTCGACGCGACGCCCGAGTCCCTCACCGACCTCGACTTCTACTTCTGGCGGGAGAACTTCCCGGAGCGATACAAGCGCGAGCTCATCGACACGCACACCGCCCCGGCCCTGGGGGCCTACCTGGGCGGCATCCTGGTGAAGCGCCTGGGTGGGACCTGGATTCCGCGCCAGAACCCCGAAGAGTCCCAGGTGCGTGTCGGCAAACGCGTCTGGCTGCCCTTCCTCCGCGCCCGCCGGTACATGGCGTCCCGCCAGTCGCTGCTGACGCACTCGCTCACGCAGTTCTTCCGGGAAGCGGAGCGACACCGGTCGTGACGGGAGCAGCGCGCAGGCGCGCCACGCAGCGCCCGCGGAGACGAGTCCCCCTCACCGCGCGCCTGCCCTGCCAGCCCCGCGCCTCGCGGCCTGGTCCACCGCCCGGGTGAACTGGTCGATGTCATAGGGTTTCAACAGCAACTCGATGACATCCGTCCCGGTGTACTCCCTGGCGCCCTCGCGGTTGGTGGTGGTGAGCACGAAGGGGATGCCCGCGGCGGCCGGGTTGGCGGCCAGCTTCTGGAACGCGTGCCAGCTCAGGTCGAACGGCACGCTGATGTCGTAGACGATGACCGTCGGCGCCGTCTCCCGCACCAGCGTGGCGAAGTCCAGGGGGCCGCGGATGACGTCCTGCACGCGCACGCCCTTGCTCTGGAATCCCGCCTCGTCGAGCACCTCCTCCAGCGCCTCGATGAGGTCTTCACTCCCGTTGAGCACCAGCACGGTGGGTCGCTTTCCCATGCGGGGAAGGTGCATCCGCCCAGCCGGGAGAAAAGCGGCCCGCGCCCTCCGGATGTAGCGCACCCGACAGAGGCGGCGGCCGCCCGGACGGCCGTCAGGCGTGGCCCACCGGGGGCCCCGCGCGGGGCAGCCGCACCCGGAACGTGGCCCCCTGTCCCAGCGTGCTCGTCACCGTCACGTCCCCGCCGTGCGCCTCCACGATGCGGTACAGGCGATACAGCCCCAGCCCCAGCCCCCCGTAGTTGCGCGTGGGCACCGCGCGCTCGAAGCGGCGGAAGAGGCCGTCCACCCGGTCCGGCGCGATGCCGATGCCGTGGTCGCGCACCACCAGCCAGGCCGTGTGCGCGTCCGCCTGGACCTCCAGCTCCACGGGCTTGCCCGGACCGAACTTCACCGCGTTCACCAAGAGGTGCGTCACCACCTGCCCCAGCCGGAGCGAGTCCCAGCGCCCCACCGCGGACGCCACGTCGCGCACCACCAGCAGGCACCCCGCGCGCGCCGCCAGCTCCTCCCAGCGCAGCACCACGTCCCGCACCACCTGCCCCAGGTCCACGTCCTCCAGGTTCAGCCGGGGCGCGTGGCCCTGCATCTGCGACACGTCCAGCAGCCCCTCCACCAGGTCCGCCAGCCGCTGCACCTGCCGGTCCGCCGCCACCAGCGCGCGCTCCAGCCGCTCCGGCGCCACCTGGCGCTCGTGCTTCAGCGCCGCCGCCGTGCCCTGCACGCGTAAGCGAAGCGCGGCCAGGGGCGTGCGCAGCTCGTGCGCGGCCACCGCCAGGAACTCGTCCCGCACGCGCACCGCCTCGCGCGCCTCGCGGTACAGCCGGAGCTGCTCCGTCACGTCGCCGATGATGCCCGCCATGCGCACCGGCCGCCCCTGCGCGTCGCGCAGCGCCCGGCCCCGGCTCACGCACGAGCGGTAGCCCCCCGCCTCGTGCCGCAGCCGGAAGGACACGTCGTACGGCGCGCCCTGCTCCAGGTGCCGCGCCAGCGCGGACGCCACCCCGTCCCGGTCCTCCGGGTGCACCCGCGCGAGGAAGGCCTCGGAGGTCCCCGGGAAGTCCTCCGGCCGGAGCCCCAGCATCTCCAGGAGGCGCGGGCTCCAGTACATGCGCTGGTCGCGCACGTCCCAATCCCACACACCGTCATAGGAGCCGGACACCACCAGCCGGTAGCGCTCCTCGCTCTCGCGCGCGGTGCGCTCGGCCTGCTCCAGCAGCCCCACCCGCCGCTCCAACTGCCGCACCATCGCGTACAGGTGCGTCTCCGTGGACAGCTCGCCGTGCACGGGCGCGGGCAGGGGCCCCTCCGCGCGGGACTCGCGCAGGAGCGTGGCCACCAGCTCGTCGTCCCCCTGCGCGCGCCGCACGAAGCCGTTGGCCCCCACGTTGGCCGCCATGCGCAGGTCCAGCTCGTCCGGCGCGGTGGCGTGCGTGAGGATGACGGGCACGCGCCCGAGCTTCGGGTCCTGGCGCAGGGCCAGGCACAGCCGGAAGCCGTCCAGCCGGGGCATCAGCACGTCCGCCAGCACCACGTCCGGCGGGTGCCGCCGCGCCAGCTCCAGCGCGGCCAGCCCGTCCTCCGCCTCCATGAGCTCGAAGCGGAAGGGCGCCAGCGCCAACTGCAGGAGCTTGCGGTAGACGGGGTCGTCCTCCGCCACCAGCACCCGCAGCGCGGGCCGGCCGTCCCGCGCCTCCCGCGCCTCCCGGGGCAGGGCCTGACGCACCGCCTCCACCCGGGCCCCCAGCGACATCCCCGGCGCGAGGAACCCCGCCACCGGCGGGCCCGAGCGCCGCAGGGCGTCCTGCTCGGCCGGCGGGGCCTCCACCCAGAGGGAGGCCCCGGACGCGGCCAGCGCCTCGCGCAGCGCGTCCAGCGGCTCCACCGCCGAGGCCAGCAGCGCCCCCGCGACCAGCACCAGGTGCACCGGCGCGGACTCGCGCAGCGCGCGCACCAGCGGCTCCACCCCCGCGGCCAGCAGCACCCGCCACCCCTGCCCCTGGAACGCCAGGGACAGGAGCTCCCGGTGGGGGCCCGGAGCTTCGGCGAGCAGCAGGGTGGGCTTCATCGGGTGGGAGGCGGACGGACGCGGGCGACAGGTCGTTCTGGAAGGGAGGGACCCCAACGGCCCACCCTCCAGGGTGTGGAAAGGGCGCAGTCTGGTGACGGGGGCCCCCGAGTCAAGGCAACCCTTTGGAAGTGTTGGAAGTTGGAAGGCCACGGACCCGGGAGAGCGGCCGGCCGCTGGCCTGCCGCGTCACAGGTACAACCGGGCTACAGGTACACTTCGTTTGCACCGGCGTGGGGACGTGGGCGCGGCGCTGTGTTATTCGACCGCGCATGGGTGCCAAGAAAGTCACGGCGCAGGAGAAGCTGACCGGGTTCCAGGACCGGATTCGCGCCGCGGGGCTGCGCAGCACCGCCCCCCGCGTGGCCGTGCTGCGCAAGCTGGAGACCGCCACCGCCCCCATGAGCCACGCGGACCTGGTGGAGGAGCTGGGCGGCGAGGGCTACGACCGCGTCACCATCTACCGCAACCTCACCGACCTCACCGAGGCCGGCCTCGTCGTGCGCGCCGACCTGGGCGACCACGTCTGGCGCTTCGAGCTCAAGCGCCCCGGCGCCACCGAGCACGCCAACAACCACCCCCACTTCACCTGCACCGACTGCGGCACCGTCTCCTGCCTCCCCGAGGAGTCCGTGCGCCTCACCACCGCCCGCGGTGTCCCCCGCGCCGTGTCGCAGCGCGCCGTGGAGGTGCAGCTCCGCGGCCTCTGCGACCGCTGCGAGTAGCGCCCCCTCCCGCCAGCCAGGGGAGCCCTTGGTGGAAATGTGCTCACTGGTAGGCATACGCCTACACGTGAGCTTCCGCTCTCCTGGCCCCAGGCACAGATTCTGTCTGGCGAAGGCGGGGACCCGCCGTTCCGGCTCGGGGAACGGCGTGGGTGCTCCAGGGTTCGCAGGGGGACTGGGATGGAAGCCCATCACACGTTGCTGGTCGTCGACGACGACATGGACATCCGGGATGCGCTCCAGGACGCGCTGGAGCTGGAGGGCTACGCCGTGCAGTTGGCGGCGGATGGGCTGGAGGCGCTGGAGCGGCTGCGCTCGTCGGAGCCCCGGCCGCAGCTCATCCTCCTGGACCTGATGATGCCGCGCATGGACGGCATCGCGTTCCGGGAGGCGCTGCGCCACGAGCGCGCGTGCTCGGACATCCCGGTGGTGGTGGCCAGCGCGGACCTGGACGTGCGCGACACGGTGGATGGGATGGGCGTGGCGGCCTACCTGCGCAAGCCCCTGGACCTGTCCGCGCTGCTCACCACCGTGAAGCAACTGTGCCTGCCGGTCTGAACGCCTGCCTGCCCCACCTGCGGCGGGGCGGCATGGTGGCGCAGGACTCGATGGGCCGGTTGGCGGCGGAGGACGGCCGCCCCACCCTTGAGAACAACACGAATCCCATGAACGAAAGGGAGCGGGACCATGAAGAAGCTCATCGTCGCGGCAGTGATGTGCGTGGGAACGGCTGCCTTCGCGCAGGACACCACCGGCACGCCGCAGCACCCGGCGCCGAGCGCGCCCAGCTCGCAGCAGATCAACGGCCCGTCCACGGGCATCGAGGCCCAGGAGGTGGGCCCCGCCATCAGCGACACCGCCAAGAAGGTCGTGGGCAAGGACACCTCCAAGGAGGCCGCGGCGCAGGCGGGCATGTGGAAGGAGAAGGACGCCTTCAGCCTGGAAGGCACCGTGAAGGCCAAGGACAACGACGACATCACCCTGGCGCGCAAGGACACGCTGCCGGAGGTGAAGCTGGACGTGCATGACCAGACGAAGGTGACCCTGGACGGCAAGGCCGTGAAGGCGAGCGAGCTGCCGGAGGGCGCCAAGGTGCGCGCGAAGTTCCAGTTGAAGGGGGATGACCCCATCGCGCTGGAGCTGAAGGCCACCTCGCCCAAGGCCACGAAGTAGCCTTCGCGGCGCCACGAAGTCCTTCGCCGGGCCCGCTTCCACCGCTGGGAGCGGGCCCGGCGTCTTCGCGGGAAGGAGGCGGGACGCCATAAGCAGGGCTGCGTGCTCGATACAGGGCCCGGCATTCTCTGAGACTCCTCTCACGGACGTCTCAGGATGCCCTCGCGCCAGGCCTTTACGGTGCCGCGCATGGTGGTTGTCCTGACCGCGTTCCTGCTCGCCGCTTCGCCCGAGCCGACCTCGATGAGCTTCGCGGAGGCGCTCGCGCTGGCGGAGCGTGCTCCCCTGCCCGCCGCCACCGCGCGCGCCGTGGTGTCCCAGCGCGCCGAGGCGTCCCGGGTCTCCTCGCTGTCCAACCCACAGCTCGTGGTGGAGCCCGGATGGCGGAGCTCGGCCACGGCGGGGAGCGGACTGGACCTGCGCGTCGGCGTGGCCCAGCCGTTTCACCTCTCCGGCCTCGGCTCCGCGCGCAAGGAGGCCGTGCGGCGGGAGACCCAGGCGCTGTCGGAGGAGGCCCGCTCCGCGCTGTTGGCCCGCAGGCTGACCGTCGCGGAGGCCTGGCTGTCGCTGTGGGCCGCCGAGCAGGCCCAGGCACGAGCGGCCGAGGAGGCGCGGCTCGCCGACGCGTTCCGCGAGGCGGTGGAGTCCGCGGCGGCGCTGGGCGCGGCGACGAAGCTGGACGTGGCGGAGGCCGCGACCTACGCGGCCGATGCGCGGCTCACGGAGCTGGACGTCCAGGGCGTGGCCATCGCGCGCCGCACGGAGCTCTCCCGGCAGGTGGGCGCACGGCAGGCGGTCTCCGTCACCGCGACGGGCCCGTTGCCCGAAGTGGCCCTGCCCGAGGAGTCCCGGTGGCCCGCGTTGCAGGAGCGCGCCGCGAGTCTTCCGGAGGTGACCGCTCGCATGTCGCTGGCCCGCGCGGAGCGTGCCCGCGCGGACGAGGCGAAGGCGGCCAGGGGGCTCCAGTTGCAGCTCGGCGTCGCGGCCCTGCGCGAGTACGACGGCGCGGTGGGTGGAGTGGCCACGGTGGGCCTGACACCTCCCGTGTTCGACCATGGCGAACGCGAGCGGGGCACCCTGCTGGCGAACGCCGCGCGGCTGGAGGGTGAAGGCCTGGAGGCCGCCGCCGCCGCGGCTTCAGCGCTGGCGCTCGCGCTCCACGAGGTGGAGCACTCCCACGAGGTGGTGGAGGTGCTGCGCGACACGCTGCTCCCCGGTGCGGAGGAGGCGGCGAGGCTGGGCGAGCTGCTCTTCCGCGCCGGAGACACCACGGTCCTCGAAGTGGTGCGCCTGCGGCGTGCGCGCACCCAGGCCCGCATCCGCCTGGGCCACGCGCTGGCGGACGAGGCGCTGGCGCGCGTGCGAGCCCGGCTCCTCATCGACGCGCTCGACGCGTCCGCCACGAACGAAGCCACCCCCTGAGCACGGCCTGCACCTGCCTTCAACACGGGGCCGCGCCGCTTCGCACCGGCTCCCTCACTCCTCGCCAACCCATGATGAGACACGTCCTGCTTCACACCCTCCTGCTGGGAGCCGTACCGGGTTGCGCCTCGCCGAAGGAGGAGCCCCCCGCGACGACCCGTCCCGAGGCGCCCCGCCCCAGCTCCGCCTCCGCGTGGGTCCAGCCCCGTCCCGCCCGGGGCGTCCCGCTGACGGAGGCCCCCGCCCGCGTGCTGCCCTCGCCTGAAGGCGCCGCCGTGGTGGGCGTGCCCCTGCGAGCCAGCGTGTCCCGCGTCGCCGTACGCCCCGGCCAGCAGGTGAAGAAGGGCCACGTGCTGATGGAGGTGCGCATGCCCGAGGCCGTCCAGGCCGCGGGGCGACACCAGGCGGCGACGCTCCGTCGTGAGGCCTACGCCAGGCGGCGGGAGCAACTGCTCGCCCTCCAGGCACAAGGCATGGCGCGGCTGACGGAGCTGGCCGAAGCCGAGACCCAGCTCGCGGAGGCCCAGGCCGAAGCCCAGGCCGCGCTCGCGCTGCTCGCGGTGGCGGGACTCAACGCCGCGGACGCGGCCGCCGTGGCGCGCGGGGGCCCGGTGCCGCTGCGCAGCCCCGTGGACGGCGTCGTCACCGAGGTCTCCGGCGTGCTGGGCGAGACGCGTGAGGGCGGAGGCGAGCCACTGGTGCGCGTCATGGGAGCGGGTGAAGCCCTGCTCGAAGCCCGCTTCGCCCGCCCCCTCCCCGCCGAGGCGCGCTTCGAGCTGGTGCTCCCCGGAGAGCCCCCGCTGCCGCTGAAGGAGGCCGGCCGCGCGCCCGCCATGGACTCGCGCGATGGCACCACGGCCGCGTGGTTCATCCCGGAGACACCGCGCGCCCTGCCCTCGGGTCTCACCGGCAGGGTGCGGGTGCGCGCGGACAGCCTGCCGGGCGTCAGCGTCGTCCCCGCGAGAGCGCTGCTGCTGGAGTCCGGCCAGGCGGAGGTGCTGGTGCGCACGGCGGACGGTTTCCGCCGTCAGCCGGTGGAGGTCGTGGCCACCTCCGGCGCGGAGGCCCTGGTGCGTGGCGCCGGAGCAGCGGACGTGGTGGCCGAGGACGCGGAGGCCCTGCTCCTGGCCGAGGGCACGCGATGATTGCCCGCCTCGTGGAAGCCAGCGTCCGGTATCGCGTCCAGGTGCTCGTGCTGACGGCGGTGCTCGCCATCGCCGCGGGCGTGGTGGCGTGGCGCCTGGAGCTGGACGCGCTGCCCGACATCACCACCAACCAGGTCCTCGTCCTCACCCGGGCCCCGGGCCTCACGCCGGAGGAGGTCGAGCGGCTCGTCACCCGTCCCATCGAGACGGCGCTCGGCGGCATCCCCGGCCTCGTCGAGCACCGGAGCCTCTCCCGCTACGGCATCTCCTCCGTCACCGCCGTCTTCGAGGACTCCGTGGACGCGTACCGCGCGCGCCAGGGCGTGCAGGAGCGCCTCAACGGGCTCGCCTCCAGCCTGCCCCTCGGCGTGGAGGCGCCGGAGCTCGGCCCCCTCACCGGCGGGCTCGGGGAGGTCTTCCACTTCACGCTGGGCTCCCCCGTGCGCACCCCCGCCGAGCTGCGCGAGCTGGCCGAGTTCCGCGTGGCCCCGCTCCTGCGCGCCGTCCCGGGCGTCGTCGAGGTGAACAGTTGGGGAGGCCAGCAGCGCACGCTGGAGGTGCGCGCGGACGCGGCGAAGCTCGCGGCTCGCGGGCTGACCCTCTCCGACGTGCGGGGCGCGCTGGAGGAGGCCTCGGGCGCCGTCCCCGGCGCCAGCCTCCCCGCCGGAGAGCGCCAGGTCCTGGTGCGCGCGGTGGCCCGTCCCCCGGGCGCCACGGAGCTGGGCGGCGCCATCCTCCGCACGCCCAACGGCGCCACCGTGCGCGTGTCGGACGTCGCCGAGGTCGTCCCGGGCGCCCTGCCCCGCATCGGCACCGCCACCGCCAACGGCCGGGGCGAGACCGTCTACGTCATGGTGCAGATGCTCCGCGGCGCCAACGCCCTGGACGTGGTGGAGGCCCTCCACACCCGCATGCCGGACGTGAAGGCCGCGCTCCCCGGGGACGTGCGGGTGGACCTCGTCTATGACCGGGGCGTCCTCGTGCGCGGCACGCTGCGCACGGTGGCGAAGAACCTCGCGGAGGGCGGCCTGCTCGTCATGGCGGTGCTGCTCGCCCTGCTGGGCAGCCTCCGGGCGGGGCTGCTCGTCGCCTCGGCGATTCCGCTGTCCATGCTGGGAGCCGCCATGGGCATGGTGCTGCTGGGCATCCCCGGCAACCTGATGAGCCTGGGCGCCATCGACTTCGGCCTGCTCGTGGACGGCGCGGTGGTGATGGTGGAGGGCGTGTTCCACCACCTGGGCCACGCACGCGGCAAGCTGTCCCGCGAGGCGTGGCGCGACAAGGTGGGCTCGGTGACGGCCTCCCTGTCGCGGCCCGTGTTCTTCTCCGTGCTCATCATCATGCTCGTCTACGTGCCCGTGCTGTCGCTCACCGGCGTGGACGGAAAGATGTTCCGCCCCATGGCCCTCACGGTGGTGCTGGCGCTCGCCACCTCGCTGGTGCTGGCGCTCACCTTCATCCCCGCGGCGGCGAGCCTCGTGCTGCGTCCCCAGGACATCCCCGAGCGCGAGCCCTGGCTGGTGCGCGCCGTGGAGCGCGCCTACCGCCCCCTGCTGGAGCACGGGCTGCGCCACCCCGCCTGGGTGGCGGGCGGCGCGGGGGCCCTGCTCGTCCTGGGCGTCGTCCTCTACCTGCGCGCCGGCATCGAGTTCACCCCGCAGCTCAGCGAGGGCGACCTGGTGGTGCAGACGACGCGCGGGGGAGACATCGGCCTGGAGGCCGCCGCGAAGGAGGCCGGCCGGCTGGAGGCCGCCCTGCTGGGCCACGTCCCCGAGGTGACGCAGGTGGTGTCCCGCGTGGGCAGCCCCGCGGTGGCCACCGACATCATGGGCCTGGAGCAGGCGGACGTCTTCGTCACCCTCAAGCCGCGCGAGCAGTGGCGCCCCGGGCTCACACCCGAGACACTGGTGGAGGACATGCAGCGCGCGCTCGATGCCCATGCTCCCGGCGGGGAGCCCTCCTTCACGCAGCCCATCCAGATGCGCTTCAACGAGCTGCTCGGAGGCTCCGTCGCCGACGTGGCGGTGAGCCTCTACGGCGAGGACCTGCGCGAGCTGCACCGGCTGGCGGAGGCCGTGGCCGCCAGGGTGACGGGCGTGAAGGGCGCGGTGGACGTGCGCGTGCTCGCGCCGCCGGAGGTGTCCCTGCTGGAGGTGGAGCCCCGCCCGCTGGACGCCGCGAGCGTGGGCTTCTCCGTGAAGCAGGTCCTGGAGGCGGTGCAGGGCGTGCGCACGGGGCTGGAGGTCGGCGCCACCTTCGACGGGCCCGTGCGCGTGCCCATCGTCCTGCGGCTCGGCGAGACGACGGAGGCCTTCTCGCTGGAGTCCCTGCCGCTGCCCACCGCGTCGGGGAGCCTGGTGCCGCTGTCCCGCGTGGCGGACGTGCGGCTGACGTCCGCCCCGGCGCTGGTGAACCGGCAGGAGGGGCAGCGCCGGCTGGTGGTGGGCTTCAACGTGCGCGGCGCGGACCTGGGCACGGTCGTGGAGACCGCCCGGGCGCGCGTGACGGCGGAGGTCCCGCTCCCGTCCGGCTACCGCGCCGTCTGGGGCGGCCAGTACGAAACGCTGACCGCGGCCACGCGGCGGCTGTCGGTGGTCATCCCCGCGGTGGCGTTGCTCATCGTGACGGTGCTCATCGCGGCCTTCGGGCGGCCGAGGCCGGCCCTCATCATCTTCACGCACGTCCCCTTCGCCTGCGTGGGCGGCATGCTGGCGCTGTCGCTGCGAGGCATGCCCGTGTCCATCTCCGCGGCCATCGGCTTCATCGCCCTGTCGGGCATCGCGGTGCTCAACGGCGTGGTGTGGGTGTCGCGCCTGCTGCACCATGAAGCGGAGGGCATGCCGGTGACGGAGGCCGTGCGCCTCACCGCGAGCGAGCGGCTGCGCCCGGTGGTGATGACGGCGCTGGTGGCCACCCTGGGCTTCGTGCCCATGATGCTGGCGCGGGGCATGGGGGCGGAGGTACAGCGGCCCCTGGCCACGGTGGTGGTGGGCGGGCTGGTGACGTCCACGCTGCTCACCCTGGGCGTGCTGCCCTCGCTCTATCCGTGGCTGTCCCGGCGCCGCACCCGGGCCGGGCGTCTGCCCGTGGCACCGGAGGAGCCCGCATGAAGCTGCTGCTGGTGGAGGACGAGGAGCGCATGGCCCTGCTGCTGCGCCGGGGGCTGTCCGAGGCGGGCCACCAGGTGGACGTGTGCGAGCGGGGCGAGGACGCGCTCCAGCAGGGCATGGACGTGCCGTACGACGTCGTGCTGCTGGACTGGAACCTGCCGGACCTGGACGGGCTCGCGGTGCTGCGGCGCTGGCGCGAGCGCGGCCTGCGCACGCCGGTGATGCTCCTCACCGCGCGCGGCACGGTGGGTGAGAAGGTGGTGGGGCTGCGCGCCGGCGCGGACGACTACCTGGCGAAGCCCTTCGCCTTCGAGGAGCTGCTCGCGCGGCTGGAGGCCCTGCACCGCCGGGGCGACACGGGCACGCCGGTGCGGAACATCGGCCCGCTGGTGCTGGACGCCCGCCGGCGGGTGCTGCGGCACGGGGACCAGGAGCAGCCGCTCACCGGGCGCGAGTTCGCCCTCTTCCAGGAGCTCGCGGGGCACCTGGGCGAGGTGCACTCGCGCTCGGAGCTCCTCATGCGCGTGTGGGGTGACGCCTTCGACGGGCCCCCCAACATCGTGGACGTGTACGTGGGCTACCTGCGCGGGAAGCTGGCCCGGCTGGGAGCGGGGAGCGCGGTGTCCATCCAGTCCGTGCGCGGGGTGGGCTTCCGGCTGGTGAAGGGAGAGGCGCCGTGAGGCTGGCCGTGCGGCTGTGGCTGCTGGGCGCGCTCGTGCCGGTGCTGGGCGTGGTGCTGGCGTTGCTGCTGGCGGGCCAGCTCTTCGAGGCCTACCTGGAGCGCGTGGTGGACGACGCGCTGCTGTCGCAGGCCGCCACGGAGGCGGTGAGCCTCTTCGACGGCCCCGGCGGGGAGCCCCACCTGCACATGGAGGACTCGCCGCTCTCCGACCTGGTGCGGTCCTTCGCGCCGGTGGCGGAGGTGTACGGGCCGGACGGGCGGCGCGTGCTGTCCTTCCCGCCCACGGCCGACACGTCCGGAGCGCCGCTCCAGCGGCTCCCCGACACGGACGCGCCCCGGCTGGAGACGGTGCGCGAGGGCGGCGCGCTGCTGCGCCGCGTGACGGTGCGCGTGGTGTCTCCCCGGGGCATGCCGTACGTGCTGCGGCTGTCCGCGTCGCTGGCGTGGGAGGAGACGGCGGTGCGCGCCTTCCATGGCATCACCCTGGGGCTGGCCGGCCTGCTGGGGCTCGTGTTCTTCGGCCTGCAGACCTGGCAGGCGCGGTGGCTGGAGCGCAGGCTCGCGGAGCTGCGCGGCCTCATCACCCACCTGCGCGAGGGCCTGTGGTCCGGAGCCCCCGCGGCAGGGACGGCCCGGGACGAGGTGGCGGAGGTGGAGGCCGCGCTGCGCGAGGCCGCCAAGCGCCTGTCGTCCGCGCGCGAGGCCCAGGAGCAGCTCATCGCCCGCGCCGCGCACGAGCTGCGCACACCGCTGGCGCTCATGCGCACCCAACTGGACCTGGCGCTGTGGAAGGAGCGCGATGGCGCCGAGCTGCGCGAGTCGCTGGAGGAGACCCGCCGCGAGGTGGAGCGCCTGTCCCTCCTGGCGGGCAACCTGCTGGACCTCGCCTCCTTCGGCCGTGGCACGTGGGAGGTGAAACCCGAGGACCTGCGCGTGCTGCTGGAGGATGCGTCGGCGGCGGCGCGAGCCCAGGCGGAGGAGCAGGGCGTCTGGGTGACGGTGGAGGCGCCGGAGCCAGCGCCGTGCCCCGTCCACGCCAGCTCCGTGCGGCAGGCGGTGGACAACCTGCTGGCCAACGCGCTGCGCTTCGCCCCGCGCGGCACGGAGATCACCCTGCGCGCGGAGCGGCATGACGGCCTGTGGCGGCTGGCCGTGCGGGACCGGGGGCCCGGCATTCCTCCGGAGCACCGGGAGAAGGTGTTCACCCCGTTCTACCGCGCGGAGCCCTCCGGCCGGGGCGCGGGCCTGGGGCTCGCGGTGGTGCAGGAGGTGGCCCGGCGTCACGGCGGCCACGCCTTCGTGGCGGAGCCCCAGGGCCCCGGCGCCGAGGTGGTGATGGAGCTGCCCGAGGCGGGACCGGCCACGAGTTGACAGCCATCACCTCACTGCCCTCCCAGGGGCGGCCCCTGCCCTGACTGGGAAGAAATTTGCCCTCTCTCCACGCAATGCCGCACGGGAAGCCTGCTCCCCGGGGCGGGTACGCCGCTTGCTTAGGTGGCGCGTACGCGTAGGGAGACCATGGTGAATCGACGACTGCTGGGGCTGGGCGTGTGTGCGGGTGCGGTGATGCTGTCGGCGTGGGGTTGCGGCGGGTCGGACTCGCCCACGGCCCCCATCGATGACACGGACACCATCAATCCAAGGCCGGGGGTGGATGCGGGGACGGGCGGTGACACCGACGCCGGGACGGAAGTGGACGCGGGCACGGACGCCGGCACGGGCGGTGAGACGGACGCCGGCACCGACGCGGGCACCGGCGGAGAGACGGACGCGGGCACCGGGGGCGGCACGGATGCCGGCACCGACGCGGGCACGGACGCGGGCACGGTGGACCCCTGGCCGGCGGATCCGGTGACGAACTACTCGGACCGCTACGGCATCGGCAGGGTGAAGTCGGTCGGCATCGACCTGGGCAGGAACGTCTGGGTGCTGGACGGCGACCGCATCGGCGTGGTGCGCGCGGACACGCAGAAGCTGGTCTGGGTGCCGGGCCCCGTGGGCCAGGCGGCCGCGGGTCAGCCCTCCAGCGTCATCTGCGGCGGCGAGGCGGGCCGCGCCTACGTGGGCTACTACGCCGATGACCTGGGCGTGGATCCGGAGTGGCCGGACATCCACACCAACTTCATCGTCACCGCGAAGCCGTGCGAGGTCCCGGTGAACGAGACCACCTGCTTCCCCTTCAGCACGCGCCGGCTCCAGTTCTACAAGCAGGGAGACGTGGACGCGGTGAAGCTGGACGCCAGCGGCCAGGTCGTCCTGGAGGGCCACATCAACCAGTCCCGCCGCGCCAACAAGGACGCGAACGGCAACCCCTTCATCCAGACCGGCCCCAGCGTGGTGGACGGCGTCAGCCTGGGCATCCGCAACAGCAACGACCACCACTTCGACGAAGACCGCGCCATGTACAGTTGCACGTCCGTGCTGCGCGGCCCCAACAAGGGCGACGTCTTCTTCGGCTCCAACCACGGCGTCACCCGCATCCGCGGCCTCACCTACAACGCCCACCGTCACCCGGTGTGGTTCGACGCGAAGGGCTCGCAGTACGCCGGCTACACCTACGGCCTGGGCATCTCGCCGGACGGGGACGTGCTCATCGCGAACGAGTGGAACTTCGGCACCGTCACGCCCGACACGAAGATGGAGAACTGGGACGACACCACCACGCCGGGCATCAACCTGCAGAAGGTGAAGTCCTCCTACCTCCCGGAGGTCAACTCGCAGGCGGACTTCGACTCCTGGCGCGGCTTCCAGCAGACCACGGACAAGAAGTACTACCTGGGCAGCAAGGACCTGGGGCTGTGGGAGATGACCATCCTCTCCGCCAACAACCCCTTCCAGAAGGGGACGCGCATCGGCGCGGACGTGCCGGCGCTCAGCAACATCAACGCGCTCGCCTCCACCAATGACGGCTCGCTCTTCATCGGCACCAACGCGGGCGGCCTCTACCGGCTGACCCCGGGCAAGACGGTGGAGAAGGTGGCGAACGTGCGCGGCAACAAGGTGCTCCAGCTCGTGTACGACGGCTCCACCGCCTCCGGCATGCTGCTGGTGCTGACGTCGGAGGGCCTGACCGTCCTGCGCGGCTACTGAGCAGGACTCCCACCCTGACGCCGGTGCGATGCGCATGTCGCACCCGGCGTCACGGAGGGCCAGGCTGCCCGGAAGGCGCGGGAAATGTTCTGGAACGAGGCCCGGTTCTGCTTCCGCCCCCGCGCCTTCGTGCAAGGGGGCAGGCGGGCCGGGCCCCCGGGCTTCACGGCCCTCCGGACCGCTCACTACAATCGCCCTCGCCCCGCCGGAGGAATCCGAACGCATGCGCCTGAGACTCGCCCGCCGCCGTCACGCCGCTGGTGCCGCCTCCACCCTCGCCATCTCCGAAGCGGTGGAACCCCACGGTCGCAACGAGCTCCAGGCGCGAGGCCCCGACCCCTTCCGGCCGGACCGGCGGCTGCGCTGGCGGGACCACTTCGTCCTCACCGAGCACCTGCTCCAGTTGGACGCCATCCACCCGGAGCATGACGGGCTGCGGATCGCGCAGCTCTCGGACGTGCACGTGGGCCAGGCGACCAGCGACGTGCGCATCCGCCGCGCGGTGGCCGCGGTGAACGAGGCCGCGCCGGACCTGGTGTTCCTCACGGGCGACTACGTCACGCACAGCCCCAAGCCGCTGCCGCGCGTGCGCCAGTTGCTCCAGGGGCTCAACGGCCCCGTCTTCGTCGTGCTGGGCAACCACGACCACTGGGTGGACGCGCCCTACCTGCGCGCGGGCTTCGAGGACCTGGGCTACACGGTGCTCCAGAACGAGCACCGCGTGGTGCACGTGAAGGGCGCGCCGGTGACGGTGCTGGGCATCGACGACGGGCTCACCGGCATGGAGGACGTGGAGGCCACCTTCCGGGGCGCGCCCACGTCCGGCACGCGGCTGGTGCTGGCCCACACGCCGCCCACCGCGGAGAAGCTGCCCGCGCACGCGGGGCTGGTGCAGTTCTCCGGGCACACCCACGGCGGGCAGTTCATCGTCCGGGGCCTCACGGAGGCCCTCTTCCGCCGCGCGGGCCAGCCGTACATCCGCGGCCACTACCGGGTGAACGGCAACCACCTGTACGTGAACCAGGGGCTGGGCTTCGGCTTCGGCGGGCCGTACCTGCGCCGGGGCAGCACGCCGGAGGTCGCCTTCTTCACCCTGCGCACGCAGCAGGCCGCCTACGTCGGGGCGCTCTGAGCAACCCGCCCGCGCCCCGCGCTCGCTTCAGCGCAGGGGCGTGCCCAGCTTCATGCCGCCCAGGGCGTTCTCGCGCTTCTTGCGCGACAGGCTGAAGGGGCCGGGCCCGAAGTAGACGATGAGCAGGGCGCCTCCCGCCATGGAGAGGTTCTTCATGAAGTGGATGAGGTTGTTCTGCGCCTGCACCGGGTCATCCATCTTCCAGAAGTGGTGGACCATGAAGGCGGACGCCACCAGGAACACCGCGAGCATGGCCGCGCCCAGGCGGGCGAAGGCGCCCAGCAGGACGCACAGGCCCCCCACCACCAGCACCCCGCCGGACACCAGCACCGCCGTGCGCGCGTCGGGCACGCCGGACGCCTGCGCGTAGGCCGTGAGGGCCTGGAGCTGGATGAAGTGATTGAGCCCGCTGGTGATGAAGATGACCGAGAACAACAGCCGTCCCAGCGGTGCGAGCAGCCCCATGAATGACCTCCATGCCTCCGGCGTGTCCTCCCTCAACGCGGACGGGTCGGTGTCATTCTCCAGATAGGCACGGATGGGCGGCCGGACAGCCGGCCCCCGCCCGGACGCCCGCTCCCCGGCCGGGGGGACCGCCGGTCCGTTCGCACTGGAGGGCTGCGACAACACGCCACAGTGCCCCAGGACGGGGGGACGCTAGGGTGGCCACGCCTTGAGAACCCCCACCCTGGCCCTCCTGAGCGCCGCGCTGCTCCTCGTGCCCACCGCCCCGGCCCGGGCCTGCGCGAGCTGCGCGTGCGGCGACCCCACCCTGACGTCCATGGGAGGCGAGCAGCCCTTCGAGGGGCGCCTGCGGCTGTCCACGATGCTGCGCGCGTGGGGGCACACGGAAGGGGTGACGGGCGTGGACGCGCAGCGGCTGCGCGAGCTGCGCATGGACGTGGCGGTCGCGTACGCGCCCAGGCCCTGGCTGGTGCTGGCGGTGAACCTGCCGCTCCAGGCCCGCGAGGTCCAGGACGTGAGCCTGGGGCTGGAGCGCGGCTGGGGGCTGGGCGACGTCGACGTGACGGCGAAGGCGTTCGTGTGGAGGGACAAGGCGTTCTCCCCGGACCAGTTGGTCAGCGTGGTGGGCGGGGTGAAGCTGCCCACCGGCCCGCGGCTGCACGCGAGGGACGGCACCAGCCTGGGCATCGACGCGCAGCCCGGCAGCGGCTCCGTGGACCCGATGGCGGGGCTGGCGTGGCAGGGCTTCCGGGGCAACTGGTCGTTCCTCGCGAGCGCCCTGGGCTTCCTGCCCTCGCGGGGGCGCGACGACTTCCGGCTGGGCGCGTCGGTGCGCACGCAGGTGGCGGCGCAATACCAGCCCTCCCCCCGCTGGGCGGTGCGGCTGGGCGTGGACACCCGCGCGGAGAAGGCGCCGGACACGAACGGCACGCCGGAAGAGGCGGGCGGGGGCTTCATCGCGTACGCGTCGCCGGACGTCCTCTTCAGCCCGGGCATGGATGTGGTGGTGCAGGCCGGGGTGCGCATCCCTGTCGTCAACCAACTGCGCCGGGTGTCGTCCACGCCCATCGCGGTGCTCTCGCTCGCGTACGACCTGTGATGCTCCGTTTCGCGTGTCTGGCATTGGCGCTGTGGGCCCTGGGCGCGTGCGGTGAGCGCGTGGACGGCATGACCGTCACGCTGGGCCTGGAGCACCGGGCCACCGCGCAGGGCGTGCAGGCGGCGGGAGGCGAGCGCTCCTTCACGCGAGCGGATGGCCAGGTGCTCACGCTGACGCGCGGCTACGTGGCGCTGGGCAGCGTGGAGCTGAAGCCGTGCGAGCAGGCGCTGGGGTGGCGGCTCCTGAAGGCGCTGTCGCCCATCGGCACCGCGCACGCGCACTCGGAGGGTTCGCCGTTGAGGCTGGGCACGCCGCACGTCAGCGGCCTGGAGCGGCCGGACGGGAGCGTGCTGCCGCTGGGCACGATACGGCCGCCGCCGGGGCGCTACTGCCGGGCGCGGCTCACCTTCGAGCCCGCGGACGCGGACGCGCAGGGGCTGCCGGGCGCGGACAGCGGCGTGGACATGGTGGAGCACACGCTGTGGCTGGAGGGGACGCGGGTGCCCGCGGGAGGCGGCGAGCCCCAGCCCTTCCGGCTGGTGACGTCCAACATCGCCACGGTGGACGTGGTGCTGGACGGGCTGACGCTGTCCGAGGACGCGCCCGCGGCCGAGCGCACGTTCGTGCTCGCCTGGGACACGTGGCTGGCGGCGGTGGACCTGGAGTCCCCCGGGGCGGCGGCGGCGGCGCTGGACACGGTGGCCCGCTCCGTGGCGATGTCCTCCGTCGCGCCATGACGCCCTCCCCGCCGCCTCCCTCCGAACCCTCGCTCCGGGCCCGCATCAACCTGGTGTGGCTCTTGCGGCTGCGCTGGGGCGTGCTGGTGGGGCAGGCGGTGCTGGTGGCGGTGGCGGCGTGGGGGCTGAAGCTGGCGTTGCCGGTGCCCGCGCTGGTGGCGCTGCTCGGCATCGAGGCGGTGACGAACGCGGCGGTGCGCGCGGGGCTCGCGAGGGCGAGGCCGGTGGCGGAGGCGGCCATCTTCGGGCTGATGCTCTGGGACACGCTGGTGCTGACGGGGCTCCTGGCGTTGAGCGGGGGGACGCACAATCCCTTCACGGCGCTGTACCTGGTGAACGTGGCGCTGGGCACGGTGCTGCTGCCGCCGCGCCGCACGTGGGCGATGCTGGGCTTCACGCTGATGGCGTTCGGGTCGCTGTTCGTGTTGCAGGACGTGACGCTGCCGGGGCTGGAGCGGCCGGACCACGCGGAGCTGATGCGGCTGCACCTGAGCGGCATGTGGGTGGCGTTCGCGGTGGCGGCGGGCTTCATCGTGTATTTCATCCAGCGCGTGACGCGGGCGCTGGCGCTGCGTGAGCAGGAGTTGGAGCAGACCCGGGCCAGGCACGCGAGGCAGGAGAAGGTGGCCTCGCTGGCGACGCTGGCGGCGGGAGCGGCGCATGAGCTGTCCACGCCGCTGTCCACCATCGCGGTGGTGGCGAAGGAGCTGGAGCGGGCGCTCGCGGCCTCCCAGACGTCCGACTCCGTGAGGGAGGACCTGAGGCTGATCCGCCAGCAGGTGGACCGCTGCCGGGACGTGCTGGTGCAGATGTCCGCGGACGCGGGCCAGACCACGGGCGAGCCCTTCCAGCCCATCCCGCTGGAGCGGCTGGTGGAGGAGACGCTGTCCGAGCTGTCCGGCCGCGAGCGGGTGCGGGTGGACGTGCCGGAGGCGTTGAAGGCGCGCCCGGTCCAGGGACCGCCGAGGGCGTTGGCGAGGGTGCTGCGGGGGCTGGTGAAGAACGCGCTCCAGGCGACGCCCGCGGGCCGGGGCGTGGAGCTGCGGGTGTTGCCGGAGGGCACGGGGGCGCGGCTGGAGGTGCGCGACGAGGGCCAGGGCATGCCGGAGGCGGTGCTGACACGCGCGGGTGAGCCGTTCTTCACGACGAAGGCGCCGGGAGAAGGCATGGGTCTGGGATTGTTCCTGGCGCGCTCGCTGGCGGAGCAGTTGGGAGGGTCGCTGGAGCTGCGCTCGAGGGCCGGGGAGGGCACGACGGCGAGCCTGAGCCTGCCGGGAGCGGAAGCGAAGGAGGCGGCGGCATGAGCACGGCGCCAGTGGATCAACGCCCCAGCCTGCTGCTGGTGGACGACGACAGCACGCTGCGCGAGCGATTGGCGCGAGCCTTCCGCGAGCGCGGCTGGGACGTGACGACGGCGGGCAACCACGACGAGGCGATGGTCGCGGCCAGGCGCGAGTCACCGGAGTACGCGGTGGTGGACCTGCGCATGCCGGGCCACAGCGGGCTGGAGCTGGTGCGGGACCTGCTGGCGGTGGACGCGTCCACGCGGGTCATCGTGCTGACGGGTTACGGCAGCATCTCCACGACGGTGGACGCCATCCGGCTGGGAGCGGTGAACTACCTGCCGAAGCCCGCGGACGCGGACGACATCCTGGCGGCGTTCGCGAGGGCGGAAGAGGCCCCCAACGTCGCCGCGCCGGAGACCCTCCAGGCGCCATCGCTGGCGAGAGCGGAGTGGGAACACATCCACCGCGTGCTCGCGGACAGCGCCGGGAACATCTCCGAAGCCGCGCGCAAGCTGGGCATCCATCGAAGGTCGCTCCAGCGGAAGCTGCAGAAGTACCCGCCGTCGCGCTGACCCGGGCGCCCACAACCACACAAAACTAAAATCAGGTTTAACCTTCGCGCAACAGACGGATCTGCTTGTTGCACGAAACTAAAGTGAAATTATAGTTTCGTGCATGAGCATCGAGCCCCCGCTCAAGCCGGACTGGGACCAGCTCTACCGCGTGGCCGAGGGGCAAGAGGGCCTCTTCACGACCCAGCAGGCCGCGCACGCGGGCTATTCGCCACAACTCCTTGCCCACTACGTGCGCATCGGTCGCGTCTCACGACTCCAGCGAGGCATCTACCGGCTGGTGCACTTCCCTGCCGGTGAGCACGAGGATCTGGTCGCGGTGTGGCTCTGGTCCGAGCAGGTAGGAACCTTCTCGCACCAGACCGCCCTCTCGCTCTACGACCTCTCCGACGTCCTGCCCGCGAGGATCCACCTGACGCTCCCGGAGGCGTGGAAGACGCGCCGCCTGCGCGTGCCAAAGCCCGTCGTGCTCCACTACGCAGACCTGCTCGACTCCGAGCGCCAGTGGGTGGGGGCCGTGCGGGTCACGACTCCCTCCAGGACATTGGATGACTGCGCGAGGGGCGCGCTCACTCCAGACCTGATGCGCCAGGCCGCGCTGCAAGCCCTGCAGCGCGGCATGGTCAGGGGCGCCCTCCCAACCGTGGAGGAGGCCCTGAAGCCCTTTGGAGGACTCGGAGCGTGACGGGCCGCACCTATGCTTCGCCCGCGGCCTTCAAGCAGGCATTGGAACTGCGGCTTCGCGCGGAGGCCTCGAAGCGAGGGGTGCCACTCGAGCGTCAGCGGGAGCTGCTGGTCTTCAGCAGGTTCCTCGCCCGTGTCCACGCGAAGCTGGGCTCCAGCGTCACCCTCAAGGGAGGGCTGGTCCTGGAGCTCCGCATCGAAAGGGCGCGAGCCACGAAGGATATCGACCTTCGCATCCAAGGCGACCCCAGCGGACTGCTGCTCCAACTGCAGGACGCCGGAAGGCACGAGCTTGGCGACTTCTTTTCGTTCGAGGTCCGCCCGGATCACGAGCATCCCAAGATCCAGAATGAGGGCATGCGCTATGAAGGCCTGCGCTTTCGCGCGGAGTGCAGGCTCGCACAGAAGATCTACAGCCGCCCTTTCGACGTGGACGTGGACGTCGCCTTTGGGGAGCCCATGCTGGGAACGCCGGATGAGGTCACGGCCCCCGACGTGCTCGGCTTCGCGAACATCGCTCCGCCCCGCCTGCGGCTCTACCCCGTCGAAACCCATCTCGCGGAGAAGCTGCACGCATACACGATGCCTCGCCTGCGGCCGAACTCCCGCGTGAAGGACCTGCCCGACCTCGCGCTGCTGGCGCAGGCACGGAAGTCACTGGAGGCAGAGCGGCTGCGGCAAGCGCTCAAGCTGACCTTCGACTTCCGGAATACCCATCCACTGCCGGGCGCCCTTGCCTCTCCCTCCAAGGATTGGGAGATGGCCTACGAGGACCTGGCCCAGGACAACCAGCTCCCCTGGCCCACGCTTGAAGAAGTGACCGAAGCCGCGAAGCGCTTCCTCGACCCCGTCCTGGAAGGAGCCTCCATCACCCGCTGGGACCCGGAGACCTGGAGCTGGAATCAATGACAATCACGTAAAAGAACCACAACTCCGCGGCACCCCCTCTGGATTTGTCGGCGTGGAATGGGATTAGCTGAGAGCCGCTTTGCATTTCCCAGGGGGGGCAGAATGCATTGTCGTTGGCTCGTCGTCGCATGGACCCTGCTGTCCGTCGGCTGTGCCCACTCGAAGCGTGCACCCGAAGCGGAGCTGCCCAAATACGAGCATGTCTTCCAGAAACCCCTGACGGAGGCGCTCGCGGCCACGCGTGAACTGCTGGAAGCGCGGGGCTACACGTTCGAGGACACGGAAGACCCCAACCAGCTCGTCACCACCTGGTCCGAGCCTGACCGGGCCGGCACGCTCAACACCACCTATACGCGCTACCTGGTGACGGGCATCCAGGTGGCCCCGCGCCAGTCCGTCGTGCGCATCTTCCGCATGACCCAGCAGACCACCGGCAACGACGTCGAGTGGCGCAAGCTGTGGTGGAAGGTCGCCACGGAGCGATGGGAGCAGACCTCGAATCCCTTCGTGAAGGAGGTGGACCTCGACCAGGACGACACGATGACCAAACGTCTGTCCATGCTGCGCGGCGCGCAGCACGGCGCGCGAGACCTGGACCTGGAACAGGCGCTCACGCTCAGGCTGGAGTCCGCGCCCTCCGTGGAGGTCCTCGCTGGCAACGTCGCGGAGGAGAAGCGCCCGGACCCCGTCCGCGCGCCGGAGTTCTACCTGGAGCGCTGGAAGGACGAAGCCGTCGCGGCAGGCCCGTGCACCCCCCCCGTGCGCGGGCTGGCGGAGCTGCTGCACCCGGGCCTCACGCTGCTCATCGGCGAGCAACTGGGTTCCAACGAAGTGCCTGACGTCGTGGGCCACGTGGTGTGCCAGGCCGCTCGGACAGGGCTCGCCGTGGTGCTGGGCCTGTCGCTCCCCGAAACGGAGCAGGCGCGCGTGGACACGTACCTCTCCAGCCCCGGCGCCCCGGCGGACCAGGACGCGTTGCTGGAGGGCCGCTTCTGGACGCGCGCGTATCAGGACGGCCGCAGCAGCCGTGCCGTCATGGACCTCATCGACCGCGTGCGGGCCCTGCGCGCGGCGGGGCTGCGGGTGACGGTGGTGGCCTACGACACGGACGTGCTCAACGGCAGCGAACGCGACGCCGCCCAGGCCCAGGTCTGGACGAAGCGCCGGGCCGCGAAGCCAGACGAGGTCCAGGTGGTGCTCGCGGGCAACACGCATACCCAGATGAAAAAGGGCACGCAGTGGGACCCGTCCTTCACGCCCATGGCGCACCTGATGAAGGACCACCGCTCCCTCGTCGTGCTGGAGATGAGCTACGCGCAGGGTCTGCGCTGGGGCTGTGACCTGGACCGCGACAGCAAGCTGGCCTGCGGCATCGTGGGCGCGACGCCCGCGCCCAAGGTGGCCGCCCTCCCCGGCCAGAGCCCGCACATCCTGCTGCAGCCCACGTCCGCGAACGAAAGCCTCCAGGGCCTGCTGTACGTGGGCAGGCTCACCGCCTCCCTGCCAGCCATCCTCGGGCCCCGCGTGGAACCGCCGAAGGACCCCCGCCAGGCCCCCAGGCCCCCCGGCCGCGACCGGCCCCTCCCCGGCATCTTCTAGCGGGCGGACCCGCTGGGAGCCCTCAACGCCCGCCCCGAACACCGCTGCGGCACCCGCTCCTCCAGGGGCCGCGAGTCATGACTACGGGCAGGCGCCGCAGTCCGCCGCGCAGCTATCGGCCGTGTTGCTGGTGCCGCACTTCTCCGTCAACTGGCACACGCCGTCACCGCAGCGGTAGATGTCCTGGGGCAGCATGCGCGTGGTGATGGGCCGGTAGTTCACGCCGTTGTACGTGCAGCGCGTGTAGTACGTCCGCGTGGTGTCCAGCGTGCAGTAGTACCGGCACGCCCCCACGTGCTTCATCGGCGTGCACGCCGTCGTCTCGCTCCAGGACGACAGGCCGCAGGTGCGCACCGTGCTCTCGTCGTAGTCCAGGTACGCGCCGTCGTTCGCCGCGAACACGCCCTCATTCGTGAAGAGGTTGCCGAAGAAGCACGCCTCCTTCTCGTTGTAGGTGCTCAGCTCGTCCGTGGAGTACGGCATCGCCCCGCCCACCGCGTCGCGCCCCAGCACGGAGATGTTCACGTGCACGCCGTACTTGTTCGCGTGCGCCGCCAGACACGCGCTCACCACCTGCTGCTCCGCCACCGTCGCCGGCTGCCCCCCGGCCCACCCCGGCGCCAATCCCAGACTCCCGTCCCACTGGTAGCTCTTCCCCGTGGCCGGCGACTGGTACGTCAGGCGCATCCCCGCCGCCATCGCGCACTTCACCACGTAACGCATCACCATCTCCGACGACGCGGGGTCCTGGCTGAACCAACTCTGGAACGCGTTCGTGGACAGGCCATTCACCGTCAGCCCATTCACCGTCAGCCCATTCACCGTCAGCCCATTCACTGTCAGCCCATTCACCGTCAGGCCATTCACCGTCAGCCCATTGGTGGAGACCAGCGCGTCCGAGGACCGGCCCGTCGCCTCGGCGGCGTCTTCAATGGGAGCGCCGCAGCCCACCAGCGCCGCGGCCAGACACAGCGCCACCCAGGGAGAGGAAGGGAATGAAACAGGGCGAGGGAGATGCATGGGGACTGCCTCCGCGTGGGTTGGCCTCACGAGCCGTGCGGCCTGATCAACCGGTAAACGCACTCCGACGAAGCGAGCAGCGCCCCTGCCCTCCCGGCCCATCCCCTTCGGTCCTTCGCACAACACGCGCGGCGTGCGGCGGCGGACGCTCCTTCCCTCACCGCACGGAGGCGAACGCTCACCCCTTCCAAAAGATCAGGCGGTTCGCGTCCGACCCCGGCCGGACTTCGCCTTCGCCTTCGGGCGCGGCGGCCGCGGCAGCCGCACCGTGAACGTCGTCCCCTCCTTCTGATTCGACGTCACCTCCACCGTCCCCCCGTGCGCCTGGACGATCTCCTTCACGATGAACAACCCCAGCCCCAGCCCGCTGTTGCGCCGGCCGCCCTGCTCGCGCTCGCCCTCGCCCTGGCGGAACGGATCGAACAGCCGCTCGCGCAGCTCCTCCGGGATGGGGTTGCCCGGGTTCTGCACCTCCAGCACCTGGTGCTCGCCCTTCGCCCAGCAGCGCAGGAACACCGGCGCGTCCGGGCTGCCGTGCTCCAGCGCGTTGCCCACCAGGTTGGAGAGCACCTGCGCCAGCCGCTCCGCGTCCCACTCCCCTTCCGCCTTGCCGTCCACGTCCACCGCCACCGCGCGGTCCGGGTACGCCGCGGACAATTCGTCCACCACCTGCTGGCACACCGCCCCCAGGTCCGTGGGGCCCTTGCGCAGCGGGATGCCGCCGGCCAGCCGGGCGCGCGTCAAATCCAGCAGGTCCGCGATCATGTTCCCCATGCGCGTCGCGGACGCCTCAATCCGCTGCGCATGCTGCCGGTGCTGCTCCGGCGTGCACTCCAGCGGGCCCCGGCGCTTCTGCGCCCGCGCCGACAGCACGATGGCGTTGAGCGGATTGCGCAGGTCATGCCCCAGGATGCCGATGAAGCGCTCGCGGAACCGCGCCTCCTCCACCATCGTCTCCATCTGACGGGTGCGCTCGGTGACGTCCATCATGGAGCCAATCATCCGCACCGGGCGCCCCTCGTCGTCGCGCGCCAGCACGCCCCGGTCCAGCACGTGCGCCCAACTGCCGTCCGCGCGCTGGAAGCGGTACTCCTCGCTCCAGACGTCGCCCGTGGACGCGACGAACTCCACCAACCGGTCCACCACCCGGTCCCGGTCGTCGTCGTGCACGCGCTCGCCCCACCAGCCCAGCTTGTGCTCCAGCACGGACGTGGCGTGGCCGAACGCGTTCCCCGTCCCCGGGTCCCACCGCACGTGGTCCGTGGCGAAGTGCCAGTCCCACAGCACGTCATGCGTGGCGCGCGTGGCCAGCCGGTAGCGCTCCTCCGCCTCGCGCAGCGCGCTCACCGTCTGCTCCGCCCGCGCCAGCGCCGCCTCCACCTCCTGCCGCGCCGCCCGCTCCCGCTCCGCCTGGTGCGCGTCCGCCGCCTGGCCCTCGTCGCGAGGCAGCAGCCACAGCGCCAATCCCTCTGCGTGCCGCACCACCACGTACCGCCGCCCCGCCGCGTCCCCCGGCAGCATCCCCACGTGCGGCACACCGCGCATCAGCACGCGCACGAACGCCGCCACGTCGAACAGCGCGGCGCCCTCCCGCGTCCACAGGGACACGTGACGGCCCAGCTCCAGGGAGCGCACCCATCCCTCCGCCGGGACGTTCATGGACGTCCACCGGAAGTCGAGCGCTTCGCCTGTCTCCCCGTACAACGGCTCGAGGAGGATGCAGGGCGTCTCGCTGTCAGCGGGCAGTTCCCATGCCGGAGCCATTCCCGGCCCCCAGGACAAACCCATCATCGTGCTCCCCCCGACGCTACAGGTCTGTTCCCCCACCCTTCACGTCGGTGCCGGGCAGGCTGGAAAAACCCGCGTCTCACGGAATACTGACACATCTGGCCAAGAGTGGAGCAGCCCTGGAGGGCAGGGGGCGCGAAAATCGGTTCACCCCCGAGCAGTGGACCTGCCCTCCAGGGCAGGTCAGTACCGGCCCTTGACGCCGATGATGGGCAGGGCAATGGGCAGTCCCACCGCACTCTTGGTCAGGGGTTGCCGGCTGTAGCCGCCGCCCAGGTAGTCGAAGCCCAGCGTCTCCGTGTTGAGGGTGACGTTGAGCATGTCCAGGTAGGCCTCCAGGCTGAACGTCTCGTAGGCCCAGGCCTTGGAGACGCGCAGGTCGAAGCGGAAGAAGGGCGGCAGCCGGTCCACCCGATCGCGATCCACCTGCACCCACGCGGGGCGGCCGTCCGCGTCCACGCCCTCGCGGTGCGTCTGGCTCCCCAGGGTGCCGTACTCCGGACGTCCGCTGTTGAAGTGGAGCACGCCCCCCAGGGTGATGTTGTTGGAGAACTTGTGGCTGACCACCAGGTTCAGGATGTGTGTCTGGTCGAACGCGAAGGGCAGGTCCGCGGAGTCCTCGGAGACGGCCCGACCTGACGAGTCATACCGGAAGAAGGTGGTGCGCCGCGTGCTGCGCTGGAGGCTGTACGAAAGCCAGCCGAACCAGTTGTTCCCCAGCGGGTAGCGGATGAGCAGCTCCAACCCATACGCCAGGCCGTGGCTGGTGAAGTCCGGGAGGTCCCAGTCGTCCCGGCTGACCGGCGGTCCGTCCACGTCAATCTGCCGCGCGCGCACCCGGCGGAAGCCGTCCTGGCGAGGGGGCCCCCCACCGGAGGGCGGGGGCTCGATGACGTCCGGATCTCCCGGGTCCCCGATGTCATCCGTCAGGCCCTCGTCGGAGAAGGGCGTGAGCTCGATGGTGCGCAGCATGGGGTTCACGTAGACGTCCAGCCCCACCTCCCACTTGTCGAAGGCCTTCCACTCCACGCCCGTGGAGAGCTGCACGCCCTCCTGGAGGCCCAACAACAGACTGCCCACGTCCACCACCGGCAGGCTGATGAGGGTGGTGGGCGGCTGGTGGAAGAGGCCCGCGCCGCCCTTGAGCGTCACGGTGTCGGTGAGCTTGTGGCGCACGGTGAGGCGCGGCTCGATGACCTTGTGGTCGAAGCCGCCGGACAGGTGGTAGCTGTCCAGGCGCAGGCCGGGCACCACCGTCCATCTGTCATCGGGCGTCCACACGCCTTCCGCGTACGCGCCGGTGAAGGTGGCCAGCGCCACGGGCACGCGCACCGTGTCCTCGTCCACCGGCTGGCCGTTCTCCACCGTGAGCACGTCCACGATGGCGCGCTTGTGCTCCAGGTCCGCGCCCGCGCGCAGCAGGAGCCGCTCATCCAAGGGCACGCTGTAGCCCAGGCGCCCGGAGAAGTTGTCCTGGTCGATGTAGATTTCGTTCCCGTTGTCCGGCCCGCGCGACACGACGGCGAAGCGGTCCAGGCCCCAGGTGCCGCCCACCTCCAGCTCGCCCTTGCCCAGCGGGTGGCGGCCTCTCAGGTCCACGCGGTGGAAGGCGACGGACTGGAGCGCGGTGTCGCCCTGGTCGTCCTGCGCCTCCGAGCCGAAGGTGTCCGACGAGCCAAAGGCAAACAGCCGCAGCTTGCCCCGCCCCACATCCTGCTCCACGCGGGCCTGGTAGTCCCAGAAGTCCAGCACCACCTTCGGGTTGGTGCGCCCCGGCGGCGGCGGGTCCTGCAACTGATTGGCCGCGAGCGCGATGATCCACGGCGTATAGGAATAGCGGCCCGCGAGGCTGACGTTGGTGCCGGTGGACTTGAAGGGCGTCTCAATGAAGAAGCCCGCGTTGATGAAGTCCGCGTAGGCGCTGCCGTGCACGCGGTCGTCGCGAGGCCGGGTGAGGCGCCCGTCGATGGCGCCGCCCATCAGCCGGCCGTACTGCGGCGGCGGCGAGCCCGGATAGAAGTCGATGGCGTCCAGGAAGTCCGGGTGGATGACCGCGGGCCCCAGGAACAGGTGGAAGAGGATGGGGATGCGGATGCCGTCCAGGAAGTAGCCCGTGGACGCGGGCTGGCTGCCGCGCACCACCGGGTACGCCACGCCGGACAGCATGCTGCCCACGCCCGGCAGCAGCATCACCACGCGGAACGGGTCGCCCATGGTGCCGGGCACCTCGCGCAGCTCCGCGTCGTGCAGCGTGATGCGGCTGACCTCCGTGCGCTCGCGGTCGCCGCGCACCACCGTCTCGTAGGGGTTCACCACGAGCGGCTCCAGGCCGTAGACGACCTCCAGCGACTCGGTGGACTTGAGCGCCTCGCGGAACAGGCCGGGCTTGTGGCCGGGGGCGAACACGCGCACCGCCTGGCCGCCCGTGGGGAAGCGCGCCTCGAAGCGGCCGTTCTCGTCCGTCTGCACCGGCGAGTCCGGCGCCGCGTCCGACACCAGCGTCGCCCCAATCAGCGGCCGGCGGTTGCCCTTCTGCCGCACCAGGCCCTTGAGGGTGATGGGGCCCCGAAGCTCGGAGCCCGCCAGCGTGCCGCCGTCCGTGGAGGTGGCCACCGGGACGGGCGCCTCGAAGCGGTACTCGAAGAACAGGCGCACCGCGACGGGCTGGCCCTCCATCATCGCGGGGGAGAAGCGCAGGGAGGGCGCCGCGTGCAGCGCGGCCTCGTCGAGCAGCGGGTGCACGCCCTCCACCAGCGTGGCGGTGTCCACCTCGCCCGCCTCGTCCACCAGCAGCTCCAGCTTCACCGTGCCCGCCACGCCCTCGCCCACCAGCCGGGGCGGGTACGGCGCGGGCGAGTCCCGCACCAGCGCGGGCGGCACGAAGGCGGCCAGGGCGGGGCCCGCGTCCGCGCCGCCTGCCTGCCCCGGCGGAGCCGCGCCGGGCTCCACCGCCCAGCCGCCGTCCGGGGTGCGCTGGAGCTCCGCCTCCTTCGCGGCCGTGCCCGTGCCCCCGTCCTGGGGGCCGTCCCCCTCGGTCCACGGCGCGTCCATGCTCCGCGGGGCCGCGCCGGTCGTGAGGTTCTCCCCGGTGACGGGCAGGCCCGCGTCCAGGGTGTCGCCCAGCCGGGCACTGCCAGGGGCCGGCTCAGGAGCCTGGGCCCGGGCGGGGAGCGCCAGGCACGACAGGCCCAGGGAAAGCGCCAGCGCGGCGGCGTGCCAGGGCGTGCTCCTCTTCGCGAAGGTCATGGGCGATGGCGTTCGTGCAAGGAAGGTCCCGGCCAGCGCCCATGAGGCCAGGGGATGTCCGCCCTGACAAGCGCTGCGCCGTGACGCGTGCCATCACCGCCCGGCCGGGGCCCCGCCCGCGCCGCGCCCTTTCCGCTGGAGGACATTGTCTCCGCGCGTCACGTCTCGCCGTGGATGCCGGGGCCACTCCCCGGGACGGGGCGCCCCATTTCGGATCCATCCCCACCTTCCAGGAAGTCGCCCTTTCCCATTCCCCGGACGCCATGCCCATGGTGGAACGCCCCACCCCTCCCAGACCTCTCTTCCACGACATGCTCCAAGGCAGGGTGCGCGCGGCGTCCGGCGTCACGCGAGCCTGCTTATGATTCCCCCGCCGTCACTGCGCTACCTTCCCCACGGACTGCTCGCGTCACTGCTGTTGTGCCTGATGTTGATGCCGCTGCTCTTCCCGCCGTCGCTGGCGCGCGCGGGCAATGAGGGGCCGGACACGTTCATCGACGAAGGGCCCCCCGGGGCCACGCCCTCCAGGGAGGCCACCTTCGTCTTCACCGCCACCACGCTGAAGCCCGTGTTCTGGTGCTCGCTGGACGGCAGCCTCTACATCCCCTGCGAATCCCCGTGGCGCCTGAAGGACCTGCCCCTGGGCGAGCACACCCTGGACGTGTACGCGGTGGACGTGAACACCGCGCAGCGCGACCCCACCCCGTCCGGCTGGGTGTGGCGGGTGACGCAAGCCGATCCGCGCAAGGGCACGGCCCGCCCTCCCGCGTCGGCTCCCTGAGCCCCAAGAGCCGCCGCCGGAGCCGGGAGGCCCCTACCGGCGCGTGGGCAGGATGGCGCTGGCCACCAGGCTCATCAGCTTGAGCTGGGGGCGCGGCAGCCGGCGCACCGCGCGCAACAGGCGGCGCATCTCCGGCAGGTCGTCCTTGTCCGTGGAGTCCTCCTCCCACAGCCCCGCGCCCGCCGCCGCCGCCAGGGCCAGCCCCAGGGACGCGTCCGCGGACAACTGCAGCGCCAGGCACAGGCGGAACAGCGTGGGCACGCTGGGCATCATCTTGCCCCGCTCCAGCCGGCCGTAGACCTCCGACGCGATGCCGACGCGATCCGCCACGTCCGCCTGCGTGAGGCCAGCCCGCAGCCGCGCGGCCCGGGCCGCCGCCCCCACGCTGACCGCCAGCTTGCGCTCCAACTGCCGCCGCGACAGCGCCGCCGCCGACGCGGGCGCCACACGGGGCTTCTTCCGGACGCGGCCGGATGCGAGACGACCTCGGGGGTGGGTTTTCACCACATCAACCTTGCACGTGACGTCCGGTGGGGTGGCCGCAAGGCTCGCGACCCCGCCACCGCCGGAACGGTTCAGAGGTCGTTATAACCCGCCACGTCACCCGGGCCCATCCCTATATGGCAGGTAGTCCCGCATTCCCCCGTCCACGGGAAGCGCGCCGTTCACGGGTCCATTAGCCCACATGAAACGACACACGCGTCCTGGGAGTCCTGGGGGATTGTCCGGGTTCGGGGCCCGGGGTTGCGCCGGGCCGCCTGGGGGAAGGCCCTAGGGGGCGCCCCGTCCGGCGTAGAGGCAGTCCAGGGCCTCGTCCAGCAGGCACAGGGCGGCGTCGCTCCAGCCGCGCAGCCGCTGCTGGGGCGTGGGGCGGCCCACGTGGGGGATGAGCTGCGCGTCGGCGGCGTCCTCGATGAACTGGGCCTGCTGCTCCGGGTTGAGCTCCGCCCAGCGCCGGTGGCCCACGGCCTTGCGCCAGTCGTAGCCGTCCCCCAGGTACTGGGCCGCGAGCGCGCCGCTCAGGTAGCCCGTGCCGCCGTGCTGGTGCTGCCACACGTGCGTGAGCTCGTGCACCAGCAGCCGGAAGCCCACCGCGCCGTAGCCGGGCGGGATGAAGAGGACGTCCCCGTGGGCGAACGCGCGGCCCGGCAGGCCCAGCAGGCCCAGGGCGCCTTCCTTCACGCGCACGCAGCGGTAGTCCAGGCTGTCGCCGAAGATGGGACGCAGCCGGTCCACCTCCGCGTCCGTCAGCCGGCGGCCCACGGGCTCCAGGCCCGACACCACCTGCACGGCGGACAGCACGCGCCCGCCCAGCATCAGCACCAGGTCCACCGGCACCTGCGCCACGCGGAACAGGCAGCGCTTGAGCTGCGGCAGCCCGTCCCGCGAGCGCCCCGTCGCGCAGCGGGCCATGCCGCTGGCGAAGAGCACCAGCGCCAGGTACGCGCTGCGCGCGGCGCCCGCGGACGCCCCGGCGATGCCGGTGAACAGCCCGTGGCCCGCGTCCGCCACCCGCGCCGTCAACGGCGCCAGGCGGGGAGCGTCACGGCGGGACTCACGGACGGCTTGCGGATTGAGCGAGGTGGGAGACCCCAAGGACCCTCTCCAGGAGCGTGCGCAGCTCACCGGCCCGCCAGGGCCGGCCGAGTGCGAAGTGGGTGTCACAGGCCGTCAGGAAGGTGGCGCTCGCCTCGGGACGGAAACCGGAGGACAGGAGGATGCGCGGACCGTGGAAGCCCCGGTCCACCAGACGGCAGAGGAAGTCGCTCACGACGCGGCGATCCGCGTCCAGGTCCAGCACCAGCCCGTCCACCGCCACGCCCATGTCCAGCCGCCGGTCCGCCGACGTCGCCCCCAGCGCCGTCACCACCCGGCACGCCAGCCCCACCTCACGCGCCACCGCCAGCCGGACCTCGGGGGCCTCGGAGACCACCAGCAGCACCGGCGCCGCCTTCCCCGTCCGGGGCGATGCGGCCGGGACCCGGGTCCCGCGCCGCGCACCCGGCACCCCGGGCACCGTGGGACGGCTGAAAGCGAATTCCGGGACAAGGAGGGAAGACGGTGCGGTGGCCACGTCCCGAACAATAAGCAGCAAGAACGGAAATATCAAGCTTGGCTTGAATCACCGTCAGAACGGGGAGCTCCTACCAGGGTGAGGGATGCGATCTCCGGAGCGGGGCCCAGGCGCAGGGGGGGCCCCCAGTAGCCGGTGCCGCGGTGCGTATAGACCCGGGTCCCGGCGACGGTGGCCAGGCCCTGGACGACGGGCTGCTGGAGCTTCACGAAGAACATGAAGGGGAAGATCTGCCCGCCGTGGGTGTGGCCGGACAACTGGAGGTCCACGCGCAGGCCCTGGAGGGACAGGGCGGTGCGGGGCTGGTGGGCCAGCAGCAGGCGGGGCACGTCCGGCGGGGCACCGGCGAGCGCGAGGTCGGGGCGGCTGGCCAGGGGTGGATCCATGTGGCCGGCGTCGTGGTCGGTGACGCCCGCGACGACGAGCCTCGCGCCGCCGCGCTCCACGACGCGGTGCTCGTTGGTGAGGACGGTGATGCCCAGCCGGGAGACCTCGGCCATCCAGGCGCGGGCGCCGTGGTAGAACTCGTGGTTCCCGGTGACGTAGTAGACGCCCAGCGGGGCCTTGAGGGACGCGAGCGGCGTCATCTGGTCGCGCAGCGCGTCCACGGAGCCGTCCACCAGGTCGCCGGTGATGGCGACGAGGTCCGGCGCCAGGGCGTTGACCTGGTCCACCACGCGCTGGAGCCACACGCCGTCCAGGGTGGGGCCCACGTGCACGTCGGACAACTGCACGACGCGGAGGCCCTCCAGTCCCGGGCCCAGGTCCTTCAGGGCCACGGTGGTGCGCTCCACGCGGGCCCTGCCGCGCGCGGTGACGAAGGCGAAGGCCACGGCGGGCACGGCGGTGCCCAGCACGGCGGCCGCGCGGCCCCGGGCGAGCGCGTGCATGTCCGTGACGGCGCCGGACAGCGACAGCGCGGCGCCCACGACGTCCGAGGCGAGCACCGCGGTGAGGAACACGCCGAACGCGCCCAGCCAGAGGTACGCGCCCCACTGGATGACGCGGGTGAAGCCGGAGGCCTCGCTCCGGCGCGAGGCGGCGCGGAACCCCGCCAGCAGGACGAGGAAGCAGAGGCCCAGCAGCCCCCAGCCCACGGCGGCCCAGGGGGCGGGCCAGCCGGGCGCGGTGAAGAGGCGCAGGCCAATGTAGACGTGCAGCGCGACGGGCAGGCCCAACCCCAGCAGCAGGGACACCATCCACCGCCAGGCCGGGGCCCGGGCCCGGCGCCGGGCCCGCCGGGAGGGAGCTTCTTCCGAGGACACGTCCGTCGTCACGCGCGCCACCCTGTCGTCCCGGGAGCCGGGACGCCTTCGAGCGCGGGTAGATAACGGCCCCCGCCCCGCCGCGCCCGCCGACCCGGCCGGACGCCTGGAGGGCCTGCGCTGTCTTGGGATTTCTTGATGAACATGGAGTCCATCCCCTGGCGTTCATGGCTCGCGCTGGCGCTGTGCAGCGTGTTGACAACGGGCTGCGCGACCGCGACGTGCATCGACAGCGAGACGTGCTGCGTGGAGGCACACCCGGGCAACCCGGCCGCTTGTGGACTCACGGACGCCGAGGCCGCCGCCCTCGTGGGCACCGCGGCGATCGGAGCAGCAGCGGTCGGCGCCACGCTCAAGGAACTGGATGAGCCGAACGAGGGATGGCGACAGCACTGCATTGACCGCTACGTGCAGTGCAAGGACTCGAAGAAGCCCCGCTGGTTGGGGGACTGTTACGCCTGCCTGCGATACTGCGAGGGCCAGAAACAGTGGCCCTTCGACCTCTGCCGCCCCCGCCGCAACTAGGAGAGCCCCATGGACGAGCAGGAATTGAACTGGGACGACGTTCGGGACCTCTCGCGTCGCGTCTCGGACGGGGAGCCGTTCAAGCTCACCGCCGAGTCGCGTGCCATCCTCGAGCGCACCGGCCCCCAGGTCGGCATTCCAGCAGCGGACGTCGAGCGGGCGCTCCATGGCGAGGCAAGCGCCGCGACGCTGCTCACTGAGGTTGCAAGGCGCATCCGGGATGGGTCTCACCGGTTGTCACGCGCCCTCAGCGAAGCGACGCGGCTGCAGGAGGCGAGCGACGTGGACGGCGCGCGGCAGGTGCTTCGCGACATCGTGGAGGACGAAGTGGTGCCGCTCTACCGCGACATCGCGCGAATTCAACTCGAAGCCCTGGACGAGGGCTGATGGCCGGGCGCGGCGCCCGCGAGGCACCGCGCCCTGCCCCTGTCAGCTCGACGAACGGCGGCGGCGCGCCAGGGCGCCCAGGCCCACCAGCGCCCAGAGGCTGATCATCCCCGCGGGCGCGGACCCGCAGCCGCAGCCCACGTCCAGGTCCGTGGGGCCTCGCACCTGGAAGCCCACCTCCGGTGAGCGCGGCCCCGCCTCGCCCTGCGCCGTCACCACCTGCGCGACGACCTTGTGCGCCCCCGTCGCCAGCGCGGTGTCCGCCGTCAGCACGTGGCGGAAGACGCCCTCCGCGTCCGCGGTGGCGGTCGCGAGCGCCGCGCCGTCCAGCTCCAGCCTCACGGACGTGCCGGGCAGCGCCACGCCCACGAACATGAAAGCCGGATCCACCGTGGCGCCCTCCTCGGGCACGAGCACCATGGGCGTCGCCGGATCCACCGTGCCCGCGTCGGTGCCGCCGTCCGCGCCGGCCACCACCACCTCGAAGCCCACGACGTCGGAGTACGGCCCGTCATCCCCCGCCTCGTTGTGCGAGTGCACCGTGACCTTGTGCGGCCCCACGCCCAGCGGCGCGGAGTCCGGCACCTGGTAGCGGAAGCGCCCCAGCAGGTCCAACGGCACGAGGATGTCCGGCCCGTCGTCGATGACCACGCCCACGTTCACGCCGTTGGGCGCGGTGCCGGCGAACAGCGGCGTGGGCCCCACGGTGTCCCCGTTCGAGGGCACCACCAGCACGGCCATCTGCACGACGCCGCCGTCCGCGAGCACCACCGCGGGCGTGCTGAAGCGCACCGGCGTGGAGGCCTTGCTCGCCACGCCCAGCGCCTCCGCCCACGCGACGACGTCGTGCGCGCCCGCGCTCAGCGGCGTGGAGGGGTCGAAGGTGAAGCGGCCGTCCGAGCCCGGCACCACCGCGCCAATCTCCCGCCCATCCACGACGAGGTGGACGATAGGGCCGGTCGTGCCCGCGGTCCCCTCGAAGCGCGGGCGCGTGGTGGTGGAGGCCTCGCCCGACACGGGCGCCGTGATGGCGGGCGTGACGGGCACCTGGAAGGACTGGACCACCTGATCCACCGTCCCGGTGGACGTGCCGGCCGGGGGCGTGCCGCCATCCGACGTCGCGGAGGCCGGCCCCGCGCCGTACGAACCCGCGCCCGGATAGCCGGACACGCCCGCGCTGCCCGCGCTCGCGTTGGGCGCGCACGCGATGCTCTTGCCCTCGAGCAGGATGCGGCCCCCGGCGCCACCCCCGCCCGGCCCGAAGGGCTGCTTGTCCATCAGGGTGTTGCCGCCCGCGCCGCCCCGCGCCTCCACCCCGCCGCAGTTCACGAACTCCACCGCGCGCAGCACCACCGCGCCGCCCGCGCCGCCACCGCCCGCGCCGTCGTTGCCCGCGGACGCCCCCGCGGTCGAGCCCGAGGCGCTGTAGACGCCCCTGCCGTCGAACGCGCTGGCGCGGATGAACACCACGCCGCCGCCCGCGGCGCCGTTGGAGCCGGCCGTGTCGAAGCCCTGCCCCGCGCCACCGCCACCGCCGAACGTGAAGCGCTCGAAGAGGGAGTAGCTCAGCGGCGCGCCGCCCACCCCGCCCTGGTCGCGCGCGCCGTCCCCCGCGGACGTGCGCCCACCGAAACCGCCCACCCCGCCGTGTCCGCCACCGCCACCGCCGGCCGCCGCGCAGATGCCGCCGCCACCGCCGTTGGTCAGGTTGCCGCGCCCGCTGGCGAGCCCGGTCCGGGACACCGTGCCCGCCACGCCCTCGCCGCGCTCGGCGCCGCCCTTGCCCTGCTCCAGCTCCATCGCCGTGCAGCCCGTCAGGTCGGCGGTGTCAGGCTGGAAGACGCCGCCCTGGTAGCCCAGGCCATCCGCGTCGATGCGGCCATCGTTGACCACCTTCCCGCTCACCAGCATCGCGAGGATGCCGCCGGACCGGCCGTTCCACGGCGTCACGGTGAGCCGCGCGCCCTCCTGGAGGGTGACGTCGGAGTACTCGGCCACGCGCACCACCTGGGCGCGCCCCGTGGCGTACGCGTAGCGCAGCGGCGCGGTCAGCGTGAGGACGGCGGGCGTGGTGGCCGACACCTTCTCCACCCGCGCCAGCTCCCAGCGCCCCACCGTGACCGACCCCACCAGCGACACGGGCTTCGTGTTGCCCACGTCAGGCGCGGAGGACAGGCCGGTGCTCTCGTGGATCATCACCAGGTCGCCGGCGGCAAGCTTGAGGCCGGACACGGCCAGCTCCAGCCCCCCCGCCGCGACGCTCTTTCCCAGCGGGGCGTGCTCGCTCAGTGCGACGCCCTGCCCCGTGGCGAGGTTGAGCGCGCCGTCGCGTCCGGTGCCCAGGTCAAAGGAATCCGGCTCCGCGCGAGCGACCTGCGCCAGGAGCAATCCAACGATGAGAGCCAGCGTGATGCGCATGCCCCCATGGTGCCCCACCGGCCGTCCGGGGTCGAGGGTGGCCCCCGGCTTCAGCGGGACGGAATCAGGTCCTGGAGCCCTCGCGCGTTGAGGGGCGCGAAGAAGGGCTGCCGCAACAGCCGCCCCAGGGCGCGGCGCTCGACGCAGAGCAGTTGCAGCGAGTCCTCCCACTCCCCCAGCACCGCCACCGCGCGCACGTCGGCCGCGTCGCGGTACAGGTCGTTGAGGTTGTGCACGAGCGCGGACACGTCCTCCACCTCCCAGCGCTCCGTGACGTCGCCCGCCGCGACGTGCAGCTCCAGCGCGGGGCGCTCGCGCACGTCCACGACCTTGAGCCTGCGGGCCGCGCCGCCCATGGCCGCGGTGAGCGGGCCCACCAGCTCATCCGGCCGGACGCCGTACCCCACGGTGAGCCCGCCCACGAGCAGGCCCGCGTCGCACAGCCGCAGCAGCGACACGTGGGGAGGCTCGCCCTTCGGGACGAGCCCGGACGCGGCGGCGGGGTCCTTGAGCAGCCGCTCGCGGTCGAGCGCATCCAGCAGGGAGGCCATGGCGGGGTCACCCTATCAGGGCTCCTCGCCCTCCCAGTAATCCACCTGCGCGTCCAGGGGCAGGTACGCGTGCAGCGTGCGCGAGGCCTTGTCGCCCCCGGGCGCGGCGCCCGCGAAGACGCCCACCTTCTTCGAGTCCGGGTACACGAGCACGTCCGGCGCCTCCATGGTGGAGAAGCACAGGTAGCGCAGCGGTTGTGGGCCGTCGTTGATGAGCTGGTGCGCGCACTCCGCGCCCGGCGGCAGCGCGACGTAGTCCCCTTCGCGCACGGGCAGCGTCTCCGTGCCCAGGCGCAGCGAGCCCGTGCCGGACAGCACGTACACGGCCTCTTCATTGCCCAGGTGGTAGTGCAGCGGCCACGAGCGGCGGCCCGGCGGAATCTCCACCAGGCTGCACCCGAGCTTGCGCCCGTGCGCGGCGGCGCCCAGTTGCTTGCGCTTGAGCGCCACGCGGCTGCCGTGGGCGAGCTCGGTCCAGGGAACGTCTTCGGCGTGGATGAGGTGGGGCGAGGCCATGGGGGGCTCCTGTTTCACGGGCGCTCCGCGACGAGCGCGAACACGCGGTGGGGAACGGACATCGGCTCCTGGGGGAAGCGCGCGGCGAGGAGCGCGGCCAGCGCGGCGTCGAAGCGGGCCACCTGCTCGGGCGCGAGCATGGCGCCGATCCGCGCGTTGGCGCGCATCCGTCCGCGCCACGCTTCGTGGGTGTAGGGCGTGAGCGTGTCGAAGGTGAAGGACGTGAGGGACTGGAAGCCGGCCACGCCCACGTCGCGGAACCACTGCGGGTAGAGGCCCACGCCCTGGCCGAAGTGGTCCACGGCCAGTTGGACGCGGGGGCTGAACTGCTCCACCAGGGCCTCGGTGGCCTCCAGCAGGTTGCCGGGCAGGGCGGTCCAGTCGAAGTGGCAGAGGATCAGCTTCCCGCCGGGCTTGAGCAGGCGGAACACCTCGCGCGCGGCGGCGGCGCGGTCGAACCAGTGCCAGCACTGGCCCGCGAACACGCGGTCGAAGGTCCCCGAGGGCAGGCCGGTGTTCTCCGCGGGCGCCTCACGGAAGTCCACGGCGAGGCCCTCGTCGCGGGCGAGCCGGGCCGCGGCCTCCAACTGCGGAGCGGACACATCCAGGGCGGTGACGTCGCAGCCGCGCCGGGCCAGGTTGCGCGCGACGGTGCCGGTGCCCGTGCCCAGGTCGAGCACGCGCAGGCCGGGCGTGAGCACGCCGTCCTGTTCGAGCCGTGTGTAGAAGGCCTCCGGGAAGCCTGCCCGGTGCTTCGCGTAGTCCGACGACGTGCGTCCGAAATCCACGTTCATGGTCGTTCTCCCCGCCAGGTCATGCCTCGCCCACGAGCGGCCCAGCTCGACAGGAGGGTCCAGTCGAGTCGAGACTCCGCGCCCGGGAGGCACGTGAAACATGGTGCGTCGTGCAGGGGGACGTTCTCAATCTCGATTCGACCATCCAGTTGAGGAGGAGCTGCTGCGCGCGGAGGAGGCGGCGGCCCTGCTGGGCGTGAAGCGGGCGACGCTCTACACCTACGTCAGCCGGGGGCTCGTGCGGTGCGTGCCGGAGAAGGGCACGAAGGAGAACCGCTACCTGCGCGCGGACGTGGAGCGGCTGAAGACGCGCCACGACGCCCGCGCGGGCCACGCGGCGGTGGCCTCCGGAGCCCTGCGCTGGGGCGAGCCCGTCATCGACTCGTCGGTGTCACGCATCAGCGAAGAGGGGCTCGCGTACCGGGGCCACGACGCGGTGGCGCTGGCCACGCGAGGGCACCGCTTCGAGGACGTGGCGGAGCTGCTGTGGACCGGGCACCTGCCGCGGGAGCCCACCGCATGGCCCGCGCCGGAAGCGCAGCCATCGCCCGTCACCCCCACCGCCCTGGCGGCCATGCTGCCGCGAGACACCCCGCCCCTCTCCGCGCTCGCGGCGCTGGTGCCGCTCCTCGCCGCGAACGACGCGGGCCGCTTCGCCGCGCCCGTGGAGCAGGACATGCTCCGCGCGCGCAGGCTCATCCGTCACCTGGGCGCCTGGGTCTGCGTGGCCCAGGCTCCCGGCCGCGTGGCTCGCGCGTTGAAGGAACCCACGGTGGCCGCCTCACTCGCCACGGCCTGGGACGCGAAGCCGAAGCGGACCGCGGAGCTGATCAACCTGGCGCTGGTGCTCTGCGCCGACCACGAGCTGAACACCTCCACCTTCGCGGCCCGCGTGACGGCCTCCTCCGGCGCGGACCTGTACGCGTGCATCAGCGCGGCGCTCGCGGCCATCTCCGGCCACCGCCACGGCGGCGCCTGCGACCGCGTGGAAGCGCTCATCGCGGAGGTCGGCCGTCCGGAGCGCGCCGCGCAGGTCGTCCACGGCCGCCTGCGCCGGGGCGAAGCCGTGACGGGCTTCGGCCACCGCCTCTACCTGAAGGGCGACCCGCGCACGCCGCCCCTCGTCGCCGCCGCGTTGAGCGTGAAGCCCGAAGCCCCCAGGGTCCGCGTGGCCCGCGCCGTCATGGACACCATGCGCGACGCCGGCCATCCCCCACCGTCCCTGGACTGGGGCCTGGTGATGCTCGCGGACGCGCTGGGCCTGCCCTCCGGCGCCGCCACCGTGCTCTTCAGCCTGGGACGCACCGCGGGCTGGGTCGCCCACGTCCTGGAGCAGCGGGAACAGGGCCACCTGCTCCGCCCCCGCGCACGCTACGTGGAAGCCCCCGCCCGGTAGCACCGTGAAACATTTCAAACGGCTGTCACATGGCGTGCACGCCGCGCGGCTTTCCGTTTGGTGCTCCGGGCTCCCGTGCGCACACTGGCGGCCCCGTGAACACCTCCCGCCCGACCCTGCCCTATCCCGCCCTGATGCTGCTCGGCAACGTGGCGTTCATCGCCTCGTGGATCGTCATCCTCAAGCGCCCCGAGGGCTGGCAGGTCGTGGGCCCCGTGCTCCTGCTCCTCTTCCTGGGCCTGCGCGTGGGCGGCGTGTGGAAGTACGCCCTGAATTACCCGGACCCCGCCGGCCGCACGAAGCGCTCCGCCATCCTCTCCACCGTGCTGGCCGCACTGGCCGTGGGCCTCTGGGGCTATACGTGGCTGAGCGGTCCCCGCTAGCAAACGAAACGGGCGCCCCTTCCGTGAGTGGAAGGCAGCGCCCGTCGTCACTTCCCACAGCGGGGAAGGCTTCGCGTCAGACGTTGAAGCGGAAGTGCATGCAGTCGCCGTCCTGCACGACGTACTCCTTGCCTTCCACGCGCAGCAGGCCCTTCTCCTTCACCGCCGACTCGCTGCCCAGCTTCACCAGGTCGGTCCACGAGAAGACCTCCGCCTTGATGAAGCCGCGCTCGAAGTCGGAGTGGATGACGCCCGCCGCCTGCGGCGCCTTGAAGCCCTTGTGGATGGTCCACGCGCGGCACTCCTGCTCGCCCACCGTGAAGTACGTCCACAGGCCCAGCAGCTTGTAGCCCTCGCGAACCACCTTGTGCAGGCCCGGCTCCGTCAGGCCGGAGTCCGCCAGGAAGCCGGGACGGTCGGACTCGGGGAGCTGCTGGATTTCAGACTCCAGCGCCGCCGCCAGCACCACCACGCCCGCGCCCTCCTTCGCGGCCATCTCGCGCACCGCCTGCACGCGCGGGTCCGCGTCCTCCTTGCCAATCTGCTTCTCGCTGATGTTCGCCACGTACAGCACGGGCTTGTCCGTCAGCAGGAACAGGTCCTGGATGGTCGCCTTCTCTTCGTCGGTGAGCTTCTGCGCGCGCACCGTGATGCCTTCATCCAGCTTCGCCTTGATGCGCTCCAGGAGCGCCACCTCGGCCTTGGCCTCTTCGCCCGCCTTGCCGCCGACCTTGGTGTTCTTCAGCGAGCGCTCGCGGCGCTTCTCCACGGTCTCCAGGTCCTTGAGGCACAGCTCCGTGTCGACCACGTCCCGGTCCCGCACCGGGTTCACGCCTCCCTCGACGTGGGTGACGTTGTCGTCCTCGAAGCAGCGCAGCACGTGGAGCACCGCGTTCACCTGCCGGATGTTCCCCAGGAACTGATTGCCCAGGCCCTCGCCCTTGGACGCGCCGCGCACCAGGCCGGCGATGTCCACGAACTCCAGCGACGTGGGGATCTTCTTCAGCGGCTTCACGAGCGCCGACAACTGGTCCAGGCGGTCGTCCGGCACCGGCACCACGCCCACGTTCGGCTCGATGGTGCAGAACGGATAGTTCGCCGCCTGCGCGCCCGCGGCGGACAGGGCGTTGAACAGGGTGGACTTGCCCACGTTGGGCAGACCGACGATGCCGATGGAGAGAGCCATGATGGATTCCTGGAACAGGCGGGCGCGGCGGAAGACTCCCGGCCTTTAGGCCGAGCGGCGGGTCGCCGTGGCGCTGGTGGCGCCGGGCAGGCCCTGCACGAACTGCTCGGCCAGCGCGCGGTGCTTGGCGTCGTCCATGCGCTCGTTGATGAGCTTGCCGGCCACTTCCATGGCCAGGTCCACGGCCATGGCGCGGACCTCCGCGATGGCCTTGGCCTTCTGGTCTTCAATCTCGCGGCGGGCGGACAGCTTCAGCTCCTCCGCCTCCTTGCGGCTCTTGGCCATCAGCTCGTCGCGGAACTTCTCCATGTCCGCCTGCACGCGGCGGGTGGTCTCCGCGGCCTCGCGGCGGGCCTCGGCGATGGCCGTCTTCTGGTCGGCGAGCAGCTTCTCCGCCTCGGCGCGCTCACGCTTGGCGCTCTCGATGGCGTTGGAGATCTGCTTCTCGCGCTCCTCGACGAGCGACAGGATGGGCCCCCACGCCTTCGCCCGCAGCACCAGCAGGACGATGACGAAGGTGACGATGGTCCAGAAGATGAGGCCCGGACGGACCTCCACGAAGCTGCTGGCGGCGAGGACAGAGGGCAGGAACATGGCGGGTCCCGGTGAAGCGGAAAGACAGAGGGAGGATGCGGGAGACTTCAGGTGACACAGGTGCTGCGCACTGCGAGCCGGAACGCCGGCGCCCCTTCTTCCCGAAGAGGACGCCGGCTCCCGGTGACACCGACGCCCTGACTAGACCTTGATGGCCAGCAGGATGCAGACGACCAGCGCGAACAGCGTGGCGCCTTCGATGAGGGCCGCGGCGATGATCATCGTGGTGCGGATGTCGCCACCAGCGGCCGGCTGACGGCCCGTGGCGTCCATGGCGGCGGCGGCCAGCTTACCGATGCCGAGCGCGGCGCCGATGATGGAGAGACCCGCGCCGATACCGGCGGCGAGGAAGGCAAGAGCGAGGTTGGTCATGGGAGCACGTCTTCTTTCGTGAGGCGGGACCCGCTTGTGGGGGGGTCGTGAAATCCCTTCAGGACTACCTCCGGCGGCCTTTCGAACCGCCGGGTCTTCAACCGGGGCGCGCCGTCACACCGACGTGCGCCCCGTCAACTTCTGCGGCTCAGCCGACGTGGTGGGCCTTGCCGTGGTCGTGGCTGGCGCCACCCTCGTGGTGCTCGTCGTGGTGGTGGCCCATGGCCACGCTCATCCCGATGAACAGCGCCGACAGCATGGTGAACACGTACGCCTGCACGAAGGCCACGAACAGCTCCAGCAGGTAGATGCCGAAGGCGAACGGCACGCTCACCAGCGCCACCGCGGGGTTGCGGAGCATGAAGATGAGGCCCAGCAGGAAGAAGATGACGATGTGGCCCGCCAGCATGTTGGCGAACAGACGGATGGTGAGCGCGAAGGGCTTGGTGAACAGGCCCAGGAACTCCACCGGAATCATGATGGGCCACAGCCAGGGGGCCACGCCGCCCGTCAGGTGCTTGAGGTAGCCGCCGATGCCCGCCGCGCGGATGCCGGCCGCCTGCGTGACGAAGAAGGTGCACAGCGCCAGGCCGCAGGTGACCGCGATGTTGCCCGTGGCGGTCGCCATCCAGGGGAACAGGCCCAGCAGGTTCATGAAGAGGATGAAGAAGAACGCGGTGAGCAGGTAGGGCACGTACCGGGGGCCCTCCTCCTTGCCGATGTTCTTGATGGCCAGCTCGTCGCGCACGAACAGCACGAGCATCTCGAAGAGGTTCGCCCCGGCGCCGCGCGGCACGAGCTTCGTCTTGTCGCGGTTGCTCCAGATGAGGATGGAGCCGATGAGCAGCAGCGCCGCCAGCCACATCATCACCGTGTGCTTGGTGATGGAGAGGTCCAGGCAGCCGGCGCCCAGGCCCGGGTAGACCTCGCCGTGACCGCCGCCGTGCGGGTCGGCCACCGGCGTGCAGGCGCCCTCGCTCAGCGGGATGAGGATCTGCGGCAGGTGGATGGGGATGTGGTTGTGGCTGAGGGGGACCTCGAACTCGTACTCGTTCGAGTCCGCCACGTGGTGGAGGATGTAGCCGGCGACGTCCTCGCCCTCGGCGTCCTTGGACTCGTTCGCGTAACCGTGCTCGCCGGCCGGGTCGGAGGCCCACACGGCGCCCGCGAACAGACAGGCGAACAGCACCATTGCCTTGCGCATCACTCGTCTCCGCCCGCCGTGTCTTTCGACGCGGCCATCACGTAGCTGACTTCAATCCACTGCAGCGCGAAGTAGACGCCGAAGAAGCCGCCCACGAACGCGATCGCGCTCAAACCCCGGGACACCACCCACGCCAGCCCGATCCCCACGCCCACGCCCCGCAGAGCGAAGACCACCCCGACCACCTTCAACGCCGCCTTCAAATCCGCCTGCATCGCCGCGCGCCGCTTGAGCACCAGCGCCAGCACGCCCGTCACCGCCGCGATTCCCACGCCCAGCAGCGCGGAGACCCGGTCCTCCGTCACCTTCGGCAGCGCCGCCGCCACCACCGCGCCCACGCCCATCACCGCCGCCGCCAGCCCCGCGTGCGACCAGAACGGGTCCCGCTTCGGCTGTCCGCCCGTCCCCGTCACTTGCGCTTCCCCAGCCGCGCCATCGCGTGGAGGAAGCCGTAGAACCCCACGCCAATCCCCACCAGGCTCAAGCCCAGGAGCAGCCAGGGCGACGTCCCCAGCCACCGGTCCAGGAAGTAGCCTCCCAGGACCCCCACCACCGCCCCGCCCACCAGCTTCCAGACCGCGGAGATGTACGGCTCCGCCGCCCGCATCTGCCGGGCCGTCTCGCCCAGCTCACTGCCCGGCGCGTCCTCCTGCTTGCGAGGCTCCTGGTCTGCCATGCGGACGCCTCACCAAACCCCGGGAAAGTCTTGGGTTTCCTTCACCAACCCCGACCCCGCCCATACACGCGCGGGCGCCGCTTAGCACCGAATGCGCGGCGCGTGCAACCGGTACGGGGACCCGGGCCACCCCACCGCCAGCAGCGGTTGCGGCACCCGCAAGCGCAGCTACCACGGCGCCGGGGCCATGGGGGTGGTTTCTCCTCTGAAAGAGGGGCTCGGAGGAGCAGGCGTCCCGGGGGGCGCCCGGAGGATCAGCGGCGACGGGGCCCCAGGGAGGTGACGGGCGGCCGGGCGGAGCGCCCTCCGTCTCTCAGCACCGGGCCCACGTCATCGCCAGCTTGGCAGGGGTCACGTTGGCCGTTCATGCCCGAGGAGTCACGCATGCCGAAGCCGCTCGAGCTCACCTCTCCGAAGTTCAAGGACGGGATGCCCATCCCCATCGCCTACACCGGCGAGGGGGACGACAAGGCGCCTCCCCTGCACTGGGAGAACCTCCCCGCCGGGGCCAGGAGCCTGGCCCTCATCGTGGAGGACCCGGACGCGCCGGACCCGGCGAACCCCCAGCGCACCTTCTGCCACTGGGTCCTTTACAACCTCCCGGTCAACGCCCAGAACATCCCGGACGGGGCCACCCTGGACGTGCTGCCCGACGGGGTGAAGCTGGGGCGCAACGACTTCGGCCGGCAGGACTACGGCGGCCCCATGCCTCCCATCGGGAGCCACCGGTACTTCTTCAAGCTGTACGCCCTGGACACGGTGCTGCCGGACCTGAACCAGCCCACCCGCACGGAGCTGCTCAAGGCGATGCAGGGCCACATCGTGGGTGAGACGCAGCTCATGGGCACCTACGAGAAGACGCACCACCGCAAGCACTGAAGGCTCACGGGGCACCTCAAGGTGACGGCAGCTCGCGAGGCATCACGGCGGGCAGGCCGGGCACCTTGAGGTACTCCACGCGCGTGGGCTTCGGCTCCACCGGGGGCCAGCCCGGCGCGTCCAGCGCGGCGAGCAGCGTGAGCACCGGGTGGTCGAAGGACTCCACGAACAGCCCTGACGCCGGCATGGGGACGAGCCCCCACGCGAGCGACAGGCGCAGCCGTTCGCACCGGGCCAACTGAGGCACGTACGCGGGCAGCTTCGCGTGCTCACCGGCCTCCAGGAAGCGGCAGTAGGCGATGGCCTCCTCGCGGTTGAGCACCTCCGGCGGCACGTCCTGGAGGAAGCGCGCGCGCAGCCATCCCAGCTCCGGCCGCTTCGCTTCATCCACCCAGGGGAGCTGTTCGCGCACGCGCTCGGTGCGGTGGAAGTCCATCATCCGGCCGGCGCGCTCCACCACCACCGGCTCCACCCGCTGGAGCGCCTCCGCGTCCGACGGCGTCAGGCCCAGCGGGGCCAGGGCGCCGGGGGCATCGCGGCGCCACGCTTCACGGAAGCGGGGATCCACGTGCAGCCGCGCCAGGACCTCCAAGGTTCGTGGGTAGCTCATGCCGCGCTCGCACCGCAGCGCTGGAGGATGGCGCGCGCGCGGGCCAGCTCCTCCACCAGCCGCGAGAAGGGAGGAAAGCCGCTGTCCATCTCGAAGTTCACCCCGCGCACCGGGCTGCGTGGCGCCACGTACTCCAACAAGCGCCACACCTCCTCCGGCGACGGCGCGGAGTGGCTGTCCAATCTCAGCCCCTCCACCGTGACGCCGCCGGCCAGGTGCACCTGCACCACGCGCTCCAATGGCAGACGGTCCAGGAAGGCATACGGGTCGAACCCGTGGTTGACCGCGTTGCAGTGGAGGTTGTGCAAATCCAGCAGCAGCCCGCAGTCCGCGCCCTCCACCACGCGGCGCAGGAACTCCGCCTCATCCAGCGTGTTGAGCGGCGTGTGGAAGAGATACGCGATGTTCTCCACCACGAAGGGCACGTCCAGGTCCGCCTGCGCCGCCTTCACGTTGCGCACGCACGTGGCCACCGCCTCCTCCGTCAGCGGCACCGGCGTCAGCGCGCGCAGGGGCAGGTTGCCCACGCGCGTGAAGCACAGGTGGTCCCCGTGCCAGACGCTCTTCGTGACGTGACGGATGCGCTTCAAGCCCTCGCGGTAGCCGGGCGCGTCCACGCCGTCCGAGCCCACCGACAGCTCCAGGCTGTGGCCCACCAGCGGGTAGCGCTTCGCGAGCAGCTCCAGCCGCCGCTCCGAGTCCGGCGTGAGCGGCAGGAAGTGCTCGGGCGTCACCTCCAGCCAGTCCACGCCGGGGTTGCCGCGCGCCAGGTGCGGATTGAGGTCCCAGCGGTAGCTGAGCCCCACGCCCAGGAAGGGGAGGCCCATGGCGTCAGCCCTTGCGCCGCGCCATCACCTGGAGGTGCTGCCCCAGGACGGCGAAGCCCTCGTGCGCCAGCTTCTCCTGCAACGCCAATATCTCCTCGCGCGCGGCCCACGCGTCCCACGGCTTCTCCGCGGTGCCGCCGTGCGAGGCCGCCATCGCCTTGAGCATGTCGAAGAACATCACCGGCTTGCCGAAGACCTCCAGCAGCTCCGCGCCCGCGTCCGCCACCGCGCGCTCCAGCTCGCGCACCGTGAAGGCGTGCACAGGCAGGCCGTACGGGCACGTGGTGCGGCCGTCGTGCAGCGTGCGGAAGGCCTCCTGCGGCTTGCCCAGCTTCAGGTAGCCGGAGAACGCCTCGTAGCGGTTGTCCACGCCCAGCACCACCGGCGCGCCCGGCTTCGCCACGCGCACCAGCTCCTTCACCGCGCGCGGGTACGCGTCCAGGCAGTACGACACCGGATCGCCTTCACAGAAGACCAGGTCGAAGGCCGCGTCCGGCAGCTCCAGCGCCGCGACGTTGCCCTCCACGAAGGCGGCGCGGTCCAGCAGCCCCTTCGCGGCGAACTGCGCCTTCGCGCCGTCGAGCATGCCCGGTGAGATGTCCAGCACGGTGACGTGGTGACCGGCCTCCGCGAAGCGCGTGCCGAACTTGCCGCCCCCGCCGCCCGCGTCCAGCACGCGCCAGGCCGTGCCGTCCTTCGGCAGGAGCGCCTCCACGGGCTTCCAGGTGAGGTGCTCGTACGTCAGCCAGAACAGCTTGATGGCCGTGGCGTCCGGCGCGCCCTGGTCGTACTTCGGGGACACCTCGTCGTAGCGGCGCTTGAGGCTCTGCGGGTCGGCGGAGGTCATGCGGATGGCCCTTGGGACAGGTCAGTAGTTGAAGGAGATTTTCGAGAGGATCCGCCGCTCCTGGGAGCCGCCGAAGGGCTGATCCGTGTAGACGAGGAAGATGTCGCTCCACTGGCGGTAGTGCCACCCCACCATCGCGTCCAGGAACGTGCCCTTCACGGAGTTGTAGTCCGCCAGCTCGTACACGCCGCCCTTCTGCAAGGTCAGGCGCGCGTAGAGGTCCGGGCTGAAGTGGTAACGCAGTTGCGCGTAGCCGGAGAAGCTGTAGCCGTCCCCGGACGTGCCGTAGAGGTCGCTGTTCGTCGGCACGTTGAAGTTGCGCGTGTAGAAGCCGCTGAAGCGCGCGACGATGTGCGGGCCAATCTTGATGTTCGCCGCGCCGTTGAAGCCGCGGATCTCCCCGCCCAGGAAGCGGCCGGCGACGGCGGTCAGCGTGTAGCTCTGCCAGTCGTGCGGGAACAGGGTGAAGCCGAACGTGCCCAGCCGGTCCCGGAAGCCCAGGTTGTCGTCGTAGATGCCCTCCAGGTAGAGCGCGAAGTCGTGGTGCAGGTAGGGCTGCACGTTGAGGCGGTTGCGCCAGCGCGTGCGCTCGCCCTCGTGGTTGCGGCGCCACAGCGAGTCCCACGTCACGTCCAGCCGGGGCAGGAAGCGCCACCCGGGGAACGGGTTCAGGAACAGGCGCGAGTTGTAGCCCTGCTTGTCCACCACCGGCGTCCAGCCCAGCGGGTTCGCGTAGTTCTTCCCGATGTCCTCGAACTGCAACCAGAACTCCGACAGCGTGTCGAAGCGGTGCAGGCCCACGTGGTACGCGTCCGAGTCCTCGTTGCCCAGCGGGCTCCAGCTCTTCAGCGCCTGCGCCTGGATGAAGAACTCCTCGAAGACGTGGAAGTTGCCGTCCACGCCCACCGTCTGGAAGTCCGAGTCCCCGAACAGCCCGCCCCGCCCGCTGCGGTTGAGCGCCACCAGGGAGATCATCGACCGCTTGCCGATGTCCTGCTGCAAGCGGATGACGCCGGAGTTGACGTTCTCGAAGACCTCACGGCCGTTGGCGTCCCGGCCGGTGAGGTCGCGGTGCTGCACGTCCATCATCGAGAAGCTCAAGCCCCCCAGCTTGCCGGTGAGCTGCAGGCCGCCCCACACCCGGTCATGCGGCCGCAGCGCGATGCGGCGCGAGGTGAAGACGTTGATGGGCGCGATGAAGAGGTGCTCGCTCTCCGTGAAGAACGCGCGGCGCTCCGGCAGGAGCGGCTGGTCCGTGTCCAGCAGGAGGAAGCTCTGGTCTGCCTCCGCGTCGCTGAAGTCCGGGTTGGCGGTGAGCTTCACCGCCAGCCAGGGCGTCGGGTCGATGCGCGCGTCCGCGCCCACGTTGGGACGGAAGACGCCCCGGTCGTCCGTCGTCTTGAGCGCCACCGTGGTGGCCACGTACGGGGTGATGCTGAAGATGCTGCGCGGCTTGATGCCCTTGAGCCCCTCCAGGTGCGGGTAGCGGCTCACCTTCGCGCTGTTGACGCCGTCCGGCGTCCAGTTGCTCCACTCCTGGTTGCGCGACTGTTCGCGGTCCAGGAGCATGCCGAAGGAGATTTCATCCTTCGTCTCGAACTGGAAGTTGGCGAACGGGATGCGCACCTCTGAAATCCACCCGTCCTTCACGATGGTGGACTTCGTCTCCCACTCGCCGCGCCAGTTGGTGGAGAACGCCTCGCCGTCATCCACGATGCGCCCGTCGGTGCGCACGCCCAGCGGGTTGGTCCAGAAGTAGTACGCGTTCCGGTGGTCCAGGAACGTGTCCAGGATGATGGTGATGTTGTCCTCCTGGTGGAGGAACCCCTCGTTCTGCACCGTGTAGCCGGTGATGCGCTCCGGCTTGGAGTCGATGCAGTGGAAGAGGAAGTAGAGGTTGTCCTGGTCGTAGAGGATGCGGACCTTGGTGTCGTCCGGCGCGGGCTTGCCGTAGTTGACGCGCGTGAGGTACCAGCCGGAAATCTCCGGGGCCGCCTGCCACGCGGGCTCATCCCCCTTGCCGTCGATGGTGATGGCGTCCTGCGTCCGCGTCGCGGTGACCTTGTACGTTGAATCAGCGTGTCCCAGCGTGGGCACCAGCGCGGCCAACAGCGCGGTGCCCCAGCGACACACGTGGCGAAGGGGGCTCATCCGGGCTCCGAGGTGGGGGTGAGGGCGGCCACGGGGGCCGGTGGAGGTGTGACGGGTGAGGACGCCTCGCGCACGCGCGACACACAGCCGAGCGCCAGCACGAGGGACACCGAGGAAAGAAGGAACGTGAAGCCAATGCCGGCCGCTTGCGCGACGAAGCCGTAGGTGACGGGCGCGAGCACGGAGGCCAGCGCGCCGCAGGCGCCCAGCGCGCCCATGAACCGGCCGCGCTCGGAGGGCGCCGGGGACTGCTCCACCACCAGCGCGGACGCGGAGGAGCGGTGCAGGCCGTCGGGGATGGCCAGCAGCACCCAGGCCCCCACCAGCGTCACCAGCGCGGCGCCGTCCGGCAGCCACCCCGCGGCCCCCAGCACCGCCGCCATCACCGCCATGCCCGCGAGGCCCGGCACAATGAGGCCCACGCGCCGGGACAGCCGGTCCGACAGCCGCCCGCCGAAGGGCTGCGCGAACGCGTACGTCAGCCACGACGCCGCCACCAGCGGCCCCACCGCCTCCCGGGGCGCGCCCAGCTCCACCGCGTACAGCGGCAGGTACGTGGGGAACAGCGCCAGCGCGAAGGTGAAGAAGAACTGCCAGAGGAACAGCGCCGCCGCGCCCGGCCGCTCCTTCACGTAGGTGAACGGCGACCACAGCCCCCGGAACACCAGGCCCCACCCCGCGCCCCCACGCACTCCTTCCGCGCGCGGAGGCCGCGCCGGTTCATCCAGCCCCAGCAGCAGCAGGCTGCCCGCGAGGAACAGGCCCCCCGCCAGGAAGAAGGTGCCCGCCACCGACAGCGCGCGGATGACGGCGGAGGACGCGAACAGCGCGGCGACGAACACCAGGTTGGACGTGGCATCCAGCAGCGCGAAGAGCGTGGCGCGCTGCTTCGCGGGCGCGAAGTCCGCCACCATCGCGTTGGACACCGGCGCCGCGCTGCGCGACAGCAGCATCTTGAGGATCATCACGGCGGCGAGCGGCTGCGGGTCGTCCACCAGCGCCACCGCCGGCACCATCAGCGACGTGACGAGCGACAGGCCCACCACGAAGGGCTTGCGCCCATGGCGGTCCGACAGCGCCCCCAGCACCGGCTGCACGAAGATGGGCAGCAGCGCCCCCACCGTGTAGAGCGCGCCAATCTCCTGGAAGCCCAGCCCGCGCGAGCGCAGGTACAACGGCATCACCGGGTTGAGCAGGCCGGACGCCGCCATGCCCAACAGCCCCGAGCCCAGCATCACCCGCAGGTTCCCCAGCCCCCGCGTCAGCCCATACATCTCCCGGATGGCCCCCACGCCCTGGCGGATCATCCCCCCACCCCTTCCCCGGCGTCGGCTCCGGCGGCGCGAGGCTTCAGCCCCAGCACCGCCTCCACCGCCTTCGTGAGCGTGGGCACCGGCCGCACGTCCAGCGCCGTCAGGGGCGCCGCGTCGAAGGCGCTGCCCTCCGGCACGAACACCGCCACCCTCCCCGCCCGCGGAAACACCTGCGTCACGTAGGCCTGCGCCACGCCCAGCTTTCCCTGGAGGAACTCGCGCGGCGCGGGCGCGAGCGCTTCCCCATGCGCCTCCAGCGCCACGCCCGTGCCCAGGAAGGGCGACGGCAGCGGCAGGCCCGAAAGCAGCGCCACCCACGCGACGAACAGCGGCAGCGACGCGCTCCGGCCATCCAGCGTCACGTTCCGGCCGCGCGGCGAGACGTGCAGGTCGGTCTGCTCCCACGGCAGCGCGTAGCGCGCGCGGCCCACCGCCGACAGGTGGCGCGCGTGGTCCTGCCACGCGGGGGTGAAGGCGTTGCCCCGCGACACGTCCGTCCACAGCCGTCCCTGGCCGGGGCGCACGGACACCTCCACGGGCACGACTCGAAAGAGCGCGTGTCCGCCGACGTCCGCCTGGGTGAAGAGCAACAACTGCGTGGATGCGGGCAGCATGGGCGGGGGCGTGTCGGCGCTTTCGGGGAAAGACACAGCCGGGAGGAGGACCGAGGCCCTCCTCCCGGCCGTGAAACGCGTTACTCCGCGATGACGATCACGGTGCCCATGCCGTTGGAGCAGGTGCACTTGTCGGTGGCGGCGGAAACGCGGACGATCTCGGACTGGATGTACATGGTGGTTCTCCTGGGATGGATGTCTGGAGTTGGGAAACGACGGGAGCGACTACTCCGCGCTCACGGTCGTCGCGGCGATGACCATGCCGTTGGAGCAGGTGCACTTGTCGGACGACGCGGACACGCGGACGATCTGGGACTGGATGTACATGGTGCTTCTCCTGGGTGATTTGCTGCGTTCACTGCGGTGAAACATGGCGGAGTGTGGACAGGGGGTCTGACATTGCCTGCCAACACTCCGGTGCTTCACTCCAGCCGTGAAAACACGTCTCACGTCTGGCATCACGCGCACCCGGGGCGGCCCGGGCACACGGGATTCCCAAGGCTCGGGACATGGCCCGGCCTGTCCCTCTCACGAGGGCAAAAAGGCGCTTCAGCGGACGGCGAAGGTCAGACGGGGCGCGAGGGCTCGCACAGCCCCAGCTCCTGGAACTGCGTCACGGTGCGCTGGACGTCCGCGCGGATGGCCTCCTCCTGGCCCGCGGCGCCCAGCCGGAGCGCCAGCGACGCCACCGCTCCCTCCAGGGACGTGTCGCCCTGGCACAGCTCGAAGATGCGCGCGGCGGTCTCGTTCACCCGGAAGACCTCACCGCCCTCCGTATCCAGGAGGAAGAAGGCTTCACCTTGCTGCTGGACGATGACGCCGGAAGCCGCGTGGGGCAGGTTCAAGACATTCCCCTTTGAAACCGCACTGTCACATTTCCATGTTTCTAGGTGTTCTCATAAACCCTGTCAATACATGCAAGGATTCAGGTTGGGGCATCATGAGAGGGTTTGAGAACGTGCCGGGTCGTGAGGCGCCGCGCCGCTCCAGGGCGGGGAGCGGCGGGTGTGCGCTGGTGGTCGATTGACGGGCGGGGGTGGCTTCACCGCGGGGGGGCAGGGGTGCGAAGGTGGGGGGGTGAGGAGCACTGAGCGCACGAACCGTCGGGTGGGGACGGTTTCCGAGGAGCCGGAGGCGGTGTACCGCCTCTTCGACGACATGCCCCTGGGCGTGTTCGTGCTTCGGGACGGCCTGCTCATCCACACCAACGCCGCGCTGTCCCGCCTGCTGGGCCTCGCGCGCGAGCACCTGCTGGGAAGGCCCGTCACGACGCTGCTGTGGGAGCCCGGGCCGCTGGAGGACCCCGCGGACCGGCTGGCGCGGCGGCTGGGGTCTTCGCCCGTGGCGGGCACCTACGAGGCGTGGCTGGCCGTGGGCAATCACGGGATGCGCGTGGAGCTGACGGTGCACCCGCATGCCAGGGATTGGGTGGTGCAGGTGCGGGACGTGACGTCCCGGGTCCGCCGCCGGATGGTGCTGCGGCGGCTGGCGGAGTTGGGGGGCGCGGTGCGCGCGCTGCACTCCGAGGACGCGGTGCGCGAGGAGGTGTTCCGGGGGCTGGAGGCGCTGGAGCTGGGCTTCGCGTGGCTGACGCCCCGGGGCGTGGGCGTGGAGCTGTCCGTGGCGGGGCTGTCCCCCCGGCTGGTGCCGCACGCGCCGTCGCTGGGAGGCCGCGTGCGGGTGGAGGCCCCGGGCGGCTGGTCGCCCGCGCTGGTGCGCACCTGGCGGGACGGGGATGCGTGGGTGGAGGACCTGGGCGTGGAGGCGTCCCGGTTCGTGTCCGAAGCGCGCATGGACGTGGTGCTGGCGGTGTTCCGGCGCGTGGAGACGCACCGGGCGGTGGGCGTGCGCATCGACGTGGAGAACGCGCCCATGGCCATGCTGGTGCTGGCCGCGGACTGGCTGAGCGAGGAGGACGTGGCCGCGGTGCGGCTGTTCGGCCAGCAGGTGTCCTCCGCGCTGGACGCGGCGCGCACCATCCAGCGGCTGAGCGTGCGCGCGACGGCGCTCACCGCGCTGGGGCGGCTGGCGTCACAGGCCGCGTCCGCGCCGCACCCGCGCGCCTTCTTCGGCTCCGGCACGGAGGAGATCTCCGGCCTGCTGGGCTGCGACGCGGTGTGCCTGCTGCTGCCCGCGGACACGCGGCACGAGTCGAGCGAGCCGCTGGAGCTCGTCTACGCGCGAGGCCTGTCCGAGGACGCGGTGGCGCGCGTGCGCCGCGCGCGGCTGGGGTCGCTGCCCCGCCCGGGCGGGATGCCGGACGCGGTGCAGGTGCTGGACGCGGAGACGTGCCCCGCGCCCACGCGCGACGCGCTGCGGGCGCTGGCGTTCCAGACGCTGGTGTCGGTGCCGCTGCGGGTGCGCTCGCGCGGCGTGGGCACGTTGAGCGTGCTGTTCCACGCGCGCCGCCGGCTCACCGCGCTGGAGGTGGAGACGCTCCAGGCCATGGGCACGCACTTCGCGGCGGCCATTGAATCCCACCGGCTGCTGGACGAGGTGCGCGGCCGGGCGGAGGACCTGGCGCTGATGCACGAGGTGGGCAAGGCGCTGGCGGCCACGCTGGAGCTGGACCGGCTGCTGGCCACGGGCGTCACCAGCCTGGCGCGCATCGTGGACGTGCCGGACGCGTACGTGCTGCTGCCGGACGCCCAGGGCGAAAGGCTGGCCATCCGCGCGGCGACGGGCAGCCACCCGGAGCTGGTGGGGCGCCACGTGCCGCTGGACCTGTCGTCGGATTCGCTCGCGGGCCAGGTGTTCCGCACGCGCCAGCCGCTCCGGGTGGAGGACGCGCGGCTGGAGACGCGGGTGGACGACGAGCTGCGCCGCGCCGCGGAGGCCCTGGCCTACATGGTGCTGCCGCTCGCCGTGCACGACCAGATGGTGGGCGTGGCGGTGATGGTGGAGACGCGCCGGCCCCGCCGCTTCACGCCCGCGGAGCTGGAGCGCGCGGACGCCATCGCCAACCAGTTGTCGCTGGCGCTGGAGGGCGCGCGGCTGGTGGAGGACTTGAAGCAGAGCTACGCGGAGCTGGCGCGCGCGCAGGAGCAGTTGGTGAACCGCGAGCGGCTGGTGGCGCTGGGCGAGCTGTCCGCGGTGGTGGCCCACGAGGTGCGCAACCCCCTGGGCGCCATCTTCAACTCGGTGGCCACCATCCGCCGCATCATCGGGCCGGAGAGCCCGGCCCTCCCGCTGGTGGACATCGTGGGGGAGGAGGCGGACCGGCTCAACCGCATCGTCGCGGACCTGCTCACGTTCGCGCGGCCTCCGTCGCCGCACCTGTACCCGGTGTCGGTGACGCAGTTGCTGGAGGAGGCGGTGGGCAGCGCGCTCTCCGACGTGGGCGGCACCTCGCCGCCGCCGGTGCGGGTGGAGTGGGTGATGGAGGAGGACGTGCCGCCGGTGACGGTGGACGAGCGGCTCATCCGCCAGTGCTTCCTCAACGTGGCGCTCAACGCCGTGCAGGCCATGCTGCCCCAGGGCGGCACGCTGCGCGTGGTGGCGCGCAAGGCGTGGATGGACCGGCCCGGCGTGCAGGTGGAGATCTCCGACACGGGGCCGGGCATCCCGGCGGAGCTGCGCGCGCGCGTCTTCGAGCCCTTCTTCACCACCAAGGCCCAGGGCACCGGGCTGGGGCTCGCCGTGGTGAAGCGCATCATCGACTCGCACGTGGGCCAGGTGTCGCTGGACGCGCCGGAGACGGGCAGGGGCACCATCTTCCGCCTCTTCCTGCCGCTGGAGCCGCCGGTGGCGCCGCCCCTGCCCCTGACGGGCGCCTGACGCAGCGGTGCGCGCGGGAGTGAACAGTCCCCGCTCGAAAGTCCCCTTCGCGCGTCCCGGTCGCGTCTGCTGCCGGCCTCGAGGATGCACTTCCCAGGGGAAGACGATGCGCGGGTCGCAGGCCGTGTTGGCAGGGGTGGTGGCGTGGCTGTTCGGGATGGCGGGCTCCGCTCGCGCGGCGGAGGACGCGCCGCGCAAGGAGGCGCCGCGCGTGGAGCTGCGCGCGGTGGCGGAGCTGGGCTTCCTGGACGTCCTGGCGCACAGCCTGCGTCAGGGGAGCGACGGCACCCTCTTCCGCTTCCCGGAGGACGGCGGGCAGGACAACCTCTACACGTTCGTGCGCCTGAGCGCGGAGCTGTCCCTGCGCGGGCGGCACACGCTGGTGTTCCTGGTGCAGCCGTTGGACATCCAGACGCAGGTCGTGCTGCGGCGGGACGTCACGATTGACGAGCTCACGTTCCCGGAGAACACGCCGCTGGACGTGCGCTACGCGTTCCCGTTCTACCGGGCCAGCTACCTCTACGATTTGCTCGGCGGCCCCGAGCGCGAGCTGTCCGTGGGCGCCTCGCTCCAGCTCCGCAACGCGACGTTCGTCTTCACCTCCGCGGACGGCACCCTGCGGCGGACCAGCCGGGACGTGGGGCCGGTGCCGCTGCTCAAGGTGCGCGTGCGCTGGCCGTTGAGCCAGAACTGGTGGGTGGGGCTGGAGGCGGATGGCAGCTACGCGCCGGCGGCCATCATCAACGGCGACAGCGACTCGGCCACCACGGGCGCGCTGCTGGACGCGAGCCTGCGCGGCGGCGTGCGCGTCACCGAGCAGATCGACGTGTTCCTCAACCTGCGCTACCTGGGCGGCGGCGCGCGAGGCACCTCGGACGACAACGACGACGAGTTCGGCGACGGCTTCACGAGCAACTGGCTGAGCACCGCCACCGTGTCGCTGGGCGTCCAGTACCGGCTGCCGGCGCTGGACTGATCAGGCGCCGCCTTCGCCGCCGCTCAGCAAGAGCCACATCACGCCGAAGCCCAGGCCGCACGCCAGGGCCACCACCAGGAGCATGGCCCAGAAGCGGTACTGGGGCGGGAGGGGCCACAGGCCCTGGAGCGGGTTGCCGCCCGGGGCCTTCTTCACGGGCTTCTTCTTGTCGCGCTTCTGGGCGGCGAGCTCGGCTTCGCGGCGCTTCAGCTCCGCTTGCCGGAGCGCCTCGGAGATGTCCATGTCGTAGCCCACGAGCGTCTCGCGCGTCTTGGTGCGCACCTGCATGGGGCGCGTCTCGTGGGGCCGTTCGTCCACGACGGGGGCCTGGCGGCGCGGGGCCTCCTTGGGCGGGACGTAGGGGGTGGCCTTCTCGTCCAGGTAGGCCGGCATGTTGCCCGTCGTCTGGGACAGGGCGCCGAAGATCTTCGCGGCCTCCAGGGCCTCGGTGGCCTCGCCCGCGCCCTGCGGCGTCCAGGGCACCGGCAGCTCGTCCTGGGACATGGGGCGGGTGGCGTCCGGGAACGCCTCCGCGGGACGCGCCTGGGGGGCGGCGCCCACGGAGGCAGCGGGACGCGACTGCGGCGCGGGCCCCACCGAGGTCTGCGGACGGGGCTGGGATGCGGGGGCACGCGGCGCTGCGTTCGCCTTCGGGCGGCCGGGCTTGTCGACGTCGGTGCCCTCGTCGTCCGCGTCGTCGTCCATGTCCGGGCGCGAAGCCATGGGGCCGGCGCCCTCGGTGGCGTCGTCCTCGCCGGAGCCCGGGGTCCAGCCGCCCTTGCCGGCGGCGGGAAGGCCCGTGGCGCTCTTGCGCGCGGGCCGCTCGTTGGTGGTGGAGTCCTCACTGCCTGCGCCGGGAGTCCAGCCCGGGCGCGAGGGGCGGTTCTGCATCGGTGAGTCCTCCGGGGCCGGGGGGGGCCCCTCACTGTGAGACGCTCGAAGGTGTGGAGCGGAGTCTTTCGCGTCCGCGTCCGGATTCCAATCCGGCCGGGACGGTTCTTCCACCGCGGCCTGCCTGCCCGAGGAGGACTCCGTGGGCGCGGGCGTGCGCTCCCCGGGGTCGGTGGTGTCCTCGGAGCCCGGGCCCCCACGGGACTCCAAGGGGCCGGGGGCCTCCTGGGGAGTGGCCTCGTCCTCGCCGGGCCCGGGAGTCCATGGCGGGGATGCCGCCGCCGGGGTCTGGGGAGGAAGTCCCGGCGTGGTGGGCTCCGCGGCGCCAATGCCTGGCAGCCAGGCATCCATGGTGATTTCCAGGTTGTGCAGCCGCGCCGGAGGCGCCTTGCGCGGCAGCTCCGCCGCGTCGCCGGACTCCGCCCGGAGCCGCTGCGCCTCCGCCGCCGCGCGCAGCGCCTGCTCCACCTTCGCCGCGTCCAGGGCCTCGGTCCGCTCGCCCACGGAGGAGTGCTCCGGCGGCGGTGGCTTCGAGGCGCCCCGCGCTCCGGGCTCCAGGCCCGCGCGAGGGCTCTCCGGGCCCGCGCCCTCCGCCTGCCGCAGCCTCGCCGCGTCCAGCGCCTCCGTCGCGATGTCCTCCTGTGCCCGGAGCGCCTCCGCCGCGTCCATGGCGCCGGGAGGCGCGAGCACGGACGGAAACTCCTGACGCGTGCTCGCGCGCTCGGGCTGCTCGCGCAACAGGTCGTCCAGCATCTGCTGTTCGATGACCTTCTCGCGCGGGAAGGCCGCCGACATCAACCGCACCAGGTCCTGGTCCGTCACGTTGGGCGCCAGCTTCTCCTTCAGCGCGCCCAGCGCCTCCGCCATGGCCGTGGCCGTGGGGAAGCGGTCGTTCGGCTCGGACGCCAGCGCGCGCGCCAGGAACGCGTCCACCGCGCGCGGCAGGTCCGGCCGGTAGCGCCCCGCCGGCTCCCACTGCGGATAGGCCGCGCGCCGCCAGCGCTCCAGCGGGTCCCCCCGCTGCGACAGCGGCTTCCACGAGAACAGCTCCCACAGCACCACGCCCACCGCGTACAGGTCCGCCCTGCGGTCCACCGTGCGCTTGCGGGCCTGCTCCGGCGCCATGTACGTGAGGTTGCCAATCACCACGCGCGGCGCCGTCTGCTGCTCCTTCAGCGTGGACTGCGCCGCGCCGAAGTCGATGATCTTCACCTCGCCCGCGTAGCTCACGCACACGTTCGCGGGGGACAGGTCGCGGTGCACCAGGTGCAGCGGGTGCCCCGCCTCGTCCGTCGCGTCGTGCGCGTACGCCAGGCCCTCGCACAGCCGGATGCCCATCTGGAGCAGCGGCCCCAGGGGCATCATCCGCTGACGCTGCCGCAGGCGGTACGCGAGCCGGCTGAGCGTCTTGCCCAGCACGTACTCCATGGCGAGGAACAACTGCCCGTCCACCTCGCCCATCGCGTACACGCGGGCGATGTTCGGGTGCGCCAGCCGCACCACCACGCGGGCCTCGTCGCGGAAGCGGCCCACGAACTGCCGGCTGTCCACCAGCCCCGGCAGCACCTTCTTCACCACCACCGCGCGCCCCACGCCCTCCTCGCGCGCGAGGAAGACCTCCCCCATCCCCCCGGCGCCAATGCGGCGCACGAGGGTGTAGGGGCCGAAGCGCACGGGCCCGCTCAGGGCCTCGGGTTCAACGGGCGTCGCCAAGCGCGCGGAACGCCTTGCGGGCCGCGGCGAGCACGTGCGCCACCTCCGGCTCGCCGATGGCCAGCGACACGAACGCCGCCTCGAACTGGCTGGGCGGCAGGTACACGCCTTCTTGCAGCATCGCGTGGAAGAAGCGCCCGAACTTCGCCGTGTCCGCCTTCTTCGCGGACGCGTAGTCGAACACCGGCTCCGCCGTGAAGAACACCGTGAGCATGCTGCCCACGCGGTTCACCGTCACCGGCACGCCCGCCGCCTTCGCCTCCGCGCGGAAGCCCTCCTCCAGCAGCAGGCCCAACTGCTCCAGCCGCGAGTACGTCCCCGGCGCCGCCAGCGCCTTCAAGCACGCCAGGCCCGCCGCCACCGCCACCGGGTTCCCGGACAGCGTGCCGGACTGGTACACGGGCCCCTCCGGCGCCACCTTCGCCATGATGTCGCGCCGGCCGCCGTACGCGCCCAGCGGCATGCCGCCGCCCACCACCTTGGCCATGGTGGTCAGGTCCGGCTTGAGCCCGTACAGCTCCTGCGCGCCGCCGCGAGCCAGCCGGAAGCCCGTCATCACCTCATCCAGCACGAAGAGCACGCCGTGCTTCTGGCAGAGCTTCTGCAGCCCTTCGAGGTAGCCGGGGCGAGGCACCAGCACGCCCATGTTGCCCACCACGGGCTCGATGATGGCGCAGGCGATGTCCTGGCCCTTCTCTTTGAAGATGCGCTCCACGGCCTCCAGGTCGTTGAAGGGCGCGGTGAGCGTGAGCGACGCCAGCGCGGCGGGCACGCCCGGCGAGTCCGGCAGGCCCAGGGTCTCCACGCCGCTGCCCGCCTTCACGAGGAACGGGTCACCCGCGCCGTGGAAGCAGCCCTCGAACTTGAGGATGTAGTCGCGGCCGGTGAAGCCGCGCGCCACGCGGATGGCGGCCACCGTGGCCTCGGTGCCGCTGGAGACCAGGCGCACCTTCTCCACGGAGGGCACCGTGGCGCAGAGCAGCTCCGCGAACTCCACCTCCGAGGCGACGGGCGCGCCGAACGTGGTGCCGCGCCGCGCGGCCTCCAGGATGGCCTCCACGATGGGCGGGTACGCGTGGCCCAGGATGAGCGGGCCCCAGCTTCCCACCAGGTCCACGTAGCGGTTGCCGTCCACGTCGGTGAGCCACGCACCGGAGCCTTCCTTGAAGAAGACGGGGTCGCCTCCCACGCCGCGGAAGGCACGCACCGGAGAGTTCACGCCACCCGGGATGCGCGCCTGCGCACGGGCGAAGAGGGCCTGGCTTTGAGCGTGTTTCATGGCCGGTTCCATAACACGCGCCGGACGCGCGTCCCCGCCCCGAGTGGCCCTCCGGTGTCGCACCACTTACTAGCGTGCGCCCGCCCGGCCAGAGGCCCTCCGAATTTCGCCCGCTCTTCTTGCGCGGAGCGACCATCCAGGCGCCCGCCATTCATCCCAGGAAGAGTCCCCGCGCCTCTCCGCCTCGTCCCGCCCAAGCGCTCGACCCACAATGCAATCTACACATAGATTGCTTATTCATTATTGAATGAAAATGAAACGTGGGTGAAAATAAGTCGTAAGTAACTGTATCTACTTGAATTTTATGCGCTAAACCTCCAGCCTTCATGTTGGCGATATTCACTACGGTTCTATTTTCACTTACGACGATGAATCCTCAGGAGTGAAAATGCCTGCGGTCCTCTCTCTCCCTTCACGACTGGCCACATGGCTGCCGAACCAGCCTTGGCTCCAGGTACGCAGCGACATCCGTCCTTCGCTTCGATTGGAGGACCGCGAGCTTCGCCTTCGGTTGTTGGAGGCGCCCGCGCGGCTCAGCGTTGACCAACTCCCTTTGCTGCTGGACCTGCATCTGTCCCTCGCGGAGCCAGACGCCGCAGTTCCCGTTCTCACAGGTGCATTCCTCAGCCAGGGCGTCCGCGAGGCACTGGAGGAACGAGATGCGAGCTACATTGACGCACGCGGGCATCTTCACCTGATCGCGCCGGGCATCTGCATCCACCTGGGAAGCACGAAGCGCTCAGCCACAGCCGCGAAGTCGTCGGGGCAGATGACGCTGGGAGTTCATGGCGTGAGGGCCGTGCAGGTCCTGCTGCAGGGACAAGAGTCTTTTTCCATCTCTCAAGTGGCGGAACAGGCCTCCGTCTCAGTCGGGCAGGCGCACAAAGTCCTTACCCATCTTGAAGAGCTGGGACTGCTCCGTACGACGGGAAGAGGTCCCTCGAAGCGGCGCATCATCCTGTCGCGGACTGAATTGCTTGACTGGCTCCAGCAGCAAGCCAGCGCCACACGGAGGGAGCCCTCTTTGCAGGTTGCCGTTTATGCACGGCGTCCCGAGGAACTCTGGCTGCAATCCAGCGCTAAGTTGAGCAGGGACGGTATCCCCCACGCGCTCACGGGTTCAGCCGCGGCCAGCGTGTTCGGTGTAGGGCCCACGAACGTTGCTCAGTCACGCATCCGCATCTCGCCCGACGTACCTCTTGCACACGCAGCGAAACAACTCGACGCCGAGATCACCGAACGAGGCGCCAACCTCACGCTGCTCCGTGACACCGGAAAGGTCGGTTCATGGGCTCCCACGAACAAGGAGGGGATCTCCATCGCTCCCATGGCACGCATCTATCTTGATGCTCGTTCCGAGCGACGGGGAGAAGACATCGCCCAGCAATTCCGTGAGGTGATCCTTGGCTACTGAAGGCTTCCATCTTGGGGAGTACGATCCCTCTATCCGGTCAGCCTTGCTTGCTGAGGCGGTGCGTGTCGTCCGCGCGTTCGGATTCGCGGGAGCACACGTCGTCATCATCGGTGGACTCGTCCCATCCCTCCTCGTACCGACACCCGAGGTCGGCATCGAGCCCCATGCGGGAACGCAGGACCTCGACCTCTGCCTACGCGTCGCACTGGTCGAGGGAGAAGTAGGTGACTACGAGCGCATGGAGAATGCGCTCAAGGCGGTAGGATTCAAGATGCACGCCGGCTCAAGCTGGCGCTGGAAGGGTGGCATCTCGCGCCCCCTCATCGTCGAGTTCTTCTGTCCTCCTGGCCCTGAGCGTGAAGAGGGACGGCTGTACAGGCCGGGCGGCGTGGTGGGAGGAAAGCTCTGCGCGTTCGTACTGAAGACCGGCAACCTCATCGACCGTGATTTCGTCGAGAAAGAGGTCGACGTCGTTCTTCCGGGAGGCGGTGGTAGAACGCGCCATCTTCTGAAGATCGCAGGGCCGGCCTCGTACCTTGCGGCCAAGGTGGATGCGCTCAAGAATCGAACAAAGAACAAGGATGCCTACGACATCGTCTGGCTTGTCGAAGCTTGGCCAGGAGGGCAGAGCCCTCTTGCAGCCACCCTCCGGTCAAGTCCTGTCCATGACGATCCCGTCTTCCAGCAGGCCCTCGTCGCCCTGGCCCAGGAGTTCGCCGACCTCGACGCGGCGGGCGCGCGGAAGTACGCCCGCTTCGTGGCGGCCCCGGGTGTCGATGCGGATCAATCCGCCCGGCGCGCGAGCAGCGCGGTGAAGCTGCTGCTGGCGGAGCTTGAGTCCCCGCGGTTATAGCCACCGCATGCGCATCCTCCACACCATGCTCCGTGTCGGCGACCTGGAGAAGTCGCTCGACTTCTACACCCGCGTGCTCGGCATGACGCTCCTGCGCCGCCAGGACTACCCGGACGGCCGGTTCACCCTCGCCTTCGTCGGCTACGGCCCGGAGGACACCCACCCCGCCCTGGAGCTCACCCACAACTGGGACACGGCGAAGTACGAACTGGGCTCCGCCTACGGCCACATCGCCCTGGGCGTCAGCGACATTTACGCCACCGCCAACGCCATCCGGCAGGCCGGCGGCAAGGTCGTCCGCGAGCCCGGCCCCATGAAGCACGGCACCACCGTCATCGCCTTCGTGGAGGACCCGGACGGCTACAAGGTGGAGCTCATCCAGCAGAAGCCCTGACCCACCCCCGGGCGCCCCGTCAGGACCGGGGCGCCCTCCCGTGAACCCGTGGACACCGGTGGGATGGGCAGGCAGGCGGACGGGACTTTCCGCTCGATGTTTCGCGCCTTCCGCTCGCCGCGCCCCCGGCAGGGGTGTAGAGAGGCCCGCGCGCATCGCAGCGAGGCGCGCACCCTCCCCCTCTTCTTCCGAGGCCGTCGTCATGGTGGAGAGTCCCCAGAGCCAGAACGCGCTGTCCCCCGACGAGCTTCACGAGGCGTGGGCCGTGCTCTCCGTGGACGAGCGCCTGGAGGGCTTCCGCCTGCTGCCCCCGGCGGTGGCGGACGACTTCTTCCTGGGCCTCACCGCGCGCGAACAGGGCGAGCTCATCCTCAGCCTCCCCCAGGGCGAGCGCCGCACCTGGGTCCGCCTGCTCCCCCCGGACGACCTGGCCGACCTGGTCCAGGCCGTGGAGCCGGAGCAGGTGGACGCCATCCTGTCGCAGTTGGACGACGCCAGCCGCCGCGAGGTGAACGTCCTCCTGGCGTACTCGGAGGACGACGCGGGCGGCCTCATGAACCCGCGCTTCGCCCGCGTGCGCCCGGACATGAGCATCGACGAGGCCATCGGCTACCTGCGCAAGCAGGCGCGCGAGAAGGTGGAGACCGTCTACTACGCCTACGTGCTGGACGCCGAGCAGCGCCTCCAGGGCGTGCTGTCCCTGCGCCAGCTCTTCCAGGCCGCGCCGGACAAGCGCGTGGCGGACGTCATGCAGCGCGACGTCATCACCGTGGCGGAGAACACGGACCAGGAGGCGGTGAGCCGCACCTTCTCCGAGCACAGCTTCATGGCCATGCCCGTGGTGGACGAGCAGCGGCGCATGAAGGGCATCGTCACGGTGGACGACATCGTGGACGTGGTCCAGGAGGAGGCCACCGAGGACATCCAGAAGGTCGGCGGCATGGAGGCCCTGGACGCGCCCTACTTCGACGTGGGCTTCATGGCGATGCTCAAGAAGCGCGCCGGCTGGCTGATGGTGCTCTTCCTGGGGGAGATGCTCACCGCCACGGCCATGGGCTACTTCGAGCACGAAATCGCCCGCGCCGTCGTGCTGAGCCTCTTCATCCCGCTCATCATCAGCTCCGGCGGCAACTCCGGCAGCCAGGCCACCACGCTCATCATCCGCTCCCTGGCCCTGTCGGAGATGCGGCTGAAGGACTGGTGGCGCGTGGCCCGGCGCGAGCTCACCACGGGCCTGGCCCTGGGCACGGTGCTGGGCGCGGTGGGCTTCACCCGCGTGATGGTGTGGCAGGGGCTGTTCCACAGCTACGGCGAGCACGCGCTGCTCATTGGCATGACGGTGGGCGTGTCGCTGGTGGGCGTGGTGATGTTCGGCACGCTGTCCGGCTCCATGCTGCCGTTCATCCTCCGGCGCGTGGGCTTCGACCCCGCGAGCGCGTCCGCGCCCTTCGTGGCCACGCTGGTGGACGTGTCCGGACTCGTCATCTACTTCACGGCCGCGAGCCTCTTCCTGAGCGGCACCCTGCTGTAGTCGGCGACGCTCCAGCTCCCATGATTCCCACCACCCGCCGCCGCACGCTCACCCTCGCCCGGCCCGAGTCCCCCGGCCGCCCCGCGCACGTCTCCGCCGCCAGCGGCCTGGTGCGCGCCGGGGACTGGCTCTACGTCGTCGCGGACGACGCGCTCCACCTGGCCGTGTTCCCCGCCACGGGGGACGCGCCGGGCCACACCGTGCGCCTCTTCCCCGGGGAGCTCCCGGAGGGGCACGCGGAGCGCAAGGCGGCGAAGCCGGACCTGGAGGCGCTGTGCCGGCTGGGCCCGTCCGCGTCCTTCGCGCACGGGGCGCTGCTGGCCCTGCCCTCGGGGTCCACGCCCGCGCGGCGCCGCGCGTCGGTGCTGCCCCTGAACGCGGACGGGACGCTCGCGGGCGAACCGCGCACGGTGGACTGCACGTCCCTCTACACGCAGTTGGAGCGCGAGCTGGTGGCGCTCAACGTGGAGGGCGCGGCGGTGGCGGGCAAGCGGCTGCGGCTGCTCAACCGGGGCAACGGCGAGGGCGGCGTGGACGCGCTGGTGGACCTGGACCTGGACCGCGTGCTGGGCAGCCTGGACGCGGGCGTGATGGGGCCGGAGGCCGTGCGCACCGTGCGCCGCTGGGAGCTGGGCGAGGCCAACGGCGTCCGGCTGTCCTTCACGGACGCCTCGCCGCTGCCGGACGGGCGCGTGGTGTTCACCGCCACGGCGGAGGCCTCGCGCGACCGCGTGGCGGATGGGCCGGTGAAGGGCTCGGCGGTGGGCGTGCTCGCGCCGGACGGCACGCCCGTGTACCTGGACGCGGTGGACGCGCCCGTGAAGCTGGAGGGCGTGGACGCGCGCGTGGAGGGCGGCCGCGTCCACGTGCTGCTGGTGGCGGACGCGGACGACCCGTCGGTGCCCGCGCCGCTCCTGGAAGCCGCGCTGCCCGTGCCGGGCTAGCTAGCCGCCGCGCTTCACCAGCAGCGGCCCGAAGGCCTGCACCACCGGCATCAGGGAGATGACGTTGATGTTCACGTGCGCCGGGCGCGTGGCCACCCAGTACACCGTGTCCGCGACGTCCTCGGGCGTGAGCGGCTGCGTCTTGTCGTAGAGCGCGGCGGCCTTCGCGTCGTCGCCGCGGAAGCGCACGTTCGAGAACTCCGTGCCGCCCAACAGCCCCGGCTGGATGTCCGTGACGCGCACGGCGGTGCCGTGCAGGTCCGCGCGCAGGTTGAGCGTGAACTGGTGCACGAACGCCTTCGTCGCGCCGTACACGTTGCCGCCGGGGTACGGGAACTCGCCCGCGATGGAGCCGATGTTGATGACGTGCCCCCGGTCGCGCGCCACCATGCCCGCGAGCGCCTCGCGCGTGCAGTACAGGAGGCCCTTCACGTTGGTGTCCACCACCACGTCCCAGTCCTCCAGCCGTGCCGCCTGCGCGGGCTCCATCCCCAGCGCGAGCCCCGCGTTGTTCACCAGGACGTCCACCGGCGCGAAGTCCGCCGGCAGCGAGGCGAACGCCGCCTTCACCGCCGCCTTGTCCGTCACGTCCAGCGTCACCGGCAGCAGCCGCTCGCCCAGCTCCGCCTGGAGCGCCTCCAGCCGGTCGCTCCGCCGCCCGGTAGCGATGACGCGCGCGCCCTCCTTCACGAAGCGGCGCGCGATGGCCTGCCCGATGCCCGCCGTGGCCCCTGTCACCAGCACGTTCATGTGAATGCCTCCCACGCGAGAAGTCAGTCGCCGCGGTCCCGGGCGGCTTCCTCGGCGCTGCCCCCCATGGCCTCCACGGAGGTGCGCGCCTGCTTGCTGCGGTCGAACGCCACCTCCTTCTTGCCAATCCCCTCCACCGTGAGGTTGGCCAGGCGGCGGCGCGCCCGGGCGATGGCGTCCTGCACGAGCGTCGGGTCGGGGTGCGTCTTGAGGCACTCCACCCAGGTCTCGATGGCCTTCTCGTTGTCACCCGCGTCCGCGCGCAGCTTGCCCATCTCGAAGAGGGCGTACGGCGCCAGCTCCGAGTCCGGGAAGCGCGTGCGCAGGTCCGCGTACGTCTTCAGGGCCTCCTGGCGCTTGCCCTCCACCATGGCCAGGGCCTGCGCCTGGAGGAAGAGCGCGTCGTCCACGTAGGGGCTGGTGGCGAAGCGGTCCGGCAGCTTCTTCGCCTCCAGCTCGCACTGCGGATAGTCCTGGAGCTCGAAGTACGTCTTGGCCACCTGGTACTGCAGCTCCGCGCTCTGCGGCGGGTTGCGGTGCAGCGCGGCGGTGAGCTGATCAATGGAGCCGCGCAGGTCGCGGTAGTGCACCCGCAGAAGCTCCGCCAGGATGATGCGCGCGTCCAGCGCCTCCGGGGACTCCGGGCACTGCTGGATGAGCTGGCGGTAGACGCTCACCGCCTCCTTCACCTTGCGCTGCTCCAGCCAGTACACGTCGGCGGCGCCCTTGAGCGCCCGGGCGCGCATCACCAGCGCCTCCGGGGACTCGTCGCGCAGCAGCATCTCGTAGGCCTTGCGGTACTCCACCAGCGCTTCGTCCGGACGCTTCTCGAAGATGGCGTCGCGGGCGCGCTGCATGTGGTCCACCGGCTTGTCGCGGCACCCCGTGACGGCGAGCGCCCCCACCGCCAGGACGCACGCCCAGCGCGACAGTCGCGTCATTGGCACGCCTCCGGGATGAGGCGCACGCAGCGCGTCTCGTCACAGCGCACGCACTCGCGCTCCGAGGAGACGTCCGTCACGCACACGGAGACGCGCGACGTCCTGGGGCAGTCCTCGGACGTCACGCAACGGTAGAGGCCCCCGTCGGTCCGGGTGATGTCCACCGGCGTCGAGCCGCAGTTCTCCAGGTCGTTGCATCCCAGGAGCGCCGCCGCCGCGACCGCCATTGCTGCCACCAAGGCGCGTTGCACGGCCGTGGGTTCTAGCCAACTTCCGCCCCCGGGTCACGAACCGTGCGCCCGCCTGCCCGCCCGTCGGGAAACAGGATTTACCCGGGGCGGCGAGCACCCGCGCATGGCCGCGTTTCGCCCTCCGTGCTAGCCCTGTCGCGTCACGCCCTCCCCCTCTTTTCCCCAGGAGCCCTGAACCATGAGCCTTCCCTCTCGTCCTCGCGCGGTGGTGACGGGCGCCGGCAGTGGCCTGGGCCGCGCGCTGTGTGAAGCGCTGGCGGCCCGTCAGGCGCGCGTCATGGTGTCGGACATGAACGCGGCCAGCGCGGAGGAGACCGCCCGCCGCGTCACGGCGCTGGGCGGCGAGGCGCGCGTGCACCCGTGCGACGTGACGGACCCGGACGCGGTGGAGGCGCTGGCGCGCGCCACGGACGAGGCGTTCGGCGGCGTGGACCTGGTGGTGAACAACGCGGGCGTCGCCACCGGCGGCGCGGTGGGCACGCTGCCCCTGTCGGAGTGGAAGCGCGTGCTGGACGTGAACCTGTGGGGCGTCATCCACGGCTGCCACGCGTTCGTGCCCCGGCTGAAGAAGCAGGGCTCCGGGCACGTGCTCAACATCGCGTCCGCGGCGGGGCTCGTGTACGCGCCGAACCTGGCGGCCTACAACACGTCCAAGGCGGCCGTGGTCGCGCTGTCGGAGACGCTCTACGCGGAGCTGCGGCCGCTGGGGCTGGGCGTCACGGTGGCGTGCCCCACGTTCTTCCGCACGAACATCGCCGCCGCGGCCGCGCCCTACTCCGACCCGGAGACGCGCCGCATGAGCGTGAAGCTGGTGGACCAGTCGAAAATCGGACCGGAGTGGGTCGCCGCGCGGCTGCTCAAGGCGGTGGACCGGAACGCGCCGCACGTGCTGCCCATGGCGGATGCGCGCTGGTTCTGGCGGCTGCGGCGGCTGGCGCCCGGCATCTTCCTCCGGGGCGTCATCGCGGTGGAGAAGCGCATGCGCGAGCACACCGCGCGCATCCCCGGCTAGAAACCGAAGCTCAGTTGCTGCGCTGCCGCGAGGGCGCCTTGCCGGACGTGAGCACGGCGGTGTCCACGGACGCCATCGAGTTGCGCTGTTTGACCACCCGCGCCTTCTGGTTCTGTTTGTCCTCGTGCTTGAGGATGGCGGCCATGTGGGCGTCGGCCACCTTGCACTGGATGGCGCTCACCTCCTGGTGGCGCCGCCCCAGCTCGTTCCACATGGCGAGCCGGCCCTGGCTGCCCAACAGCCGGTCCTCGACCGCGTCCAGGGCCTGGTCCATCTGTTGACCTTCGGCCTCCAGGACCGCGAGCCGCGCCTCGGAGTCCTCGGGGGACTGCCCGCATCCGGTGGAGACGGCGAGCCCCACGGCCACCGCCAGTCCGAGCCACATCCGCCGCATCCCCACGTCGCCTCCCAGGTGTCTCGGGCCGTGCACCGGCCGTCCAGGCAGCGCAAGGTAGGAACGGGCCCTGGGAGCGACAACCCGAACGCCAGGCCGGGAGGTAGGCGTTTCCAGGAGCGAACGTTTGGGCATCTTTCCCATCCCACCGGTTTGACGGTGGGGCAGGAAGGCTGTGAATCCACCCTCAGGGCGCGGAGCGCGCCCGGTGCTTCAGGATGAACTCACACACCTCGCGCGCGGCGCCGAAGCCCGCGGCGCGCTGGGCCACGTAGTGCACCTGCGCGCGCACCTCGTCCGGCGCCTCCGGCACGGTGGCGGAGAAGCCCACCGCGTTGAGCAGCGGCAGGTCCACCACCTCGTCCCCCATGTAGCCGCAGTGCTCGGCGGACACGTCGAGGATGCCGAGCAGCTTCTCGAAGTGCGCCACCTTGTCCTGGCTGCCGAAGTGCACGTGGCGCAAGCCCAGCGACTGCATGCGCATCTGCGCGGAGAGGCTGTCGCCGCCGGAGATGGCGGCCACCTCGATGCCCGCTTCCTGGAGACGCTTGATGCCCATGCCGTCACGCACGCTGTACATCTGCGTCCAGCCGGAGTTGGGCACCCAGAAGATGCGGCCGTCGGTGAGCGTGCCGTCGATGTCGAAGATCATCACCGACAGGCGCGCCACCCGCGCCTTGAGCGACTCCAGGTCGTGGTTCATGCCGCGCCTTTCGCTACTTGGGCACGGCCTTGAGCGAGGCCTTGCCGTCCTTGATGACGACCTTGAACTCCACGGCCTTCGCGTTGTGCTGCTTGAGCAGCTCCGGCACCTGCTTGCGCAGCGTGGCGGCCACCGACTCGTAGGACAGCTTGGACGTGTCCTCCTGGCAGCGGCGCTTCGCGGTGACGTACGCGTCGTACACCGCGCGCAGCTTGTCGTCGGACATGCCGCCACCGGGGCCGGCCGCCGCGGGACGGGGCGCCGCCGCGGCAGGAGCCGCCGGACGCGCGGGCTGCTGGGGGGCCGCCACCGGAGCCTTGGTGGCCATGCCCGGAGGCACCGCCGGACGTCCCGCCGCCGGAGTCCCGCCCGCGGCCACCGCCGGCGTCACGGACGGCAGCTTCGACGTCCCCGCCGCCGGGGTCCCCACGGGCGCGATGGAGGGCAGCCCGCTCACGGGCGACACCGCCGGGACCGACTGCTTCGGCGGCACCAGCCCCGCGGGCGTGCCCCGGGGCGCGCCGGCCGGCTGCGCCGCGACGGGCGCCACCGCCGGAGTCCCCCGGAAGGGCGTGCCGCTCGGGGCCTGCGCCTCCAGGTACTCCGAGGCGAGCTTCGGCTCGTTGATGGGGCGGCGGCCGGTGAGCTCCTCAATCTCCTCGAAGTCCATGTCGTCGACTTCTTCGGGCAGCTCCACCACGCCCTTCGGGCGGTCGCCCGTGGCGCCGGCCTGCTTCGTCCCGGCGCGGCGGCGGGCCTTGGCCAGGTCGCGGCGGTAGGTGCCGGCTTCAATCTCCTGGAGCGTGCGCGTCCACAGCCGCTCGTAGGTGAGGAACTTGTTGTGGAGGCTCTGCACGCGGAACTTCACCGACGTGCTGCGGATGAAGGCGCCCTTGAGCTTCAACATCCGCTTCTTCAGGTCCTCATGCGCGCGGATGGGCGCCTGCCGCTCCATGCCCAGGAAGTACTGCTCGTAGCTGTGGCGCAGCTCCGCGATGGCCGCCTCCAGCTCCTCGCATTGCTGGAGGGCGGCTTCGCTGGAGGAACTGGCGTCCTGTTGCGCGGGCCGGGCCCCACCTTTGGCGGCGGGCCGTGCGTTGTCGGGCGGCGGCATGTTCCCGGGAGTGTCCCCAACCCGGGCGCGGCTCGCAACCTCAGGCCGCCGACGGTGTAGGCCCCAGGCCAGCGGCCTCACCCGCCGGTCGGTGGCGCGCCATCAGCAGCGCACCGAACGTGAACATGCACAGGGAGATGAACTGGCTGGTGGACACGTTGTACCAGGCCTCCAGGGGCACCGCCCCGGCCAGCCCCTGGGCCCCCAGCGACTCCAGCAGGCCGTGCAGGGTGCCGCGCTCCACGTCGCCCCGGAACAGCTCCACCGTGGTGCGCAGGCAGGCGTAGGCCATCAGCCACAGGGCGAAGATGTGCCCGTGGAAGCGGCGGAAGCGGCGCGCGTACAGGAGCGCCACGAAGAGCACCAACTGGCCCACCGACTCAAAGAGCTGCGTGGGGTACACCGGCAGCGTCGTGCCATGCTGGGCCACCCAGTCGGAGATGCGCACCGCGCCCGGCGCCCACTCGTGCAGCACCTGCCCGGTGGACTCCACCACGAAGCGGCCGTCACCCGCCTGCGAGCCATACGCCAGGCTGGACGCGCCCCCCAGCCGGCCAAACAGGTCCTGGGCCAGCCCGGAGCCCGGGAAGGTGACGCCCGTGTGCGAGTGGCTCCCGGCCATGTCGCCCCAGCAGCACCCGGCGGAGAAGCACCCCAGGCGCCCCAGGCACTGCCCCAGCGACACGGTGGGGATGCACACGTCCGCCAGCCGCAGGAAGTCCAGGTCGTACCTGCGGGCGAAGAGGAACGCCGCCAGCCCCGCGCCAATGAGGCCGCCGTAGAACACCAGCCCGCCGCCCAGGGAGAAGACCTGCGTCCAGTCGCGCGCGTAGTCCTGCCAGTTCACCAGCACGAACAGCACGCGGCTGCCCACGAGCCCGCCCACCAGGACCCAGAACGCCAGGTCCATCACCTGCTCGCGCTTCTGGGGCCCCTCCGTGTCCACCCAGCCCCTGCCCGGCACCAACGTCACGCGGCGCCACTCGTCCTGCGCCAGCCGGCCCGCCACCGCCACCGCGGTGGAGAAGCCCAGGGCCAGCAGCAGGCCGTAGGTGTGCAGCGGGATGCCCTCGCCCTTGCCGCCGGGGAACGCGTCCGCGGGCAGCGCGTACTTCAGGCCGAAGTACGCGAGGAAGCCGCCCACCGCCGCGAACCCCACCGCGCGCAGGAGCTTGTCCTGGAGCGGCGCGGGGCCCTCCTGGCCCGTCTTCTCGTCCACCGGCCCCAGCGTGCCCTTCCAGCCGTTGACGGCGACGGAGGCCACCACCCCCACCGCGGCGGCGTACAGCAGGAGCTGCATCCACAGCGTGGTGAAGGACAGGCGCAGCAGGACGGGGAGCATGGGGGGACCTCTGGCCCGGGCGGCCCGGACGAACGGCGGGGACAACCGGGACGGGCGGCAGGGACATTCCCCGCCCCGTCACGCCACTACGCGGCCTTCGCGGGAGTGGAGGACTCCGGCTTCTCCTTGCGCACGAAGGCATCCACCACGAGCATGCCCACGCCGATGCAGATGGCCATGTCCGCGACGTTGAACGACGGCCAGGCGGCCTTGTCGTACCAATGGGCCTCCAGGAAATCGATGACGAAGGCCCGCGCCACGCGGTCGATGTAGTTGCCCAGCGCGCCGCCCAGCACCAGCGGCAGGCCCCACAGCGCCCACACCTCCGTGGGGTCCGTGCCGGACAGCTTCCGGAAGTAGAAGACGATGAGCAGCACCGCGCCGAGGCTCACCAGGTGGAAGAGCGGGCCGCGCAGGTGCGGCGGCAGGTCGCGGAACATGCCCCACGCCGCGCCCGGGTTCTCCGCGTAGCGCAGGCGGAAGAAGTTCTCCGCCACCTCCACGTGCGTCTTCGGCTGGAAGTGCAGGCCCCGGAAGCCCGGTTCTTGCGCGGGCGAGTAGAACGCGCCCAGCCGCTCCGACAGGGTGGTGGCCCCGTCGAAGCGGGTGGTGAGGTCGCGCACGACCAGGTACTTCGTCCACTGGTCCAGCACGATGACGCCCAGCGTGAGGGCGAGGAGGATGACGTATTTGCGCGGCACGGAGAGGGCTTATACCAGCCCACCCCCGCGCGTCACGGCTGCGGGCTGCTGCCCTGGGGCAGCGGCTGCGCGGCGGCGGCTTCCGGACGGCGCAGCGAGTCCAGCAGCATCAGCGCCACGCCCACGCAGATGGCCGCGTCCGCCACGTTGAACGTGGGCCAGCGCATGCCCGGCTGGTTGCGCCAGTGCCAGTCGATGAAGTCGATGACGTAGCCCCGGATGAGCCGGTCCACGAAGTTGCCCAGCGCGCCGCCGGTGATGAGCGCCAGCGCCACGCGCACCAGCTTCTGCGACGGCTCCGTCTTCCGGTACAGCGTCAGGATGAAGCCCAGCGCCACCAGGCTCACCACGTGGAAGAACGCCTTGCGCGCCGTCTCCGGCAGGCTGGAGAACATGCCCCACGCCGCGCCCGGGTTCTCCACGTAGCGGAAGTGCCAGTAGTCCTCGATGAAGCGGTACGGCCGGGTGTTCTTGCGGAACACGCCCTCCACCGGAGGGTCGTTGTCCAGGTTCCGCTCGCTCAGGAAGCCGGACACGCGCGACAGGCCGCTGCGTCCATCCAGCGCCTCCGTCAGCCGGGACACGGCCAGGTACTTGGTCACCTGATCCGCCGCCAGCACGGCGAGGACCACCACGAGGAGGAGACGGAGGGAGGCTTTCATGGGGTGTCCGAACCTCTATCGCGCCCCCGGGAGCCCTGACAACCCGGACCCGGGCCGCAGGCCGCCGGCCCGCCTGCCCTCTCCCTCCCGGAGTCCGCCCGTTTCGGGCATGGTGCGCCCATGGCGCCTGTTGAGCCCGACGTGAAACCTTCCACTCCCGACATCGCCCCACCCGAAACCACCACGCCCCCCGCGGCGAAGCCGCCGTTGATGGCTCGCTTCAAGGCGTTGCTGCTGGAGTACGGCCCGGTGGCCTTCGCCCTGTACTGGCTGAGCTTCGGCCTGTCGATGGTGGGCTTCTGGGCGGCCATCCGCGCCGGCTTCCGCCCGGAGGGCGCGGGGGAGCAGGCGGGGGCGTGGGGCGCGGCCTACGTGGCCACGCAGGTCATCAAGCCGCTGCGGCTGGGCGCGGTGTTCGTGCTGACGCCGCTGGTGGCGCGCATCCCGCCGGTGGCCCGCTTCCTGGAGCGCCACCGGCACAAGTGGAGCGACATGCTCTGAAACGGCACGGGCCGGGCACCGGGGAGCTCCCGATGACCGGCCCGCGTTGCCTTCCGGAGCGCCCGTTAGAAGTTGGGCGTGCGGAACGTCTTGATGACGCCCATGTGCTGCATGTTGGACGCGCCGCTGTCGGTGTTCATCGCCGGGTAGATCTCCGAGATGGGCGTGTACACGCGGCTGTCGAGCACCAGGCCGTTGGTGAAGGTGCTGCTCCCGATGACGGTGGGCACCTGGTACTGGCGCAGGTCGGCGTCCACGAGCACGTGGTCATAGGGCTTGCTGCGGCTGGCGTTGGTGCCGTCCTTGCCGTTCTTGTCCACGGGGTGCGGGCCCGCGGTGTCGACCACCTGCTTGAAGGTGGTGATGCACGACTCGGAGCGGGAGTCGGTGTTGAAGTCGCCGCCGATGGTCAGGTAGTCGCTCTCCGGGACGTTGGCCTTGATGTACTTCACCAGGTTGGTGGCCTCCGTGTTGCGGACGCCGGAGCCGCTGGTGAGCAGGTGCACGCTGACGACCCAGAGGTCGCGCGGGCCCGGGATGTCGATGCGGGCCCAGGCGAAGTCGCGGTTGGACACCTGGGTGTCCGTCCATTCACCCGAGTCGATGATGGGGAAGCGGCTGATGATGCCGTTGGGGATCTGCGCGCCGGTCTCGCGGTAGTAGTAGAAGCCCGGGCCGAAGGTCGTATCGACCATGGCGCGGATGTCCGCCGCCGAGTCCGTCTTGTAGTTGAACTCCTGGATCATCACGACGTCGGGCTTCACGCCCTGCATCAGCCGGATGCCGTGGCCGGGGTCGTAGTCCTGGCCGTTGCCGCTGGTGAGATTGGCGGCCATCAGGCGGATCTGCGTGTAGCCAGCCTCGGAGTCCGAGCCGCCATCCGTCGTGCCCGCGTCCGTCGTGGTGCCCGCGTCGGTCGTCGTGCCAGCGTCGGTCGTCGTGCCCCCGTCGGTCGTGGTGCCCGCGTCGGTCGTGGTGCCAGCGTCGGTCGTCGTGCCCGCGTCGGTCGTGGTGCCAGCGTCCTCCGTGGTGCCAGCATCCTCCGTGGTGCCGGCATCATCGGTGCCCGGATCCACGTCGGTCCCAGCGTCCTCGGTGGTGCCCGCGTCGTCCGTGGACCCTCCCGCGTCGGAGCCCGCATCCTCGGTGGTGCCCGCGTCAGGGCGGGTCCCGGCATCGGAGGAGGTCCCCGCGTCCGGAGGCGGGATGGGCTCGTCACCCTCGCCGCATGCGAGCGCCAGGAAACCCAGCGCCAGGAAGGGGCGGAGGAACGGGGAGAGCTTTATTGCCATACGAGGCCTGGATCCTTGCTTCCGAGGGTGTCGAGGGGGTGACCCATCGGCTTCGGCACGCCGACTGGCGCGTGATTATAGAAGTTTGCAGGAAGGCTGTCCCCTGACCGCCCGTGAGGATTGCATCATCGTGTTTCAAGAATCCGAGAGTTTCACCGGCCCGTAGCTGGGGAAGGCGGGGATTCAAAGGAAGACATCAGGGCGCCGGCTACGACGCAGCAGGACACAAGGAGTCCAGGATGTCATCACGGCAGCTCACGGTGCGGATCCACGGCGCACTGAACGACTTCGTCGCACCGGAGCGCCGGGGGCAGACGTTCACGCACGTCCTGCAGGGCAGCCCGTCCGTGAAGGACCTCATCGAGTCGCTGGGTCCGCCGCATCCGGAGGTGGACGTGGTGTTGGTGGACGGCGAGCCGGTGGGCTTCGGGGACAGGGCGGAAGCGGACACACGCATTGACGTGTATCCGGCGTCGGATCCGTCAGCGCCGCGGGTGGCACGAGTAGGCCCGCCCCTCCCGGACATGCCGCGCTTCATCCTGGACGTGGGGTTGGGGAGGCTGTCCGGCTTCCTGCGGATGCTCGGCTTCGACACGCTCTGGCGCAACGACTCCCCAGACGACACGCTGGCGCGCGTGTCCCGCGACGAAGCGCGGGTGCTGCTGACCCGGGACCTGGGCGTGCTGAAGCGCTCGGAGGTGGTGCTGGGCTACTACCCGCGGGAGACGGATCCAGCGCACCAGTTGGTGGAGGTGGTGCGGAGGTACGGCCTGACGTCGCGCATGAGGCCCTTCTCCCGCTGCATCGCCTGCAACGCGCCGCTGTCCACCGCGACGCCGGAAGAAGTGCAGGGCCGCGTCCCGGAAGGCGTGACCCAACGCCACAGCCATTTCCAGCAGTGCCCCGGCTGCCAGCGCGTCTTCTGGCCCGGCACGCACCATGAACGCATGCAGAAGCTGGTGGAGACGCTGCGCAAGCTGGAACAGTCCTCCTGAGTCACATCCAGGAAGACCGTTCCGGCCCATGCACTACTGACAGGACCTAATCGTATCCCGTCGTAGCGTGCAGGCCGACTGGCTATAGCTGGCATGCACGTGGTTGTCATTGACACAAACCTTCCGAGCGCATTCCCCCCGGCCCGGCGCCGCATCGCCGTATCTGGGAAGAGGGTCGTTAACCTCGAAACGAGTCCCAAGACGCGACTCACAAAGAGAGGTCCCCTCGGGTTCTGTCACCCACTCGCGTTCGATCCGGCGCCCATCAATATTTGGAATGAAGGCCTGGGGAGGGGTACGCATGATGCAATCCGCATCTCCACTGAAGCGCCCTCCCACACCATTCTCAAGGCATGAGCCACCAACCATGACTCCGTTCGGCTCTTCATAAGGCAATGCAGCGTGTCGAGTCAGACTGGGAGGATTGATGAGCAGAACCTTCCCCTTCGAGTACACGCCCTCAGGCTTAAGCGGACTTTCACAGGCCTCGCTATACTGATCAAGATTTCCCCACTTCGCCGTAAAGAAACCACCTTCACCGTGATGAGGGAGGTTTGCGGTGTGCCCCAACTCATGAGCAATAGTGGAGACCCAAGTCCCGGCACGTGTGTCATCCGCGATTGCGATGCGGTCGATGAACTTGGGAGTACCGGGTCCCCCGACAGCTTCGGACGTCCCCTGGCGTCCTGACTCAAGCTTCATGCGCACAAAATACTTATTACCATTATGCACGCCGCCTTTATGATTGGCATTAATGACTCGGCTCGTCAATAGATAGTCCATATTCCCAAGAAGGCGGACCTTCAGGTTTGTCGCATTCGCGAACCGGCCAATCCCTGCGATGGACACATCTGTATTCATTTCGTCTTCAAGAAAATAGTCCGGTTCAGACGGCTTCGTCCGGACATGGGAGCCCTTTACGATGAAGCCCCGGTACTCCTCGAAAAGCGACAGAGCATCCCCTTGATGCGTGTTCTGCATTGAAGCGGGCAGCGCGTCACTATCGTCGTCATCCTGCTTGAGCATGCTGTTCTCATCCAACTTCCACGAGTCAGCGATGTACGAAGAGGCCACGCGCTTGGGAAGAAGCAGCGGGCCCTCCACAGGAGGAAGGGGGAACCCTGGAGTAGCGGACGGGTCCTTGATCCGCGAATAGACCATGCGGTCATTCTCCGTAATCCCCACCGCCATGATCTCCCCATAGCCACCAAAGTCGAACGAAGACACCTCCGAGGTCGCTTCGGTGAACGAACCAAACGGCGTTTCGACAGTGAATGGATCTACGGAATTGAGTCCATATGCTGCGTTACGGTCCTGCTCGAAAATCAAATCCGCATCGTCGCCATTCACCACAAGATCCTGGGGCGTCCTGTTCATAGCGATGCCCGGGAGGCTTGAAGATCCGAGCAGGAAGGTGACCTGCTTCATCGCGACTGCGGGCAACGACGGATCCTTGGGCTGGGCCTTCGCCTTGACGACCAAAGTGGAGCCTGGCTCGATCTGCGCAGTGCTGGTCAGGGACGTCCCCCCGGTAGAGATGGTCGCCTTCGGCAACCAGCTCTCGTAGCCATCAGCGCTCAGAACGAGATCGACGTCGGGATCTTCGGGCATCAGATCCCACTCGAACTCCCACTCCACAGGCATGGTTCCATAGGGCAACGGAGAGGGAACGCTCTGGACGATCGCACCATCCACCGTGATGAAGTGCTTCGTGTGATGCAGTCGAAGGGGCGCATCCACTGCAGGAACAGGGAAAACAAACTCATTCGCGAAGCTCATCGTGTTGTACGCGTGCCACCCGATGTTCGCCGGAGTCGTGACGTCTCCCTGGGTGCCAGTTCCCCAGCACGTAGAACCGTTGAATGGAGAAGGCTGGAACGAATAACTGCTGTCCGTGGGGAACTGCATGAACGCAAAGTTCCCCGGCGTTGCCCTGAAGCACTTCGCGTCATATTTCAGGACCGACGTCCCCTGGAAGGTGGAGTCATCCACGAGGTCAAAGCTGGAGAACCCAGGCTTGATTTCGACCAGCGCGAACATGGACGCCGGTATCATGGTGACCACGACGGGAGAGACGAAGCTGTAGCTGCTTTTCCACTGACGGTTGGCAGTCGTCGGCGTCGTCCAAGAACCACTGCTCCGACTCCGGACCTTGAGATAGCCAACCCATGTGGCCTGGGCAGTCACCCTGCTCACAGGCGTTTCGACTGCCTGTTGGACTTTCGCAGTGTTTATCGCCCCCAACTCGCCGTCAGGCGAAGAAGCAGCCTGACAAGCCGACAGAGCCAAGAGCCCCAAGGAAAGAATTGAACATGTCTGGATTTTTAGCATCAGCGCGCACAACTCCCTGAACGACAAGAGATCGCCCCCTCAGCAGCAGCCGAAGTACTTCGACGTCTGGACTATCCCATTGCCTGACAGAAGTCAGCGCTGAATTGATGGCATGCAAATATAGTTGCCTATTCCATCGCTCACATCAGAGCCCGTCAGCAGCGCGGGATTCTTCTTGCAATCCACGCCTGGATTCAGCCCAACGCCTCGCGGCATTTGAGGCACATGTCCCCCCCCTGCCCCACCGCTTCCGAGTAGACCCAGCAGCGGGGGCACTTGGTACCCAGCACTGGAAGCACTTCCGCGAACAGGGACGCTCCGTCACCCAAGGCCAGTGAAACCTCCAGCGCCTTCGCGGCCTCTGACGGAGACTCCACCAGCTCCACCTGACTCACGATGAACAGCCCCGGCAGCTCCGCGAGGTGCGCCTCCAGCAACTCCCGCACCGCGCCCGTGGCACTCAGCGCCACACGGGCCTCCAGCGAAGCGCCGATGCGCTTGTCCCGCCGCGCCACCTCCAGCACGCCCTGCACCGCGCTGCGCACCGCGAAGAGCTTCGCGTAGCGCGCCTCCAGCTCCGGCGGCATCGTGGCCTTCACCTCCGCGAAGCCCGCCAGGAACACGCTCTTCGCGCGCTCGCCCGGCAGGTGTTGCCACGCCTCCTCCGCCGTGAAGCTCATCACCGGCGCCAGCAGCGGCAGCAGCACCGTGAGCACCTCGTGCAACACCGTCTGCGCCCCCCGCCGCGCGGGCCCGCCCTGCTTCGCCGTGTAGAGCCGGTCCTTCAGGATGTCGAAGTACACGGCCGACAAATCATTGGCGCAGAAGTCCACCACCGTCGCGTAGACGAGGTGGAACTCATAATCCTCGTACGCCTGCCGCACTCGCGCGGCCACCTGCGCCAGCCGTCCTCGCGCCCACTGGTCCAGGGGCAACAGCGCGTCCGGTGCCACCGCGTCCTTCGCCGGGTCGAAGTCGTGCAGGTTGCCCAGCGCGTAGCGCAGCGTGTTGCGGATCTTCCGGTAGCCCTCCGACAGGCCCTTGAGGATGGCGTCCGACAGGCGCACGTCGTTGCGGTAGTCGCTCGCCGCCACCCAGAGGCGCAGCACCTCCGCGCCGTACTGCTGGATGACCTTGTCCGGCGCCACCGTGTTGCCACGGCTCTTGGACATCTTCTCGCCCTGGCCATCCACCACGAAGCCGTGCGTCAGGCACGCCTTGTAGGGCGCCACGTCGCGCGTGCCCACCGACACCAGCAGCGAGGAATGGAACCAGCCCCGGTGCTGATCACTCCCCTCCAGGAACAGGTCCGCCGGCACGCGCTGCCGCTTCGCCAGCACCGCGGACGCCATGCACGCCGAGTCGAACCACACGTCCAGGATGTCCGTCTCGCGGTGGAACTCGCCCTTGCCGCAGCGCGGACACGTGAAGTCCTGACCGAGGAACTCCTTCACCGGCGTGCGGTACCACACGCCCGCGCCCTCCTTCTCCACCGCCGCCGCCACCCGCTCCATCACCTCCGGGGACACCACCGCGTCGTCGCACCCGTCGCAGTACGCGATGGGAATCGGCACGCCCCAGCTCCGCTGCCGGCTGATGCACCAGTCCGGACGGCCCTCCAGCATGCCGCGGATCCGCGACTGTCCCCACGACGGCACCCACCGCACCTGGTCCACCTGCTCCAGCACCACCTGCCGGAACGTCCGCGTGCCGTGGAACGGCGCGTCCATGGGGATGAACCACTGATAGGTCGCCGCCTGGATGACCGGCTGGTGGCAGCGCCAGCAGTGCGGATAGCTGTGCGTGAGCGTGTCCGACCTGTCATTGAGCAGCGCGCCCCGCTGCACCAGCAGGTCCAGCACCGCCGGGTTCGCCTCGAACACGCGACGGCCCGCGAGCACCTCGCCCACCGTGTCGTCGTAGCGGCCGTCCGCGCGCACCGGGTTGTAGATGTCCAGGCCGTACTTCAGGCCGACCTCGTAGTCCTCCTGGCCATGCCCCGGCGCCGTGTGCACCAGCCCCGTGCCCGCGTCCAACGTGACGTGCTCGCCCAGCACCACGCGCCCCTGCCGCTCCAGGAACGGGTGCTGATACGTCACGTGCTCCAGGTCCTCGCCCGTCGCGTACGCGAGGATGCGGGATGGGTCCACCAGCGCCGGGGACGACACCTCACCCGTGGGCAACTGCACGTGCTTCACGGCCAGCTCGTCCGACTTCACCTCCGCCAGCACCTTCGCCAGCAGGTCCTTCGCCACGCAGAGGACGCGGTCCTCCAGCCGGTAGAACACGTATTCGAACGACGGGTTCACCGCGATGGCCAGGTTGGCCGGCAGCGTCCACGGCGTGGTGGTCCAGATGACGAAGGACACGCGCTGCCCCTTCAACTGCGGCAGCTTCTCCACCAGCGCCGGCCCCGCGTCGAAGGCCACGTACGCGGACGGTGACGTGTGCTCCGCGTACTCCACCTCCGCCTCCGCGAGCGCGGTCTGGTCCTGGAGGCACCACGCCACGGGCTTCTTGCGCCGGTACAACATGCCCCGGCGCGCGAACGCGGCCAGCTCGCGGACCTCCTGCGCCTCGTAGCTGAAGTCGAGCGTCCGGTAGGGCGCGTCCCACGTCCCGAAGACGCCCAGCCGCTGGAACTCCGCGCGCTGGATGTCCACGAACTCCAGCGCGTACTCGCGGCAGCGCTCCAGCAGCGCGTCGCGCGACAGCGTGCGCTTGTCCAGCGTCTGTTCCTTGAGGCGCTTCTCCACCGCCTGCTCGATGGGCAGCCCGTGGGTGTCCCAGCCGGGGATGAAGTCGCAGGGACGTCCGGAGAGGTTCCGGAACTTCACCACGATGTCCTTCAGCACCTTGTTGAGCGCATGCCCGGCGTGCAGGTGGCCATTGGCGTACGGCGGCCCGTCCGCCAGCACGAAGGGCTCACGGCCCGCGTTCTTCTGGAGCAACCGCGTCCACACGTCCTGCTCCCGCCACCAGGCGAGCAGGCGCGGTTCGAGCTGGCCCAGGTTCCCCTTCATGGGGAACTCCGTGCGCGGCAGGTGGACGGTGGCGTCGAGGTCCTTGCGGGAGGGGGCGTCGCTCATGGCTTCAGCGCCCGTAACACCCTCCCGCCGGTCCTTCAATCACAGCCAGGGGCTCACTCGTCGTGGTCGTCGTGGTCGTGCGAGTGCGGCTGGGGCGTGGACTTGCCCTTGCCCTTGGGACACTTCTTCGCGCACTTCGCCTTCGCGGCCTGGAATGCCTTGGTGCACTTGTCCGTGCAGTTCCTGTCCTTGGCGGAGCACTTCTTCACACAGGCCTGCATCGTGGGGCCGGCGTTGATGGAGCACTTCTCGTCGCACGTCTGCGCGAGCGCCTGGGGCGCCACCAGCACGGCTCCCAGCGCCATCAGTCCCAGCCATCCCCGCACCGCGATACGCGTCGTCATGTCACTCCCGTCTTCCGTTGCCCGCTGGCGTCACTCGCCCGGGCGCATGTCATCGTCCGGCGTCGCGGCCCGGCGCACCAGCCGCACCGCCACCGGGCCTTCCTTGGTGACCGCCAGCTTGAGCGAGACCTCCTCCGTGGAGGACTTGAACACGCGGGGTTCGATCTCTTTGAAGCCCGCCTTGGTGAGCACCTCGCGGTAGAAGGCCTCCACGTCCGCGGTCGTCTTGCCCGGCACCGAGTAGCTCACCGTGTGCGCGCCCTCCGTCTGCGCCGTCAGCACCCCGGAGCCGCCGGGGAACACGGGCAGCCCCGCGGGCTGGGGCGGCTTCGCGGCGCCCAGGTTCGCCTGGCCCAGGAACACCGTGGTGGTGTTGTCCGGGTTCACCTGGAGGATGGCCGTGTAGGAGATGAAGTTGCGCGTGTCGATGGCGGTCACCATCGGCTCGCGCAGGAGCTGCGGCTGCTTGTACGCCTCCGGCACCACGAAGCCCCAGGAGAGGAAGCGGTCCACCACGCTCTGGAGGATGACCTGCGCCTTCTCCTTGCTGCGCACCGCGAGCAGCTTCACCGGCACGCCGTTGGCGTCCACCTGCCCCGGCACGTCCACGACGCTGACGGTCTTCGGGATGTCCCAGGTGAAGTTGGCCCGCTGCGCCCAGGCAGGCGCGGAGAGCCCCAACACCAGCACCAGGGCCGCCCCACGAATCGCGCGCATCATCCCGTCTCCCCTAACCGCGGTTCGACCGCGCGGCCTTGACGGACTTGCCCGACTTCGGCCCCGTGTCGCCCTCCGGCTTGGGGCAGCGGGACTTGCACTGGTTGAACTGGGCCTGGAACTTCTGCGCGCAGCGCGCGGAGCAGGTGCGGCTGCTGTCCTTCGCCGCCCCCGGGCTGCTCGGCGCCGGACAGGCGGTGATGCAGGCGTTGAGCGTGTCCCCGTTCTTCGTCGCGCAGTCCGTGTTGCACGAATTGCTGTCCGCGCGCGCGGGGGACGCCGTCAGGCACAGCACGAACGCCAGAACTCCACCCGACAGCAGGCTTCGCATCTTCATCTTCAGCAATCCTTTCCAAGGAAACAGCCGTTACGGTCCAGATAGCCCAGACCGTAGTGGGGCGTGGTGATGCCAATCAGCGCGCCGGGGGACGTGTTCCACAGGTTTCCCAAGGGCGCGGGCTTGAGGGCAAAGGCCTGCATGAATTGGCTCTCCTCACCCGCAGCGCTCATCCAGAAGGTGTTCTCCCGCTGCATCAAGACCAGGGGCGGCAGCGGGTTGAAGAAGAGGGCATCCATCGCCAGGAAGCTGGCGTAGGTCGGGATGGGCAGCGTGGTGGGCTCGTAGACGCCCTTCGTGGCCGTGTAGAACGGCACATTGGTGCACGGCACCGCCAGGTCCTGGAACAACAAGCAGGTGGAGGACTCGACCTCGTTCGACAGGCCCCAGTCATCCACGAGCATGGAGAAGCGGCCCCGGCAGGTGCCGCCCACCGCGCGGCCAATGCCACACACCTGGATGTTGGCGTGGGCCGGGTCCTGGTGCTGCTCCTTGTACAGCCCCGTCTCCGAGGTCTGGTCCAGGTACCGGGTGGGGATGTTCCAGGAGCTCAGGTTCGCCTGGGACGTGCACCCCGTGCCGCCCTCGTCGCGGTACATCAGCCGGGTCAGCACGGGGCCATCCCAGTCCAGCCCCCCGTTGCGGTCGCAGCTCACGCGCAGGTCCGAGCCCCGCGTGAACACCTGCGTGATGGTGTCGCCGCGGTTGACGGACGACAGGCCGTTGAAGTCCGCGTACCGCGCCTGCGCGTCCTCACCTGCCCGCCGCATGGAGTCATGCGCCGAGCCGTAGTCCACGGGGATGTCATGCATCTCCCCGTGCGTGCCGTTCCACAGCGCGGACACGGCGGCCTCCTGCACCTTCAGCGACAGGAAGCCCACCTCCGCGAAGTGGATGCCGAACACCAGGATGGTGATGAACAACGTGACGCCGAGGGCCGCCTCGACGATGGACTGGCCCCGCGCCTGCCTGCGGTGACGACGAAGGTGGCTGTGCATCACTGGAACCCCCTGAAGCCCACGCGCCGCAGCTCCTGGATGGTGGCGGCGGAGGCAGGAGAGCTGGAACCCAACGTGTCGATTGCGTCCTGAAGCCCCGTCTCATCCGTGTCCACCGGCACCAGCGTGGCGCGCCAGTACGGGTTGAGCAGGTTGGGCGGCTCGCTCCAGTGGGAGACGCCCAGGCTGCGGCCACGGTGGTAGTACGCGATGCCCGTGGACAGCGCCGTCTGGATGCCCAGCGGCGTGCCGTCCGCCATGGTGGCGCTGCGGTTGTCGAACTTGCCCGCGTTCGGGTTCGGGTTGTTGGCCTCGAAGCGGAAGCGGAACGCCAGGTTCCACGGGTCCTGCTGCGCCGCGGGCATGTTGCTGCGGTCTCGCTGGATGACCGCGAAGTTCTTCGGCTGCCCGAAGTTGTTGTCCTCGCCGTTGGGCCACAGCTCCGTCAGGTTGTAGTCCATGAACGGCGGCCAGATGCCCGGGCAGCTCGACGGACCGCCCAGACACGGCGCCAGCATGTGCCGCGCGAAGGGCGCCGGGTCCGTGCCGCCAAACCACATATGCGTGGGCGTGGGCATGACGCCGCCGGAGGCCGCGAACAGGGCGAGCGTCGGCACCGTCCCGCCCACCATCACCGGGCACGGCGGTCCACCGCCATGCGCGATGTGGTTGTAGACGAAGGCCACGGTGCTCTGGTCTTCAGCCGTGACGGCGGGAGCGTAGGGAGGAAAGAGCCCGTACTGGAGGATGGGCTTGCCGAAGTGCGCCGTGCCAGCGGCATGCAAGAGCGTGACGATGTCCGGCGGCGTGATGACGAAGGCCAGGTTCGCCTCGTGCGCGATGTACTGCTCGATGGTGCGCGACGTGACGAAGGTGAAGCCGCGGCTGCCCATCGCCGCGTCCACGCTGTGGGCCACCGTCAGCGGCAGCGGGTCACACACCGCGCCTCCACCCAAGCACGCCGTGTTGTCCGCCAGCTCGTTGCGGGAGACGTTGCCCGCGGACGGCGCCAGCCACCCCGCGTCGCGCGGGTTCTTGCCCGGCACCAGGTCCCCCAGGATGTCGTTGGCGAACCCCTGGTTGCCAATCTTGTCCTCGAGGTTCATGTAGTCGTTCAGGGAGGAGGCATACAGCGCGCCCGCCGCCACCTGGTGCAGGCGCATCTGCAGGCCCACCATGGGGTCCAGGGACTGGAAGACGGCCTCCACGCGCAGGTCCTCGCGCTGCAGCTTCGTCATCAGCCGGCCCAGGTCCGACACGCCGCGCGTGCCGCAGCGGCACATGCGGGCGCAGAAGCCGTTGCTCCAGGCGCAGGGACAGCCGGCGATGGCGAAGGCCTGGTAGACGGGCACCCACGCCGCGTAGCCGGCCTTCGCCGCGTTCAGCTCGCCGCGGTAGAGGCTGGCCCAGTTGAGCAGGCTGGCCGCGCCGGCGTTCGCCACCATGTGGGCGATCTCCGCGCGGTTGCTGACGGCGATGGTGTTGAACGTGCGCGCCGTGGCCACCGCGTTCGAGTACGCGGCCGCGTCCGCCACCGTCTGCACCTCGATGCGCTCGCGCACCTTCATGGTGAACGACAGCGTGAGGGCCACCATCAGCAACAGCAGCAACATGCTGAGGACGAACAGCACCAGGGTCTGACCGCGCTGGAGGGGGGAGCGCTTCATCGTTTTCACCGGGGACAGGCCATGGTGGCGAAGAAACGCGACTTCACGGGCGTCATCATTCGCATGGTGAACGTGGTGATGATGGGGAAGACGTACTGCCGGTTGAGCACGCGGTCCGCCAGCTCCGCGCCCAGCTCGCCGTCCAGCACGTGCGACGCCGTCACGTCACTGCCGTTCCAGTTGGCGTTGCGCTCCGGGACGATGAGCGGGTTCGCGTCCGTGTAGGAGCGCAGGCTGAAGTGCGCCAGGAACATGCGCGACATCACCCAGTTGGCGAACGGGATGCGCAGCGGGTACCAGAAGACCAACTGCACCTCCAGCCGCCGCAGGTGCCCCGGCCGGTCGAAGTCGCTGTCCTCCGGGCTGTCCACGCCGCCGCCCGCCAGGTCCCGCTGGATCCACACGATGCTGCGGTTGTGCACGCCGTCCAGGCCCGGGCCCGGACCGCCGGAGCCCGCGTAGCGGTTGTTCATCCGCGCCGCGAACGCCTCCGCCAGCAGCCGGGGCGCGTCGGAACCCGCGCCGCGGCCCAAAGGACCGTTGAGCGACCCCGTCCCCTGCCCCATGAACGAGTGGAAGGTCGGAATCAGCGCCAGGATGGCCGCGTGGGTCATCCGCTCGCAGTCCCCGTGCGCCACGCTGCCCGCGCGCGTCGCCCGGAAGGCCGCGTAGTGCGTCATCACCCGCGCCTGCATCATCAGGAAGAGCTGGAGCGCGCCCAGAATCAGGAACACGACCAGCGGCAGCGACAGCGCGGCCTCCACCAGGGCCTGGCCGGATTCGCCTGCTTCACGGGGGGATCGTGCGCTCATACGGAGGCTCATCCTGCGGGACGGGGGAATCTCGCAGTATCCGTCAAGTGACCGCCGACACACTGCGTCGGGGTCGGAAGGGGGAAACGGGAGTGTCTCAGAGGATGGGCCCGGTGAAAACTTCCCGGGATTCAACACCCTGAGTGAAACCGTGTAACGACGCTGTTTCAGCGCGGTTTCAGCCCCTTGGCGTCGAGCTGATACTTCTTCACCAGCCGCTCGATGGACTTGCGGTGCAGCCCGCTCTCCCGGGCGGCGCGGGAGAGGTTGCCCTCGCAGCGGGTGAGGACGCTGGTGACGTACTCGCGCTCGAAGTTCTCCAGGAGCTGCTCCTTGGCGTCCTTGAAGGCCAGGTGCTCGTTGAAGGGGAGCGGCCCCTCGCGGGCCTGGCCCCGGACGCGCGGGGGCAGGTGGGAGGGCAGTATCTCCTCGCCCTCGGAGAAGGTCAGCACGTGGGAGAGCACGTTCATCAGCTCGCGCACGTTGCCGGGCCATGCGTAGGCCATGAGCAGCCCCAGGGCCTCCGCGGAGAAGCGCTTGCGGCCGTGCTTCTCCACCACCTCCGGCTCCGCCAGCGCCTGCTTGAGGATGAGCGGGATGTCGTCCCGGCGCTGGCGCAGGGGCGGCAACTGGATGTGGATGACGGACAGGCGGAAGTAGAGGTCCTCGCGGAAGTTGCCCGCGGCGATCTCCTTCACCAGGTCGCGGTGGGTGGCGGCGATGACCCGGCAGTCCACTTCAATGACGTCGTTGCCGCCCACCCGGCGCACCTCGCGGTTCTCCAGCACGCGCAGCAGCTTGGGCTGCAGGTCCAGGCGCAGCTCGCCCAATTCGTCCAGGAAGATGGTGCCCCCTTGCGCGCGCTCGAAGGCGCCGGGGCGGCTGGACGTGGCGCCGGTGAAGGCGCCCTTCTCATGGCCGAACAGCTCGCTCTCGATGAGGTTGGGCGGGATGGCGCCGCAGTCCAGCACCACCATGGGGCCCTTCTTGCGGCCGGACAGCTCATGGATGGCGCAGGAGACCAGCTCCTTCCCGGTGCCCGTCTCCCCCTGGATGATGACGGACACGTCCATGGGCGCGATGCGGTTGATGAGCCCGAACACCTGCCGCATCTTCACGCTCTGGCCCACCATGCCGCACAGCTCGCCCTCGCGGTCGGGCTCCACCGCCACCTCCTCGTCCAGGGGGGCGAAGGTGATGACGGAGGAGCCGGCGCGGATCTGCGAGCCCGGGGACAGGTAGGCCCGTTCAATCCGGCGGCCGTCCAGGAATGTGCCGTTGGTGGAGTTCAGGTCCACCAGCAGGTGGCCGCGCTCGGTGTACTGCACCTCGAAGTGGTGGCGGCTGGCGGTGCGGTCCTCCACCAGCACCAGGTCGTTGCCCGGGTGCGCCCCGCAGCGCAGCCGCTCCTTGTCGCTGACCATGGAGCGCCCGGTGTCCGGACCGGACGTCACCACCAGCCGGCACTTGTGCAGCTTCACGCTGGCGCGCGGATCCACGACCAGCGTCTCCCCCAGGAGGGGGGACTGGGAGGACAGTTCGAGGCCGACGTCTCCGGGGTTGGTGTGGATGTCGTCGGGATGCGGGTTGGGTGCGGTCATCAGTGAACGCGAGGATAGCAAAGGGTGCCCACGCGCCGTGCCTCCACGCCCGTGCGTGCTAGTGTCCCGCGCCCCGCATGTCCCCCCGAAAAGCCCAGCCGAAGAAGGCGCCCGTCCCGCCTGGCGCACAGGCACCCGAGCGCGGTGACGCACCGCGACCCAAGCGGCCCCGCGCGAAGAAGACCGTGGCCATCCTGTCCCGCAAGCGCTCGCTGTACTCGACGCGCCGGCTGGTGGAGGCCATCAAGGCCCAAGGGCACCGGGCGCTCGTGTTCGACACGCTGCGCTGCTGCCTGCTGCTGGCGCGCGGCCAGCCGCGCATGACCTACCGCGGCGCGGAGGTGAAGGGCGTGGACGTGGTGATTCCGCGCATCGGCGCGTCCATCACCGCGTACGGCCTGGCGGTGGTGAACCACTTCGAGATGATGGACGTGCCCGTCCTCAACCCGCCCACGGCCATCGCGCGCAGCCGCGACAAGCTGCGCGCGCTCCAGTTCCTCGCCCGCGCGGGCCTGGACATGCCCAAGACGGTGATGGCGCACGACCGCGGCAACGTGCGCAAGCTGGTGCAGGAGGTGGGCGGGCTGCCCGTCATCATCAAGCTGATCAAGGGCACCCAGGGCGTGGGCGTGATGATCGCCCACACGCTGCCGGAGGTGCAGACCATCCTCGACACCTTCTGGGACCTGGGCCAGGAGATCGTCCTCCAGGAGTTCGTCGCGGAGAGCGAGGGCCGCGACGTGCGCGCGCTGGTGGTGGGCGACACCGTGGTGGGCGCCATGCGCCGCAAGGCGAAGAAGGGCGAGTTCCGCTCCAACATCCACCGCGGCGGCGAGGGCCGCGCCATCACCCTGCCCCCGGACTACGTGGAGGCCGCGGTGAAGGCGGCGCGCATCATCGGGCTGGAGGTCGCGGGCGTGGACATGCTGGAGGGCCGCGAGGGCCCGCGCCTGATGGAGATCAACTCCAGCCCCGGCTTCGAGGGCCTGGAGGGCGCCACCGGCAGGGACATCGCGGGCCACATCGTGGAGCACGCGTTGGTGTATGCGGGGACCCGGGCCGGCGTGTTGCGCACACGGGCGGGCCGCGCTTCCTGATCAACCCGTGGTGTTGGAAGCAGGCGCGCGAGCAGCACCTGCGTGCCTGCCCGCCTGCTCCATGGCGTGCGTGCGGGGCTTCACGGTGCGCACGGTGCCTTGGATGCTCCTCAGGAATACGGGAATGCCTTCGGGCGTGGATTGTCCGTGGGTGTTGGCAGCGGCGGGGATGCGCCTCTAATCTGGCGACCCCCGATGAAAACGCTGCACAAGCCGCTGCAGATCACCGTCTACCAGGATGTGCTTTGTGCCTGGTGCTACCTCGCCGACCAACGGTTGGAGGTGCTTCGCCAGGAGTTTGGCGACGCCGTCCGCTGGAGCGTGCGTCCCTACCCCCTGCGTCTGCACGACGTCCTGCCCACGGAGCGCGAAGTGCGCGGGCTGGTGGAAGAGGTGAAGCGCGCGCAGCGCGAACCCGACCCCACGGCCTCGCTGCTCTCCACGGACCTGTGGCTGGGCGGTGATCCGCCGCGCTCCAGCGTGCCGGCGCTGGCTGCGCTGGAGGCGGCGCGGTTGCAGGGGCCGCAGGCGCGGGCCTTCCTCGCCCGGTCCATGCAGCGCGCCGCGCTGGAGCAGGGCGTCAACGTGTCGCGCTCGGATGTGGTGTTCGAGCTGGCGTCGCGCGTGGGCCTGTCCATGAACCAGTTCTCCGCGGCCTTCCGTTCGGAGGAGACGCGCCGGCTCATCTACGACGAGCACCGGCTGGCCGGCAGCCGCGGCGTGCGCGGCGTGCCCACGCTGGTGATTGGCGGCCGGTGGATGCTGTGCGGCCTGCGCGAGCTGTCCGAGTACCGCGAGCACATCCTCGCGTGCCTGGGCAAGGTCGCCGTGCCCCGCTCGGGTTCCTCCGAGCGGCTGGTGCACTGAAGAGCGTCCCCGCGCGCGCCTTCGCCCCGTTCGCGAAGGCGCGCGTCCCTGCGGCCCTCAGCCCGGGAAGGACTCCGCGTCGTCACGCGGGGAGCGCAGGCACAGGAACATCCCCGCGATGAGCAGTTGGGCCAGCGCCATGCCGGGGATGAAGCCCACGCAGCACGCGAAGACCCCCGCCAGCATGGCGGCCGCCCCCGCGAGCCCCACGCCCAGGATGCCCAGGCGCTGACCGCGCGCGGCCTCCCAACTGCGGCGCAGCACCTCGAGGGGCGAGGGCGGCGCGTCGCTGTAGGCGAGCTCCGGCTGGACCAGGTAGAGCGGCAGCGCCAGGTACATGAGGGGCCCCACCAGCACCAGGAACCCCAGCCCCAGCACGCCGAGGATGGGCACCAGCGCGTTCCAGAACTGCTCCGAGGAGGAGCCCAGGTCCACGCCGCTCATCAGGCCCGTGCCCACGAGCACGAGGATGCCCAGGAAGGACAGCAGGGCCAGCGGCACCATCACGATGACGAAGACGAGGAGCATCGTCAGCGTGTAGGGGACCGCCTTGTGCATCTGGCTGAAGAGGCGCGCCACGTCCGCGCGGCCTCCGTGCAGCACGTCGAAGCACACGCGCAAGAGCCCCAGTTGCACCAAGCCCTGCACCAGTTGCTGCGCCACGAACCCCACCCCGCCCAGCACCATGGCCACGACGACGCTGTCCGCCGCCGCGCCAATGCCCGTGGCCACGTTGAGGAGCAGGTTCGCGCCCAGGGACACGCCCAGGTAGATCAACACCGCGAGCGACAGCATGCCCCACTCGCGCTGGAACGCGGGCCAGCACACGTCCCACAGCTTGTTGAAGGTCCACGTCTCCCGGCTCAGCGGGAACGTGGCGCCGGAGCGCTCCCGGCACGTGGGGCAGCGCGGTGACGCGCCGTCCTGGCTGCACGCGTCGCACGTGAAGTTGCCACAGCGGGCGCAGGTGCCCGTGGCCTCCCGCCCCGGGTGCAGCGCGCAGGACGCCCCCATCGCGCGTCCGAAATCCACATCCGACATCCGCATGCCTCCCAACGCGCGGCGCCCCCAGAGGGCCGCGACCCGGGTGTCATATCAGGCGGGCCCCTCCCCTTCCCGGCGGGCGGGCAGTCCGGGTGAATTTCCCGGGCGGCCGGCCGTCATGGGGGCAGAGGTTGCGGAGCGGGACGCTTTGAGGGTCCACTTCCGCGCCAGGAGACTCCTCATGAACCGCTTGCTCGCCCTGGTCGTCCCCGTGGCCCTGCTGATGGGGACGGGCTGTGTCGTCGAGGCCCACTCGCACCGCCCCGTCCGCCGCGTGGCCTACGTCGCCCCCGTGGCGGAGTACCGGTTCGCCGGCGCGCACCCCGTCCCCGACGACTACGGCGGCGGCTGGTGCCCGGAGGACTACGCCCACGTCCACGACTACGAGCCGCCCTCCACGTCCTACGTCTACACGGACAACGTCTACTACTACCGGGGCCCGACGGTGGTCTGGTACTGGGACTACCACCCCACCCCCAGCGGCGCGTACTGCAACTTCCACGGCCGCCACCAGCACGACTTCTACCCGCACGGCTCGTGGGGCGCGGGCTACTCCTACGACCGCGGCAGCCGGGGCTACCGCTGGAGCAACAGCCACTCGGCCTCCGCGGTCCCCGGCGGCCGCAACAACGTCGGCCCCTCGCGGCCCGCGCCGGCCCCCGTCAACCAGGGCCGCAACCCGCCCCCCGGCGGCACGGGCACCGGCGCCCGGCCTCCCAGCGGCTCCGGCTGGGGCCGCGGCAACAGCGTCGCCCCCTCCAACAACTCGCGGGACAACGACCGGGACCGGGACAATGACCGGGACAACGGCCGGAGCAGCGGCGGCTGGGACACCCCGGCCAGCAAGAGCCGCGAGAAGGACAACGACCGGGACAACAACCGCGGCAACAGCGGCAACAGCAATGGCCGGAGCAGCGGCGGCTGGAGCAGCCCTCCCAGCGGCAGCAGCGGCAGCAGCGGCAACAGCAGCGGCGGCAATGGCCGCGGCAGCGGGAGCGGCAACAGCGGCGGGGGTTGGAACACCGGCAAGAGCTCCGGCTCCTCCGGCAGGAGCGGCTCGGGCTGGTAGGCGCTCCGCGTCCCCCTCCCTGGCGTGACCCGCGGCACCGGGCGTCCGCCTTCCGTCTCCAGCGGAAGGCCGGCTCCCGGTGCCGACGTGTTTTCAACACCCGGAGGGCCCGGTGTCCGGGGTGTCCGGCCCGCGGGAGCAGCGGTGCGTCTTGAAGGGGACGGACGCCACCCGGGGACGGATTGCGTGCCCCCCGAGCCGTGAAGATGTTGCCGCCCGATGAAACACTACATTCGGGCGGCGGGTGGTGCCGTGCTCGGGCTGTTGGCGATGGCCTGTGGCGACGGCGGCTTCACACCGGACCCCGGCGTGCGGACCGAGGACGCCGAGGCGGTGGACCTGGAGAACCTTCGCATCCTCGTGAGCGGCGAGGCACGCGTGTTCCCGGAGGCCGAGGGCATGGCCTCGGCGCCGGCGTCGCTCACCGGGATGGCGCTCACCGTGGAGGAGCCGCTGCGCGTGGCCGTCAATGACGCGGCCGCCACCTTCGCCACCGGCGAGGTGTCCGAGGACGGCGCCTTCCGCATCACCGGCGTGCCCGTGCGCGACGTGCACCAGGGGCTCGCGGTGGGCCTCTCGCACGACGGCCTCGTGCGCAGCACCACGCTCGTCTACGACACCGCCTTCACCGGCACCCGTCCGCGCACGGACATCATCGACGCGCACGCGTGGGCCCTGCCCTCCGCGTTCGTGGATCAACTGGGCGCCGCCGTGGGTGCGCCGCGCCTCCAGGTCCACACCGGGGACCCGGAGGCCACCCTGGCCTCCGCGGGCTTCGTGCTGGGGCGCGTGGTGGACCTGAACGGTCAGCCCGTGAGCGGCGCGCGCGTGGCGCTGGACCGCGCCGAGCTGGCGGACCGCGTCTACTACCCGTCCGCGGACCTGACGTCCGTGGACACCGCGGGCACTGCGGGCACCGCGGCCCACGGGCTGTTCCTCTTCGTGCACTCCGGCGCCGGGGTGTCGTCCTTCCAGGTGTCCGTGGAGGGCACCAGCGCGTACGTGCCGCGCAACGTCGACGTGGGCCCGGGGCTGGGCGTCGTCCTCACCGTGTATCCAGGCCGCTACGCACCCTGACCCAACCCTGGACAGGTCGGACATCCCCGCCTAGAGCGGACATCCCCCAACCCCGGCGTCCCATTGCCGGGGGGGGCGCCGACACGAGATGTTGTGGCAGGATGCAGGGCTGGCGTTCCGGGGGGGACGCGGATGATGAGCGGCCGATCCATGCCACGAAGCACGGCGATGGTCCGTGCCCTTGCGCGCAGCTCCGCGGTGGCCGCCTGCCTGGTGGGGCTGCTGGTGCTGACGGGCTGGGCGCTGGACGTCATGGTCCTCAAGTCCATGGGCGCCGCGCTCCCGGCCATGCGCCCCAGCGCCGCGCTGGGGTTGCTGCTGGGTGGGGCCGCGCTGGGCCTGAGGCTGCGGGCCACGCCCTCCCGCTTCCAGCACCGGCTGGGCACGGCGCTGGCCCTGACCACGGCGCTGCTGGGCGCGGCGAGCCTGGTGGACGGCGTCATCACCGGAGGCACCGGGGGCCTGGACGCGCTGTTCCTGCGCATGCTGGGCGATGCCGGCGGCGCGGCGCCCGGCGTCGCGTCCTCGCCCCTGACGGCGCTGTGCCTGATGCTCCTGGGCCCGGCGCTGGCGCTGGTGGACCGGGGCCACCCGCAGCGGCTGTCGTGGTCGGACGGGCTGGTGGTGCTCGCGCTGATGGCGGCGCTGACGGGGCTCAACGGCTTCCTGCTGGGCCCGCTGGTGACGCCCTTCGCCGCGCCGTTCTTCCAGGAGCGCAGCATGGGGCTGCACACCACCTGCGTGCTGATGCTGCTGGCCATGGGCACGCTGTGCGCCCGGCCGGAGCTGGGGCTGATGGCGCGGCTCACCCGGGACACGCTGGGCGGCTTCGTGGCGCGGCGGCTGGTGCCGGTGACGCTGCTGGGGCCGCCGGTGCTGGGGCTGACGCTGGTGCTGCTCCACCTGACGGGCGGGCTCAGCCACGACGCGAAGCTGCCCCTGTTCGCCACGGTGGTGGCCGCCGGCGGCGTCACGCTGGTGCTGCTGGCGGCGCGGGCGCTGGACGTGCTGGACACCGAGCGCATGCGGGCCACAGCCGCGCTGGAGGCCTCCGAGGAGCGCTTCCGCACCTTCCTGGACACCGCGCCGGACCCCATGGTGGTGGTGGACGCCACCGGCCGCGTGCGCTTCGCCAACGCGGAGGCCGAGCGCGTCTTCGGCTACCGGCGGGAGGCCCTGCTGGCGCGCGAGGTGGAGCTGCTGGTGCCGGAGGGGCTCCACGGCCCGGCCGCGCCCGGGGAGGGTCCGGAGCGCGCCCGGGGCGGGCGGCTGGTGTCCGGGCAGCGGCAGGACGGCACCAGCGTGCCGCTGGAGGTGCGGCTGAGCCCGCTGCCGCTGGAGGGCGAGGACGACGCCACGCGCATCGCCATCCTGCGCGACGTCACCGAGCGCCGGGACCTGGAGAAGCTGCGCGAGGAGTACGTGGGGCTCATCTCCCACGACCTGCGCAACCCGCTGAACACCATCAACCTGCGCGCCCACCTGCTCCAGCGCGCGCTGCACGAGCGGAAGCTGGAGCGCGAGGGCCACATGGCCCAGGCCATCATCCACAACGTGGAGTGGATGAGCACGATGATTGAGGAGCTGCTGGAGGGCTCGCGGCTGGAGTCCGGCCGGGTGAACCTGCGCCGCGAGGCGCGCGACCTGGGCCGCTTCCTGGAGGAGGTGCTGGAGCGCGACGTGCCGCCCGACGCGCGCGAGCGCTTCCGGCTGCACCGGCAGGAGCCGCTGCCGCCGGTGCCCATGGACGCCGCGCGCATGGAGCGCGTGGTGACCAACCTGCTGACCAACGCGCTCAAGTACAGCCCCACGGGGACGCCGGTGGACGTGCGGCTCTCCGCCGTGCACGACCACGCCGTGGTGTCGGTGACCAACCAGGGCGCGGGGCTGTCCCCCCGGGACGCGGCGCGCCTGTTCGACAAGTACTACCGCACGGAGGACGGCCGCTCGGCGGACGGCAAGGGGCTGGGGCTGGGGCTCTACATCAGCCGGCTCATCGTGGAGGCCCACGGCGGCCACATCTGGGTGGAGAGCGAGCCGGGCCGGGGCGTCACCTTCTTCTTCAGCGTGCCCATGGAGTCCCCCGCCGTCCCCACCGTGCCCGAGCCGCTGCGCCAGCGCGCGGGCTAGCGCGGCGCGAACCAGCGCGGCAGCCAGTCCGCGCCCTTCGCCGTGGTGAGCCGCGTCTGGCCGGTGCCGTCCGGGCGCATGAGGTACAGGTCGGTGTCGCCGTCGCGCTCGGACACGAACACCAGCGCCTTGCCGTCCGGGCTCCACGCCGGCATGTCGTCGCGGTGCCGCCCGTCCGTCAGCGCCACCGGCGCGCCTCCCGCCACGTCCGCCACCCAGATGCGGCTCCTGCCGTCCGGAAGCCGGGCCACGTACGCCACGCGCCTGCCGTCCGGGCTGAAGACCGCCTCCCGCTCGTCTCCCGCGAAGCCCTCTCCGGACACGGCGCGCAGGTCCGAGCCGTCCGCGCGCACCAGGTACACGCGCTCCTTGCGCTCGCGGTTGCTCACGAACAGCAGCCACTTGCCGTCCGGGCTCCACTGCGGCGTCCGGTCCTCCATGTAGAACGTGGTGATGCGGCGGGGCTCGCCCGTGCCGTCCGCGCGGAAGACGTAGACCTCCGGGTCGCCGTCCCCGCTGCACACGCACGCCACCTCCGTGCCGTCCGGGGACACCGCGGGCTCGAAGCAGCCCGCCTTCACGTGCGTCAGCCGCGTGTCCACCGCGTTCGCCCGGGGCAGCACGCGCACCACGTCGCTGAAGCCCTGCGCGTCGGACTCCACGGCCAGCCACGTGCCGTCCGGCGCCCAGCTCGCGTTGCGCGCCCGGGGCCGGGGCGGATGCAGCGCCACCTGGGGGCCTCCCTGGAGCGGCTGCAGGCGCAGTTGCTGGAAGACGCGCCCGTTCGCCTCGCCCGACGCGATGACCAGCAGCGTGCGGCCGTCCGGCGACGGCGGGCCGGGGTACTCGTCCTCCGGCGCGGAGGTGACCTGCGTCTCCTCTCCGGCGGGCGTCACCCGCCAGACGTCCTTCTGTCCCGCCCTCTCGGAGAGGAAGACGATGGTGCCCGGCAGGGCCCGCCGCTCCGCCTCCGACAACGCGCCGGGCGCCGGGACCGCGGCGGCGCCGCCGCAGCGGCCCTGACAGCCCATGGCGCCCAGCAGGGCGAGCACGGCCCACCACCGCCGTGCCCGCGAGGGCCCGGAACGCTTCCGCTGTTCAAGGCCCTCGTGCATCACGTCAGCGCACCCGGACGGCGTCGGCCATGACCACGTAGCCCGGGGTCGTCCAGCGGCTCAACTGCACCTTGTTCCAGCCGGCGGAGAAGCTGTACGTGCCCAACTGCACCCACTTGCCGCCGTTGGTCTGCTGGTTGACGGACACGCGGCCCACCTCGGAGCCCGCCGCGTTGTAGGCGATGAACGGCGCCGTGGTGGAGCGGTTCGTGCCCTCGACCCACCAAGCGTCGACGGTGCGCGTCTGCGCGGTGGGCAGGTAGAACTCGAACGTGGCCGGCGCGGAGATGGCCTCCGTGGCCGCGTAGTAGTAGCCGCTGCCGTAGTAGCCGGCGCTGTAGCCGTCCGACCACGCGCCCGTCAGCGAGAACCTCGCCTTGGACGCGTCGTTGTTGGCGCTGTTGCTGTCGATGATGATCTCACCGGACGGCGTGGCCGTGCCGCAGTAGCTGTTGATCTTGCTGAGGTACGTGGACCACGGCCAGTTGGGGCCCGGGTCCGTGCGCGTCGCCGGCTGCAGCTTGCCGTGCGCCACGATGTGGTAGCTGTCCTTGATGATGGCGTTGTCGCGCGCGATGTCGCACGACAGCTTCGCGGACGCGTCAATCTGCCCGGCCGGGAAGGACGACTGGCTGGCGTAGCCGCCGTGCTCGATGCCGATGGTGAAGTGGTTGGCCTGCACGCCGTTGAGCCAGCACTCCTTGCTGCTGTTGAGCGAGCAGTCGTACGTCGCGCCGATGTGGTAGGCGCGGTTCGCCTCGCGCACCAACTGGGAGATTTCGCTGCCGCTCTCGTTCACCACGTAGTGCGCGCTCACGCCCGCAGCGCTGTTGGTGAGCCAGCTCCAGCACGAGCTGTAGCTGCCCTCACAGGTGTGGATGATGATCATCGACGGGTCGCCCGCCGCGCCCGACGTGCGCGTGCCGTAGTTGCCCGTGGGCGCCGGCCGCCAGATGGACGCCGCGTAGTCCGGGCCCGCCGCCATGGCGCGCACCTGGGGACGCTCGAACTTCGCCTCCACCTTCACCGGCTCCAGCGACACGGCCACCGAGCCGTCCTGGTTGAGCGCCACCGCGCCCTCGTTCAGCACCGAGTACACGCCGCGGTGCACGTGCTCCGCCTGCGCCTCCGGGAGGGTGATGCCGCTCAGCTCGGCCACCACCGGCGCCCACGCGGCCAGGTCCCCGCGCTCCACGTTCGCGTCCGTGGCCAACTGGGACAGCCGCGCCGCGCCCGCGCGCACGTTGGACAGCGCGTCCGTGCTGGCCGCCTCCACCGTCACGCCCGCCAGCGCCGCGCCCCGCGCCAGGTGCTCACCGCGCAGCGCCATCAGGCCGAACGCCGGCTCCTGGCCCGGGAACTCCGCCTCGCCCCGCACCATCTGCCAGCGCGTCTCCGCGTAGGACACGGCCTTGAGCAGCTCCGCCGGGACGTTGAACTCCTGGGCGGCCTGCGCGAACAGCGGGTCCAGCTCACGCGGCAGCGCGCTGCCGGCCGTGTCCGTGGAGGGCTGCGACGGCGTCTCGGCCGGAGGGGCCTCGGTGGGCTGCTGCGCCTGGGGACCGCACGCGGAAAGCACCAGGGCCACGGCGGCCGCCGCGAAGGGATTGCGGAAGGTTGACATGAGGGGACTCCAAAGTCGGGGGAGGAACTGCGCGCCTTCTCAGCACCGTGCGTGCCAGCCGCCTCCAACCCGTCACCTTCGTCCAGTTTTCTTCCGCGACCGGTGCATGCATGCTCCACCCGCACTCGGGGCGCGGCGCGCCTCGTGACCTCAAGCACCTGAAATCACGGAATTGCCTACATCACTGGACCCGCTGTTTCACCCGGAGTCCGGCGTGGTGCATGGATGCCGCACCGCCGTGTTTCAGGACATCCATGATGTAACGTTTTGTTACATCATTTCTTGTATCAATCACTATTTGAACCCTTGGCGGACGGGGGGCGGGAGGCCGTCCGGGCGCGCACCGCGCTGGAAGGGCCGACAGGGGGCCGGGGCATCCGCTATGACGCCAGCATCATGCGGCTCTTCGGTATTGGCGACACGCACCTGCCCTCCACCCGGCAGAAGGACATGCACCGCTTCGGCTGGACGGACCACCCGCTGCCCCTGCAGCGCGCGTGGGACGAACGGGTGCGGCCGGAGGACGCGGTCATCGTCGCGGGGGACATCTCCTGGGCCACCCGTCCCCACGAGGTGATGGAGGACCTGGCGTGGCTGGACGCGCGGCCGGGGCGCAAGGTGCTGGTGCGCGGCAACCACGACTACTGGTGGGGCGACTCCGCGTCCAAGCTGCGCAAGCTGCTGGAGCCGTTCCGCACGCTGGAGGGCTTCCTGCACAACAACGCCTTCGTGCTGGGGCCGTGGGTCATCGCCGGCACGCGGCTGTGGACCGCGCCGGAGGCGCCGCCCATGCCCGGCGGGGAGATGGGCGACGAGCAGGGGGACTCCGGCTACGTGGAGCGCGAGACGCGCCGGCTCTCCACGTCCATCGACGACGCGCTCAAGAAGGAGGCGGCCCACCCCACGCCGCTCACCCGCATCGTCGCGGTGCACTTCCCGCCCGTGTACGCCAACGAGCGGGCCACCGCGTTCAGCGCCCCCATCGAGGCGTTCGCCCCCAAGGTGTGCGTGTACGGCCACCTGCACTCGAGCGGCATCCCCGCGGGCTTCACCGGCGAGCGGGCGGGCGTGCGCTACGTGCTCGCGTCCTGCGACGCGGCCGGCTTCGCGCCGGTGCTGCTGGACGAGCGCTGACGGACGCCGGGCCCGGAGTCACGGGGGCTCCAGGGAACCCGCCGCGTCGGCCCGGGCACCGGACATGGCGGGTCCTGGCGGGTGTGACGCCCGGTGAAACGCTTTGTCGACAGGTGAAGCGGGGCCGTTAAGCTGACCGCCGGGTTCGCTCGTGAACCAAGGAGTGGAAGTCATGCCGTCGGACAAGGCCGAACTCGCCGCCCGGATCGCCAGCCTCCAGCAGGGGGACTCCATCCGTGGGCTCATCTTCAAGTCCGTCTTCGGCCTGGTGCAGCAGCACGCGGGCGCCATCGGGATGGAGCAACTGCGCGTGGGGGAGCTGAACCACGACTTCGCGGAGCTGCGCTCGTACCCGGCGCGGGAGTTCCTCACGCTCCTGTACAGCGCGGCGGACGTGCTGGAGGGCGCGCTCGGCCCCCAGGACGCGGTGTTCCACGCGTGCGGCGAGGTGAGCATCACCCGCTACTCCACCGGGCCCGGGATGCTGGTGTTCGGCATCATCTCCCGGGGAGACCCGCAGAAGCTCTTCGCGGGCGCGCAGATGGCGTACAGCGCGGCGGTGTCCTACGGCAACCGCGAGTACCTCACGACGGGCCCCAAGTCCGGCACCCTGCGGATGCGCCGGGACATGATGCCGCCCGCGTACCACGTGGGCATCCTCACCGGCTCGCTGAAGGTGCTGGGCTTGACGGGCAAGGTCACCGCGAAGCCGCAGGGCATCGACCGCGTGGACTACGACATCGAGTGGGCCTGAGAGCTCAGTCCACGCGGGTGTAGGTGACTTCCAACTGCGCCACCACGCGCTCGCCCACGGACGCCTGGCAGGCGAAGGTGTGGTCCGCGCCGCGCACGCGGGTGCGGCGCGCGCCGAACACCACCGTCTGGCCCGCGTAGGCCAGGCTGTCCGCGGACAGCTTCACGTCCCCGGCCACGAAGCGGGCGCCGGGCGCGTGCTCCAGCGCGCGGCCCAGCGTGGTCGCCATGCGCGTCATGCCGCCCGCAACGACGGCCACTGGCATCACCGGGTGCATGGCGAAGTGGCCCTTGCACAGCTCCGGGGTGACGACGAGCGACGAGCGCATCATGTCGCCGTCCATGCGGAAGTCCTGGAGGTCCAGCGGCTTGCTGTACGGGTTCTGCCGCAGCTTCGCCCACTCCTCCGGGGTGCGCTGCACGGTGTCCGCGGGGCGCGGCTCGCGGCGCATCTCCTGGCGCGCCTCGCCGAACAGGCGGGTGAAGGCGGCGGCGGACAGCACGTTGTAGTCCACCTCCAGCTTGAACAGCGGCGTGCCGTCCGAGGCGGACAGCAGCGTGCGCGCCGTGCAGGTGCGCTTGCCGGTGTACTCCGCCTGCGCCAGCGCCCAGAGCATGTCCGAGGCGCGCTCCTGCGGGGCCGGCTGCAGCCACTGACCGCGCGCCGCGCTGGCCAGGTAGAAGTGCTGCCCGTCCTTGGGCGCCACCAGCGCCGCGCCGCACGAGCCCAGGATGGCCAGGTGACGGCCCGCCTCACCCAGGCCCAGCGGCATCGCCTCCGCGTCAGGCGCCATCTGCACCGGCACGCGCGCCACCACCTCGCCCGGCAGCACCGTCACGTCCTTCAGCGCGAAGTACGGGTCCCGCACGCAGATGCGCGGGTACAGCTCCTGCGCGCTCAGCACCGTGTACGGCGCCGCGTCCGACAGCGGCATCCGGGGCTCGGCCATCCACGGCATGACGGACTTCACCGGAGAGACGACCGGGGACGACACGGGGGCGGGGGCGATGGCCTGGAGCATGAAGGGCTGACCTCGTTTCAGACGCCGGGTGCCGGGGGACACCTGGCCGCAGGGTAACCAAGTTCTGTTACATCGGGGCAGTATTTTTCTCTGCCCCGCGAAAAGATTCTCGATTCATCGGCGGAAGAGTTGCTGCCCTGACGTATTTTTCTATTCGAGCCGGAAAAAGACGGCCGGGGGCGGTGCAATCTGAAGCAGGCAAGCCCCTGCGTAAAGGGCTGTCTGGCACCCACTTGTAGACACCCCCGGGTCTGGATAACCCCTCCCCCGGGAACGTTGCCCATGTCTTTTCAAGGGGTTACGGGGCGGAATAAACCTCAAGACCCGCAAAACACGTGCATCACACCCCGAGCAGTTATTCTACTCCCGGGGTGAAGTCCCCATGCGGTATGGGCCGGGTTACAGCTCCACCTGACTGCCCAGCTCCACGACGCGGTTGGGCGGGATGCGGAAGTAGGCGGTGGCGCTGCGGGCGTTGCGGCTCATCCAGGTGAAGAGGGCCTCGCGCCAGACGGCCATGCCGGGCTTCTTGGTGGGGATGAGCGTTTCGCGGCCCAGGAAGAAGCTGGTGCCCATGAGCTGGAACTGGAGCCCCTTCTCCCGGCAGCGCTTGAGGATGTCCGGGATGCTGGGGTTCTCCATGAAGCCGTAGCGGGCCACGACGCGCACGAAGCCCTGCTCCAGGGGCTCCACCTCCACGCGCTCCTGGGCCACCACGTGGGGAATCTCCTCCGAGATGATGGTGAGCAGCACCACCTGCTCATGCAGAATCTTGTTGTGCTTCAGGTTGTGCAGGAGCGCGGGCGGGGTGCCCTCCGGGTTGCCCGTCATGAAGATGGCGGTGCCGGGCACGCGCACGGGCGGGTGGTCCCCGAAGCTGCCCAACAGGTCCTTCAGGCCCAGGCTGGCCGCGCGCAGCTTGCCGGCGAGGATGTCCCGGCCGCGCTTCCAGGTGGTCATCAGCGTGAAGATGCAGACGGCGAGCAGCAGCGGGAACCAGCCGCCGTCCGAAATCTTCACCGCGTTGGCGCCGAAGAAGGACAGGTCCACCATCAGGAACAGGCCCGCGACGGGCAGGGCCACCGCGCGGCCCACGCCCCAGCGCTCGCGGGCCACCACGTAGGCGAGCACCGTGGTGATGGCCATGGTCGTCGTCACGGCGATGCCGTACGCCGCCGCCAGCCGGCTGGAGGAGCCGAAGCCCAGCACCAGCGCGATGACGCCCACCAGCAGCGCGGTGTTGAGGCCCGGCAGGTAGATCTGCCCCATCTCCTCCGCGGAGGTGTGCACCACCTCCATGCGCGGGCTGTAGCCCAGTTGCATGGCCTGGCGGGTGATGGAGAAGGAGCCGGAGATGAGGGCCTGGGACGCGATGACCGCGGCGCCGGTGGCCAGGGCCACCAGCGGGTAGCGGGCCCAGTCCGGGGCCAGCAGGAAGAAGGGGTTGCGGGCGGCCTCCGCGTGGCGCAGGAGCAACGCGCCCTGCCCCAGGTAGTTGAGCACCAGCGAGGGCAGCACCAGCCCGAACCACGCGCGCTTGATGGGCCCCGCGCCGAAGTGGCCCATGTCCGCGTAGAGCGCCTCGCCGCCCGTCACCACGAGGAACACCGCGCCCAGCACCAGGAAGCCGTGCCCCCCGTTGTCCATGAAGAAGTGCACGCCGTGCACGGGCGACAGCGACCAGAGCACCGCGGGGTTGTGCAGCAGCTCCTTCACCCCCAGGACGGCGATGGCCACGAACCACAGCGCCATGAAGGGGCCGAACACCGCGCCGATGCCGCCGGTGCCCTTGCGCTGCGCGAGGAAGAGCAGCCCCAGGATGATGAGCGAGATGGGGATGACGTAGGGCTCGAAGACAGGCGTGGCCACGCTCAGCCCCTCCACCGCGCTCAGCACGGAGATGGCCGGGGTGATGAGGCCGTCGCCGTAGAGCAGCGCCGCGCCGAAGATGCCCAGGGTGATGAGCACGGGCCGCGCGCGGTGCGCCTGCCCCCGGGGCCGCTGCATGGCCAGCGCCATCAGCGCGAGGATGCCGCCCTCGCCCCGGTTGTCCGCGCGCATCACGAACAAGAGGTACTTCACCGACACGACGATGATGAGCGACCAGAAGATGAGCGACAACACGCCCATCACGTTCGCCGGCGTCGGCGTGATGCCGTGCGGGCCGGTGAAGCACTCGCGCAGGGCGTAGAGCGGGCTGGTACCGATGTCCCCGTAGACGATCCCCAGCGCGCCCAGCGCCAGCGTCAGGATGCGTTTGGGAGAATCCGGCCCCTCCGAAGGGGCGGCCGGTGATTCCGAGGGTGCGTTCACGGCCCCCGCTTTAGCCGAACCCGGGCCCGGAGCAACCGAAGCCGTGACGCTCCTTTGCTTTCCAACCGCCCCGGGTGCGCCCATGTGCGCGCCTGGCGCCCTGCCCTCGGGGGTGCCGGGCCCCGGAACGAGGCGGGTGCCCGTCACCAACGCTTCCGGGGGGTGGGTGTCGAGCATCCGCAGAAGTCAGGGATGGCGGGACCTGGGACGCAGAGCGCCGCGAGCGGGGCCGTGCTCCCATGGCGGGTGCAACGGGGGGTCGTGGCATGACGATGGTGGCAACCAGGCTGGGGGAGGCGCGGCAGTACGGGGCGCGGCTCGCGGAGATTGAGGAGCGGCTGGCGCTGCTGGCGGAGGCCTCGCGGGTGCTGGCGGACGCGTCGCTGGAGCCCCCGGCGGTGATGGAGCGGCTGTGCGGCCTGGTGGTGCCCCTGTTGGGCTCCGCGTGCGCGCTGCGGCTCTTGTCGGAGGACGGGCTGTGGCTGCGCACGGTGGCGTCCGCGGCGGCGGTGCCGGAGGCGCGCGTGCGGCTGCAGGCGCTGTTCACCCAGCGGATCCGCGCGGACGAGGGCGTGGCGGCGGAGGTGCTGGACACGGGCGAGGCGCAGGGGGTGGAGGCGGTGCTGGTGCTGCCGCTGCGGGCGCGGGGGCGTCCGCTGGGGACGCTGACGGTGTGGCGCGAGGCGCCGGAGCCGGCGTCGTTCGACTCGGGGGAGCAGTTGCTGCTCCAGGAGCTGGCGGACCGGGCGGCGCTGGCGCTGGACGTGGCGCGGGCGTACGCGTCCGAGCGGCAGGCGCGGCAGGCGGCGGAGGTGGCGGCGGGGAGGCTCGCGCGGCTGCAGCACGTCACCGCGGAGCTGTCCGAGGCGCTCACCGCGGCGCGCGTGGCGGAGGTGGTGCTGGAGCAGGGGCTGGCGGTGGCGGACGCGAAGGCCGGGGCGCTGTGGGGCGTGGCGCCGGACGCCACGAGCGCCACGCTGCTGCGCTGCGCGGGCTGCACGCCGGACGCGGCGGAGCGGCTGAAGCGGATGCCCCTGGAGGGGGACTCGCCGGTGGCCCGGGTGCTGCGCGCGTCGCGGCCGGTGTGGCTGATGGCGGAGGACGCGCTGTCCGGGTCGGAGCGGCCGGCGCCCTCGTCCGCGTGCCTGCCGCTGGTGGCGGACGGGCGGGCCCTGGGGGTGCTGGTGTTCACCTTCGGCCTGCCGCACGGGTTCGACGACGACGAGCGGGCCTTCCTCCAACTGGTGGCGCACCACGCGGCGCAGGCGCTGGCGCGGGCGCGGCTGCTGGAGCGGGAGCAGCGGGCGCGGGCGGCGCTGCGCGAGGCGCACGGGACGCTGGAGGCCATCATCCAGGCGAGCCCCACGGCCATCATGCTGCTGGACCCGGACGGCACCGTGCGGCTGTGGAACCCGGCCGCGGAGCGGATGCTGGGGTGGACGGCGGAGGAGGTGCTGGGGAAGGTGTTGCCAGCCGTGCCGGCGGAGCACTGGGAGGCCTTCCGCCACGGCCTGGAGCGCGCCACGCGGGGCACGGTGCTGGACGGCGCGCCGCTGGCGGCGCGGCGGCGTGACGGCGGCGCGGTGCAGGTGGCCATGTGGACGGGGCGCGTGCACCCGGCGAGCGGCCCGCCGCAGTGCCTGAGCGTGATGGTGGACATCACCGAGCGCCAGCGCGGCGAGGCGGCGCAGCGCTTCCTCGCGGAGGCCGGCGGGGTGCTGGCGGGGAGCCTGGAGGAGGAGGAGACGCTGGAGCGCGTGGCGCACCTGGCGGTGCCGCAGTACGCGGAGGCCTGCGGCGTGTTCCTGGAGGACGAGTCCGGCGGCGTGCGCTGCGTGGCCACGGCGGGCGTGGAGCCCGAAGAGGTGCCGCCCCCGGGGCTCGCGGTGGTGGCGCGGGTCATCCAGTCCGGGAGGCCGGAGTCGCGCTCGGGGTTGTCGCAGGGGGACCCGGCGTGCGCGCGGGCGGGCGGGACGTGCGCGTACCTGTGCGTGCCGCTGCGGGTGCGCGGGCACACGCTGGGGGCGCTGACGTTCGTCACGTCGAAGGGGGCGTACGACGCGCAGGACCTGGCGCTGGCGCAGGAGCTGGCCCGGCGGGCGGCGCTGGCGCTGGACAACGCGAGCCTCTACCGGGACGCGCGCCAGGCCATCCGCCTGCGCGAGGAGTTCCTGTCCATCGCGAGCCATGAGCTGAAGACGCCCATCAGCGCGCTGCAGCTCCAGGTGCAGAGCCTGCTGGCGGGGCTGGCGCGGTCCGGGGCGGCCTTCGACCCGGAGCGGCTCAAGCGCGGCCTGGAGCGGGTGGACCGGCAGGTGAAGCGGCAGACGCTGCTGGTGAACGACCTGCTGGACGTGTCCCGCCTGAGCGCGGGGAAGCTGGAGCTGGTGCGGGAGCCCCTGGAGCTGGGGGCGCTGGTGCGCGAGGTGGCCGAGCGCTTCGAGCAGGAGTACGCGCGCTCGGGCACGCCGCTGGAGCTGTCGCTGGCGCCGGCGGTGACGGGGCAGTGGGACCGGCTGCGGTTGGACCAGGTCTTCACCAACCTGTTCTCCAACGCGCTGAAGTACGGGCGGGGCAACCCGGTGCACGTGTCACTGGAGGTGGAGGGCGACCGGGCCCGGCTGCGGGTGAAGGACGGCGGCATCGGCATCGCGAAGGAGCACCTGCCGCGCCTGTTCCACCGCTTCGAGCGCGCGGTGTCCGAGCGCAACTACGGCGGCTTCGGGCTGGGGCTGTGGATCGCCCGCCAGATTGTGGAGGCGATGGGAGGCCACATCGAGGTGGACAGCGTCCTGGGCGAGGGCTCCACGTTCACCGTGGAGCTGCCGCGAGGCTAGCGGTGGCGGGCGGGGAGCCCCTCCGCGATGAAGCCGCAGCCGCGCTGGGATTCGCGGCGGTGGAGGACGTGGCAGCGCTCGGGGGCGCGGCAGTCGGTGTCGCGGGTGCAGGGCTGGAAGCAGTAGCCGCTCGCCGCATCGCAGGTGAGGCCCGGGCCGCACGGGGCCTGGTCATCGCAGCGGGTGCGGCACTCGAAGGCCTCGGTTTCGAGCGTGGGCTCGGCGAAGCCGCGCAGGCAGTCCTGGTGCGCGGCGCAGGGCGCCTCGTCCAGACAGGCGGGGCCCACGAAGGGGCGGCAGATGGGCACCTCGCCCGGGAAGTCCGTCTCGCAGCGCTCGCCCTTCGGGCAGGCGCGGTCGCGGCAACTGGGGACGCAGGCGCCCCGGACGCGGTAGGGATTGGGGGAGCACTCGGTGCCGGTGGCGCAGGCGCCCGGGTCGTGCACGTCGCACGGCGGGCCGCAGAACTCATGGACGCAGAGGAGCCCCGGCGCGCAGCGGCCCTCCGGCTCCTGGGAGTAGCCCGTGCACCGCGCTCCCGCGCGCAGCGTCCCCTGGGGCACGCAGCGGCGCAGGGCCTGGCCTGACGCGGACGTGCCCACGGGGTGGCAGGTGTCGGACGGGGTGCAGTCCGATGCGTCGTCGCAGAAGCGGTGCAGGGGCTGGCAGTCGCGGAAGCCGTAGTCCGGGTGGCGCGCGCACACGGTGTCTGCGGGGCACGCGTCGTCCGAGCCGCAGCGGTCCTCGCAGGCGAGCGAGCCCCGGGTGTCCGCGTGGCAGTTGGACGGGACGTTCGACAGGCGGATGCCGTTGCTCAGCACGACGACGCCGTCACGGGGCTCGAGCCCGCCCTGTGCCGGGTCGTCCGACAGGTCCGCCTGCGCGGCGAGGTCCGGCCCGGGCCACGCGAGCCACACGCCCGTGCCCACGGCGGTCACGAGCGCGGTGAAGGCGATGAGGAGGCAGAGCTTGCGCGGGTTCACCGGGGACCGCCTCCTCGAGTCGCGGGGGCGGAGCCTACAACGCCAGGAGCAGCAGCGACGCCTGCTCCTCGGGCGAGGCCGCGAGGAAGGCGTCCGGCAGCGTGATGACCGTGGGCGGCATGAACGAGCGGTCGCAACTGCGCTTCCCCTCGTAGGTGCGGCCCTCCTCCTTCGCCTTCAGCCGGTAGGTGCAGTCGCGCACGTACACGGTCAGCTCCCGCGGCGACAGCGTCAGGTTGACGGGGCGCCCGTAGAAGCCGCCCTTCGCCTTCACCGCGTCGCCGTCCTTCTTCACGTCCAGGTTCACCACCGAGGTCCCGATGTTGCCCTTCACCTTCTCGTCCTCCAGCTTCAACGCCACCGGGGCGTCCGCCACGCGGCCTCGCAGCTCGCCGGGAAGGCGGGACACCTGGAACTCCGGCCCCGTGACGTTGTCCGGCGTCATCCGCAGGTTGAACTGCGTCCGCGCGACGCTGAAGGCGAGCTGGTCCTGCTCGGAGGACGCCCACGCTCCGCCCACACCCGCGAGCACCGCCAACACTCCCACACCCCGACGCAATGACTGTCTGTCGCGCTTCATGGTTAGGAATCTCCTCGCTGACCTGGACAATGTGTAACGTCCCCGGGCCGCCGACATACCGGCGGCGGCCCGGTTCCTCCGAAGTGGGGCCTACCTTCCGCCCGCTGCCCCGCTCCCCTGCTCCGCCCCCGGGGCCTGGAGGTGCTTCTCGAAGAACATCAGCGCCGTCGTCTGGGCCATGTCCCGGTTGGTCTTCTTCTGGAAGCCGTGGCCCTCGTCCGTGGCCAGCAGGTACCAGACGTCCGAGCCCTTCTTGCGCACCGCCTGGACGATCTGCTCCGCCTCCGACTGCGGCACGCGCGGGTCGTTGGCCCCCTGCTGCACGAAGAGCGCCGCGCGAATCTTGTCCACCGACCCCAGCGGGGAGATGCGCTCCTGCACCTTGCGCACCGCCGGGTCGCGCTCGTCGCCGTACTCCGCGCGCCGCAAATCCCGCCGGTACGCCTGAGTGTTCTGCAGGAACGACGGCAGGGACGAGATACCCACCACGTCCACCGCCGCCTTGATGCGCTCCGGGTAGAACGCCACCGTCGCCAGCGTCATGTAGCCGCCGTACGAGCCGCCGTAGACGCCCACCCGCGACGCGTCCAGCTCCGGCCGGGAGGCGACGAAGTCCAGCGTGGCCCCGATGTCCGCCAGGCTCGCCTCGCGCTTCACGCCGTCATCCATGGCGCGGTACGCCTTGCCGTAGCCCTCCGAGCCGCGCACGTTGGGCAGCAGCACCGCCATCCCCAGCTCCGTCACCATCAACTGCGTCTGCGCGCTGAAGATGGGCTGGCTCTGCCCCTCCGGGCCGCCGTGGAACATCACCACCACCGGCACCTTCCCCTTCGCGTTCTTCGGCAGGTACAGGAACGCCGGCACCTTCACGCCATCCGTGGACGGGTAGCGCACCAGCTCCGGCTCCACGAACGTCTCCGGATCCAACCCGCCCACCTCCGAGCGCGTCCAGCGCGTGGTCTTCTTCGTGCCCAGGTCCACCGTGAAGATGTCCAGCGGCACGCGCGCCGACGTCAGCGAGAACGCCACGCGGTCCGAGCGCTTGTTCGGGAAGTGGACCTGCGAAATCACCCCGCGCGGCGTCTCCACGGGCGACAGCGCCTGGGTGCGCGTGTCCAGCAGGTACAGCTTGCCGTAGCCCTCCTCGTTGATGGCCACCGCCAGCTTGCGCCCGTCCGGGGACAGCTCCAGGTTCTGCACGTTCCAGCGCACCGACTTCGTCAGCGATTGCGGCGCGGCCGGGGGCGCGCCCGTGAGCGGCAGCCGGTACACCTCCGCGAAGTCGCTGTAGCGGTCCGTGGCCACGTACACGCCCTGCCCGTCGTGCGTGAAGACGGCGGCGTCCACGCTGCCCTTGCCCTCCTTGGGCGTGAGCTGCGTGCGCGCGTTCGTCTTCACGTCCACCACGCTCAGGTCCGCGTCGTCCGCCGCGCGGAACTGGCGCACCAGCAGCTTCGAGCCGTCCGGGGAGAACTCCAGCGGCGCCCAGCTCCCCGCCGCCTCCGTCACCCGCTTCGCCTGCCGGGGGTCCGCCGTGGGCGCCACGTACACGTCCGTGTCCTTGCCGTTGCGCCCCGTGCCCGCGTACGCGAGCCAGCGCCCGTCCCTGGACACCACCAGCTCCTCATGCCGGCTCTTGCCGTCCGTCAGCAGCTCCGAGCGGCCCGTGCGCCGGTCCAGCTTGAGCACCTGGTAGAACTCTCCGCCGCCCGTGTCCTGCAGGTAGAAGACAATCTGCGGGTTGCCCGGCAGGAAGCGCGCCCGGTTGATGGGCTCCTTCGCGAAGGTGAGCTGCGTGCGCGCGCCCAGCGGCATCTCCACCAGGTGGAGCTGGTTGACGTCCGCGAAGCGCGTGGAGATGAGCACCTGCTGGCCATCCGCGCTCACGTCCAAAAGCTGCGCGGAGCGGGACTCCAGGTACTGCTGCACGCGCTGGGAGAGCGCGGGCGGCACCGGCGGCACGCCGCTCACCCACAAATTGGGCAGGCCGGGCAGCGGGGCGATGCCAGGGACGGCGGACGGCGCCTTCGCGGCGGCCGGCGCGGGGGCCGCCTTCGACGGCGCGGGCGCGGGCGTCTGCGCCGTGAGCAGGGACACGATGAGCGGGAGGGACGCGAGGTTCATGGTGCCGCCGACCCTACCAGCGCCGTCGCGTTCCCCGGCATCCCCGCGCGATGACGCGTTCTGAACACGGGATGCCCCCGGCCGGGTGATGCGGCGCGGCGGCCGGGCGAGCGCGACGGCGGGGCCGGGTGATCGCCCTGAACTCCACGCGGGAGCCCTTGGCGCCCGTGATGCCCGGGACTTGCGACGTGCGCCAGTGCACAACGTCGCGAGCGGACAGTGGCCCTTGCGTGGGGGTTCGCCCGCGTGGGGGTGATGCCCACCCTTCCCCCTGTCGACATCGGTGCCGAGCCGCGTCCGCGGCCCGCCGGGAGGGGGACTTCGACATGGCCTGGATGCGGGGGAAGACACTGCTCGTCGTCGCGCTCACGTCACTGGGGGTGTTCGCGCCCGCGTGCGGCGGCGGCCCGGCGGAGGACTCCGGCGCGCCGCCCACGCAGGACGGGCCGGTGCTCGTCCCGCCCACCCAGGCCCAGTTGCGCATCGTGCAGGCCGCGCCGGGCGCGCCCGCGATGGACGTGTACCTCGCGGGCGACCCCACGCCCGTGGCCCGGGCCGTGGCCTATGGCGCCACCACGCCCTACCTCACGCGCGACGCGGGCGCCGTCACCGTGGAGCTGCGGCCCACGGGCTCGGCGGCGAACTCCGCGCCCGTCGTGTCCCAGCGGGTGGGCATGGAGGCCGGGACGCGCTGGACGGTGGTGACCGCGGGGGCCTTCGCCTCCCCGGACTCCGACGCGGCGATGCGCGCGCTGCTCCTGCGCGACAACACCGTGCCCGCGGACGGCGGCCAGACGCGCGTGCGCATCGTCAACGCCGGCACGGACGCGCCGACGGTGGACGTGGACCTGGGCAATGACGGCTCGGTGGAGGTGGCGTCGCTCGCGCGCTTCAAGGAGTCCGGCGAAGAGGCCCAGGTGCTGCCCTCCGGCGCCGCGTTCCAGGTGGGCCTGCGCACGGGCGGCAGGGCGCTGACGTCCTTCACGGTGCCCGCGCCCGGCTCCGGCACCGACACGCTCATCGTCGCCACCGGCCTCATGTCCGCGCCCGCGCGCGCGGGCGACGGCTTCTCGCTGCTCACTGCGGGCCGGGACGGCACGCTGGCCATCCTCCGGCAGAACCCCACGGTGTACGTGCTGCACGCGTCGCCGGACGCGCCCGCGCTGGACCTCTTCGCCAGCGACCGCGAGCTGTCCGGGGGCCTCTCGTACGGCGCGCTGTCCTCGCCGCTCCAGGTGCCGCCGGGCGCGTACACGCTGGACTTCTTCGCCGCCGCGCCCGGCACGGAGCGCCCCGCGGGCGCGCCGGTGGTGACGGCGACGACGCCCACGCTCGTCCCGGGCGAGCGCTACCTGATGGTCGCCGCGGGCTACCTCGCGCCGCCCCGGCCGGCGGCGTCCGCCTTCACGCTGCTGCCCCTCACGGACCGCTTCGCGAGCGACCCGTCCAACCTGCGCCTGCGCTGGGTGCACGCGGCCGCGGACACGCCCGCCGTGGACGTGGGCCCGCTGGGCTCGGAGCGCCGCGTGCTGCCGGACGCGCCCTTCCTCGACGTGCCCTTCGCCTCCGCCACCGCGCAGGACGGGCTGCCGCTGCCCGCGGGGGGCACCGTCACCCTGGGCGTGGTGCCGTCCAACGACGCCAACCGCGCGCCGCGCACGAGCTTCTCCGTGACGCCCCAGCCGGACACGCGCGTCTTCGCCGTCGCCACCGACACGCCGGGCTCCACACCCGGGAGCTGGGACCTCCAGTTGCTGTGGGTGGACACCACGCGCACGCCGTGGAGCGTGAGCACGCGGGCCCACGCGCCCTGACGTCAGAAGGCCCAGCCCACGTTGAGCAGGAGGCGCTGGGTGAGGTTCCACGACGACTGGTGGAGCCGCACCCACTCCGTCCCGCCGCCACTGCCCAGCCGGACGGTGTCATAGGCGAGCGCGTCGCGCCGGGCTCCGAACCCCACGCCGCCCTGCACCGTGAAGCCGGGATCCACCACCACGGTGTATCCCAGGACCGCCATTCCCCCCACGAACCAGTTGTCCGCGTGGGTGTCCTCGGGCTCTCCCAGGAGGCTCCCCACCATCCCGTTGGAGCTCCGGCCCACGCCCACCTCCAGGCGCGGTGACAGCCACAGCCCCTGGGGGGCCCGGCCCGTCAGGTAGAAGCGCGCCGAGGGCGCCAGGCCGACTTGAAAGAACGAGCGGTTGTAGCCCTCCGCCCCGCTGAGCTCCTCCTCGAACCGCGTCCGGTCGTGGCTGAACGTCGCGGACACGCCCAGCCCCAAGGAGAAGCGCTCCCCCAGCACGCGCTCCCCCTCCAGGGACAACTGACCCAGGTTCTGGAGGGGGACGGACACCGTCACCACGTTGCGCCGCTCCACCGGGAACGACCCCGTGGTGATGCCGTCCTCCGCGAACGCCGCCGCGGACACCAGCACCAGCGACACCCCCAGCTTCCACTGCATCGCGACCATGTGATGAACCCCCGTCATGAAGCCGGACCCCCAAGGTCCGCCATGCCGGGGACGTCCATCGCAATCGATGTGCCAGCCTGACGCCAGAGGGAGCGACGCGCCGGTGGCGCCCGGCCGCGTGACAACGTGTCCCCAGCGCGAGCGGACACGCATGTCACCGTGTCACGGCGGCGAGAGCTTCGCCTGCGCCTGCTCGCGGCGCAGTTGGAGCACGCGCACGTCCGGATCCACCAGCAGCCGCTCCGGCGGGAACGCCGAGCGCAGCGTCACCCGCACGGACTCACCGGCGCCGGGCTCCACGCGCGTCTCGGCCTCCGCGGCCTCCGCGGGCACGGCGGACTCCCCGGCCTTCGTCACCGTCACCTCCACCGGCATGCGGCCCGTGCCCACGTTCGTCACCGTCGCCGTGGTCACCCACTGGCCGCGCTCCTTCGTCACGCGCGCGTCGCTGACGCGGTACTCGGGCACCACGACCTCGAAGAAGGCCTGGCGGGTGAAGCGGTCGAACGCATCAGGGGACGGCGCGAAGGGGCGCATCACCGCGATGAAGTCCTGCAGCACCGGGTGGTCGGCGTTGTTCATGGATTGCTTCAGGAAGGCCTGGAGCCCCGCGTGCATCGCGTCGCGGCCCATCAGGTCCTCCAGCATCCAGAACGTCCAGCCGCCCTTCTCGTAGAGGACCACCGTGTCGCCCTCGCGCGAGTCGTCCAGCTTCACCAGCGGCTGCTCGCCGTCCACGCGCCGGCCCTTGCCGTAGCGCTCCTCCAGGCGCTTCGCGGTCTGCCGGCGCGCCTCCTGTCCGTCGAGCTGCTCGATGAGCTTCAGCGCCGAGTAGTGCGACATGCCCTCCGACAGCACGTTTCCGCCGGGCCCCTTGCCGGGGATGAGCAGGTTGCCCCACCACTGGTGCGCGGCCTCGTGCGCGGTGACGAGCAGCACCGCGTTCGACTCCGGCGTCGTCCGCGTGAGGAACCCGATGGACTCCGAGAACGTGATGTTCGTGGGGAAGCCCTGTGCGTAGTTGGCCAGGCCGGCGAACTCGGACAGCTTCAGCTCCGCCCACGGGAACGGGTGGAACCACTCCGAGTAGTACCGGCGCGCGGCCTCCAGCCCCCGCATCATCTCCGGCACGTTGTAGCCATGCGCCGGGTCGTGGAACACCACCGCGCCCGCGCCGTCCACGCGGGTCCACCGGCCCGCGATGACGTTGAAGAAGCTCACCGGGTGGTCGCTGCGCCACACGGTGGCGCGCCGGCCGTCCTTCACCGTGTCGCTCTCGCGCACGCCCACGGAGTTGAGCGTGTAGGCCTCCGGGCCGCTCACGCGGATGCGGAAGGGGAACGGCAGGTTGCTGCCCCAGGCGGACTCCGTGGGCCCCTCGTGGAAGTCGTCCGGGTACACGCGCGGCTCGTACTTGTTCTCCTTCGGGTCGATGCCGCGCTCCTCCTCGTAGCCCACCACCGGCGCGAACGTGGCCGTCTCGCTGGTGAGCACCGCGCCCGCCGGGAGGATGAACTCCCGGAACGCGCCGCCCGCGCGGGACACGCCCTCCGGGACGTGGCCCGAGTACTGGAAGCCCACCGTCACCTTCGCGCCGGGGGGCAGCGGCGTGGGCGGGGTGAAGACATACAGCCCGGCGCGGTCCTCCGGCGTCACGTCCTTTCCGTCCAGCGTCCAGCGCACGTCCGTCCATCCGTCGCCGCCGCTCAAGGCGAAGCGAGGCAGCGCCACGGCGTGCCGGTTCAGCAGCGTGTACGTGCCCTTCATGCGGAAGGCGCTCGCCTCCGGCTCCAGGTCCACGTCCAGGTCCACGTCCGCCAGCATGGGCCGCGGCGCGTCCTTCCACGTCGCCAGGTTCTTCTGCCAGTACTCCTTCGCGCGCTTCTTCGCCGCCGCGCACTGGTGGCCCTGCCCCACGAGGATGCCCAGCCACGTCAGCGCCACCACCGGCACCGCCAGGTACGGCGCCAGCCGCCACAGCCCGCGCGCGAGGCCCGCGGGCTTCAGTCCCTCCAGCGTCGTCACCGCGTCGCGGACGCGCCGGCCGTCCAGGCGCACCGCCAGCGCGGTGAAGAAGACGGCCCCGCCCAGCGCGGCCACGCGGTTGAGCACCAGCGCGGCGCGGTCCACCTGGAAGGCGCCCAGGTCGGTCCACCGCACCGCGTCCCACAGGGGCCAGTTCGTCACCCAGGTGAGGTCGCCTCGCACGGCGACGTAGCCGGTGAGCCCCAGCGCGGACAGCGCCAGCGCGTAGGTGCCGAAGCGGCCCCCCGTCACCGCGCGCGCGGCCAGGATGAAGCCCGTCCACAAGAGGAAGGTGGGGAACAGCAACAGGCCCCACACCAGCACATACGGCGTCAGCGACAGCGGCACCGTGCCCTGGAACACCTGCACCAGCGAGCCCGCGAGCGCCATGGCCGTCAGCAGCGCCACCGCCACCAGGGTGTTCGCCAGCGCCTTGCCCAGCAGCACCGACAGCGTGCGCACCGGGGTCGCGTCGTGGATGGGCGCGAAGTGGGAGGCCTGCTCACGCTCCAGCGACTCCACCACGTAGAACATCAACAACAGACACACGAGCACGGACGCCTGTCCCATCGTGTGCACCGCGAAGCGGCCGGGCACCAGCAGCACGCGCGTGTCGAAGGGGCCCACCCCCGTGGCGCCCTGGGACATCATCTGGAACCCCAGCAGCGGCAGGAACAGGTAGAGCCCCGGCTGCGACAGCAGGCCCCGCCCCTCCGCGCGCGCCACCGTCCACAGCCCCGTCCAGAAGCCCGGCGGACGGACGGACATGCGCAGCGCGGACAGCGGCGCCTCCGCGTGCGACAGCGCCACCTGCGCGGGAGGCGCGTCCAGGAGGACGCTCTTGCGAGGGCCCTTCGCGCGCACCTCGCCCCGGAGCGCGCGGCGGAAGTGGCGCTCACTCCAGGCCACCGCGCCCAGGCCCAGGGCCATGAACACGAAGCGGCTGGTGACGAAGAGGGCGTCCAGGCCCACGGGCTGCGTGTTGTAGAAGTCCACGCCCCGGTCCACCTTGAGCCACTCCTCCGTGAGCCACCGGAAGCCGCCGGGGTCCAGCGCCATCAGGAGCCGGTTCACGCGCGGATCCAACCAGCCGGGGGACCAGTCCCAGAGGAAGAACGCGCAGAGGAAGAACAGCCCCACCGGCAGGAAGTACACCGGCACCGCGCGGCGCGTGCGCTCGCCCGTGGCGAAGGCCATGCCCGCCATGAAGACGATGAGCGGCAGGCCGAACCCCGCCGCGGCGCCCACGTAGTTCCCCCACGCGAAGGGCCCGCGGAACTCCGCGTCCGCGCCCGCCGGCACGACGTGGTGGAAGAAGACGAGCAGCCCCATCATCCACCCGAGCGCCAGCACGTACGCGCCCAGCACGCCCGCGAACTTGCCCCACACGTACTCCGCGGGCGTCAGCGGCGTGGTGTGCAGCAGGTGCTGCACGCGGGCCTCGTCGTCGGAGATGACGGACATGCCCGCGCCCACGGACACGAAGAAGGTGAACAGCATGAAGGTGAGCAGCACCACCGTCTGCGCGACGGCGAAGGCGCTGGTGATCCACGCCTTCTTGCCCCCCACCTCCGTGCTGCCCGCGTCGATGGTGACGTTGCCGGAGGACACGCCCCACACCACCAGCACCAGCAGCACCAGCAGCACCCAGAACAGCGGGCGCCGGGTCTGGTGACGCCCCTCCGTGCGAGCCACGCGCCAGAGCCGGGCCGCGTTCACGCGCCCACCGCCGGGGCCTTGGGCTCGTCCTTCATCAGGAGGAGGTAGGCGTCCTCCAGCGTGGGCGGCGTGCGCTCGAAGCCGGGGGGCACGGGCGTGCCCGGGGCGGCGTGGATGCGCACGCGGTTCTTCCCCTCGAAGAGCACGGCCTGGGTGACGCGCCAGGCCTGCTGGAAGGCGGCCATGTCCGCCGGGGGGACGGTGCCCTCGAAGAGGGAGTCCTGGAGGGCGGCCTTCGCCTCGGTGGGGCTGGTGATGGTCATCACGCGGCCGTGGCGGATGACGGCGAAGCGCGGGCAGAGCATGGCCACGTCCTCCACGATGTGCGTGGACAGGAGCACCGTGCGCTCGTGGGCCATCTCCGCGAGCAGCCGGTAGAAGCGCTGGCGCTCCTCGGGGTCCAGGCCCGCGGTGGGCTCGTCCACGATGAGGAGCTTCGGGTCACCGGCCAGGGCCTGCGCGATGCCCAGCCGCTGCCGCATGCCGCCGGAGTACTCCTTCACCTTGCGCTTCGCCGCGAAGGTGAGGTTCACGCGCTCCAGCAACTGGGCGCACAGGGCCGTCAGCCCCTGCGGCGCGGTGACGCCCTTGAGCTCCAGCAGGTAGCGCAGCATGTCCTGGCCGGAGAGGTACGGGTAGAAGCCGAACTCCTGCGGCAGGTAGCCCAGGTGCGGGCGCAGCGCCTCCGGGTGGCGCACCAGGTCCAGGCCGTCGAGCGTCACCTCGCCGGAGGTCGGCTCCAGCAGGCCGGAGAGGATCTTCATCAGCGTGGACTTGCCCGCGCCGTTGGGCCCGAGCAGGCCGAACATCCCCTTGGGGACGTCCAGGTCCACGCCACGAAGGGCCGTCACCGGCCCCGGATACACCTTCACCAGGTTGCGCAGGCTGAGCATGTGGCCCGTTCTACGACGAAGCGGGGGCCTCCATTTCCAGCGTCGCGCATGAAAGGGGCACGGGAGCGCCTTCGCGCGTGCGGCCCTACGCGCTCTTCAACCGGGGCCGGTGGCGCGTGCCGCGCTTCACGGGCTCCAGTTGCGCGAGCACCCGGCTGATCTCCACCAGCTCCACGGGCTTGACCAGGTGCAGGTCGAAGCCGGCGTCCTCACTGCGGGCCCGGTCCTCCGGCGTCCCATAGCCCGTGAGCGCGATGATGTGCGCGTCCGAGACCATGCGCCCGCGCAGCTCCCGCGCCACCTGGAACCCGTCCAGGCCCGGCAGGCCGATGTCCAGGATGATGACGTCGTAGGTGCCGGGGGTCGCCATGCGGAGCGCCTCCGCGCCATCCGCGGCCACGGCGACGGTGTGGCCCCACATCTGGAGCATCTCGCACAGGCCTTCGCGCGCGTCCGGGTTGTCGTCCACCAGGAGGATGCGCCACTCGCCCCGGGAGGGCTCGATGCGCTCCAGGGGGGCCTCCGGCCTCACGTCATCCGTGAGCAGCGACAGCGTGACGGTGAAGGTGCTGCCCCGGCCGGGGCCCTCGCTGAAGGCCTCCACGTGGCCGCCGTGCTCCTCCACCAGGTTGCGCACCAGCGTCAGGCCAATGCCCAGCCCGCCCCGGCTGCGCGCGAGCCCCGCGTCCAACTGCGCGAAGAGCTCGAAGATGCGCTCCTGGTCCTCCGGCCGCAGGCCGATGCCGGTGTCCTGCACGGAGACGCGCACGCGCGAGTCATCGGACCCATGGGCGCTCACGGTGACGGTGCTGCCCGCGGGGGAGTACTTGGCGGCGTTGTCCAGCAGGTTGATGAAGACCTGCTCCAGGCGCGTCCGGTCGCCGTCCACCCAGCAGGGCTCGGTGGGCAGGGACTCCCGCAGGAGGAGCCCGCGCTCCTCCATCACGGGCCGCGCGGCGGCGAGCGAGTGCTGCAACACGGTGTTGAGGTCCAGCCGGCCGCGGCGCAGCGAGTACTTGCCGCGCGTGATGCGGCTGACGTCGAGCAGGTCGTCCACCAGGTGGCGCAGGTGCTTCACCTGCCGCTCGATGATGTCGCGGCGGTGCGTGTCCGCTTCGGACAGGCCGTTCGAGTCCTTCTGTCCCAGCATCTGCACCGCGAGGGAGATGGCGGCCAGCGGGTTGCGCAGCTCGTGGGCGAGCATGGCGAGGAACTCGTCCTTCTTGCGGTCGGCCTCCTCCAGACGGGCGGCGTTCGCCAGGGCCTCGCGCTCCACGCGCCGCAGGCGCAGGACGCTGTTGACGGTGGCGATGAGCTCCTCGGGGTCGAAGGGCTGGGTGAGGTAGACGTCCGCGCCGGCCCGCAGGCCCGCGACCTTCTTCTCCGCGGTGATGAAGGTGGCGGAGGTGTGGATGATGGCGATCTCACAGGTGCGCGGGTCCTCCTTCAGCAGCCGGCACACCTCGTAGCCGCTCATGTCGGGCAGCTTCACGTCGAGCACGATGACGTCAGGGCGGGAAGCGAAGGCGACCCCCAGGGCCTCTTCCCCGGTGACCGCCTCCAGCACGTGGTAGCCCGCCTGCCGCAGCGAGAAGGTCCCCAGGTAGAGGCTCGCGGGCGTGTCGTTGACGTGGAGGACGGTGGCTTTGGCGGTAGCGAGCACGGGCGACGTTCCCAGGGAGGAGCCAATTCCACTTCTACCCCGGGCCCGGAACCCACGCGATCCGGCATCACTCCGCGTCCCGCCCATTCGCGCACCACGCGTCATGGGGGGACCGGGAGTGTTGGGACCGCGACAGCTCAAGGCTCCGTCCACACCGCCAGCTCATTGCCCGTGGGGTCGGTGAAGTGGAAGCGCTTGCCTCCGGGGAAGGAGAACGTGTCCTTCACGATGCGCCCCCCGGCCTCGCGCACCTTCGCCAGCGTCGCGTCCATGTCCTTGGAATACAGCACCAGCAGCGCGCCGCCCTTCGACACCTCCCGCTCCTTGTCGAAGCCGCCGTTGAGCCGCCCGTCCATGAAGCTCGTGTAGTCCGGGCCGTAGTCCTCGAACCTCCAGCCGAACACCGCGCCGTAGAAGCGCTTCGCCTCCGCGATGTCCTTCACGGGGAGCTCGATGTAGTCGATGCGGTGGTGCTGCTCGGCCTGCTGCGGTGCGGTGGACACGGTGTGCCTCCTCGAAGTGGGAACACCCCCACCTTACGCACCCGCCTCCTCCGGCGATTGGACGAATCCGACCTCCGCCTGCTCGCGCACGTACGCCCCCGGCGTCAGCCCCGTCAGCGCCCGGAACTCCCGCACCTGGTGCGCCTGGTCGTAGTACCCCGCCGCCAACGCCCACTGCGCGCCCTCCAGTTCCCGCGACAGCTCCACCGCGTGCTGCAACCTCGCGATGCGGCACAGCACCTTCGGCGACAGCCCCACCGCCGCGTGGAAGCGCCGCTCCACCTGCCGCGCCCCCACCCCCATGACCTCCTCCAGCGAACGCACCGGCACCTGCCCCCTGGCTCCCAGGATGAGGTCCACCGCGCGCCGGACCCCCACGTCCCCCTCCTGCGCGGGCAGCCGGCCCAGCAGCAGCCGCTCCAGCAGGGCGAAGCGCGCCGCCGTCCCCTGCACCGCGCCCAGCCGCTCCCGCCACTCGCGCGCCTCGCGCGGCCAGAGGTCCCCCAGCGCCACCTTCGCGTCCGTCAGCTCCAGCAAGGGCAGCCGCAGGAACGGCTGCGCGCCCCCGGGCCGGAAGCGCACCGCGACGAAGGACGCTCGCGCGGACAACGGCACCACCTCCGCCGTCCGCATCGCGCCCACGACGCGCGGCCCCGCCCCGTCCGTCAGGTCCACCAGGATGTCCAGGCACCCGTCCGGCAGCACCCGGTGCACCCCCACCGGCGCCGCGCCAGACAACTCCAGCGCCCAGTAGCACTGGACGTACGGCGCCAGCGCCGCGCAGGGGCTCGCCTCCACGTAGCGCATCAGGCCGCGTCCGCGACGGCCGCGCGGGGCAGCCACACCGTGAAGCACGTGCCCTTCCCCGGCCCCTCGCTTCTCGCCTGGATGCGCCCGCCGTGCCGCTCCACGATTTCGCGGCAGATGGCCAAGCCCAGGCCCAGCCCTCCGGCGTAGTGCTCGGTCGCGTTGCGCGCCCGGAAGAAGGGCGTGAAGAGCTGCGGCAGGCTCTCCTCCGGGATGCCGATGCCCCGGTCCTCCACCTCCACCCGCACCCCGTCCGCCTCCTCGCGCACCCGCACGAGCACTGGCGTCCCCGGCGGCGAATAGCGCAGGGCGTTCTCCACCAGGTTCGTCAGCAACTGGTCCAACCGCTGCTCGTCCCACCGGCCCATCAGCGGCTCCGTGGGGAGCTCCAGGGACAACCCCCCCTGGCGCTCAGGCCGCGAGACCTGGACGCGCTCCATCACGTCGCGCGCCAGCGCCGTCAGGTCCATGGGGGCCACCGTCAACGCGAAGCGCCCGGACTGCAACCGCGACACGTCCAGCATGTCGCCAATCAGCCGCGTCAGCCGGTCCACCTGCCGCGTCAGCCGCTCGAAGACGGCGCGCTGCCGCTCCGGCGTCGGCCTCGCGCCGGACTCCGACTGACGGATGAGCAGGTCCAGCGTCGCCTTCAAGGGCGTCAGCGGCGTGCGCAGCTCATGGCTCGCCATGGACAGGAACTGGTCCCGGATGGCGATGGCCTCGCGCAGCTCCTTCTGCGTCCGGTCGATGCGCGCCGCCATCTCGTTGAAACCCGACGCCAACTGCGCGACCTCGTCGTCGCCCTCGGCCCGCACCCGCAGCTCCCGCGCGGGCGTGCCCAGCGCGGCGAAGCCGTCCCGGAGGCTCTCCAGCCGCACCGCCACGTCCCGCCCCACCCACTGCGACAACATGAGCGCGATGGCCCCAGCGAGCACCGCGATGGCCACCACCCACGCGCCCATGCGCGTCACCGGCGCGAACGCCTCGCGCAGCCGCGCCGTCACCCCCACCGTCCACGGCGTGCCCGCCACCTGCGCGTGCGCCACCAGCAGGCGGCGCCCCGACGCGTCGAGCGCCTCCCACATCCCCTCCGCTGTCGACAGCGCCTCTTCTCCCAGCAGCGCCAGCAGGGGCGCGCGGGTGAGCACGCCGCCGCGGTCCGTCTCCCGCAGCAGCGTCCCGTCGCGCCGGTCGAACAGCTCCACGTGGTAGCTGCGCGAGGCGAGCGTTGGCTGCAACCCCAGCCGCTGCAATGACAGCCCGCCCACGAGCACGACCCGCGTGCCGTTCCCCGCGTCCACCGGCACCGTGAAGACGACGAAGGGCAGGTTCGCGCGGGTGAGGAAGGGCCGCGACAACAGCACCTGGTCGCCCCCCTTCATCGCGTCCTGGAAGTAGTCCCGGTGCGCGAAGTTGCCGACGATGCGGTTGAGCCGCGCGGAGGCCACCAGCGTCTCACCGGAGGCGTCCAGCAGCCACGCCGCGTCGAACAGCGCGACCTCGCTCTCCAGCAGCTCCACCGTCTCCCGCATGCCCTCGCGGTCCCCGGCGCGCACCGCGGCGAGGAAGCCCGCGTTCCGGCTCTGCGCGCGCAGCAGCGAGCGCGCCAGGGTGACCGTCTGCTCCAGCCACGCGGTCTCCGCGGCCACCGCCTGCCGCGCCTTGCCGCGCAGCTCCACCTCCAGGGCCCGCTGCGCCAGGTACGACGTCACCGCGCCCACGCCCAGGATGGGCAGCACCGACGCCAGCGCCATGCCGCGGAACAGCCGCCAGCGCACGCCCGCCAGCGTGGGCCACCGGCGCACCGCCGCCAGCAGCGCGCACGTCAGGGTCAGCACGGCGTACACGCTCATCCCCGTCCATGAGCCGCGCACCGCCAGCACGCCCATCATGTAGAGGAAGGCGGCGCTCAGCCCGCCCAGGGCCACCCGGCCAGCCCCTGGCCACCGGCGCCACAGCCCCACCGCCAGCAGGGCCCCCGCCCCCAGCAGGGCCGCCCCCAGCGGCTGGATCCCGGCCCCCTGGAACGAGAAGCGGTCGAAGCCGTGGGGGACCAGGAGCATCAGCGTCCCGAAGCACAGCGACACGCTGGCGATGAGCACCGTCAGCAGGCCGCGGCCCTGGAAGCGCGCGCTCCGCTCCGCGAGGAGCGTGGCCGCGATGAGCGGGTACAGGATGGCCCCCGACGGACTGAGGAACAGGATGCTGGCGCACCACCAGTAGACCCCCACCGCGCCCAGGAAGAGCGCGCGCCCCAGCCACCCCACGAAGCCCGGCCAGGCGGGGTACAGCAGCGAGGCGATCATCATCGCCGAGCCCACCAGGAACAGGCTGCCGAGCGGGCGGACGTACGGGTAGATGAGCTGGAAGATGGCGGCCCCGAACTCGAAGGGCACGAAGACCATCGTGGTGCCCACGACGAGCCCGCAGGCCGCCGCGAACCACTCCACCCGTGCGCGTTCCAGGATGCCCACGGAGGCAGAGTACACAACCCGGGCGGGAGCGCGCGGTCCGGTTGCCGCCGCCGCGGGCGCCCTGTCGCGTATCAGGCTGCTTCCGCGGCAGCCGAGCGGGGCAGCCACACCGTGAAGCACGTGCCCTTCCCCGGCCCCTCGCTGCGCGCCTGGATGCGCCCCCCGTGCCGCTCCACGATTTCACGGCAGATGGCCAGCCCCAGGCCCAGCCCTCCGGCGTAGTGCTCGGTCGCGTTGCGCGCCCGGAAGAAGGGCGTGAAGAGCTGCGGCAGGCTCTCCTCCGGGATGCCGATGCCCCGGTCCTCCACCTCCACCCGCACCCCGTCCGCCTCCTCGCGCACCCGCACGAGCACTGGCGTCCCCGGCGGCGAATAGCGCAGGGCGTTCTCCACCAGGTTCGTCAGCAACTGGTCCAACCGCTGCTCGTCCCACCGGCCCACCAGCGGCTCCGTGGGGAGCTCCAGCATCAACTGCGCGGCGCGCTCCGGCCGCGTGACCTGGACGCGCTCCACCACCTCGCGCGCCAGCGCCGTCAGGTCCAACGGCGCCACCGTCAGCGTGAAGCGCCCGGACTGCAACCGCGACACGTCCAGCATGTCGCCAATCAGTCGCGTCAGCCGGTCCACCTGCCGGTTCAACCGGGCGATGGTGTCCCGCTGCCGCTCCGGGTTCATCCCCTGCCCGGCCTTGAGCTGGCGGATGAGCAGGTCCAGCGTCGCCTTCAGGGGCGTCAGCGGCGTGCGCAGCTCGTGGCTCGCCATGGACAGGAACTGGTCCCGGATGGCGATGGCCTCGCGCAGCTCCTTCTGCGTCCGGTCGATGCGCGCCGCCATCTCGTTGAAGCCCAGGGTGAGCTGGGCAATCTCATCATCGCCCCGGGCCTGCACGCGCTGCTCCACCGACGGCGTGCCCAGCACGGCGAAGCCGTCCCGGAGGCTCTCCAGCCGCACCGCCACGTCCCGCCCCACCCACTGCGACAACACGAGCGCGATGGCCCCCGCGAGCACCGCGATGGCCACCACCCACGCGCCCATGCGCGTCACCGGCGCGAACGCCTCGCGCAGCCGCGCCGTCACCACCACCGTCCACGGCGTGCCCGCCACCCGCGCGTGCGCCACCACCATCCGGCGCCCCGTGCCGTCGAACGCCTCCACGAGCCCCTCCGGCCGCGTCAGCTCCTCCGCCCCGACGAGGTCCAGCACCGGCGCCCGCGAGAGCGCGTTTCCCCGCTCCGTCTCCCGCAGGAGGCTGCCGTCGCGGCGGTCGAAGATCTCCACGTGGTAGCCGGGCGAGGCGAGCGCCGGCTGCAATCCCAGCCGCTTCAGCGACAGCGCGCCCACCAGGAAGGCGCGCCGGCCCGAGCCCAGCTCCATGGGCACCGTGAACACGACGAAGGGCAGGTTCGCGAGGGAGAGGAAGGGCCGCGACAGCAGCACCTGGGCGCCGCCCTTCACCGCGTCCTGGAAATAGGTCCGGTCCGCGAAGTTGCCGCTCACCCAGTCGAGCCGCGCGGAGGACATCAGCGTGTCGCCGGCTTCATCCAGCAGCCAGGCCGCGTCGAACAGCCCGGCCGGCCCCTCCAGCAGCGCCAACCGCTCCCGCATGCCCTCGCGGTCCCCCGAGCGCACCGCGGCGATGAGGCCCGGTCCCTGGCTGTACACGCGCAGCAGCGAGCTCGCCATGGAGGCCGTCTGCTCCAGCCACGCGGTCTCCGCGGCCACCGCCTGCCGCGCCTTGCCGCGCAGCTCCACCTCCAGGGCCCGCTGCGCCAGGTATGACGTCACCGCGCCCACGCCCAGGATGGGCAGCACCGACGCCAGCGCCATGCCGCGCAACAGCCGCCAGCGCACGCCCACCAGCGTGGGCCACCGGCGCACCGCCGCCAGCAGCGCGCACGTCAGGGCCGCCACGCCGTACACGCTCATCCCCGACCACGAGCGCCGCGCCACCACCGCGACCGTCATGTGCAGGAACAGGAGGGCCAGGCCCCCCAGGGCCAGCCGGCACGGCCACGGCTTGCGGCGCCAGAGCCCCACGGCGAGCAGGGTCCCCATCAACAGGAAGAGGAGCCCCACCCACCGGACGTAGGGCCCCATCGACGCCAGGGCGAAGCGCACGAAGCCCTGGGGCGTCCAGAGCATCAGCGGCCCGAAGCACAGCGCCACGCAGGCCAGGAACACCAGCAGCAGCCCCCGCCCCCGGCGCAGGGCGCGCCGCTCCAGGACGAGCAGGGCCATGAGGAGCAGGTAGATGACGGTGCCCGTGGGGCTGACGGGCAGGACGCAGACCGCCCACCAGTAGCTCGCGATCGCCGCCAGCAGCAGCGCGCGCCCCACCCGGCCCACGAAGGCGGGCCAGGCCGGGTACATGAGCGCGACGAGCGTCATCCCCGCGCCAACGAGGAACAGGCTCCCCAGCGGCCGGATGTGCGGGTAGACGTAATGGAAGAGGGCGGAGCCGAACTCATAGGGCACGAACACCATCGAGGTGCCCACGACGAGCCCCACCGCCGCCGCGAACCACTCAACGCGAGCCCGCTCCAGGAGTTCCACGGCGCGCACCCTGACACAACCCGCCCCGGTGTGTCGGCGCGGGTATCGGGTGGGGACGCCTTTCGTCCAGTGCTTAGCGCCGCCGCCAGGCGTCGAGCAGGTGGCCCACCACCGCGTCCACCCCGACATCGCGTGTGACCTGCGTGAAGACGAAGGGGCCCTCGCCCCGCATCTTCCGGGCGTCCCGCTCCATCACGCCCAGGTCCGCCCCCACGTGCGGTGCCAGGTCCGTCTTGTTGATGATCAAAAGGTCCGACTGCGTAATACCGGGCCCGCCCTTGCGCGGCACCTTGTCCCCGCCCGCCACGTCGATGACGTACACCGTGTAGTCCGCCAGCTCGCGGCTGTACTGGGCGGCCAGGTTGTCACCGCCGCTCTCCACGATGAGCAGCTCCGGGTGCAGCTCCTCCATCAACTGCTCCAGCGCGAGCAGGTTGTGGCTGATGTCCTCGCGGATGGCGGCGTGGGGGCAGCCGCCCGTCTCCACCGCCTTGATGCGCTCCGGGGACAGGGCCTGGTTGCGCACCAGGAACTCCGCGTCCTCCTTGGTGAAGATGTCGTTGGTCACCACGCCCAGGCGGTACTGGTCCCGCAGCTTCTTGCACAGGGCCAGCACCAGCGCCGTCTTGCCGCTGCCCACCGGCCCGCCAATCCCAACCGTGAAGGCCCGCTGCGAGTAGTCCCGCCGGTGCGGCTTGTCGCGCGCGTCGAAGTGGCCCGGGTGTTCCCAGTCCTCGTGCGTGTGCTCGTGCCCGTCCTGCCCATGGCCGCGGTGGTCGTCGTCGTGCATGTCTCGCGCTTCCTTTTCGTGTCTGGCTTCAGGACAGGAACAGCCGGGAGTACAGCCGGTCATGCGTGGCGCCCACCAGGTCCCACAGCGGCGCGGGCTGGGCCAGGTCCTCCACGCCCAATGCCTTGCATTGCTCCAGGACGGCCTCCAGGAGCGGCGTGGCCGCGTGCTGCACCTGGTGGGACTCATGCGTGCCGATGACGCCCATGCGCACGCCCGCGGACAGGGCGCCCCGCAGGGTGAGCGACAGGAAGAGGCGCAGCGCGTCCTCGTGCTCCACGTCCAGCGCGCGCAGCACCGCGCCGAACGCGGGCGCGTGGTGGAACTTCACGCCGGCCGCGCGGGCCGCCTCGCGCACGGGCCCCACGGCCTCCGGGAAGATGCGCGCGCAGGTGTCCAGGAAGGCCCGCCCTTGCGTGCGGCTGGCCCGGTTCGCGACGTGGTTGGTGAGGAACGCGTCCGCTCTCGCGTCCAGCGCCGGCACTGAAGCGGGCTCGCGCCACGCCGCGCCCACCAGCGGCAGGCCGCCCAGGCCCGCCTGCCACGCCAGCGCCTCCACGAAGCGCCGCACGTCCCCCGGGCCGCGCACCTCGCCCGCCTGCACCGCGGCCTCCAGCCCCCCCGAGTGCGCGAAGCCGCCCGTGGGGAACCCCGAGTCCGCCAACTGCAACACCCTCCAGCCGGATGCCATGGCGAGCCTCCGTCAGAACAGCGAGTAGCGCTGCGCCAGGGGCAGCCAGGTGGCGGGCTCGCAGCGCAAAAGCTCCCCGTCCGCGCGGACCTCGTACGTCTCCGGGTCCACCGTGATGACCGGCAGCGCGTCGTTGAGGCGCATGTCCTTCTTGCCCAGCGCGCGGCAGCCCACCACCGCGGACAGCCGCTTGGTGAGCCCCAGCCCCTGCACGGTGCCCTCCCGCAGCGCGCGCCCGGACACGAAGGCGAGGCTGGTGGAGCCGCGCGCCCTTCCGCGCGCGCCGAACATGGGGCGCATGAGGTACGGCTGCGGCGTGGGGATGGACGCGTTCGCGTCCCCCATCTGGCCCCACGCGATGAAGCCACCCTTGATGACCAGCTCCGGCTTCGCGCCGAAGAAGGCGGGCCGCCACAGCACCAGGTCCGCGAGCTTGCCCGGCTCCACGGAGCCGACCTCATGGGACAGCCCGTGGGCGATGGCCGGGTTGATGGTGTACTTCGCCACGTAGCGGCGGATGCGCAGGTTGTCGTTGTCCCCCTGCTCACCGGCAAGGCGCCCGCGCTGCTCGCGCATCTTGTGCGCCGTCTGCCACGTGCGGGTGATGACCTCGCCCACGCGGCCCATGGCCTGGCTGTCGGAGGCCATCATGCTGATGGCGCCCAGGTCGTGGAGGATGTCCTCCGCGGCGATGGTCTCTCCGCGGATGCGGCTCTCCGCGAAGGCCACGTCCTCCGGAATCTCGCGGTCCAGGTGGTGACACACCATGAGCATGTCCAGGTGCTCATCCAGCGTGTTCACCGTGTACGGCCGCGTGGGGTTGGTGGAGCTGGGCAGCACGTTGGGCGCGCCGCACACGCGGATGATGTCCGGCGCGTGGCCGCCGCCCGCGCCCTCCGAGTGGTACGTGTGGATGGTGCGGCCCTTGAACGCCGCCAGCGAGTCATCCACGTAGCCGGACTCGTTGAGCGTGTCCGTGTGGATGGTGACCTGCACGTCCTCCGCGTCCGCCAGCGTGAGGCACGTGTCGATGGCCGCGGGCGTGGTGCCCCAGTCCTCGTGCAGCTTCAGGCCGATGGCGCCCGCGCGGACCTGCTCCAGCAGCCCCTCCGGCAGGGACGTGTTGCCCTTGCCGGTGAGGCCGATGTTCAGGGGCAGCGTGTCCGTGGCCTCCAGCATGCGCGCCAGGTTCCACGCGCCCGGCGTGCAGGTGGTGGCGTTGGTGCCGGTGGCCGGGCCGGTGCCGCCGCCCACCCAGGTGGTGATGCCGCTGGCGATGGCCTCGTCCGCCTGCTGCGGGCTGATGAAGTGGATATGGGTGTCCAGGCCGCCCGCGGTGAGGAGGAGCCCTTCACCCGCGATGACCTCCGTGGTGACGCCCACCACCATGCCCGGCGTGACGCCCGCCATGACGTCCGGGTTGCCCGCCTTGCCGAGGGCGAGGATGCGCCCCGCCTTGATGCCCACGTCCGCCTTGAAGATGCCCGTCCAGTCCACCACCAGCGCGTTGGTGATGACGCAGTCGAGCGCGTCCGCGTCGCCCGCGCCCGCGCGCTGGCCCATGCCTTCACGCAGCACCTTGCCGCCGCCGAACTTGCACTCGTCGCCGTACACGGTGGCGTCGCGCTCCACCTGGAGCCACAGGCCGGTGTCCCCCAGCCGCACGCGGTCCCCCGTGGTGGGACCGAACATGTCCGCGTAGTGACGTCTGTCCAGCTTGCGGCTCATGAGCGGTCCTCCTCGGGCTCTTCCTCGTGACCGAAGCCCTGCGCGCGCACCGCGTCCAGCAGGCGCTGGCGGCCTTCGTCGGACACCTTGCCGCTGCCCAGCGCGTTGCCGCCGCGCACCACCTGCTCGCCCGCGATGGGGACCAGCGGCACCGTCTTCACCTCGCCGGGCTCGAAGCGCACCGCCGTGCCCGCGGGGATGTCCAGCCGGTGGCCGTAGGCGCGGCCCCGGTCGAACACCAGCGCGCGGTTCACTTCCGCGAACGCGTAGTGGCTGCCCACCTGGATGGGCCGGTCGCCCCGGTGCGTGACGCGCAGGGTGATGGCCTCGCGGCCCGCGTTGAGCTCCAGCGCGCCCTCCGCCGCGCGCACGGCACCGGGGGCGCCCTCCGGCGACGCGGCGGGCACGGTGAAGCGCTCCAGCGGCGGCACCGGCAGGAAGCTGCCGTGGAGCGCGAGCGACAGGTCCCCGTGCTCCGCCACCACCGGGTGGTGCACGGTGACGAGCTTGGTGCCGTCCGGGAAGGTGCCCTCCACCTGCACCTCCGCGAGCATCTCCGGCACGCCGTCCATCACCTGCGCGCGCCCCAGGAACCGGCGCCCCAGGTCCATCAGCTCCGCCACGCTCCTGCCGTCACGGATGTACTCCAGCAACTGCGTGGCGATGAGCGCCACCGCCTCCGGGTAGTTGAGGCGCAGGCCTCGCGCCAATCGCTTCTGGGCGACGACGCCCGCCTGGTGCAAGAGCAGCTTGTCCACGTCACGGGGGGACAGATGCATGGGTCCGACTCCCTCGGTTCTTCCGGGTGCGGGATGCGCCGACCCGTCAGACCCTAGCGCGACGCGTTAGCGTGGGCCAGGATGGGGGCCCCTCGCGCCGTTCTCCCCCTCCGGAGTCCCCCATGAAGAGCTTCAAGGCCGGCTTCCCCAAGACGCCCACGGCGCCTCCTGCTCCGCCGAAGACGACGAACGCGGTGGCGACCCCGACCTTCTCCAAGCCGGGCGCGACGGCCGAGACGCCCAACGCCTCGCCGGCTGTCTCCCGGCCGACGACTCCCACCGGAACGACGCCCCAGGGTGACGCGTTCAAGACGTCCGGACAGCCGCAGGCGTCCTCGTCGCGCCCGACCATCGACGCGCACTCGCTCCAGGGCCCGCAGCTTCAGTCGCCCAACCTCTCCGAGAGCGACATCGCGGACCTGGCCCTGGGCCGCACGCCGGGCAAGGGCAGGGCCGTGGCGCCGCGCCCTGAAATCCAGAAGCTGGTCGAGGACCTGAAGCTGGAGAACCCGGGCGCGGAGGTCCTGCGCTACACGGACCAGGGCGGCCATCCGATGCTGAAGCAGCCGAACCTGCCCGCGGGCACGGACGCGGGCGTGTGCAGCGCGATGACCTCCGAGTGGATCCGCACCGGCAAGGAGGCGGGCGGTGACCCGATGAAGGGCTCGCAGGCGTTCGGCAAGCTGACGGACAATCACTTCGGCAAGCTCATCGACAAGCAGCACGCCGAGCACCTGCAGAGCGACGCGCTCACGAAGCTGAACGGCGCGCACATGGACGACATCTCCAAGCTCCAGGGCCGCGTGGAGCAGCTCCAGGGCAAGAGCGCGCAGCGCAAGGAGATCAACGAGCTGCTCACGAACCCGGACCTCACGCTGGAGCAGCGCCAGGGTCTGAAGGCGCAGCGCAGCCAGTTGACCCAGGAGCTCAAGGACGGGATGGCCCAGCTCAACCAGGACAAGGACGCCATCGCCCAGAAGCAGACGGCCATCGCCAGCCTGGTGGACGACTTCCGCACCGGCCGTGGCGGCGGCCACCCGGGCGTGAAGGTGCAGGACTTCGAGCCCATCACCTCCGACACCTTCGCGCAGAAGCTGTACGCCGGCACGAAGGAGAACGGCCACTACCGCATCGGCCTGCGCAAGTCGGGCGAGTCCGCGGAGGGCCACGTGCTGGGCCTGCACAAGACGGACGGCCCGAACCGCTTGCTGGATGCGAACACCGCCGAGTGGAAGACGGACAGCCACGAGGACGCGGTCAACCTGACGGCGGATCACCTCAGCGAGCTGTACAAGGACTACAGCACGTTCGACATCACCCGCTATTAGTCACACCCGCCGGGCCCACGGGTCGTCGCCCAGCAGGCCCGGCAGGAACGACAGCCAGTCGCGCGTGGTGCCCAGCAGCGTCTCCAGCGACACGGCCGCCACGCGCAGGAGCAGCCCGTCCTCGCCCAGGGGGCTGGCGGAGACCACCTCCCGGGCGCGCGGCTGCACCGGCAGGCCCGCCACGCGCGCGGCCAGGGACTCCCGGGCGTCCTTCAACGCGGGGCCCACCAGCAGCACGGACGCCAGCGCGTCGAAGCGGCCCAGCCGCTCCGGCAGCGCGCCGTGCGCGGGGTCCAGCACCCAGCGCTCATCCACCAGCGCGCGCCCCTCCCGCGCGACGCGCAGACGGGAGGCGTAGTGCAGGAAGGCCCAGCGCTCGCCCCGGGCGCTGCGCCCCGCCGTCACCACGTCCGCGAGCACCAGCGACGCGCCCGGCGACAGCGTCACGTCCAGGGACTGCGCGTAGCGGGCGCCGGTGAAGCAGACGGTGGGGTCTGGCACCCACGCCAGCAGCGCGTCCGGGCCCACGCGCGCGACCAGGTCGCTGCGGCACCCCTGGGGCGAGCGGTAGACGCGGTTCGCGCCCTGCGTCGCGAGCAGCGCGCAAGCACCGTCCGCCACGTCCACCTCCAAGCGCAGGTGGTCCCCGTCCACCAGCCCGCCACCGAAGGAGCTGGTATAGGCCCACGCCGCGTGGCCGTGGTTGCGCGGCGTGAGCAGCCGCAAGGGGCTGTGCGCCAGCGCGGTGCGCACCACGGTGCGAGGCCCCGAGCGCTCGAACGCGAGCCGCGCGACGCCCGCGCGCTCCGGGACGGGAAGGGCGAAGGTCACCCTGCCCTTCTAGCACGCCAGGGCTGCGGGCCCGACCCTCACGGGCCGCCCCCGTAGCGTTTCGCGCTACAGGTCCGCCGCGCGACAGAGGCGGAGAACCCCTGGCACGCAACCTGCTTTTGGGGCGGCCCGCCAAATCTGACATCGCCTGTCAGAAATGGCGCAACCCCCTCTTCCCAAGGGACAGCACCATGCACCGTCGTTCCCCCTCTCCCTGGCTTCGCGCCCTGACCCTCTCCTCGTTCGCCGTGGGTGGCCTGTTCGTGGCCGCGCCCGCCCGGGCCGCTGAAACGAGCGAAGCACCCGCCACCATCCTCGACGTGTCCATGCAGGACGGCGAGCTGACCGCGCGCATCCGCTGGGGCGCGGCGTCGAAGTCCCTGCCCACGGAGGTGGAGGTCGTGTCCCTTGACGGCACGGACAAGCCCACCGCGGGCGAGCGGCTCTCGCCGAAGGCCGGCGAGGAGGTGGAGGTGAAACTGTCCGGCGCGGTGCGGGAGCCGTGGGAGACGGGCTGGGCCCAGCGGCTCGTCGTGCGGGAGGCGAAAGGCCGGGAGCTGGCCAGCCAGCCCTATGACGTCAGCCTGGCCTGCGAGGACGAGAAGACCTGCCAGCTCACGGCCACGCCGGGCGTCTCCGCCAGCCGCGAGGTCCTGCACCTGAGCACGGACCTGCAGCAGACGCTCGGCGCCATCGAGAAGGAGCTGGGGACGAAGCAGTTCGACATGGTGCGCGAGGTGGCCCGGCGTGAGCCCTCGCTGTACGGCGAGGCCCTGACCTACGCCCATGGCCTGGTCAAGGTCGGCCCCGCCCAGGGCTGCCAGTGCTCCTGGACGACGTCCCATGCGCGCTCCAACACCCAGGGAACGAGCCTGGGCGCGGCGCACGACCTGTATGCGCGCCCCCTGCGCCAGACGCAGGCCTCGAACGCCCGCCTGTCCACGCAGGGCAGCAGCCGGGTCACCCTGAATCTTCACTGCACGTCGTTGGCCTCGATCCTCACCCAGCACGTGGGCATCCGTCAGCCGGGCGGTCTGGTGAAGACCGTGCGCATGCTCCAGCCCGTCTACAGCACCTGCGCCGGGACGTGCAGCGGCCGCTTCAGCCACTTCGGCCGCATCACCGGCCGCGCGACCGCGCGGACCACCCCCATCTATCCCCCGCCTCCCATGACCCTCCTCAACGCCACGGCCATGGAGCAGAGCAAGTACCACCTGGGCAATGCCCTGAGCCCGCTCCTGAATGAGACCCGCTACGCGCCCACCGACGGTGACTTCGACGTCAGCACCACCCTGAACGACGTGGGCAGCGGTTCCGGCTACGTCCAGACGTCCGGCGAGGCCTTCTACGCCTACAACGGCGACGCCTTCACCTGGCAGCCCTACGGCCGCGCGCAGGCCAACTACGCCATCGCCATCCAGGGAGTCGCGGTGTGCCCGGGCGGAGGCCTGAACCCCATTGGCCGCGCCTGGGACACCGAGTCCACCTATGCGCTCCCGCCGGAGTCGCTCCCCCTCACGGACAGCATCTGGAACTTCTTCAACGGCCTGTAGCCCGCGGCGCTACACCCGGCGGGGTTTCCGTGACGTGAAGGGACACATTCCCAGCGCAAGCAACGTTTTCGGAAACATAGTGGAAAACCACGCATTTCCTCCCAAGCCCGCGTCAATCACAGACGTGGCGCAATCCCTGGCACGGGACCTGCTCTGACGGGGAACCGCCCTCCAGCCCTTCGCGCTGGAGGGCGGACCCCCATTCTCCGCAAGGGATTGCCCCATGCCCCGTCCCCCGTCGCGAGGCCCGACCGGCCTCGTTCCGTCCTGGCTTCGCTCGCTGACCGCCTCCTCCCTCGCGCTCGGAGGCCTGCTGGCGGGCGCTCCGGCCCACGCCGCGGATCCGCAAGAGGAGGTCCGCCCGAACATCGCCACCGTGCTCGACGTGGCGCTGGAGGACGGGGAGCTGACCGCGCGCATCCTGTGGACGGACCGGCAGGAGGACCTGCCCGCGTCCTCGAAGCTCGTCTCGTATGACGGCAAGGACAGCGCCACCGCGGGCGTGGACGTGACGCCGAAGGCAGGCGGAATCTCCACGGTGAAGGTGTTCGGCGCGCTGGACAAGCCCTGGCAGACGGGCTGGGCGCAGAAGCTGGTGCTGGAGGACCCGAAGGGCCAGCCGCTGGCCACCCAGCCCTACGACGTCAACCTGGACTGCGCGAGCGACAAGGAGTGCAGCCTCACCGTGTCCAGGGGCGTCACGTCGGACCAGGACGTCGTGCACGTGAGCAGCGAGCTGGACGCCGCCCTCACGGAGCTCGACGCCCGGTATGGCCAGGGCGAGTACGACCTGATGCAGGAGGTGTCCAAGGACTTCCCGCACCTGCGCGGCGAGGCCATGGTCTACGCCCAGCAGTGGTCCTGGTGGTACCCCATCCCCATCTCCGGCCCCTGCACCTGCGGCTGGACGACCACGACGACGCGCACGCCCACCACCACCCAGAACATCTTCGTCTCCTACCCGGGCCGCGACCTCTACGGCTGGACCGGGCCGGGCGCGAAGCACACGCTGAGCGCCAACGCCCTCACCACGTACCCGGTCACCCTCAACCGGACCGTCATCGGCTCCAGCCAACTGTCGCTGGGACTGCGGTGCTCGCGCCGGGTCTACTATTACTGGTGGGACGTCCTCATCTACCGGCCGGGCGGGCTGTTCCCGGTGCGCTTCCCCTTCCCCGTCAGCGTGCCCTGCACCTCGCCGTGCCAGGCCCGCTTCGACCACATGGGGCGCGTCACCGGCCGCACGACCCTCAGCGGCGTGGCCTCCGCGTATGAAGCGGGCACCTGGCGCGTGAACGGCGGCTCGCCGTACATCAACCAGGTCATCACCGGGAACAACGCCTTCGACGCGGACGCCATCGCCGTCTCGTTCTCCAACACCAGCGCCTACAACACGGTCAGCACGACGGGCCGGGTGTCGGTGCCCTCCACGTCCAGCTACGCGAGCGCCATGACCACCAACGGCCATGCCCAGGCCATCCACGGCAAGCTGACCTGTCCCCAGATTCCCGCGCTGGCGGGCAGGACCGTGTCGGATTACGGCACGACGCAGGGCACGTCCCACCAGCTCAGCCTGTACTGGTTCATCCAGGACTTCGCGGCGCAGTTCCCGTAGCGCCCGGCTTCAGCCTCCGTGAAAGACAACACCCCGGAGGCCGGCGCCGTGAAAGGGGCCGGCGTCCGGGGTGCTTGTTTCCCTTCCGCGCGCGAACGGCGGCGGACGGCTACTTGTCGGTCGCGTCCTCGATCTTGTCGCCGGCCTTCTCCGCGGCGTCGCCCGTGGCGTCGGCGGCGTCCTCGGCGGTGTCCTTCACCTTGTCGCCCGCCTGCTCCATGTCGTCCTTGGCGGACTCGCGGGTGTTGCGGTGGCAGCCCGTGCCCACGGACAGGGCGCTCAGCGTCAAGGCCAGCAGCGTCAGCTTCTTCATGCGGTGTGACTCCTTCGCGAGAGGGGGGTGGCGGGATGCGACCCGCCTTCCCCCGTGCGCGCCGCAAGGTAGGCACTGTCCGCTAGCTGCCAAGGGGCAGCCCTCCGGGATGTCCACTCCGGGGCATCCGGGCCCCACTGCGGCGTGTCGGAACACGCTGCTAGGGTTCGCCTCCACGAGGGGCCTGCTCCCGCCCCCGGAGGCCCCCACCCATGTCGCTCCCAAGGCCCACCCTGCTGCTCGTCCTGGCGTTGACGGCCCTCTGGGGCTGCGCCTCCGACGAGCCGAAGCCCACCGAGCAGCTCTTCTCGGACGTCCAGTTCGACGTCACGGTCCCGCCGGAGACGCCGGTCGCCGCGGAGCTCTTCCTCCAGGGCCCCAGCGCCACGTTCGGCGGCGCGGACGGGCGGGGTCTGGCGCTGGTCTACCAGGGCGGCCGGCAGTTCAGCCTGAAGGCCCGGCTGCCCAAGGGCACCGCGTTCACCTACGCGGTGCGGATGGCGGCGCCCACGGCCCAGGTGGCGCTGGACGCCCAGGGGGCACCGGAGCCGGAGCACACCTTCACCGCCCAGGAGAACGAGGAGCGTGTCGCCTTCACGGTGGAGCGCTTCGGCGCGGAGGGGGGGCAGACAGGCGCGAGGACCGTGTTCATTGTCCAGGTCCCGGACATCACGCCGGTGGATGCCAGGGTGTGGCTGTCCGGAAACCAGCCGGAACTGGGGAACTGGAATGGCGCGGAGGTGGAGCTCTACAAGGCCGTGGACAACGCCTATGCCGGCGCCGTCACGTTCGCGGCGGCCACGGGCCTGGAGTTCAAGGTGACGCGCGGCTCGTGGGACACGGTGGAGAAGAGCGAAACAGGCGCGGAGGTGGCGAACCACACCTTCACCACCGGCGGCCACTTCGAGCGCGTGTCCGTGGGGGTGAAGGGCTGGGCGGACCTGACCACGCCTCCGCCGCCCCCGCCGCTCACCGGCGACGTGCGCTACCTGCGCGACGTCGTGCCCCAGGACGCCACGCTCAAGCCGCGTGACGTCATCATCTGGCTGCCGCCCGGCTACGAGGCGGACACCGCGCGCCGCTACCCGGTGCTCTACATGCATGACGGCCAGAACCTGATGGACGTCAGCACCGCGTTCGCCGGCGAGTGGAACGTGGACGAGACGGCGCAGGCGCTGGTGGAGTCCGGCCAGGTGGAGCCGCTCATCATCGTGGGCGTCTACAACACCAGCGACCGCATCGCGGAGTACACGCCCGTGCCCTTCCCACCGGGGTACCCGGACGCGGGCCGCGCGGACGTGTACGGCCGGTTCCTCATCCAGGAGCTGAAGCCGCGCATCGACGCGGAGTTCCGCACGAAGCCGCAGGCGGAGTTCACGGGGCTCGCGGGCTCGTCGCTGGGCGGGCTCGTGTCCATGTCGCTGGGGCTCAAGCACCCGGACGTCTTCACCCGCCTGGGCGTGGTGTCGCCGTCGGTGTGGTGGGCGGACCGGGAGATTGTCGCGCAGGTGAACGCGCTCGCCGCGAAGCCCGCGCTGCGCATCTGGGAGGACATCGGCACCCAGGAAGGCTCCGGAGCGGAGGCGGAGACGGTGGCGGATGCGCAGGCGCTGCGCGACGCGCTGGTGGCCAAGGGCTGGGTGCTGGACGACGACCTCAAGTACACCGTGGTGGAGGGAGGCCAGCACAACGAGGCCGCGTGGAGCGCGCGCTTCGGAGACATCCTCCGCTTCCTCTATCCCGCGAAGCAGTGACGAAGCCGCCGCCCCCCACCACGCCGGATGGGCGCTACCTGGTGGTGGACGGGAGGCTGTGGCGTCGCTCCAATCCGGCGCTCGGGCCCCGGCAGCGAGAGCTGCTGGTGGCCGCGCTGATGAGGGCCCGCGCCGACGTGGGCCGGGCGAAGCGAGCGAAGGACGCGGCCCTGGAGCGCAGGGCCCGGGACCGCGTGCACCGGGCCAAGGTGGGCCTGGGAGAGCGGGGCCCGCCGTGGTGGACGGACGGCACGCCGGACCTCAACCGGCGCCTCGTCCGGAACACGCCCTACGCCGCCTGGTACCAGGACCTGCCCCAGGCCCCCTGAGCCGGGGCTGACGTGAACGCCCACCTCCGGGCATGAACCACGCCTCCCGCCCCGAAGCGGCATTCCCCCAAGACAAGAAGGAACGGGTGTCTGCGTCACGCCTGGAATCGGCGGTGATGGCTGGTGCCGTCGTTGTTCGTGGCGGCGTGTGGCTCGTCGTGGAAGCCGGAGGCTTCGCCAGAAGCGCGGGAGGTCGGCGCGAGCACGCAGACCATCCTGTACCCGCCGCCCGTTGGACAGTACGGCGTACCTGGGCCCGGTGGGACTGAACGACGCAGTGCGGACGCAGTTCACGACGAACCCGCAGTACCTGTCCTTCAGCCTCAACGTGGCCACGGGCGAGCAGGTGAGCCTGGAGGTGACGCACCTGGGCAGCAGCATGTACCTGGACACGGGCCTGTTCATCTACGGCCCGAAGAACGCAAGCGGCAGCGACGGCACCCCGGTGCTCGCGCAGGACGACGACGCGGGCTACGGCCAGCTCTCCAAGGTGGCCAGCCTGACGCTGGCCCACGGCGGCGAGTATCTGGCGGTGGTGAGCACAGGCACGGGCGCGGGCAAGAAGTTCCGCCTGGCGCTGGGCTGCATCAACGGAGCCTGCGCGCAGGAGGACCTGTTCACCGCATGCGACCTGGACGTGGCCACGCGCATCGAGGTGTGACGAGAGCGTGGTAGAGCCAGGGCGTGACGCCCGCGAAGGCGTTGTCGCAGTGCACGGACGCACAGGACGCGCACAACGCCTGGCTGTCACAGTGCGCGGTGTCCTCCGGCCAGAAGCCCTGGTGCACGAACGGAGAGGCGGCCTTCACGTCGCGGATGTGGCCGGCGTGCAAGGACTTCTACCAGCGCTACCAAGGCGCGGGGCCGCTGCCCCTCACGCAGTTGGAGGACAACGACACCATCAAAGAGGCACGGGCGGACGGCCACGCGAGGTGCAAGGCCGGAGAGAACGCCTGCGACGAGTTCCTCTGGACGTTCAACGTGCCCTCCGTGGAGGACACGCAGCCCACGCAGTTGGACTGGGTGGTGGAGGGAGCCTTCGCCACGCTGCCGGAGCTGTCGTCCAACCAGCGCGTGCAATTCACGCGGAAGCCGGACCTGACGTACGCGAACTTCTCGAGCCACATCGCCCGGGCCAGCCCGGAGCTGGGCCAGGTACTACCCCAGTCGCCGGGCAACGGCACGGAGGTGCCAGTAATGGCGCACCTCAACAATGATCCGCTGGTGGCCCGAGGCGCGCGTGACTTCCACAACCTCTACAGCATCGTGCACTTCCCCCAGTCGCACCGCACCGCGGTGTTCTGGCTCATCCAGCACGAGTACTGAGCCAGGAAGCCACCGCCAGACAAAGGCGCCCAAGAAGGCCCCAGCAGTCCGTCACTCCCCCCGCGCCACAAATCCTTCGCGAAGACGCGCGCCTCGTGGATCGCTGCGGTGGACCACAACGGGAACTCAAGCAGACGCAAAGTCGGGCCCACGAGAAAAGGCACCCGCCCGGGCACGGTGGCCGCGAAACCTGTCCGACAGTCGGACAGGTCCGCGCGGAATGAAGCCAGGAAACGAACGCCGCGTGGAGCACAGCGGCAGCCGCGATGTCGCGCGTGCTCGGGTACCAGAATGAGGAATGGGCAGAGGCGCCCGCCCGGGGGCCGGTTGCCTCAAAACTTGTCCGACTGTCCGACAGGTCCGCGCGGCATGAAGCCGGGGAACGTACACCTCGCGGAGCACAGCGGCAGCCGCGATGTCGTGCGTGCTCGGGTACCAGGATGAGGACATGGGCAGAGGCGCCCACCCGGGGCCGGTTGCCTCAAAAGCTGTCCGACTGTCGGACAGGTTTTCGCCACCTGGGGCCGGCGAACTTGTCCGACAGTCGGACAGGTTTTCGCCGCCCGCCGCCCGGGGGCGCGCTCACCCGGCAAGCGACGCGGAGGGTGGGCCCCCGCACGTCCATGTCAGACCCCTGTGGTGGGATGGCGATGCTGAAACGAGGAGGGGGATGGGGATGGAGCGGCGAGGACTCGTGGCGTACGTGGAAGCGCAAATCGAGCGCGATATCGCGCTGGGGCGGCTGCACCCGAGCGGGCAGTTTGGCTCCGAAGCGAAGCTGGCGCGTCGCTATGAGGTGTGCCGGGGCACCATCCGCGAGGCACTGCGGCGGCTGGCGGCGCGGGGCCTGGTGGTGCAGCGCCCCGGGCGAAAGACTCGCGCGGTGGCCCTGGATGAATCGCTGACGCTGGAGAACCTGGGGCTGGCGCTGCATGACGCGCGCTCCCCGCAGGCCCGGTGGCTTCTGGAGGGCTACTTCAGCCTCAAGCGGCAGGTGTTGGTGGAGCTGCTGGTCGACTGCTGCGCGAAGGCCTCGGATCGCGACCTGGACCGGCTGGGGAGCGCGTGCTTCCGGCTCCAGGACGCGGCGCGCTGGGAGTCGGGGGCAGCCTGCGCCCAGGCGGAGTTCGAGCTGCTTCGGGAGGCGGCACGCGTGGCGGAGCGGCCGGGGCATGTGCTCCTCGTCCAGTCCCTGCAACGGGCCTTCCTGGGAGGCGCCGCCAAACTGCTGCCGCTCCTGGGCGGAGCCGCGCTTCGCGCATGGGCCTCACGCGCGATGGCAATCCTGCACGAGCGCGACGTGCAGGCGCTTCAGCACGAGCTGCCGGTACTGATGAAGGCTTGCGATGAGCTCGTGCTGAATGCCTTTGCTCCTGCTCCGCAGAAGCCTGCGTCCCCCGAGGCCACGTGCGCCCAGGAATGGCCTCTCGGCGCCACCGAGCAGGACAAGGCACCCTCGGCACATCCCTGTGTGGAGGATCATGGCGTTGGCTGCGGCGAGGCAGCCGCCGAGCAGGATGAGGTGCTGGAGGCTCTGCCTTGCGTCGAAAGACCTGGCCCCCGCCATCTCTCACCGATTGTCCTGCGGGACGACTCACTGGAGATCCCGCGTCCCTGCGAGGGCGCCCCCGCCCCCCTTGTAGAAGACGTCGAGGACACTGGAGTGCTTGCGGTTACAGGCCGCCATCATGCGGCTCTTGCCGTGAAGCCTGACCACAGGGCGCCGCCGTCACCTCCCACCTTGATGTTCGCCCCATGCGTGCTCGACCTGGGGTGCGTCGAAGAGGGCGTGACGGAGGCGGGCTTGGGAAGCCCGTCCGACAGCCGGACATGTCCGCGCGTTTCGTCACCGGACGGCGGCATCCGGCCCGAGCCACCATGCTCGGACCGCGGTGAGCGGACACGCGTGACTCCGCACACGGTGAGCGGATCGTTACAGACCATCCAGGGGGTTCTGATCCGGTGGGCTGCGCGCCTCTGGCGCTGGCCCATTCCAGGACCTTCACCTGTTTCGTGGGTGGCGGCCGCCCGGCGCGCCCACGCTTGTACGCGGCGCTCCGACGGGTAGCGACTGCGCTGCGGGGCCACCTGCCTAGAAGGCGTACCGCACGCGGCAGTACGGCAGGTGCTTCGCGAGCAGGGCCTGGAACTCCGCAACGTGGCGGCCCTTGAAGCCGGTGCGGTAGCGCACGTTGATGCCGCCGCCCTGGGACACCTTCGTCTCCTGGATTTCCGGCCGCCAGAGCAGCTCCTCCGCCTTCGGGTGCCAGCGCAGGTTCACCTCGTGCAGGCCCGCGTTGTGCGTGAGGAAGATGACCTCACACGCGAGCTGCTGCTTCGCCCGCTCGCCGATGCCTGCGTCCACCTGCTGGAACAGCTCCACGTAGGCGTCCTGCCAGCCCTCGTGGAGGATGACGGGGGAGAAGTTGAGGTGCACCTCGTAGCCGGCGGCCACGAAGTCGTCGATGGCTGCGATGCGCTCCGCGATGGGGCTGGTGCGCACGTCCAGCAGCTTCGCCGGCGCGTGCGGCATCAGGCTGAAGCGGATGCGCGTTCTGCCCTTCGGCTCGTAGGTGAGCAGCTCGCGGTTCACCAGCTTGGTGGCGAAGCTGGCCTTGGCGTTGGGCAGCGTGGTGAACAGCCGCACCAGGTCCCGCACGTTGTCGCTGATGGCCGCGTCCGCGGCGCAGTCACTGTTGCACCCGATGTCGTAGACCCACGCGTGGGGGTCCACCGTGTTGGGCTCCAGCTTGGGCCCGCGCTTGTGCGCGTGCTTGCGGATGGCGTCCTGGATGCGGTCGATGTTCACGAACACCGTGACCGGGTTCGCGTAGCCCTTGTTGCGCGGCACGTAGCAGTACGCGCACGCCATCACGCAGCCGTTCGCCGTGGAGGGCGCGATAAAGTCCGAGCTGCGGTCGTTGGCGATGAAGGACAGCGTCTTCTTCCCCCCCAGCACCAGGGTGCTGCCCTTGATGCGGTTCCAGGCCTCCACGTTGCCTTCGTTGCCGAAGAGGCCGGGGATGTGCTGGTGCGAGGCCACCTCCACCCGCTCCGCGTCCGGATAGCGCGCCAGGATCTCCCGGCCGCGCGCATGCTCCCGCACGGCGGGCTCCAGGTAGATGCGCGACACCTTCAGCAGCCGGTCGAGCGGGCCGGGGCCCGCCGGGACGGCGGCCGGGCGCGGGGCGGGTTCCGGGAGGAAGAGGTCCAGGTTCGTCACCCGGCGGATGTAACCGGCTTCCGGCCTGCGCGCACCCACGGTGGCCCACCTTGTGTCGGGTGGGCCACCGGGCCGGGGCCCTCGGTCAGCGCTCGGACGGAGCCGAGCGGCGCGTGGGGGCGGGGGCCCGCGCGTCCAGTTCCTTCAGCACGGCTTCAGGCAGTGGAGCGGGCTTCTCCAGCGCGGCGGCGACGCTCGCGGTGGGCGCGTAGACGCGGTGGTTGTTCACGCGGAAGTCGCTGTCCGTCACGGTGGAGATGACCGCGACGCGGCCCAGGTCGTCGATGGGCGGCCCGTCCGACCGGAACGCGACCCGGTCCACGAGCTGCACCTCCGCGGCGCCGGGCGGCGTCACCCAGACGGAGTAGCGCCGGGCGAGCAGGTCCACGTTCATGCGGAAGTGGTACGTCTGGTTGCGCACGTACGGCACCCGGCGGATCCACGAGTAGCCCGCGCCGTTGCGCACCTGGAAGATGCCGTCCTCGCTCATGCGCAGCGCCATGTTCAGCCGGTTGAAGGCCGTGACCTCCGTGGAGCTGTCCGTCCAGCCCACCACGCCGCCGCCCAGGTTGTCCGCCAGAGGGGTGAGGTCGAACTCCACGATGCGCGTGCCCGTGTTGCCCGTGCCCAGCAGATGCTGGCTCCGCGGCAGCTCCAGCTTCGAGTACCAGGGGTAGTTGGGGCGCGGGTTGAAGCGCAGCAGCGCCTCCAGGAAGTAGTAGTCGCCGTAGATGAGGCTGACGTTGATCTCCTGCCCCGCCGGGTAGTTGCCCACGCCGTGCAGCAGCAGGCCCGGGCTGTTGGTGCCCTGCGCCAGGTACGCGGTCGACGCCAGCGAGTCGAGCATGGCCAGCGCGGCGTTGCGGTAGGTGGTGCGCCGGGTGGCGTCCGTCTCCAGGCTGCTCAGCTCCAGCAGGCCAGACGCGACGACGGCCGCGGCGGAGGAGTCCTTGGACTGGCTGGGCGCGTTGAAGTCCCAGTTGGGCACGCGGTCCGCGGGCAGGTTCGCCAGGTAGTAGTCCGTCACCCGGCGGGCCGCGGTGAGGAAGCGCGCGTCCTGCGTGTAGCGGTACACCATCGTGAAGCCATAGATGAGCCACGCCTGCCCGCGCGCCCAGGTGGACCAGTCACGGTAGCCCTGGAAGGTGCCTTGCGACCGGATGGTGCCGTTGTTGTTGTAGTCCACGTAGTGGAACGAGCTGCCATTGGTGCGCACCGCGTCCTGGAGCGTCCGGAGCGCGTGGTTCACCGCCATGGTGCGCCACGCGGCGGGGCCGCCGTTCTGGGCGCCCCAGAGCAGCAGCTCGATGTCCATCATCGTGTCGGTGACGAGCGGGATGTTCCAGTTCGAGTTCCAATCACAACAATCGATGATGCCCACGGTGCTGTTGTAGCGCGTGGCCAGCGACGCGGCGGAGGTGAGCAGCACGTCCCGGTAGTAGGGATTGCCGGTGAGCCGGTAGGCATTGCCGTAGCTGTTGTACATCTTGAAGCCCAGGTCGTGCGTCTCCGTGTTGGTCTTCTGGACCTCCAGGGGGCGCGTCCACAGGTCCGCGCGGTCGCGCCAGTAGGGCTCGTTGGCCACCTGGAACATGAACCACATGCTCCCGGGGAAGAAGCCCTGCGTCCACGCGACGCGGTCCGTGTTGGCCACCGTGGTCCACGTCCCGTTGGACAGGGACGCCTTGGGCGAGCGGTTCACGTTGGGCAACTCCAGAATCGTGTCCGCGAGCTGCGCCCGGGCGAACGTGAACACGCGCACCGCGTCCGCGTCCGTGAAGGCGTTCGCCACCGGCGCCACCAGCAGCGCCATCATCCACCACAGCTTCACTCCCGGCTTGGACAATCCCATACACCCTCCCCTGCAATGACAGGCAAGCAAGGTGCGGGTGTGCCAGCCCGGGGAACAGGGCCCTCGGGGGTGCTGGCTGGCCGTCCCCCCTGCCTCGCGGCAGGGATGGGATGTGGCCCACCCGACCTAGAAGCCGGGCGGGCGCTCACCGGCGACGCCGGAGGCGCGCTCCAGGGCGATGCCCACGCGGCCCAGGGTGCCCTCGTCGAAGAGCTGGCCGATGAGCGTCACGCCGTGGGGGACGCGGCGCGGGGTGGCGAAGGTGGGCATGGGGCGTTTGGGGTCCGGGGCCCAGTCGCTGCGGGCCCTGGACACCTCCACGAAGCCGGTGCGCAGCGTGAGCGACGGGTGGCCCGTGTGGTTGGTGATGGTGAGGGCCTCGTCGCGCAGCGAGGGCACGAGCAGCACGTCCACCTGCGACATGACGCGCGCCATCTCCTGCGCCACCTTGCGGCGCAGCCGGTCCGCCTGGACGAAGTCCACCGCGGACAGGAAGCGGGACTGGCGGAAGAGGTTGGGCCACGCGTCCGGCGTCTGCATCTTCAGCGCGTCCACGCCGTGGCTGAGCGTGAGCTCTTCAAACGCGGCGGCGGCCTCCGCGAAGAGGATGACGTTGAGGGCAGGGTACGGCCAGTCGGGGAACTGGACCTCCACCGGCGTCAGGCCCAGCCCCCTGAGCGCCTCCAGCGCCGCGCGGTCCACGTCCGTGGCGGGGCTCTCCTTCATCCACGCGGGCACGTAGCCCACGCGCAGGCCCTTCACGGGCGCGTTCGCGTCGAAGTCCAGCTTCGCGGACACGCTCGCCACGTCACCCGCGTCCGCGCCGTTGAGCGCGGCGAGCACCAGCAGCGAGTCCTCCACCCCGCGCGTCATGGGCCCCAGCTTGTCCAGCGACCAGCACAGCGTCATCGCGCCCGTGCGAGGCACGCGGCCATAGGTGGGGCGCAGGCCGGTGATGCCGCAGCGCATGGACGGCGACACGATGCTGCCGCCCGTCTCGCTGCCCAGGGAGAAGCCCACGAGCCCCGCCGCCGTCGCCGCGCCCGGCCCCGCGCTGCTGCCAGAGGAGCCCTCCTCCAACAACCACGGGTTCTTCGTCTCGCCGCCGAACCAGATGTCGTTGAGCGCGAGCGCCCCCAGGCTGAGCTTCGCCACCAGCACGGCGCCCGCGCGGTGCAGCCGCTCCACCGCGGCGGCGTCCGTGGTGGGGACGCGGTCGCGGAACGGCTCGGCGCCGTAGGTGGTGCGGATGCCCGCGGTGTCCACCAGGTCCTTCGCCCCCCAGGGGATGCCGTGCAGCGGGCCCCTGTAGCGGCCCGCCGCGAGTTCCTGGTCCGCCTGCCGCGCCTGCTGGAGCGCCAGCTCCTCCGTCAGCGTGATGACGCACTGGAGCTTCGGGTCATGGCGCTTCAGCCGCTCCAGGTACAGCCGCGTGAGTCGCTCCGAGGTGATGGCGCGCGACTGCACCCAGCGCGACAACCGCGTGAGCGGCGCGAAGGCGATGTCCTCCTCCTTCGCGGGCAGCGGCACCTTCGCGTCGCGGCTGCGCACGAAGCGCTCCTTCGCGGGCGCGGTGGGCTTGAGCCCCGGCAGCGACGGGTTCCACTGCGAGGCGGGCGACAGCGTGGGCTCCAGCTCCAGCTTGCGAGGGCCGGTGCGGCGCTCGTGCAGCGGGGCCAGGGACACGCGCCAGTTGCTGGCGGCCTGGGTGCGCTCGGCGGGCGTGAGTCGCACCTGCATCAGCTTTTCGGCCTCCGCGAAGGTTGTGGGGCTCACCTCGGGCCCCACCGTGGGGCCCGCGCCGAAGGTGGGCGGCGCTCCGGCCGGCGGGGCGGACGTGCCCGCGTCCGGCGCCGCGGAGACGGCGGTGCTCGCGAGTCCAATCACGGTGTGGGTCAGGAACTGCCGACGCGAGCTGCTCATGGCGCGACCTCACGGATGAAGCGAAGGGGGCGCCAGTGTGCCACCGCCTACGAGCGATGCACGTCGCGGAAGGCGAGCATGTCCCCCAGCCGCTGCTCCTTCGCGTCGTCGAAGCCGCACGCGGCGTCCCAGGTGGCGGGGTTCTCGTAGGTGCCGAACAGCATGTCCCAGATGGGCAGGTCGCCGTAGTTGTTCCGGTGCTTGCCGTACTCGTGGTGGATGCGGTGCATCTCCGGCCGCTGGAAGAACCAGCCCACCCAGCGCGGGGTGCGGATGTTGGTGTGGTAGAAGTATTCGCCCAGCGCGCAGCAGGCCGTGTAGATGGCGCCCGCCGCCGGGCTCAATCCCAGCACCGTGTAGACGAGCAGCCCGCCAATGAGGCTGTTGGCCGTCATCTCCAGCGGGTGCTTGTAGAAGCTGGTGATGACCTCCAGCCGCTGGGGGCTGTGATGGATTTGATGGAAGAGCCGCCAGAGCACGTCGCTCTCGTGCCGGGCGCGGTGCCACCAGTAGAAGACGAACGTGGCGATGAGATAGGCCAGCACCCCGCCCACCACCGGGCTCACGTGCCGGGACAGGTGGAAGACCGAGTGCGCGGAGAACCACCGGTCCCAGGTGTAGCCGCCCAGCACCACCACGCCCACCTGCGCCAGGTTGATGAGCACCACCCGCAGGTGCCAGCCGCGCACGCGAGGCAGCTTCCACCCCAGGGAGCACTGCTCAATGAGCAGACAAAAACCGGCGATGAGGACGAGCCAGGGCAGCATGGAAATCCCTCCGTGACGTCAGGCTGGCCCCTCATACGCATGAGCACGCCGGAGATGTCTTTCGACCGGACTGACACTGTCACCTGGGAGGAATGGGACGGGCGGGACGGGGGCTGGCATCCTGGGGGCCATGGCTCGGAACAGCACCCTGACGGCGCGGTTGGGTTACATCGACACGCAGGCCACCTTCGTGCAGGCGGCGCTGCTGGCGGCGCACGGGGCCGGGGCTCGGGCGGGCGGCTTCCGCGTGTCGGACGTGCGCTTCTACTTCCTGCTGTTCACCAACTGGGTGGAGCACGACGTCACCCGGCCCTCGCAGGACATCGACCTGACGCAGGTGCGCCGGACGCTGGAGCGGCTGGTGCGCGCGGGCCACGCGGAGGCGAGCACCAGCGCGCCCGTGAAGGGGCTGCCCCGGGGACGCCGGTACGTGCTCACCGGCGAGGGGCTGTGCTCGCTGGCGGAGGGGCTGGCCGCGCGGGAGCGGGCGCCGCTGGAGGAGGCGCTGTTCGTGGTCTGCTTCGCGGCGAGCTACCGCGACGCGGTGCTGTCGCGCGTGGAGGGCCGGGCCCGGGCGCTGTCCCCGGCGGTGCGGCGGCGCGTGGAGCGGGCGTTGGATCCGCTGCGGCTGGTGAAGGAGGCGCAGCGCACGTCGGCGGCGGTGCTCGCGGACCTGGAGGAGCGGGTGGAGGCGGGCTTGCGGTACGAGGAGCAGTCCCGCAAGGCCATGGCCCGCGCGGAGCCCGTGGCGGACGTGGTGCGCGCGCTGGAGGCGGCGGGTTCGTACCAGTTGCACCGGGTGCGGCCGCTGGGCGAGGTGCTGCTCGCGTTGCCGGAGGACCTGCGCCAGTTCGAACTGACGGAGGGCATGGGCCTGCGCTCGCGGCTGCTCTTCGCGCCCCTGGCGGAGCGGGCGCGGGCGGAGCACGCGGTGCTGGCGCGGCTGGAGGCGCGGCTCACCCCCGGCAAGGCGCAGGGGTGAGCCCCGGGACGGCGCCTAACGCAGCGCCCGGGTGAGGCGGGAGCCCAGGGCCAGCGCGAGCCCGTCCTCGACCAGGCCCGCGGCCACGTTCGGCACGCGCAGCCGCTGCGTCAGGAGGCGGCGGAAGCCGACGAAGAAGTAGCTGGAGGCGATGGCCGCGGCGGCGCCGACGAGGGCGAAGCCCACCCGCGCCCCCTTGCGCTTGCGCGACACCGCGGCGCCGGTGATGGCCCCGGAGAGGATGCGGCCGGACAGGACCGGGAACGCGGTGCGCGGAGGAGCCTTGGGGTTCTTGTCTCCCAGGAGCTCACCCAGGGCCAGGAGGCCCAGGCGCTGCGACACCTTCTTCGACGCGAGGCCCGGCAGGGCCCGCTTCAGCGCGCGCGTCGGCTTGCGAGACAGCTCCCGCGAGAGGAACGCGGGCGCCGTCATGCTCCGCATCCCGGCGAGGACGCCGAAGCCCGCCGCCGTCCAGATTTCATTGTTCGTTCGCATGGGTCCCGACCCCCATTGGGTGGTGAAAACTGGAGGGTGGGGGCGCGGCGCCCGTCCGGCCACGAACCGGCGAGCGAGCACCCAGGCGGACGGTGGAGTGGCCGGCCTGTGCCGGCGCTACATCCAAGCCCCCGGGGTCACCCTTCCGTGTTGCGGAGGAAGTCCGCCACCTGGGCGAAGCGGTCATCCAGGAAGCTTCGCAGGCCGCCGGTGATGCCTTGCTGGTCCATGGCCTTCCGCATGCACCGCAGCCACGCGTCCCGCATCGCCGTGTCCACCGGCAGGTGCCCGTGGCGCATGCGCAGGCGGGGGTGGCCGTGCGTCGCGCTGTAGTGCTGCGGCCCGCCCAGCCAGCCCACCAGGAACATGCCGAAGCGCTGGCGCGTGCCCCGGTTCACCTTCCCCTGCGCATCCAGTTCGTGAATGGCGGCGAGCGCGGGCTCCTCCGCGTCCATCACGTCGTAGAAGGCCTCCGCCAGCGCGTGGACGGGCGCCTCGCCGCCCATGCGGGTGAAGGGGGTGTCGTCCAGGGTGGGGACCCAGCCGTCCGACGGCGGGGGCTTCAATTCCATGCTCATGGCTTCCTCATGCCGCCCAGCGCTTCGGCCGGCGCTGGAGGCTCTTCAATCCCAATCCTTCACAGAACGCCTTGAAGCGCGCTTCCGGCACGCCCTTCCACTCCAGGTCCGCGAGCGACGCCGTGCCCGGCAGCGGCGCGTCCTCCACCAACGTGGCCAGCGTGCGGTACAGCCGCGCGTCCTCGCGGTGCGCCTTCAGCGTCGCCGCCAGCTTGTCCGCGCCCCGCACCTTCACCGTCCACTCCGCCGCGTCGTCCGGGATGGCTTCCAGGTGTCCATACGCCTGGAGCACCGCCGCCGCGCCCTTCGCCCCGAAGCCCGGCAGCCCCGGGATGCCGTCCGCGTCGTCGCCCATCAGCGCCAGCAGGTCCGGGACGCTCTCTGGCGCCACGCCCAGCTTCGCCTTCACCCCGTCCGCGTCCACCACCTTCTGCTGCCGCCGGTCCACCTGCACCACGCGCTGGCCGCGCACACACTGGCCCAGGTCCTTGTCCGGCGTGAGCAGCCGCACCTGCTCCACCTCGCCCGCCCAGCGCGCCGCCGCGGTGGCCAGCGCGTCGTCCGCCTCCTGGTCCTTCATGGACCAGACGCGCACGCCCAGCGCGGAGACGGCCTCCTCCACCAGGTCGAACTGCGCGCGCAGCTCCGGCGGCACGCCCTCGTCCCCTTTGTAACCGGCGAACAGCGCGTTGCGGAACGAGCGGATGGGGTTGTCGAACGCGACCGCGACGTGCGTCACGGCCTCCTCCTCGTCGTGCAGGAGGGCGAGCAGCGAGTCCATCACGCCCGCCGTGGCCTTCACGTCGCGCCCGTCCGGCGCGGTGGTGCCCGGCCGGGGCGAGAAGTGGGCCCGGTACAGCTCATACGTGCCGTCCACGAGGTGCAGGCGCATGTTCCCCCTCTAGCGTCCCTCCCGCCGCACGGCCAGCAGCCCGTGCGTGCCGGGGCCTGTGCGCCTCGTTCCCTACACGACGCCTGTCAACCCCCTCGGCCAGCGTGCCGGGTGGGGACAGGCCGCCGATGCCGACCGGGTGCGCACCGCCCATTTTCCAAACCAACTCCCCCTGGGCCGCGCCGGAGCGTCCCAGCATTCCACCGGCATGAGGTGACCCATGCGCCCGAAGCTGTTCGCCGCCGCCCTGCTCTGCGTCGCGGCCCTTGGCTGTGCAGGCAAGCAGGTGATTGCTACGTCCACCCATCAGCAGCGCGTCCAGGCGGAGGCCGCGCTCCGCTCGGCGGAGAACTCGCAGGCGCCGAACGTGCCCGAGGCCGCCCGGCACCTTCAGTTCGCGCGTCAGCAGATCGCCGACGGTGAGCGGCTGATTCAAGAGGGCGAGCAGGAGGCCGCGGAGCTGCGGTTCCGGCAGGCGGCGGCGGACGCGGACCTGGCGTCGGCGCTGGCGCGCGCGGTGCCCCTGAAGAACGAGGCGCGGCGGGCCTCCGAGCAGGCCGAGTCCCTCCGCCGCGGTCAGTGAGTCCCCCACCTCTAGCCTTGTGAGGAGCGAGTCATGCAGCGTTGGAAACTTGGATGGTTGGCGGTCGCGGGAGTCACGGCGCTCTCGGTGGGGTGTGCGCACGGTCCCCCGCCCAGTGAACTGACCGCGGCGCGCCAGGCGTACCGCGAGGTGTCCACGAGCCCCGAGGGCCGCGAGCGCCCCGCGGACGTGGCGGCGGCCCGGGCGGCCCTGCAGGAGGCGGAGAACGAGTACGCGGAGAGCAGGGGCTCGGTGAGGACGCGCTCGTTGGCGTACGTGGCCCTGCGCAAGGCGGAGATCGCCTCGGCGCGCGGCGAGGCGGACCTGGCCGCGCAGCAGCGGGCGCAGGCGGAGGCGTCCCTGCGGGAGCAGCAGGAGGCGCGCGCGCAGAACCTCACGCGCCAGCAGGAGGAGGAGCGCGCGAGGTACGAGGCCCAGCGCCAGCAGTATGAGCAGCAGCGCCAGCAGTTCGAGGCCCAGCGTCAGCAGCTCGACGCCCAGCGCCAGCAGGAGGCGGAGCGCCTGCGCGCGGCGGATGCGCAGCAGCGCCAGCAGATGGAAGCGGAGATGCAGCGGCGCCTGGAGCAGCAGCAGGCGGAGGCGCAGCGGCTGGCCGAGCTGAACCAGCAGCTCCAGCAGCGCACGCAGGAGCTGGAGCAGGAGCGGCAGGCGCGGCTCCAGGCGGAGCAGCGCGCGTCGCAGGCGCTGACGCGGCTGCAGGACGAGAACGTGAAGGTGCGGGAGGAGGCGCGCGGCACGGTGGTGACGTTGTCGGGCAGCGTGCTGTTCGCGACGAACGCGACGGAGCTGTTGCCCGCGGCGCGCGACCGGCTGTCGGAGGTGGCGACGGCGCTGAAGGAGTCGAAGAACCCGTTGCTCATCGAAGGCCACACGGACTCGCGAGGCTCGGAGGACTACAACGACCAGTTGTCGGAGCGCCGGGCGGAGAGCGTGCGGAACTTCCTGGTGAACCAGGGCGTGCCCGCGGACCGCATCCAGATTCGAGGCATGGGTGAGAACCGGCCGGTGGCGTCGAACAGCACGGCGGAGGGCCGCGCGAACAACCGCCGCGTGGAGATCGTGGTGGAGCGCAACGTGGCGGGAGCGCAGCCGTCGCGAAGCGGCGGCGTGGGTGGAAGTGGAGCGCAGCAGCCGCCGCCCCAGGGCGACCAGGACCAGGGACAGAACGCGCAGCCGGATGGCACGGGAGGCAGCGGCACGGATGCGCAGCCGCACGGCGCGGGCGTGGACCACCAGAGCCCGCAGCCGGAACAGGGCTCGGGTGACGGTGCCGCGAAGCAGCAGGTGCCCCAGCAGCCCATGGACCACGGGCAGTAACGCACGTCCGTGCTCCCTGAGCATGAAGGTCCTCACTCCATGCGGGTGGGGACCTTTTTCTTCATCCGCGCTTCATTCGCGCACGTTCCGAGGGGGCGCGTTACCCTTGGAAGCCCGGCTCCGCCATGATCGACAAGTCGCCCGTCCTGCTCACCACCGAGCGCCTCCACCTGATGCTGCTGCCGCCCGACGCGGCGGAGCGGGTGCTGGCGTACCACGTGGCCAACAAGGACCACCTGGGCCCGGTGTCGCCAGCGCGCCCGGCGACCTTCTTCTCCTCGGCCTACTGGCGCACGCGCCTGGCCCAGGACCGCGAGGACTTCCGCCACGACGTGTCCCTGCGCGTCTTCCTGCTCCCCAGGGGCCAGCCCCTCGCGCTCGCGCCGGTCATCGGCAACGCCTCGCTCGCCCACATCCGCCGGGGGCCGCTCCAGGCCGCGGACCTGGGCTATGGCCTGGATCACCGCCACGAGGGCAAGGGCCTCATGACCGAGGCCCTCCGCGCCTTCTGCGACTTCGCCTTCAGCGCCATGGGCCTGCACCGGCTCCAGGCCAGCCACCTGCCGGAGAACCTGCGCAGCGCCGCCGTCCTCCGCCGCCTGGGCTTCATCCCCGAGGGCTACGCCCGCGACTTCCTCCTCATCAACGGCCAGTGGCGCGACCAAGTGATCAACTCGCTCGTGGCCCCCGCCGACCCCGGCCTCCGCCGCGGCCCCTGACCTTACGCCAATTTTGTCGATATTGTGGATATGGGGCTTTAATAGCCCCTTTTTCGAAGCTTGGACGCCAATATCGACAGAATTGAATGAGACCCGGGCCCTCCCATTTCCGTGACGAGTTCTGGCGGAATCCGCCGCCGCTGCCTCGTGGCGTCAAGCTGGTGCAGCAGGAAGCCATCGTGGTGCCGCGGGTAGGTCCTCGGGGGGAATCCCTCTACGACCTCGCGGTGGTCCAGCTCCCGGAGGCTCGCGTTCCCGTGTTGTTGGGGTATCGCGCCCCTCTGTTCCCGACGGATGTGCTGAGCCAACGCGAGAAGCTGTCTGCCCTGCGCGAGCAGATTCAACGCAGGGATGCGGATCCGCGCTCGCTTCCCGCCTTCCGGCTCCCGATGCTCGTCACGGACTCGGCCTCCGCCAGCGTCATCGACCTCTGCGAGCGCGAGGAGGTGGGCCTGCTCGACATGCGCGGAACGTTCTTCCTGCGCACAGGCAGCACCTTCATCCGGGTGCAGGGACATCGCCCCCTGGAGCGAACGCCTCGCGAGCCCTTGTTCCATGGCAAGGGATGCCGGCTCGTGCGCGTCCTGCTCCAGTCCCCCGAGCAGCGCTGGACAGTTCGCGCGCTCTCCGAGCAGACCCAGACGAGCTACTCCTATGCACATGGAGTCACCACGAGACTCCTGAAGGAAGGCTTCGTCGAAGGAGGCCGCGGCACCGGCTTCCGGCTTCGGGATCCGGTGGCCCTGCTGAGAGCATGGCTGACGAGCGACAAGCCGACAGCCATCACCCGGGAAGGCTTCAACGCTCCAGCCACGACTCCGGACCTGCTCGGCAAGGCCCATGGCCTGCTGACCTCCCAGGGCATCCGCTCGACCTTCACGCTGGCAAGCGCCCTGCGTCCCGACGAACGAGCCGTCTCCGGGCTCCCCCACGGCATCTACCTTTCGGGATCCCTTGAACCCGCCGTCTCGGCGTTCGGACTGCGCCGGATGACTCCGCACAACTTCTTCGTGCTTCGCCCGGAGCCAGCCGCCGAAACCGACGCGGGCGGCATCTACCATGCACAGCGACTGCTACCGCACGGTCCAGCGGTCGCGCTGCCCCAGTTGGCCGTGGACTTCCACCAGAGCGGCGGCAGGGGAACCGAACAGGCGGAGGATTTGGCCCGGCGCTTCGCGCAGGCCCTCCCCCTTTCGGATGAGCCTTGATGACGGATGAAGAGCGCTTCGACGAAATCCTCGGTGAATTGGGCGAGCTGATGCTCGACTTGGGAGACCTTTCCAGCCGCATCATGCTCATTGGAGGGCAAGTCCTCGCGCTGGAGTCCAGGCAGCGGGGTGGAAGCGGGGTCATCTCCATCGAGACCGATACCGGTATCGTGATCGAGCGAGGCTTCTCCTACGAGCCGGATCTGCTGTTCGACGTGGATGGCTCGGACTTCATGGCCGAGCGCCTTCCGGATGTCCTCCGCCATCGAGGCTATGCCAGGACCCGGCACTTCCGCTGGTCGAAGACCTTGCCCGGTGGGCAGATGGACGTGGACCTCTTCGTCCCCAAGGACGTCGACCCCAACGAGCTGCCCACCGGAATGACGCCCTTGCCGGATGCACGGCTGGCGCTCCGCCGCGGTCATGCCGTGGTCCTGGTCGCGGGAAAGCCGCTGCGGATCCTGCTGCCGGATGCCACGGGGTTCCTGACGATGAAGGAACGCGCCAAGCGTGAGCTGCGCCCGGACAAGACCAAGGACAGCTTCGACATGTTCGCCTACGTCAAGCTGGTGGGCCCGCAGGCCGTGCGCGACTCACTGCAGCAGGCGGGGGAGGAAGGACGGACGCTCCGGAACAGATTGCTTCAACTCTTCTGGAACACGGAAGCGCCAGGCCCGCGCGACGTCATCCGCTACGCAGCGAGCCTCGATGCGGACGAGCAGGCCCTGCTGGCCCAGGCGGCGGTCGACCTGTTCTCGGAGCTCTGATCCTCAGCGCGCCGGTGCTCGCACCTTCGGCTTCGACTCCGCCGCCGGCAGGTTCGCGTCGAACCAGTCCAGCGTCCGGAGCAGCCGGTCCTTCTGGTGCTCGGGCTTGCGCAGGCTGTGGCCTTCGTCCGCGTAGATGACCAACTGGGTCTTCACGCCCAGCGTCTTCAGCGCCTTGTGGAACTCGTAGCCCTGCGACGCGGGCACTTCCATGTCCCTTTCACCGTGCAGCACCAGCGTGGGCGCCCTCACCTGCTTCACGCCGTTGATGGGCGAGGAGCGCGTGTACACCTCCGGCTCGTCGTACACCGACGCCCCGAAGTACGGCAGCATCCAGGCGTCGATGTGGTTCGTGCCGTAGTAGCTCTGCCAGTTCGCGATGCCCGCGCCCGCCACCGCCGCCTGGAAGCGCTGCGTCCGCGTCACCGCCCACATCGTCAGGAAGCCGCCGTAGCTCCACCCCGTGATGCCCTGCCGCGCCGGATCCACCGGCGCGGACGCCAGCACCGCGTCCAGCCCCGCCAGCACGTCGCTGAAGTCCCCGAAGCCGAAGTCGCGGCGGTTCGCCTGCACGAACGCCTCCCCCTGGCCGTAGCTGCCTCGCGGGTTGGGCATGAACACCGCGTAGCCGCTCGCCGTGAACAACGCCGTCTGCGGACTGAACGCGGGCAGCACTCCCGCCGCCGGCCCTCCGTGCACCACCGTCACCATGGGCGCCTTGCGTCCGGACACGTCCGGCACCGGCAACACCAGCCACCCCTGCACCGGCTGCCCGTCGCGCGTCCATGTCACGCTGCGCACGTCGCCCACCGGCACGCGCACGTCCGCGTTGAGGCGCGTCACCTGCCTCCACGCCCCCACCCTCCCCGTCCACAGCTCCGGCGCCTGGGTGATGGAGTCGCGCACCACCGCGCTCGTCACCCCGTCCCTCCCCAGCGACACCGTCACGTGCTCCGGGCCCTTCCACAGCGTCTTCACCGCTCCGCCCCCCGGAGCCACCGCCATCAGCGCGGCCTCGCCCTGCGCCTGCGCCACGAACACCAGCCGCTCCGCCGCGGGCCAGAAGAGGTCCGTGGCCGTCGCCTTCAGCCCCTCCGTCACGTTTTGCGCGGGCGGCACCTCCACGGGCAGCGCCGCCTTCTCCCCGAACCGCACCTTCGCCGCCAGCCGCTCCGGCACCGACACCACGAGCACGTCCCCGCCCGTGTTGCCCTCGTCGCTCATCAGCCCCTCGATGAACGCGAGCCGCCGGCCATCCGGACTCCACGCGGGCTCCGCCACCTGCCACCGGGGCGCGTGCAAGAGCGACGTCTCCCCCGTCCCCGCCTCCACCGCGTACACCCGCGCGCTCCACCAGTTCGCGTCCCCCGGGGGCTTCGACGCCGTCACCGCCACCCGCGCGCCGTCCGGACTCCACGCGTACTCGTGGATGAACAACCCCGCGGGCGACACCATCCGCAGCCGCGCGTCCTCCACCGTCACCACCGCGAAGCGCTTCACCGGCGGGGACGCCTGCACCACGCCCGTCTCCCGCGCCGCCGGCCCCCGGGGCCCCAGCGCGTCCTCCGCGCCCTCGATGACGAGCAGCCCCACGGACGTCCCGTCCGGGGACCACCTCGGCGCCGCCAGCACGCCCTTCACCGTGGTGAGCCGCCGCGCGGGCCCGCCAGCTCCGGACGCGTCCGCCACGTAGAGCTGCTTCGCCCGGCCCTCGCCCGCCGTGGACAGGAACGCGAGCCGCCGGCCGTCCGGGCTCCACGTCAGCGCCCCCTCCGCGCACGGCGCGCCGTCCTTCGACGCGGTGACGCGCACCGGGGCCCGCTCCGGATGCGCCAGCTCCCGCACCTGGAGCCTCGCGGCCTCCGCGGTCCCGGGCACCGACTCCACCCAGGCCACCCGCGTGCCGTCCGGCGACAGCGACACCTCGCGGATGCGCACCAGGCGCTGGAGCGCGTCGTACGTGGCGCTCGCCTCCCCCCGCGCGGGCGCCGCCCCGGACGCCAGCGCGCCCCACACGCAACACCCCACCGCCACAGCCAGGCTTGCCGCTCGCATCCGCCGCCTCCCGCGAAAGACCGGGGCGGAGTGTAGCGGACCCGCCGCTCAGTGCAGTTGCGTGGGCAGCATGGGCAGCCCGTGGAAGAAGCGCCGCCCGCTCTCGAAGCGGTGGTGGAACGTCACGCGCTGGTCCAGGTACAGCCGCGCCATCTCCTCCTCGCCGTACGCGCGGAAGAACGCGGCGCGCGCCTCGTCACAGGCGCGCTCGTACTCCACGCACAGCGCCTCCCAGTCCTCCGGCGGAGGCTCCCCCTCCGGCCAGCCCTCGCCGGTGAGGCCGTAGTCGCGCTCCATCGCGTCCAGCTCGCGCGCCCGCATCCGCACGCGCGGATCCTCCGCGATGGCCTCGTCCGCCATCGCCGTCAGGATGTGCGCCACCAGGAAGAAGCCCGCGTCCGGCGGCACCGCGCCCGCGTCCCGCGCGCCCCGGAACGTCACCAGCAACTGCGCGTCCATCTCCTCGCCGCCCAGCTCCGCCAGCTTCGCCGCCAGCCCGCGCCACCGGGCCTCGGTCTCCAGGGCCTCCCGAAGCACCCCTTCCAGCTCCTGCTCACCCATCTTTTTCATGGTGTCCTCTCCCGGCCCGCGAAAGTCCCTTCCCACGAAGGTTCCCATCCCCGTCTGACGCACGGGCCCGGCAAACCGTGCTGTCCCCTCTTTCCAAGACGTCCCGGCGCGTCAGGTGCAGGACGCCCGAGCGCGGCGCCGTCGCGTGGCGGACGCGCAACCGTGCTCGGGGGGACGGACGGCCTGGCGGCCAGCCCGGCCATTTCGGGGCTGCCGGGGTGACGAACCGCGCGGCCGGTGATTGCGTCCGGCCCCGGCCTTCCGCGCGGCGCCGGGTGTCACCCGCAGGACGCTTGGACGGCGCGCGGCCCCGGCGCGCACATTTGGAGGACGACGGTGGTTGCCGCCGGGCGCGGGATGACGCATCCGCAAGGCATGGGGCCCGCAGCCGGTGGCCCGCCCCGGGGAGCCTTTGCCGGTGTCCGAGCCCGTCGTCACGTTGCCGCCGAAGTCCCAGGTGTCGCCCCGCACGGTGTTCACCGTGTGCCTCGTGGTGCTGGGCGTGATGGCCCTGGTGGTGCTCGTCGCCAGGACGCGCGTGGCGCTCACGCTCACCGGCATCGCGGCCATCATCGCGCTGTCGCTGGAGCACGGCGTGTCGCGGCTGGAGAAGCGCGGCATGCGGCGGTGGCTGGCCATCACCCTGGTGCTGTTCGCGCTGTTCGTGGCCACCGTGGCGCTGGGCCTGCTGGTGATTCCGGACCTGGTGGAGCAGGTGGACGCGCTGGTGACGCAGTGGCCGCACCTGTGGAAGCAGGTGCGCGGCACCGGCATCCTGCGCGCGCTCAACCAGCGGCTGCACAGCCTGGGCTGGAACGAACGGCTGGAGGAGGCCACGCCCGCGCTCGCGGGGCCCCTGCCCGAGCTCCTGATGAGCGCCATTGGCGGCGTGGTGGGCCTCCTGGGTGGCGTCATCACCGTCTTCTTCCTGGTGGTGTTCATGCTGGTGTTCGGCGGCGGCGTGCTCCGGCGCCTGCTGGACCTGGCCCGCCCCGACCACCGCCTGCGCTACGTGCGCGTGCTGCGCAACGTGTACAGCGCGACGGGCGGCTACCTGTCCGGCATCACCCTCATCTGCGCCATCAACGCCACGCTCACCACCACCATGCTGGCGGTGCTGGGCATGCCCTTCTATCTGCCCCTGGGCGTGGCCAGCGGCTTCTCCAGCCTGGTGCCCTACGCGGGGCCCATCATCGCGGGCGGCATCATCACCCTGCTCACGCTGGCCACCGGCGGCCTGTGGAAGGCGCTGGCGGTGTTCATCTACTTCCTCCTCTACGGCCAACTGGAGGGCAACGTGATGGCGCCGCTCGTGTTCAAGCGCACCGTGCACGTCAACCCGCTCGTCACCCTGCTCGCGGTCCTCTTCTGCGTGGAGCTGGGGGGCATCGTGGGCGCGGTGGTGGCCGTGCCCGTGGCGGCCACCGTGCAGATCATCGTCCGGGAGGTCCTCCTCTTCCGCCAGGAGCGCCGCGCCGCGGCCGTCCTCCCGGAGCCCTGAAGGGCCCCAGCCCCGATGACCGCCTCGCCGCTCCAGCTCCTGTTGACGCACGGCTCCGGCCCGCTGCTCTTCCTCGCGCTGGTGGCGGGAGGCCTGGGGCTGCCGTTCCCGGAGGACCTGGTGCAGCTCGCGGCGGGCGTGCTGTCGCACCGGGGGGCCATGCCGCTCCCGGCCGCCATCGCGCTGTGCTTCGCGGGCGTGCTGTGCGGGGACACCGTGCTCTTCCTCACGGCGCGCCGGCTGGGACAAGCCCTGTACACGCACCGGCGCACCCGCCGCCTGTTCCCCCCGGAGCGCCGCGAGCGCATCCAGGGTCTGTACGCGAAGCACGGCTCGCGCGTCGTCTTCGTGGGCCGGTTCATGTCCGTGCTGCGCGTGCCGGTGTTCGCCATGGCCGCCGCGGAGGGCATGCCCCTGCGCCGCTTCCTGCTCTGGGACGGGCTGGCGCTGTGCCTGAGCTCGCCCCTGGTGGTGACGCTGGGCTACCTGGGCTCCGCGAGCGTGGACCGCGTGGCGAAGGGCGTGGGCCGCGTGGAGCACTTCGTCGCGCTGGCCGGCGTGGCGGCGCTGCTCGTGGTGCTCGCCGTGCGGCATGCCCGCGAGAAGCGGCCGCCCCGCCCGTCGCCCCGAGGCCCGTGAGCGGCGGTCCCCGCCGCCCCACCTGGGGTTGAAGCAAGCAAGCTCACACTTGTTCTGCATGACCCGGCGCGCGCCGCGCGAATCCGCTATCAACCGGATGGTTTTCCTGGACGAACATCCGAGGCCTCATGACGCTCCCCAGTCCCTCCCAGGCCGGCTCCACCGCGGCGGCGTCCCCGGAAGGGGGCATGGACTGGCTGTCCGGCGGCGGTGAGATGGGGCGGTTGATCCGCTCCATGGACTGGTCGAAGACGCCGCTCGGGCCGGTGGAGACCTGGCCGCAGAGCCTGCGCACGACGGTCAGCCTCTGCCTGTCCTCCACCTTCCCCATCCTCATCGCGTGGGGGCCGGAGCGGGTACAGCTCTACAACGACAGCTACCGGCCCATCTGCGGCGCGAAGCACCCGGAGTCCATGGGCCAGCGCTTCCGCGACTGCTGGGCCACGGCGCTGCCGGTGGTGGGCGGCGTGTTCGAGAAGGCGGGCACGGGCATCGGTTCCTACATCGAGAACCAGCGCATGTTCCTGGACCGGCACGGCTACCTGGAGGAGGCCTTCATGACCTTCTCCTTCAGCCCCATCCGGGACGAGTCCGGGGGCGTGGGCGGCCTCTTCCACCCCATCACGGAGGTGACGGAGAAGATGCTCAGCGCGCGGCGCACGCAGACGCTGCGCGAGCTGTCCGCGCTCCTGGGCAAGGTGAAGACGCTGGAGGACATTGGCGCCGCGCTGGCGCAGTTGCAGCCGGACGCCGCGCTCGACGTGCCCTTCCTCCTCTTCTACCGCCGCGACGAAGCCGCCCCGCGCGTCCGGTGGGTGGGCGGCATGGGCCTGCCCCCGGGCACCGCGTGGAGCCCGGAGGAGGCGGGGCTGGACGGGCCGTGGCCCTTCGCCACCGGGGGCGCGGACCCCGTGGACGTGCCGCGCGCGCCGCTGGACGCGGGCACCGTGCCAGGGCCCTACGAGGAGCCGCCCGCGCACGCGCTCGTGCTCCCCGTCCACCCGGCCGGCATGGCGGAGCCCTATGGCCACCTGGTGGCCGGCGTGAGCCCCCGCCGCGCGATGGATGACGCCTACCGGAGCTTCTACGAGCAGCTCCAGGCCACGGTCACCAACGCCGTCGTCAGCGTGCGCACCTACGAGGCGGAGGCCCAGCGCGCGGAGGCGCTGGCGGCCATCGACCGGGCGAAGACGGCGTTCTTCTCCAACGTGTCGCACGAGTTCCGCACGCCGCTCACGCTCATCCTGGGCCCGCTGGAGGAGTCGCTCGCGGACGAGGACGCGCCCCTGCCGCCGGCCCAGCGCGCGCGCCAGGAGCTCACCCACCGCAACGCGCTGCGCCTGTTGAAGCTGGTCAATTCGCTGCTGGACTTCTCCCGCATCGAGGCGGGCCGGGTGAAGGCGGGCTTCCACCCCACGGACCTGGCGCGGCTCACCGGGGACCTGGCCAGCGTCTTCCGCTCCGCCATGGAGAAGGGCGGGCTGCGGTACACCGTGGAGACGCAGGACGTGGGCGAGCCCGTCTACGTGGACCGGGACATGTGGGAGAAGGTTGTCCTCAACCTGCTCTCCAACGCGTTCAAGTTCACGCTCCACGGCGGCGTCAGCGTGCGGCTCGCGCGCGAGGGGACGCGGGTGCGGCTCACCGTGCGGGACACCGGCACCGGCATCCCGGAGGCGGAGCTGCCGCGCGTGTTCGAGCGCTTCCACCGCGTGGAGTCCTCGCGCGGGCGCACGCACGAGGGCACCGGCATTGGCCTGGCGCTCATCCAGGAGCTGGTGAAGCTGCACGGCGGCACGCTGGGCGTCCACAGCGTGGAGGGCGAGGGCAGCACCTTCTTCGTGGAGCTGCCGCTGGGCCGCGCGCACCTGCCCGCGGAGCAGGTCCACGACGACGTGGGGACGCCGCACGCGGGCAAGCTGGGCTCCGCCTTCAGCGAGGAGGCGCTGCGCTGGCTGCCGGATGCGCCGGAGCCCCTCCCGCCGCCGGGCCCGGAGCCGGTGGGGGCCCCTCGCGGCGCCACCGCGCTGGGGGGCCCGGGCGCGGGGCTCGTGCTGCCGGCGGGGCGCGGGCGCATCCTCGTCGCGGACGACAACGCGGACATGCGCGCGTACGTCAGCGGCCTCCTGGCGCCGCACTGGAACGTGCGCGCGGTGGCGGACGGCGAGGCGGCCTTCGAGGCGGCGGTCGAGCACAAGCCGGACCTCATCCTCAGCGACGTGATGATGCCGCGGCTGGACGGCTTCGGCCTGCTCCAGAAGCTGCGCGGCGACGCGCGCACGCGCGGCATCCCCTTCATCATGCTGTCGGCGCGCGCGGGCGAGGAGGCCCGCATCGAGGGGCTCCAGGCGGGCGCGGATGACTACCTGGTGAAGCCCTTCTCCGCGCGCGAGCTGCTGGCGCGCGTGGACAGCCAACTGCAACTGGCGCGGGCCCGGCGGCAGCTCTCCGACTTCTTCATGCAGGCCCCCTCGGCCATGTGCGTGATGACGGGCCCGGACCTCGTCTTCACGGTCATCAACCCCCTGTTCGCGAAGCTGATGGGCCGGGACATGCTGGGCCGGCCCGCGCGCGAAGCGCAGCCCGTCGGAGGCCACGGCGTGCTGCTCCAGCACCTGGAGCGCGTCTACCGCACCGGCGAGCCCTTCGTGGGCCACGAGGTCCCGGCGCGCCAGCCGGACGGCCAGGGCGGGCTCCAGGAGCTCATCCTGGACGTGGACATCCACGCCCAGCGCGACGGCGAGGGCCACATCCAGGGGCTGCTCGTCGCCGTGCAGGAGGTCAGCGAGCGGACCCACGCGCGCCAGCAACTGGAGGCCCTCACCCGAGACCTCCAGCACGCGCTCACCGCGCGCGACACCTTCCTGGGCGTGGCGTCCCACGAGCTGAAGACGCCCGTCACCGCGCTGCTGCTGCACCTGGAGATGACGCGCCGGCGCCTGTCCCCCACGCGCAGCGACCCTCCCACCCCGGAGAAGCTCCTCGTGGCGGTGGAGTCCGCGCAGCGGCAGGTGGAGCGGATGTCGCGGCTGGTGGACGAGCTGCTGGACGTCTCCCGCATCCGCGCGGGCAAGCTCGACCTCCACATGGAGGAGAGCGACCCGATGGAGCTGGTGCACGAGGTCCTGGACATCTTCCGCGAGCAGATGGAGCAGGCCCGGTGCATCCTGCAGCTCCGGGCGGAGCTGAACGTGCGCGTGTGGTGGGACCGCTCGCGCATGCAGCAGGTGCTGACGAACCTGGTGTCCAACGCCATCAAGTACGCGCCGGGCACGTCGCTCGGCGTCGGGCTCAGGAAGCACGGCGACCGGCTCATCCTCTACGTGTCGGACGGCGGCCCGGGCATCCCTCCCGAGCACCAGGCCCGCGTCTTCGAGCGCTTCGAGCGCGGAGGCCCGCCCCGCTCCGTGCACGGCCTGGGGCTGGGCCTCTTCATCGCCAGGCAGATCGTCGAGGGCCACCACGGCAAGCTGGTCCTGAAGAGCGCCCCCGGCCAGGGCGCCGCCTTCATCATCGACCTGCCGCTGCCGCCCCGGGCCCAGGCCTGAGCGCGCGCCTTCAGTGCGCGACGCCCGGGGGCTTCACCGGGCCGGGCAGGATGTTCTGGTTCACGTGGAAGAGGTTCTGGGGGTCGTAGGCCCGCTTCACCTCCACCAGCCGCGCGTAGTTGTCGCCGTAGGTGGCCTGCACGCGCTCCTGGCCCTCCTCCATCATGAAGTTCACGTAGGCGCCGCCCGCCGAGTACGGGTGCAGCGCGCTCCAGTACTCCTTCGCCCAGGCGGAGATGTCCGCCGCCCGGTCCGGTGACGGGTCCACCCCGACGATGACCTCCGACCAGCGCGCGTCGCGGAAGCGGAACGCCGTGTCATGCGGGCCCACCCGGTGCGCCGCCCCGTCGATGGGGTACAGGTGCATGGTGGACTGCATGGACGGCAGGCGCTCGGCGAAGTGCACGTGCTGCTCGATGGCCGCGTCCGGGATCTCGCGCACGAAGTCCGCGCGCCAGTACCACTGGTGCCCCGGCGGATAGAGCGCGTCGAAGGCGCTCTGGAGCATGGGGAAGGGCATGGGCATCGCGCCGTGCAGCGCGGGCTTGAGCGCCAGCACGGGCGCGAAGAACTCATCCGCGCGCGCGGGGTCGCCCGTGTAGCACCACACCACGCCGCACATCTTCTGGAAGTGGAGCGCCTCCGGGAAGGGCGGCGCGGGCGGCACGGTGAGGAAGCCGAAGAAGCCGCTGAGCTCTTCCGGCGCGGCCGGGAGGAACTCGCGGTACCAGCGCAGCACCTCCGCAGCGCGGTCCAGGGGCCAGAGCGTGGGGCCTCCGATGACGGTGTCCACGGGGTTGGCGCGGAACAGGAAGGACGTCACCACGCCGAAGTTGCCGCCTCCGCCGCGCACCGCCCAGAACAGGTCCGGGTGCTTCTCCTCGTTCGCGGTGACGAAGCGGCCGTCCGCGAGCACCATGTCCACGGCGAGCAGGTTGTCGATGGTGAGCCCGAAGCGGCGCGTGAGGTACCCCAGGCCGCCGCCCAGCGTGAGCCCGGCCACGCCCGTGGTGGAGATGATGCCGGAGGGCACCGCGAGCCCGAAGGCGTGGGTGGCGTGGTCCACGTCCCCCCAGACGGCGCCGCCGGAGACGCGCACCGTGCGGGCCTCGGGGTCCACGCGCACGCCGCGCATGCGCGACAGGTCGATGACCAACCCGTCATCCACCAGCCCCAGGCCGCCGCCGTTGTGGCCGCCGCCGCGCACGGCCAGGGGGAGCTTGCGTTCGCGGGCCAGGGCCACCGCGGCGATGACGTCCGCCACGTCCGCGCACCGGGCCACCATGGCCGGGCGCTTGTGGATCATCGCGTTGTACAACTGACAGGCCTCCGCGTAGTCGGCGTCTCCCGGCTGGATGAGCGCGCCGCGCAGTTGCGCCCGGAACAACTCCACGCTGTCCGGCGTCAACCCCGCGGGCAGGCCGGGGCCTGTCTGCGGGCGGTGGGTTTCGAGTGTCATGGCGGTCCCCTCGTCGAGCATCGGCGCCGGCACGGCGCCTGACTCAACGGATGCGCACGGGGGAGGCCCGCGCGGCACCGGGAGGCAGGAGGGGGCCTCCCGGCACGCGCCGACCGGCGGGCGCGGACGTGGCGCTCCGCCCCTCCTTCCCTCCCGGGGCGCCACGCTCCCGGAGGAGGATGGGCACGCCCTCGCGGCGCGAGGCTCGCGGCCGCGCGAGCGCACGGGGGCGCTCGCGCTCTCCGCGCGGGGGACGGCTCAGCCCGCCGCCACCTCGCGCAGGCTGTCCTCCACGCCCTGGAGCAGCAGGTCCAGGTCCGCGTCCGGGATGTTGAGCGCCGGCGCGATGTAGACGGTGTTGCCCATGGGGCGCAGGTACAGGCCGCGGCGGCGGGCGGCCTCGTAGACGCGCCACCCGCTGTCCGCGAAGTAGCCTCCGCCGCCCAGGTCCACCGCGCCCACCATGCCCACCGCGCGCGGGCGCACCAGCCCGGGGAGGGTGGCGGCCATGCGCTCGAAGGCGGCCTTCACGCGCGGCGCCTTGCGCTGGACCTGCCCCAGCACATCCTCGTCGCGGTACACGGCCAGCACCTCGCGCGCCACGGCCGCGCCCAGCGGGTTGCCGCAGTACGAGTGCCCGTAATACAGCGCCCGGTCCTTCGCCCCCAGGAAGCCCTGGAAGATGCGCTCCGACGCGAGCGTGGCGGCGAAGGGCAGCAGGCCCCCGCTGAGCGCCTTGGCCAGGCACAGGAGGTCCGGCACCACGCCGGCCAGGTCCACCGCGAAGCGCGCGCCGGTGCGGCCCATGCCGGTGAAGACCTCGTCGGCGATGAGGAAGGTGTCCACCGCGCGGGTGGCCTCGCGCACCTCGCGCACGAAGTCCGGCGACGACATCCACATGCCCGCGGCGCCCTGGATGACGGGCTCCAGGATGACGCCGGCGATGCCATCCGGATCCGCCGCGAGCGCGGCCTTCACCTGGGCCAGGGCGCGCGCGTGGCCGTCGGGTTCGGCGGGGGACGGCACGTGCACCACGTCGAAGAGGAGCGGGCCGAACACGTCGCGGAACTCGTGCACGCCGCCCACGCTGGTGGCGCCCAGGGTCTCGCCGTGGAAGGCGCCGGTCAGGGTGATGAAGCGGGTGCGGCGGGGCCGTCCGTTCTGCGCCCAGTACTGCGCGGCCATCTTGATGGCCACCTCCACCGCGGTGCTGCCGTTGTCCGAATAGAAGACGCGCGACAGCTTCTCGCCCGAAGGCACGTCCGCCCGCTCCGCGCCCGGGGCCAGCGCCGTCAGCTCCGCGCCCAGCCGGGCCGCGGGGCCGTGGGTGATGCCCGCGAGCGAGACGTGGGCCAGGCTGCCCAGTTGCTCGGTGAGCGCGTGCACGAGGCGCGGGTGGCGGTGTCCCAGGGTGGACACCCACCAGGAGCCGTTGGCGTCCAGGTAGCGCCGTCCGTCCGCGTCATGGAGCCAGACGCCCTCCGCGCGGACGATGACCAGGGGGTCCGTCTTCGCGACGTACTGCTCCATGGCGGTGTAGGGGTGCCAGACGTGCTGCTTGTCGAGTCCGACGAGGGTTGCCCGATCCACGGTGGAGGCTCCTGGGTGTGAAGGGGGGTGACGCGCCGCGTGCCCTTCTGCCCTCCCCGGGGACGGCCCGCAACGTCGCGGTGCGACACGTGGGACGGGGGCGAATGGGTGACCGCACCGGGCCTTATCCACCAGCGGACAGGCGGCGGAGGGTGACGCTCAGTGGCGTGCGTCCGGGACGGGACGGTGGGGCCGGTCCGGTGCCGGTGACGTGGGGAGCGCTGACATTGCCGTGACAGGGGGGGTGTTAGCCCTGTGTCTGTCATCACGGGAGAGTCATGGCCATCATCATCTTCTTCATCAGTCACTGGCTGCTCTGCGTCTTCTTCCAGAGCTTCTTCCAGCACCGTTACGCGGCGCACCGCATGTACAGCATGGGGCCGCGCACGGAGAAGGTGATGCACCTGCTCACCTACCTGGTGCAGGGCTCGTCGTACCTGTCGCCGCGGGCGTACGCCATCCTGCACCGCGAGCACCACGCGTTCTCGGACACGGAGAACGACCCGCATTCGCCGCACTACTTCAAGGACGTGGTGCGGATGATGTGGCACACGAAGGAGCGCTACTCGGGCATCCTGACGCGCAGGATCCAGCCGGAGCCGCGCTTCGAGGGTGGCTATCCGGAGTGGAAGCTGGTGGACGAGACGCTGGGCCAGTCCTGGTGGGCGGTGCTGGGCTGGGTGGCGCTGTACACGGCGTTCTACGCGGCGTTCGCGACGTCGCCCTGGATGTTCCTGCTGTTGCCGGTGCACTTCGTGATGGGGCCGGTGCACGGCGCCATCGTGAACTGGTGCGGGCACAAGTACGGCTACCGGAACTTCAAGGGCGCGGACAAGTCGCGCAACACGCTGCCGGTGGACGTGCTGTGCATGGGTGAGCTGTTCCAGAACAACCACCACAAGTACGGCAGCAGCCCGAACTTCGCGGCGCGCGCCTTCGAAATCGACCCCACGTGGCAGGTGATGCGCGTGCTGTCGAAGCTGGGCGTCATCCGCATCACCACGCCCCAGCGCGCCGTGTACCCGGAGCCGCGCGAAGTGGCCCGCCAGAGCGGCGCGGGAGCACAGGCGGCCTGAGTTCCGGTCCAGACTTGAAGCAACGCGGGGGAGCCGTCCATCAGGGCCTGCTCCCCCGTGGTGTTTCTCAGGCCTGTTGGAGCGCCTCGGCCAGCGCCTCCGCCAGGGTCGTGGTGGGGCGGCCGATGAGGCGGCTGAGCGTGCGGCTGGTGTCGTTCAGGTCGCCCCGGGCGATACCTTCGTCGGAGTTGGCCAGCACGTCGGCGTAGCCCTTGGGCAGGCCCGCCTGCATGAGCGCGGCGGCGAAGTCGGCGGGTGGCAGGTCCTGGTACGTCACGGTCCTGCCGGACTGGCGTGACAGCTCCGCCGCGTACTCCGCCAGCGTGAAGCCCGTGTCACCCGCGAGCTCGTACACCGGGTTCCCGTGGCCCGTGCCGGTGAGCACCGCGACGGCGGCGTCCGCGAAGTCCTGGCGGGTGGCGGGGGCGACGCGGCCGTCCTTCGCGCAGCCCCGGAGCACGCCCTGCTCCAGCGTGCGCTTCGCGGCCTCCGTGTAGTTCTCCAGGTACCAACCGTGGCGCAGGAACACGAACGGCAAGCCTGACGCGCGGATGGCCTCCTCCGTGAACAGGTGCTCCGGCGCCAGCACCATCCGCGATGTGTCCGCGTGCAGGATGCTCGTATAGGCCAGGAGCTTCACGCCAGCCTTCTTCGCCGCGTCCACCACGGTCTGGTGCTGCTTGCGCCGCTGGCCCACCTCGCTGGAGGAGATGAGCAGCGCCGTGTCTCCGCCGGAGAACACGCCGTCCCACGTCTCCGGGCGGCTGTAGTCCGCCTTGCGGACCTGCACGCCGCGCGCGGCCCACTCCGCGGCCTTGTCCGGATTGCGCACCGCGACCGCGACCTGGTCCGCGGGGACCTTCTTCAACAGGCCCTCGACGACGAACCGGCCCAACCGCCCCGTGGCTCCCGTGATGACGAACATGGCTGCCTCCGTGTTTCCCGTGGCCGGGAGCATCTCAAGCCCCCAGGCCTCCCTGCGCTACACCTCCCGCCCCGCTCGGGCCCAAACCTGTCCGACTGTCGGACAAGTTCGTGCGAAGCGTCACCGGGAGGCCCCGCCGCCCAGTGGCCTGGAGGTTTCGCGACTTCACGGGCGCCCGTCACGACCGGGCACGGCGAGCGCTTACGGCGGACGTGTCGGACTCGGCGGCTATCACGGGGTTCCGCACACCGCACCGGAGTGCAGTCACGAGGGGCGAGCAATGGGCAACCGCTGGTGGGCGGTGCTGTGGCTGGGTCTGCTTCCCATGCGAGGAGCGGCTACGGATGCGCCTGACTCCGGGACTTCAGGCCCCCAGGAATCCTCGCGCTCCGGGTCTCCATTGGCACGGCTGGAGGTGGCACCGCTCGCGTACCTTCCGCGCTCAGGCGGCGGTGAGGCCGAGGGCTTCATCCAACTGGAGCCCACGCTCATCCTGGAGGGTGGTTCGGAGTTCGGGCTCAACCTCGGCGCACCGGTCAGATTGCGAGCATGGGGTGGCACGGGTCTCGTGAGGAGGGAGGACTGGGACCACCTGTCCGACTTCGGGCAGGTGGTGCGCGGCCTCAAGCTGGGCTCGAACGACGCGCCCGTGGGCGTCTGGTTCGGCGCGCTGGAGTCCTACAGCCTGTT
>NZ_JAIQDE010000016.1 GCF_020037015.1 Corallococcus sp. AS-1-6 | reverse complement strand
CCCGCTGGGGGCTTCTTCTTGCGATGTCACCCCACCTCTATGCGGCTCGTAGGACTGCTTATTCCGCGCAGACCTCCTGTCGGACAGGTTCAGTTGGCGGGACAGCGGCTCATACAAGGGGCATGTCCACGAATGAGGCATCCAGCCGCCGCCGCTTCCTGTCCACGGTGGTCGTGCTCGGCGTTGGAAGCACCGTGAGCGCGGCGCCCAAGGCGGAGCGCAAGTCCAGGCCCGCGGAGGTGAACGCCACCGAGGACCTGATGCGCGAGCACGGCGTCATCCGCCGCACGCTCCTGATGTACGAGGAGATCGCTCGCCGCCTCGGCGTGCCTGAAGAGAAGGCCCCCGCGGAGGTGCTCGCCCAGGCCACCCGGCTCATGCGCCGCTTCGGCGAGGACTACCACGAGAAGACAGAGGAGACGGAGGTGTTCCCCCGGCTGGTGAAGGCGGGCCAGCAGAAGGAGCTCGTCCAGGTGCTGCTCGAACAACACGCCGCCGGGCGCAAGCTCACCGCGTCCATCCTCGCCGCGGCCTCAGGCCGCGACGCCCTCACCCAACCCCAGCAGAGGGCCACGGTCGCGCGGCAGCTCACGCAGTTCATCCGCATGTACCAGCCGCACGCCGCTCGCGAGGACACGGTCCTGTTCCCCGCGTTCCGCGAGCTCTTCGACGAGAAGCAGTTCCAGGAGCTGGGCGAGCGCTTCGAGGCGCAGGAGCACCGGCTGCTGGGGAGCAATGGTTTCGAGAACGCGCTCAAGGAAGTGGATCAACTGGAGCGCGCGCTGGGAGTCCACGACCTCGCCCGGTTCACGCCCTCGGAGAAATAGTGCGCGCGAGGAACGCGGCCAACAGGGCCCGCCGCTCCTCTTCACCCAGCACTCCATCCAAGGCGGGGAACAGGTACGTCTCCTCGCGCAGCGAGTGGTGGTGCTCCAGATGCTTGAACGTGCTCTCCATGTCGAACACACGGAGCACGGCGCGGCGGTAGTCCGGAGCGCTCGCGTCCAGCGCGTCCACGGCCTCCTGACACTTCGTCAGCAGCTCCCGCATGCGCTGGTGCTCGCCGGTGAAGAGCTCCGGCGCGGCGCCTCGGATCCTTCCGGCGCGTGGCAGCTCCGGCAGGAGCAGCGCCTCCTCCGCCTCCAGGTGCCGCGTCAGTTCCTCGCGGTAGCGCGCCAGCCGCTCACGCGCGGCGGGCAGGTCCATGCCCATCAGCGCCTCCTGGTGCAGGAGGAACAGCTCCTCCAGGTCGCGGTGGAGCACTCCCAGGCTGACGAAGTCGGTGGGCGCGGCCATCAACGCCCTTCAGTGCACCTTGTCGTCGCGCACGTGGGCCTCGCGGGCCACGCGCGGACGCGGCGTCACCATGCGGGCCACTCCGGAGTAGAGCTGGTCCTCCGTGTAGACCTTGCGCACGCGGCGGTGCGACGCGCGCGGGTGGTAGGCCGGGCCCGGACGCTCCAGCCATTGCAGCACCCGCACCTCGCCGGAGTACGCCAGGTCCGCGAGCAGCGCCTCCGGGCACAGCTTCAGGTAGCGGCGCACCAGCGGCCGCAGGCGGCGCCCGAACTCCGCGCCCAGCTTCGCGTGGCGGCGGCCCGCGTGCAGCGTGCCGTCGAAGCGCAGGGAGATGTGGAAGAGTTCGTGCATCAGCGTCTCCAGCCGCGACTTCGCGGTGGAGCCCCGGAAGAAGAGGGGCCGGAGCGTGATGCAGTACAGGATGCGGCGGCCCCGGATGCGCACCACCGGCTTGCGCCGCCCCGCCTTGTCGATGCTCTTGCCCCCCTTGAAGCACAGGGGCTTCACCGTGCCTCGCGACGCCCGGCGGGCCTCCCCGGCGACGATGAGGATGCGCCCCACCTTCACGTGGCCGAACTCGGGCATGCGCGCGGCGATGTCCCGGATGAGGGAGCGCAGGGTCCTGTTGAAGTTGGGACGTCGGGGAGCCACGGTTGGTGGACAGTCTAGCGGAAATCCCCTTGGGACCAGCCCCTGGCCTCCCCAGAATGTCCTTTGTGAATCGCTCGACCTGCCTGATGGCCCTGGTGTCCGCGCTGTTCGCCCTCCACCTCGGGTGCGCCTCCGCGCCCGTCCGCTCCGGCGGCCCCCCGGCCCTGACGGCCCAGGAGACCGCCGTCGTGTCCCAGGGGCTCACCGACGCCTCCGTGCGCTACACCGGACAAATCACCGGCACCGCCAACGGCGTCGTGGAGCGGGCCGACTACGAGCTCGTCGCCGACGGGCAGGTGGTGAAGACGGGCTCCGCGAAGCTGGGCGTGCCGTTCGCGCCGGGGGCCCCCGCGGACTTCTCCATCGAGGAGAAATCCGCCTACGTGAAGAGCCCGGAGGACCTGGCCCGCCTGAGCGCCCAGGGCGGCACGGTGCTCATCGCGCTGCGCGGCACGCTGGTGGTGCGCTCGGGTGGCGGTGAGGAGACCCTGCCCTTCGCCGCCAGCCGCGCCGTGCGCGTGCCCCGGCTGCCGGAGGTCATCGTGGAGAGCCTGGACGCGGCCCGCTATTCGCCGGAGGAGGTGCAGATGAACCTGCGGCTGGGCGTGCGCAACCCGAACCCGTTCCCGCTGCGGCTGGACTCGCTGACCTACCAGGTCGTCATCGCGGACAAGCCCCTGGAGGAGGGCACCACGGCGCAGGCGGACTCGGTGGATGCGTCCGCCACGGGTGTGTACCCGGTGGAGGTCGCGGTGACGGCCGAGTCCTGGGGGCCGGGGGTCAAGGCGCTCATCGGCAAGGGAGTCCTGCCCTACAGCGTGAAGGGCGAGCTGAAGGGCCCCCTGTTGCAGGTCCCCTACTTCCTGAAGGGTGACGTGAAGCTCAACGTGTCCCGCTAGACTGGCGCGCACGCGTGCCCATCTACCTGCTGAGTGACGACGAGCCGGAGCTGTTCCCCCCACCCGCCAAGGCGGACAAGAGCGGCCTGCTCGCGGTGGGCGGCGACCTGCGCCCGGAGCGGCTGGTGGCCGCGTACTCGCAGGGCATCTTCCCCTGGTACAGCGAGGGGCAGCCCATCCTGTGGCACTCGCCCGACCCGCGCTTCGTGCTGGAGCCGGACAAGATCCACGTGGGGCGTTCGCTGCGCAAGGTGATGAACCGGGGCACGTACACGGTGCGCTACGACACCGTGTTCGCGAAGGTCATCGACGCATGCTCGCGCGTGCACCGGCCGGGGCAGGACGGCACCTGGATTACGGACGCGATGAAGCAGGCGTACATCCGGCTGCACGAGCTGGGGCTGGCGCACTCGGTGGAGGCGTGGGACGGCGAGGTGCTGGTGGGCGGGCTGTACGGCGTGTCGCTGGGCGCGGCGTACTTCGGGGAGAGCATGTTCGCGCTGGCGCCGGACGCGTCGAAGGTGGCGTTCGCCACGGCGGTGGAGCGCTTCAAGGGCTGGGGCTTCCAGCTCATCGACTGCCAGGTGGAGACCGAGCACCTGGAGCGCTTCGGCGCCGAGTCCTGGCCGCGCAAGCGCTTCCTGGCGGCGCTCGCGCAGGCGTTGAAGGAGCCCACGCGGCGGGGGCCGTGGACGGAGTAGACTCCACCGGATGGACGTCCACTACACCTGGATTGGCCCTCCTCCGGCGGACCGCAACCGCGACATCACCGCGCCGAAGGCCCTGGCGGCACGCTGCGCGGGACAGAGCGTCAAAATCTATTTCTGGTGCCTGGACGCGCACGTCGCCGCCTACGAGCGGGACTTCGCCGCGCACACGAACGTCACCGTGCGAGGCATGCAGGCGTTCCTGGCGAAGGCGGGCACGCGGGCGTATCGCTGGTACTACTGGTACCAGGAGTCGGACGACTGGGCCGTCGCGGCGATGACGGACATCCTCGGCTGGGGCCTGGCGCTGGCGACGCCGCCCTCGTACCGCGCCTTCGTGAAGGACGCGTGGTCGCTGTTCCTCATGTACACGTGGGGCGGCTATGTGATGGACGCGGGCGTGGGGCCGCACGGCGGAGGCACGTTCGCCCTGCCGGAGCCAAAGGCCTTCATGGCGCCGTCGCTGACGAGGGACGACGCGCTGATGATGCGCCGTTTCCAGCTCTCACGGCTCACCGGCTGGCAGGCGGAGGGCGACGTGACGCTCAACGAAAGCCGCGCGGACGAGGTCTGCGAGGCGATGGACTACGGCGCGGCGGACGACGGCGAAGGAGAGATGTGTCCCCAGTTGGAGGTCTGGATGCTGGGGAGCCCTCGTTACTCCAAGGGTGCCTGGGCCGCGCTCAAGCAGTACTGCGTGGTCTGGAAGGAGATGCAGCAGAAGGACACGCTGGTGAGCGCGACCGCGCCGCAGGTGTTCCGCTACCTCATCGCCGGCTCCGTCTACAACGGCTTGACGCGCACGCAGAAGGGCGGCGTCCAGGCCCCGCACGACGCGCTCTGGTACTGCACGGACAACAAGAACGGCACGGTGGACGTGCCGGACCTGAAGCTGCGCAAGACGTACCACGGGTCCAGCGCGCAGTAGCCGGGTCGCGGCCAAAGCGCGTATCGCGCCTGGACACCCTCCCACGGCCCGTGGATTGCCCCTGGAGGCCGACAGCGGCGTCCAGGGGCCTGGGCTTCACAGCGTGAGCGCGGCTACTTCTTGCACGGCGACAGCGTGCGCTTCGCGTGGATGAGGTCCTCTTCCGTGGGGCTCCCGTACCGCACGGCCTTCGGCGCGGCCTTCAGCTTCTGGTAGTCGTACGCGTAGAGCACGCCCATCTCCCGGCTCAGGATGAAGCGCGGGCCGCTGAAGTCCCAGAGGCCTCCGAACAACTGCCCTCCCGGCTTGAGCGGCGTCAGCGCCGTGCTCTCCCGCCCCCGCACGAACAACATGGACAGGTCGTCCGTCGCCCAGTTGCACGGGTTGCTGCCGTTCTTGTGCAGATAGGACACCGTCAGGTCGAACGCGCCCTCGCCCTCGTCGCCCGTCACGCCGAAGTACTCCCACAGCCGCGCGCACTCCGGCGCCGCGCAGTCCTGCGGCGGGATGTGCTCCGCGTAGTCCGGCGGAATGCCGTCCGACTCCTTGCCAATCAGGCTCCGGTTGGGCCGGCGCAGCACGCACCCCGTGGGCTCGTCCTTCTGCCGCAGCGCGATGGGCGTCCCCGCCAGCCGCCCGGGCGGCAGCACCTCGCACTCCGTCGCCAGCTCCGCCATCAGGTACGTCTGGCGGTCCTCGTCCGTCCCCATCCGCACCGCCCAGTACGCGATGGGCGTGCCCTTGCAGGCCTTCGCCTTCTCCTTGCCGAACACCCAGATGGGCGCCTTCGCCGTGTCCAGCGCGCCCAGCTTCTTCGCCTGGTCCATGGGCACCGGCTTCACCCCGGAGCGGCTGCGCGCCCCCGCCTGGAAGAACTTGTCCTTCGAGGACGGGATGATGGCCTGGTGCACCAGCCAGCCCAGCCGGTCGATGCCCACCTGCCCCATGGGCGTCATCGGCAGGAACTCCGGCTTCACCGGGCAGCCCCGGTCCGGCTCCGGCATGTCCACCACCACCGCCGAGCCGTCGTCCTCATCCACCTGCGCCCACGCGGCCCCCGGCCCCACCGTCAGCGCCAGCACCAGCGCGAACCCCGCGCGCTTCACTCCGTTCGTCATTCCGTCGGACCTCCACCCACGGTCATACCGCAAGCGGCTGCCCTCCGGCGCGCCCCCCAGGCCTCAGCGGGGCTTCTTCGGAGCCGGCTTGCGCTTCACCGGCGGAGGCGGCGCGGGCGGCACCCCGGCATCCCGCGGCACGTCCGACACCGTCGCGTCGAGCGCCTCCTGCTTCGCGGCGTCCTCCGGCTTCGGCGGCGCCTCCACCTCCGTGCGGTCCTCCAGCGGCACGCGGCCCACGGCGCGGTTGAACAGCTCCCACAGCGCCTTGCGGTGGCCCTCGCGGTCCGTCTTCCCGGACAACACCAGCCCCGCGCCGCTGTAGCGCACCGTCAGCCCCGGCGGCATCCCCGCCGCGAAGTCCTCCAACTGCGCCTGGAGCTGCGGCACCGCGAACGTCAGCTCCAGCTCCTTCGCCAGGTACGCGTGCGTCTTGAGGAACGCGCGCAGCGCCAGCCGGCACGCGGTGTCGTTCACCGTCGCCGTGAGGCCGCGCTCCGCCCCGTCCGTGGCCTTCAGGTCCGGGCAGGCCTTCCTGGCCGCCGCGAGTTCCGACCCGGTGTTCTGCAACTCGATGGGCCCCACCATCACCCGCCACACCGCGAAGCGGCCCTCCGCGTACAGCAGCACGCGCGCGATGCCGGCGGCGTGCGGCGTCAGGAGCAGCTCACCGCTCTGGGCCAGCGCCTCCGCCGTCACGACGTTGGGCGCGTCGGACTCCGCCCAGTCCACGGCGGTGAGCTTCTGGAAGGTCTCCTTGCCGGGCTCCAGCGTCAGGGCCTGGTCCACCGGCCAGGCCCGGGCCGCCGAGGGCGCCGCCAGCGCGCCCAGCAGTCCGCCAATGACGTACATCCGACGTCCCCGCATGGTGTCTCCCGCCAGGGTGGTATGCCCCTCTAGCACGGGATAAGAACGACCCCCTATGCCTACCTGGACCCTCTGGGTCGCCTGCCTGGCCCTCTGCTTCATGAGGTCCCTGGTCGCCGCCGCGGAGTCCGCGCTGTATGGGACGTCCGACCTGCGCGCCCAGGAGCTCGCGGAGGAGAGCAAGAGTGTCGCCGCGCGCCGGGTGCTCCGTCACAAGACGGACCGTGAGCCCGCCGCCACCGCCCTGCGCCTGGGGATGGTGCTGTCCGGCTTCCTCGCCGCCGCCATTGGCGCCTTCGTCCCGCCGCGCCTCCTGGACTTCAGCCGCTACGCGGAGGCCACCTGGGTGCCCATCGCCACGGTGTGCGCGGGCGCCCTCTTCGTGGGCGTGCTGGCCAGCCTCATGGAGGTGACGCTGCGCGGCCTGGCCAACGGCAACCCGGAGCGCTGGGCGCTGCGCCTGTCGGCCCTGGTGTCCCTGCTGGTGGCGGTGCTCTATCCGCCCATGCGCCTGATGCTGGGCATGCTCAACCTGGGCGCCCGCACCATGGGCCGCACCCTGCGCTTCGAGCCGCCGCCCCCGCCCCTGGAGGAACTGGAGAAGCTGCTCGCCGCCCAGGCCGCGCGCAACGAGGTGGACAAGAGCGCCCCGCAGCTCATCCGCTCCATCTTCGAGCTGTCCGACAAGCGCTGCCGCGACGTGATGGTCAACCGCACGGACGTCGTCTCCGTGGACGTCACCACGCCGCCGGATGAGGTCCTGCGCATCCTGGCGGAGGAGAACCACTCGCGCATCCCGATCTACAAGGACGACGTGGACCACATCGTCGGGGTGCTGCACGCGCGCGACCTCATCCCGCTGCTCCAGCACCCGGAGCTCATCGTCCTGCAGGACATCATCCGCCCCGCCCACTTCGTGCCGTGGATGAAGCCCGTGGGCGACCTGCTGCGCGACATGCAGAAGCGGAAGATCCACATGGCCATGGTCGTGGACGAGTACGGCGGCTTCATGGGCGTCGTCACCCTGGAGGACATCCTCCGCGAAATCGTGGGCGACATCGGCGACGAGTTCGAGGTGGAGGAGAAGCTCGTCGAGAAGATGGCCGACGGCAGCTCGCTGGTGGACGCCGCCATGGAGGTGGATCAGTTCACCAAGGTCTTCGGCTTCCCGCTGCCGGAGGGCGACTTCGACACGCTGGGCGGCTACCTGTCCTCGCTGGCGGGCCACCTGCCGGACGTGGGCGAGCGCTTCACGTACAACGGCTGGCAGTTCGTCGTGGCCACCAAGGAGGGCGCCCGCATCGACCGCGTGCGGATGTCCCGCCTCAAGAGCGCCGCGCCCGGCCTCGCGGACGGACAGCTCCGCGACGGCGTCCCGGCGTCCCGGGACGACGGCCAGGGGGGCCCGCCGCGGCAGCCCCCGGACTCCGGCGCGGCGCCGGACGCCAAGGGCTGAAGCCGCTTCACTGCGCCGGGCTGGACTCCCCGCCCGGCACCCACGCGAGGTCCAGCGAGCGCACGTCCCGGAAGGGCGCGCGCCGCTCGGAGCCCCCGAAGCGCAGCACCACGCCGCCCTCCACCCGCACCTCGTGCGAGGCCGCCTCCGGCCGGCCCCCGCCGCGCGCCACGGCCAGCGGGAAGGCGACCTCCAGGGGGACCTGGCCCTTGCCGTCCAGGGGCACGCCCATCACCTGCTCGCCCGTGGCCACGCGCCGCCCGTCCACGCGCAGGTCGAAGTCCACGCGCGTGAGCGTGGCCGCGTCCGAGGACGGGTTTCCCACCTGGAGCTTCAGCGTGAGCGCCCCGCTGCCGTCGCGCGTGAAGGCCACGTCCACCGCCTCCACCCGCACCGCCTCGTCGTAGGCGCGCGGGCTGAAGGGCACCACGCCCAGGCAGCCGGACAGGCAGGAGAGGCCGGCCAGCCCCAGCCCGAGCACCGCCCGGCGCGAGCGCATCAGCCGCCCAGCAGAGGCTGCAGCGCCTCCACCGTGAGGGGCCAGCCCGCGCGGCGCGCGAGCACCTCCAGCGCCTTGATGAACTCCGCCGCGGTCTGGAAGCGGCGGGCCCGGTCCGCGAACAGCGCCTTGCGCGCCACCCGCGCCGCGTAGTCCGGCAGGTCCGGAGACAGCGTGGAGAGCAGCGGCACGCGGGCATCGCGCACCTGGTGCATGAGCTGCGCCTCGTTGTCGCCGGTGAAGAGGCGGCGGCCGGCCCACAGCTCCCAGAGGATGACGCCCACCGCGTACAGGTCCGTGCGGGCGTCCACCGCCTGCCCCAGCACCTGCTCCGGGCTCATGTACGGCAGCGTGCCGCGCAGCGCGCCGGAGTCGCCGCGGATCATCCCCTCCACCTCCGCCACGCCGAAGTCGGTGAGCTTCACGTCGCCCTGGACGCCCAGGAGCACGTTGGCGGGGTTCACGTCGCGGTGGACGATGGTGGCGCCGTTCTCCCCCACCTTGGCGCGGTGGATGTAGTCCAGCGCCTTGAGGATGCACCACGCGATGTAGCAGGCGGACTCCGGCGGCATGGCGGCGCCGGCCTTGATGAGCAGCTCCTGCATGTAGCCCAGCGTCCGGCCACTCACGAGCTCCTGCACCATGAGGTAGTCCGGCCCGGCGCGGAACAGCCGGAACGTCCGCACGATGTGCGCGTTGCGCAGGCGCACCGTCAGCTTCGCCTCGTCGACGAAGGCCTTCACATACGCGGGGTCGTTGCGGAAGGACGGGTGCAGCCGCTTGATGACGACTTCCTCGGGCTCGCCCGGGGAGCGCTGGGTCGTCTCACGGGCACGCGCCTGATACACCTCGGCCATGCCACCGACCGCCAGCCGGCCGACCACTTCATAGCCACCCAGGTCCGGAGCTTCCGCCACGGCGGCAAGATTAACGCGGATCCGGGAGCGGCCCCACTATTCCTCCACCAGGGAGTGGAAGAGGGCCTCGTACTTCCGGGCGGACGCGGTCCAGGAGAAGTCCTTCCCCATGCCGCGCACCTGGAAGTCCCCCAGCCGTGCGGGGTCCGCGTACAGGGAGAGCGCCCGGCGGATGGCGGCCAGGAGCGCCGAGCGGTGGAAGGCCTCGAAGAGGATGCCGTTGCCGTCCAGGCCCCCCTCCACCGTGTCCACCAGCCCGCCCGTGGCCCGGACGATGGGCACCGTGCCGTAGCGCAGCGAATACATCTGGTTCAGGCCGCACGGCTCGTAGCGGCTGGGCATGAGGAAGAAGTCCGCCCCGGCCTCCACCAGGTGTGACAGCTCCGGGTCGAACCCGATGCGCACGCCCACCTGCCTGGGGAAGCGGGCCTGGAGCGCCCGCAGGCCCTCCTCCAGCGCCGGGTCGCCGTTGCCCACCGCCACGAACCTCAGGTCCGCCTGGAGCGCCGCGGGCAGCGTCTCCAGCAGCAGGTCCACGCCCTTCTGCCACGCCAGCCGGCTGACGATGCCGAACACCGGCGCGTGGCCCTCCGTGGGCAGGCCGAAGCGCTCCAGCAGGGCGCGCTTGCACACCGCCTTGCCCGTCATGTCCTCCGGGCCGTAGCGCGCGGGCAGGAAGGCGTCCGTCCGGGGGTTCCACTCGTGCGCGTCGATGCCGTTGATGATGCCGGTGAGCGCGTGCGAGCGGCGGCGCAGCAGGCCATCCAGCCCGTAGCCCTGCTCCGGCGTCTGGATTTCGCGCGCGTAGGTGGGCGACACGGTGGTGAGCGCTTCGGAGTAGACGAGCCCCGCCTTGAGGAAGTTGACGTGGTCGTAGAACTCCACGCCCTCCGGCGTGAAGAGGTCCCACGGCAGCCCCAGGTCCTCCATGGTCCGCTTGGGGAACTGCCCCTGGTAGGCCAGGTTGTGGATGGTGAAGACGCACTTCGCGCGGGCCAGCGGCGTGCCCTGGAAGCCCCGGCGCAGCGCCACGGGGACCAGGCCCGTCTGCCAGTCGTGCAGGTGGATGATGTCCGGGAAGAAGCGCAGGCGCTGCGCGGCCTGGAGCGCGCCCACGCACAGGTAGGCGAAGCGGCGGGGGTTGTCCGCGAACTCACCGCCCGCGTCGCCGTAGAGGCCCTTGCGTCCGCCGTAGAAGGCCTCGTTCTCCAGGAAGAGGACCTCCAGGCGTTCGGTGAGGCGCGCGGACAGGATGGGGCCGCCCGTCTCGCCGAAGGGGAAGCGCAGCACCAGGGACTGGCCGGTGGGCACCAAGTGTCCGGTGTTGCGCACGTCCTGGTAGCGGGGCGTGACGATCTTCACGTCGTGCCCCAGCCCGGCGAGCGCCGTGGGCAGGGCCCCGGCCACGTCGCCCAGTCCCCCCGTCTTCGAGAAGGGGGTGACCTCCGAGGCGATGAAGAGGATCTTCATGAGGCCCGCCATTGCGTGCGAGTCCCGACAGGGAGTCAACCGCGAACGTGCGCGCCGGGGCGGTGTTTCCTATGGTGCGCCGCGTGACGACGATTCCACCCGACCCCCTCCAGCGCTTCGCCGACCTCTTCGCCCAGGCGAAGGCCGCCATCCCCGTGGACCCCAACGCCATGGTCGTGGCGTCCGTGGACGACCAGGGGCGCCCCAGCTCCCGCGTGGTGCTGCTCAAGGACTTCGATGCGCGGGGCTTCGTCTTCTTCACCAACTTCCACAGCCGCAAGGGGCAGCAGCTCCGCGCGCACCCGTACGCGGCGCTGTGCTTCTTCTGGCAGCCCCTGGAGCAGCAGGTGCGCATCGAGGGCCGGGTGGAGCAGGTGTCGGACGCGGAGGCGGACGCGTACTTCCAGAGCCGCGCGCGCGGCAGCCAGATTGGCGCGTGGGCCAGCCTCCAGAGCGAGGAGCTGCCCTCGCGCGAGCTGTTGGACCAGCGCGTGGCGGAGGTGGAGGCGCGCTTCCAGGGCCGCGCGGTGGAGCGCCCGCCGCACTGGAGCGGCTTCCGCGTGGTGCCGGACCGCATCGAGTTCTGGCACGCCCGCCCCAGCCGCCTGCACGAGCGCAACGTGTACCTGCGCGACGGCGCGGGGTGGAAGACGCAGTTGCTCTACCCCTGAGCTTTCAGGGCACGCGGTGCTCGCGGAAGGTGACGCGCAGCGTGTACGTGCCCGCCGGGGCCTCCACCCGCACGAAGTCCCGCGCGTGCGGCGTCTGGAGCGTCAGCGTGCCGCCCGTGGCCTGCTTCTCCCAGGCCACCAGCGCCAGGTCGTCCACCGCCGTCACGCCCTGGCCGGACTTCGGGGGCGCGGTGTTGAGCGTCAAGTCCAGCGCCCAGGGCGCGTTCCACAGGTTCGGCCCTGGCGGATCCGCGGGGAAGCGCAGGTCCTCCGCCACCAGCGTCCAGTCGTAGGTGCCGCCGTCGTGGCGCAGCAGCGTCTGCTCGCCAAAGAGCGTGTAGGACTCCACGGGCAGGTACTGCACCTTCGCGGAGAACGCGCCGCCGCCCTGCCCCTTCAGCCACGCCACCGCCGTGAGGTCGCGGTTGGGCGGCCCCTCCGCGAAGCCCGGCGGACGGAAGCGGTTCACCAGCTTCACCGCCGCGCTCCGTGAGTCGCTGGCCGCGCGCCGCTGGCAGAGCGCCGCGGCGCCCCGGTGCGGCCCGTCCTGGCACACGTAGCCGGCGTTCGGGCCCACGCTCCAGCGCGGCGCCTCGTTGGCGTCGTCGTCCACGTCGTGGTCCTCGAAGTCGCCGTGCAGGAGCACGTCGCGCCCGGCCTTGAGCTTCACGCCCGTCACGTCCGCGCCCGTGAGCCTCGCCACCGCCACGGACTCGCCTTCCTGGCGCAGGGGCCGCAGGTCCACCGTGGAGCGGCCGTTCGCGTCCACAGTCACCGGCACGTCCACGGTGCGCTCGCTCACCGCCGCGTGTCTGTCTTCCGGGAGCAGTTCGCCCCAGGAGGGTTGGGGCACCAGCTCCACGCCGCCCTCGCGGGACAGCTCCGCCAGGTTGCGCAGGAAGCTGTCCGCCAGGTCGCCCGCGACGGGGCGGGGGCGGTAGTCCTCGATGTACACGGGCACGGCGCGGGCGCGGTCCACGCGCGCGCCCGTGGCCTCCACCTCCGCCATCAGGCCCACCATCGTCTCCATGCGGTCCTGGTCGAAGGCGAAGTTGCCCAGCGACTGCGCCATCAGCACGCCCTGGTGGCGCGCGAAGCCCTGCGGGATGTGCGGGTGGTGCGCGATGACGAGCCCCGCGCCCGCGTCCACCAGGTCGCGCATCCGCTGCGCCGTCGGGGTGGAGGGCCGGAGGCTGTACTCGACGCCGGTGTGCAGCACCGCCACCGGCACGCGCCCCTGTGCCTTCTCCGCGGCCAGCAGCGCGGACGCCCGCGTCAAGTCGCGCGCGTCCGCCGCGCCGCCCTGGTCGGGGCCCGCGACGTACTGCTGCTCATGCGCGCTGCCGGTGATGGAGCACATGGACACCAGGCTGTAGTCCCCGCCCGCGAGCGACACGCGCGCCGGGAGGAAGGCCTCGGTCTCGTCCTGGCCCGCGCCGCTGAAGGCCATGCCTGTCGCGGCCACGTGCGCGAGCGTGTCCGCGAGCCCCGGCGCCAGGTAGTCGTAGACGTGGTTGTTGCCCAGGCTCACGTAGTCCACGCCCAGCCACGGCAGCGCGGGCAGCGAGCCGGGCAGCGTGAAGAACGCGTAGGCCTTCTCGTCGTGGGGCGTCGCTGGGCGGTCCGTCACCGGCGTCTCCAGGTTCACGGCCCGGAAGTCCGCCGCCTGGAAGTAGGGCCGCACGTGCGTGAAGACGGCCTTCGTGCCCGGCAGCGGATCCGACACACGGATGAGCGCGGCCGGGTCGTCCGGCGGCATCTGGTTGCGTGGCGTGGTGTCGTCCGGGTCCAAGAAGCGCCGGCCCAGCGACACGTCGCCCGCGAAGAGCATCCGCACGCCGTCCTTCGGGGACAGGCGCACCGGCGGCAGCGTCACGCGCTTCTCCGTCAGGCTCCGGCGCAGCTCCACCGCCACCACCGCCGGGCGGAAGCCCTCCGCGTCCACCGTGAGCAGCCGGTTGTGGCGGGGCAGCGCGGGGAAGCGGAAGTGGCCGGCCGCGTTCGTGCGCGCCCGCGCGTCCCCCACCTGCACCACGACGTCCGCGACCGGCGTGCCCGCCGTGGAGACCAGCGAACCCTCCAGCGCGATGCCGGTGCAGGCGTAGTCACGGCGCGCGGTCCGCTCGGCCTCGGGCACGCTGGCGTCCGCCGCGGGCTCCGGCGCGCAGGCCGTCAGCACCGGAGCCTCCTCGGGCGGGGGCGGCTGCTCCGCGGTCTCGTCGGGAGGCGGATTCTCGTCCGGCGGCGGCCTGGGAGGCGGAGGGGATTCCTCGCCGGGCGGGTCCTCCGGAGGCGTCACCGGCGCCGAGGGCTCATCGCCCGGCGTCACGGCCTCTCCCTGCTCCGGCGGGGACGCGCCAGGACCGCACGCCACCAGACACGCCGCCACCCACGCCACGGACCACCGCCGCCACGCCATCCCACCCCTCCACCGCGGACTGCCTCGCGACGAGATGGGGACGACGGCAGGCAGGCGCCAGCGACGGACTCGCCCCCGGGGGCTGCCTGCCTGCCCCGTGGGTCCGGGGGGTGTTCACCCGGCGACAGCGACCCTGTCCCTCCAGGACACTACCAGGGCACCTCCGCGCCCTCGTAGTCGAAGAACCGGCCGGAGTGCTCCAGCGAGATGCTGTCGATGACCCGCAGCATCCCGCGCACGGACTCCTCCGCCGGCAGCGGCGCGTCCTGCCCGCCCATGTCCGTCTGCACCCAACCCGGATGCAGCAGCACGCACGCCAGCCCTTCGCGGCGCAGGTCGTTGGACATGGAGCGCACGCCCATGTTCAGCGCGGCCTTGGACATGCGGTAGGCGTACGCGCCGCCCTCCGTGTTGCTGGAGAGCGACCCCATGCGCGACGTGACGTGCGCCACCTTGCGGCCCGCGCCGTGCCGCAGCGCCGGCAGCAGCGCGGAGGTGATGCGCAGCGGCCCGAGCGCGTTCACCTCGATGGTGCGCGCCAGGTCCTCGTAGTCCAGCTCATGCAGCCCCACCCACTGACCGGACACGCCCGCGTTGTTGATGAGCACGTCCACCGGCTCGCGGCACACGCGCTCCGCGAAGGCCTGGACGCTGTCCGCGCGCGTGACGTCCAGCGCGTGGATCCTCAGGCGGTTGCCCGCCTCCAGCAGCAGCGGCTCCAGCCGGCGCGCCAGCTCCGGGGCACGCACCCCCGCGTCCACCGTTTCTCCCCGCCGCAGCAGTTGCTGCACGAATTCGAAACCGATGCCACGGCTCGCTCCCGTGATGACATAGCGCATGCCTTTATTAACGCGCCGGGTGGCTCTCCTTGGCAAAGCTCTTGCCTTCGCACTAAGGCGCCCGGGGTTGCTCACCTCACGACAAGCTCGGGAGTAGGACGACATGACGGTCGCGGTCATAGGGGGAGGCATCACCGGACTGGCGCTGGCCTATCAATTGCGGGCTCGCGGTACTGATGCCGTGGTGCTGGAGTCGACGTCACGCGTGGGTGGAAACGTGCAGACCCACGCACGCGGGGGCTACTTGCTGGAGGCCGGGCCCAACAGTTTCCTGGACCGGGAGCCCACCACGCGTGAACTGGCGGAAGCGCTGGGAGTGTCAGCCCGGATTCGTCCGGCGGATGCGGCGGCGAAGAACCGTTACGTTTTCACCCGCGGTGCCCTGCGGGCGCTGCCCACGTCGCCGCCGGCCTTCCTGAAATCCGACATCCTCCCCCTTGCGTCCCGGCTGCGGGTGGTGGGGGAGCTGTTCAGCGGGCGCAACCCCACGGGTGCGGACGAGTCCCTGGCCCAGTTGGGGCGGCGCCACCTGGGACGTGAGGCGACGGCGGTGCTGCTGGACGCGATGCAGACGGGCACCTACGCGGGCGACCCGGAGCAGCTCAGCGCGGAGGCCACGTTCCCGCAATTGGTGAAGTTCGAGCGGGAGCACCGCAGCCTCATCCTGGGCGCCATCCGTGCGCAGCGCGCGGCGCGGCGGGCGAAGGGCGCGGGCGCGGTGGAGCCAGGGCCCCGGCTCACCGGGCAGATGAGCACGTTCGACGGCGGCCTGGGCGTGCTGGTGGACGCGCTGGCGAAGGCGCTGGGCGACAGCGTGCGCACGGACGCGAGGGTGGAGGGGCTGGAGCGCGCGGCGGACGGCTGGAAGGTGCGCTACCAGCAGCGGGGCCAGCCGGCGGAGCTGAGCGCGTCGCACGTGGTGCTGGCGGTGCCCGCGCACGTGGCGGCTTCGCTGGTGCGTCCGCTGGACGCGGAGCTGGCCCGGACGGCGGACGCCATCCCGTACGCGCCCATCGCCGTGGTGCACCTGGGCTTCGCGCCGGGGACGGTGCCGAAGCCGGACGGGTTCGGGTTCCTGATTCCGGCGGTGGAGGGCACGGCGATGCTGGGCACCATCCACGTCTCCACCACGTTCCCCTTCCGCGTGGAGGGCGGGCGCGTACTGCTGACGTGCCTGATGGGCGGCGCCCGCCGGCCGGAGGTCGTCTCCCGGGACGAGGACGCGCTGGTGGCGCTGGCGCGCGAGGAGCTGAAGACGATGGCGGGGCTCACCGCGACGCCGGAGCTGACGGAGGTGTTCCGCTGGCCGCGCGGGATTCCGCAGTACACCGTGGGCCACCTGGAGCGCGTGGCGGCGATGGAGGAGCGGCTGAAGCGCCTGCCCGGCCTGCACCTCGCCGGCAACGCGTACCGGGGCGTGGGCGTCAACGACTGCCTCAAGGAGGCGGCTCGGCTGGCGGACGCGCTGGGCGGGACAGCGGCGGGCGCCACCCGGAGCGCCTGAGCGACCGCTCACCCAGGGACAGCGACGGCCGGGGGCAACCCTCCCTGGAGGGGCCCTGGGTCGATGCCAGAGTCCGTGGGCATGTTTCCCGGACACTGGAGAAGCCCCCCATGTTCTCACTGCGCTCGCCGCTCCTGTCCATGCTCGCCGTCCTCTTCTTCCCCGCGGTCCTCGCCGGGACGTTCGTCCTGGAGTTCGTCCCCGCGACCGTCCCCCAGCGCTAGGGCGCGGGACGGTGTAGCCTTCCGCCTCCGCATGCCGGAGACGTCGTCGGAAGGCTCCATCGTTCGTGCCACGCTGCGCGCGCTCGTCGCGCCGTGGCGGCTGGCCCCCATCGTCCTGGTGTCCATTCCGCTGCTCGTGGCGCAGGTGCGCTGGAGCCTGGACCCCCGGGCGTTCTGGATTGGCCTCCTGCTGTGCCTGCTGTGCGTCGCGGTGGCGCCCGTGTCGTACCGGGTGCTGTTCCCGGAAGGGCTGGACCTGAGCCACGGCGGCATCCGCCTGCTGCTCTACGCGGCGGTGGGCAGCGGCGTGGTGCTGTCCGTGGGCTACGCCCTGCCGCGCGTGATGCTGATGCGGGACACGTTCCTGTCGGAGCCGTACAACCTGGCCATCTGCGGCGGCCTGTTCCTGGTCGCGGGCTGGGGGTTGGGGCGGGACATCGGCTTCGAGGAGACGCTGGCCCGGGAGCGGGCGCGCGCCACCCGCTTCGCCTGGGAGGCGGAGCAGGCGCAGTTGCTGGCGCTGCGCAGCCACCTGGATCCGCACTTCCTCTTCAACACGCTGAACGCCATCGCGGAGTGGTGCCGCGAGGACGGCGCCGTCGCGGAGGCCGCGGTGCTGCGGCTGTCCACGATGCTCCGCTCGGTGCTCGCGGGCGTGCGCAGCGTCACCTGGCCGCTGTCCCAGGAGCTGGAGCTGATGCGCACGCTCTTCGACCTGCACCTGCTGCGCGACCCGGACCTGTTCCAACTGCGCATGGACGTGGCGGACGGGCTTGCGGACGTGCCCGTGCCGCCGCTGTTGCTGCTGCCCCTGGCGGAGAACGCGGTGAAGCACGGCCCGGCGGCCGGCCACCGGGGCCCGCTGGGCGTGGAGGTGGCCGCGCGCGAGGGGGCGGTGGTGGTGTCCATCCACAACCCGGGGGCGTCCAGGGGCCCGCGCGAGGGCAGCGTGGGCCTGCCCACCGTGGAGCGGCGGCTGGCGCTGGCGTACGGCGGCCACGCGCTCCTGTCGCTGGAGAGCGCGGACGGGCGCACCCGTGTCACCGTCACCCTGCCCCGCCAGGGCCCCCAACCCGGAGTCCTCACGTGAGAGAGCCCCTGCGCGTCCTCATCGCCGACGATGAGCTGCTGGCCCGGAAGCGCCTGTCGCGCCTGCTGGCCGCGCTGCCGGACGTGAGCGTCTGCGGCGAGGCGGTGGATGGGGACTCGGTGCTCGCGGCGGTGCGCGCGGGCGGAGTGGACGTGGTGCTGCTGGACATCCACATGCCGGGCCTGAGCGGGCTGGACGCGATGGCGCTGCTGCCGGAAGGCGGGCCCCACGTCATCTTCTGCACCGCCCACGCGGAGCACGCGGTGAACGCCTTCGAGCACGGCGCGGTGGACTACGTGCTCAAGCCCGTGGAGGCGGCGCGGCTGCAGAAGGCGCTGGAGCGCGCGCGGACGCGGCTGCCGGCGCGGGTGAAGTCCGCTCCGGTGACGGCTCCGGCGTCCGCGGCGGAGAAGCCGGCGCTGGCGCGGCTGCCCATCCCGACGCGGCAGGGGCTGGTGCTGGTGTCGCCGGACGCCATCTCCCACGCGTCGCTGGAGGACGAGCTGGTGACGGTGTTCACCGCGCAGGGCGACTACCTCACGGACTTCACGCTCAACGAGCTGGCGGACAAGCTGCCCCCGGAGCACTTCCACCGGGTGCACCGCCGCGCGCTGCTCAACCTGGCCCACGTGACGCGGCTGGAGCCGCTGGAGACGGGCGGCTACCTGGCGCGCACGGCGCGGGGCCACTCGGTGGAGGTGAGCCGCCAGTCCGCGCGCGAGCTGCGCCGCATGCTGGGCCTGCGCAAGGGCGCGGAGGACGAGGGCTGAGCACGGCCTGCGCGCGCGGCACGGCGAAGCGCCCGGCTCCCGGCGCCGCGCGCCTTCAGTTCCAGACGAACAGCCGGTGCACCTGCGCCGCGTCGTCGCCCAGCGTGTCCATCAGGGCCTGCTTCGCGGGGCCGGGCAGCTCCTGTCCGCCTCGCGCGCAGCGGGCCGCGTCCTCCACCGCGAAGGCGGGCGCGGCGCAGAACGCGTCCTGCCAGCGCGACATGAGCGAGGCGAAGAAGGTCTGCTCGTAGCCGCGCAGTTGGCCGTCCAGCCAGCCCTCCTTGTCGGGCCGCTCGAACCGCTGGGGCCGCACGCCGCCGGGGTCGAAGGTGATGTTGTGCTCGTAGCCGGAGGCCTCCAGGGACCGCTCCGCCTTCACCGCCAGCGGCGCGTGCCGCTCCTGGAGGATGCCCTGGGCCACCACCGCGAAGTGGTACTCCACGCCCCGCCGCTGCGCGTGGTAGTCGAACGAGCGCGACACGTCGCGGTACTTCGTCACCTCCACCGTCGTCTTGTACTCGACCGTCTTCTTCTGCTGGACGAGGCGCTTCTTCATCACGCCCTTGTCCTCGTAGGACTCCTCCACCGTGTACGGCACCTCCGCCGTCGCGGTGCGGTCCTCGTGGTCCGTGTACGGCACGCGCTCCGTCCACGGCGCCGTCAGCGTCACCGGCTCGCTGATGCGCCGCTCGCTCAGGCTCCCCGCGATGGTCATCGGCGCGTGGCGCTGGGACGCCTCCGAGTACCAGGGCGAGGCCTCGAACGCGCCCGACAGCCGCGTCACCAGGTACTGCACGACGTCATTGCTGATGCCATCCACGGACACCTGCCACGTGGGCACGCCCAGCGCCTCCGGGAACATCCCCGCGCGGGGCGCGGGCTGCTGGTAGTGCCCGCAGTAGCGCGACACCAGCTCCGCCCAGTGCTGCGCGCCGCCGGACAGCGACTGCTTCAGGTTCGCGCACGTCGCCGCGCCGCCCTGCGCCACCGCCTCCTCCATGTCGCGGCGGATGGGCGCCATCTCCGGGTGGGCCAGGAGCGCGCGCTTGCGGTCCAGGTGCGTCTCCGCCGTCAGCGCGTGGCCCCGCTTCGCCTGCTCGATGATGAGCTGGCGCAGGTGCCGGTGCGTGCCCGCCATCTCCTCCAGGAGCGAGCTCTCCATGCCGCCATCCAGCTTGGAGTTCCACTTCACCTTGTACGTGAAGAACTGCTCCAGGTTCGCCTCCGCGTCCTCGTCCCGCCCCTCCACCCGCGCCTGCCGCGCCTGGGTGAGCAACTGGGACAGGCCGCGCCAGCGCAGGTCCTCCAGCGACGCGCGGTACTCCGGGTTGTTGGGCTCGTCATTGACGAGCTTCACGTAGACCTCGGCCGCCTCGACGAAGCGGCCCTTCTCCGCCAGGTCGTTGGCGTGGCCCCGGGTGGTCGAGCACGCGGACAGGACACCCGCGCACAGGAGCGCCGGCACGAGGAAGGACCTCCGGCGGGCGCCGGAGCGGAACGATGCGAGGAGCGAGGCGATCACGGGAACGGCACCCTTCAGCGCGAGGCACGAGGCCTCGCAAGCTGACCTTCAGGATGGCCGGATTATTCACCGCGACGGCCCCGTCCCGACAAGGGCCCCCAAGCTCCGGAGCCGTCAGCGCTCCACCGGCCAGGTGTGCACGGGCAGCCCCTCGTCGGACAGCTCCAGGTAGCGCTCCAGCATGGCCGCCAGCGCGTCCTGCCGGGGCATGTGGGCCTCCAGCCGCTCCAGCACCGCCCGCTGCCAGCGCGCCCCGGTCCGCTGGAGCGCCACGCGCCGGGCGATGATGTCCAGCAGCCCCTCCGCCTCCGCCACGTCCACCCCGGCCTCCACCAGCCCGCGCCTCGCCACCGGCAGGAGCTGCTTCACCAGCTCCACCGCCGGCAGCACCCGGGGGCTGGGCGCGGTCTCCGCCGGCCACAGCAGCGCCGCGCCCAGGCCGTGGTGCGCCGCCTGCTTGAAGTTGCGCCGCGCCTGCCAGAAGGGCAGCGCCGGCAGGAGCGCGTCCACCCGCTCCGCGAGCCCCAGCGTCAGCCCCAGCAGGAACGCGCCGTTGGCCACCATGTCCACCGGCGTGGGGCCGGACGGCAGCGCGCGGAACTCGATGCGCACGTGGCCTTCGCCGTGCGGATCATAGACGGCCCGGTTCCACGACCAGACCGTGCCCTGGTGCAGCCGCAGCTCCTCCAGCTTCGGCAGGCCCCCGGCGGCCACCACCTCCAGCGGGGACTCCCGTCCCATCACCGGCAGGAGCGCCGGGTAGAGCGCCACCGCCTCCGCGAACAGCTCGTGCGCCCCCTCGCGCACCCAGCCATGGCCGAACGTCACGCGCGGGTGCAGGTGCGCGGCCTCGTCGCTGTCGCTCCGGTCGTCGGTGGCCTGCTGGAAGAGCGCCACGCGCGTCTCCTCCCACAGCCGCTTGCCCAGGAACACCGGCGAGTTGCCGCACGCGGCCAGCACCGGCCCGGTGGCGAGCTGCGCGGCGTTGTACACGCGCGCGAAGTCCTCCGGGGCCACGCGCAGGTGGAACTGGAGCGACGTGTTCGCCCCCTCCAGCGTCACGTCCTCCCAGGTGAGGTGGAGCGTGTCGTCGCCCGCGATGGCCACCTGGAAGGGTCCGTCGCGCCGCTTGCGGATGGCCGCGGCCAGCGCCCGGTAGCGCGGCTGCGGCGTGAGCGCGTTCCTCCCCAGGTCCGCCTGCCGCAGCGTGGGCAGGATGCCCACCGCCGCCACGCGCGCGCCCTCCGTCGCCGCCGCGCGCTTCAGCTCCGCCAGCACGTCGTCCAACTGGGCCTGGAGCCCGGTGAAGGGCCGCCCCGCGAGCAGCGAGGGGCGCAGGTTCATCTCCATGTTGAAGCGGTTGAGCTCCAGCGTCAGCCGGTCGTCCTTCGACTTCGCCAGCACCTGCTGGTTCACCGGCAGCGGCGAGCCCGCGCCGTCCACCAGCGCCACCTCCAGCTCCGCGCCCATCGTCGCGGGCCCCACGCCGAAGCCGGGACGCCGGAGCACCTGGCGCAGCGCCTCCAGGCTCTCCGCGAGCCGCGCCACGAACCGCGTGTGCTCCTCCGGCGTGAACTCCTCCTGCTGGATGGCCAGTCCCATAGGCCCTCCACGATTGCCACGACGCGCGGCCCCGGCACGCGCGGTGTCAGCCGCTGGACGCCGCAAGGTGCCGGGGCCCCCACCCGGACCCACGCCCCCCTGTCCGCCCCCCAGGCCGGCGGACCCGGGTGCGCCCGCGCCGGGTGTGTTATCCCAGGCCCCGTCATGCCGGACGCCACCGTCAACCTCCACGACCTGACCCGCCCCGAGCTGGACGCGCGGCTCGCCGGCTGGGGCTTCAGCCCCCAGTACCGCGAGCGCGTGTGGACGGGCCTGTACCGCGACGGCGTCACCGCGCTGGGCGAGGTGACGGGGCTGCGCCCGGACCTCCAGGCCGTGCTCCAGGAGCGGGCGCACCTGGGGGCGCTCGCCACGCACCACGAGAGCTTCAGCAGCGACGGGCTCACCCACAAGCTGCTCCTGCGCCTGCACGACGCGCAGACCATTGAGACGGTGCTGATGCGCTTCAAGGGCCGCGCCACCGTGTGCGTGAGCACGCAGGCCGGGTGCGCCATGGGCTGCGTCTTCTGCGCCACCGGGCAGATGGGGCTGTCACGCCACCTGACGCCGGGCGAGATCGTGGGACAGGTGCTCCACGTCACGCGCCTCCTGCGCGCGCAGGGTGAGAGCTTGCGCAACATCGTGCTCATGGGCATGGGCGAGCCCCTGCACAACTACGAGCACACCCTGGCCGCGGTGGACATCCTCGTGGACCCCAAGGGCCTGGCGCTGGCGCCGCGCTTCATCACCCTGTCCACCGTGGGCGTGGTGCCCGGCATCCTCCGGCTGGCGGACGAGGCGCGCCCGGTGCAGCTCGCGGTGAGCCTCCACGGCGCCACGGACGCGGAGCGCGCCGCGCTGGTGCCCGCGGGCCGCCGCTGGCCGCTGAACGAGCTGATGGACGCGTGCCGCTACTACGTCGCGAAGCGCAAGCGCCGCATCTTCTTCGAGTGGACGCTCATCTCCGGCCGCAACGACACCGCGGAGCACGCGCACACGCTGGGGCGGCTCCTGCACGGGATGGACGCGCACGTGAACGTCATCCCGCTCAACCCCACCGTGGGCTACGACGGCGGCCCCAGCGTCCCCGACGCGGTGCGCGCCTTCCAGGACGTGCTCACGTCGCACGGCGTGCCCAGCACGGTGCGCCAACGTCGCGGCATCGACATTGACGCGGGCTGCGGCCAGCTCAAGGCCGCCGTGGAGCGCAAGCCCCGCCGCTCCCTTCCCGTCGCTTCCTGAGCAACGTGCGGGGTCGCGCGGAACACCCCCCAACCTGACGTGTCACCCTGAAGCGCTAGCATCCAGCCCGCCCGCACGTGCGTAGCGAGGTGTGGGCGGCAAGCGGATGTTCGTGGGCCCTTGCATGGCATGGGCTCGTGGGCACATTCTTCAAGACGGCTTCCACGCAACCCCAACGGCTTCTCTGGCGGAGGTGGGCAATGCTTTCCATCCAGGAGCACGGCACGGTGGAAGAGGCGAGCAGGAACCTGCTCGACTTCATCCTGATCCCCGACAACTGGCTCGAGCAGGCGCACCCGCAGCCCGAGGGCTCCGCGACGTGGCCGGCACCGGACACCCAATACCAGCGGCGCGTGGGCCCGCTGCGCATCTGCGCGTCGGTGGACGTGGCGCCGTCGCTGGACGTGACGCTCCACATCGCGTTCCGCGCGCCGGGGCTCACGCCGCTCAAGGCGGCGGACCACCTGGAGAGCTTCCTCAAGCAGCGCCTGCCGCTGACGCCCAACAGCGAGTGGCAGGTGGAGGTGGACGAGCGCCGGTGGATCCACTTCTCGCGGCGCTACGCGGGCACGCACCTGCTGGCCTGACGGCTACGGCGCCAGCCGGTAGTGCCGCAGCGGCTGCGCCACGTTCTTCACCGGCGTCTCCGTGAGGGGGCCGAACTGGAGCTTGCGCACGAAGGGCTCCTGGGACTGCTTCAGCGCCTCGTGCACGCTCTCCATCACCAGCGTCTCGCGGAAGCCCGCCAGCGACTGCAGGCGCGCGGCCTGGTTCATGCCGCTGGAGAAGGCCGTGTAGTTGCGGTTGGGCCCGAAGAGGCCGCAGTTCGCGGTGGCCAGGTTCACGCCCACCGCCACGCCCAGGCCCGGCAGCTTCACCCGCTGGCACAGCGCGGCCACCTCTTCGCGTCCGCTCAGCTCCGCGGTGAAGGCCTGGATGTCCTGCGCCGCGCGCACGGCGGCCTCCGCGCGGCGCACGCGGTCCGTCTGGAAGAAGGGCGGCCCGAAGAGGCCGATGACGCAGTCGCCCACCATCTTGTCGAAGACGCCGCCGTGGGCCCAGATGCAGTCCACGGCGCGCGCGCTCCACTCGTCCACGAAGCGGCCGATGCTGCGCGGGCTGTCGAAGCCCTGCTCGCAGATGCGGGTGAAGCCGTTGATGTCCGCGAACAGGATGCCCACCTCCTGCTCCTGCGCGCGCAGGTGCCGCGCGTAGTCCGGGTCCTCCAGCAGCGCGTCGATGGCCACCGTGGGGAAGAACTGCGACAGGTGGATGCGCTCGCGGTTGTAGTCCAGCAGGCGCTGGCTCAGCGTGGAGGCCAGCACGCGGATGAGGTCCATCGCGTACGCGGAGAAGCCCTCGTTGCTCCAGACGACAATCTTGCCCAGGGGCTCGCTGCGCGTGGCCGCGGAGATGAGGACGGCCTCCGTGGTGCGCCCGTCGAACAGGCGCTTGAGCACGCCCGCGTCCCCGTGCAGCAGCCGCGTGCCGTGCTGGTGCACCAGCGCCTCCAACTGAGAGCCGGGCTGATCTCCGCTCTCGTACTCCAACTGCCCGTGCCGGTACGTGCGGTAGTGCAGCACGTGCGGCTGCACGGCGTCGCGGTACAGGAGGAGGAAGCCCGGCAGCCGCACCCGCTGCGCCAGCGTGCGCACCGCGTGGTCCATGCCCGCCTCGAAGACGGGGTTGGCCAGGTGCTCGTTGCACTGGAGGATGAGCTGGTGCTTCTCCGACGCGGTGTGGACCAGCATCAGCACCGTGTCCAGCTCCTCCGCCACCACGTCCAGCGCGCGCACGCGCTTCGCGGTGGTGCCCGCGTCGCCGGGCGGCCCCGCGAAGAGCACGCCCAGCGTGCCCACCGGTGAGCCCGCCACGTCCAGCGTCTGGGTGAGCAGCGTGCCCGTGTCGTGGACGCTCAGCCCCATGGGCCCCGCCAGCAGACTCCCGGCGAAGACGCCGCCCCAGTCGCCCTCGCTCCAGGTCTGCTCCACCAGCTCCTCGTCGCGCGTGGTGACGGCGATGGCGCGCGCGCCCAGCAGCGTCAGCAGCGTGGGGAAGCAGCGCCGGAAGCACTGGGTGAGCGTCTCGCGCTCCCGCAGGCTCTCCTCCAGGAGGTCGTCCGTGACGCGTCCCAGGTGCCGCAGGTAGCGGTACTCCTCCAGGGACAACTCAACGGGTGGGGACGGGGGCGCCGGGGTCATGTGCGCCCCTTGTACCGCCGCCCGGGAGAAGTGTCACAGCGCGGGCACGTGCTTCGTCCCGCCCACGACGACGCCGTCCTGGACCTCGATGAGCCAGTAGCCCTCCTTCCCCGCCTGGGTGGAGGAGCCCGCGCCGAACAGGTGGGGCCGGTCCGCCGTGGCCGGGTGGTGGTAGCGCTGGTGGATGTGGCCGTGGAGCACCGCGAAGCGCGGGCCCGGCAGCAGCTTCAGCAGCGCGTCCGCGTCATGCAGGCCGTGGTGCCAGCCGTCCGCGTGGTTCGCGGCGCCGCGCGGCGCGTGGTGCACCACCACCAGGATGGCGCGGCCGTCCAGCCGTGCGTCCTTCAGCAGGGCCGCCAGGCCTTCGAGCTGCGCGGGGCCCACGGTGCCGTAGGACAGGCCGGGCGTGGGCAGCGGGCGCGCGGAGCACAGGCCCACCACCGCGGCCCCCTCCCCCACCAGCCGCACGAAGGGGAACGCGCCCTCGCGGCGGTACTCCGGCAGGTCGCTGCCGAGCAGGTCCCCGAAGTGCCGGGCGAAGCGGCCCTCCCGCGCGGCGCCGGGGGTGAAGACGTCGTGGTTGCCGGGGATGACGGTGCAGCGCGCGGGCGTGGGGGCCAGCGGCGACAGCGCGGCGCGGGCGGCGCGGAACTCACCCTCCAACGCGTAGGCGGTGAGGTCGCCGGAGAGGATGAAGTGGTCCACGCCGTGCGTGCCCGCCTCGCGGGCGATGGTGGACAGCGTGGCCTGCGCGTTCCGGTAGGCCTTCGCCCGGCCTCCCGCCGTCAACTCCACGAGCGCCACCCAGCGGCGCCAGCCCAGCTTGCGCAGCGGCAGGGCGAAGTAGTCCTCGGTGATGTGGACGTCGGAGCAGTGCAGGAAGCGCATGGAGGAGGTCACACCCTGGGAACGGGAGGAGGCGGCGGGGCATTCTCTCCCAGCGCGCGAAAGCGGGCGGGGAAGTTATGGTTGCCGCCACGATGCGAGGACGCTTCGCCCCCAGCCCCACCGGCCGCATGCACCTGGGCAACGTGAGAAGCGCGCTCCTGGGCTGGCTCCAGGCGCGGGCCGCGGGCGGCGCGTTCCTGCTGCGCATCGAGGACCTGGACCGCGCGAGGTGCCGCCCCCAGTTCCTCCAGGACCTCTACGAGGACCTGCGCTGGCTGGGCCTGGACTGGGACGAGCCGCCGCTCATCCAGAGCGAGCGCGACGGCGTCTACCGCGAGGCCCAGGAAAAGCTCGCGCGCGAGGGGCTCATCTACCCGTGCTTCTGCACGCGCGCGGAGATCGCCCGCGCGGCGAGCGCCCCCCACGGCCTGTCCGACGAGGGCCCGCGCTACCCCGGCACCTGCGCGCACCTCACCGCCGCGCAGGTTTCGGAGCGCGCCCGCACGCGCGCCCCCGCGTACCGCTTCTGCGCGCGCGCGGGCGAGGTGCGCTTCGTGGACGAGCTCATGGGCCCGTACGCCCAGGACGTGCAGGCGCTGGTGGGAGACTTCGTGGTGCGCCGCAACGACGGCGTGGCCAGCTACCAGCTCGCGGTGGTGGTGGACGACGCGGCCAGCCGCATCACCCACGTGCTGCGCGGGGACGACCTGCTGCCCTCCACGCCCCGGCAGCTCCAGCTCTACGCCGCGCTGGGCCTGGCCGCGCCCGCGTTCCTCCACGTGCCGCTGGTGATGGGCGAGGACGGCAAGCGGCTGGCGAAGCGCGACGGGGCGTTCGCGCTCGCGGAGCTGCGGGCGCGCGGCCGGCCTCCCGAGCACGTCCTGGGCCTGCTCGCCGCGTGGAGCGGCCTGGGCGACGGCGGCCCGGTGACCCTGCCCGCGCTCGTCGCGCGCTACCGCACGGACGCGCTCCCTCGCGAGCCGGTGGTGGCGCGCGAGGCACTGCTCCTCGACGCACTCGGCCTGCGCTGAGGGCACCCGGCCTTCCGCCCCACCCTCCGGGACGGGGCGACCGTGAGGCGGTGAAACGCCCGGGCGTGCCCGGTGCACACCTTCACCCAGACACGTCCGTCCCCGGCCGCGCCGTTGGAGCGCGGCCGGGGCGGCACACGGGAAGCGAGGGTGGAATCCAATGGCAGCCATTGTCGAGAGCGAACGCGCCGGCATCATCCCAGCGGTGCCGGGCAGTGCGTACAAGCTGAGCTGGGGCGCCATCTTCGGTGGCACCTTCGTCGCGCTGGGCGTCTGGATATTGCTCTACACGCTGGGGCTGGCGCTGGGCCTGTCGTCGGTGAACCCCGCCGACGCGTCGAGCGCGAAGTCCGCGGGCATCTTCACCGGCATCTGGAGCGTCATCGTCCCGCTGGTGGCGCTGTTCGTGGGCGGCGTGGTGGCCGCGCGCAGCGCGGGCATCGTGGACAAGGCCGGGGGCGCCATGCACGGCGCGGTGCTCTGGGGCCTGACGACGCTCCTGGGCGTCATGGTCGTGGGCATGCTGGTGTCCAACGTGGTGGGCGCGGTGTTCAACGTGGGCAAGGCGGCCGTGGGCGCGGGCGGCACCGCGGCCGTGGGCGCGGTGACGGGCGGCGGTGAGGCCGCGAAGGCGTTCGGCCTGGACGCCAACGACGCGCTCGCGCCGGTGAACAAGCGCCTGCGGGAGGAGGGCAAGCCCACCATCACCGCGAACCAGTTGGAGGCCGCGACCAAGGACATCGTCACGGAGGGCGTGCGCCAGGGCCGCATGGACCGTGAGCTGCTGGTGAGCAACATCGCGCAGAACACCAACCTGTCGCGCCGGGACGCGGAGGAGGTGGCGGACCGCGTGCAGCAGCAGGTGGACCAGGGCGTGAGCCAGGCCAAGGCCAAGGCCAGCGAGGTGGGCCAGCAGGCGCAGCAGGGCGCGCTGAAGGTGGCGGACCGCTCCGGCCGCGTCTTCTGGGGCATCTTCGCGGGGCTCCTCCTGGGGCTCATCGCGTCGGTGCTCGGCGCCACGCTGGGCGTCAGCCGCAAGCAGCGCATCCGGGCCGAGGGCGCCGTGGTGCCTCCGACGACGCCGACCACGACCCCGCGGCGTGAGGTGTATCCGTAGCCTCGGGCGCTCGCGTGCATCCCCGCTTCCCGGTCCCCCGGGAGGCGGGTATGACACGCGGGCTCCCGGCCCATGACGTCCTCGCACCGCACCCTCGTCCGCTGGCTCCTCATCCCCGGCCTGAGCCTGGGCCTGTTCCTGCTGTTCGCGCTGGGGGCCGCGTGGGTGACGCGCTTCATGGACGCACCGGAGCGGACTGAACCGGCCGCGCCGCCCCCGGCCCTTCCGCCGGGCACGAGCGCACCGGCGCCCGGGCTCCCCCGGCCCGCGCCCCCCACCCCTCCGCGCCCGCCCCCCGTGGCACCGGCGCGAGCGCCGCCCCGCGCCCCGCCGCCGCGCCAGGACCCCGACGCCCCCGACCCGCTCCGCGTGGAGCGGGTGGAGCCAGTGGTGGAGGCGTCCTCCGGCCGCATCGACGCGGAGGACCTGCGCCTGGCCATCCAGGCCGTGACTCCGCTCGTGCAGCAATGTTTCCAGGACGCCGCACAACGCAACCGGGGCACACAGGAAGTGAAGCTGCGCTTCACCGTGGAGGGCGAGGGCTCCGAGGGGAAGATGCGCCGGGGAGAGCTCGTCTCCAGCACCATCCCGGACCCCATGGTGCAGGCGTGCGTGCTGGACTCGCTCCTGGACGCGCGCTTCCCGGCGCCCCACCTGGGAGGGTCCGCGACCGTGCTGCATCCCTTCCGGTTCTCCGTGCCTGGGGACGCTGGCCCGTGAGGTCGGGTTGCGCGTAAGGTTCAGGCCCCCTTCGGCCCCCGCGCATGCCCGTCACCGTCGAACAGCTCGCGCCTTCCCACACGGACGCCCTGCGCGCGCTCCTGGCGAAGGATCCCATCCACAACCTCTACCTGCTGGGGTTGCTGGAGGAGTTCGGCATCGCGGCGCCGGAGCGCCAGGCGGCCTTCTCCTTCCACGGCCGCTTCGACAGCGGCGTGCTCACCGCGGCCGTCTTCGTGGGCGGCGAGGGCGGGCTGGTGGTGCCCAGCGCCAGCGACGCCAGCGTCACCGGCGTCATCGCGGACGCGCTCGCCCCCAGCCTCAAGCTGCGCGCCACCGTGGGGGACAAGGCCTCCGTGGACGCGCTGGTGCGCAGCCTCTGTGAGGGCAAGCCGCGCCTGTCCCGCACCCAGAAGCTTTTCAGCGTCTCCGCGGACGACCTGGGCCCCTTCACCAACCCCACCCTGCGCCTGGCCCGCGAGGAGGACGTGCCCCGCCTGCTGCCCCTGGCCCAGGGCTACGTGCGCGAAATCCTGGAGCGGGATCCGCTGGCGGAGGACTCCGCCCACTACGAGTCCCGCGTCCTCCAGCGCGTGCGCCAGCGCCGCACCTACGTGCTGGAGGAGGGCGGCGAGCTGGTGTTCAAGGTGGACATCGGCTGCCGCTCGCAGTTCGGCGCGGAGCTGGAGGGCATGTACACGCCCCCGTCCCGCCGCCGCCAGGGCCACGCCACGCTGTGCCTGGGACAGATTTCCCGGCACCTGCTGTCGTCGCTGCCCCGGCTGGCCATGCGCGTGGACGAGCGCGACGAGAGCACCGCCCGCATCGCGCGCAAGGTGGGCTACCACGCCGGCCGCACCCAGCGGCTCGTGCTGGTGGAGTAGCCCCCCGGACAACGCAGGCAACACCCGCCTGTTGCTCCCGGGACAACGGGGATTGTCAAAAAGACATGTAAACAATTGAAAACACGCCAGCTTGGACCAGGGCATGGCGCTTGCTCCCTGGGAGCGCGGCGCGCGTTCGCGTGCCCGGCGGCCCCAATCACCGCCGCATCCCACGGGAGCAGTTCGATGAAGCGTTTCCAGACGTTGGCGAAGGTGTGCGCGTTCGGTGTGGTGGCGTTGAGCGCGGGGACCGCGGCCGCGTGGCAGTACTACCCGGGCATCGCGTTCAAGGCCGCGTATGCGTCCGACGCGGCGTGCTTCAACGTCCACAGCTACTCGGGCATCCGCAACGACTGTACGACGACGCGTCTGGCCATCGCCTCCGTGCCCATGTGGACGGTCGGCTACCACCCGACGACGGTGCAGATCTACGGCAACAACAGTTGGTGCGAGACGGAGACCGTCAACGGCGTGGGCAACGCCGGCCAGGTGGGCGCCACCACGTACACGGTGGCCGGCCCCATGGCGTGGCAGACCCTCAACACGGGTGACCGCTACGTGTGGGAGGACTTCGCCCTCGTCTTCCGCTGCGGCCTGCAGTCGGGCGGCATCATCGGCGGCTTCACCATCGACTGAAGCACGGGCCTGCCGGCTCACAGCGGGCCGCGCGAAGGCTTCACATTCCTCCCCTTCGCGCGGTCCGCTTCTTCCCACCGAAGTCCCGCGAGCGCCCCATGTCCTCCAGGCTCCAGACCGTCCTCGCCATCGTCAACACCGCCGCCATCGCGGGCGTGGGGCTCACGCTCGCCGGCCACCAGCGCGCCTCCGACGAAGCCATGGAGGAGCTGCGCGCCCAGGTGCGCCACGCCAGCGAGGGCACCGACGCGAAGCGCGCCGCCGCGGAGACCGCGATGCGCCTGTGGGCCGCCAACGCCGCGCGCCCGCCCACGGCGCCCCACGCGCGGCCCGGCGCCCCGGAAGCGGCCCCTTCCGGAGCAGCCGCCGCGGCGGAGGACCCGGGCGAGGACGTGCCCCCGGCTCCGCCCATCCGCCCGCCCCCGGCCTCGTTCGAGCAGTCGCGCACGCGCGTGTTCAACGCGTTCGCCGCGGAGCCGGTGGACGGGGACTGGAGCGCGCGCGCGTCCCGGACGCTCGACGACGCGTTCCGCGCGCACCTGCCTGGCACCTCGCGCGTGAAGTCGCTGGAGTGCCGCGCCACGCTCTGCCGCGTGGAGCTGGTGCACCGGGCCCAGGCCGACCACGGGGCCTTCCTGATGAACGGGCTGCGCACCTGGCCGGGCTCCGTCTTCATCGCCAACGAGGCGCAGGAGGGCGACGACTACGTGGTCACCCTGCTCGCGTCGAAGGAGGGCACGAACCCGCCGCTGTAGCCGTGGACGCCGGCGCCCGCCGCGGGAGAGCGGCCCCTCACCGCGCGGGCGGCCGGCATGTCCTGGGAGGAAGCGGGCGCGAGGGCGCCGCACGACACCCGCGCGCGGCGCCCGGCGGATGCCCTACAGTCCGCCTCCGAAATGAGCAGCCGCCCCACGCCCTCCCGCCGTCCCCTCTCCGGAGCGGGCCCCGTCATCCTCCACGCGCCCACCGACCCCGGCTGGCTGCCGCTGGCGCTGGCGAACTTCGACGCCGTGCTGGTGGACCACGCCCACTGCGAGAAGAAGGCCGCCGCCAACGCGCTGTCCATGCTCCAGGCCTACCCGGACCTGCCGGGCCTGCCGTCGCAGATGGCGCGCCTGGCCCGCGAGGAGAGCGCCCACCTGGCGCGCGTGCTGGACCTGATGGCCGCGCGCGGCCTCACGCTCACCAAGGACGCCGGGGACCCGTACGCCCAGGGGCTGCAGAAGCACGTGCGCACGCCCGCCCTGGAGCGGCGGGTGGACCGCCTGCTCGTCGCCGCCATCATCGAAGCGCGCTCGTGCGAGCGGCTGTCCCTGCTCGCGGAGGGGCTCACCGACCCGGCGCTGGCCCGCTTCTACGGAGAGCTGGCCCAGTCCGAGGACGGCCACCAGTCCCTCTTCCACCGCCTGGCCGTCACCGCGTCCAACGGGGACGAGGCCGCCGTGGACGCGCGCCTGCAGTACCTGCTCGCGCAGGAGTCGCGGGTGCTCGCGGACGTGGGGCTGCGCGCCGCCATCCACTGACCGCCATCCCCTGAAGGAAGCGCCGCGCGCCTACGCGTGGAACGGCCACACCACGGGCACGGCGAACACCAGGAACACCACCAGCGCCGCGGTCAGCGGCGTGCCCAGCCGGAAGAAGTCGGTGAACCGGTAGTGCCCGGGCCCGTAGACGAGCACGCAACTGGGCTCCAGCGGGGTGATGAAGGAGCAGCTCGCCGCCAGCGTGATGCCCATGGCGAAGGGGCGCACGTCCACGCCCAGTTGCGCCGCCGCGTTGAGCGCCACCGGCAGCACCACCAGCGCCGCGGCCTGGTTGCTCATGGGCGCGGACAGCAGGATGGTCAGCACCATCAGCAGCGCCAGCACCGCGCGGGGCCCGCCGTACGCGCCCAGCCGGGCCACGTGGTCGCCAATGAACTTCCCCGCGCCGCTCACCTCCATGGCCAGCCCCAGCGCCATCATGGAGCCGATGAGCAGCACCACCCGCCAGTCCACGCGGAACGCGGTGCGCGCGTCCACGCACCCGGTGGCGATCATCAGCAGCATGCCGGTGAGCCCCGCCACCGACAGCGGCACCCAGCCCAGCGAGCCCGCCGCCAGCGCCCCCAGGAAGAGGAGCACCGCGAGCAGCGCCTTCGCGTAGCGCGGCGGCTCGTACTCGTGGCCCTCCAGCACCATCAGGGTGTGGCCCGGGGCCAGCTCCGCCACCTTCTGCCGGGGCCCGCGCAGGAGCAGCACGTCCCCCACGGACAGCGGCAGCGTGGACAGCGAGTGGTGGTGGTACGAGCGCCGCAGGAGCTGCAGCTTGGTGTTGCGCTGGATGGCGGGCCGGCGGTGCAGCCCCAGCGCCACCAAGCCGAAGCGCTCCACGAACAGCGTCTCCTTCAGGCTGCGCCCCACCAGGGGGCTGCCGGGCGGCACGCCCACCTCCGCCAGCATCGACTCCGGCCCCTCCAGCTCCGCGTCCGACAGCCGCACGTCCGGCCGCAGCTCGATGCCCCGCAGGTCCTTCACCCGCAGGATGTCCTCGCGCTTGCCCTCCACCACCAGCCGCTCGTCGCCCGTGAGCACGTACCCGGGCTTCGCGGACAGGGTCTCGCCGTCGCGCACCACGCCAATCACGCGCAGGCCCAGGCCTTCGCTGATGTCCGACAGCGGCTGGCCCACGTAGCGCGAGTCCCCGGGCACCACCGCCTCCGTGAGGTAGTCGCGCAGCGTGAAGCCCTCCGTGCCCGGCTTGCCCTCGCGCGCGGGCAGGAGCCACCGCCCCAGGAGCACCACCACCGCGATGCCGATGAGCACCACCGGCAGCCCCACCGGCGCCAGCTCCGTCACGCCAATGGGCGCCATCCCCTGCCGCTTCAGCGCCGCGGACACCACCAGGTTCGTGGACGTGCCGAAGAGCAGCACCGTGCCGCCCAGCATGGACGCGTACGCCAGCGGCAGCAGCACCTTGCTGCGCGGCACCTTCGCCCGCTGCGCGGCGCCAATGGCCACCGGCAGGAAGGCCGCCGTCGTCACCGTGTTGGAGATGAACGCGGAGAACACCGCCACCACGCCCATCATCGCCAGCACGAACGCCTGGTGGCCGAAGCGCGCGAAGAAGGCCATCCGCTGCCCCACCATCTGCACCACGCCCGTGGCGGCGAGCCCCTGGGTCATCGCCAGCAGGGTGAAGATGAAGATGACCGTGTCGTTGCTGAAGCCCTCGAACGCCTGCGCCGGCGTCAGCACCCCGGACAGCGCCAGCAGGCACACCACCACCAGCGAGGTGAACTCGATGGGGATGGAATCCACGGAAAAGAGGACCAGGGCGACGACGATGATGACCAGGACGAGGGCGATGGACATGGAGCGGGCGTGCGCACCCACAACCTGGGCACGGCGCGCTGCGCTGCCAGCGTGTGCCGCACCGCGCCGTTTACTGATGAATGACCGGGCGCTGATAAGTGGAATTAGGCCAAAGCGGTCGAAAGTCCGGTTGACTGCCGGACGTCAGTTGCTTTTGGGGCCCCGGTCCAGAAGGTTTGGTGTTCCTTCCGCTGTAGGGTTTCGCCCCCTCGCGAAGTCGCGAAACGCGGGAGACCCGACCCATGAAACACCCCGAGGAAACCTCCATGGCTTCGACGCAAGCGGCCGCCGCCTCCGAGCAGGCGCCCACGAAGAACCCCACGCTGCTGGCCTGGGTGGCCAAGATGGCCGCGATGACCCAGCCGGACCGCATCGTCTGGTGCGACGGCTCCGAGGCGGAGAAGCAGCGCCTCACCGAGCAGGCGGTGAAGGACGGCACGCTCATCCCGCTCAACCCGCAGAAGCGCCCCGGCTGCTACCTGCACCGCTCCAACCCCAACGACGTGGCGCGCGTCGAGCACCTCACGTTCATCTGCACGCCCAACAAGACGGACGCGGGCCCCACCAACAACTGGATGGAGCCGGAGGCCGCCTACACGAAGCTCTCCCAGCTCTTCGAAGGCTGCATGAAGGGCCGCACCATGTACGTGGTGCCCTACGCCATGGGCCCGCTGGGCGGCGCCTCCACGAAGATTGGCGTGGAGCTGACGGACAGCGACTACGTGGTGCTCAACATGCGGATCATGACCCGCATGGGGAAGGCCGCGCTGGACATGCTGGGCGACAGCGACGACTTCAACCGCGGCCTGCACTCCACGGGTGACGTGAACCCGGACCGCCGCTACATCTGCCACTTCCCCCAGGACAACACCATCTGGAGCTTCGGCTCCGGCTATGGCGGCAACGTGCTGCTCGGGAAGAAATGCCTCGCGCTGCGCATCGGCAGCTACCTGGGCCGCGAGGAGGGCTGGCTCGCCGAGCACATGCTCATCCTGGGCGTCACCTCCCCCAAGGGCGAGACGACGTACATCGCCGCCGCCTTCCCGTCCGCGTGCGGCAAGACGAACTTCGCCATGATGATCCCGCCCAAGGAGTACCAGGGCTGGAAGATTGAAACCGTCGGCGACGACATCGCCTGGATGCGCCCCGGTCCGGATGGCCGCCTGTACGCCATCAACCCGGAGGCCGGCTACTTCGGCGTGGTGCCGGGCACCAACTACAAGACCAACCCCAACGCCATGGAGACCATCTCCAAGGACACGCTCTTCACGAACGTGGCGCTCACCCCGGACGGCGACGTCTGGTGGGAGGGCAAGGACGGCGAGGTCCCCGAGGAGCTCATCGACTGGCAGGGCAAGCCCTGGAAGAAGGGCAGCACGGAGAAGGCGGCGCACCCGAACAGCCGCTTCACCGCGCCCATGAGCAACAACCCGGTGCTGTCCGCCAAGGCGAACGACCCCCAGGGCGTCCCCATCAGCGCCATCATCTTCGGCGGCCGCCGCTCCAACACCGTCCCGCTGGTGCTCCAGGCCTTCAACTGGACCCACGGCGTGTTCCTGGGCGCCACCATGGGCAGTGAGACGACGGCGGCGGCCACCGGCAAGGTGGGCGTCGTGCGCCGCGACCCCATGGCCATGCTGCCCTTCTGCGGCTACCACATGGGCGACTACCTCCAGCACTGGCTGGACATGCAGAAGTCCATCCCGCAGCTCCCGAAGATCTTCCAGGTCAACTGGTTCCGCCAGGACAAGAACGGCAAGTTCATCTGGCCGGGCTACGGCGAGAACATGCGCGTCCTGGAGTGGATCGTGAACCGCGTCCAGGGCCGCGTCCCCACGCAGGAGACGCTGCTGGGCTGGGTGCCGCGCCAGGACCAGGGCCTCAACCTGAAGGGCCTGGACATGTCCGAGGAGGCCGTCCAGGAGGCCACCTCCATCAAGGAGGACGAGTGGAAGTCCGAGCTCAAGAGCCAGGAGGTCTTCTTCGAGCAGTTGGGCACCAAGGCCCCCGAGGCCCTGATGCTCCAGCGCAAGCTGCTCATCGCGCGCCTGGACGGCTGATAGCCGTCTGACGCCAGGGCAGGCCCGTCCGGGGCCGCTTCCTCCCCCGTGCCGACGGGGGTGGGGGTGGCCCCGGCGCTTTTTTCCGGGGGCCAGCGCTTCGACGGCCGGATTGTTCGGCGCTAGGCTCACCGCCCCATGAGACTGGTTTTCGTGTTGTCGCTGGCGCTGGCGCTGGCACCGGGGTCCGCCCTGGCGCAGCGGGGTGGCTCCAAGGTCAACGTGCAGGCGCTGTTGAAGGAGGGCAAGCGCCTCTATGACGCCGGCAAGTACCGCGAGGCGGCGGAGGCGCTGAAGCAGGCCAACGAGGCGCAGCCGCACCCGCGGCTCGTCTACAACATCGCCGTGGCGCTGGAGTACGCGGGCGAGCCCCGCGAGGCGATGAGCTTCTACCGGCAGTACGTCACGTCCTCCAGCGAGGACACCGACCCCGCCCTCCTGAAGAACAGCAACCGCGCCATCGACCGGCTGCGCGTGCAGTTGGACCGCGAGGACCAGGCGCAGGCGGCGGCGGACGCGGACCGCAAGCGCCTGGAGGCGGAGGCGGACGCCGCGCGGCAGCAGGCGGAGGCCGAGCAGGCCGCGGCCCGGCGCGCGCAGGAGGAGAGCGAGCGCCAGAAGCAGGCGGAGCTGGACCGGACCCTCAAGTCCTACCGCAACCAGCGCATCGCCGCGTTCGCCACGGGCGGCGTGGCGGTGCTGGGCGTGGGCGCGGGCGTGCTCTTCGGGCTGCAGGCGCGCGACCAGCGCGAGCAGTTCGACAGCGCCTCCACGCTCACCGACAAGCAGCGGCTGTCGGACAGCACCAAGAGCAAGGCGCTGCTGGCGGACATCGGCTTCGGCGTGGGGCTCGCGGGAGCCATCACCGCCATCATCCTGTATCCCAAAGAGGGCCCCCCCGCGCAGGGCGAGGTCCGCGTGACGCTCGCGCCGCGCGGCGCCGGGGTCGGCATGGAGGGTCGTTTCTGATGCGCGCGCTGGGAATGATGACGCTGGGCATGGCGCTGCTGTCGTCCGGGTGCAGCTTCACCACGGCGGGCGGCCTGTCCGAATGCACGACGAGCAGCGACTGCGGCAGCAACAGCGTCTGCACCTCCGGGTTCTGCCTGCCGCAGCCCGCGGGCTGCGACCAGGTGGTGGGCGCCACGTCCGCGGCGAACCCCATCGTGCTGGGCGCGGCGCTGCCGCTCACCAACGCGAGCGGCAACGCGGAGATTGAGCAGCAGCGCTTCAACGGCCTGAAGCTGGCGCTGGATGAGGTGAACCAGGCGCAGGGCGTGGGCGGCCGCCAGTTCCTCATGTACGTCTGCGACACCGGGGCGGACGCGAACCGGGCGGTGACGCAGGCGACCTGGATGGTGAACGACAAGGGCGCGGTGGCGCTCTTCAGCGCGGGCAGCGCGCAGACGCTCGCCATCAGCGGGGTCACCATCCCCAAGAACGTGCTGCTCATGAGCCACACGGCGACGAGCTCCGCGTTCACCACGCTGTCGGACAAGAACGGTGGCGCCGTGGGCCTGGTCTGGCGCACCACGCCCTCGGACGTGCTCCAGGGGCGCGTCATCGCGGACGTGCTCCAGGGAATCACGCCCATCAACGACCCGGGCGTGACGTTCACCCCTCCGACCAAGGTGGGCGTGGCGTACGTGAACGACTCGTACGGCAACGGCCTGTATGACGCCATCCAGAGCCGCGTCACCAACAAGGACAACGTCGCGGGCGCGCAGTACAACCGCAACGAGTCCGTGTCCGGCGCGGTGAGCCGGCTGGTGTCCTTCAAGCCGGACCTGACGGTGCTGGCGGGCTTCCCCGAGGACAACGCGCGGCTGATTCCGGAGGCGGCGTCCCAGGGCGTGGGCGTGGCGAGCGGCAACCGCTGGTTCCTCACGGACGCGAGCAAGGACCTCACCCTGCTGACGAACCTGGGCGCCAACAAGGCGGAGCTCACCGGCGCCTACGGCACCGCGCCCGCGTCCGCGCGCCCCAGCGACTCCACCTACAAGCTGTTCGCGGACCGGTTCATCACCGCCTACAAGACGGACCCCGGGCAGTTCTCCTTCACCGCGCACGCGTACGACGCCATGTACATCGTGACGCTGGGCGCGGCGTTCGCGGTGGGCAACGACCCCAACAACCCGCAGCCGGTGACGGGCCCCCGCATCGCGGAGGGCCTCACGAAGCTCACGCCCGCCTCGGGCCAGACCGCGACCACCTACTCGCTGGGGTCCACGCAGTTCACCGCGGCGCGGGAGGACCTGCGCGCCGGCAAGGTCATCAACGTGCGCGGCGCCAGCGGCGAGCTGGACTTCAACAACGAGACGGGCGAGGCGGCGTCGCCCTACGAGCTGTTCAAGGTGGAGAACAACGCCTTCAAGACGGTGCAGCTCATCAACCCACCGGTGGACTGAGCACGCGCACCAGCGGTGCCAGGGCGGCGGTGAAGACCTCGGGCGTCGGCAGCAGCGACAGCACGAGGTACGCACCGCCGCCGAAGTCGTGGAAGTAGCCCGGCTGCACGCGCACCCCCTCCTCCAGGAGCCGCAGGCAGGTGGCCTCCTCGCCGGGGTGACGGGGGATGCGCAGCACCGCGCTCCAGCCGCCGTGCGCGGGCACCACGTCCCACGCGGCGTCCGCCGGGCGCGCTCGAATCAACCGCTCCCGGTTGCCCTTCACCCGCGACAGCAGCGCCCGCTGGAAGCGCGGCGCGTGCGCCAGGAGCGACGGCAGCGCGAGCTGCACGGGCGTGGCCACCGACAGCGCCGCGTCCGCCACGTCCTCCAGCCGGGCCAGGGCCTCGTCGCGCGCGTGCGCGGGGCCGCCCACGTGCAGCCACGCCAGCTTGAGGCCGGGCAGGCCCGCCACCTTGGACAGGCCGGAGAGCGAGAACGTCAGGCACGGGAGGCTCCGCCCCGCCACGGACGTCACCCTGCCCGCTTCTTCATCCCACGCGAAGTCGGAGAACACCTCGTCGCAGACGAGCGCCAGGCCGTGGCGCGCGCACACGTCCGCGAGCGCGTGGAGCTCGCCCTCGTGCAGGAAGTGGCCGGTGGGGTTGCCGGGGTTCACCACCACCACCGCGCGCGTGCGGGCATCCACGGCGGCCTCCACCCGGCCCGCGTCCAGGCCGAAGCCGTGCACCGAGGGCAGGCGGTAGGAGCGTGCGTGCACGCCCTCCAGGCGCGCCAGCACGTCCACCAGCGGGTAGCCGGGCGCGGGCACGAGGACGTTGTCCCCCGGGTCGCACAGGAGCTTGAGGAGCCAGCCGTAGGCCTCGCTGGTGCTGGCGGAGAGGACGACGTGCGCGGCCTCCACGGGCGCGCCCCGCCGGGACAGGTGCGCGGCCACGGCCTCGCGCGCGGAGGGCAGGCCGAAGGGCTCCGGGGCGTAGTCGAAGGCCCCGCGGTGGGCCCCGAGCTTCACGCGCGGCGGCGGCAGGCCCACGCGCGTGGGGTTGGTCTCCGCCAGGTCCAGCACGGGCAGCCCGCATGCGTGGCGCATGGCGACGGCCTGGGACAGCGGGTTGAGCGTTCGCGGGAAGGCGGTGCGGAGCGAGAAGCGGCTCACAGCCCCGTCTGGAGCATGGCGCTGGCCACGCGGCGGATCAGCTCGCGGCGCAGCTCCAGGCGGCAGTGCTCGACGGCCTTCTCGTGCGGCGCGGGCAGTTCCGGGTTCCGGGTGCGGATCGCGGTGCGCAGGACCAGCTCGACCTTCGCGGGCTCAATCTGGAACAGCCGCGGACCGTCTTTCTGGAGGAAGTAGGACAGCCCGCGCTGTTCGATGAGCTTCTTGAAGAAGCGCCGGACGTCCGCGAGGAGCGTGATGTCGATGATGTCCGCCATTCGTGACGGCTTTCTCGCGCGGAAAAAACGGGCCGTCCAGATCACGGCCTCGACCACGCGAAAACTTGCGCGACCTGTAGCACGCGCCTTTCCGCCGAACGCGGCGGAGGCCGATTTATCGGGCCCGCGCGCGTTCGGGCACCAGCGGCGCCAGCGCGCGCCGGAAGGCCATCCGGCGCTTTCTTGCATCCTCCACGTACGGCACGGGCCCCAGGACCTCCACGCCATGGCGGGCCTCCAGGTAGCGCCGGTTGTCCCGCTCCGCCAGGTCGCGTCCGGGCACCCCGCGCGACAGCACCACCGCCCGTACGGACACCTGGCGCGCGGCCAGCGCCTCCAGCGACAGCGCCACGTGGTTGAGCGTGCCCAGCCCCGCGCGCGCCACCAGCACCACGGGCAGGCGGAAGGCCTGGATGAGGTCCACCACGTCGCGCTTCGAGTCCACCGGGACGAACAGCCCCCCTGCCCCCTCCACCACCACCGCCCCGCCCTTCAGCCGCCTCCACGCCGCGAGCGTCGCGCGGAAGTCCGGCTCCATCCCCAGGCGCGACGCCGCGATGCCCGGGGCCAGCGGCGCCTTGAAGCGGTGCGGGCAGAGGGCGTCCACCGGCAGCGTGCTGCCCGCGGCCTCGCGCATGGCGAGCGCGTCCGCCGGGGCCTTGAGGGACGCGCAGCCGCTCTCGTAGGGCTTGAAGCCCTGGGGCGCATGGCCCGCGTCCCTCAGGAGCGACAGCAGCGCGCACGACACCTGCGTCTTGCCCACGCCGGTGTCCGTGCCGGTGACGAAGAACTGGAGCGCCTCATGGGCCACGGGAGACTCCCACCCGGCGCAGGGCCTCCAGCGCCAGGTCGATGTGGCCCGTCGTATGGGCCGCGGAGAGACAGAAGCGGAGCCGGCTGGTGCCGTCCGGCACGGTGGGCGGGCGGATGGCCTTCACCAGCAGGCCCGCCTCGCGCAGGCGCTTCGCCGCGTCCAGCGCGCGCGAGGGCTCGCCCAGGATGACCGGAAAGATGGCGCTCCGGGGTTCAGCGGGCAGTCCCAGCGCGCGCAGACCCTCGGTGAAACGGTGGATGTGCCCCCACAGCCGCTCGCGCGGGGCGGGGTCGTGCTCCACCAGGTCCACCGCGCGCTCGGCGCCAGCGCAGAGGGCGGCGGGCAGCGCGGTGGAGTAGACGAACGGCCGGGCGCGGCTGACCAGCAGGTCCGCCACCGCGCGCGACGTGGCCACGTACGCGCCCAGCCCGCCCAGCGCCTTGCTCAGCGTGCCCATGCGCAGGTCCACCCGGTCCTCCACGCCCAGCGCCTCGCACAGGCCCGCGCCGCGCGCGCCCAGGACGCCGGTGGCGTGCGCCTCGTCCACCATCAGCGCGGCGCCGTGGGCCTCGCACGCGGCCAGCAATTCGCGCAGCGGGGCCACGTCCCCGTCCATGGAGAAGATGCTGTCGGTGACGACCAGCTTGCGCCGCGCGGGCGTCTGCTCCAGCGCGCGGGTGAGCGCGGCCACGTCCGCGTGCGGGTAGACAACGACGCGCGCGCGGGACAGCCGGCAGCCGTCCACCAGCGAGGCGTGGTTGAGGGCGTCGGAGAACACCGCGTCGCCGGGGCCCACCAGCGCGGGCAGGATGCCGGTGTTCGCCGCGTAGCCGGAGTTGAAGAGGCGCACGGCCTGGGCGCGCTCGAAGCGGGCGAGCCGCGCCTCCAGCCGCTGGTGCGGCACCATGTCCCCCACCACCAGGCGGCTGGCGCCGGTGCCCACGCCGTAGCGCTCCAGCGCGGACGCGACGGCGGCGCGCACGGCGGGGGACGCCGCGAGCCCCAGGTAGTCATTGGAGGAGAAGTTGACCAGCCGCTCGTCCCCCACGCGCACCTGGGCGCCCTGGGGGGAGTCGAGCGGCTCCAGCGCGCGGCGGAGGCCCTTCGCGGACAGGGCCTCCAGGTCCTCGCGCGCCCAGCGGTCCGCGACCTGCGTCGAGGGGCTCACCGGTCCTGCCGGGGCTCCAGGGGGCGGATGCCCGCCTTCTCCAGGAGCGCCATGTCCTGGGTGTACTCGGGGTTGCCGGTGGTGAGCAGCTTCTCCCCGAAGAAGAGCGAGTTGGCGCCCGCCATCATGCACAAGAGCTGCGCCTCCTCGTTCATCTGCATGCGGCCCGCGGACAGGCGCACCATGGCCTGGGGCATGAGCAGGCGCGCGGTGGCGATGGTGCGCACCATGTCCACCGTCTCCACGCGGTGCTGCTGGGCCAGGGGCGTGCCCTCCACGGGCACGAGCGCGTTGATGGGCACCGACTCCGGGTGCACCTCCTGGTTGGCCAGCGTGCGCAGGAGGTTGCAGCGGTCGTCCACGGACTCGCCCATGCCGATGATGCCGCCGCAGCACACGGAGATGCCCGCGTCGCGCACCCGGTCCAGCGTCTTCAGCCGGTCGTCATACGTGCGGGTGGAGATGATGTCGCCGTAGTGCTCCGGGGACGTGTCCAGGTTGTGGTTGTACGCGGACAGGCCCGCCTCGCGCAGGCGCTTCGCCTGGCTGTCGGTGAGCATGCCCAGCGTGGCGCACGCCTCCATGCCCAGGGCCCGCACGCCCTTCACCATCTCCAGCACGCTGTCGAACTGCGGGCCGTCCTTCACCTCGCGCCACGCGGCGCCCATGCAGAAGCGGGTGGCCCCGGCGGCCCGGGCCTGGGACGCGGCGGCCAGCACCTCCGGCACCGCCATCAGCTTCTCCGCCTTGACGCCCGTCTTGTAGCGCGCCGCCTGCGGGCAGTACGCGCAGTCCTCCGGACACCCGCCCGTCTTGATGGAGAGCAGCGAACAGAGCTGCACCTTGTTCTCCACGAACACCTGCCGGTGCACCGTCTGCGCCTTGTGCACCAGGTCCAGCAGCGGCAACTGGTACAGCGCCTTCACCTCCGCGAGCGACCAGTCGTGACGCACCGTCACCCCTTGCGGGGCGGGGGCGGCGTGGTGGGCGTGGCCGTGGAAGGACTCGGCGGTGTCGGACATGCGGGCTCCTGGGGAGGCGTCAGGAGGCCGACGGTGCGTGGCCCGGGGGCCATTGTCAACGCTCTTGGAGCAGGGGGTTGACGAGTCCTCCTCCCCCTCTGGGGAGGACCGCAAGACAGAAGGGACGTCCGTGCGTGACACGGACGTCCCTGGCTGTCTCCCGCCTCATCGGTCGAGGAGCCCTGCCTGACTAGACGTGGACGCGACGGCCGCGGCCGGCGAGCCCCACGAGGAACAGCACGACCAGCGCGCCCAGCACGGAGAACAGCAGGCCCGTGGGGTGGAGGTCGAACACGCGACCGTCACTGGAGAACAGCGAACCGACGAAGCCGCCCACGAACGAACCGGCGATGCCCAGCAGCGTGGTGGCGATGAGCCCCATCGACTGGTTGCCCGGCATGATGGCACGAGCGATCAGACCCGCGACCAGACCAATCACCAGAAACGCGATAATCCCCATGGCACTCTCCCTGTGTGGGGGGCGCGCTGTTTCGCGTCGCCCGTGGTCCAGAAAGTGGGTTGCCCCTCCCTGTAGGGCAACTCGCTACCTGATCCACGCCATCACGCCTGCCTGCTCTCCTGGCATGTCGCGCGCATGAGCTTGGGCGACGAAACGTCAGGGGTCTGGGGTAGACACTCCAACCCATGGCGAAGGCGAAGACGCACTACACCTGTCAGGCCTGCGGCTACCAGACGGCGAAGTGGCTCGGGAAGTGTCCGGACTGCGGGGCCTGGAGCTCGCTCCTGGAAGAGACCGAAGCGAAGGTGGACGACAAGCGCCCGGCGTGGGGCGCGTCCGGGGGCTCATCCCGGCCGGTGAAGCTGCAGGACGTGACGGCGGAGACGGAGGTGCGCCGCCGCACGGGCATCACGGAGTTCGACCGCGTGCTGGGCGGCGGCGTGGTGGGCGGCTCGCTGGTGCTGCTCGGCGGCGACCCGGGCATCGGCAAGTCCACGCTGCTCCTGGCGGCGCTGGACAAGCTGTCGCGGCACGGGCCGGTGCTCTACGTGTCGGGTGAAGAGAGCCTGCGTCAGACGAAGATGCGCGCGGAGCGCCTGCGGGTGGAGGGGGACGCCATCCACCTCTTCGCGGAGACGGACGCGGACCGGGTGCTCCAGGCGGCGGAGGCGCTGAAGCCGCAGGCGCTGGTGGTGGACTCCATCCAGACCATGTACCTGCCGGAGCTGGGCAACGCGCCGGGCAGCATCACCCAGGTGCGCGAGGTGGCGGGCCGGCTGATGGCGTTCGCCAAGCGCAGCGGGGTGCCCACGTTCCTGGTGGGGCACGTGACGAAGGAGGGCTCCATCGCGGGTCCCCGGGTGCTGGAGCACATGGTGGACACGGTCCTCTACTTCGAGGGCGAGCGCGGCCACCCGTTCCGCCTGCTGCGCGCGCACAAGAACCGCTTCGGCAGCACCAACGAGATTGGCGTCTTCGAGATGAAGGGCGCGGGGCTGGTGGAGGTGGCGGACCCGTCCGCGCTGTTCCTCTCCGAGCGCCCGCAGGGCAAGTCCGGCAGCGTGGTGACGAGCACGCTCAACGGCACCCGTCCGCTGCTGGTGGAGGTGCAGGCGCTGGTGGCGCCCACGGGCTATGGCACGGCGAGGCGCACGGCGATTGGCGTGGACGGCAACCGCGTGGCGCTGCTGGCGGCGGTGCTGGAGAAGAAGGAGGAGATCCCGCTGGTGGGCTGCGACCTGTTCGTCAACGTGGCGGGCGGCATGCAGTTGAGCGAACCGGCGTGCGACCTGGCGGTGTGCGCGGCGCTGGTGAGCAGCCTGCAGAACCGGCCGTTGGACGCGAAGACGCTGGTGCTGGGAGAGGTGGGGCTCGCGGGCGAGGTGCGCGCGGTGGGCCAGGTGGAGCCGAGGCTCGCGGAGGCCGCGAAGATGGGCTTCCAGCGGGTGGTGCTGCCGGCGGGCAGCGCGCGGCGCGTGGAGGCGACGAAGCTCCAGGTGGTGGGCGTGGAGACCCTGAGCGAGGCGCTGGCGGCGATGTTCGACTGACGCCCCGGGGCGTCAGTGCTTGTGCAGCATCCAGGACACGTCCGGCACGCGCGTGGGCTTCGTGAGGGTGGGCAGGTCGAAGAAGGCGTCGCGGCCCAGCGTGTCGATGAGCTGGGCTTCCGCGGCGTCGCCTTCCGGAGTCATGGCCTGGGTGGGCAGCTCATAGGGCTGGACGAGGACGAGCCCCCCGTCGAGTGACTGGCGCTGGGACGCGGGGATGGCGTCCAGGCGCGGGCCGAAGAGGTCCACGAAGGGGGCGCCGAAGACGTTGCGCCAGTAGAGGCCGGAGAGGCCCTCGCTGTAGTCGCGCACGTTGAAGACGCGAGTGGAACCGAAGCCGTCCTCGTTGGGCACCAGGCGCCGGTTCTTGCGTTCGAAGTCGTCACTGAGTCCGGACTGCGCAAGAGGGGAGCCCAGCAGGTGCATGATTTCGACGACCTGCCGCAAATGGGCTTCGCGCCAACCTGCCTTCCGGGCCTCCACGACGGACGTCATCCAGCCGAAGGCTCCGGTAAAGGGATACTTCCCGAAGCGCTCGGGGGAGAGATGAATGAAGTCTCGATTCGTCTTGGCTCCGATGAAGAAGCTCTTCGTTCCATACTCGTCGTAGTAGGCCGCGAGCGTATCCGCGACGGAAGAACCGGGCGCAATCGGATTCCCCATTCCCACACCACCGTAACGCATGGGCTGGAACCAACGGTCTTTTGAGAAGAACCGATGAACCAGTTCACGAATGGTGCCTGTGGAAGGAACGCCAGGAGGCAACGCGAAACAAGTGTCCAGGTATCGAATGGCCATGAGGGGCGTCTACGGAAAGGAAACGATCTTTGCACGGCCCTGCGCGCCAAGGGTGCCCAACTCCCTCCTCAACGGCTCCGTGAGCCGGGTCGCGCCCTCGGGATGTTTGGCGGAACGGATCCAGAGTTCGATGGTGCCACCATACCGCTTCACATACTCCAGCATGGCTTCCACATTGCCCGTGAGCGCCAGTTCCTTGCGGCCCTTCACCTCGACGAAGTCGTAGGGGCTGCCCCAGACGAGGTCGCCCTTGTGCCCCGTGACTGCATCCGGGACGAAGCCCTGGGCCTTGCTGCCAGGCGGGGGCAGCAGGAGGTCCGTGTTCTTCGGCAGCTTCCGTCTCTGGAGCACGGACTGCTCGAACGCGCTTCCCGCGCCCTTGTTCGTGATGACCGTCTGGTAGAGCCGCTCCCACTCCGGATCCACCGCGTACTGGAAGCTCCGGTACTTCTCCGGGTGACGGAACTGGTAGTCCACCCACGCCTGCGCCAGGTGCTCCGCGCTGCCCGGCACCAGCCGCGCGCCCTCCTCCGTCGCCCGTGAGCCCACCAGCGCCACGCGCTTGCCCTGGGACAACACACGGCCCGCCTCCGCGAGCGGCGCCTCCAGCCGCTTCGCCAACGCCCGCAGCTTCTCCACGTCCTCCGCGGACACGGCCTCACCGCGCCCCGCCGCGCGCAGCACCTGACGGAGCTCCTGGGCCTCCCGTGGCGACAGGTGCCGCACCACCCGCTGCAACACCTGCACCTCGCGCAGGCTCCGGCCCGTGAGCAGCGCGACGCGCTCCGCGCCCTGCGCGCCTTCCGACAACAGGCGCCCCGACACCACCGGCAGCGCCACGCTCACCGCGCACAGCAGCCGCTCGCCGTCCGTCAGCGGGTATCCCAGGAGGCTCTGCCCCAGCACCACGCCGCCCACGTCCGCCACCTCGCCGGTGACGGGCAGCAGCCCCAGGGCGATCTCCAGCACCACCTCTTCCGGGCGAATGCCCGGAGGCTCACGCGCCGGGTCCCAGACCGGAGGCGCGAAGCGGCCCGCCTCCACCGCGGACGCCAGGAGGCTGTCGCGCGCCAGCAGGTAGAGCGCCACCTCGCTGGGGCTCTTGCGCGGGAAGTCCGGGTCCGCCGTGTGCGTGTAGGCCCAGTCCAGCACCGCCTCCAGCAGCGCCTGCTGCGTCTCCTCGTAGAGCGCGCTCTCGGTGAGCAGCCCGTCACTCCCGAGCCGGCGGAAGTGCGCGTCCGCCAGTGCCTGACGGCGCGCATCCGCCCAGCGGTGGAACTCCTCCAGCTTCGCCTCCGCTCGCGCGGACCGCTTGCCGTCCTCGAGCAGGGCCTGGGCGTGCTTCGCCTTCAGCCGCAGGTACACCTCCAGCGGCTCGTCCTTCGCGAGCTCCTCCTCCGTCCGCGCGGACGCCCAGAGCATCAGGTCGTTGAGCGCGGCATGGCCCACCTGACGCTCCGTCTCCATCACGGCGGGCTGCTTCAAGGCGGCTCGCTTCTCGCGGATGAACGCGAGGTAGCGGCCCAATTCCTCTCCTCCGACCGTGCCGCCCGAGCCCGCGCGCTTCCACGCGGCCTCCCGCGTGAACGAAGCGGGCGAGGCGCTGTGATAGCGCCCGTAGCCGTGCATCCCCACTGGCAGGGTCCGCGAGCCCGGCGTCCCGCAGGCCGTGAGTGACAGGAGCAGCACCAGCCCCGCGCTGAATCGTCCCAGCCAACCTGTCAGCATGACGCGCCCCCTCAATCACTCACATCTACCAGCCGTGTCTGACGTTTCTTGTGAGCCGCTTCCTGACGCACAGGGGCCCCGCACGCAGCACGGACAACGCGCTCCGGCAGCCGGTTCCACGGCATGCGCCACACCTTCTCGCGCCTGTCCCATCCAAGACATCCCTCTTCCGGGGGAGCCCGCGCCGCGCTCCGGAGCGCGGAACGAGGACTGGCCACGGACGGGGGCATGCCGTTTGATGCGGGGGTGCGAGGAGCACTGCCCGGATGACGCATCGACCCCATTCCTCCCGCCTGCGGGACGCGCTGGGCTCGCTGTCCGCGCGGCTCCTGCTGGCGTTCCTCCTGCCCACCCTGCTCTTCCTGTCGCTCGCGGGCGCCTCCGTGTACGCGCTGGCCCGCGCGAGCCTGGAGGACGAGCTGGGCGCGAGCCTGTCCGCGCTCGCCGCCGCCACCGCCAGCCAGGTCAGCGGCGAGCGCATGCTCACCATCGAGCCCGGCGACGACGTGTCCGGCACCCGCACCTGGCGCGCCCTCGTGCGGCTGCTGGACGGCGTGCGCACCGCGAGCGGCGTGCGCCGGGTCTACGCCGTGGACGCGCGGGGCCGCGTGCGCGCGGACGTGGGCGGCAACCTGCCCGTGGGCACCGAGCTCCCGGACCTCGCGCGCGACCGGCTGGAATTGACGCGCGTCCTCGCGGGCAAGCGCGCCGCCAGCCAGGTGCTCTTCACCGGCTCCGACGGGCTGCTCTACAAGACGGGCTACGCCCCCGTGGTCCAGGACGGCCAGGTGGTGGGCGCCATCGGCGTGGAGGGCAGCGCGGCCTTCTTCGGACCGCTGCGGCGGCTGTGGCGCACCTTCGTCATGGCCAGCGCCGTGGCGCTCGCCGTGCTCGCCGTCATCGCCGTCATCACCGCCCGGGGACTGGCCCGTCCGCTGCGGCGGCTGATGGACTCCGCGCTGCGGATCGGCCGGGGGGACCTGACCACGCCCGTGCCGCCGGAGCCCACCCGCGAAATCGGCGTGCTCGCGCGCGAGCTGGAGGTCATGCGCGGCGCGCTGGAGGGCCGCGACCGGCAGCTCAAGCTCATGCTCGCGGGCGTGGCCCATGAGGTGCGAAACCCGCTGGGCGGCATCGCGCTCTTCTCAGGCCTCCTGCAAGAGGACCTGCGCGCGGGCGCCCACGTGGACGCGAGCAGCCACGTGGACCGCATCCAGCGCGAGGTCGCCTACCTCCAGCGCATCGTCGAGGACTTCCTCGCCTTCGCCCGCGAACAGCCGCTGGCGCGCGCGCCCATGGAGGCGCCCGACCTGCTCTCCAACGCGTGCGAGCTGCTCTCCGCGGAGGCGCACGACAAGGGCGTGGCCCTGGACGTGGCCGCCTCGCCCGCGCACCTGGAGGCGGATGGCAGCCTGCTGACCGCGGCGCTCGTGAACCTGGTGAAGAACGCCGTGCAGGCCTCGCCCGCCGGCAGCCACGTGCGGATCCGCGGCGAGGTGCGCGACGGGAGATACGCCATCGACGTCCAGGACTCGGGCCCGGGCGTGCCCGAAGCCGAGCGCGAGCGCATCTTCGAGCCCTTCTTCACCACCCGCGAGCAGGGCACCGGGCTGGGCCTGCCGCTCGCGCGGAAGATCGTCCGGGCCCACGGCGGGGAGCTCTCCCTGCGCTCCACGCCGGGCGAGACCGTCTTCACGCTGACCCTGCCCTGTCCGCCGGACGCGACAGGGCGAGGAGCGGACGCCTGACGCGCCCTACGCCGCGCCGCCCGCGCGCAGCACCTCGCGCGCCTTGAGCAACATGCGGCGCAGCGGCGCTTCATCCGCGCGCGTCAGCGCTTCGTCCCAGCCCAGCCACTGGATGCCGAACGACTCCGCGGGGTCATGCGCGAGCGACTCGGGGTCCTCCGCCACCACGAGGTAGCGCACGTCCAGGTGACAGTGCTCCGGCTCGTCCTTGCGCGCGGGGATGACGTGCACATCCACGTCCAGCGGGCGCGGCGCGGTGGGGTGCAGGTGCACGCGGCAGCCGGTCTCCTCGCGGGCCTCGCGCAGCGCGGTGGCCTCCATGTCTCCGCCGTCCCCGGCCTCCGAGTGGCCGCCCGGCTGCAGCCAGCGGTGGAGCTTCGCGTGGTGCAGCATCGCCACCCGACCGCCCGCCACGTCCACCACCACCGCGCTGCCGGTGAAGTGCGCCTCCGCCTGCGAGCGGGAGAAGGGCTCCTTCAGCGACGTGGCGAAGTGGCGCATGCGCGAGAGGTCCTCGCGCTCCTTGTCGTCCGTGGGGACGTGGCGCGCGAGCAGGTCGACGAGGGCAGCGGAGACGGGGGCCATGCGCCGGCATAGACACCCACCCGGCCCCTGACGCCAGCCCTTTCACGCCGGGCCCCACCTGCACCCCGCCGGGTCCGGTGTAGGGTGGCCTGGCGTGTGCATTCCGCCGCCCACCCACCGGTGGCCTCCCACCCCTCCTTCCCGAGCAGGCGCATGGCCCGCATCCTCGTCATCGACGACCACGACACCCTCCGCGAGGGCATGACCGTCACCCTCACCCGCTCCGGCCACACCGTGTCCGCGGTGCGCAGCGGGGCGGACGGGCTCGCCGCGTACAAGAAGGGCCCCTTCGACCTGGTCGTCACGGACCTGAAGATGGACGGCATGGACGGCATCGCCGTGACGCGCGCCCTCAAGCAGGCGGACCCTGGCGCCGTCGTCATGGTGGTGACGGCGTTCGGCACCATCGAGACCGCCGTGCAGGCCATGCAGGAGGGTGCCTACGACTTCATCACCAAGCCCTTCCCCCCGGAGGTGCTGCGCGCCAAGGTGGACAAGGGCCTGGAGCTGTCCGCCACGCGCCGCCAGGTGGAGCGCCTCACCGCCCGCACGGACGCGCATGACGCCGACGCCGCCCTCACCCACCGCGACCTGGTGGGCGACAGCGAGCCCATGCAGAAGCTGCTCGCGCAGGTGCGCAAGGTGGCCGCGAGCGACGCCACCGTGCTGGTGCGCGGCGAGAGCGGCACCGGCAAGGAGCTGGTCGCCCGGATGATCCACCAGCGCTCCCCGCGCAAGGACGGCCCCTTCGTCGTGGTGCACTGCGCGGCCCTGGCGGAGACGCTGCTGGAGAGCGAGCTGTTCGGCCACGAGCGCGGCGCCTTCACCGGCGCGGTGAAGCGCAAGCTGGGCCGCTTCGAGCTGGCCGACGGCGGCACCCTCTTCCTGGACGAGATTGGGGAGATTCCCGCCTCCGTGCAGACCAAGCTGCTGCGCGTGCTCCAGGAGAAGGAGCTGCAGCGCGTGGGCGGAGAGGAGACGCTCAAGGTGGACGTGCGCGTGGTGAGCGCCACGCACCGCGACCTCCAGGCGGAGGTGAAGGCGGGCCGCTTCCGCGAGGACCTCTACTACCGGCTGCACATCGTCCCGCTCACCCTGCCGCCCCTGCGCGAGCGCCCCGAGGACCTGCCCGCGCTCGCCCGCCACTTCGTCGCCAAGCACGCGCCCCGGGTCAACCGGCGCGTCACCGGCATCGACGACGCCACGCTGCACGCGCTCACCCGCCACGCGTGGCCCGGCAACGTGCGCGAGCTGGAGAACGTGATGGAGCAGGCGCTCGTCTTCGCCGAGGGCGACACGCTCACCCCGCAGGACCTGCCCCCGCACCTGGCCGGCCAGACGCCGCGCATGGACGCGGGGCTGCCCGTGCCCCAGGGCGACCGCCCCCTGCCGGAAATCCTGGAGGACCTGGAGCGCCAGCTCATCGCCCGCGCCTACGAGAAGGCCGGCGGCGTGAAGACGGAGACCGCCCGCCTGCTGGGCATCAAGACCTCCGCGCTGTACTACAAGCTGGAGAAGTACGGCTTCCTGCCGCGCGGCGAACGCCCCGAGGACGCTTCGTAGGTGCCCCGGGGGCCTCGGAAATCCGTCATCCGCGCCCCGGCCCCATGACTTTCCACCGTCCGGCCCACCCACCCCGTCCCACCCTGCCCCCGCAGGTGCCCGGAACCAGGGCGCTTTCCGTCGGACCTGGGAACGGAGTAGGAGGAAGGGACTGGCATCCGCCTTGCTGACGGTGTCCCCCCGATGATGTTGCGTGCCCTCCCCCTCCTCCTGTGCCTGTTCGTGGCCGCTCCCGCCGGGGCGACGTCCGGCCTGGAGCAGGCGCGCGCGAAGGCCCAGGCGGCGCGCACGGAGGCACGCACCCTGCGCACCCGGCAGCAGGGGCTGCGCGACGAGCTCAACGGCCTGGCGGCGCGCATCGAGGCCCTCAAGGCCCAGCGCCAGGGGAGGCTCACGGCGGGCGGCGAGCTGGAGTCCGCGCTGCGCCGCTCGCAGGAGCTGAGCGGGGAGCTGACGGGGCTGGCGCAGTCGGTGTCCGGCGCGGACGGCGAGGTGGAGCGCGCGCACCTGGCGCTGCACGGCGCGCTGTCCCAGGAGCTGACGCGGCTGCGCGCGGCGTGGGACGCGACGACGGACCGGGCGCAGCGCGCGCGGCTGGTGGAGCAGATGCGGTCCGTGCGCGGCGAACGGGAGGCCGTGCGCGCGGCGCTGCCCGCCTCGCAGGTGCCGGCGCTGGAGGGCGCTGCGCGCGGGGATGATCCGGAGGACCTGCTGGCGCAGGCGGACGCGCTGCGCGACTCCCAGGACAAGGTGCGCCAGCGGCTGGAGGCCCTCAAGGCGCGCATCACCGAGGTGCGCGAGGAGCGCGACCTGGACCGCCGCATGAACGACTTCCTGGGCGAGGAGTCCATGTTCGACGACCAGGACCGCCGCCTGCGCCTGCGCACCGTGGGCGACCAGGGCCTGCAGGTGGCCCCCACCCAGCGGGGCGGCCGGCAGCCGGAGGGGGTTCCGACCGACTCGATGGTGGAGTCGCCGGACTACGCGGGTGACCCGACCAAGGGACCGGGCGTCGGGGGCAACCCCACGGTGGGCGGTCCGGCCCTGTCCGTCACCGCCAGCGACCGGCGGCCCCAGGTGGACCCGGTGCGCGCCCAGGCGCTGGCCGCGGGCGGCCCGCAGGACCTGTCCTCGCTGGAGCAGGAGGCCGCGCGCCTGGAGTCCCTGGCGCGCGAGCTGGACGGGCGCGCGGGCGCGCTGGAGCGCCGCGCGAAGACGCTGGCGCCCTGAGGCGGCACCGGGCCGCTACAGCAGGCCGCCCTCCACCTCCAGCACCACCGTGGCCTGCACGCGCACCTCGCGCTCCGGCAGGCGCCCCGTGCCGCGCAGGATGATGGACATGCTGGGCGCGGCCACGTAGGGCCGCAGGTCCACGCTGCCGTCCGCGCTCAACCCCACCGTGGGGTTGGGCGGGTGCAGGCCCAGGCCCGCGATGCCCTCCCGGGACGCGAAGCGCGCCTCGGAGTTGCCCGCGCGGGCCACGGCCTCCAGTGAATCCAGGAAGCCGAAGTCCTGGTCGTTCGGGCTCAGGACCTTGAGCGTCATCGACTTCACCTGCACGCGCGTCACCTCGTCCTTGGTGACGTCGCGGTTCTTGAAGTCCTGGTTCTCGTTGAAGTCCAGGGCGGAGAAGCTGCTGATGGAGGGGAAGGCGTTGAGGAGCGTGGAGGTGCCGGCGGGGTTCGCGGGCACCGTCGCCTCGCCCTGGACCTCCGTGGTGAAGGACGCCGGGGAACAGGCGGCGAGCCCCAGGCCGGCCACCGCCGCGAGGAAGGACGCGTAAGACATGGCGCCAATGTACCGGGCGGCCGGGTGCGGCGTCACCGACCGCGGGCACGCCCCGGGTGTCCCGGGGACGACGTGGCCGCGGAGGGCACTTGCGAGCGTGGGGATGCCAGCGGGGCGGAGTATGGTGCGCGCGTCTTGGACCGCCGCCTCCTCCCGCTCCTGCTGGCCCTCAGCATCCCCTGGGGCGGAGGTGCGCGCGCGGCCGAGTGGCAGGGCTCGCTGAGGGGCACCGGCCGGCTGCTCGTGGACAGCAACGCCCCGCGCGACTTCTCCGACGGCGCCACGCCCGGCCCCGGCGCGGACCTGGCGCTGAGCGCGCTGGGCGTGGCGGAGGGACGGGGCACCGGCGAGCGGGCCCAGGTGGTGGGCCGGTACGAGCTGGGCGCCCGGAAGTACCTGGACTACGCCAACGAGGACACGCTGGTGCAGGCGGGCGCGCTGGAGGGCTCGCTCGCCCTGGGCACCGAGTGGGGCGTGGGCGCGGAAGGCCACGCCAAGGACCGGCGGGGCGGCAGCCGCGCGTACTCGGACCTGGGCGCCAGCCTCTTCGCCGAGTACGCCCCGGACGTGCGCCTGGCCCTGCGCCTTCGCCTGGGTGCGCGCCGCTTCGTGTACCGCCCGGACCACACGGCCGACTTCGGCGGCCCGGAGGTGGGCGTCCTGGGCCGCTACCGGTTGACCCCGCGCCACACGCTGAGCGTGTTCGGCGAGTGGGGCTCGCGCCGCTACGGCCCCTTCGCCCGGCCCCTCCCCGGCGTCAACGCGGCCCCCGTGCGGCGGCAGGACGGCGCGCTGGTGGCGGGGGCGGGCTACACGTACCGGGGGCCGGTGAAGCTGTCGCTCACCTATGCCTTCCAGGAGGTCAGCTCCAACAGCTTCGGCGAGACGGCCCTGCGCCACCGGCTCACCGGCAGCGCGGGGGTGCGGCTGCCGTGGCGGGTGACGCTGCTGGCGCAGGGGACGCTGGGCCTGGCGCGCTACCCGGACGGCATCTTCCTGTCGCCGGAGATCATCCTGGTGGAGGAGGACGAGGGGCAGAACTCGCTGTCCCTCAAGCTGGCCCGGCCCGTCTCCGCCCGCGTGGACCTGGAGCTGTCCTGGGGCCTCTGGAGCACGCGCCTGCCGCGCAATGACTTGCGTTACACGCGTCAGGTGTTCGGCGTGGGCTTCACCTGGCGGGACCAGGACTAGGAGCCCAGGCCCCGGAGCACCGTCAGTCCAGGTCGGCGATGCGCTCGTCGATCTCCTCGGCCAGGCTGGGGTGCTGCTGGGCGAGCGCGTGGTCCCGGGCGGTGGTGAGCACCTCTTTCGCCTTGTCCGTCTGGCCGGCCCCCGCGTAGGCGTCCCCCAGGGAGACGAGGGCGGCGGCGTACTTCGGGTCCAGCCGGACGGCGGCCTCCAGACTCTGGATGGCGCTGTCGTACTCCTTGCGCTCCAGGTGGAGCTTCCCCAGGGAGAACCAGGCCATGGGGGCGTCGGGGAACTGGGCCGTCATCTTCTTGAACTGCTCCAGGCGGGGGTCGCTCATGGACGGAACCCATTAGAGGAGCGCTGGAAGCTTGCCAAGGGTGCGCTAGGGTATCCGCCACATGGCCACGAAGAAGAAGACCCCTGCATCCAAGAAGGCGAAGGCGAAGAGCGCGACCCGGGCTCCGGCCCGCAAGAAGACGGCCGCCAAGAAGGCGAAGCCGGGCGTGCGTCCGCCGCCGCGCAAGAAGACCGCCGCCGCGCGCAAGAAGGCTCCGAAGCCCGCCGCCCCGCCCGCGCCTCCCAAGCCCGCGGAGAACGCGAAGGCGCGCGAGCTGGCGCGCCGCATCGGCAACCTGCTGCTGGACAAGAAGGCCACGGACGTCGTCATCCTCGACATGCGCGGGATGACGTCCTACGCGGACTACATCGTCATCGCCTCCGGCGAGAGCGACCGCCAGGTGAGCGCCATGGCGGAGAACGTCCAGGTGCAGCTCAAGCAGGACCCGCAGCCCCTGCGCCCCATCAGCACCGAAGGCCTGGAGACGGGCCAGTGGGTGCTCCTGGACTACGACGACGTCGTGGCCCACCTGTTCAACGGCGAGGTGCGCGCCTTCTACGACCTGGACGGGCTGTGGGCGGACGCGCCCCGGGAGAAGCTGTCCTAGTCCCGTGAAGGTCCGCCTCCTCTCCATCGGCAAGGACCGCTCCGGGTTGTTCGAGCCCGCCGTTCAGGAGTACGCGCGGCGGCTCGAGCACTACACGCGCTTCGAGCTCTTGGAGCTGAATGAGGCGTCGGGCCGCAAGCTCAAGCCCGGCGAGGCGAAGTCCGCGGAGGCCGCCGCCATCCTGGGCAAGCGCAAGCCGCAGGACTGGATTGTCGCGCTGGACGAGCGCGGCACGCTGCTGGATTCGGTGGAGCTTGCCCGCTACGTCGCGAAGGCGCAGACGGGCTCCAAGGACCTGCTCTTCGTCATCGGCGGAGACGAGGGCCTGGACGACTCGGTGCGTGGCGCGGCGCATCAGGTGATGTCGCTGTCGCGGATGACGCTGCCCCACCGGCTGGCGCGGGTGGTGCTCATCGAGCAGCTCTACCGCGCGTTCACCATCCTGAAGGGCGAGCCCTACCACAAGTAGGCGGCCGGGCAGCCTGTCCCGAGGCGCTGGGGGCCCGGGCGTCAGGGCGCGTGAAGCGACCGCGTCGAAGCGGCCATCATGAACACGCCCTCTTCTGAAACCTCCACGGCCGCCACCGTGCGCATCATCGCCTCGCCCCAGTCCTGGGTGGAGGGCGAGGCCGTCCGCCAGCTTGAGGCCGTGTCGCGCCTGCCCGGGATGCGGCTCGCGGTGGGCCTGCCGGACCTGCACCCCGGCAAGGGCGCTCCGGTGGGCGCGGCCTTTGAATCCGAGGGCTTCCTCTATCCCTACCTCGTGGGCAGCGACATCGGCTGTGGCATGGGGTTGTGGGACGTGGACCTGCTGACGCGCAAGGCGAAGGCGGAGCGGTGGGCGGCGAAGCTGGACCTGGAGGGGCCGTGGGTGGGGGACACGGAGGCGGTGCTCGCGGAGCACGGCGCGAGCGGCACGGGCTTCGAGTCGGCGCTGGGCACGGTGGGCGGCGGCAACCACTTCGCGGAGGTGCAGCGGGTGGAGGAGGTGCACGACGCGCGCGTCTTCGAGGCGCTGGGCCTGCGGGAGGAGCGGCTGCTGCTGCTCGTGCACTCGGGGTCGCGCGGGTTGGGGGAGGCCATCCTGCGCAAGCATGTCGACCGGCATGCCGCGGGCGGACTGGCGGCGGACTCGGACGAGGCGCGCGAATACCTCCAGCGGCATGACGGCGCGGTGCTGTGGGCGAAGGCGAACCGGGCGCTGGTGGCGCAGCGGACGCTGGAGGGGATTGGGGCGACGGGGCGGCGGGTGCTGGACGTGTGCCACAACAGCGTGACCGCGCGGCATGGGGGCGGACGCGTGGGGTGGCTGCACCGCAAGGGCGCGGCGCCGTGGGACGAGGGGCCGGTGGTGATTCCCGGCAGCCGGGGCGCGCTGAGCTATCTGGTGTTGCCGGTGGGCACGGGCGAGCAGAGCGCGTGCAGCCTGGCGCACGGCGCGGGACGCAAGTGGACGCGCTCGGCGGCGCGGGAGCGGCTGAAGGAGCGCTTCACGGCGGAGTCGCTGACGCGCACGTCCTTCAAGAGCCACGTGGTGTGCGAGGACCGGGACCTGCTCTTCGAGGAGGCACCGCCGGCCTACAAGGCCATCGACCGCGTGGTGACGGACCTGGTGGAGGCGGGGTTGGTGCGGGTGGTGGCGACGCTGGCGCCGGTGCTCACGTACAAGACGCGAGGCCGCACGGCGGAGTGAGCGGCACGGGGCTGGCACGGGAGGCGCGGGAGGAACCGCCCCTGGGAGGCCCGGAGATGTGGAAGGCGCTGTTGGACCTGGTGTATCCGCCCATGTGTCTGGCCTGCGCGAAGGTGCTGCCGGGCGTGGGCGCGGTGTTCTGCGAGCCGTGTGACACGGCGTTGGAGCGGCTGCCGCCGGTGTGTTGCCGGACGTGCGCGGAGCCGGGCGCGTTCCCGGGGAACACCTGTCCGCGTTGCCGGACGATGCCGCCGCCATTCAGCCGGGCCTGGGCGCCCTTCGCGCACGAGGGGCCGGTGGCGAGGGCCATCCACCGGTTCAAGTACGAGGACCACCCGGACCTCGCGGCGCCGTTGGGGACGCTGCTCGCGGACGAGGCGCGGCGGTTCCTGAGGACCGCGCCGGGGTGCGTGGTGGCGTTGCCGCTGCATGTGCGGCGCTTCCGGAAGCGGCAATACGATCAGGCGCACCTGCTCGCGGGGGAGTTGGCGAAGGTCACGGGGCGGACGGCGCCGGTGGGGTGGCTTGTGCGCACGCGGGAGACGCGCCGGCAGGTGGGGCTGAGTGAAGCGGAGCGCGCGGGCAACGTGGCGGGAGCGTTCGTGGCGTCGCGGGCGGTGAAGGGGCAGGAGGTGTTGCTCCTGGACGACGTGTTCACCACGGGGTCCACCGCGAGGGCCGCCGCTGTCGCTCTGAGAGACGCGGGGGCCACGCGAGTGGAGGTACTGACCCTGGCGAGGGCGTTCACCCTCGCCTGAGGGCCATGGCTCAGAGCTGGGACTTCTTGAGCCGGGCGAGCTCGGCCTCGAGTTCCTGAAAGCGGCGTTCGGCCGCATTCGCGCGCCGGGCTTCCTCGTCCGCGCGCCGGGATTCTTCATCCGCACGCCGGGATTCTTCCTGGGCACGGCGTTGCAGGCTCATCGTCTGGTCTTCCAGGCGTTCGATGAACTCCTCGGAGACCAGCAGCGGTGCATTGCCCGCCCAGAAACGCACGTCCTCGCCCTCGACCTGGAGTTCGAGTCCCAGTACCTCCGAGACGAAGCGTCCGTGCCGGGACTCCATGCGCGTGTAGACGCGCGCATCCGGTGTCGCCAGCCGGTAGCCCTCCAGCGTGAGGCATCCCCCATCGAAGATGAAGTACTCGGGGATTCCCAGACGGGCATACCGGCCCACGTTGAACTCGGCATCCTTCTTCCGGTCGCCCCCGACGTGGATCTCCATCACCCAGTCGAGCCCGTGCCCCTCGTGGCTCACCAGCCACTTCTTCCGGCGATGGTTCTCGACGTCCAGCACGACCAACAGGTCCGGCGCGAACCGGCGCTCCGCCGGGTAATACACCGGCAGCTCCGAGCCCACGTAGGCCTTGCGTCCACGGCGCTTGAAGTAGCCCCGGAGCGCCTCGCGCGCGAGCATCTTGGGTTCCTGATGGCTGTCCCCCTCGGGCATCGCCATCTCTTCGTACGTCACCTCACCCGGCAGCGTTGCCACCACCCGGTCCCGCTCCGCCTGCCCCATCCGATCCCATTCTTCCTGCGAAGGCGCCCGGGGGAAGGCGTCTCCAACCTTGTCGGTATGACGTCCCATGACCTCAAGCCTGCGTCGGGTAGGCCCCATGGTCAATCACCCCCGCGCGGGCTCTGAGCAAGCAACGCGCCAGGGAATACTCGTACCGGCGTCCAGGCTTCGCGGCGAATGACCTCGAATCAGCGCGTCTTCGCCGGCTCCAGCGCGAGCGCCTCGCTCCGCAACTGCGCGTCCAGCCAGAACGTCCCGCCCGGCACGAGCGAGGCCACGAAGGCCACGGCGATCCGCTTCACGCCCCAGCGGTATTCGATGGCCGCCATCATCAGCGTGTAGAGGTACGCCATGAACAGCACCCCGTGCGCCATGCCCACCACGCGCACGCCCTGGGGCATGTTCATCACGTACTTCAGCGGCATGGCGATGAGCAGCAGCACCAGGAAGGACAGGCCTTCCCAGAAGGCGACGGCGCGGAAACGGCCCAGGGCGGTCTTCAGCATGACGTCCTCTCTCCTCCGCCCATCCCCTGACGTCAAGGGACCCGGCCACCGCGACCGCGCCTGCCCGCTCCAGGTCCCGCCTGACGCCACGGCCGCCCAGCCACGCACCGGATGTCGGAAGCACCACGCCCGGCGCCTTCCTCCCCCCGTCCACCCCCGGAGGCTGTTATCCCCCCGAGCGTGGACCCCACCTCGATGAACTCCTCCCTCCCCGCCCTCGCACGCGAGGCCGCCGAGGCACCGGCCGCCGCCCGCCGCCAGCTCGAACGCTGCCGCGACACCTTCGCCTACCTGGGCGCCCGCCTGCGCCGCACGCCTCCGCGCTTCGTCGTCACCTGCGCGCGAGGCAGCTCCGACCACGCGGCCGTCTACGGCAAGTACCTCATCGAGACCACGCTGGGCCGCGCCGTCGCCTCGCTGGGCCCCAGCGTCGCGTCCGTCTACAACACGCGCTCCCTGGACCTGCGCGACGCGCTCTTCATCGCCGTGTCCCAGTCCGGCCAGAGCCCCGACCTGCTGCGCATGACCGAGGCCGCCCGAGCGGGAGGCGCCGTCGTGCTGGGCTTCATCAACGACGAAGCCGCTCCACTCGCCGGGCTGTGCGACGTGCGCATCCCGCTGTCCGCCGGCCCCGAGCACAGCGTCGCCGCCACCAAGTCCTATCTGCTCTCCGGGCTCGCCTTCCTCCAGCTCGCCGCGCACTGGTCGGACTCCGCGGAGTTGCATGACGCCGCCCGGCGGCTCCCGGACGCGCTGGAGGCCGCGGGGAAGCTCGACTGGTGGCCGGCGCTCGCGACGCTCAAGGACGCCAGCAGCCTCTATGTCGTCGGCCGGGGCAGCGGCCTGGGCGCCGCGCTGGAGATGGCCCTCAAGCTCAAGGAGACCTGCCGTCTGCACGCGGAGGCCTTCAGCACCGCGGAGGTCCTCCACGGGCCGCTCGGGCTGGTGCGGCCGGGCTTCCCCGTGCTCGCGCTGGGGCAGGAGGACAACGCCGCGCAAGGCACCCGCGACGTCGTGCAGCGCATGGTCGAGCTGGGCGCGAACGTCCACACCGCCCTGCCCGTCCCCGGCGCGCAGGCCCTGCCCACGCTGCCGGACGTTCCCGCGGCCATCGCGCCGCTCTGCCAGGTGCAGAGCTTCTACTTCGCGGTGCACCAGCTCGCGACGGCGCGAGGCCTGGACCCGGATGCGCCCGCGCACCTGCGCAAGGTCACGGAGACCGTGTGATGCCCACCGTCCTCCAGGGCGCCCGTGTCTTCACCGGGGACCAGGTCCTCGAAGGTCACGCCGTCGTCATCGAGGACGGGACCGTCCATGCCGTGGTGCCCCGGGCCGGGCTCCCCACCGGCGCCACCGTGCACACGCTGCCGGAGGACGCGCTCCTGGTCCCCGGCTTCGTGGACGTGCAGGTCAACGGCGCGGGCGGCGTGCTCTTCAACGACACGCCCACCGAGGAGGCCGCGCTCGCCATCGCCTCCGCCATGCGCACGTGCGGCACCACGGGCCTGCTCCCCACCTTCATCACCGACGACGCCGCCCGCATGCGCGAAGCCTGCGAGGCCGCGCTCACCGCCACCGCGCGCCCCGGCAGCGGTGTCCTTGGCATCCACCTGGAGGGCCCCTTCATCAGCCGCGAGCGCGCCGGTGTCCACGTGCCCGCGTTCATCCGCACGCCCGACCCTCGCGACCTCGACTACCTCACCACCCTGCCCCGCCGCTTCGCCGCGCACGGCGGCCGCGTGCTGATGACGCTCGCTCCCGAGTGCGTGGACGACGCCACCCTGCGCCGCCTCGCCAGCTCCGGCGTCGTGCTCAGCGCGGGCCACACCGCCGCCACCAGCGAGCGCACCACCCAGGCCCTGCAATCCGGCGTGCGCGGCTTCACCCACCTGTTCAACGCCATGCCCCCGGTGATGAACCGCCAGCCCGGCCCCGTCGTCGCCGCGCTCACCCATGACGACGCGTGGTGCGGCGTCATCGCGGACGGCGTGCACGTGCACGCGGACAACCTGCGCCTGCTCCTCAAGGTCAAACCGCCGGGCAAGGTGTTCCTCGTCACGGACGCCATGCCGCCCGTCGGCACGCCCGTCACGTCCTTCACCCTCCAGGGACGCGCCATCCTGCGCCGCCACGGCCGCCTGGAGACGGAGGACGGCACGCTCGCGGGCGCGGACATCGACCTCACGGCGGCCGTGCGCCACTGCGTCCAGGCGCTCGGCGTCCCCCTGGAGGAGGCGCTGCGAATGGCCTCACTCCACCCCGCCACCTTCATGGGACTGCACGGCCACCGGGGACGCATTGCCCCCGGGCATCGCGCGGACCTCGTGCTGTTGAAGCCGGACCTTTCCGTCCACACCACCTGGGTCGGCGGGCAGGCGAAATCCAAAGCCAGCCATTAACCCGGAAAAATGGGTGCGTGACTCCTTCCGCGTGTACCGCAGGCGAGGAGAACACGAATGCGTCGTAGCAAATGGATTGTGGGCCTGGTGGCGTCCGCGCTGACCGTCGCCGGCTGTGGTCAGGAGTCCTTCGCACCCGGAGCCGAGGGCCCGGGCAGCGTGATGAAGGCACCGCTGGAGGCCGCGTGGGCCGTGGGCGTCGCCTACGCCGTGGGCACGCGCGTCACCTACGAAGGCCGCGTCTATGAATGCCGTCAGGCCCACACGTCCCAGGCGGACTGGACGCCCACGGCCGTGCCGGCGCTGTGGCTGGACCTGGGCCCCGTCACGGGCGGCGGCGACACCACCGCGCCCGTCGTCACCGCGTCGAGCAGCAGCACGAGCGTCACCGCCGCGGGCTCCATCACCGTCTCCGCGAGCGCCACGGACAACGTGGGCGTGACCCGGATGGAAATCCTGGAGAACGGCACGCTCGTCGCCACCGCGTCCTCGTATACGCGCAGCTTCTCCGGCTCCGGGCAGAACGGCACGTACACGTACACCGTGAAGGCGTACGACGCCGCCGGCAACGTGGGCTCGAAGACGGTCACCGTCACCGTCGCCATCCCCTCCAACGGCGACACCACCGCCCCCGTCGTCACCGCCAGCGCCAGCGCGTCGCGCATCACCGCCGCGGGCTCCTTCACCGTCTCCGCGAGCGCCACGGACAACGTGGGCGTGACGAAGCTCGAGATCCTGGAGAACGGCACGCTCGTGGCCACCGCGTCGTCGTTCACGCGCGCCATCTCCACGTCCGCGCAGAACGGCACGTACACGTACACCGTGAAGGCCTACGACGCCGCGGGCAACGTGGGCACGAAGACGGTGAGCGTCGTGGTGGAGCTGCCCGGCACGCCTCCGCCGGGCGGCAAGCGCATCGTCGGCTACTTCACCGCGTGGGGCATCTACGCCCGCAACTACCAGGTCTCCCACGTCCCGGCGTCGAAGCTCACGCACATCAACTACGCCTTCTCCAACATCTCCCCGGACGGCAAGTGCATCCTCGGGGACGCGTTCGCGGACATCGACAAGGGCTTCGGCTTCCCCGGTGAGTGGGACCCGGGCGCGCTGCGCGGCAACTTCCGCGCGTTCAAGGAGCTGAAGAAGACGAACCCGCACCTCAAGCTGCTCATCTCCATTGGCGGCTGGTCCTGGTCCAAGTACTTCTCCCAGGTCGCCGCCACCGCCGCGTCGCGCACCGCGTTCGTGAAGTCCTGCGTGGACCTGTACGTGAAGGGCCAGTTCCCCGGCGTCACCCCGGCCAACGGCGTGGGCGTGTTCGACGGCATCGACGTGGACTGGGAGTACCCCACCGGCGGCGGCCTGCCGGACAACATCAGCAGCCCCGCGGACAAGGTGAACTACACCCTTCTCATGCAGGAGTTCCGCACCCAACTGGCCGCCGTCACCGCGCAGACGGGCCAGCCGTACCTGCTCACCATCGCGTCCGGCGCGTCACCGGACCTGCTCGCCAACAAGCAGGAGACCGTGAAGCTGGCCGGCATCCTCGATTGGATCAACGTGATGTCCTACGACTACCACGGCGCCTTCGAGAGCACGGTCAACTTCCACTCCGCGCTGGACCGCGTGACGGGCGACCCGGGCGCCAACGACGGCTTCTACACGGACGGCTCCATCAGCAAGATGCTCCAGTTGGGCGTGCCCGCGTCCAAGATCGTCGTCGGCGTGCCCTTCTACGGCCGCGGCTGGGGCAACGTGCCCAACGTGAACAACGGCCTGTTCCAGTCCGGCGTCCCCACCAAGGGCACCTGGGATGACGGCCAGTCCGGCCTCACCGGCGTGTTCGACTACAAGGACCTCAAGGCCCACTACGAGCGCGCGGGCTCCGGCTACACGAAGTTCTTCCACCCGGAGAGCAAGCAGGCCTACGTCTACAGCCCCACGACGAAGGTGTGGGTCGCCTACGACGACCCGCAGAGCCTCAACGCCAAGTCGGACTACATCCTGTCCAAGGGGCTGGGCGGCGCGATGTTCTGGGAGCTGAGCGGCGATGACGGCAGCCTCGTCGACACGCTCTACAACAAGCTCCACTGACGCCAGGCCCCCAACCAGGGGCACCCACACCGGGGCCGGCACGGGCAGCACGCCCGCGCCGGCCCTGTGCGTTTTCGTGCCCTGGCCTTCACGGGCCCACCCCGCCCCACATCGGTCCGGCATAGAGTGGGGCGCGGATGGGTTGCCTGCCCGCCGTCCGGGGCCGCATGCAGGGGAAGGCCGTGACGGGTCCGCCTGTTCACTGGCGTCACCACCCCCTGCCTGCCCCCGGGCGCCGCCGATACTCGAGGAGAACGGATGTCGCGTTTCACATCGCTGGCCGCACTAGTCGTGCTCACCTGCCCCGTGCTGGGGCTCGCGAAGCCGAACGCGGACGACCGGGCCCGCGAGTACGCGGCCGAGGCCGTCAAGGCCGCCAACTCGCCGCGCGGCGGCGCCGCGCTCCTGCGCATGCACGCGCTGGTGGATGACGTGGAGGACCTCACCCCGCTGGTGAGCACCTACCAGCAGATCGCGTCCCGCCGCACGTCGGACGTGAACACGCGCACCACCGCGCAAATCCTGCTCATGGACGCGGAGCGCTCGCGCGGCCGGATGGTGCGCGCCAACGAGGTCCGCCAGTGGCTGGGCTTCGTCAACGACTACTACGTCGTGGGCGGCTTCGAGAACGAGGGCAAGGCCGGCTGCGACACGGACTTCGGTCCGGAGGCCGCCAACCTGGACCTCACCGCGCGCTACCCCGGCGCCAAGGGCCACGAGGCCACCTGGCGCAAGCTGTCCGTCACGTCCGCGGACGGCTACGTGGACCTGGCCACCGCGGTGCGCCCCAACAAGGAGTCCGTGGCGTACGCGCTCACCTGGCTGGAGGTGCCGCAGGACACGCGCGTGCCGCTGGCCCTGGGCACCTCCGGCGGCTACCGCCTGTGGGTGAACGGGCAGCTCGCGTCCAAGGAGGACCGCTACAACCTGCCGCGCCCGGACCAGACGCGCGTGTCGGTGAAGCTCAAGAAGGGCCTCAACCGCGTGCTGGTGAAGGTGTGCCAGGAGTCCGGCCCGCTGGGCTTCTACCTGCGCTCGGAGTCCGCGTCCGCCCGCGCCTCGCTGCCCGCCAAGGCCCCCGCCCTGGAGCGCATGCCCGCGCCCGCGCCGCAGCCCCTGCCCACGCTGACCTCCTCGCTGCGCGCGCTGGTGGAGAAGAACCCGGACGACGCGGCCCTGCGCGGCGACTACGCCCAGGTGCTGTCCTTCTTCCGCGCGTATGACGAGCGCGAGCACACCGCCAGCGCCGAGGCCGCGCTCGCCGCGGAGAGCGCCCCCAACGACGCGCGCCTCCAGGTGCTGGCCGCCAACACCCAGACGGACGACCTCAACGAGCGCCGCCGCTTCCTGGAGGCCGCCGTGAAGGCGGACCCCACCTACGCCCCCGCGCGCCTGGCGCTGGCGGACCATGAGATGGACCGCAGCCACCCGGAGCGCGTGCAGCCGCTGCTCGCCCCCCTCCTGGAGGTGGAGGACGGCCGCAACGTGCCGGGCGCGCGCCTGCTGCTCGCCCGCGCGGCGGAGGCCCTGGGCGAGCGCGCCCGGGCGCACGCGCTGATTGAAGAGGCCTTCCGCCAGCAGCCCCGCGTGCCCCGCGTGGTGCGCGTGGCCGCCGCGGCGTCCCGTCAACTGGGCCGCGCCCAGGAGGCCATGGACCGCATGCGCGTGGTGCTGGCGCTGCGCTACGACGACACCAACACCCGCCGCCAACTGGCCTCCATGCTCGCGGACGCGGGCAAGGTGGACGCCGCCGAGCGCGAGTACGCGAAGCTCACCGACCTGAACCCCTTCGACAACGGCAGCCGCGTGCGGCTGGCGGAGCTGAAGGCCGCCAACGGCGCCGTGGAGGAGGCCACCGCCCTCTTCACGGAGGCCAAGGCGCTCTCCCCGGATGAGCCGGAGGTGTACGAGCGCGAGGGCCGCGCGCTGCTCGCCGCGGGCCAGCGCGAGCCCGCCCTGGCCGCCTTCGAGAAGTCGCTGGCGCTGCGCCCGCAGAACCCCGGCCTCAAGGAGGCCCTGCGCACGCTCAAGGGCGAGTCCGAGAGCGCGGGCACCCAGTACCTGGTGGACGCGAAGCCCCTGTCCAAGGAGGCCGAGGGCTACGTGCACGAGGACGCCCTGTACCTCGTGGACAACACCTACGTGCGCGTGCAGAAGAGCGGCCTGTCCAGCCGCCTGCAGCAGATGGTGGTGCGCGTGTACAACCAGCGCGGCGTGGACGCGTTCCGCAGCGTGCCGGTGACGTACTCGCCGGACCGCCAGGAGGTGCGCGTGCTGCGCGCCCGCGTGACGAAGCCGGACGGCTCCGTGGTGGACAGCTACGGCGACGCGGACCGCAACATCAACGAGCCGTGGACGGGCATGTACTACGACGCCCGCGCGCGCATCCTGTCGTTCCCGTCGCTGGCCGCGGGTGACACGCTGGAGCTCACCTACCGCCTGGACGACACCGCGCAGGACAACCTGCTGTCCGACTACTGGGGCGACGTGGAGAGCGTGCAGGGCACCTACCCGAAGGTGCGCTTCCAGTACGTCGTGGACATGCCCCAGGAGCGGCCGCTGTACTGGAACAAGAGCCGCCTGGCCGGCGTGGAGCAGCGGCAGGAGTCCCCCGAGTCCGGCCGCACCGTGTACCGCTTCGGCGCGAAGCACGTCTCCAAGGTCGTGCCGGAGCCGGGCATGCCGGGCTGGGCGGAGGTCGCCCAGAACCTGCACATCTCCACGTACAAGACGTGGGACCAGGTGGGCCACTACTGGTGGGGCCTGGTGCGCGACCAGCTCCAGCCCAACGCGGAGCTGAAGGCCACGGTGGACCAGGTGCTCACCGGCGTGGACCGCAAGGACCAGCTCGCCGTGGTGCGCGCCATCTATTCGTTCGTCGTCACCAACACCCGCTACGTGGCGCTGGAGTTCGGCATCCACGGCTTCAAGCCGTACCGGGTGGACCGCGTGCTCGCGCGCCGCTTCGGCGACTGCAAGGACAAGGCGAGCCTCATCCACTCCATGCTGAAGGTGGCGGGCGTGGACAGCCGGCTGGTGCTCCTGCGCATGCGCAACCTGGGCTCGCTGGACGCGGAGCCCGCGTCGCTGGCGGCCTTCAACCACGCCATCGCGTACGTGCCCAAGTTCGACCTGTACCTGGACGGCACGGCGGAGTTCCACGGCGCCAGGGAGCTCCCGTCCGCGGACCGCGTGGCCAACGTGCTGGTGGTGGACCCCAACGGCACCAGCAACTTCCTCACCACGCCGGAGGCGAAGGCGGAGGACAACAAGACGACGCTGGCCATGGACGTGGCGCTGCGCCCGGACGGCGGCGCGGACGTGAAGGGCCAGAGCAGCGTGTCCGGCCAGTCCGCGCCGGACTACCGCCGCGCCTACCGCCCGGAGTCCACGCGCAAGTCCACCTTCGAGCGCGCCTGGGCGCAGAGCTTCCCCGGCCTCACCGTGCGCGAGGTGAAGCTCAGCGACACCACCCGCCTGGATGACGACGTGACGCTGGACTTCCACATGGGCATCCCGCGCTACGCGGAGGTGCTGCCCGGCGGCAGCCTGCGCTTCCTGCCCTTCGGCACGGGGCGCACGTACCAGCAGGCCTACGCGTCGCTCGCCGAGCGCCGCTTCGACCTGGTGATGCAGAGCCCCTGGGTGAACACCTTCAAGCTGCGCTACACGCTGCCCGGCGGCTACACCGTGGCGGACATGCCGCAGGCGGTGGAGGAGACCACCCCGTTCGGCCGCGTGAAGCTCAGCTACCGCGTGGAGAACGGCGCGCTCATCGCCGACGGTGAGGTGGCCCTCTCCGTCGCCCGCATCAAGGCGGACGAGTACCCCCGGTTCCGTGAGTTCCTGGGCCGCGTGGACCGCGCCTTCGGCCGCCGCATCCTGCTCCAGGGGCCGGGGCAGAAGACGGCTTCGCGGTAATCGCCGACACTCGCGACGCCTGCCGGGTGTCGCGGGAGCACGGAGGGCTTGACCCGGACGCGGCCCTCCGTGCTTAAGCAGATGCATGCACCCTGCACGCGCGCTCGTCCTTGGCTGCCTGCTGCTGGCGACGGTCGCCACCGCGGCTCCCGTCGTCCAGGTCCCCGAAGGCGGGCGGGCGGTGGAGGTCATCCCCAAGGGCGTGCTGTGCGGCCCCGTGCGCGGCGGCTGGGTGCTGGGGCCGGAGGGCCGCACGCTCAAGCCGCCCACGCGCGCGGATGAGACCAGCCGCACGCTGGAGCTGAAGGTCGCCGCGGACGAGGCCTCCTGCGCCACGGCCACCGACACCGTGGTGGTGGTGGCCACCGGGCCCTTCCCGCGCATCGACAGCGCCTCCACCACGTTCTACCCGGACGACGGGCGCCTGGAGCTCAAGGGCACCGGCCTGAAGAACGTGGCCATCGCCTGGTCCGGGACGCCCCGGGGCGTGGATCCGAAGACGCTCTCGCTGGAGGGACAGGACGTCTGCATGGAGCCCAACGGCCCCAACGAGTGCGCCGTCCCGCTGACGCCCGGCCTGCCCACGGACGCGGCGCTGTCGTGGATCCCCGCCTACGGCCGCAGGGGCGCGGACGTGACGACGTACGACGCCAACGGGCGCTTCCTGGACGACGAATACTTCCGCCTGCGCCCCGGCCGCACCGTGCTCACGCGGCCCCTGGTGCAGTCCTCCGGCGTGGACCTGTCCAAGGGCCCCGGCTACGCGGCGGTGACGCACTCGGAGGCCATCGCGTCCGTGGACTGCGGCACCGCGAGGTGCGAGGTGACCGAGGGCGCCGTGTCCATCCGCAACGTGCCGGGGCTGAACCCCACGGTGGCGTTGCGCCTGCGGCTGGTGCCACGCGTGTTCTTCGCGAAGGGGGACGCGCTGGAGACGTCCTTCTCGGAGACGCTGCCCGTGCTCGCGTGCCCCATCTCCGCGGTGGAGGGCACGGTGCTGCGCGACGCGGAGAACTCCGGGCTGGTGATGCGCCTGGACGCGTCCTGCGCGCACGACCCGCGCGGCCTCTTGTGGACGGTGAACGGCGCGCGCGTGCGCGTGGAGCGCGTGGTGAAGGCGCAGGACGGCACGTACGTGCTGCTGCGCACCAGCGGCACCAACGAGCCCCAGGTCGTCGTCACCGCCATCACGTCGCGCGTGGACGGCACGGTGGTGGCGTCGGAGACGGCGGACACCCAGGCCGCGCCCGTCCCCCGCGCGACCCTGGAGCTGCCGGGCCACGGCGCCATCGACTTCGTGCCCACCAACCGCCCCGCGGAGGTGACGGTGGCGTCCAACGGCGGCCTGGGCCGCTTCGTGCTGCGCCCGCTGGGCGGGGCCTACACCGTGACGGTGCGCGAGTCCGCCACGCTCATCCAGGGCGAGGCGACCTCCGGCGGCTTCGTGTCGCTGCGCTTCGGCTACCGGCTGCCCACGCTGCCGGCGGAGCTGGCCACGTCCGACCTGTTCCTCACCGACGAGCGCGTGCAGCGCGCGGTGCGCGAGGCCAGCGTGCCCACCAACGTGGAGAACCTGGTGGAGCTCATCTGCGCGGACAAGGAGGGCAACGACGAGAAGCTCTCCCCCAGCCGCCCGCACCGGCTGGAGTACGCCATGCGCAACACCTGCCGCGTCGTCGTCCACCGCGAGCGCCTCACGCCGGAGGAGGGCAACCAGGAGATCACCCTGCGCATCACCGTGACGAAGTCGGACGGTTCCGTGCGCGGCGAGAGCAGCGTGGATCAGCGCCTGTTCCTGCGCCCCAAGGGCGAGATGCGCGTCATCCCCGTGCAGGGCAACCTGGGCCAGTACGACCGCATCCTCGTGCAGGTGGCGCACGTCGCGGACGAGTCCCGCTACGCCCTCTCCACGGTGGACCGCACGGGCCTGCCGTCCGCGCAGTGGACCGCCATCGTGCGCGGCGGCATGTTCCGCCTCTACACCATGGCCACCATCCCCGCGGGCCTCTACCGCGCGACGCAGCCCACGGGGCAGTTGGCCATCAACTTCGGCGTGCTGTCGCGCCTGGCGCTGCTCAACAACGAGGGCCAGGAGCGCCTGCTGGGCATCGAGATGGGCCTGATGGGCCTGGGCCTGGTGCCGCAGTCGGGGGAAATCCAATTCCCGCCCACGCTCGCGGCGGTGCTGGGCCTGGGCCTGCGGGTGCCCATCGGGCCGGGCGCGGCGGTGGGCGCGCAGGCGTGGATCGCCCGCGAGTTCCGGGGCGACATCACCCGGCGCACCAGCGGCGACCCCAACACCGACACCGTGGTGCCCTCCAGCAAGTGGTCCTTCATCTTCGGACCCAGCATCTCCGTGGGCAACGTGGGCTTCAACCTCTGAAGCCCGCGCCGCGCCGCCGGGGCTACTTCCCGAGCAGCGCCTTCAGGAAGCGCCGCACCTCCGGCGGCCCCTCCACGCGGTAGCCCGCGCGCGAGTGCTTGTTGCCCGCGTGCACGGTGATGCCGCCCGGGGGCACCGCGGCGAACAGGTCCTCGTCCGTGACGTCGTCGCCCAGGGCCACCACGCGCACGTCCGGCGCCTCCTGCTTGAGCACCTCCGGCACCACGCGGCCCTTGTTGACGCCCCGGGGCCGCACCTCCACCACCCGGTCTCCGGGCAGGATGTGCATGGGCTCCTGGGAGAACTTCTCGAAGAGCAGCAGGCGCAGCTCGCGCGCCTGGAGCGCGCCGAACTCCGCGTCCACCTTGCGGTAGTGCCACGCGAGCGACGCCGTCTTCTCCTCCACGAACGAGCCCGTCACCCGCGCCGCGAACGTGTCCAGCACGGACTTCACCTTCGGCTTCCACTCGAAGGACACGCCCGGCAGCGCCTGCCACGGCTGGCCCCGCCGCATGCGCGACCACAGGCCGTGCTCCGCGTGCAGCCCCGCGGGCAATTCGCCGAACCACGCCTCCAGCGTGTCGCGCGGGCGGCCGCTCACCAGGTGCACGGACAGGTCCGGCCGGGCGCACAGCTCCTGGAGCAGCGTCATCAGCTCCGCGTCCGGCGCGGCCAGCTCCGGCGTGGGGGCGAAGCCCACGAGCGTGCCGTCGTAGTCCAGGAACAGCACCTTGCGGCCCGGCCCCTTCAGCTTCTCCACGGCGAGCATGCCGTCCGGCAGCGGCGGCTTCTCCTCCACCGAGGCCAGCCCCTGGAGCCGGTCCAGGAAGCTGGCCACCCACCAGTGCACGTCCCGCGTCTTCACGCCCGCGCGCAGGGCGCGCATGCGCTCCTTGCGCTCGGGGGCGGGCATCTCCAGCGCCTGCTCGATGGCGTCCGCCATGCCCTCCACGTCGTAGGGGTTCACCAGCAGCGCGTCGCGCATCTCCGACGCCGCGCCCGCGAACTCGCTGAGCACCAGCACGCCGTCCTCGTCCGGGCGGGCCGCGCAGAACTCCTTGGCCACCAGGTTCATGCCGTCGCGCACGGGCGTCACCAGCATCACGTCCGCGCCCCGGTAGAGGCTCACCAACTGCTTCTCGTTGAGCGAGCGGTAGAGGTAGTGCACGGGCGTGCTGTGCACGGTGCCGTAGAGGCCGTTGATGCGGCCCACGATTTCGTCCACCGTCTCGCGGTACTCGGCGTAGGCCTGCACCTGCGTGCGGCTGGGCACGGCCACCTGGATGAAGCGCAGGCGCCCGCGCAGGGACGGCTGCCGCTCCAGCACGCGCTGCACCGCGAGCAGGCGCCGGGGGATCCCCTTGGTGTAGTCCAGCCGGTCGATGCCCACGAGCAGCCGCTCGCCGCGCGCGCGCTCCTGGAGCGTCTTCACCTCGTCCAGCACGCCGGGCTCGCCCGCCAGCGTCTCGAAGGCGGTGGCGTCGATGCCCATGGGGAAGGCGCCCACGCGCACCTCGCGCCCCTGGAAGAGGACGCGGTCGATGTCCGTGTCCAGCCCCAGGTGCCTGAGCAGCGTGCCGGAGAAGTGCCGCACGTAGCTCACCGCGTGGAAGCCGATGAGGTCCGCGCCCAGGAGGCCCTTGAGCAGCTCCCCGCGCCGGGGCAGCGTGCTGAAGATTTCGGAGGACGGGAACGGGATGTGGTGGAAGTAGCCGATGCGCGCGTGCGGCAGGCGCTGGCGCAACATCCCGGGCACCAGCATGAGCTGGTAGTCGTGCACCCAGATGGTGTCGCCCGGCTGGTAGTGCTTCGCGGCCAGGTCGGCGAAGCGCTCGTTCGCCTTGCGGTAGGCGTCCCAGTCCCGGTCCTGCCGGGGGACGCGGTCCAGCATGTAGTGACACAGCGGCCAGAGCACCCGGTTGGAGTAGCCCTCGTAGAAGCGGCTGACCTCGCTGGCGGACAGGTACAGCGGCACGCAGCGCAGGTCCGCCAACTGCTTCTCCACCTGCGCCCGTTGGGCGTCCGTCAGGCGGGAGACATCCCCGGGCCAGCCGATCCACATGCCCCCGGAGCGCTCGTGCGGGCGGCTGAGCCCGGTGGCGAGCCCCCCGGCGCTGCGCACCACGGAGACAGCATCCTTCTCCGCCTTGACGGTGACGGGAAGACGGTTCGAAACGAGCAGGAGTCGAGCCATAGACCCACTAGCTCTATTCACCCCTTCCGGGAATGGCTACCACCTTGTGCGCCTGGCTGACGTTTGAGGGCCCCTGGCCCGCCCGGGCCCAGCCGAGCCGGACCAGCAGCGCGGGCTCCCTGCCCGCCTTCCACACGAACGCATCCAACACGTAGTGCGTGGCCTGCGGCAGCGCAAGCAGGGGCACCACGAGCGCCAGCACATCCGACTCCAGGACAGGGCCCATGTCTCCGAACAACACCGGGCGGTCGTGCCACACCAGCACGTCCCACAACCCCTCCTCCAGGAGCGCCAGCCCCGCGAGGAACAGCAGGAAGCCCGGCAGCCCCGCGCGAAGGAGCACGCCCCACTCGCCGAAGCCCCCTTCCGCGTGGCGCCCGCGCGCGTAGCGGAACAGCAGCGCGAAGTACGGCACGCCGTGCAGCATCACGTTCATCACCGTGAACGCGAAGTCGTCCCGCGCCAGCACGATGCCGCCGAACCACGCCACCCACGTGGCCGCCACCAGCAGCACCTTGCCGGCCTGCACGCCTTCGCCGCGCGCGATGCGCAACGCCTGGAAGCCGGCCCACAGCGTGAGCACCGCCGCGTGCGCGCCCAGCGCCGCGGTGCCCACCCACCGGGGGAGGCCGGAGAGGAAGTCGTTCTCCACGAACCACCAGAAGGCGCGGGGCAGGTTCGCGTGCCACCACACGACGGGGCCCAGCGTGGCGGCGTAGACGGCCGCGGCGTCCAGGCGCCGCTCGAAGGCGGACGCGCGCGCCTTGCGGTCATAGAGCGCCACCCAGCCGTACTGCTGGCGGATGAAGTGGAACAGCGCCACGTACGCGAACAGGCTCCAGAACGCGGCCGGGGACACCATGTACGCAAAGACGCCCGCCGTGTACGCGGCGAGCGGCGCGCCCACGTAGAGGCCCGGGCGGCGCGACACCTCCTCGCCGTCCAGGTACGTGCGGAACAGCGTGGACCAGACGTGCGCCACGTCCACGCCCACCACGAACAGCAGCCACGCCCACGCGGGCGTGTCCCCCGCCGCCCCCAGCCACGGCGCGGCCAGCACGAAGGCCACGGACAGCAGCGCGCTGCCGGCGAACACGGTGAGGTCCACGCCAGGGCCGAACAGCCAGGCCTGCGCGGGCGAGAGGAGACGGGGCATCGGGCCCGGGAGCCTACCAGCCCTCCCGCGACACGCGTTCCCCCGGGGCCCTCACACCAGCCCTTCGCGCACCAGCCCCTCCGCGCTGGCGAGCACCGCCTCCGCCGCGGGGCGCGCACGCCAGCCCAGCAGCCGCTCCGCCTTGGCGGTGCTGACCTCGCGCCGCACGCCCAGCTCGCTCACGAGCTGGCGGAGCTCCGGGTCGAACAGGGCGCCGAAGCGCACCAGGAAGTCCGGCGCCATCCGCGTGGACACCTTCGCCGCGCGTGCGCCCAGGTGCTCCCGCAGCACGTGCGCGATGTCGGAGAGCCACAGGAAGCCGCTCGTCGCGGCGAACCGCTCCCCCGCGGCCTCCGGCGCCGTCATGGCTCTCAGGTGCAGGTCCACCAGGTCGCGCACGTCCACGAGGGTGAAGCCCAGCCTCGGCAGCCGGGACATCTGTCCGCGCAGCATCCGCGCCAGCAGCTCCAGCGAGCCGGAGACGTCCCTGCCCATCACCGGCCCCTGGATGAGGGAGGGCAGCACCGTGCTCAGCGTCATCGCGCCGCCCGCCTGTTTCACGAAGGCCCACGCGTCCTGCTCCGCCAGCGTCTTTGAATGCGTGTAGTGATTCACGCCCTTCCGGGTGAGGTCCGTCCACACGGTCTCATCCGTGGGCGGGGCCCCGTCGCCAGGAGGCCCGGACGGAAGCGCGGCCATCAGCGTCGACGTCATCACCACCCGCTTCACGCCCGCCTTCGCGCCCGCCCCCAACACCCGCAGCGTGCCCTCACGCGCGGGGCGGATGAGGTCCTGGCCCTTGAACTCGCCCACCCCCATGGGAGACGCGGTGTGCAGGATGAAGTCCGCCCCGTCCGCCGCCCGGGCCCAGCCCTCGTCCGCCAGCAGGTTCGCGGCGAAGACGGAGAGCCGGTCTCCCGGGTCCACCTGCCGGGCGATGTCCGCCCGGAGCGCCGCCTCCCTCGCCAGGCTCCGCACCGTGGTCCGGACCCGGTAACCCTGCTTCAACAGGGCCACCACCGTCCAACCTCCCAGGTAGCCGGAGCCCCCGGTCACAAGCACCGTCTCGGCCTTCGAGTCCACGCGCATGGTCCAACCCACCTCGTCCTGCTCCCGGGGGAGTAGGTTTCAAAAGGAGAGTGGGTATATGTTGGTAACTTCGACGCACTTCAAGAAGGCACCTTCATGAAACTCGGTCACCTCGACCTCCCCTCGGAGGTCTGCCGCTCCGTCGGGGACGTGCTCGGCCGCGTCGGCGACAAGTGGTCGGTGCTGGTCATCGTGATGCTGGCGGACCACCCGCTGCGCTTCAGCGAGCTGCGCCGGTCCATCGGCACCGTGTCGCAGAAGATGCTCACGGCCACGCTGCGCGGGCTGGAGCGCGACGGCTACCTCACCCGCACCGTCACCCCCACCATCCCCCCGCGCGTGGACTACGCGCTCACGGAGATGGGCCGCGACGTGCTGGTGCCCCTCAACGCGTTGGCCCAATGGGCGCTCGCGCGCCGTGAGCAGGTGGAGGCCGCGCGCCGCGCCTATGACGCGAAGGCGGAGAGCGCCGTGCCTCCGGACGATGCGACGGGCGGGCCTGTCTAGCTTCCTGCCCGCCCACGACACCGTCCGCTGCGGTTTCCACGAGGGTCCTCGAGCACCGGGCTCTTTCTGTCTGATCAGAAAATGCGACCGGCAGCGGCGGTGGCGGACAGCCGCCGTGAAAACTTCCTGAGACAAGGAGATGCGTCAAAGACAACAACCCGACACGTGCGACTAACTTGCAAGGTTTTCCTTCCTGGGCGTTATCATGGCTGAAGACACACAGACGCAGGGCCGACCGTGGAGGCTTTCATGTCCGGAATGTCGATGATGAATGGACTGGTTCACACCGCCGACCTCGAGTGGAAGCCGCTCGGTCCTGGAACGTCCTACCGGCTGCTGCGCGTGAGCGCGGAGACGGGCGTGTGGAGCGCCATCCTGAAGATGGAGAAGGGCGCCGTCTTCGCACCGCACAAGCACCTGGGCCCGGCGGAGATCTTCATCCTCTCCGGCTCGACGCAGGACCGCCTGGGCATCACCCGCGCGGGCGACTACGAGTTCGAGCCGCTGGGCGCCGAGCACCCCGCCACCACCGCGCTGGAGGAGTCGCTCGTGCACTTCACCGCGCACGGCCCCATCGCGTTCCACGACGACAAGGGCCGCATCGTGATGCTGCTCGACTCGGAGTTCTTCCTGAAGGCGCAGGAGCAGGAGCCGCAGTACAGCATCAAGAAGGCGGCCTGACGCACGGCCGAGGCTGTGTTTCACACGTCGGGTGTCTGACATTGACACCCGACGTCAGGGTTGGCGGCCAACGCCTCAGGCCGCCTCCAGCAGGCGCAGGAAGGCGCGGGCCGCGTCGGCGTCGCTGATGGGGCCCAGCCCCTCGCTCACCTGCAGCTCCGTGGACACGACGCCGGGCACGCGCGTCTGTCCGAAGCCCCCCGCCACCCAGACGCGGTCCTCGCGCGCGATGCGGTCGCGCTGACGGACGTACGCCTGGGGCGAGCCGCGCAGGAACACGTGGAACATGTTCGTCTGCACGGGCTGCGGCAGCACGGTGACGCGGGGGTCCGCCGCGATGAGCGCGGTGAGCGCCTTCGCCCGCTTCACGTAGCCGGGGATGGCGGCCAGCGCCGCGTCGAAGCGCATGGCGGCGGAGGCCACCAGCGGGGCCAGGTGGAACAGGTTGCCGCCGTGCCGGTGGCGCCACACGCGCGCCTCCTGGATGAAGTCGCGGCGGCCCACCAGCATGGCCCCGCCGATGCCGCCCACCATCTTGTAGAAGGACACGTAGACGGAGTCGAAGCCCTTGCAGATGTCCGCGTAGGAGCGGCCGTAGAAGGGCTGGCTCTCCCACAGCCGCGCGCCGTCCATGTGCAGCTTCACCTTCTTGTCGCGGCAGGTGCGCTTGAGCTCCTGGAGCTGCTCCCACGTCTGGAGCTGCCCGCCCAGCCAGCGCACCGGCAGCTCCACGCTGACGCTCCCCAGCGCGTCGCGCGCCTGCGCCACGTCCTCCGCCAGCAGCGGCCGCGTCCACGGCCCCAGGTTCACCGCGCGCAACTGGTGCAGCACGGAGTAGGCGTCGTCCTCGTGCAGCACGTGGTGTGACGACGGGTGCACGCCCACCGTGCGCAGGTTGCCCTGGTCCGCGTAGATGCGCAGCGCGATGAGCTGCGCCATGGTGCCCGTGGGCATGAAGCACGCGTCCTCGAAGCCCAGCAGGTCCGCGAGCTTCTTCTCGAAGGCCTGCACGAAGTCGCCGTTGCCGTAGAAGTCGCTGGACAGCTTCTGGCGCTGCATCCACTCGCCAATGCGCACGTACTCCGCGCCGTCATCGGACGTGGAGGCCACCGGCAGTGACGCGGTGCAGCCCTTGCGCAGTTGTTCGTACTCGGCCGCGGAGGGCGCCGCCGCGTTCGCGTTCGCCGCGGGGACGCCCGCGAGCCCCGGCGACTTCGTGGTGCGCAGGGACGGCGTGCCCCCGTCCGGAGCCGCGTCGCCCCGCCCCGGAAACAGCGTGGAGCCCGCGAGCAGGCTGGTGAGTGCGAGGAACTCCGCCCGGCTGAAGCGACTGTCCTTCATGTGCCCTTCCCTCCCGCTTCGGATGGCTACAACCAACTGGCGCTCTTGAGCCCCATTCCCGCCAGGGCCCGCTCCGCGGCCTGCACGCCGAACCAGTTGGCCTCCTCGAAGAGGGCCATGCCGCCCAGGTCCGTGTGCGCGAAGTGCAGGTGCCGCCCCAGGCTCTGCTGCGCGGCGCGGCGGGCCTCGCCCCAGAGGAAGCCCGGCTGGGGCCGCACCATGGCGTGGCCCCAGCGCTGCACCTCCAGCCGCTGCGCGAGCGCGCCCACCCCGGGGTGCGCCGGCAGCAGGTCCGCCATCACCAGCGCCTCCCAGTCCCCGTACGTCGCGGAGAGGGCCTGATTGCGCTCCGCCTTCACGTCCGCGCCGGCCATGGGCAGGTACCAGGTGAGCACCGTGGGCCCGCGCGCGTCCTGGCGCAGCGACTGGTGCGTGGCCACCACGTAGCCCAGGCTCCGGCTCTCGTAGAAGACGTTGTCCCAGGCCAGCGGGAAGCCCCGCGACGCCGGGGGCGCGGACACCGTCAGGTTCGCCACCACCCACGGGCTGTAGACGAAGGCGTCCATCCACGCGGGGCGCGCCTCGCGCCACGGCGCCACCACGTGCGCGGCGACGAAGCGCGGGCACGCCAGCACCACCTGCCGGGCGTGGAAGGCCCGGGGCGCCCCGGTGCGAGCATCCAGCGCGTGCACGCGGCAGCCGTCCTCGCCCGGCTCCACCGTGTGCACCAGCACCTGCGTCTCCAACTGGCGCGGGCCCAGCGACGACGCCAGTTGCCTCACCAGCCGGCCGTTGCCCTCGGGCCAGGAGAGGAAGCCGTCGCTGCGCTCCCCCTTCCCGTTCTGCCGCGCGGCGAAGTACCAGATGCCCGCCCAGGCGGAGACGTGCTCGGCGGTGGTGCCGTAGTCGTCGCGGCACGCGTAGTCCACGAACCACCGGAGCCGGGGCGAGCGGAAGCCCTCCGCCTCCATCCATCGCGCCATGCTCAGCGCGTCCAGCGCGGTCCACTCCGCGTCGTCGCTGGAGAGCGCCCCCGGCACCGCGAACGCCTTGCGCCCCTTCGCGTCGCGCGCGGCGGCGAAGGCGTTCATCCGCGCGTCGAAGCGCTCCAGCTCCGCCAGGTCCTCGGGGCTCGCGCCCGCGCGCAGGTACAGCCCTTCGTACCAGTGGCCCCGGTAGAAGACGCGCTCGTCGGGCTCCTGGATGAGCAGCTCCTCCGCGAACGACGGGTGGCCCTCCGCGTCCACGCCGGTGACGGCGTCCATCTGCCGCAAGAGGCGCATCACCGGCCCCCTGTCCTCCAGGGGGGACGGCAGGTAGTGCGCGCCCCACGGGAACGCGGACACGGCGTTGCGGCCGGAGCGGGACGTGCCCCCGGCCTCCGCCTCCAGCTCCACCACGCGCACGTCCTTCACGCCCGCGGCGGACAGGCGCCACGCGGCGGACAGCCCGGCCACGCCCGCGCCGACAATCAACACGTCCACCCGCTCGAAGTCCTGCGCGCGCGGCAGCGGCCCCGTGCGCAACTTGTGGCCGGTGTCCACCGCCCGGTCCACGATGGCGCCCGGCACCGGCGCGCGAGCGGCCTGCCGCGTACAGGCGCTCGCCACGGAGGCGCCCAGGAACGCGGCCACCAGCTCGCGCCGCGTCAGTTCCACCGGCGCCACTCCTCTTCGTAGTAGTGCACCAGCACCTGGTTGTTCAGCCGGTTCACCTCCGCCGGCAGCGGGGACATGTCCGGGGAGAAGCGCGTGAGCCCCTCCAGCGTGTCCTCGTCCAGGAAGGCCAGCCCCTCCGGCAGCGCGCGGTGGCGGCTGGCCGGCTCCTGCGCCACCAGCACGTAGCCCCACTCACCGAAGGACGGCACCAGCGCGTGGTACGGCTGCGTCCAGAAGCCCGCCGCCTTCAGCGTGGTCTCCACGCACCAGAATGAGCGCCGCGCGAACAGGGGGCTGGTGCTCTGGATGACCGCGACGCCGCCCGGCGCCAGGCGCTTCTTCAGAATCTTGTAGAAGCCCGTCGTGTACAGCTTCCCCAGCGCGAAGTTGTTGGGGTCCGGGAAGTCCACGATGACGACGTCCCAGGCGTTGGCGCCCTCCGCCAGGAACTGCATGGCGTCCGTGTTGATGACGCGCATCTTCGGGTGCGTCATGGAGTGGTGGTTGAGCGCCGCCAGCTCCGGGTAGTTCATGGCGAGCCCGGTGATGGCGGGGTCCAGGTCCACCAGCGTGACGGACTTCACCTCCGGATACTTCAGCACCTCGCGCGCCGCGAGCCCGTCCCCGCCGCCCAGGATGAGCACGTGCTCCACCTTCTGCGCGCGCACCATGGCCGGGTGCACCAGGGACTCGTGGTAGCGGTACTCGTCGATGCTGGCGAACTGGAGGTTGCCGTTGAGGAACAGCGAGAAGCCCCGCTTGCCGCGCGTGACGATGATGCGCTGGTACGGGGAGCTGGTGGCGTGGACGACGTCATCCGCGTAGAGCTGGTCCTCGTAGAAGGTGGTGAGCCGGTCCCCCAGCGCGAAGCACACCAGCAGCCCCGCGCACAGCGCCACCGCCTTGACGCGCAGGCGCACGGGGTTGGCCAGCACGGGCGCGAGCAGCCACGTGCTCCACAGCCCCACGCCCGCGTTGAGCAGGCCGAAGAGCAGCGACGTGCGCACCAGCCCCAGCTTCGGCACCAGCAGCAGCGGGAAGGCCACGCTGGCCGCGAGCGCGCCCAGGTAGTCGAACGTCAGCACCTGGCTGACCAGGTCCTTGAACTTGAGCTGGTCCTGCAGGATGCGCAGCAGGAGGGGGATCTCCAGCCCCACCAGCGTGCCGATGACGAGCACGCTGCCGTAGAGCACCACGGGGAACACGCTGGTGAGCGTGAAGGTGAGGAAGAGCATCGGCGCGCACAGCCCGCCGACCAGGGCCACGGCCAGCTCTATCTCCACGAAGCGCTGGGCCACCCCGCGCTCCACGAAGCGCGACAGGTAGCTGCCGATGCCCATGGCGAAGAGGTAGCCGCCGATGACGGTGGAGAACTGGGTGATGCTGTCCCCCAGCAGGTAGCTGGCGAGCGTCCCGACGATGAGCTCGTAGATGAGCCCGCACGTCGCGATGACGAGGACGGTGAGGAAGAGCAGCGTCTTGTTCAAAGCGTCACGTGTTTCAGCCGCTGATGGCCGCCGCGATGATGATGGCCAGGCCCAGGATGAACGAGCCGATGACGATGCCCAGCGCGGTGTTCTGGTCGACTTCAATCTCCTTGTGCACGTCGTACGGCAGGATGAGGCGGATGACGTAGAAGCCGGCCACGAACACCACCAGGCCGATGAGCGAATAGATGACGCTCGCCAGCACTCCCTGCAGGGTGACCACCACTCCGAGCAACAGCATCACTTGCCTCCCATGAATCCACCGGTCCACAAGAGCACGCCGCCGGGACCGCGCTTCACGTCGCCGGTCACCCTGCCGCGCTCCTCGTCACTGAAAGGGGCCCAGCCCGTATAGGTGGCCCACGCGTACGCCACGAGCACCAGTCCGCCCAGGTACTTCATCGTCCACCTCCCTGTCCGCTCACAGGTTGCTCTCCTTCCAGCGCTCGGTTTCGAAGGCGTTGGCGAAGAAGAACGACAGCGCCGGAATCACCAGCAGCAGCACCAGCGAGATGACGAACCAGCTCTCGTTGGGCGTGTCGTGCGTGAGCACCACCTGGTAGCTGACGACGGGCCCCAACTGGGGCCCCTTGAGCTTCAGGGCCGGGTCGAACGACGTGGTCGTCCGCAGCACGTACGTCCCCTTGGGCAGCGACGACAGGAACACGCTGCCGTTCTGGCTGCCCTCGCTCCAGGAGCCGTCGCTGTCGCGCCCGTGGTAGAAGCTCACCTCTTCGTAGAAGCTCACCACGTCCTGCGTGTCCTGGTTCACCAGGTCGCCCTGCACGCCCACCCAGGCGTTGTTCAGCGCCTGCGACATGTGGATCTGCGCCCGCACGTTGCCGTCCCGCTGGAGCTCGAAGGGCTCGCTGAAGTGCATGGCGTCGGCGGTGCCGGAGTTCGCGGTCCGGGGCAGCGTCACCTGCAGGTCCAGCACCCGCGCGTTGAGCGCGCGCATGTGGAACACGGCCGCCAGCGCGAACAGGCCCAGCAGCCACACCGCGGACCAGCGCAGCGTGCGCAGCATCGACTCGCGGCGCAGGTTGGGCTGGCTGGGCGCGATGCCCCGGGGCCCGGGCAGCGGCTCCTTCAGCTTGAAGGCGTCGCGCACCTGCTCCGGCGTGAGGTACTCGCCGTGCGTGTACGTGACTTCATTGTCGGTGGCGTCCTCGTTCACCGAGTACGGCGGCGCGACGTACTCCGTGGCGCGCGCCTTCTCGCCCTGGAAGACCTTCCAGTAGAACTCGCCCACCACCGCGTCGGTGACGGCGGTGACGGACTGGAAGGCCTTGTAGCGGCGGCCCCCGTAGTGGGCGGACACCTGCGGCACGACGTTCGCGTCACCGGCGGCCATGGGCGTCAGGAACACCCAGTGGCCGTTGGACTCCATCAGCCAGGTGAAGCCGCGCGCCGGGTGGTAGAGCAGGTACTCCATCCACGGGTAGCGCGTGCCCTCCACCACGCACGAGCGCTCCTGGTAGCCGATGCAGATCCACTCCGTGCCGTCGAGCGTGCCCTTCTGCCCCAGTTGGATGGCGGCCGGCAGCTCCGGCTTCTGGAGCAGCTTGAGGAAGGCCAGCTTGCCCTGGGCCACGCTCATCAGCGCGCCGCAGTACGGGCACGCCACGCGCAGCGTCTGGTCCGGCGCGCGCAGCTCCAGGGGGCCGTTGCAATTGGTGCAGCGCGCCTGCTGGAGCTGGGCCTTGCGCACGCGGGGGCGCAGCTCCCCCGCGGGGATGCCCAGTTGCTTGAGCTCCAGCCGCTGCCCCAGGAAGACCTCCGGGTCGCGGTCGCGCGTGCCGAAGTCCAGGGTGACGAACAGGCCGCGCGGGCCGGTGGCGTCCACGTAGTAGCTGTCCGCCTGGGGGTCCACGTCGCTGGGGAGCTGGCCCTCCGCGGCGACGACGCGCCCGTGGCCGCGCTCCTCCACCACCAGCGGGCGGTTGCGCAGGCGCAGCCGGTCCCCGGGGTGCAGGTGCTCCAGCTCGATGCCCTCCTCCACGCCCGCGTCGGAGAGCAGGTGGAAGGCGCCCTCGGACTCGCTGAGCCAGCCGGTGCGCCCGTCGGACATCTCCACGTACCACTCGTCCCAGGGGCCGGCGCCGTGGTCCTTCTGGAGGTGCCCCACGATTTGATACGCGGTGCCGTTGACGCGGCCCTCCAGGCCCAGCCGCAGCGGAGAGTCCGTCTCCACGATGCGGGCCACCTTGCCGTGGTCCTCCAGCTCCGCGCCCACGCGGGCCACCATCGTCTGGCAGTGCCCGCACACCACGACCTGCGCCGACCCGGCGGAGAACTCCACGCTCGCGCCACACGACGGACACGCCCCCTGCGTCACGCCTCCACTCCTCTCGACAGCTCGCGCACGCGGCACGACGTGGCGCCCAGGTGCTTCGCCGCCAGCGCGTCGAAGTCCGGTCGCGCGCGGGTGCGGCAGCAGTAGACGTTGAGCGCGGCGAAGCCGTGCTCCGGGAAGGTGTGGATGGCCAGGTGGCTTTCGGCCAGGAGCGCCAGGCCGGTGACGCCGCCGGGCTCCGGGAAGACGTGCCACTGCGGCTGGCCCACGACCTTCAGGTCCATCAGGACGACCAGCTCCTCGAAGAGCGCCGCCAGCGCGGCCGCGTCCTTGAGCCGCTCCGGCGCGCAGCCGCTCGCGTCAACCAGCCATTCCTGTCCGGTTGTCACAGGGGAAACCTCCGGGAGTGGAGACCCTCTTTAACACGCTGGAGCCGGGTCGAAAGCCGCTAGGATGCGCACCCCATGCGCACCCGATTCCTGACCGCTGGACTCCTCTGCCTCGCCCTGACCGCGTGCTCCAAGGACAAGGAGCAGCCGCCGGCCGCGAAGGCTCCCTCCAACTCCGCGCCGGCCACCCGCACGGTGAGCCTGCAGACGGACGCCGCCTCCGCGAAGGGCTTCCAGAAGAAGGCCCTGGAGGGCCAGGACCTCTGGGCCACGATGGAGACGAACCAGGGCACCCTCGTGCTCAAGCTCTTCTCCAAGGACGCGCCCAAGACGGTGGCGAACTTCGTGGGCCTGGCGTCCGGCGAGCAGGCGTGGATCAACCCCAAGACGGGTGAGCGCGTGGAGGGCAAGCCGCTCTACGACGGCGTCATCTTCCACCGCGTCATCCCGGACTTCATGATCCAGGGCGGCGACCCCACGGGCACCGGCCGGGGCGACCCGGGCTACCGCTTCGAGGACGAGTTCAAGAGCAACCGGGACTTCGACAAGAAGGGCCTCCTGGCCATGGCCAACGCGGGCCCGGGCACCAACGGCAGCCAGTTCTTCATCACCACGTCCACGCCGCAGTTCCTCAAGGGCCGGCACACCATCTTCGGTGAGGTGGTGAAGGGCTATGACGTGGTGGAGAAGATCGCCAACACGCCGCGCAACCGGCAGGACCGCCCGGACACGGACATGGTCATCCAGCACGTCACCATCAGCGACACGCAGCCGTGAGCCTCCGCCCGCGCCACGTGCGCACGAAGCTGGGGGAGCTGGACTGCCACGTGGTGGACGCGCTCCCCGAGGGCGCGACGCCGGAGCTGGTGGTGGTGCTGAGCCACGGCTTCGGCGCGCCGGGCACGGACCTGGTGGCGCTGGCGCCGGAGCTGATGATGGCCGCGCCCCGCCTGGCGCAGGGCGTGCGGTTCGTCTTCCCGGAGGCCCCGCTGTCGCTGGACGCGCTGGGCATGCCCGGGGGCCGCGCGTGGTTCGAGCTCCCCATGGCCATCCTGATGGGCCAGGGCCGGGACTGGGCGCACTACTCGCAGGCGGTGCCGCCGGGGATGCCCGCCGCGCGCCGCGCGCTGATGAGCGTGGTGGCGGCGCTCCCGGTGCCCATGGGCCGCGTGGTGCTGGGAGGCTTCAGCCAGGGCGCGATGATGTCCACGGACGTGGCGCTGCGGCTGGACGAGTGCCCCGCCGGCCTGTGCCTCCTGTCCGGGGCCATGGTCGCCGGGAAGGAGTGGGAGCCCCGGGTCCGCGCCCGGCCGTCGCTGCCGGTGTTCCAGGGACACGGCCGGCAGGATCCGGTGCTGCCCTTCCAGGAGGGCGAGCGCCTGCGTGACCTGCTGACGGGCGCGGGGATGCCGGTGGATTTCCTGCCCTTCGACGGTGGGCACACCATCATCACGGAGGAGCTGGAGCTGCTGGCGGCGTTCCTCGTGAAGCGGCTGGACGGGCGCTGACCGCCGGAGACGGAGGGCTTCCAGGTGTATCAGGCGAAGGAGCTGACGGTGTCCACGCGAGGCCGGGGCCTGGTGGACATCACCGGTGAGGTGCGGAAGGCGGTGAAGGGCACGGGCATCCGCGAGGGCCTGTGCACGCTGTTCCTGCACCACACGAGCGCGTCGCTGATCATCGGAGAGAACGCGGACCCTGTCGTCCAGCGCGACCTGGAGGCGTTCTTCTCCCGGCTGGTGAAGGACGGCGACCCGCTGTTCCAGCACGACGCGGAGGGGCCGGACGACATGCCGGCGCACGTGCGCACGGTGCTGACGCAGGTGTCCCTGAGCATCCCGGTGAAGGACGGAGAGGCGGACCTGGGCACGTGGCAGGGCGTCTACCTCTGGGAGCACCGCACGTCCCCGCACCGCCGCCGCCTCACGGTGTCCGTGCTGGGCGGCTAGAGGTCCCGCACGGCGGCGACGACGGGGGCGCCCTTGCGGCGCTTCTTCGGCGCCTCATGGGCCTGGCCTCGGATGCGCACCCAGGTGCCGGGGTCGTCCGGCATCGCGTGGACCATGGACCAGCCGGTGGGCACCTCCGGCGTGGTCCACGCGTAGAGGGCTCGCGCGTCCCTGGGCGCCAGGTTGATGCAGCCGTGGCTCACGGGTTCGCCGAAGCGGTCGTGCCAGTAGGCGGTGTGCAGGGCGAAGTCGCCCTCGAAGAACATGGTCCACGGCACGGTGGCCACGCGGTAGCTGGCGTTGCCCATGGTGCCCGTCATGTCCGCCTCCGCGAACTTCACCCAGATGCGGAAGAGGCCCTCCGGCGTGTCGGTGCCGGGTTTGCCGGACGAGATGAGCGTGGCGTAGACGGGGCGGTCGCCCTCGTAGGCGATGAGCGTCTGGGCCTCCAGGTCCACGTCCAACCAGCGCGCGCCGGGCTCCACGATGGACGGGGACGCCAGTGACCACGCGACGTGCAGGTCGTCGCGCGCCACCCAGTGGTCCTCCGCGATGCGGACCCACTGGCCGTTGGGGGACAGCTCCTTCACGGAGACGAGCGTGCGCGGCGGGAGGGTCGTCTCTCGTTCCGCTTTCGCGTCCGGGGCCTTGCGCACCACCACGTCGGTGCGGGGGGCGGCGCGGGACTGGGCCCAGCCGAAGGGCATGGGCAGGGACGCGAGCGCCTCCGCGTCCAGGCCGCTGAAGTCGGAGGGGCGGTGCTCGCGCAGCACGCGCGCCTCGAAGTACTGACCGTCGGAGGTGCGCCAGAAGGTGCGCCGGCCGACCTTCACCTGCCCCAGGAGCTTCACGGTGACGGAGCCCTTGAGCAGCACGCCCTGCCGCCTCTTCCGGGCGAGCGCGAGGCTCGGATAGGCGCGCACGCGGTGGCCCACCACGCGCGCGTAGACGCCGGGGGTGAGCGCGCCCTCTTCGACCCGGGGCAGCGGGCGGACGCGGGGCTCGCGGAAGTTCTGTTCCAGGTAGCGCTCGCAGACCCAGCCACGGGGCTCCAGCTCCACCCACGTCTCGCAGTCCGGTCCGCGCATCGCGCCCTTCCAGCGCACCCGCATGTCCTGGGCCACGGTGCCCAGCGAAGGGGAGTCCTGCCGGGGCTCGGAGCGAACAGCGATGGAGCGGCGCACACGCAGCGAGCCCGCATCCGGTGCATAGGGGATGGCGTAGGGCTCCATGCCCGCGTCGACCTCCGCGAGCGGTGCCTCCGCGACCGCGTCCTCGTCACCGTCAGCGCCCGCGTTCGCGACAGCGCTCCCGCCGTCCAGGTCCTGCGAGAGGGCCTCCGTTCCGGTCGCGGTGGCGTCATCGTCCGCGTCGATCAACGGCTCACCGTCTGGCCCCAGCTCCAGCACGGGGACCTCGGACTCGGTGATGACCTGGGGCTCCTCTTCGCCGGGCAGGGCTTCGGTGGACTGCGACAGCGAGGGCTCCAGCGACAGCGACAGCGCGCTGCCCGCGTCCTCCGTGGTGTCCACGGCGCTCAGCAGGGCCGGCGCGGTGGCATGCGTGACGCCGCCGCCATCGGCCGGCTCGGGCGCGGTGGCCTGCCATGCGGAGCGCAGCGCCTGCGCGGACTCCGTCGGCGGCGTGGCCTCCGCGTCGGGCGCGGAGGCCTGCGCCGTCACGGTGCCCGCATCCACCAGCGCGGCGGGAGCGGGGGGCTCCACCGGAGCGCACGCGAAGAACAACAGGGGGAGTCCGAGGGGGAACCAGCGGCGGCGCATACAGACCGCAACGGTACGGGTCCGCGCTGACATCCTCAACGTCGGCCCAGGTGCGATCTCCTACGCACGGGTGGGCAGTCCTTGCGCCCTGAACGGCGATTGCCACGAACGGCGGAAAGTGCGTCCGCGGATCAGCTCCGGCCCTCCGTGGGCGGAATCCCTTCGGGCGTCTCCTGCGCCTCCAGGAGCTTGTAGAGCGTCTTGCGGTCCACGCCCAACAGCCGCGCGGCTTCGCTCTTGTTGCCCCCCACGTGCTGGAGCACGTGCGCCGCGTAGCGCCTGGACAGCTCCGCGAGCGGCGGCAGGTCCCCCGCGAGCCCCGTCAGCCGCTTGGGCGCGTCACCGATGGGCTCCGGGAAGTCCGGCGGCCCCAGCACGCCCGTCACGTTCAGCGCGAGCGCCCGCGCCATCACGTTCTCCAACTGCCGCACGTTGCCCGGCCAGTCGTACACCGTGAGCCGCGCCATCGCGTCCGCCGTCACCACCGGCCGCACCCCGCCCCGCGCGTGCAGCGACGCGAAGTGCTCCACCAGCGCCGGGATGTCCTCGCGCCGCTCGCGCAAGGGCGGCAGGTGCAGGTGCACCACGTCCAGCCGGTAGAGCAGGTCCTCGCGGAACGTCCCCTCCGCCACCCGCGCCTTCAGGTCCTTGTTCGTCGCCGCCAGCACCCGCACGTCCACCTTCACCGGGACGCTCTCGCCCACGCGGCGGATCTCCCCCTCCTGGAGCACGCGCAGGAGCTGCGACTGGACCTTCATCCCCACGTCGCCAATCTCGTCCAGGAACAGCGTGCCGCCGTTGGCCTCCTCGAACAGGCCGCGCCGCGCCCCGGAGGCCCCCGTGAAGCTGCCCTTCGCGTGGCCGAACAGCTCGCTCTCCATCAGCGACTCGGTGATGGCGCCGCAGTCCACCGGGATGAACGGCCCGGACGTGCGCGCCGAGCGCTTGTGCAGCGCCCGCGCCACCATCTCCTTGCCCGTGCCCGTCTCGCCGGTAATGAGCACCGGCACGTTGCTGGTCGCCGCGCGGGCCACCTGCTTGTAGACCTCCAGCAGCGCCTGGCTGCGGCCCACCAGCGACGTGCGCTCCACCTGCTTGCGCAGCGTGCGGTTCTCCTCCACCAGCCGCTTCTGCTCCAGCGCCCGCTTCGCCACCCGCATGATGGCGTCCACGTCGAACGGCTTGGACAGGTAGTCGAAGGCGCCCTGCTGGATGCTGTCCAGCGCGCCCTCGATGTTGCCGAACGCCGTCACGACAATCACCGGCGTGTCCGGCAGGTGCTGCCTCACCAACTGGAGCACCTTCAGGCCGTCGCCCGGGTCGGGCATGGCCATGTCCGTGAGCACCAGGTCGAAGGACTGCTCGCCCATCCGCTCCGCCGCGCCCTTGGGGTCCGGCGCCTGCGTCACCGGGCCCAGCACGCCCAGGAGGCGCTGGAGCAGGTCCCGCGCATGCGGATCATCATCGACGACGAGGATTCGGGCTGTGCTCATGAGGCCTTGCGGATGGAGGAGGCGTCGCGCTGCGCCCCGGACTCCACCACAAGCGGCGCCGGAGTGCGCGCCGCACGTGCGAACCGCACGCGGATCCGCGTGCCCTTGCCTTCTTCTGAATGCACCGTGAGCGTGCCGCCGTGCGCCTCCACCACGCGCCGGGTGGTCGCCAGCCCCAGGCCGTGCCCCGGGATGCCCCGCACCTCCGCGGCCCGGAAGAACGGCTGGAACAGCGACGCCTGCGTCGCCGCGCTCATCCCCAGCCCGTTGTCCGTCACCTCCACCACCGCGTCCGCCCCCTCCGTCGCCACCCGCACCTTCACGCGCGGATCCGGCCGCCCCGCCGTGTACTTCACCGCGTTGGACAGGAGGTTGCGCGCCACCACCTGGAGCAACTGCGCCGGACAGTCCACCAGCACGCCCGGCTCCAGCTCGCGCTCCAGCGACACGCCCAGCGCCGTGGCCGTCTGGCTCACCTCCAGCAAGAGCGTGCTCACCGCCGTGTCCAGCTCCCCCATCGTCCCGTCGCCCCGCGTGCCCGCGCGGCAGAAGCGCAGCAGCGCTTCAATGAGCTCGCCCATGCGCACCGCGCTGGACTCGCACTGCGAAATCATCTCCAGCGCGCCCGGGTCCTTCACCGCGCCGGAGCGCCGGATGAGCGTCAGGTAGCCCTTGAGCGGGGACAGCGGGCCCATCAGGTCGTGCGCCACGCGCCGGGTGAACGCATCCAGCTCCTGGTTGTGCCGCCCCAGCTCCTCCAACTGTCCCTGGATGGTGGCGTCCTGGCGCTTGAGCAGGGAGATGATGTGCCAGCCCACCAGCATGGACAGCAGGATGGCCAGGAGCGTGGTGGCCGCGCCCAGGGCCGTGTTGCGCACCCGCAGCGTGCCCAGCCTTCCCACCAGCACGCGCGCGTCGGACGCGTTCTCCGTGGCCAACTGTCCCGCCAACTGGTCCACCTCCGCCGCCAGGGGGCGGATGCTCTCCACCAGGTGGCGCCGGGCGCGCTCCGCGTCGCGCTGCCGTGAGAACACCGCCGCCGCGCGCACCTGGTCCGCCAGCCCCTGGCACGCGCCGTTGAAGCGCAGCCAGATCTCCTTCTCGCCGGGCGGCAGGTGGCGCATGTACGCCTCCGAGGACTGCCGGATGCTGCCCAGGATGTCCTCCATCACCGCGTCGGCTTCCTTGCGCTCCGCGTCCCCGCTGGAGCGCACGTGCGCCTCGATGGCGGACTCCAGCGACATCACGTCCACGCGGATGCGGCCGATGAGGCTCGCGCGCTCCAGGGCCTCCAGCACCAGCGCGTCCACCTGATGCCCGGTGCGCACCTCCGTCCAGAGCATGAAGCCGATGACGCCCGACAAGAGCGTCACCACGAAGAAGAAACCCGCGCGGTATCCACGGATGGGGGTCCGCGAGTTCATCGCCACGGGGACGCTCCTTGGGTCGACAGGGAAAGAAACCGCGGGCGTCCCGTCACGGACGCCCGCGCGAGACTCACGGCACCGGCCCGGCCGCCTCGGTGGAGGTGGCGCCCGGCAGGGGCGGCTGGGTGCGCCGCCGCGCGCGCTCCAGCGCGGACTCGTACCAGACGTCCGACAGCTCCTCGTGCAGCGCCGCCAGCTCGCGCTGCCGCGCCAACAACTGCGCGTTGTGCTCCTCCAGCGTGTGGCGCTCCGCCTCCAGCCGCGCCAGCTCCTCCGTGGCCGCCGTGCGCGCCTGCTCCGCCTCCGCGCGCGCCTGCTCCGCCTCCGCGCGCTCCTGCGCCAGCTCCTCCAGCGCGGACTCCAGCGCCGCCAGCTTCGCCGCCAGCGCCTCGGTGCGCTCGCGCTCGGCCTGGTACTCGCGCTGCCAGCGCTCCGTCTCCGTCACCTGGGCCTGGAGGCGCTCGGGGGGAATGGTCGCGGCGCATCCCACTCCCAGCCACGCCACACTCCATGCCACCAGCAGGTGCCGCATACGCCATCTCTCCCGACACCTGGCCGCGCGACATGCACGACGAGGACATCCGGGCTTCATGCTCCCCTTCATGTCACGGCGCGTGGCGCTCGGGACGGAAGGTCGCGGTGCAGCTTGCAGAAGAGCGTCGTTGCCGTCAAAGCAACGTGCGCCTGCCTGGGGAGCTTGCACCCATTGTTGCAATCGCAACTGAGGAGATTCTCCCCATGGCGGATCCGCTCCCACCCGGAGAACCCCGCGAAGTTGCTTGAAACGGGTGCTGGCACGGCGGGTGCTCAAGGGCCATGGCATCAACCGATGCAATCCCGCGTCGGCGTGTCGTCCCCGGAGCCATCCATGAAGACTGTCATCGTCGCCGCCCTCTTCGCCGCCACCACCGCGTTCGCCAACACCCCGGCTCCCGCCGCCGCCCCCGCCGCGCAGCCGGCCCCCGCCGCCGAGGCGAAGACCGAGGCCGCCGCCCCCGCCGCCGAGATGCAGGGTGAGATGAAGACCGAGTCCAAGACCGAGACCAAGCACGAGGGCAAGGCCACCAAGAAGGGCACGAAGACCAAGACCGAGAAGAAGACCACCACCGAGACGAAGACCGAGGGCTGATCCCTCGCTTCACTCGCGCCCTGTCCGCCTCCAAGGGACGGACAGGAGGCGGTCCCGGCAGGGGCGCTCTCCTCACGAGGGCGCCCCTGTTGTCGTTTGCGCGTGGGAGCGGAATCGTTGTCACTCCAGCGGTCCTTCATCCGGCGCGCGCGCGAGCGGCGCCACGTGACGCAGGGTGAATAAACAAACCCCGCGCCCCATCTGAAGGCGCGATGACGATGCCCGGCGCACTCCAGCGCGGGCCGCCGTCAAGACTCCGAGCCCATCACCATGAAGACCTTCCTCGTCGCCGCCCTGCTGTCCGCCACCGCCGCCATCGCCGCCCCCACCCAGCCCGCCCCCGCCAAGGCGCCCGCCGCGGAGACGAAGGCCCCCGCGTCCACCGACGTGCAGGCGGACCCCCACGCGCCCGCGAAGACCGAGGTCAAGACCGAGGCGACGACGGAGGCCGCGCCCTCCGGCCGCACGGAGACGATGATGCAGGGCACCGGCGGCAAGAAGCCCCTGAAGGCCCCCGCCTCCCAGAAGTCCGCGCAGTAATCCGCGTCCCTCCTCCAAGGGATGCACCCCACGTCGTGCCCGGGCAGGGGCGCTCTCCATGAGGAGGGCGCCCCTGTTCGCGTTTCCAGGCCCCGGGTCCACCGCACCTCGCTCCTTCTTGGGTTTTCAGTAAAACCACCATTTGACAGGAACAGAGGAATCGCGCATAACAGGACATGTGTGGATGACGGCTCATCCACGACAGGAAGGGGTGTCCCCCTCCCCCCCTTCAAGCGAGACGGTCATGGTGGAAGCGTTCACGAAGGTGTCCGAAGCGTCGCGGTTGCTCCTGGACAAGGGCCTGTGCCCGGCCACGGGTTCGGATGCGCTGGGCATGGTGGCCCGCCCGCTGAAGGTGGACCGCGCGTGCCTCTTCGAGAACCGCACCACGAACCTGGCGGGCCGGTTCCTCACGGACCTGCGCTACGCGTGGGCGGAGCCGGGCGTGGTGTCCCCGCTGGCGCACCCGGTGCTGCGCTCGCTGCCCATGCGCGACTACGCGATGGCGTGGGCGGACATGCTGGAGGCGCAGATGGTGGTCTCCTGCACCACCCGGGAAGCGCCGCCGATGATGCGCGAGCTGCTGGAGCGCCAGGGCGTGCAGTCCGTGCTGCTGTGCCCCATCGTCCCGGCCAAGCAGTGGTGGGGGTTCGTGGCGTTCGAGGACTGCCGCCAGGCGCGGCTGTGGCGCCCGGAGGAGATCTCCCTGCTCAAGTCGCTGGCGCGGGCCATTGGCGCGTCGGTGCGGCACTCGAACATGCGCTCCTCGCTGTCGCAGGTGCGCACCAACCTCACCAGCGTGCTGCGCCCCGTCGCCGGGGACACCTGAGCCGACACCGGACCCGGCCGGGTCATGGCCGCCCGCCCCCCCGGCGGGCGGGAGGGGGCCGGGAGGGTCGCTGGGGAGCGGTAACGCGGCGTCCCGTTTCTGCTACCCTCGCCGCCCTGTTCCCCGCCCATGTCCTCGTTCGAGCCCACCGCCATCAGTCGTTCCCGGCCTCCTGATCTCGTCAGCGGTTACCGCCTGGAGAAGCTCGTCGGCGCCGGAGGCATGGGAGAGGTCCACAAGGCCACCCAGCTCTCGCTCGGCCGTACGGTCGCGGTGAAGCTGCTGAACCCGGACCTGGCCAAGGACCCGTCGTTCATCGCGCGTTTCCAGAAGGAAGCCGCGGCGCTGGCGACGCTGAGCCACCCCCACGTCGTCGCCATCGTCGACAAGGGGAAGACGGACAACACCTACTACCTGGTGATGGAGTTCGTGGACGGGCCGTCCCTGCGCGAGCTCATGCGCAGCCCGTCCATGGAGACGCCGGTGCTGCTGCGCCGGATGCTCGAGATCTGCCGGGCCATCGAGTACGCGCACGGCCGGGGCGTCATCCACCGTGACCTGAAGCCGGAGAACATCCTGCTGGATCAGCAGGCCGGCGGCATCGCGAAGGTGTCCGACTTCGGGCTGGCGTCCTTCCTGGACGACGCGTCGGCGGCGTCGCGCTTCGCGCTCACGTCCACGCACGTGTCCATGGGCACCATCTCGTACATGGCGCCCGAGCAGCGCGTGGACGCGAAGAGCGCGGACGCGAGAGCGGACATCTTCTCCCTGGGCGTCATCCTCTACGAGACCTTCACCGGCGAGGTGCCGCTGGGCACCTTCGATCCGCCGTCGCGCAAGCGCCCGGGCCTGGACGCGCGCGTGGACGCCATCGTGATGCGGTGCCTCAAGCCGGATCCGGACGAGCGCTACCCGTCCGTCACGGCGCTCATCGCGGACCTGGAGCCGCTGGTCCCCGGCAGCCTCCTGTCCATGCCGCCCCTGCGGCTGACGCGCTGGCAGCGGGCGAAGGCGGCCATGCGCCGCGCGGCGCGCGTGACGGCGCAGACGGCCGCGGGCGTGACGGTGCTGGCCGCCGTGGGCGTGCTGGGCGTGGCGTACAACCGCAGCGGGCAGGTGCGCGTCCAGCTTCCGCTGCCGAGCAAGGCCATCATGGACCAGGCGCTGCGGGACTCGCCCCGCAACGGCCCGGGCCGGGTGGAGGACGTCACCCCGGACAAGCGCCGCGTGACCATGGGGGACGGCCCGGACCTGCCGCAGATGCTGGTGGCCGGCCGCACGCTGAACTTCGAGAACAAGGCCCTGGTCTTCCCGCCCGTGGACGACGAGAAGAACGCGTCGCACGTGGGCCGCGCGCGCGTGGACGTGCTGGGGCTGGTGGGCGGCGTGGCCCGGCTGACCGCGCGCGTACGCGCCGAAGCGCCGCCGGCCACGTGGAAGCGCCGCCTGAAGGAGCTCTGGGACGGCCCGCCGCCGGAGCCGGTGGCCTCGCTGGGGCTGATGGGCCGGGACGGCCGCTACGTCACGCTCGTGCACCACGGCGCGGGCGCGCCGCTGACCCTGGAGTGGTCCCTGGGCGAGCGCGGCGGCGCCATGCTGGGCCTCGCGTCCCCGGAGGGCGAGGTGCGGCTGGAGCTGTTCGTCACCGAGGACGGCGTGATGCAGGCCTTCGTCGGCCAGGGCAAGGACCAGCGCCCCATCGCGGAGCCCCTGAACCTGGGCCCGGACTGGCAGGCCCACTTCGGCGAGGCCCCGGCGCCGGTCATCGGCTGCATCGAGGGCACGTGCACCGTCGAGGGGCTCACCTACACGGTGGACAAGCCCGCGCCCGTGACGGAGGTCACGTCCTCGCCGGTGGTCGTCGTCCCGCAGCAGCCGCCCCGCACGGTGGCCGCCAACACGGTGCCGGCGAAGGCCGTGGTGGCCAAGAAGCCCGCCCCGCCGCCGCCCCCGGTCAAGCGCCCGCCGGTCAAGGCGGCCCCCGCCAAGCCCACCCCGAAGCGCCGCTAGGGGACCGGGCGGGGTCGGCGCCGAACAGCCACCGCAAGGGGAATATGGCCTCTCCGGGGGGATTGCATTATCCCTCGGCTCCCCTATGCGCACCTTCCGCAGCGGCCTGACCGCGCTCGCCCTCGTCGCCGGCCTCACCGGCTGCCCCCGGCCCTCCTCCGTCGTCGCGCCCCACGTGCTCGAGTCCGCCGCCGAGCGGGCCGGCCAGGGTGACACGGAGGCGCGCACGCTCGCGTTCGCGGGCTTCCACGCCTACCTCGTCGCGGGTGACGCGAAGCTCGCCCAGGAGCGCTTCGACGCCGCCGTGAAGAAGGACCCGGGCGACCCGTACGCCCTGGAAGGGCAGGCGCTGCTCGCCCGCCGCAACGGCCAGTCCGACCGCGCGCTCGCCGCGTCCCTGGAGCTGGTGAAGCGCGCGCCCCGGCACCCGGTGGCCGTCATCGCCGCGCGCTACGTGCTGGACCGCGTGGGCACCTCGCGCGCGGAGGACGACACCATCCTCAAGGGCGTGGACGCGGGGCTCGCCGCGGGCGCCCGGGGTGAGACGGCCTACCTGCTGCGCGCCGCGCGCCTGTCCGTGGCGAGCCTGCGCGGGGACGCGGCCACCCAGGCCCAGACGCTCAAGGACCTGGGCGGCGCCAGCGAGGCCACGCTGGTGGGCCCCTTCTCCCCCTTCCACGTGCTGGCCATCGACGAGCCCATCGCGCCGGAGAAGGACGGCTCCTTCGCGGGCCCCTTCACGGGCGCGTACGGCCCGCTGGCGGTGCGCACGCTGCGCTCGCCGGACGGCCGGCTGGACCTGGGCGGCGAGCCCGGCCACGGGGACATGTACGCGCTGGGCATCGACGCGGAGGTCGCGCAGGCCGGCGTCTACGTGCTGCGCACGGTGAGCCAGACGTCGCACCGCGTGCTGATGGACGGCGCCCCCGTGCTGGAGCGCCGCGACTGGGCGCGCACCGCGTCCACGGTGAGCGTGCGCGCGCTGGAGCTGCCCGCCGGCAAGCACCGCTTCGTGGTGAAGATGTCCCGCGACAACACGCAGGGCGGCCTCTCCTTCGCGCTGGCGAAGGCGGACGGCAGCCCCTCCGGCGTGCGCCTCACCGCCGCCACCGGGCCCGCGCCGCGCTGGAACGCGAGCGCCCCGGGCGAGGTGGAGGCCCCGGACCTGTACCCGGGCGCGGAGGACCTGGCCCAGGCGCTCCAGGGCGAGGCCGGCGAGACGCTGAGCACCTTCCTCGCGGTGCGCGACGGCCTGGCGCGCGACCTGGACGGCACGCACCGGCTGATGGCGAAGCTGGAGGCGACGACGCCCGCGCTGCTCACCCTGCGCGCGGAGCAGGCCGCGCAGGACCGGGGCATCCCGTCCAAGGTGGCGCGAGGCCGGGCCACGCGCGACCTGGAGGCGGCGCTGGCGAAGGACCCGGGCAACGTGGCCGCGCTGCTGCTGCGCGCGGACCTCTTCCTGGATGACGGCCAGCCGGCCACCGCGCTGGACACGCTGAAGACGGCGCGCGACGCGGTGAAGCCCGCGGGCTTCCCGGTGCACATCCTGATGGCCCGCGCCGCGCTGGCGCTGGACGTGGACGCGCAGGCGGAGGTGGCCCTCGCCGCCGCGCTGGAGGCCCAGCCGGGCCTGTGCGAGGCGCTGGGGTTGCAGTACTCGCTGGCGCGCCGGCGCGACGCGGTGGCCCGCACGGACGAGCTGGTGAAGGCCCAGGAGGGCTGCCCCGGCGCGGACTCGCGGCGGGTGGACCACCTGCGCACGCGCGGCGACCTGGACGGCGCGGCGAAGGGCTACACGCAGTTGCTCGCGCAGGACCCGGACAACCTCACCACCGCGGCGGCGCTCTCCGGCGTCTACGTGAGCCAGCGCCGCTACGACGACGCGGCGAAGGTGCTCCAGACGCTGTCCACCGTGTGGCCGCGCAACGCGGAGATCCTCAAGCGGCTGGCGGACGTGCGCGAGTACGCGGGCCAGGGCGCGGAGGCGTTGAAGCTGCGCGAGCAGGCGCTGAAGCTGGACGGCACGGACCTGGCGCTGCGCCGCGCGGTGGAGCGGGCGAAGACGGGCAAGGAGCTGCTGGCGGCGTACGCCATCGACGGCAAGGAGGCGCTGAAGGCCTACGAGGCGGCGCCCGTGACGGGCGGCAGCGCGGCGGCGTACGTGCTGGACGCGGCGGCGGTGCAGGTCTACCCGGACGGCTCGCTCGTCAACCGCATCCACACCATCCAGAAGGCGCTGGAGCAGTCCGGCGTGCAGGAGATCGCGGAGGTGAACATCCCCCGCGGCGCCCAGGTGCTGGCGCTGCGCACGCTCAAGGCGGACGGCCGCGTGCTGGAGCCGGAGAACATCGAGGGCAAGGACACCATGAGCCTGCCCGGCGTGCAGGTCGGTGACTCCGTGGAGGTGGAGTACCTGCTGCCCGAAAGCGACCGGGGCCCCGCGCAGCCGGGCTTCACCGCGTCCGCGTTCTACTTTCAAATCGCCAACCAGCCGAACGCGTGGAGCACGTACACCGTCGTGGCCCCCAAGGGCAGCGGCATGAAGGTGGACGCGCACGGCATGAAGGCGCCGCCGCCGGAGGTGAAGGGCGACGCGGAGGTGTTCCACTACGACGCGCGCCGCGTGCCGCCGTTCATCCCGGAGCCGGACGCGCCGCCCTCCGGCAACGAGTACCTGCCCTTCGTGATGGTGGGCGCGGGCGAGACGGGCAACGACGGGCTGGCGCGCGTGTACGGAGACGCGTTCCAGGACCGGTGGATCCGCACCTCGGAGGTGGAGGCGTTCGCGCGCCAGGCCACGGAGGGCAAGAAGGGCCTGGAGGCGGTGAAGGCGCTGCACGCGGCGGTGATGAAGCGCTTCTCCGGCCGCGACGCGAGCCTGGCGCAGTCCGCGGCGTCCACCGTGGCGCAGGACCGGGGCAGCCGGCTCACCGTGATGAAGGCGGGCCTGGAGACGCTGGGCATCCCGTCGCGCATCGCGGCCATCCGCACCTTCAACACCGACCCCGCGCCGTACCTCTTCCCGGCGGACGCGCTCCTGCCCTACGCGGCGCTGCGCGTGGAGGTGCCGGGGGAGCAGCCGGTGTGGCTGGACACGTCCGTGCGCTATGGCCCCTTCGGCGAGCTGCCGGAGACCGCCATGGGCGAGCGCGAGGCGTACCTGCTGCCGGAGCCCGGCAAGCCGCTGCAGAAGGTGAAGACGCCGCCGCTCAAGCCGCGCGCGGGCAAGGACGTGAAGCTCACGCTGGAGCTGGGCGCGGACGGCAGCCTCAAGGGCCAGGGCGAGGAGGTCTACTCCGGCTTCGAGGCCGCTCAAATCGCCGAGGCCTTCGAGCAGCTCTCCGCGGAGAGCCGCAACCAGGCGCTCCAGGGCGCGGTGGCGCGCTACTTCGGCGGCGCGGAGCTGTCGTCCGTGAAGCTGGAGCACCAGGAGGAGGTGGGCGCGCCCTTCGTGCTGCGCTACGCGTTCACCGTGCCGCGCTTCGGGCGCATGGAGGGCGACAGCCGCATGGCGCTGGGCCCCCTCACCTTCCCCGCCCTGCTGGGCCGGCGCTACGTGCAGTTGTCCTCGCGCACCACGCCGCTCTACATCGACGACACGGAGGCCAGCCGCACGAACGTCGCGGTCACCCTGCCCCAGGGCTGGAAGCTCAGCGACCCGCAGGCGGGCCTGAAGGTGGACAGCCAGTTCGGCCACTACACGCGGACGGAGAAGCAGGACGGGCGCACGCTCACCATCTCCGAGTCCTTCAACCTGCCCCGCGCCCGCATCCTGCCGGCGGAGTACGAGAAGTTCTCCGGCTTCGCCGGTGACGTGGACCTGCTCCAGGTGCGCGAGCTGTTCCTCGTGAAGCAGTAGCCTTCGAGCCGCCTCCGCGCGCCACGTCCGTGGTGCGCGGAGCAGGGCCCGGCCGCCTGCCTACGGCTGCTGGAAGATGGCGACGGTGGGCGTGCCGTCCTCGCCGATGTAGCCGCGGTACATGCCGCTGGAGTTGAAGGGCATGGCCACGTGGCCCTGGCGGTCCATGGCGATGACGCCGCCCTCGCCGCCGGCCTTCACCAGCACGTCGTGGATGACGAAGTTGGCGGCCTCCGGGAGCGGCAGGTCCTGGTACTCGACGCGGGCGCAGATGTCGCGCGCCACCGTGTAGCGGATGAAGAACTCGCCGTGGCCCGTGGCGGAGACGGCGCAGCGCTCATCCGCGTAGGTGCCCGCGCCGATGATGGGCGAGTCCCCCACGCGGCCGAAGCGCTTGTTGGTCATGCCGCCCGTGGACGTGCCCGCCGCGAGGTTGCCGTCCATGTCCAACGCCACCGCGCCCACCGTGCCGAACTTGTGGTCCCCCGTGATGGGGTCCACCCCCGGCGTCAGCGACGAGCCGGGCTGCGGCTGCGGCTGCGCGGGCGACTGGCCCGGCGTGGACGGCTGCCCCTGCTCCGCGGGCGGTGCCCCCTTCGCGTTCTCCTGCTCCAGCGCGCGCTGGAGGCCCTGCCAGCGCTCCTCCGTGTAGAAGTACTTCGCGTCCACCAGGGGCACGCCCTGCGATTTCGCGAAGGCCTCCGCCCCGTCGCCCACCATCATCACGTGCGGCGACTTCTCCATCACCAGCCGCGCCAGGTCGATGGGGTTCTGGATGTGATGGACGCCGGCCACCGCGCCGGCCATGCGCGTCTTGCCGTCCATCACCGCCGCGTCCAGTTCGTTCACGCCGTCGTGGTTGAACACCGCGCCCTTGCCGGCGTTGAAGTACGGCGAGTCCTCCATCACGCGGATGGCCGCCGTCACCGCGTCCATGCCGCGGCCGCCCTTCACCAGCACCGCGTGCCCCGCCTGGAGCGCCTCCGTGAGCACGGCGCGCATCGCGGCCTCGCGCTCCGGGGACAGGTTCTCACGTGAAATCACGCCCGCGCCGCCGTGGATGACCAGCCCCCACTTCGGCTTCACGCGCGGCGGTTCGTCCGTGCGCAAGGCCGCCTCGTCACGCGCGGCGCCCACCTGCGACGACGTGGCGCAGCCCAGCGGGGCCAGGAGCAGCGCGGTGCTCGCGAGCAGGCCGCGATGCATCCGGGAAGAAAACGAGGGGAACATGCCGTGCGCCTCCAATGAGGCCCGCGCTCGGGCGGGCTCCCCTTGTCGTAAAGCCGTTCCTCCAGGGCGTCCAGCGCCGCCGGGTGCCGCGCCGCATACGCCAACGAGAGGGCATCACCCCGAGCGCCTGCCTGTCCGCCTGCCCTCCGCTTCCCCTCCCGTCGGGGCATGTGCACCGTGCAGGTTCGGGCTGTAGGCAGCGCCAGACAGCAGGACATCCGGGAGGACGGGGCAATGAAGAAGCTGAAGGGGATGAAGGTGGCCGTGCTGGCGGCGGATGGCTTCGAGCAGGTGGAGCTGACGCGGCCGGTGAAGCGCCTGGAGCGAGAGGGCGCGCACGTCACCATCGTCTCCCTCCACAAGGGCCGCATCCGGGGCATGAACCTGCTGGTGCCCGGCCGCAAGGTGCGGGTGGACGCGACGCTGCGCGACGTGAAGGCCGCGGACTTCGACGCGCTGCTCCTGCCCGGCGGCTTCATGAACCCGGACTTCCTCCGGCAGAGCGCCCTGGCGCTGGACTTCGTGAAGGACGCGGACCTGTTGGACATGCCCATCGCGGTCATCTGTCACGGGCCGTGGCTGCTCGCGTCGGCGGGGCTGCTGGAGGGCCGGCACCTGACGTCCTGGCCGGGCATCCGCAACGACCTGGAGAACGCGGGCGCGCACTGGACGGACGAGCCCGTGGTGCGCGACGGCAACTGGGTGTCCAGCCGAGGGCCCCACGACCTGCTCGCCTTCGAGCACGCCCTGGTGGAGCTCTTCGCGGAGCGCATGTCGCCCGCCATCGCCCGCCGCGCCCCCACGGAGGCCGCGCCGCGCTGGCCCCGGTGGCTCGCGGGCGGGCTCGCCGCCGCGGCCACGCTGGGCCTGGTCGCACGGGGCCGCAAGGCCCTGGCCTAACGCCGGGCGCTCACATCCAGCCCAACTGGAGCCGCGCCACGTCCGACATGCGGCTCTGGTCCCACTGGGGCTCCCAGACGAGCTCCACGTTCGCCTCCTTCACGCCGGGCAGCGCGGACACCTTGGAGCGCACGTCCTCCACCAGCACCTGCCCCATGCCGCAGCCGGGCGCCGTCAGCGTCATCTCGATGTCCACGCGCTGCCCGCCCTCGTCCAGCGGCGTGGCCTTGCACGTGTACACCAGCCCCAGCTCCACGATGTTGACCGGGATCTCCGGGTCGTAGACCGTGCGGAGCTGCTCCCAGACCTGCTCCTCGTGAAACTCGCCGGGCGTGACGCTCGCCTCGGGCGGCTTCGCCTTGGCGGCGTACTGTTCGCCCAGCACGTCCGCGTTCTTCTCGTCGATGCGGAACAACTGGCCGTACGGGTCCTGCACCGTGACGTTGCCGCCCAGCGTCTGCACCACCGTCAACTCCGAGCCCGCCGGCAGCAACACCTTGTCCCCGCTGGGGATGAGCATCGCGTCCACGTCGCGCTCGATGACCGTCATCGCGCCTCGCATGACCCCTCCCTACTCCGTCGACACCGACGTGGTGCGGCCATCCAGCGCCGCGTTCAGCGTGTGCCACGCCAGGCTCGCGCACTTCACCCGGGCCGGGAACTCGCTCACGCCCGACAGCACCGCGAGCTTGCCCAGCGCCTCCACGTCCACCTTGTCCGGGCCTTCCGTCACCAGCGTGTGCACGCGCTCGAAGAGGGCCTGCGCCTCCTCCCGCGTCTTGTCCTTCACCGCGCCCGTCATCAGCGACGCGGAGGCCTTGGAGATGGCGCACCCCTGGCCCTGGAAGCCGATGTCGCGGATGACGCCGTCCTCCAGCTTGAGCGTCACGGAGAGCTGGTCGCCGCACAGCGGGTTGTAGCCCTCCGCCGCGCAGGTGGCGCCCTCCACCACCCGGAAGTTGCGCGGGCGCTTGGAGTGCTCCAGCACCACCTCTTGATACAGGTCCTTGAGGTCCGAGCTCACGCGAACACCTCCCTCACCTTGTGCAGGCCCTTCACCAGCGCGTCCACGTCTTCCGTCGTGTTGTAGAGCGCCAGCGACGCGCGCGACGTGGCCGCCACCCCGAAGCGCTGCATCAGCGGCTGGGCGCAGTGGTGCCCGGTGCGGATGCAGATGCCCTCCTGGTCCAGGATGGTGCCCACGTCGTGCGGGTGGACGTCCTCCAGCGTGAAGGACAGCACGCCCGTCTTGCGCGGCGCCGTGCCCACCAGCTTGAGCCCCGGAATCGACTGGAGCGCGTCCGTCGCGTACGCGAGCAGCCACTGGTCGTGCTGGGACACGTTCTCCATGCCCAGGGCCTCCAGGTAGCGGATGGCCGCGGCCAGCCCCACCGCGCCCGCCATGTCCGGCGTGCCCGCCTCGAAGCGGTGCGGCACGCGGTTGTAGACGGTCTTCTCCATCGTCACGGAGAGGATCATGTCCCCGCCGCCCTGGTACGGCGGCAGCGACTCCAGCATGGCCAGCTTGCCGTACAGCACGCCGATGCCCGTGGGCCCGAAGAGCTTGTGCCCGCTGAAGGCGTAGAAGTCACAGCCCAGGTCCTGCACGTCCACCGGGAAGTGCGTCACCGACTGCGCCCCGTCCACCAGCACCGGGATGTTCTTCGCGTGCGCCTTCGCCACCAGCTCCTTGATGGGGTTCACGGAGCCCAGCGCGTTGGACACGTGGGTAATCGCCAGCAGGCGCGTCTTCTCCGTGAGCAGCGCGTCCACGGCGTCCATGCGCAGCTCGCCACGGTCATCCACGGGAATCACGCGCAGCTTCGCGCCCGCCGCGTCGCACACCATCTGCCAGGGCACGATGTTGGAGTGGTGCTCCATGGCGGAGATGAGCACCTCGTCCCCCGGGCCCACGTGCTTGCGGCCGTAGGTGGCGGCCACCAGGTTGATGGCCTCCGTGGTGCCGCGCACGAAGATGACCTCACGCACGTCCTTCGCGTGGATGAAGCGGCGCACCGTCTCGCGCGCGTCCTCGAAGGCCTGCGTGGCGCGCTCGGAGAGGATGTGCACGCCCCGGTGCACGTTGGCGTTGTCGTGCGTGTAGTAGCGCGTCAGCGCGTCCAGCATCGCCTGCGGCTTCTGTCCCGTGGCGGCGCTGTCCAGGTACACCAGCGGCCGGCCCCGCACCTCCTGCCGGAGGATGGGGAAGTCCGCGCGCACCCGCGCGAGGTCGAATCCAGGTCCACTCATCCCATCACCTCCGCCGTCCCCGGCAGCTTCTCCGCGAGCAAGGCCTCCACCCGCGCGCGCACCGGACCCTCCGGCACCGCGCGCACCAGCTCGCTGGCGAACGCCCGCGTCAGCATCCGCTCCGCCTCCACCTTCGGGATGCCGCGCGAGCGCAGGTAGAACAGCGCGTTGTCATCCAACCGGCCCACCGCCGTGCCGTGGGCGCACTTCACGTCATCCGCTTCAATCTCCAACTGCGGCCGGGCGTCCACCTGCGCGCCCTCGGAGAGCAGCAGGTTGCGGCTCTGCTGGCTGGCGTCCGTCTTCTGCGCGTCCTCGCGCACGCGGATCCTCCCGTGGAAGGTGCCGCGCGCGCGGTCGTCCAGCACGCCCTTGTAGAGCTCTCGGCTGGAGCAGTGCGGCACCGCGTGGTCCAGGTCCGTGCGGTTGTCCAGGTGCTGCGTGCCCCGGCCCACGAACAGGCCGTTGAGCACGCACTCGCCGCCCTCGCCCGCGAAGGCCGCGTGCACTTCGTTGCGAGCCAGTGCTCCGCCAAAGGAGAACGCGTGCGACTGGAAGCGGCTGTCCCGCCCCTGCCGCGAATACAGCCCGCCCAGGTGCAGCGCGGTGTCGCCCTCCGCCTGGAGCTTGAAGTGGCGCAGGCTGGCGTTGTCCCCCAGCGACACCTCCGTCACCGCGTTGGTGAACGTCGCGCCCGAGCCCAGGCCCGCGTACGTCTCCACCAGCGTGGCCTCGCTGCCCTCGCCCGCCACCACGACGACGCGCGGGCTGGCCAGCACCGGCCCGTCGCCGCCGCGCGCGAGGAACAGCAACTGCACCGGAACTTCACTCAAGGCCCGGGGCGCGAGCGTGAGCAGCGCGCCTTCCTCCAGCAGCGCCGCGTTGAGCGACGTGAAGGCATGCGCGGACGGCCGGGAGAACCGGCCCAGCGTCTCCTGGAGCAGCGCCCCGTCCTCGCGCAGCGCCTGCGACAGCGGCTTGAGCACCACGCCGCGCGGCAGGCCGGTGAGCACCGACAGCGCCGGCACGAAGCTCCCGTCCACGAACACGAGCCGGGGGCCGGGCAGCGAGAGCCGCGCCACCGCCCGCACCACGTCCTCGCCCGCGGGCACGTCCCGCGCGGGCTGGAACGGGTGCGACGACAGCGTGGCCACGGGCGTGTACTTCCACTCCTCGTCCCTGGACGTGGGCAGGCCGCGCGCCTGGAACTGGCTCAAGCCCTCCTCACGCAGCGCCTGGAGCCACGCGGGGGCCGCGGCGCGCGCCTGGAAGGCCCGGGCCACCTCCACGTAGTGGGAAGCGCTCATGGCCGGGCCTCCTTCGCCTTGCCGGCGCCCTCCGCGCCAATCCAGCCGTAGCCCTTCTCCTCCAGCTCCAGCGCCAGCTCGCGTCCACCCGAGCGCACGATGCGGCCCGCCGCCATCACGTGCACGTGGTCCGGCACGATGTAGTCCAGGAGCCGCTGGTAGTGCGTAATCACCACCATCGCCCGGTCCTTCGAGCGCAGCGCGTTCACCCCGCCCGCCACGACGCGCAGCGCGTCGATGTCCAGGCCCGAGTCCGTCTCGTCCAGCAGCGCCAGCCGGGGCTGGAGCACCGCCATCTGGAAGATCTCGTTGCGCTTCTTCTCTCCGCCGGAGAAGCCCTCGTTCACGGAGCGGCTCATGAACGCCGCGTCCAACTGCACGAGCTTCGCCTTCTCCCTGGCCAGGGAGAGGAAGTCCATCGCGTCCAGCTCCTCCTCGCCCTTGGCGCGGCGCTGCGCGTTGAGCGCCGTGCGCAGGAAGTGCAGGTTGCCCACGCCCGGAATCTCCACCGGGTACTGGAAGCCCAGGAACACGCCCGCCTTCGCGCGCTCCTCCGGCGGCGTGCCCAGCAAATCCTTGCCGTCGAACAGCACGGAGCCCTTCGTCACCTCGTACGTCTCGCGCCCCGCCAGCACGCCCGCGAGCGTGCTCTTGCCGGAGCCGTTGGGCCCCATGATGGCGTGCACTTCACCGGCACCGACTTCCAGGTTGATGCCCTTCAGGATGTCCTTGCCGCCCACGCGGGCATGCAGGTCCTGGATGCTCAGCAACGACGCCATCACCCCACGCTCCCTTCCAGGCTCACGCCCAAGAGCTTCTGCGCCTCCACGGCGAACTCCATGGGCAGCTCCTTGAAGACCTGCCGGCAGAAGCCGTTCACGATCATCGACACCGCGTCCTCCTGCGAGATGCCGCGCTGCCGGCAGTAGAAGAGCTGGTCCTCGCCAATCTTCGACGTGGACGCTTCATGCTCCACCTGCGCGGTCGCGTTCTTCACCTCGATGTACGGCAGCGTGTGGGCGCCGCACTTGTCGCCCAGCAGGAGCGAATCGCACTGCGTGTAGTTGCGTGCGTTCGCCGCGCTCTTGAGCACCTTCACCAGGCCCCGGTACGTGTTCTGCCCGCGGCCGGCGGAGATGCCCTTGGACACGATGGTGGACCGGGTGTTCTTCCCGATGTGCACCATCTTCGTGCCCGTGTCCGCCTGCTGCCGGTGGTTGGTGAGCGCCACCGAGTAGAACTCGCCCACCGAGTCATCCCCCTTGAGGATGACGCTGGGGTACTTCCAGGTGATGGCCGAGCCCGTCTCCACCTGGGTCCACGAAATCTTGGAGCCCCGGTGCGCGATGCCGCGCTTGGTGACGAAGTTGTAGATGCCGCCCTTGCCCTCCGCGTCGCCCGGGTACCAGTTCTGCACCGTGCTGTACTTGATGGACGCGCCGTCCAGCGCCACCAGCTCCACCACCGCCGCGTGCAACTGGTTGGTGTCGCGCATGGGCGCGGTGCAGCCCTCCAGGTAGCTCACGGAGGCGCCTTCGTCCGCGATGAGCAGCGTGCGCTCGAACTGGCCCGTGTCCGCCGCGTTGATGCGGAAGTACGTGGACAGCTCCATGGGGCACTTCACGCCCTTGGGCACGTAGCAGAACGAGCCGTCGCTGAAGACCGCGGAGTTGAGCGCCGCGAAGAAGTTGTCGGAGAAGGGCACCACCGTGCCCAGGTAGCGCTCCACCAGCTCCGGGTGCTCGCGCACCGCTTCGGAGAACGAGCAGAAGATGACGCCCGCCTTGTAGAGCTTCTCCCGGAACGTGGTGGCCACCGACACGGAGTCGAAGACGGCATCCACCGCGACGTTCTGCAGGCGCTTCTGCTCCTCCAGCGGGATGCCCAGCTTCTCGTAGGTGCGGAGGATTTCGGGGTCCACCTCCGACAGGCTGTCCTTCTTCGGCTTCTGCTTGGGCGCCGAGTAGTAGCGGATGGCCTGGTAGTCGATGGGGTGGTACTTCACCGCCTGCCACGACGGCTCCTTCAGCGTGAGCCAGTGGCGGTACGCCTTCAGGCGCCACTCCAGCATGAAGGCCGGCTCGTTCTTCTTCGCGGACAGGACGCGGATGACGTCCTCGTCCAGGCCGGGCGGCAGCGTGTCCGCCTCCACCTGGGTGACGAACCCCGCCTGGTAGCCCTTGCGGGTGAGTTCCTGGATGGTCTCGGTGCTGCTCATGAGCGGACTCCCGTGACGGAAGCAGGCGCGCCGACGGACGCCGGCAGGCCCAGGCCCACCAGCCGCTCCGGCATGCGGGGCGCGGGCGCGCGCAGGTCCGCGAGCGTCAGCTTCCCCAGCGCTTCCTGGATGGCCTGGTTGATGAGGCGCCAGTGGCCGCGCACCTGGCAGACGGACTCCAGCTCACAGGGCCCGGCGGGCTTGCCCGGGTGCTGGCCACACTCCGTGAGGGACACCGGCCCCTCCAGCGCGGACACCAGCTCCGCCAGCGAGATGGCCTCCGCCGGACGTGACAGGCCGTAGCCGCCGCTCGCCCCCCGGTGCGACACCACCAGGCCCGCCTGCAAGAGGCCCTTCAGGACCTTGCTCGCGGACGGAAGGGCGACATGCGTGCGCGCCGCCAGCTCTCGCGTGGTGCGGGTTTCCCCGTCCGCGCGCGCCAGCTCGGTCATCAGCACGATGCCGTAGTCGGTCATCTTGCTCATCCGGAGCATGAGTGGGTGTCTCCTCGGGACTGTCCGCGGGCCCGATGCCCGCGACGGCCTCTTATGTAATCTGGACCATCGCAGTCCACATTCAAATCGGGTCACAACGAGCTAGGGTGGGGCCGTCCGCTTTTCGTGTCCGTCTCCCCCTCGAGGAGCCCTACCGATGCGCCGTTCCCTCCCCCTCCTGCTCACCACGCTGGCCCTGGCCCTGGTGGGTTGTGAGAAGAAGTCCGCCCCGGCCCCCGCGCCCGCGCCCGCCACGCAGGGGGGCAGCGCCACCGCCGCGCCTCCCGGGCCTCCGCCGGAGGGCAGCATCCTCATTGGCGAGGTGGGCAGCCTCACCGGCTCCGAGGCCACCTTCGGCATCTCCGCGCGCAACGGCATCGACCTGGCGCTCCAGGAGGCCAACGCCGCGGGCGGCGTGCGCGGCCAGAAGCTGGTGGTGCGCGTCTACGACAGCCAGGGCCGGCCGGAGGAAGGCGCCCAGGCCGCCACGCGGCTCATCGCGCAGGACCGGGTGGTGGCGCTCCTGGGCGAGGCCGCGTCGTCCGTGTCCATGGCCATGGCGGACAAGGCGCAGGCGGCGAAGGTGCCCATGATTACGCCCACCTCCACCAGCCCGGAGGTGACGAAGAAGGGCGACTACATCTTCCGCGTCTGCTTCATCGACCCGTTCCAGGGCCTGGTGATGGCGAAGTTCGCGCGGGAGAACCTCAAGCTCGACAAGGTGGCGGTGCTCACGGACAACAAGAGCGCCTTCTCCGTGGGGCTGGCGGACGTCTTCAACCAGAAGTTCAAGGAGTTCGGCGGCACCATCGCCGGCAACGAGAGCTACTCCAAGGGCGACACGGACTTCCGCGCGCAGCTCACGTCCATCAAGAACCTGAAGCCGGAGGCGGTGTTCGTCCCGGGCTACTACACGGACGTGGGCATCATCGCGAGGCAGGCGCGCGAGGTGGGCCTGCGCGTGCCGCTCCTGGGCGGTGACGGCTGGGACTCCGACAAGCTGTACGAGCTGGGCGGCTCCGCGTTGGAGGGCAGCTACTTCTCCAACCACTACTCGCCGGACAACCCGGACCCCGTCGTGCAGAACTTCCTGAAGAAGTACAAGTCCGCCTACGGCGCCGTGCCGGACAGCGTGGCGGTGCTGGCGTACGACGCCGCGCGCCTGCTGGTGGACGCGATGAAGCGCGCGCCGGACACGTCCGGCCCCGCGCTGCGGGACGCCATCGCGGCCACGAAGGACTTCCCGGGCGTGGCGGGCACCATCAACCTGGACGCCAACCGCGACGCGGTGAAGCAGGCCGTGGTGATGAAGGTGGAGGGCGGCAAGGCGGTGTTCGTCACCACCGTGAAGCCCTGACGCCGCGCTCCGGCCGCCCGTCCCCGGCGCGTCAGGGGATGGGCGACTGGATGATGTAGTAGATGGACTGGAAGTAGGTGTTGAGGGCCCGCAGCAGTTGGACGAGGAACGGCCAGCTCATCACGGTGAAGCCGAAGAACGCCGCCGTGATGACGCCGTACTCCGACATGGCCTGGCCGCGCTGGAGGGCCTGCTTCAGGCTAGTGCGCGTCTTCACCGGGCACCTCCATCGTCGTGTCGCCGCCGCCGCCCTTCTTGCCGGTGCGGCACTGGTTCATGCACTTGTCGCGCGCCTGGCCGGCGACCTTCAGGCAGTAGGGGCCGGCGTTCTTCGCCTTCTCCTTGCACACCTTCTCGAACTTCGCCTTGTCGTCCGCGCAGCGGCGCTCGCAACTGACGCCGGCGGAGGCCCGCGGGCCCCACAGCAGCGCGCCCGCGCCCAGCGACAGCATCAGGACCTGCTTCATGAAACGGCTCATCGTTCCCTCTCTGCGTGCCGCGCTCAGGGCGTGGCCTGGGACCGCATCAGCGACAGGTGGAAGTCCACCACGCGCTGCGCGGAAGGTTGCCGCAAGGTGGCCTGTCCGCGCAGCCCCGGGCGCGTCAGGGTCAGCTCGGTCTCCTGGAAGCCCTCCTGGCGGGCCTCCGACACGCTCCAGCCCTGGTCCCGCAACTGGGCGCGGTAGGCCTGCTCCACGTCGGGGAGCGCCGTGTCCGGCACCCGGCCGGAGACGGTGATGTTGGTGGCGCCCTCCATCCGCAGGGACAGCGAGGCGATGTCCTGCAGGTTCCGGGGCACCGGGACGCCCGCGGGCACGCGGCCCGCGCGCTCCAGGTAGTTGCGCATGCGCGCGGAGGAGACGAAGACGACGGTCTCGCCGCCCTGGTGCAGCGTGGACATCAGCCGCACCTCGTCATCCTTGGGGACCCAGTAGCCCACGTAGCCGGCGTTGTCGTTGAAGCGCACGCCCACGACGGGCAGGCCCTCATCCAGGAGGAACTGGCGGTAGTGCTGCAGCACCTGGTCCGACGAGTCCCGCGTGGAGAACCACGCCACCGCGATGGGCGTGTCCGGGCCCAGGTAGTCCGCGGCCAGCGCCTCCGGACGGCCGCCGTTGGGATAGGGCGGGAAGTACGTCAGCGTGCGCGCGAGGATGGCCTCGTCCCGCTTGGAGCGGCTGGGGGCGGGCCGCGACGCCTGGTCCAGCTCGTCCGCGGCGGCCTCCGCCCGCTCCAGCTCCGTGCGGGCGCCGCCGTAGCGCGCCTCCTCCCAGCCCATGCCGATGAGGATGCCCGCCACCGCCACCGACACCAGCACCGACGCGGTGCGGAAGGCGGGATGCGAGACCCACTGCTTCAGCACGACTCCGGATCCTTGCACCCCATGTACCACTCACCGCGGTCCGAGTGCTTGTAGGTGTCCTGGTTCTTGTCGTTGTCCCAGTCGCGCCACTCCTGGTTGAAGTAGCGGGTGCTGCCCTCCTGGTCCACGGTGTTGGACGGGGTCTGCATGTTGGCCAGGTGCGGGTGGATGGACAGGTACGGCTTCGTCGGGCTGTCCTCGAAGGCGTACAGCATCATGCTGTCCAGCAGGTCCTCGGTGAGCGCGGACCGGAACTGCTGCATGCTGCTGACCATGGCCGAGTAGCCGGGCTGGACCCGCTGGTAGACGAGCTCCGTGCGGTCATACATCTCACCGCTGGAGTCCGACGGGGAGATGTCCGCGTCCTCCGTCAGCGCCCACGTGTCCGTGATGATGGCCATGCGCTGTTCCTTGAGGAAGTACGCGTTGCCGTCCTCGCCGCCCGTGCCCTGCTGGGCGTTCTCGTGGACCTGGGCCACGCCCTCCTGCTTCCAGTTCTTCTTGGTCAGCTTCTCGTTCTTGCTGAACTCCGGCAGGAACTCCTCGGGCAGCAGGTAGTTCTCCACCACGGCGCGGGCGGAGCACTGGATGAGGCCGCCGTTGGAGAACTGGCTGCGGTACTGGCCCGCGATGCCGCCGCCCAGCGACCCGGCGCTGGTGTCCGGCGCCTCGCACGTGACCTGCTTGGCGTTGCTGTTCATCCAGCACACGTGGGCGACGACGGCCAGGTGGTGGTCCGTGTCCTCGCAGTCCGCGTAGTTGCTGCCGGACATGACGTCCGGCCGGTCGATGCCGGACTCGTGGTCGCAGTAGGTGAGGCGGGCGTTGTGCTGCACGTTGGAGCTGCCGCCCTGGGGGCCGGTGCCGCCGCCGCCGCTCTGCTTGAGCGCCTTGGTGTAGTCCTGCGTGGTGAAGTCCCAGATGGTCGTCACCGCCGCCTCCTGCGCGTCCAGCGAGTAGCGCAGGAGGTCGTCCAGGAAGAGCGCGTACATGAAGATGGGGATGAGGACGATCATCGAGAGCGCCATCTCCACGGAGGCGGCGCCCCGGACGCGGCGGCGCTGGGGGTGCGCGGTGCTCATAGGGCCAGGTCCTTGGCGCTGGCGAGGTCCGCCGCGTCGCCGTTGCCGGCGCGGTTGAGCACGCGCGCGGCCTCCTGGGCGGTGAACGGGTGCAGCTTCACGCGCCAGTACGGGTTGAAGAGGCCCGGGGCCTCCTTCCAGCCGTTGGGGCCCAGGCGGTGGTAGTAGACGAGCGCCTTGGAGAGCGCCGCGCCCTCGCCGGGCGCCAGCCGCAGTTGGCCATCCCCCTGGGCGCCGTGCGTGAGCGTGAAGGAGCCGCTGTCGTTGAGCTCCCAGGGCGCCTTGTCCTTGTCGCCCACGAAGAACTGCTTGGTGACGTAGCTGTAGACGTGCGGCTGGCCCCAGTCCGTGCTGGGGTCGTCGTTGGCGCGGAACTTCATGAAGCAGTTGCCGCTGCCCGAGCAGCTCATCAGGTCCTTGGTGTTGATGCCCTTGAACTCGTCGTGCTGGCCGTTGTGGGCGCCGCCGGGGGTGTGGCTGCCGCCGTTCTCGCTGCTCTCCACCACGGCCTTGTAGGTGCCCACGCCGAAGCCGTGGCGCCACTGCGACATGAGCGTGCCGTGCTCGTCCGCGACCACGACCTTGCCCTCGTTGCCGGTGACCTGGCCGGGGCCGTGGATGTTGCTCTTGGTCTGGGCGACCTTGGCCGTGCCCTTGTGCCCCATGATGACGTGCGTGCCTTCACCCGGGATGTCCTTGAGCAGGTCCTTGATGAAGTCGCTTTTGTAGTAGGTGGGCAGCCCGTTCATGATGACCGGGAGGCTGCGGTTGGCGGCCCAACCGGGGCGCGAGGCGTTGGAGATCTCCGTCATCACCTGCGCGCGGGCCTTGTTGCTGGAGCCCTGGCGCGAGCAGTTCATCCCGTCCACCGCGCAGTCGAACTCCTCCGCGTTCAGGCTGCCCACGGAGGAGTTGAGCGAGGAGGCGCCGGGGACGCTGTAGTCGGTCATGTCCGACAGGCTGGCGGACTGGCCGTCCCGCAGGGCGTTGCGCGCGGCGCGGTGCGCGGACTTCTGCGAGTCGTGGATGCCGTTGGCCATCGTGTTCAGGTCGTGGATGACCTTGTTGAACTTGTCCTCCACGTCCTTGACCTTGGAGTCGTAGTCGCTGGCCTTGGAGCTGTAGTCCATGGCGATCATCAGCGCTTCAATCGCGTCGAAGCAGTGCTGGAAGTTGTAGGGCGGGCACTGCGCGACCTCCAGGGCGGCGATGATGAAGAAGCTCATCTGCCCGGCGCGCATCATGTCGCCGGTGGCGCTGGCGGCGGCCATGTAGCCGTGCGCGGACGTCATGCCCACGTAGGTGGACGCGATGGCCCGGTTGCTGGCGGCGTAGTAGTTGAGCGCGCGCGCCTCCACGACGCCCATGGAGTAGGCGAGCGCGTCGCTGTGCTGCTGCAGGCTCATCTTCTCCCGCAGGGCGTGGCTCAGGTTGAAGCTCAGCGTCGTCATCAACGCGAGCAGCAGGAAGGACAGGCACGCGAGCACCAGGGCCTGGCCGCGGTGGCCGCGCTTGGGCCGCGAGGCGGACCTCACGGTTCGAACGTGAAGATGCATTCGTTCTCCTCCGGAAGTTCCTTCTGGGTGAGGTAGAGGTTGGAGTGCATCCGCATGATGTACGTGGCGCGGATGGGCAGGATGTAGAGTTTGTTGTTCGCCGCGGCGTCGTACTTGGACATCTTCTTGACGATGAACTCGTCCCGCTCCGAGTCCTTGCCCAGGCGCAGCACGTACGGCAGGTCCCGGCCGCGCGCGATGTTGTAGATGACGACGTCCGCGAACGGGATGGGCAGGCGGTAGTTGAACGTCACCTGCACGCTCAGCTTGGTGCGCAGGCTGTCCGCCCAGCCGCCGTCTCCGGAGGCGACCTTCGGATCATCGAAGTCCATCTCCTTGTTGCCGTGGGAGCCGGAGCCCAGGTCCCCCTTGAGGGGGTTGCAGATGGTGACCTCCGCGAACTTCAGGCCGGAGGCGTCCCCCATCTTGTTCTTGCCGATGTCGCCGCCCTCGAACTTGGACTTGAAGTCACCCGCGCTGGTGATGGGCTTGATGATCTCCGCGCCCCCGCTGGCGGCCGTGCTCACCATGGGCAGGAGCACCGCCAGGGCGGCCTTCTCCATGGTGGGGATGTCCGCGTTGTGGATGGAGCCGGCGCGCACGGCCTTGTAGGCCGCGTACTTCGTCAGGAGCCGGGCCTGGTGCATCAACCCCAACTGGAGGATGCCCAGCAGCATGAACACGAACAGGGGCAAGACGATGGCCGTCTCCACCGCCGCCTGGCCTGATTCGTTGCCGCGCTTCATGCTTCGCCCCTGTACTGAAAATACCCCAGGGTGGGAGTCTTCCCGACCCATTGTGCCGCTACCATACCGCCCGTAGGTTCGGCGGGAATCGGCCAAGTGGCCGGGAATGCAGGCCCGGCCACCGGGCTTGCGAACATTATCGGGCGGGCCGGGGCCCGGGGTGCTTGACGCTGTGCGTATGCCATGGTTGGCACGGGCCTTCGCGTTGAGCGCAGGGAGACGAATCCATGAACTGGCACGTGGCGAAGCGAATGGGCGTGGTGTTGGCGGTGGCGTTGCTGGCGGCCTGCAGTGACGAGGGCGGGGACGCCAAGCCGGACGGCGGCACCCAGGGCGACGGAGGCACCCACACCACCAAGTCCGCGGGCCCCGGTCTGGGGACCTCGAAGGAGAACCCGGTGGGGACGCCGTTCGCGCTGCCGGCGGGGCTGACGCTGGAGAACCCCATCACCAGCTACACGCCGCAGGATCCGGTGGAGTGCGACGACATCTATCCGGAGGACGCCAAGGGCAGCGGTGACGAGGTGACGCTGTGCCTCATCTTCCGCAACACCACGGGCGGGCCCATCACGGTGACGCTGCCGCCGGGGCTCATCTTCGTGTCCACCAATGACGACGTGCAGAACGGGCTGCTGGTGCAGGCGGTCACCATCGAGGTCCCGCCGGGCGAGCGCTTCTTCGTGCCGCTGTTCCTGTACTGCGCCAACCAGGACCGCTCCACCACGGGTCCGGACGACAAGTACGAGCTGGGCCCCACGGTCCAGTACAAGGAGTTCCAGGAGCTGTACTCCCTGCTCGCGGGCAAGACGCTGGAGCCGCAGGACGCCATCCCCATCCAGACGGCCGTCGCCCACCTGGCCAACGGCGAGGGGCTGTCCTCGGCGGACCGCGCCGCCCTGCAGGCGCTGTAGGCACCGCCTCGCGTCCGGCGGCGGGCCTGGTCACCGCCGCCGGGCAATCTCCTGGATGAGCGTCACGTAGCGGCGCTGCTGGGGGTTCAGCTTGAAGGCCTTGCGCAGGGCGTCCTCCGCGAGCGCCCACTGGCCCTCGCCCCGGGCCACGTCGCCCAGGAAGGCCCAGCCCTCCTCCAGGCCGGGCTCCTGGCGCACCAGCTCCTGGAGTTCCTGGAGCGCCAGCCGGCCGTGCGCCTCCGGCTTCATGAGGTAGCGCGCCCAGGCGCGGTGGGCCTGGTACAGCGGCCGGGGGTCGATGTCGCAGGCGTATTCGAAGTACTCGAAGGCGCCCGCGAAGTTGCGCGCCTCCAGGCGGCGTTTGGCCTCGTCGAACTGGGTGGTGGCGTCCAGCAGGTCCGTGCGGATGCGGAACTGCTCCGCGGTGGAGGGCCGGCCGGTGTTGTTGCGCGCCTTCTCCCGGTGCGCCTGACGGCGCTTCTTCCACAGCGCGTTCTGCTCCGGCTCCGACAGCATGCCGTAGGCCCGCGCGTACGCGGCGAGCATCCCTTCCGCCTTCTCCTTCAGCTCCGCGGTCTGGAAGCGCAGCGGGGAGAAGCGGTCCGCGGCGGCGAGGAACGCCTTGCGCAGCGCCACCGGCTGCACGTCCTCCGGCACGTCCAGCAGCGCGAAGGGGTCCATGCCGCGGTGGTTGAGGAACGCGCCCACCAGCGCGTTGCGCGCGGCCTCGTCCTCGTCCGAGAAGGGCGTGCCGGACGGGGCCTGCGTGGGCACGGGCACCGGCGTGGGGACGGGCTCCGGCGCGGGGACGGGGGTGGCGGGGGCCCTGCGGGCCAGCTCCTCGGCTCGCGCGTCCACGTCCTCCACGAAGCCGGCCACGCCCAGCAGGCACAGCGCGTAGAGCCGGCGCAGCACGGCGTCCATGTCGAAGCCGGTGCGGTCCAGCAGCTCGTTGAAGGTGGGCCGCTGGCGCAGGGCCTGGAACAGGCGCGCGTCCTTGGAGGACAGCTTGGGCGCGGACTCCACGCCGGGCATCTGGCCGAAGCGGCGGTCGTCCGTGAAGGTGAAGTGCGTGGCGACGGTGTCGAAGGGCAGTTGGGTGGAGACGCCGGTGAGGATGAGCTGCGCGGTGTTGGCGCGCACGGTGGCGTCCGGGTTCTCCACGTCCGCGATGAGGCGGTACTTCGCGTCCGTCCAGCGGAAGCAGTCCAGCAGCTTGTGCGCCAGGTTCGCCTGGAGCTGCTTGTAGAGGTCGAAGGGGCTGATGAGCCCCTTCTGCACGAGCAGCCCGCCCAACTGCATGCCCGAGGACACGCTCTCCGCCAGGGCCTTCTGGTAGTCGCCCTCCGTCAGGCGGCCCTTCTCCACCAGGTACTTGCCCAGCGTCTCGTGCAGGAGGTTGGAGTGGCACGCCACCGGCGCGCCGTCCTCGAAGGTGATGCGCTTCTCGCGCTGGCGCACCTTGAGCTCCAGCGTGCAGGTGCGCTCCTCCACCATCAGCGCGTGCAACAGCAGCGGGAACGGCGTGTCCGCCAGCAGGCCCTCGCGCTGGCGCAGCACCTGGGACGGCGGGGGGAACATGCTCGGAAAGCCTACTACTCCGCGCCGTCGCCGCCCATGTCGTCCGCGGCGTAGGGCTCGTCCTCGTAGACGCCGTAGGGGCCACCGTAGGTGTCGTGCGTGGGCAGGTAGCGGGTCAGGTACGCCCCCACGCCCATGAACACCAGGGCCACGGCGGCGTACGTCAGCGGGCGGGACGGGCGGGCGCGGTACGCCCACCAGCGGTCGCGGCGCTTCTGGAAGCGCGGGGCGACGGCGTACTCACGCCAGGCGGCGTCACGGGCCTCCTGCGCCTCCACGTCCAGGCCCTCCTTGTCCAGCGCGCGCGCCAGGAGCACGCGCCCCTCCACGGAGCCCTGACGCACCTGGAGGAAGCGCTCCAGGGCCTCGCGCGCGCCCTTGAAGTCGCCGCGCAGGAGGCGGAAGCGGCCGCGCTCCAGGTCGATGGCGCCCTGCCGGTAGTCGGCGTCCAGGCGCTCGGCCTCGGTGAGCAGCAGCTCGCCCCGGGGAGAATCGCCCGCGCCCAGGTAGGCCACGCCCAGCAGGTAGAGGGTGTCCACGTCGTCGTCGCCCGCGTCCAGGTTGGGGCGCAGCAGGTCCACGGCCTCCTGGTAGCGCTTCTGGCCCACGCGCAGGTCGGCCAGCTCCGCGCGGGCGCGGCGGTCGTGGGTGTTGGTGAGGATGGTGCCCGCGAGCTCGCCCGCGCGCTGCCAGCGCTTGAAGGCGCGCATGGGGCTGGGCAGCACCTGCAGGGTGAAGCGGTCCGCCGCGAACAGCAGCACGGCCAACAGCCCCAGGGACAGGAGCGGGCTGCCCGTCAGCATCGTGAGCCCCATCCACATCAACCACTTGGTCAGCACGGTCGAGTCGTCCTTCCTTGGAGCCGCCTGCAACGGCGAGCCGCCTACAACAGCCGCGCGCAGATGGCGCTGTGCACGTCCGCCCCCCGCTCCGTCAGGGCCAGCCTGCGGCCGTGACGCGTGGCGAAGCCGTGGGCCACCAGCCGCTCCACCTCCGCGCGCCGGGGCTCCACGGGCTGGCCGTATCGCTCACAGACGGCCTCCCAGTCCACCCCCGACACCAGGCGCAGGCCCATGCTCAGCCGCTCGGCGAAGAGCTCCTCGGGGCCCAGGTCCTCGCGGCTCGCCTCCGGGAGCCTCCCCTCCTCCACCGTGCGCAGGTAGGCCTCCGGGCTCCGGAGGTTCACGTAGCGGTGGGGCGCGGGGGACAGCAGCATGCCGGTGGCGCCCACGCCCAGCGCCAGGTACTCGCCGCCGGTCCAGTAGAGCGCGTTGTGCCGGGAGCTGAAGCCGGGGCGCGCGTGGTTGGAGACCTCATAGCGGGTGAGCCCGTGCGCGCCGTACACGTCGCGCACCGTGCGGGCCATGGCCACCACGTCGTCGTCCTCCGGCAGGGAGAGCTCGCCGCGCTCAAGCTGCTTGGACAGCGGCGTGGACTCCGCCAGCACCTCGCGCTCCACCGTCAGCGCGTAGGTGGACAGGTGCTCCGGCTCGAGCGCCACCGCGCGGCGCGCGTCCGCCTCCACCTGCGCCACCGTCTGGCCGTGCACGCCGTAGATGAAGTCCATGGCCACCACGGGGAAGTCCGCCTTCCGCGCCGCGGCCACCGCGCCCTCCACCATGGCGGCGTCGTGCGCGCGGCCCAGCGCCTTCAGCGTCTCGGGTTGGAAGGACTGCACGCCCAGGGACAGGCGGTTGATGCCCGCGGCGCGGTAGCCGGCGAAGCGCTCCGCGTCCGCGCGCTCCGGGTTGCCCTCCAGGGAGACCTCCAGGCCGGGGGCGAGCGACAGGCGCGCGGCGATGCCCTCCAGCACGCGCGCCACGTAGCGGGGGTGCCACAGCGACGGCGTGCCGCCGCCCAGGAAGAGGGACTCCAGCGGCTTCACGCGCAGCGACGGGTCCGCGGCGAGGCGCGCGTCCAGCTCCGCCAGCACCGCGTTCGCGTAGCGCTCCTCCGGCACCTGGCGCGCCACCGCCACCGCGAAGTCGCAGTAGGGGCACTTGGCCAGGCAGTACGGGAAGTGCAGGTACAGCCCGAAGCGGGCTGCCTGCATGCCCGTCAACGGGTCCGTGGGCGCGGCGAAGGACATGGAGGTCCAACCTCTACTTCAGGGCCTTCAATTGCGCTTCCAGCCGCGCCACCTTCGCCTTGGTGCTGGCAGCCGATTCGAGCGCTGCCTCGGCCGCCATCAGCTTGCGCTTCATGGAGGCCACGTCCGCCTTGAGCTGCTCGCGCTCCGCCGCCCAGTCCGCGGGCACGTCCGCGCCAGCGGTGGGCCCCGCCGCGAGCTTCGCCTCGAGCGCCTGACGGGCCGCCTGCTCCGCCTTGAGCGACGCGCTGACCTGGGCGAGCCGGGCCTCCAGCGCGGCCTTGTCCGCCTGCGCCGCGTCGCCCCCCTGGGCCTGGGCGTTGGACTCGCCGAGCCTCGCCTCCAGCGCGGCCCGCTCCGCCTGCTCCGCTTCGAGCGCGGCGCGGGCCTCCTCGAGTTGCGCCTCCAGCGCCGCCTTCACGCCCTGCTCCTCCAGGAGCGTGACGTCGGCCTGCGCGACCCGGGCCTCCAGCAGGGCCTTCGCGCTTTGCTCCGACGCGAGCTTCGCTTCGACGTCCTTCACGCGGGCCGCCTGCGCCTCGGCGACGCGCCGCTTGGACTCGGAGGCCTCCAGCGCGCCCTCCACCATCTTCACGCGCTGCTGGAGCCGGTCCACCTTGTCCGCTTCCGCGCGGGCCGCCTCCAGTTGCTCGGTGAGGGAGACCAGCTCCTCGCGCTGGCCGTCATGCCCCGCGCTCAGCGCCTCGGCGCGGCCCTCGGCCTCGGCGGCCTGCACCCGGGCGTCCGCGATTTCGGCTTCCACCGCCTCGCGGCGGGCGCGCTCCAGCGCCAGCTCCTCCTGGGCCTTGGCGACCAGGGCCTGCAGGCGCTGCACCTCCGCCTCGCGCTGGCCCGCGGCCGTCTCCAGCATGGACGCGCGCGCGGAGAACCCCACGCGCTCCGCCTGCGTGGTGGCCAGCTTGCGCTCCACGGCGGCGAGCTGCTCCTGGTGCGCCTCGCGCTCGGCCTGCACGGCCGCGGCCTGGGCGGCGAGCTCCGCCAGTTGGGCCTCCAGCGCGGCGGCCTTGCCTTCCGCCTCGTGCACCCGGCCCTCGGCCTCGTGCACCGCCTCGCCGAGCGCCGCCGCGTCCGACTCCATGCGGTCGCGCAGCGAGACCTGCTCGACCTCCGCGGCCTCCAGCACCTCGCGCAGGGAGGCCAGCTCCGACTCGGCCATGCGCGCACGGACCTCCGCGGCCTCCACCTCGGCGCGCGCGGCTTCACGCGCCTGGGCCACCTCCGCCTCCAGCTCGCGCACGCGCGCCTGGACCCGGGCGGCCTCCGCGGCGCGGCCCTCCAGGGCGCTCCTCAGCGAGGGCAGCTCCGCGGCCTCCGCCGTGCGCGCGGTGAGCGCGGCGCGCAGGCCCACCGCGTCCGCGTCCTTCAGCGCGAGCGCGCGCTCCAGCTCCGTCACCTGCGTCTGGAGCGTCTTGAGCCCGTCCTCCACCACCGCGAGCTGCCGGCGCGCGGCGTCCCGCTCACCCTCCAGCCCCTTCGCGTGGGCGTGCGCCTCCTCCAGCGAGCTGCGCGACCAGTCGCTCTCGCTCTCCAGGGCGCCCATGGCGCCCTTCGCCTCCGCGAGCGCCGTCTCCAACTGGCTGATGGCCAGCGCCTGCGCGTCGCGCTCCGTGGTCAGCCGCTCCACGTCCGCGAGCACCGACTGGTACTGCGCCTGGACCGCCTCCAGCGCGCCCTGCGCCTCGGACTTGCCGGAGGCCAGCTCCGCCACGCGGTCCTGCGCGAGCCCCAGCGCCTCCTTCGCGCCGACCAGCTCCTCCGCCATCGCCCCGCGCGACTCGCGCTCGGCGTGGAGCTCCTCCGTCAGCCGGGGGACCTCCGACTCCACCTCCGCCAGCGCGCGCGTGAGGTCCTTGCGGTCCGCCTCCGACGCGGCGAGCTCCGCCTCCAGCGAGGCGATGCGCGCCTGGGCCTGCTTCAGCCGCTGCTCGTCCTGCGCGGACGGCGCCGGTGCGCCCCCGCCGCCGCCCTCCCGGCGCGCCTTCTCCAGCGCGGCCTTGAGCTGGGTGAGCTCGCCCTCGCGCTCGGCGTACAGCGCGCGCGCCCGGGCCAGGGTCTCCGTCTTCTGCTTCAGGATGCCCCGGAAGAACTCCAGCTTGTCCTCCGCCGAGCCGCCCATGGGCAGCCGGGGCTCGGCGGGCTCCGCGAAGGGGTCCCCCTTGCCGGGGCTGCGCGCCGCGGCCGCCGGGGACGGTGGCGTGGTCGTGGGCAACCCTCCACCGCCGATGGGCGCGGGGGTCGTGGGCACCCGGGCGGCCGGCGCGGCGGCCGGGGATGCGGGCAAGCCTGCGGCGGGCCGCCGGGGCGGCAGGGGGGGAGGCGCGGAGGGGGGAGGCCTGGGAACCGCGAGGGGCCTGGGGGACGCCGGAGCGGGCGCCGCCACCGGGGCGTCGCCGTCATCCAGCAGTTCCTTCAGGTCCGCGAGCGGATCCGCCTCGTCCGGGGGAGACGGCATGTGCGCGTCCCAGGTTACCGGCCACGGGGGGTTTCCACCAGTTACGCGATGCCCGCCGCGCCGCTTCGCCTGCCTGGTGGGAGGCGGACGGCACGGTCCGCTCGACGTGGAGGGGGCGGGACGTTAGCCAATGGAGCAAACATCACACCTCGCCTTGCCTCTCCTCGGGAGGGGATGACAGCTTCGGACCACTCCTATGGCCATCCGCTACACCCTGCCCAACGGGCTCACCGTCGTCTTCGAGGAGCAGCACGCCGCCAAGGTCGCGGCCTTCCAGGTCTGGGTCAAGGCCGGCAGCGCGGACGAAAGGCCGGACCAGGCCGGGCTCGCCCACCTGCACGAGCACATGCTCTTCAAGGGCACGGAGCGCCGGGGGCCCGGTGAGATTGCCCGGGACATCGAGGCGCACGGCGGCGAAATCAACGCCTGGACGTCCTTCGACCAGACCGTCTACCACATCGTCATCGCCAGCCAGTTCGCCCGCACGGGCCTGGACATCCTGGGGGACGCCGTCCGCCGCTCCGCGTTCGACAAGGAGGAGCTGGCGCGCGAAATCGAGGTCGTGTGCGAGGAGATCAAGCGCAGCTACGACTCGCCGTCACGCCGCGCGTCCCGGGGGCTGTTCACCGCCGCGTTCCAGACGCACCCCTACCGGCTGCCCGTCATCGGCACGGAGGAGAGCGTGCGCAGCTTCACCCGCGAGAAGGTGCTGGAGTTCTACCACCGGCACTACACGCCGAAGAACCTGGTGCTGTCCGTCGCGGGCGACCTGAACGAGGCGGAGCTGCGCCAGTGGGTGGACGAAATCTTCGGCGGTGACTGGGGCCGGCCCTACGCGGGCCCGGTGGAGCGTCCTCGCGACGCAGCCCCCACGGGCCGCCGCGTGCTCATCCAGACGGAGGACGTGAAGGAGGCCTACCTGCACCTGGCCTTCGCCATCCCGGAGCTGGAGCACCCGGACGTGCCCGCGCTGGACGTGCTGGCGATGATCGCCGGCCAGGGCAACTCGTCGTGGCTGGTGCGCGAGGTGAAGCGCCGCCAGCACCTGGTCAACGACGTGCACGCGTCCGCGTACACGCCCAAGGACCCCGGCATCTTCTCCGTGTCGCTGACGCTGCCGCCCGACAAGGCGCAGAAGGCGCTCACGCAGACGGCGCGCGTGCTGGAGGCGCTGCGCACCACGGCGGTGCCACTGGACGAGCTGCGCGCGGTGCAGGCGGTGGTGGAGGCGGAGTCCGTCTACCGCAAGGAGACGGTGCAGGGCACGGCGCGCAACCTGGGCTCGTACCAGACGTCCCCCGGCGGCCTGGAGTCGGAGGCCCGCTACCTGGAGGACATCCGCAACCTCAAGCCGGAGGACCTGCGCCGCGTGGCCCAGAAGTACCTGCGGCTGGAGCACGCCGTGGTCACCGCGCTGGTGCCGCCCGCCGCGGAACTGACGGAGGCCCATGTGCACGCCGCGCTGGATGAAGCGGCGAAGGGCCCCGGCCTCACGCCCCCGGAGCGCTCCGCGAAGCAGCCGCCCCCGGAGGCCCCGGCGCGTCCGGCCCGGAGCGCCGTCGCGTCCGCGCGCTCGGAGGTGGTGCAGGAGAAGCTGCCCTCCGGCGCCACGCTCATCATCCGCGTGGAGCCGCACGTGCCGCTGTTCTCCATGCGCGCGGCCTTCATCGGCGGAGCGCGCTACGAGACGCCCGAGGACAACGGCATCACCACACTGCTCAGCCGCACCCTCACCAAGGGCACCACCACGCTCAGCGCGGATGACATCAGCCAGTTGGGGGACCTGTACGCGGGCAACGTCACCGGCCAGGGCGGCCGCAACTCCGTGAGCCTGAAGGCGGACTTCCTGTCGCGCTACTTCGAGCCCGGCTTCCGGCTGTTCGCGGACGTGCTGGTGAACCCCGCCTTCCGCGAGGAGGAGGTCGCGCGGGAGCGCGCGCTGCTGCTCCAGGACATCCTCACCCGCGAGGACAAGCCGTCGAGCATGGCGTTCGAGCTGTTCTCGCGCACGCTCTACCAGGAGCACCCGTACCGGCTGTCACTGCTGGGCGAGAAGGCGTCCGTGGAGGCGCTGGGGCCCGAGCAACTGCGCGCGTACCACCGGGCGCACATGGCCCCGTCGCAGATGACGCTCAGCGTGGTGGGCGACGTGGACGTGGACCAGGTGCGGGCGCTGGCGAACGAGTACTTCGGCAAGTCGCGCGGCGGCGCGGTGGCCCCGAAGCAGGTGCGGCCGGAGGCGCCTCCGTCCGCGCCGCGCACGGAGAAGAAGGTGCTCGCGCGGGCGCAGACGCACCTGGTGATGGGCTTCCAGGCGGCGCGGATGACCGACTCGTGGCGCGTGGTGCTGGACGTGCTGTCCACGGTGCTGTCCGGCCAGGGCGGGCGGCTCTTCATCGAGCTGCGCGACAAGCGCTCCATGGCCTACAGCGTGAGCAGCTTCTCCATGGACGGGTTGGACCCCGGCTACTTCGCCGTCTACATGGGCACCAGCCCGGAGAAGGTGGACGCCGCGGTGGAGGGCATGCGCCGCGAGCTGCAGCGCATCCGCGACGAGCCGATTCCGGCCGCGGAGCTGGAGCGCGCCAAGCAGCACATCATCGGGGCGTATGAAATCGACCTGCAGCGCAACAGCGCCCGCGCGACGCTGCTGGCGCTGGACACCTGCTACGGCATCGGGCTGGACAACTTCCTGCACTACTCCGAGCGCGTGGCGAAGGTGACGGCGGAGGACGTGCGGGAGGTGGCCCGCCGGGTCATCGACTTCGACCGCATGGCCACGGCCATCGTCGGGCCCTGAGGCCCGCGGCGCGAGCGTGGAAGCGTCACGACGACGGCGCTTCCACGCCGCACCGGGTGCGGTAGAAGGGGCGCCATGTCCCAGACCTACCTGTCACTCACCGTCGATATCGCGGAGGAGGCCTCCGAAATCCTCCAGGACCTGCTCCATGAGGCCGGCGCCCTGGGCCTGGAGGTCCGCGACACGGAGACGCCCACCATGCCGGGCGTGCGCGCCCCCGCGAAGGGCGAGTCCATCGTCGTGGCCTACTTCGAGGACCGCGAGAGCGCGGAGGAGGCCCGCGACGCGGTGGCGGAGAGCCACCCCACCGCGCGCCTGTCCCTGGACGAGCAGCCCCAGCAGGACTGGAGCAACGAGTGGAAGTCGCTCATCAAGTCCGTGCAGGTGGGCCGCCTGTGGGTGGGCCCGCCCTGGGACGTGGCGAACGCGCCCGCGGACAAGGTGAAGCTGGTCATCGAGCCGAAGATGGCCTTCGGCACGGGGGACCACCCCACCACGTCGCTGTGCCTGGCGGCGGTGGATGACTTCATGGCCACGCACCCGGGCGCGAGCGTGCTGGACGTGGGCACCGGCACGGGCGTGCTCGCCATCGCGGCGAAGAAGCTGGGCGCGGGCCACGTGGTGGGCACCGACAATGACCCCACCTCCGTGGAGCTGGCCCAGGAGAACTGCGCGGACAACCAGACGCCCGACCTGGACATCTCCGGGCGCGAGCTGACGGAGGTGCCGGGCACCTTCGACCTGGTGCTCGCGAACATCCTGGCCAACACCCTGATTGAGCTGGCGCCCCTCATCGTCCCCAAGGCGAAGGACCGGCTGGTGCTGGCCGGCGTGCTCGCGCACCAGCGCGCGGACGTGGAGGCCGCGTACCGCGCCCTGGGGTGCACCGTGCTGGAGGGCGCGCAGCAGGGCGAGTGGGTGCGCATCGACTTGAAGCGCTAGAAACAAGAGGGGGTCGGGCGGCGAAAACTGGTTCGCCATCCCGACCCCATCTGGACTCGCGAGGCTTTCCCCCTTGGCGTCAGGACCTCGCGAGTCCCGCCGTGTGCCTGGCGGACATTGCAGCCCGCGTGCCTGACGCCGGGGCCTTGCCGTTCCAAGAGGACGCGGGCGCGGTTGTAGCGGGGCGGGTTACGGGGAGCGCGGCGCGTGTGACCTTCCGCGCTACAGCGGGCCTCAGACGAACGCGAGCGTTCCGGCCGCGCGCAGGGAGCCCACGACTTCGTTCCGGGTGTGGAGGATGCGCGGCTCCGCGTGGTGCTCCAGGCCCGTCATGGGCAGGGACAGGCCGTGCGCTTCCGCGACGAGGCGCAGCACGGCGAGGAGGGCGGGCGCGGCGCAGCGGGCGTCGCCGTCCTCCACCTTGACGGCCACGCCCAGGCGGGCCCGGGGCAGCGCGGCGCAGTAGACGCCCTCCGCGCCAATCTTCACCACGGCCTCGCCCCCCAGCGCCGTCATGATGTCCGTGCACGCGCGGCCCCTGCCCGCGACCAGCTCCGGGTGCGCGAGCATGGCCTCGCGCAGGCGCCGGGCCGCGGGCGCCTCCGAGACGCCGAAGCGGGCCCACGCGGTGGCCATGGCGCTGAGCGGAAGACCGAAGCAGACGGCGAGGCAGCCATCCACGGCCTTCACCAGCGCGTCGCGCGGCAGGCCCGTCCACTTCGCGATTTCGTCCTGGATGCGCTCCTGCACCGGGTGGCCGTCGCTGGCGTAGCCGTGGACGTCCCAGCCGTGGTGCCGCGCCAGCGCGAGCATCCCCGCGTGCTTGCCGGAGCAGTTGTTCCACCGGGGCGTGAGCACCACGCCCGCCCTCAGCGCCTCCTCCGCGACCGCGGGAGACAGCGGCGGGTGCGGGCCGCACGCCAGGTGGCGCTCCTCGCAGCCGGAGGCGCTCAGCATCCGCATGGCGAGGGCGCGGTGCTCGGGCTCGCTGGAGTGGGACGCGCAGGAGAGCGCCAGCTCGCGCGGGCCGAAGCCGTAGCGGTCCGCCGCGCCGTCCTGGACCATGGGCAGGGACTGGAAGGGCTTCGCCGCCGAGCGCCAGAAGGTGACGCGCTCCGGGTCGCCCGCGTACGCGACGCGCGCGCCCTCCGCGTTCACCACCGCGACGGACACGGTGTGGAGGGACTCGACGAAGCCGGAGCGGGTGGACTCGATGACGAGGGTGGCCATGGGCGTTTCGCGCGCCATAGCATGGAGGGCTATCCTCCGGGCGCCCTCCCCTTCAAGGAAGCCGCCGTGGTCCGCCTCTTCGTCCCCCTGCCCGACCCCGCCCCCGCCGACGTGACGCTGACGGGCGAGCGCCGCCACTACCTCGTCCACGTGCTGCGGCTGGCGGACGGCGACGCGCTGGAGGTGTTCGACGGCAAGGGCCGCGCCTTCGAGGCGCGCGTCACCGGGCTTGGCGCGGAGTCCGTGCGGCTGGTGCTGGGGGCCGTGCGGGTGACGCCGCCCGCGCGGGAGATGCGCGTGCTCCAGGGGCTGCCCAAGGGGGACAAGCTGGAGCTGGTGCTGCAGAAGGGCACGGAGCTGGGCGCCACCGCGTTCCATCCGGTGGCCACGGCGCGCAGCGTGGTGAAGCTGGAGCCGAAGCGCGCCGGGGAGCGCACCCAGCGGTGGGCGAAGATCGTCGAGGAGGCCGCGCGCCAGTGCCGGCGCGACGACGTGCCGGTGGTGCATCCGCCCGGGCCGCTGCTGGACGCGGCGCGTGCGCTGACGCCGGGCACGCTGCTGCTGGTGCTGGATGAGGAGGAGTCCGCGGTGCCGCTGGGCGAGGCGTTCCGGAGCGTGGCGCCGGGGACGCCGGTGGCGCTGGTGATTGGCCCCGAGGGCGGGCTCGCTCGTGAGGAGGTGGAGGGCTTGAGGGAGCTGGGGGCGCGGCCGGTGACGCTGGGCTCGCGCATCCTGCGCACGGAGACGGCGGCGCTGGCGGCGCTCGCGGTGATGCAGCACCTGGACGGGTCGCTCGGTTAGCAGGCGGGCGGACAGTCCCTCCCTGCATCCCGGGTCACGGATCCTTGTGGTGATTCCTACGTTTCTGCCATTCGGGACCTCGCGGGTCCCTCACACGGGAGAGACTCTCATGGGGATCATCGCATTCATCATCATCGGCCTCATCGCGGGCCTCATTGCTCGGGCCATCCTGCCGGGCAAGCAGAGCATGGGGCTGGTGGCCACGACGCTGCTGGGCATGGTGGGTTCGCTGGTGGGCGGTCTCATCGGCTCGCTCTTCGAGCGCAACGGCCGGCTGTTCGACCTGCATGCCTCGGGCATCATCATGTCCGTCGTGGGATCCATCATCGTGCTTCTCCTGGTGGGAGCAGCGGGACGGCGCCGCGTCCACGCCTAGCGTGAGGCGCCCCACACGCGCCGTTCCCCGAGGGGCGGTGGTGCTGGTGCGAACGAGCCCCTGACGGTTCCTCGGCCGAGGGACCGGCGGGGGCTTGTCCTTTTCTTGCTACAGGCCTGAATGCGGCCTTTCATGGCGACGGTTGTCCGCGTCACCGGGAGGATCCGTTGTCCAAGTGCCTGAAGTGCGGCGCCTCGCTGCCGCCGGTCGGAGATTGCCCCGCTTGCGCCGCCAATGCCGCGCGCCCACCCGCGGTGGCCCCCGTCCCCAGCCTGCTCGACCGCGACATCCACATTGATCGCCGCAGGTCCGGCGACCGTGTGGCCCAGGACGCTGGCGGCGACGACCCCATCACGTTGAACAGCGAACCGATGGAGCCGGAGACGCTGCGCGGCACGCCGGCCTTCGCGATGGAGCCGCCGCGCGGCCCCATCACCCCGCCGGGCATGACGCCGACGGTGCGTCCGGGAATGGCGCCGCGCGCCGCCGCGCCACGTCCGCCCGCGCAGGCGCCGGTCGCCGCGCCGCGTGCCGCCGTGCCACCGACGGATGCGGCCGTGCGCGCGTCCGCGCCCCAGGGTGACGTGACGGGTCGCCCCGCCGCGTCCAACGCGCAGCCTGTGGCTCGCCCCGCGGATGCGACGATTCGCGCGGCGGCGCCCGCTGCGCGTCCTGCTTCGCCCCAGGCCGAGGCCCCTCACGCGGATGCAACGATTCGCGCGGCGGCGCCCACGGCGCGTCCTGCTTCGCTCCAGGCCGATGCCGCTCACGCGGATGCGACGATTCGCGCGGCGCGTCCTGCTTCGCCCCAGGCCGATGCGCCGGTTCGCACGGCGGCTCCCGCTGCGCGTACGGCTCCGCCCCAGGCCGATGCGACGGTTCGTGCGGCAGCTCCCGCGCAGCAGGCACCCCGGGCCGCGGCTCCCATGCCTCCGCGCGCCACGCCTCCCGCCGGGAACGCTCCCGCGGGCGCCGTGCAGCCTCCGCGCCCCGCCGCGCCGCCTCCGGGCGTGCCACCGATGGCCGCCGCCCCCGTGCCTCCGCGCGCCGCGCCCACCTCGGCCCTGTCCGAGGCGAGCTTCCAGAACCCTGGCGTCGCCGCGCCTCGCGCCGCGCCGCCTCCTGTGGCTCCCATGGAGCCCCGTCCGGGCTCCGCGCCCACGCCGGCCTACGGCACCGAGCCGCACGTTCCTCGCCCCCACGCGCAGGCCGCCTCGGGTGCACCTCGCGGCAACCCCGTCCAGGGGGCGCCCGGTCTGCCTCGCATGGACGCGCCCGCGCAGGCCCCCGGTCTGCCCCGGATGGGTGGCGCGCAGGCCCCCGCTTCCGGTCTTCCGCAGGCGGCTTCGTCCGGTCTTCCCCATCCGGCCGCCCCCGGACCGTCGGCCGCCGAGCACTGGGAGGCGGCCCACGCCTCGTCCGGCCTGCCCTTGATGGATGCTCACCGGGACGCCGCTCCGGGCCTTCCCCTCATGGTGGACCCGGCCATCCTGCCCCCGCTGGAGACGCCGGCCTTCGCGACGTCCCCGGCGCCCGCTCCGGGAGTGTCCCGCATGGAAGCCTCGCCCGTCCCCGCCCCCGCCGCCCCCGCGAAGTCGAAGGCCCCCGCGCCCTCGGCGGTCCCGGCCGCTGGCGAGGTCCACGCACGGCCCGCCTCGCTGTGGCGCCGGCTGCTGTCCTTCACCGTCGACACCGCGGCCATCAGCGCCGTGGCGGCGGCCTACATCACCCTGGCCTCGTCGGTCGCGGGAGTGAAGGGGCCGCAGCCGGGACTCACCGGGTTGGACGCGTTCGTCGCCTGGCTGCGCGCGCTGCACTCCGTGCTGCTGCCGGGCGTGGTCCTGGTGCTGGTGCTCGCCACCGTGTACTGCGCGGTCGCGGCCTTCCTGTGGAATGGACGCACCCTGGGACGGTTGCTCCTGGGCCTGCGGTTGGTGGACACCCATGGCATGGCACCCACCCCGGGCCGGGCCATCTTCCGGGCGCTGCTCGCCGGGCTTTCCTTTGTTCTCTTCCTGGGCGGCTTCTGGATGGCGCTGTTCGACCGGCGCGGACAGACGCTTCATGACAAGCTGACGTCCACCTTCGTCGTCCAACCGAGCTGAAACCGGCTCATTGTGCCTTGCGGCCGCGGCCGTAAGATGCCGCGGCCTTCATGCCTTCGCGTCTTGCCCAGCACCTCGTCTCGCGCGCCCTCCTGACCCAGGAGCAGGCCGGGGAGTTGTTGCGTCTGCACCAGGCCCAGGGTGGCCACGTGGACACCGTGCTCCTGGAGCGCGGCCTCTCCGAAGCGGATGTCCTCGCGATGCTGGGCGAGGTCTCCGGCTTCCGGCCCGTGAACCTGGTGGACTTCGAGCCCAACCTCGAGGTCGCCAGCTTCATCCCCCCGAAAATCGCCGAGCGCCTCAGCGTCGTCCCCCTGTCCCTGGACGGCAACACGCTGCACGTGGCGTGCGCCTATCCGGTGCCCAAGAAGGAGCTGGACGAAGTCGGCTTCCTCCTGGGCAAGCCGCTGGAGCTGTGGGTCGCCATCGAGCTGCGGGTGCGCGAGTGGATCTCCATCATCTACCGCCAGCCGCTGCCGCCCCGCTTCGTGCAACTGGCCGAGGCGGTCGCCCAGCAGGCCGGAGCGCTCACGCCGCCTCCGCCACCGCCGCCGGACGACGAGTCGATGACGGTGGACATGGTGGAGCAGTTGGCGCGCAACGTGGCCCAGGAGCCCGTGCCCGCGGCGGCCCGTCCCGCCGCCTCGCGTGAGCCCGAGCCCGCCGACATCCCGCCGCCCGCGTACGTGCGCGAGCCGCTGCGCCTGAACACCTCCGCGGGGCCGGTGACGACGGCGCGCGCGGTCCAGCGCCCCACCCCGCCGCCGACGCCCACGGACATCCCGCCCCCCGCGTACACGCGCGAGCCGCTGCGGCTGAACATGCCGGGCACGCCCGCGCGCGCCACGGCGCCCACGCAGGCCCCGACCCGGGGCGCGGCAGCGAACGCCGGGCCGCCGACGCTCTATCCGCCGGGAGAGCGTCCTCTCCCGCCGCCGCAGCCCGTGCCCGTGCTGTTGCCCGTGGGTCCGGCCGGCACGCCCGCCGCGGCGCCGCAGGGCTCCGCCCAGGGTGGTCGACCCACCGCGCCCGGTGCGTTCGCCACGCCCCCACAGGCCGCGGGCCGTCCGGGCACCACCGTGCAGGGCGGAGGCGCGCAGGGTCCCGCGACGCAAGGCTTTGGCGGACCGGGCACCACCGTGCAGGGCGCGGGCGCGCAGGGCTTCGGAGGCCAGGGCACCACCGTGCAGGGCGCGGGTCCTCAAGGTCCCTCGACAGCGGGACAAGGCGCCCGACCGGGCACCGCCGTCCAGGGCCCGCAGGGCACGCCTCCGTCCGCGAACCGCACCGGCGCCCCCTCGCAGCCCCCGGGAGCCCGTCCCGCCGTGTGGCCTCCCGCGCCCGAGCAGCAGGCCCGCGCGGCCCAGGCCGCCACGCCGACCCAGCCTCCCGTTCCCCCGGCGCCGCCCCGGGGCGAGCCGTCCTTCATCATCTTCAGCAACCCCGCGTCCGCGCAGGGCGCGAACCGTCCCCGCGCGCCGGAGCCCGCCCCCGTCCCGGGTGCCTCCAGCGCGCCGGATGCCGCCGTGCCGGAGTGGACGCTGCCCCAGGCCCGCTCCGCGCTGCGCGAGGCGACGCGGGACCTGGACCGCCTGCTGGACGTGGCGCTGCGCTTCGGCCGCCGCACGTTCGACTATGTGGCCGCCTTCGCCGTCGTGCGCGGCGCCGCCGGTGGCTGGGACTCGCGCGGCGAGGGCTGGGACGCCAACGCCCTGGCCCAGGTCTCCATCCCCCTGGACGCGAGCAGCGTCTTCCGCACCGTCGCCGTCACGCGCGGCAGCTACGCGGGCCCGCTGCCGCCGGACGCGCTCACGCGGCACTACCTGGAGCTCTTCGGCCGCCAGGCCCCGCGCACCGTCTTCCTGTACCCGGTGGAGGTGAAGGGCCGCCTCGTGGCCATCCTCTACGGCGACTGCGGCCAGAAGCCGATGAGCCAGCGCCGGCTGAGCGACTACATCCTGTTCTGCCAGGACCTGCCGGCCGCCTTCCAGGAGCTCATCCTCTTCCGCAAGCAGCGCGTGTCCGAGCTGCGCGCGCCCGAAGAGGACATCAGCATCGACGTGGACGTGCCCGGCTTCCCGGCCCCGGTCCAGCCCGCCCCCGCGCCCGCCGTGGTCGCGGGGCTCGGGTGGAACCCCGTCTTCGGCCGGGGCGGCGTGGCCAACCTGGGCCGTGCCGCCGCCCTGCCCCCGCGCGTGCTGTCCCCGGAGGAGCGCCCGCCGCCGGACTTCACGCCGCTCTTGCGCCGGCTCACCGGCCCGGACGCGTCCCTGCGCTCCAGCGCCATCGCGGAGCTGGCCCGCTCGCCGGAAGCCAGCGCCCGGGTGCTCGCGCAGCACTTCCCCGGCCCCACCGCCTGGAGCCGCCTGCCCGTCGTGGAGCTGCCGGAGGCGGACGAGCTGGGCCCCATCCCCGCCGCCCTGTCGCGCCTGGGCCGCCCCGCGGCCGTCGCGCTGGCGCCGCTGCTGGACTCGAACGACGCGGACACGCGCTACCTGGCGCTGCTCACCGCGGGCAACCTGCCCTACGCGGAGCTGGTGGACGGCGTGCTGCGCGGCCTGTTCGACATGGAGCCGGACATCTCCAGCGCCGCCCGGGTCGCGGCCGCCGCGCTCAAGCACCTGCCGCGCCTGGACGCGTCCCTGCGCGACCTGCGCCAGGAGCTGGCCAGCCGGGACGCGCTCCGCCGCTCGCTGGCGGCCCGCGCCCTGGGCACGCTGCACGACCGCGACGCCATCGAGGGCCTCATCAACCTCACCGGCAGCGATGACGCCATGTGCGCGCAGGCCGCCGCGGAGGCCCTGCGCGAAGTCACCCGCGCCACGCTGGGGCTCCAGCCGCGCCAGTGGTCGGCGTGGTGGGCGGAGAACCGCAGCCGCCGCCGCGCGGACTGGCTGGTGGCCGCGCTGCGCCACCGCGAGCTGGACGTGCGGCTCGCCGCCATCGAGGAGCTGAGCCGCGCCCTGCACGACACGCTGGGCTACTACGCGGACTCGCCCGACGCGGAGCGCGAGGCCGCGGTGCGGCGCTGGGAGTCCGCGGCGGTCGACCCCGCCAACGCCCGCCGGCTGGGCATGCTCTGAGCCACGGAGGCGCGCGATGACGGGCGCCATGTGGCTCAGCCTGCTGGCGTGCGCGGGGCAGCTCGCGCTCGCCGGCATCGCGCTCGCCCGCGTGGGACGCAGCCCCCTCGCGCTGCCGCTGTCCCTGCTCTCCATCGCGCTGTCCACCTGGAACTTCTCCGCCTTCGGACTGGCGCGCTCGGGGGACACGGGCTGGCGGTTGATGGGCTTCGCCGCGGCGCTGATGACGCTGCCGTGCGCGGTGCACTTCATCCTCGCGTTCGTGGGCCGCCGCCGCCGCTCCGCCCGCGTGCTCTACGGCACCTACGCGGTGATGGGCGCGCTCGCGCTGACCATGCTCATCGCCATGGGCGTGCCCGCGCTGGAGGAGCGCATCAACACCTTCCGCTTCGGGCTCGCGGTCGCCGTGGGCGTCATCCCCATCCTCGCCACGGGCTTCGTGCTGCTCACGCGCCACCTGCGCCACGCCAGCGCGGAGGGCTCCCCGGACGAACGCGCGCGAGCGGGCCTGATGCTGCTGGGGCTCACGCTGCTCGTCGCGCTGCTGCTCACGGACCTGGCGGCGGACATGGCCCTGCCCGTGCCGAAGCTGGGCAACGTGGGCACGCTCCTGGGCCTGCCGGTGATGGCCACCGCGTCGCTGCGCTTCCAGCTCTTCGGCAAGGACGCGCGCGCCACGAACGCGGCCATGCACGCCGTCGTGCTCGCGCTGGTGGGCGTGCTCGCCTACCTCACGCTCTTCCGCGTCTTCGCCGCCGAGTCCGGCGCGCTCGTCGTGGGCACCACCGCCATCACCTTCTCGCTGCTGGCGGCGGCGCGGCGGGGCGTCACCGCCTTCGTCACCCAGCGCGAGCGCCTGGAGCAACTGGCCACGCTGGGCCGCTTCTCCGCGCAGATGGCGCACGACCTGAAGAACCCCATCGCCGCGCTCAAGGGCGCCGCGCAGTACCTGAAGGAGGAGCACGCGCGCGGCCACTCCTGGGACGCGCACGGGGACTTCCTGGACCTGCTGCTGGAGCAGGTGGAGCGCCTGGACCGCGTGGCGGGCACCTACCAGCGCCTCGCGCGAGTGGAGCCGCTGCGCCGGCCGCTGGACCTGAACCGGCTGGTGGAGGGCGTGCTGTCGCTCCAGGCCTTCGCGACGCCGGGCGCGGTGGAGCTGAAGAAGGAGCTCGCCCCCGACCTGCCCGCGTGCGCGGGCGACGAGGACCTGCTCGCCAACGCGCTGGAGAACCTGGTGCGCAACGCCTTCGAGGCCATGCCCGAAGGCGGCACCCTCACCGTGCGCACGCAGCGGGACGGCGACGCGGTGGTGGTGGAGGTGCGGGACACCGGCGCCGGCATGGACGCGCGCACGCGGGAGCGGGCCTTCGACGACTTCTTCACCACCAAGGCGACGGGCAGCGGCCTGGGGCTGGCCTTCGTGCGGCGCGTGGCGGAGGCGCACGGCGGCACCGCGTCCCTGACGAGCGGCGAGGGCCATGGCACCCTCCTGCGCCTGCGCCTGCCGGCGGCCCCCGCCTCCCAGGCCCCGCAATCCGAGGGAGAAGCCGCGTGAGCGACGCACTGAAGGGCCACGTCCTGGTGGTCGACGATGATCCCGCGCTGCTCAAGGTGCTGGGCGCGCTGCTCACCCAGGCGGGCCTCACGCCGCATCCGGCCTCCAGCGCGAAGGACGCCCTGGCCCTGCTCGCGCGCCGCCCCATCGACGTGGTGCTGAGCGACGTGCGCATGCCGGGCATGAGCGGCATGGAGCTGCTCGCGCAGGTGGGGCGCGGCTGGCCGGACGTGCCCGTGCTGCTGATGACGGCGCACGGCACGGTGCCGCTCGCGGTGGAGGCGATGAAGGCGGGCGCGGCGGACTTCGTGCTCAAGCCCTTCGACCGCGAGGAGCTCCTCTTCACGCTGAGGAAGGCCCTGCTCCACGCGAGCCGGGACCCGGAGCCCACTCGCGGCACCGGCAAGGCGCCGGACGGCCTGGACAGCCTGCTCATGGGCGCAAGCCACGCGATGACGCAGGTGAAGGCCCTGCTGGTGAAGGCCGCCCAGGGCACCGCCACGGTGCTGCTGCGCGGCGAGTCCGGCACGGGCAAGGAGCTGGCCGCGCGGGCCCTGCACGAGCACAGCCCCCGGCGCGCGGGGCCGTTCGTGAAGCTGCACTGCGCGGCGCTCCCGGACACGCTGCTGGAGAGCGAGCTGTTCGGCTACGAGAAGGGCGCCTTCACGGGCGCGGCCACGCGCAAGCCCGGACGCGTGGAGCTGGCGCACGGCGGCACGCTGTTCCTCGACGAGATTGGCGACGTGTCCCCCGCGGTGCAGGTGAAGCTGCTGCGCGTGCTCCAGGAGCGCGAGTTCGAACGGCTGGGCGGCACCCAGACGGTGAAGGTGGACGTGCGCTTCGTCGCGGCCACGCACCAGGCGCTGGAGGACGGCGTGCGCCGGGGCACCTTCCGCGAGGACCTCTTCTACCGGCTCAACGTGGTGCCCCTCTGGCTGCCCACGCTGCGCGAGCGCCCGGAGGACATCGCGCCGCTCGCCCGCCACTTCCTGGACGTGCACGCGAAGACCAACGGCCGGCCTCCCTTCACCCTGAGCGAGGACGGCCTGCGCGCGCTCCAGGCCCAGCCGTGGCCCGGCAACGTGCGCCAGTTGCAGAACTTCCTGGAGCGGCTGGTGGTGCTCTGCGACGGGCCCGTGCTCTCCGGCGAGGACGTGGCGCGCGAACTCTCCCGCCAGCCGGGGCTCGCGCCGCCGCCCGTCGCCGCGCCGCCGCCTCCGTCGCCGTCCGACTCCGTCACGCTGGAGTCACGGCGCAAGGACGTGGAGAAGGAGGCGCTGGCGGACGCGCTGAAGCGCTCGGGGGACAACCGCACGCTGGCGGCGCGGCTGCTCGGGGTGAGCCGGCGCACGCTCTACAACAAGCTGGAGGAGCACGGCCTGCTGTAGGGGTGCCGGGGGGCCGGCCCGCTGGAGCGCGGGCCGTGTTTTCACACCGCGCTTCCGTGTACGGACCTGACTTCCAGGTTTATGCTGCTTCGCGCTCGTACTCCCTGGACGCGGCACCGCAGCGCACCCGAGTCCCCCTCCCAGCCCCCAGGGGCTGGCTGACACGAAGGAGCAACGCCCCATGACCCAGACCCTCGCCGGCCGCGTGAGCGGCCCCGTCTACACCCCCAACGACGCGGGCTATGCCCCGGAGTGTGCCGGCTTCAACGTCGTGGTCACCCATTCGCCGCAGTACGTGGTGGCGGTGAAGTCCACGCAGGACGTGGTGGAGGCCATCCGCTTCGCCCGGGAGAACCACCTGCCCGTGTCGGTGCAGGCCACGGGGCACGGGACGGACGTGCCCATCACCTCCGGCGTGCTCCTCTCCACGAAGGCGATGAACCACGTGAGCATCGACCCGGCGACGCGCGTCGCCACCATCGGCGCGGGCGCGCGCTGGGAGCCGGTCGTCGCGGAGGCGGCGAAGCACGGCCTGGCGCCCATCGCCGGCTCGTCCCTGAACGTGGGCGTGGTGGGCTACCTGCTGGGCGGCGGCTTCGGGCCGCTGGTGCGCAGCCACGGCGTCAGCTCCGACTATGTCGTGGGCTACACGCTCGTCACCTGTGACGGGGAGACGGTGGAGGCGAGCGCGGAGAAGCACCCGGACCTGTTCTGGGGCCTGCGCGGCGGCAAGGGCGGCTTCGGCATCGTGACGGAGGTGAAGGTCCAACTGGTGGAGCTGCGCTCGCTCTACGCGGGCAGCCTCTTCTTCGAGGAGCAGCACATCGAGGCCGTGCTGCGCGGCTGGGTGAAGTGGACGTCGGAGGCGGACGCGCGCGTGTCCACGAGCATCGCCGTCATGCGCTTCCCGCCGTTCGACTTCATCCCGCCCCCGCTGCGCGGCCGCACGGTCATCAACCTGCGCTTCGCCTACCCGGGCTCCATGGAGGAGGGCGCGAAGCTGGCGGCGCCCCTGCGCGCGCTGGCGCCCCTCTACCTGGACATGCTGGGCGAGCTGCCCGCGACCCAGATGGCGCGCATCCACAATGATCCGGACCAGCCCAGCCCCGTGTGGACCAGCGGCATGATGCTCAGCCACGTGGACCAGGACCTGGTCACCACGCTGCTGCGCCACGTGGGCGCGGGCGCGCAGACGCCGTACTTCATGCTGGAGCTGCGGCACCTGGGCGGCGCGAGCCAGAAGGACGTGGCGGGCGGCTCGGCGGTGGGCGGCCGCAACGGCAACTTCCTCATCGGGCTGGTGGGCATGCACCCGCCGCTGTTCGAGGCGGTGCTGCCCGGCGCCACGGAGGGCCTGCGCGCGGAGCTGAAGTCGTGGCTGTCGCCGGAGATGGCCATCAACTTCATGGGCAAGGTCCGCGACGCGGCGCACTTCGACAGCGCCTGGCCGGACGCCATCCGCGCGAAGCTCAAGGAAGTGCGCGGCAAGTACGACCCGCACAAGCTCTTCGCCGCGAAGTAGCCGCCAGCGAAGGCCCTTCAGGGGGCCAGCGCCGCCAGCGCGTCCAGTTCGTCCTGGAACGCGGCGACGAGGGCCCCCGGGTCGGGCACGCGGGACGCGTCCGAGGCCACGCCCACGGTCACCCGCCCCGAGTAGCTGAAGAGGCTGACCCCCAGGCCCACGTGGCCGGCCTGGGGGACCCAGAACGTGAGCCCCTCCAGCCGGCTGCCCGCGAGCGACACCGGCTGGCGCGGCCCGGGCACGTTGGTGGCGACGAGCGACGCCTTGGTGCCCATCACGTCCACGACGGCGCGCTCCAGCGCCGCGGGCGTGCGCCCCAGCAGCTCCAGCACGCCGAACGTCACCACGGCCTCCGGAGAGCGCTTGAGCTGCTCCATCCGCTTCGCCACCTCGCGCAAGCGGCGGCGCGGCTCCGCCAGGTGCACGGGCAGCCGCAGGAACACGACGCCAAAGCGGTTGCCCAGCTCGCGAGGCACCGGCACGTCCAGGGGCCGCAGGTTCACCGGCACCAGCGCGTGCACGTCCTCCGGCGGGGCGCCGCGCGCGTCCAGGTAGCGCCGCAGCGCGCCCGTCACCACCGTGAGCAGCACGTCGTTCACCGTGCCGCCCAGGGTCCGGCCCACGGCCTTCACCCGCTCCAGCTCGATGGGCTCCGACCACGCGGCGAGCTTCCGGGGGCCCAGCGGCCCACGCAACGGAGAGCGGGGATCCGGCGGCAGCACCAGCAGCTTGCCCAGGGCCGCCGCACCCCTCGCGCCCTCGCGCACCAGATCGCCCGCGAGGATGGGCTCGCGCACCAGCTCCGCGCCCTTGCGCAGCGCGGAGCGGGCACCCCGGGCCAGCCGCAGCCAGCCCGGAGCGCCCGGCGGCCGCTCCGGTCCGGACGGAGTGACTTCACTCCCCTCCTCCAGCTCCACCGCGCGCGGCCCGGGCGCCCCGGGTACCTCCACCGGATCCGTGAGGGACAGCAGCACCCGCGCGAGCGCGATGCCATCCGCGATGCAGTGGTGCAGCCGCGCGAGCAGCACGTCCCCGCCCGGCGCGCCCCGCACCAGGTGGAGGTGCCACAGCGGACGGGAGCGCTCCAGCGGCACGCCCAGCCAGTCCCCGACGAGCGCCTCCAGCCCCGCGTGTCCCGCGGACTCCGGCACGCGCAGCGTGGACAGGTGCGCGTCCGGGTCGAAGTCCGGCGCGTCCTCCCAGTGCGGCGCGCCCAGCGGCCCGGGCACCACCCGCTGCCGGAAGCGCGGGTAGCGCTCCACCAGCCGCTCGCGCACCACCGCGCGCAGGCGCTCCAGGTCCATGGCGCCGTCGAACCACAGCACCGCGGTGATCATCATCAGGTTCGCGGGCTCCTCCATCTGGAGCCACGCCGCGTCCATGCTCGCCATCCGCTCGCGGCCTGCCATGGCGTCCTTCTCACCCGTGCGCCCCGGTGGGGGCAAGGTCCTCCTCAAGGCTTGGGCGGCGGCTCCGGCGCCTCCTGCTTCTCCCGTTCGAACTGGAACGTCTGCCGCGTGGCGCCCGGCACGGTGAGGACGAGCGAGTCCTTCTCCTCGAAGGCGTACGTGAACTCCCCGCCCTTGAACTTCCCCTGGGACAGGGGCACCACGCGCTGCTTGCCGCACACCGGGCCCACCGCCTGACCGTCCTGCGTGCGCAGCGCCAGGTGCTTCTTGTCCTTCACCTCCACCCGGCCCCACGCGCGCACGTCCAGCGTGCTGCCGCGCCCGAGCGTCGCGTCATCCAGCTTCGTGCGCAGCACGAAGCAGCCCTCCGGCGTCACCTGCAGCGCCCGCGCGTAGTCGGACCGGGGCTGCACGTCGATGCGCTCCTCCTGTCCCTGGTCCGTGTCCGGGATGCTCGCCGCGGACAGCACCCACGTGCCCACCAGCTCCCTGGGGACCGCCGTGCCCTTCGGGGCCTTGTCGCCCTCGCACGGGTTCGTCACCAGCTTCTCCGGGCTCTTGGGCGCGGGCTCGAAGGACCGCTCGCAGGTGAGGCCGCACGACTTCGCCGCGCACGCCGAGTCATCCGGCGCGCAGGCCGCCTTGCTGGTGCAGGCCTTCAGCCGCTTGAGCGCGTCCTCGCACCCCTCGCGCATGCACTTGTCGACGCACTCCGCGTCGATGCACTCCGCCACGCAGACCCAGTTGGTGCGGCCACACACGCCCGCCACGGTGCGCGGAGCCTGGGCCGCCGCGGGCAGCGCGGCGGCGGACATGAGGAGCGGGACGAGGAGCCGGAGCGGTCGCATGCGCCCTGCAAGCTAGGCAGTGCGCCCACCCGCGGCGACACCCGGAGACAGGAAGGCTGTCCACCGGGCATCACTCCAGGCTCCGGCACTGCCGTCAGGTGAACTGCCACCGCCAGGTGCGCGGGTCGGACGGATTGGGCAGCTCCAGCTCGAAGTCCAGCGTGTCGTAGCGGCTGAACTCGCGAGGCTCCACGCGCAGGAGCGTCATCGCCGTGGTGTTGCGCTCGCGCATGGGGGACACGTCGAAGGCCAGCTCCGCGTCGAAGGCGACCTTGTAGAACAGGCAGAAGCCGTCCACCCGCCCGTCCTCCTCCACCGGCCGCTGGATGCGCACGCGCGAGGGCAGCCCCTCCGCGCGCATCGTCTCCAGGTCGAACCCGAACGCGGGCTCCGGCTCGCACAGCAGGTGGTCCACCTCGTACGAGCGCACCAGCCGCGTGAAGTACGACGGGCTCATCGCCTCGCGCAGCGACTGGAGGCAGCGGAAGTCCACGTGCGGCAGGTGCTGCGTCCAGATGAACGGGACACACGCCTCCTCGCGGAGCTGCACGGGCTCCACGTAGACCTCGAAGCGGTTGGGGAGGATGCGGCCGCCGGGCTTGAGCAGGCGCGAGCGCAAGTCCAGCATCCGGGGCACGAGCCCCGCGTCGAGCAGCGCATCTCCCAGCAGCTCATGCAGCAGCACGTCCGCCTTCTCCTGCGGCTGGAAGTGCCAGGTGGGCTCGCGCACGAAGTCGATGCGCTCCAGGCCGTTGCGGCGGGCCACCCACTGCGTGGTGTCCAGCAGCCGCGAGTCATCCACCGCGTACAGCTTGCGCGGGTGCTGGTGCGCGGCGAGGAAGGTGCGCAGGCCGGTGCCGGCCTTCACGTCCACCACCACCTGGTTGGGGCGCACGTAGCGCTCCACCGCGCGGCGCCACGTCTCCACGCGTTGCGGATCCGCCAGCACCGAGTCCTGCGGTGACGGACTGGACAGGGCCAGGCTGTTGGGCGAGTGCCGTCGGTGCAAGTGGGACACGAGCGGCAGGTGGCTGAGGCGCGAGCGCAAATCCATCAATGCCTGACGCGGCAGGTCGAGCAGGTTCGACATGGTGGCTTCCCCCCGGAAGGCCGTGAGGGTCCCGACAAAGACGCGGTCGACCACCCCGTCCCCCGGAACCGGACTCCGAACGATGCGGTAGAGCGAGGGTCCAACCCAATCCGTCCCGGGGGCCGCCCACTGTCCCCACGTGAACACCCGCCTCCGCACCGGGGGCCGAATCCACTCACGGCGCCTCGCGACAATCCCTCAAAGCAGGAAGGCACCGGGCTCCCGGTGACCTCTCGCCGGCGAACCGGAGACGTCGCCGGCGAGAGGCTTTCCCCCTGCACGGGAGCGTCCGCGAATGACAGTCCAAGCATCCCTCCGGGTGGGCAAGAAAGCAGGTGGAGTGCGTTTTTTCTGGAAAGCCGCCCATCCGCGAACCCTGGTCATCGAGGGGGAGAAGGCTGCGGGTCACTTCCGAGGATGGACCCAGGTCTCGTTGGAAGAGGGGGCACGGATGACGCGAGCGATGGCATCGCGGACGCAGGGCGGGCGGGAGCCGGCGGAGAACGTCGAAGGCGAGGCGCGGTGGGAGGCGCAGCCATGGCGGCTCCAGTTGCAGGACGCGCGGGCGCATGAGCACCGGGTGGCGCGGCCGGTGCTCGTCGCGGCGCTGCTGGCGGAGGGCTTCACGGCGGAGGCGGAGGTGGCGGGGTTCGCGGGGGCGCTGGAGGACCGGGCGTCGCTGAGCATCGGGCAGGTGCTGCGGTTCGTGGACAGCCTGCGGGTGCGCCTGGCGTTGGCGCGCACGGACGACGAGGTGTTGCAGTTGGCCTACCTGCGCCGCCACGCGGAGGAGCTGGCGGAGCGGATGATTGACTGGGCCAACACGGGGCGCCTGCCGGCGTAGGGCAGGCGGGGCGCCGCGCGGACGTTGGTGGTGGGCGTCCCCGGTGGGAGTGCCTTGACAGGGGCGGTGGGGCGCTTTCAGGTGGGGGCATGCTCGCCCTCGCACTCGCCGCCACGCTGGCGGCCGCACCCGCGCCTCGCGTCGCCGCCTCCACGGTGACGGTCCTCCACGCTCCGCAGTTGGACAAGCTCCAGGGGTTGAACGCGTTCCTGACGCGGGCCGGGGCGTCCTCGCAGATGCTGAACCCGGAGGCCTGGCGCGGCGAGCTGCACCCCATCCTCCAGCTCGACCTGGGGAAGCCGGAGTTGATGGAGGCACAGGGCATCGACGTGACGGGGCCGCTGACGGTGTCCATGCGGCAGGACGGCCGCATCGCGTGCACGCGGGTGAAGGACGCGAAGGTGTTCCAGGAAGCGACGGCGAACGTGCTCGCGCGCAACGGCGACGTGAAGGCGGGCACGGTGAAGGGCGTGACGACGCTGCGAGCCCCCAGCGCCACGGGCGGCTTCGGGGGCTACGTCATCAAGGGCCAGGAGGCCTGCGCCTTCCTGAGCACGGATTCAGACGACGCGCTCCGCAAGGAGGCCGCGAAGCTGGTGGCGCAGAAGGCGCCGGCCTCGGACGCGAGGATGGCCACGGTGCCGGGGGTGCTGTTCGTGTCCACGAAGGACGGCGTGCTGGCGCTGGACGGCACGGCGACGGGGCTGAAGGTGGAGGGCACGGCGGCGAAGCTGCCCCTGCCGCCCTTCCTGGCCAGGGGCACGAGTCCCTACGGCGCCATGGCCCCCGCGGGCCTGCTCTTCGCAAGGGCGCAGGTGGCGCCGACGGGCGTCGCGCAGGCGGTGGAGTCGGTGGCGGACGCGGTGCGGACGGTGTGTCCCGCGTGCCCGGCGGCGGACGTGAAGGCGGTGACGGACGCGCTGGCGAAGCAACTGACGGGGCAGGTGTTGTTCGGGGTGGACTCGGTGGCGGTGCGGGGGTCGCTGCGCAAGCCGGAGGTGCGCTTCTTCGCGGCGAAGCAGGCGCTGGCGGCGGAGGTGACGGACGCGGCGGCGGTGAAGGCGGCGTTGGCGCCGCTGGCGAAGTTCCCGGGAGCGAAGGCGCTGGAGGACGGCTACGCGATGGAGGCGAAGGGCGGCAGCGTCTACGTGCGGCTCAAGGGCAAGCAGTTGGTGTTCGGCAACGACTCCACGGTGACGCAGGCGATGCTCGCGGCGCTGCCGGAGAAGGGCGGGCCGCTGAAGCGCGCGGTGGAGTTCACGTTGGATCCAAAGAAGCTGGCCAGGGGCCTGTCCCAGGTGTCGCTGATGGACGTGATGGGCGACGAGCGCCTGGCCGCGTTCTTCGGAGCGAGCACGGAGCTGGGCCCCCTGCTCGCGAAGAGCGACAGCATCACCGGCTGGCTGGACAGCGCCCCCAACGGCGCGCACCGGTTCCAGATGAACTGGTCTCTGCCGGAGAAGAACTGAAGGAAGGTGACTGTTCAGCAGGTGATGGGGTTACTGCGCGAGCGCAACCTCGCTCGTGCATGTGTTGCAGGGATGGCGATGCGGCGGAATGACCTGGTCATGACGGCCTACGCGCCCGCGCTCGTAGGCAATGACAGCCGCCCTCTTGCCGTCGTCCACGGCATGGAGCGCGCGCTCCCCGGCCTGCGCTTGGACTGGGCGATCTCCCCCGAAGGGAACCCATACCCCCTGCCCCAACGGGACGCGTGGGTCCTCGGTGGCAGGCCGGATGGGCCGGGGTTCACTCTCATCTGCAATGGCCCCGATGACAGTGAACTCGTGACGGTCTACGGACTGGAGATCTCAGCGGATTCCGGGCCGGGAGGCCAACCGTTGTTCGACGTCCACGCGGAGATGCCGATGAATGCCGTCCACCTCACGGCGGCAGGAGATCTGCTGGAAGGCATCGCGGAAGGCGCCCGCGCGTTCTGGGGTCACGCGACGCCTTTTCCCGCAGTCGTGGAGATCGCGCGTCAGACCAAGAATCAGGCAGCGAATCCGAAGCCTCCGCCTCGCGGGCTGCCGGCACTCAAGCTCGCAAGGGAAATCCCCTCGCCCGAGTGTCCACATCGCCTGGGCTGGCTGAACTACTGGTCGGCCGCTACCGCGCGCCACATCGGGTTCCCTGACCCGGCACGCGACGCGGAGCTGCTGTCACGAGCCCGGCGCACCGCGACGGGTGGATGGATTGTGCGACTCACCGAGCAGCCACTCGATCTCGACGACCCCACCCATCTCGAAACGCTCCTGCGAACCTATGAGCGCTTCCCGGCAATCGGCGGGCGCACCGCTTCCAGATGAACGGGGCTCTGCCGGAGAAGAACTGAACCCTACGACTCGCGGATCATGACCGTGTGGGAGAGCTGGCCCTTGGTGCACGTCCACACCACCTTGTTCGCCTTCTCGATGCTGCTGGACTGGTGCGCCTGCACCCGCAGGTCCACCAGGCGGTAGTTCAGGATGTCGCCCAGCGCGTCGGTGTTGCGCTCCAGCGACTCCGCGAAGTCCGGCTCCGTCGCGGCCATGACCTCCGCCAGTTGCAGGAACTCCTGGCGGAAGGACTCCTGGAACTCGGCGGAGGTCACGTTCTCGTCCGAGACCTCATCCTCCTTCGCCGCATACACGCTGGTGAAGCAGATGCTCCAGAGCGGCATCGGCTCCGTCGAGTCCAGGTTGCTCCAGAACGCGTAGCCGCGGGCGTACCGGTTGCGTGCCAGCTCCTCCGCCTGCCTGAGCCTGAACTTGCGCAACTGGCTCTGCTCCAGGTTGGCCTTCAGGTGCCCGGAGTCCCCGATGCTGACCGGGGTGAAGTTCGCCTTGAGGGTGAAGTCCGGGAGCTTCTTGCGCAGCAGCCGGGCCAACTGCCCGGCCATGCTGTCCCCGACGTCGCTGTCCCCGGTGACGCGGTCGGCGTAGTCGGTCTTGGGCCTCGCGGCGAAGCAGACGCACAGGGAGAGGGACCATTGGATCCACTGTCCCTGGAGGGCGGAGGTGATGCGCTGGATGTGCTCGGCGATGTGCTCGTTCGCCACGCCAAGCACCGTGCCGCTCGCGCCGCCCTGGACGATGCCGCGGTTCTCGTTGAACTGACCGTGGCCCGCGATGAGGATCTTCACGTGGCTGGTGCGGAAGTTCGAAAGCCGCCCCTTGATGAACTGGACGGCATCGTGGAGCGCCTTGAGGGGCTGCCGCATGTCACAGACGAAGCCCACCGCCTCCGTGGCCCTGTACGCGTTGAAGTACTTGGTTCCATGGGCGGCCCGGGCCTTCGCCGTCACGTACCCCTTCAGGTGGGGCGTCATGACACTGGAGAGCTGGGTCTCCAGCGCCGAGTAATCCAGAACGATGTACGCGTCCTTCATGGGCGCCCAGGTTACCGGAACGCCCCCTACGCCGTCCGCGCCCGGGGCCACCCCGTCCGGACCGCTGACACTCCGCCTACATGCCCAACAGCTTGCTGCTCTCGCCCGCAGTGCCGCACGTCACAGTATCCGTGAGTGGATACATAGGCCGCGCCATGCATCCACCTTGCACCACTCGACACAAAATCCAAAAGCCGCGCCCAAGCATTGCCACAAAAACGTCAACGCCCACTCCAGCCTCCCCCACTAGCCCGGCGCCAAGACACTGTCACGTACGCCCTCCACAAAGGAACCATCCCTACATGGCTAGCACTCGCCCCAACAAAAATCCTACCACTTCGAGCCCCCCCATCCACAAGGTCACCAACAAAAGCAGACACCTTCTCCCTATCCAACTCCCACTCCTGCCAGTGGACAGCGCCATCACAAGGAATGGAAAGCAACCCAAAGAACCCCCTTCCCTTCCCTCCAAAAACCGAAACACTCAAGCTCTGAGACAACATCCACGCAGGCGCATAAACCGGATATTGATCCCCCACTACAAGTGGCGCAGTGGAACAGCGAGCCTCGGCATGAACCAGCATCTCAGTCTCATCATCAACTGGAATCAGCGCCGGGCAATACCCACCACTTGCCCAAGCCCCCTTTCGAAAGTTTACTTGGAAATTAGCTAGCACCCTTGTTCCTTCCGGCTCAGGGGGCTTTCCCATACTGGCAGCCTTAGCGAGAGAAATTCCATCTGGGCATCCAGGCGGGAAATACATCCTCGCAACAGATGAAATCGCTGACGCAACAAGATAATCCTCTCCGTCCCATTCGCCCGCCCCATCAACCGGAGTCGACACCACATCCTCACTGCTCAAGGAACCGATCGATGTTGAGCCTGAGCCCCCCTCATCTTCAGCGTCATTTCGAACTCCCTCATCACTCAAATATCGCCCTTCTCTTCCAACGCCACTCCGACCTATCGGGTCTACTGGCCCGAAGCTCCCACGCAACTCATCCCGCCGAAACTGCCTCTCATATGAATCCGCATAAGCATTCCCACCACTCACGCCATAAGCATCGGAACGTTTTGCATTCTCCTCCCCCCTAACCACCTGCCTAACAATCAGGGGCGGATTGTACATATAAACCAAAGCAAACACGGCAAGTGCTCCTCCTGCCCTAACAACCCTCCCGACTCGAACATTGAGAAACCCCGGGATACAACTAGCAATCCCAGCAGCCGAAAGCGCAGACAGGACCCGAAAGATAAAAAAAGCGTCCATCCTGTGGATCAAGCGGAGCATCCTGAAACGCCGCATACGCCAAGAGAAAACACATGGCGACACCAAAAACAAAAACGGCGGGCCGCTCCCAGTGAACCCTTGCCCTTTTGACTCCAGTCATCCTCTTAGCCACAAACTCCTCCGGCTTCGTGAAGCCTCTAGTAGAGCATCCCTCTCTCCCAGCTCAAACCGGCCACCAACGCCCACTTTGCGCACCAAATGATAGCACTAGCATGGCCGAGCGGATGGACAGCGCCCCGACTGCGCGCACCGACTCCAGATGAACTGGTCGAGGCCGAAGGTGAACTGAAATGACAACGGCCCGCTCCGGGATTTCCCCAGGGCGAACCGTCGTATTCCCGAAGCAATCCAGTCGCTCCTTACGCACCAACTCCACCTGCATGCCCAACAGCTTGTGGCTCTCCCCCTTCGTGCCGAACATCGCTTCGTCCGAGAGCGGGCCCATGGGACACGCTATGCCGTTCACTTTGCACAAGTAGCGCACCTTGCACAGGGGCCTCCTCGCCGCGCAGCCGGATGCCGACGAAGGACTCCAGGCGCCGTGACTCGCCCTGCGTTCCGAGCGGCGTGCCCTCGGGCAGCCACCCCGAATTACCCAGACCCTGCAGGTGGCACTGGTACTCCAGTTGCACGACCTTCATGGGGCGCTTCAAGTGGAACTCGAACTGCCTGATGCGCTTGGGCTGAGCAAGAAGCAAAGCCACGTGGCCCGGCTTGAACTCTGGTTGCCGATGTCCTCGCTGGCGTCGACGCCAACATCCTTCCAACCAGCACTCTTCATGGGGCTTCCTTGTGGGAAACACCCATCTCGACACAGCCAGCGCGGACCTATTCCCTCGGAGCGCGCCGTCCGCTACCGGAACGCATCCACGACGTAGGCCGCCGCGGTGGAGCCTTCGAGGATGGCTGTCCCAGGCTTCGAGTCCGGGCTCTTCCGCATCTGGTCCTGGCTGAGCCGGGCCACGGCGCAGATGGGGAACTTCTCACTGTCCGGAGGATGGGCTTCGTAGTACCGGATGACGACCTGCGGACCGCTCGTCCAGACCTGCCCATACAAACGGGTCGTTGCCTCCAGCGTGCCGAAGTCATCCTCCAAGATGCTTTCAATCGGGCCGTCGTAGAGCGTGGGACGCCGTGAGCCAATCTGGTTCGCGTCCAGCTCCACCAACTGCGCGTCCCCCACACGCAACTTCAAGGCACGCATCGTCCGCCTGGCTTCCTCCGAGCACTCCTGCGGACCGGGAGTTCCATCGGGGCGCAGCAACACCCCGCTGCTCGTACATCCAGAAGACGCAGCAAGCAGGACGAAGGTGCCGAGCAGCAGGGCCTGTGTCGTGGGCATGTGGGCGACTTTTCTACTGCCGAACGAGTGCATGTTCCATCGCCACGGCGACCTGGAGGAGCCCATCCCCACGGAAGATTTGAAGGGCCAGATCCGCCAACTGACCACCCTCCACTTCGAAGGAACTCCTGTCCACGACGACGGCGATCCTCCCTGACTGGCCAGGGACGATGACTGGCCGCTCCATGCGCAACGCGAACGGGCGCTCCGTGGGAGAGAGTTCACGGGTCACGGAGGCCGCTTCGAACCGCCACGGCTCCTGGAGGACGGTGTTCCGCAACGTCACCACGGCGGCTGCCTTGCCGGGGCCCTTGAAGAGCTCGACCACCATGTCCATGTCCTCGTGCCTCAAGCGGAAGACCCGCTTGCGCCGGAACGGCGTCTTCTCCACCTCTCCGTTGGAGAGAAGCGTCGCGTAGGCATGGTCGATGGAGTTCTCCTCCTTCTTGAACCGCTCGTTCTCCTCACGCAGCTCACGCTCTCTGTTGAGCGCGTCATACAGCCCTGAAAGCACCGCGTTGTAGCTGCCACGGTCCTTGAACACATTGACCTGGTAGTCGATCCACCCCCAGTCCTCTCGACGCTTCGGCCTCACGAGGAACGTCAACTCCGTCCCATCCACCAGCGTCACAAGGAGAGGCAACGCTTCGCCCTCATCCAGGTCGCGCAGCGGCTCGACCACCACCTTCTTGCTTCCAACGAGCAGCGGTTCGAACCGCCCCTCCCAGGCCAGAAGCCGTGTCTTCGCGGGCACGACGTCCTGCTCGAAGCGCAGCACGCTCGCCACCTGCGCGGAGACGTAGATGGACGGCGCTTCCTGCCCGGGATGGGCCGGAACCTGGAGCGTCCGGATCCTGAGCTTTTCTTCAAGCTCTCGGGCCAACGCCGGAAACGCCAACAAGCCGAGCAGCAGGCCGCACTTGAGCGACAGCGAAGAGGACATGGCACCCCCACTTACCAGGGTGGATGCCTCCCATCCAACCTACGCCGTCCGCTCCCGGGGCCACCCCGTCCGGGACCGGTTCTTCTCCGCCTCCTCCTCGCGCGCCAGCCCCCGCTGGATGTCATTCCAGTCCAGCGTCCCCGCGAGCAATCCCTCTTCATCCACCACCGACGCCATGGGCACGCGCGCCTCCGCCATCCTGCGCAGCGCCGTCCACCCGTCCTCGCGCAGGTCCGCCACCACCCCGTCCTCCATCGCATCGCGCACCACGTAGCCCGCGCGCTGCGCCTCCGGCACCGCCTGCACCGCCGCCCACGTCACCCGCCCCACCGGCCGCCCCGCGCTCGTCACCGGCAACGCGTTCACGTGCTCGTGCCGCATCGCCCAGTGCGCGTCCTGCATGGACAGGTCCAGGTCCACGCCCACCATCCGGGGCGTCATCAGCGCCTCCACCTTCACGCGCTCCAGCAGCGCCTTCATCCGCACCTGCCGCGACTCCCCCTCCGCCCCCATCAACACGAAGAACGCCACCACCAGCGTGAACGGGTTCAGCGTCGCCAGCCCCCAAACGCCGAACAGCACCGCGAACACCCGCCCCAGCCCCGCCGCCACCTTCGTCGCCCGCACCATCCCCAACCTCGGCGTCAGCGCCGCGCGCACGATGCGCCCCCCGTCCATGGGGAACGCCGGCAACAGGTTGAAGCCCCCCAGCACCGCGTTGAGCATCGCCAGCGTGAAGAGCGCGAACTGCACCTGGAACAGCCCCAGGCCGTGCATCACCCACGTCAGCGCGCCCAGGAACGCCGCCAGCCCCAGGCTCGTCAGCGGCCCCACCAGCGCCATCACCGCCTCGTCCCGGGGGCGCTTGGGCACCTCCGCCAGCTCCGACACGCCTCCGACAATCATCAGCGTGATGCCGTGCACCTCGCCGCCATGCCGCAGCGCATAGAGGGTGTGCGCCATCTCGTGCAGCAGCACCGACACGAACAGCCCCACCGCCACCGCCAGCCCCCACGCCCACGGGTGCCCGCCCAGCGCGCCCGGCGGCACGTCCGCCGTCTCCGCCGCCTGCTGGAGCGCCCCGCCGAACGACAGCGCCAGGATGGGCAGCGCTATCAACAGGGAGACATGGACCCGGATGGGCACCCCCCGGAAAGAGCCCACCTGCAGTGCTCCCGGCCTCGAACGCATCGCCCACCTCCCTGCCCGCCTCCCGGCCCCGGAGCCCAGGAGACGCGGTGTCGGAAATCCTGAACTTCCGTCCCGTCCCCGCCCCATGCACGGGGGGCCCGGCCGTCCGCCCACCCCACCAGAGGCAAGGGAAGCGCTGCCAGCGCCCGCCAATCGTGTTAGAGCGGCCCCCCATGGCCACGACCCCCGAGAACGATCCCTTGCGCGCACGGCTCCAGCAGATGGAGCAGCAGGCCGAGCAGGGCGGCGGCGCCGACCGCATCGCCAAGCAGCACGAGGCCGGCAAGCTCACGGCCCGCGAGCGCATCGACCTGCTCCTCGACCCCGGCTCCTTCAGCGAGCTGGACAAGTTCGTCACCCACCGCAGCCACGACTTCGGCATGGGCGACAAGAAGATCCTGGGCGACGGCGTCGTCACCGGCTACGGCACCGTGGAGGGCCGGCAGGTGTTCGTCTTCGCCCAGGACTTCACCGTCTTCGGCGGCTCGCTCTCCGGCGCCTACGCCCAGAAGATCTGCAAGATCATGGACCTGGCCACCCGCGTGGGCGCGCCCGTCATCGGACTCAACGACTCCGGCGGCGCGCGCATCCAGGAAGGCGTGGAGTCCCTGGCCGGCTACGCGGACATCTTCCTGCGCAACACGCTGGCGTCCGGCGTCGTCCCCCAGATTTCGCTCATCCTGGGGCCGTGCGCGGGCGGCGCGGTGTACTCGCCCGCCATCACGGACTTCATCATGATGGTGAAGGACACGTCGTACATGTTCATCACCGGCCCGGACGTCATCAAGACGGTGACGCACGAAGAGGTCTCCAAGGAGTCCCTGGGCGGCGCGCTCACGCACAACCAGAAGTCCGGCGTGGCCCACTTCGCCGCGGAGAACGAGCAGGCCGCCATCGCCATGACGCGCGAGCTGCTCTCGTACCTGCCCTCCAACAACCAGGAGGACCCGCCCGCGCAGCCGTGTGACGACGACCCGTTCCGCGCCGAGGAGTCGCTCAAGTCCATCGTCCCGGCGAACCCGAACAAGCCCTACGACATCAAGGAGATCATCCGCGCCATCGTGGACTCCAAGCACTTCTTCGAGGTGCAGGAGCACTTCGCGAAGAACATCGTCGTCGGCTTCGCGCGCATGAACGGCAAGAGCGTGGGCATCGTCGCCAACCAGCCCGCGGTGCTCGCCGGCTGCCTGGACATCGACGCCAGCGTGAAGGCCGCGCGCTTCGTGCGCTTCTGCGACTGCTTCAACATCCCCCTGCTCACCCTGGTGGACGTGCCCGGCTTCCTCCCCGGCACCGACCAGGAGTGGGGCGGCATCATCACCCACGGCGCCAAGCTGCTCTACGCGTACGCGGAAGCCACCGTCCCGAAAATCACCCTCATCACCCGCAAGGCCTACGGCGGCGCGTACGACGTCATGGCGTCCAAGCACATCCGCGCGGACATCAACTACGCCTACCCCACCGCCGAAATCGCCGTGATGGGCCCGGAGGGCGCGGTGAACATCATCTTCCGCAACGAGCTGCTCAAGGCCCAGGACGCCAACGCCGAGCGCAAGAAGCTCACGGACGACTACCGCGAGAAGTTCGCCAACCCGTTCAAGGCGGCGGAGCTGGGCTACATCGACGAGGTCATCCGTCCGGAGGAGACCCGCGCCAAGGTCATCCGCGCGCTGGAGATGCTCAAGGACAAGCGGCAGGAGAACCCGCCGCGCAAGCACGGCAACATCCCGCTGTAGGAGAAGTCCCGGACCCGCGCCCGCACGCCCCCGCCGCCTGGGGGGCAGGCGGGCGTGGAGACTTCCGGAAATTCTCAGGTAACGCCGGGGCTTTCACGGGGCCACTCAAGGAGCCCCCCCCGTGTCCCAGCAGCGCCGACTCGTTCTCTTCCTCTCCGACGTCGAAGGAAACCTCACCGCCCTGCGTCAGACGCTCAAGGGCGTGTGCGAGGGGCTCGACCTCCCGTGTCCTGAAGTGAAGTGGGTGGAACCCCGTCCGGAGTCGCTGGCCGACACCGGCTGGCACGTGGCGGAGATTCCCCTCGTCTCCGGCAAGACGTCCGGCAAGGTCTCCTCCCCCGAGGAGCATGTGGACGCCATGACGCAGGCGCTCTCCCGGGACTTCCGCGACCGCTCCATGGGCATGTACGTGGACCGGGAGCACAGCTACGCGCGCGTCTGCATGGCCGCCCCCAGCCGCCCGCCCCGCGCCATGGAGGGCGAGTACCTGGACGTCCTGCGCCAGGCCGCGCGCTGGCTGGACGTGGAGACGACGGCCCTGGCCCGGCTCTTCAGCGGGAATGCCGCGCGCAACCTGCTGGCGGCCGCGGTGGACTTCGGGCCGGACGGCAAGGCCGTGGAGGCCCCCTCCCACCCCGCCCCGCCCCCGGAGCCGGACGAGGACGACCGCTTCGTCGAGGCGAAGCTGGCCCAGGCGAAGCTGCTGATGGATGAGTACCTGAACCTGCGCAAGTAGAGGCGGGCAATCCCGGGCGCCCCATGGTAGACGGGCGCCCATGCCCAAGATCCGCAAAGTGCTCGTCGCCAACCGCGGCGAGATCGCCATCCGGGTGATGCGCACCTGCAAGGACCTCGGCATCGCCACGGTGGCGGTGTACTCCGAAGCAGACCGCTCCGCGCTGCACGTGCGCACCGCCGACCAGGCCTACTTCGTCGGCCCCCCGCCCTCGCGCGAGAGCTACCTCGTGCAGGAGCGCATCCTGGAGGTCGCGAAGCAGTCCGGCGCGGACGCCATCCACCCCGGCTACGGCTTCCTGTCGGAGAACGCGTCCTTCGTGCGCGCCTGCGAGAAGGCCGGCATCACCTTCATCGGTCCGCCGGCCGCCGCCATGGACGCCATGGGCGAGAAGACCCGCGCCCGCGCCAACATGATCAAGGCCGGCGTGCCCGTCGTCCCCGGCACCACGGAGCCCATCGGCACCATCGAGGAGGCCCGCGAGTACGCCCAGGGCATCGGCTTCCCCATCATGCTCAAGGCCGCCGGCGGCGGCGGTGGCAAGGGCATGCGCCGCGTGGAGGGCCTGGCGGACTTCGACTCCGCGTGGCGCTCCGCCAAGAGCGAGGCGCTCAACGCCTTCGGCAACGACGCGGTCTACATCGAGAAGTACCTGGAGAAGCCGCACCACGTGGAGATCCAGGTCTTCGCCGACCAGTACGGCAACACCATCCACCTGAACGAGCGCGAGTGCTCCGCGCAGCGCCGCCACCAGAAGGTGGTGGAGGAGACGCCCAGCCCCATCCTCACGCCGGAGCTGCGCGCGAAGATGGGCGAGGTCGCGGTGAAGGCGGCCAAGGCCGTCAACTACGTGGGCGCCGGGACGGTGGAGTTCCTGGTGGACGTGCACCGCAACTTCTACTTCCTGGAGATGAACACCCGCCTCCAGGTGGAGCACCCCGTCACGGAGTGGGTCACCGGCCTGGACCTGGTGGCCATGCAGATCCGCGCCGCGGAAGGCGAGAAGCTGCCCCTCTTCGAGGCCCCCGCGCCGCGCGGCCACGCGATTGAAGTGCGCGTGTACGCGGAGGACCCGGCGCGCAACTTCATGCCCAGCCCGGGCAGGATCCACGCGCTGCGCGTGCCGAGCGGCCCGAACGTGCGCGACGACTCCGGCGTGTACGCCGGCTTCACGGTGCCCAACTACTACGACCCCATGATTTCGAAGCTGTCCGTGTGGGGCGCCACGCGCGAGGAGGCCATCGCGCGGGCGAAGCGCGCGCTGTCCGAGTACGTGGTGAAGGGCATCACCACCAACATCCGCTACCTGCACGGCATCCTGTCCCACCCGGAGTTCGTGGGCGGGGATTACGACACCAGCTTCCTCACCCGCCATCACACGGCGCTGCTGGGCGAGGAGGACCCCAAGCTCAGCGAGGTGGCGCTGCTCGCGAGCACGCTGCACGCCTTCCAGCGCGACCAGAAGCGCGCCAAGACGCTGCCCTCGCGCGCCGGTGGCGGTGACACCCCTGGCCGTATCAGCCCGTGGCGTCTGGCGTTGAAGAGCCGCCGCCGCTGACCCTCCTCCCGCAAGGACCTTTCCTCCATGCGTTACTTCACGAAGCAGCAGGGCCAGAAGGAAGCGGTGCCGGTGGACCTGGAGTCGCTGGGCCAGGACCGCTACCGGCTCACGGTGAACGGCAAGACGTTCCAGGTGGACGCGCTGTCCGTGGAAGCGGGCACGCTGTCGCTCCTGGTGGACGGCCAGTCGTACAACGTCGAGTTCGAGGAGAACGGCGACGAGATCGGCACGCTGGTGCGCGGGCAGGTGAACCGCACCGACGTGGCGGATGAGCGCAAGCTGCGCATGCGCGCGGCCGCCAGCAGCTTCTCCGTGGAGGGCCGTCAGGTCGTCCTCGCGCCCATGCCCGGCAAGGTGGTGAAGGTGCTGGTCAAGGTCGGGGAGGAAGTGAAGGAGGGCCAGGGGCTCGTGGTCGTGGAGGCCATGAAGATGGAGAACGAGCTCAAGAGCCCCAAGGCCGGCAAGGTCACGGAGGTGTTCGCCAAGGAGGGCACCGCCGTGGAGAACAACGCCAAGCTCGTCGTCGTGGAGTAGCCCGCCCCATGGAGATGCTCTGCACGCTGCGCAGCACCACCGAGCCGCAGCGCCAGGCCCTGTTCAAGGCGCCAAAGGCGCTGGAGCCCTTCCTGGAGGACGAGGAGGACTTCGGCGACGCGAAGGGCGCGGCGTTCCTGGAGCTGGACATCGGCGAGGCGTGGCACGGCCTCCAGTACCTGCTCACCGGCACCGCGTGGGAGGGCAGGCCGCCCCTGGACTTCCTGGTGCGCGGCGGCGAGGACGTGGGCGACATCCCGTCGGATGAGGGCACCGCGCGCGTGTTCGACGCGCCTTCCGTGAAGGCGCTGGCGGAGGCGCTGAAGCAGGTCCCCGTGGAGGCCCTGCGCCAGCGCTTCGACCCCGCGAAGCTCCAGGCGGAGGACATCTACCCCGGCACCTGGGACGAGGAGGAGGAGCTGGAGGAGGACGTGGATCCGCTGGAGGAGCTGCTCTCCTACTTCGTGGAGCTCCAGAAGTTCACCGCCGCGGTGGCGAAGCGCGGCCTGTGCCTGCTGGTGCACATCGGCTGAGTCAGGCCGCCCAGCCCTGCCACACGTCGTGCCCCAGCTTCAGCACCAGCGCGCCCACCACGCAGAGCACCACGACGCGCACCACCCGGTCGCCGCCCTTCACCGCCACGTGCGCGCCCAGCCACGCGCCGGTGAACTGCGCGGCGGCCATGGGCAGCGCCACCTTCCACAGCACCACGCCCCGGAGCGTGAAGAGCGTCACGGACGCCAGGTTGGAGGCGAAGTTCACCACCTTCGCGTCCGCGGACGCGCGCGCCAGGCCGTGGCCCAGCAGCGACGAGAACGCCACGATGAGGAAGGTGCCCGTGCCCGGGCCGAAGAAGCCGTCATAGGTGCCGATGCAGAGCGCGATGAGCGCCCCGATGGCCTGCGCGCGCGGACGCGGTGAGGGCTCCACGCCGTCCCGCTTCGGCGGCGCGCGGCGGAAGGCGAGGAACACCGCCACCGCGACGAGCAGCACCAGCACCAGCGGCTTGAGCACCTCCGGCTTGAGCAGCATCACCAGCGCCGCGCCGCCGAACGCGCCCATCAGGCCGAAGGGGAACGTCGCGCGGGCCAGCCGCCCGTCCACCAGCCCCGCGCGCGCGAAGCGCACCAGCGCCGCGCCCGAGCCGAACACGGACTGCCCCTTGTTGGTGCCCAGCGCCACGTGCGCGGGCAGGCCCGCCGTCAGCAGCGCGGGCAGGCTGATGAGCCCCCCGCCCCCCGCGATGGCGTCCACGAAGCCCGCGCTCAACGCGGCGACACACAACAGCCCCAGCTTCCACGCGCTGACGTCCAGGTCCACGATGGCGCCCCGCTTATCACCCTTACTTGCGCGGGGTCGAAGCTTGGGGGTCAATGGGGTCCATGCTCGCGACCCTGATGACCGTGCTGGCGCTGACGCTCGCCGCGCCGCCCTCGCCGCCTGACGCGACCACCGCCACGTGCCGCTCCATCGACGGGCACGTGTCCTGTGGCTACGCGTGCAAGTCGGATGGACAGCGCGTGCGGTGCGCCCAGACGCTCCAGGGCCGCTGTACCGTCATCGACGGGCAGGCCACCTGCTTCGACCCGCCGGCGTACGTGGTGAAGGCGTACGGCGCGGGGCTGCCGGACTCGGAGTGCAAGACCATCGACGGGGTGGTGGGCTGCGGGTACGGGTGCGTCACGGACTTCGGCAAGGTGCAGTGCGCGAAGACGCCCGCGGGCGTGTGCCGCAGCCAGGGCGGCAACGTGACGTGCTTCGACCCGCCCGCCGCGGTGTTCGCGGTGTTCGGCCGGCAGGTGCCGCGCGCGCAGTGCGTCAGCAACGGCCTGCAGATGGCGTGCGGCTTCAACTGCGTGAACGCCTCCGAGGGGGTGCGCTGCGCGAAGACGCCCATGGGCGTGTGCAAGGCGCAGAACGGCCACATCACCTGCTTCGACCCGTCGCCCGCGGCGCTCTGCGCGTGGGGCAAGGGCCTGCCGGCGCCCCAGTGCAAGCTCAGTGAGACGGGCCCGGTGTGCGGCTACAACTGCACCACGGCGTACGGGAAGGTGGCGTGCGCGGGGACCCCGGCGGGCATCTGCAAGGTCTTCGACAGCGAGGTGTACTGCTTCGACCCGCCCGCCGAGCAGCAGGCGGACGCGGCGTGCCTGGCCAACGTGGGGCTGGCGGCGATGGAGGGTGCCGCGCCCTGAAACGCCCGCCCGGCCGCTCGCGTGACGTCGTCTGCTTGGACGCGGGCACGGGCGGCGGTAAAATTCCATCTTCCCGGCGGTCCAAGGAGCGGGAGCAGGACGGCACATGGCGGAGGGCGAGGTCCGGCAGTACTGGGTGCGGAACGATCGGGGCACCACCTGGGGGCCCCTGACGGGCGCGACCATCGAGCTGCTCATCGACAGCGGCTCCATCGAGGGCAAGCTCCAGGTCTCCACCGATGGCCTGCAGTTCGCCTTCCCCTGGCGCTTCCCCGAGGTGCGGGACGCGTTCCCCCGGGAGCTGTGGGGAGACGGCGCGCCCGCGTCGCAACTGCCCTCCACGCCCGCCGTCATCGCTCCGCCGCCGCCCGGCCCCGTCGCGGGTCCGGCCGCGGTGCCCATGGCGGGCCCTGGCGCGGCCCCCGCCGCGGGTCCTGGCGCCATGCCCATGGCGGGCCCCGGCGCGATGCGGCCCGGGCCTGGCGCCGTGCGTGCCCCCGTCGACGCGGCGGGGCGCCCTGTCGCGGCCGCGCGGCCTCCGGGGCCTCCGGTCGCGGCGGCCCGTCCGGCGGGAGCGGCTCCGGCCGCGGCGGCTGCGCAGGCACCGCAGCCCCTGGCGGATGACGGGACCAACACGGTGCCGCCGCAGGGGCAGCTCCAGCAGTGCTCGCCCCTGCAACTGTACGGGCGCATCGCCGCGGGCGAGCAGACGGGCCTGCTGACGCTGGGGCTTTCGGACCGCACGCTGTGGCTCCACTTCCGCAAGGGGAGTCCGGAGTACGTGGACTCGTCGCACGCGGAGGACGCGCTGGGCGTGTCGCTGATGGGCGCGAGGCTCCTGACGGCGGAGCAGCTCCAGCAGGCGGAGGGCTCCAAGGAGCGCTTCGGCGGAGACCTGCTGGCGGCGCTGTTCGGGTTGGGGCTGCTCCAGCCGGCGACGGCGTTCACGCAGCTTGCGCAGCGGGCGCTGGGCATCCTGGGCAAGGCGCTGCGGGCGGAGTCCGGGACGTTCTCCTTCGAGGCGAGGGACCTGCCCGCGCAGAAGGCGATGCCGCTGGGCAACCGCTGGGCGCTGCTCAGCGACCAGGTGCGGCGCATGCCGACGGCGGACCTCAAGCGGCGGCTGGCCTTCGTGCTGCCCATGCCCATCATGAAGTCCGGGGGCCGGGTGGCCTCCAGCGAGCTGCGCCTGACGCCGCACGAGGTCCGCGCGCTCTCCTTCATCGACGGGGTGCGCTCGCTGGGGCAGTTGCTCCAGGACGTGCCGCAGGACGCGGAGCACCTGCTGCGAGTGGCGTTCCTGTTGAAGGAGCTGAACGGAGTCTCCTTCGCGGCGGCCTCGCGCACGCAGGCAGCGCCCCCGCCTCCGGCCACCGGACCCACCGCGGCGGGAGCAGCACCAAGAGCCCCCGGAGCCGCGCCCACGGCGGGCCCGGGCAACCCGACCCGTCCGTCCGGCACCGTGCCCACCGTGGGCGCTGGAGCCGCGCCCACGGCGGTCCCGGGCAACCCGACCCGTCCGTCCGGCACCGTGCCCACCGTGGCCACTGGAGCCGCGCCCACGGCGGTCCCGGGCAACCCGACCCGTCCGTCCGGCACCGTGCCCACCGTGGGCGCTGGAGCCGCACCCACGGCGGGCCCGGGCAACCCGACCCGTCCGTCCGGCACCGTGCCCACCGTGGGCCCGGCCGCCGCGCCCGGCGCACCTGCCGCAGCGAGCACCGGAGCCAGACCCGGCGTGCCCGTCGTGGGACCAGGAGCCACCGGAGCCGGTGCCCCCGTCGCGGGCCCGGGTGCCGCGCCCGCTGCCGCGAGCGCCGGCGCCAGACCCGGTGCACCCATCGCGGGCCCTGGAGCCGCCGGAGCCGGTGCCCCCGTCGCGGGCCCGGGTGCCGCGCCCGCTGCCCCGAGCGCCGCAGCCAGACCCGGCGCACCCATCGCGGGCCCTGGAGCCGTCGGATCCGGTGTCCCCGTCGCAGGCCCGGGTGCCGCCCCCGGTGCGCCTGTCGCGGGTCCGGGTGCAGCCCCCCGCCCCGCCGGTGCCGCCCCCGTGGCGGGTCCCGGTGCCGCGCGTCCGGGCGCCGCGCCCACGGCCGGCCCCGGTGCCGCGCCCCGTCCCCCGGGTGCCCCCGCCGGTGCCGCCCCCGTCGCGGGCCCGGGTGCGCGTCCCCCGGGTGCCCCAGCCGGTGCCGCTCCCGTGGCGGGCCCCGGTGCCGCCCGCCCCGCCCCGCCCGTCGTCGCCGCTCCGGCGGCCCCGGCCGCTTCGGGTCCCGGTTCGGAAGAACTGCCCGCACTGCGCCAGCTCGCCGTGACCATGAAGGGCCAGAACCACTTCCAGCGGCTGGGCCTCACCGAGCAGACCGAAGGCAGCGCGGTGAAGATCGCCTACTTCCGCCTGGCCAAGCTCTACCACCCGGACACCCTGCCCCCGGGCGCCCCACAGGAGCTGGAGAAGCTCAAGGCGGAGGTGTTCGCGTACATCGGCGACGCCTACCGCGCCCTCTCCGACGACAAGAGCCGCGCGGCCTACCTGGAGGAACTCAAGAGCGGCGGCGGCGACGGCGTGGACGTCCAGTCCATCCTCCAGGCGGAGGAGCTCTTCCAGAAGTCCTGCATCCTGGTGAAGGCGCGCAAGTACCCGGAAGCCGTGAAGATGCTCAACGACGCCATCGCCCTCAACGCCGAGGAGCCCGAGTTCTTCGCCTGGCGGGGCTACGCGCGCTTCCTCGCCGCTCCGGACAAGAAGGCCGCCCAGCCGGAGGCCTTCCGCGAAATCCAGGGCGCCATCAAGCGCAACGAGCGGTGCGCCCCCGCCCACTACTTCCTGGGCGTCATCGCCAAGCTGTGCGGCGACGCGACCGGAGCCCTCAAGCACTTCAAGCGGACGGTCGAGCTGCAACCGGACCACATCGATGCGATGCGAGAGGTCCGCATGGCGTCGCAAAAGAAGTAGGGTGCGCGCCTTTTCAAGGAGACACCCCCCATGCCCCTCACCGGGAAAGAACGCCGCCACCTGCGGGCCCTCGGCCACCACCTGGAGCCCGTGGTCATCGTCGGCTCGTCCGGCGTCACCGAGGGCGTCATCGCCGCCGTCGAGCAGGCGCTGAACGACCACGAGCTCATCAAGGTCAAGATCAACGAAGGCCCGGAAGGCCGCCACGAAGGCGCCGACAGCATCGCCGAGGCCACCGGCTCGGAGCTCGCGCAGCTCCTGGGCCGCACCGCCCTCTTCTTCAAGCGCCGCAAGCAGAAGTCCCGCTTCGAGGACATCCTCAAGGGCCCGCACGAGCCCCGCCCCGAGCCCAAGCCGGCCGAAGAGAAGAAGCCGCGCCGCCGTTAGCCGCACGGTTTTCCGGGGGTCACGGGGAAATCAGCCCAACCCGAGCACTTTCTGCGGGCCCGAGAGCAGGCGAGCCCTCGTGCCGGGTTCGAAATGTCCCTACGCTGGGGGTCTTCCCCCCGCGGAGGTGATGTGCAGACTTCCCCGTCCTCCCCATCCCCCGGCTGGCACGACGTGCTGATGCATCACCTGGAGCCGCTCCTGGGTGACTTCACCGCGAAGATGGCCATCCACACCGCCGCGTTGCGGGTCCTGAAGCGCCCACCGGAACAGGTGAGCCTTCAGGACGTGCCGCTGGTGCTGGAGGGCCTCAAGCCCATGCTCAACGTCTTCATCGGCGCGGCGCGCACGACGAACACCCTCACGGAGCTTTCGAAGGCCATGGAGAAGCTGCGATGAACGCCCCCCGTCCCTCTTCGGGCCGCGCCCTCAAGCGGGTGGCGCCGTGGCTGGGCGCCGTCGCGGTGCTCCAGGTGGCGCACCTGTCCGCGGTGGCCACGTCGTTCCAGGACCCGCACCGGCTGGCGCTGGTGGGGGACGTGGCGGGCTGGACGGTGGGCCTGCTCGCGGTGCTGGGCACGGCGGCGGCGGCGCTGTCGTTCGGCTCGGGGGACTACCTGCGCCGCGTGTGGGGGCTCTTGACGGCGGGGGCGGTGCTGTCGCTCGTCAGCACGGCCCTGCGCAGCTACTGGATGCACGCGGTGCCGGACGTGCCCTTCACGCAGTCGCCGCTGTTGCCCGTGCGCATGGGCGTGGTGGTGCTGGCGAACGTGTGCACGACGTTCGCGCTGGTGCTGCTGTCGCGCACCTACAAGCAGTCCGGCCTCCAGCCTCCGCCCAGCTCCCGCGCGTCGCTGCTGTGGGCGGTGGCGGCGGTGGCGGCGCTGGCGGTGGGTGGGCCGGCGCTCGTCGCGGCGGTGGGCCACCTGGGCCAGGACTTCGCGGCCACGTGCACGGCGGTCATCGCGCTGGCCTCCACGCTGGCGGACATGATGACCATCCTGCTCGTCGCGCCCATCCTCCGCGTCGCGTACATGCTCCGCGGTGGGCGGCTCGCGTGGGTGTGGTGGGCCATGGGCGTGTCCGGCGCGGTGTGGCTCTTCTACGACGCGCGCGAGTGGCTGGCGCCGCTGTTGCCCGGCAATCCCGCGGAGGCGGTGGAGCTGCTGCGCGCGCTGCGCACCTCGGGGCTCGCGATGCTCGGGCTCGCCGGGTGGTTGCAGCGCTCGGCGCTCATGTCGGCCCAGCGCCAGTCGAACCCGGGCGTCGTCATCCCCACCGCCTGACACGGCCCGCCGCGCCGCGCCGGCGCGCGAAGCCACCCACGGCCCGCTCCCGCTTCCGGGGCGGGCCGTCGTGTTTCCGAAGGGCGCGGGGCTGGAGGAGACTGGGCCTCTCGTTCTGCTCCCAGGAGGCACCCTGCCCATGCGCCCTTCCCCGAGGTCCCTGCTGTTGGCCATCTGTCTGCTGACCGGGTGCCGGACGGCGCGAGAAGCACCGGCGGCCCCCGCGAAGGCGGACTGCGGCCCGGTGATCCCCGGCATGGAGGCGGTGCTCAAGCCCGCGGCCTTCGTCGTGCTGGGAGAGATCCACGGCACGCGGGAGGCGCCAGACTTCGCCGCGCGGCTGGCGTGTCACGCGGCGGCTTCGGGGCAGCCGGTGCGCCTGGCGTTGGAGCTCCCGGTGGAGGAGCAGGCGCGCCTGGACGCGTTCGTCGCGGGTGAGGCCGAGGGCCCTCCCGACAGCGCCTTCTGGCGCCGCGAGGTGCAGGACGGCCGCGGCAGCGAAGCCATGCGGCAGTTGCTGGAGCGCGCGCGGGACTGGCGGCGCGCGGGGCTGCCGCTGCGGGTGGTGGCGTTCGACGCGGGGGGCAAGGACCGCGACGACACGATGGCGGCCTGGCTCCGTCAGGCGCGGAGCGAGGCGCGCGGGGACACCTTCATCGTGCTCGTGGGCAACCTGCACGCGCGCCGCGACGTGGGCGCGCCCTGGGACGAGAAGCTCCAGTTCATGACGCACCGGTTGCTCGAAGCGGTGCCCGGGCTGGTGTCGCTCGACCTGGTGAACGCCGGGGGCTCCGCGTGGATCTGCCGGGGCATGACGGCGGACACCTGTGGCCAGCAGCCCCTGCGAAGCCGGGGCGAAGCGCGGGCCCCGGGCATCACGCTCCAGAAGAAGGCGGAGGATCCGGACGGCTACGACGGGACCTACTCGGTCGGACCGCTGAACGCCTCGCCGCCCGCGTTCGGCGCCACGAGCACCGCGACGCCCGCGCCTCGCTGAAGCACCGAGCCCGGTGTCATCCCGTCCACGCCCCGGCCACCGGGGAGTGGCCGTCCTCCCACCGGGCGCGCTACATGCGCGGCTCCCTCCTTTGGGCGGCACGAGGAACCTGGAATGCTCGCACGCACGTGGCGCGGGGTGACGAAGGCGGAGGACGCCGACGCCTACCTCGCCTATCTCCACCAGACGGGCCTCACGCACTACCGGCGCACGCCGGGCAACCTGGCCGCGTACTGCCTGCGCAAGGTGGCGGACGGGCGCGCGGAGTTCCTCCTCGTCACCCTCTGGGAGTCCATGGACGCGGTGAAGCGCTTCGCGGGGGACTCGCCGGAGCGCGCCACCTTCTTCCCGGAGGATGACCGCTACCTCATCGACCGGGACCTGCACGTCACCCACTACGAGGTCCCCTTCGCGGAGGGCCAGGCCTTCGAGTCCCAGCGGATCCGCTTCGACGACTTCCGGGTGTCCGGGCCCGCGGGCGACCTGCGGCTGGTGGACACGGGCGGCGGCGGCAAGGCGTTGCCCGTCGTCTTCGTGCACGGGCTCGCGGGCAACGCGTCCCACTGGCAGGCGCAGTTGGAGCACCTGTCCCGCCAGGGCCGCCGGGGCATCGCGCTGGAGCTGCGCGGCCACGGGGGCTCCACGGTTCCGGAGCCGGAGGACTACACGCTGGAGTCGCTCACCGGGGACATCTCCGCCGTGGTGCGAGCGCTGGGGCTGCGCCGCTTCGTGCTGGTGGGGCACAGCATCGGCGGAGGCGTGACGCTGGCGTACGCGGGGGAGAACCCCCGGCAGGTGGCGGGCCTGTTCCTGGTGGATCCGATGACGGACTCGCGCGGTTACCCCGAGGAGCAGGTGGCCGCGTACCTCGCCTCACTGGACGCGCCGGACGTGGCGCAGGCGGTGCGGCAGGACTGGGCGCAGATGGCGGGGCCGCGCGCGGACGTGCGCGAGCGGCTGCTGGCGGACCTGGACGCGACGCCCTTGTCCGCCGTGACAGCCGTGCAGCGCTCCAGCCTGCGGTTCGACCTGACGGCGGCGCTCGCGCGCTACCCGGGGCCGAAGTTCTCGCTCGTGGCGCCGGACAACGACACGCCGCACAGCCTCCACCGGCTGGGGGAAGGCGTGGCGCACCAGGTGGTGGAGGGCGCCGGCCACTGGATCCACCTGGACCACCCGGACGCGGTGAACGCCGCGCTGGACGCGTTCCTCACGAAGTCAGCACCAGCTTGACGAGCTCCGGGGGGCTGCCCAGCCGCATGGGGGGCCCCCAGAAGCCGCAGCCCCGGCTGACGTAGATGTGTGAATCGCCGTGCCGGTAGTGACCGGCGGAGTGCTCCCAGCTCAGCCCGATGAGCGCGGTCATGGGGAAGAGCTGGCCGCCGTGGGTGTGACCGGAGATTTGGAGGTCCACGCCGCGCTCCGCGGCCACCTTGAAGTTGGCGGGCTGGTGCGCGAGCAGCACCGCGGCGCGCTCGGGGTCACGCTCCGCGAGCGCCAGGTCCAGGTCATAGCCCTTCTGGCCCAGGCGCCGGCCGCCGTGCCAGTCATCCACGCCCACCAGGTCGAACGCGCCGCCCGCGTCGCCAATGCGCACGTGCCGGTTGCGCAGCGAAGGAATGCCCAGCGAGCCCAGGTGGGCGACCCACGCCTCCGCGCCGGATGAATAGTCATGGTTGCCGGTGACGAAGAAGCTCCCGTAGCGAGCGTGGAGGTTGCCGAGCGCCGCGACGAAGCCGCCCAGCCGGGGCACGGTGCCATCCACCATGTCACCGGTGATGGCGACCAGGTCCGGCTTGAGCGCGTTGGCCCGCCGCACGAGCTCGTCCATGAAGCGCCGCTGGATGAAGGGGCCCACGTGCAGGTCGGTGAGCTGCACGATGCTGAAGCCGTCCAGCGAGCGGGGCAGCTTCGGGATGCGGACCACCACCTCCGTGACCTCGGGGACGGTGAACGCGCGCCAGCTCCCATACCCCGCCAGTCCCCCACCCAGCGCGAGCGCCCCACCCGCGGTCGCCTGCGACAGGAAGCGCCGCCGCTCGACATCCACGGAGGGCGCGGCGGGAGCAGGCCGGATCCGGCGTCCCAGAGCGAGCACAGCACGTCCCAGGTCGACGCCCGCGAGCCCGAGCACCAGGCACAGCGCCACGCCCATCCACGAATAGGACACCAGCTCCACGACGTCGCCAGGAGCCTCCGGAAGCGTGCGTTGCAGGTACCGCCGGGCAATCAGCACCAGCGTCATGAACCCCAGCCCGAGCGCGGCGAGAATCCGGACCCCACGGCGGGACGTGAGGTTCCAAACAAGCCGCCGGAACAGATACAGGTGCCCGAGCACGGCACCCAGCGCGATGAGGAGCGAGAAGGGAGACAGCGGCATGGGCCCAAGCCTCCCGCGCCTTCCACCCGAGCGCACCAGAATCCGTGCTCGGCTGTCCGCCCGCCGTCGTGTTCAGTCCAGTTCGTCCCAGAGCACGGCGAGCCTCAATGCCACTGCCTCGAAAGGTTCGGCGGACACGGAGTCGGTTCCAGAGTGGGTCGCCAGTTGCACGTACTGTCCCGACTCCAACCGGAACACTTCCAGGGTGCGGAGGACCGGGTCGATGAACCAGACATGCCCCACCCCTTCGCGCGCGAACACCGGCAGTTTCACTTCGCGGTCCAGGAGGCGCGTCGACGGAGAAAGCACCTCGCAGACCCAGTCTGGCGGAAGGGAAAGGGCCGCGACCTTCGGCGCCTTCGGGAGTCGCTCGCGCCGCCATCCCGCCAGGTCCGGAATGAGGACATCGTCCCCCAGCCGCAGCTCGGGCTCGCTCACGATGTACCAGCCTCCCGGGCCGCCCAGTCCAAAGACGAAGGGATTGCCCAAGAGCCCCATCAGGAACGAAGCCGCCGTGAGATGGGGAAACGCCGGACGCGGGCTCGCATACAGCTCCCCTGCGACAACCTCCCCCACGACATGCTCCGGGAGCGCCTCCAGGTCCGCGTAGGTCGCGGGTTTCTTTCCCATGGATTCCCTCCAGTCCTCGCCGCCCATCACTCTATCCATGACGGGGGAGGTAGCACACCCGTCTGACGTATCAGGGCGGACGGTCATCCCTGGACCCTGGAGGTCCCATCCTTTCAGCTCGCCGTGCGCCCCCAGATGAACGCGAGGTCCAGCTCCACCGCGTCGAAGGGCTCCGCCCGCACGGGAGCATCCCCGGTATGCGTGAGCAGCGCTTCGTACCTTCCATCCCGCAGCCCGAACACCTCCAGCGTTCGCGTGCGCGGTTCCATCAACCAGACATGCCGCACGCCCTCGCGCGCGTACACCGGCAGCTTCACCTCGCGGTCCAGCTTCCAGGTGGACGGAGACAGCACCTCGCAGACCCAGTCCGGGGCAAGAGACGTCGCTGCTGTTTCGGGAACATCGGGCATCCGCTCCAGCCTCCAGCCCGCGACATCCGGAACCACGACGTCAGCCCCGAAGTGCAACTCCGGTTCGTCCAGGAGCATCCAGCCCCCAGGCCCACCTCGCCCCCGCGAGAAGGGGCCCATGAGCTCTCCCCCAAGCCGGGAGGACACCACGCCATGCAGCATCGCCGGCCGTGGGCTTGCGTACAGCTCTCCCGCGACAAGCTCCCCCACGACATGCTCGGGAAGCGCCTCCAGGTCCGCATAGGTCGCGGGCTTCTTTCCCATCACGTCTCCCCAGTCCTCGCCGCCCATCACTCTATCCATGAAGGCGGTTGGTAGCACGCCCGTCCGACATGACAGGGCACACGCCCAACACCCTACCCCACACATCTTCCACAGGTTCCCGTCCAATTCCCTGCCGCGCCCGCACCCGGCGGTTAAGAGGCCCGCATCTCCATCCACCCACGAAAGGTCCCCCTCATGGCCACGCCGCTCCAGGGACGTGAAATCCGCCTGAAGTCCCGCCCGCACGGCGCTCCCACGCCGGACAACTTCGAGCTCGCCACGGTCTCCGTCCCGGAACCCGCCGAGGGCCAGCTCCTCGTGCGCAACCACTTCATGTCCGTGGACCCGTACATGCGCGGACGCATGAACGACGCGAAGTCCTACGTCCCGCCCTTCAAGCTGGGCGAGGCCCTGGACGGTGGCAGCGTGGGCCAGGTCGTCCGCTCGCGCTCGCCGGACTTCAAGGAAGGGGACTTCGTCGTCTCCGGCAGCGGCGGCTGGCGCGAATACGCCGTCGCCCCCGCGAAGCACTACCAGAAGGCCGACCCGTCCGTGGGCCCGCTCTCCGCGTACCTCGGGGTGCTCGGCATGCCGGGCATGACCGCGTACGTGGGCCTGCTCGACATCGGCAAGCCGAAGGCCGGCGACACCGTCTTCGTGTCCGCCGCTGCTGGCGCCGTGGGCGGCGTCGTGGGCCAGCTTGCCCGCATCCAGGGCTGCCGCGTGGTGGGCAGCGCCGGCTCGGACGCGAAGGTGCAGCACCTGCGCGAAGACCTGAAGTTCGACGCCGCCCTCAACTACAAGGCCGCCCCCATCGCCGAGTCCCTGGCCAGGGCCTGCCCGGACGGCATCGACGTCTACTTCGACAACGTGGGCGGCGACCACCTGGAGGCCGCCCTCAGCCTGATGAAGAACCACGGCCGCATCGTCCTGTGCGGCGCCATCTCCCTGTACAACGCCACCGCCCCCACGCCCGGCCCGCGCAACCTGGGGCTCGCCGTGGGCAAGCGCCTCACCCTCCAGGGCTTCATCGTCAGCGACCACGCGGCCCGCCGGCCGGACTTCCTGCGCGACATGGGCCAGTGGCTCCGCGAGGGCAAGGTCCAGGACGTGTCCACCATCGTGGACGGCCTGGACAAGGCCCCCGACGCCTTCATCGGCCTGCTGCGCGGGGACAACACCGGCAAGATGCTGGTGCGCCTGGCGAAGGACGCCTGACGCTCGCTGGCCAACGTCGCGAACGAACGCCACCGGACACAGCCGCCGTCTTGCGTCCTGCACTCCCCAGACGCGGGACACAGGACGTGCGGCCTCCGCCGCGTCCGGCACCCTGCACGCCCATTTTGAAGGAGGCGGTGCGGTGACCTCACAGAATCAGCCGGACGCGGTGCGCGTCGATGAGAAGAGCAAGGACCAGCAGCTCGCGCGGGACCGCTCGGAGCCCACGGGCAACTTCCTCACCACCGACCAGGGCATCCGCGTCGAACACACCGACGACTCGCTCAAGATTGGCGCGCGCGGCCCCACGCTCCTGGAGGACTTCCACTTCCGCGAGAAGCTCACCCGCTTCGACCATGAGCGCATCCCCGAACGCGTCGTCCACGCGCGCGGCTCCGGCGCCCACGGCTACTTCCAGGTGTACGAATCCCAGGCGAAGTACACCCGCGCGAAGTTCCTCCAGGATCCGTCCAAGAAGACGCCCGTCTTCGTGCGCTTCTCCACCGTCGCGGGCTCGCGCGGCTCCGCGGACACCGTGCGCGACGTGCGCGGCTTCGCGGTGAAGTTCTACACGGAAGAAGGCAACTGGGACCTGGTGGGCAACAACATCCCCGTCTTCTTCATCCAGGACGGCATCAAGTTCCCGGACATCATCCACGCCGCCAAGCCAGGGCCCCACCACGAGATTCCCCAGGCGCAGACGGCGCATGACTCCTTCTGGGACTTCGTGTCGCTCGTCCCGGAGACGATGCACATGGTCATGTGGACCATGTCCGACCGCGCCATCCCGCGCAGCTTCCGGATGATGCAGGGCTTCGGCGTCCACACCTTCCGCTTCGTGGACGAAAAGAGCACCTCGCGCTTCGTGAAGTTCCACTGGAAGCCGCTGCTGGGCACGCACTCGCTCGTCTGGGATGAAGCGCAGAAGCTCGGCGGCAAGGACCCGGACTTCCACCGCCGCGACCTCTTCGAGGCCATCGAGCAGGGCGACTTCCCCGAGTACGAGCTGGGCGTCCAGATCCTGGAGGAGAAGGACGCGCAGGCGCTGGGCGTGGACCTGCTGGACGCGACGAAGCTCATCCCGGAGGAGGTCGTCCCGGTGCGGCCGGTGGGCAAGCTCACGCTCAACCGCAACCCGACCAACTTCTTCGCGGAGACGGAGCAGGTCGCCTTCTGCGTGTCCAACATCGTGCCGGGCATCGACTTCACGGATGATCCGCTGATGCAGGCGCGGCTCTTCTCGTACCTGGACACGCAGCTCACGCGCCTGGGCGGGCCGAACTTCGCGGAGATCCCCATCAACCGCCCGGTGGCGCCGGTGCACAACCACCAGCAGGACGGCTTCGGCCGGCACACCAGCAACGTGGGCCGCGCCAACTACTTCCCCAACTCGCTGGGCGGCGGCTGCCCGTTCCTCGCGTCCCAGCAGCAGGGCGGCTTCGTGCACCACCCGGAGCAGGTGAGCGGGAAGAAGGTGCGCGAGCGCTCCGCCTCCTTCAACGACCACTACAGCCAGGCGGCCCTCTTCTTCCGCAGCCTCTCCGAGCCGGAGCAGCAGCACCTCATCGACGCGTGCCGCTTCGAGCTGGGCAAGGTGGAGACGAAGGCCATCCAGGAGCGCGTGCTGGAGCACTTCGCGAAGATCGACGCCCTGCTCGTCTCCGCCGTGGCGGAGGGGCTGGGGCTGCCCGCGCCCAAGGCCACCCCCGTCACGCCCAAGGGCCCTCCCGCGTCCAAGGCCCTGAGCATGGAGGCGATGAAGATGGCCACGCCGCCGTCCATCAAGACGCGGAAGGTGGGCGTGCTCGTCGCGGACGGCGTGGACGCGGACGAGCTGATGGCGCTGCGCAAGGAGCTGCAGGCGGGGGGCGCGCAACTGAAGGTCATCGCCAAGCGCCTGGGCACCGTGAAGGCCTCCAACGGCAAGGACCTGCCGGTGGACAAGAGCGCCATGACCACCGCCTCCGTGGAGTACGACGCCGTCTTCATCCCCGGCGGCGCCGCGAGCGTGGCCACGCTGAAGAAGGACGGCGAGTCGCGCCACTTCGTCCAGGAGGCCTACCTGCACTGCAAGACGGTGGGCGCGTCCAAGGACGCGGAGGAGCTGCTCAAGGCCTGTGAAATCGACCCGGCCGCGCCCGGCGTCGTCGCGGGCTCCAAGGCCGGGGCCGGAGCGGCGCTGGCCACCGCGTTCGCGCAGGCGCTCGCGAAGCACCGGCACTGGGACCGCAAGGACCACGACCGCGTCCCGGCCTGAGGCCCCACCCGGTGAGCGGCGTCACCGCGTCCGCTGTGACGCGGTGACGCGCCGCCACCCGGGAGGACAGCCCTCGCGCAGCACCCGCGCCGCCGCCAGCGCGCAGGCATAGCTGGTCGTGATGGGGCGCTCGACCCAGGCCCCGTCCGCGTACAGCCGCACCTTGGACGCGTGCTCGACGTGGTCCACGAGGTCCCCCTTCCTCAGCGCGTGGGCCGTGGCCGCGTCCGCCACCGTCACCACCGACGGCAGCCCGGACGGCAGGCCCGACACGGGCCCCGCGGCGCAGAGCACCAGGCTGCCCTGCCCCACCGCCCGGTCCAGCAGCGCGGTGAGGGGCGCCTCGAAGGCGCGGCCCACGGTGCCCAGGCTCAGGTTGATGAGGTCCGGCCGCACGTCCTGCGTCAGCCACTCCAGCGCCTCCAGCAGGCCCAGCGAATCGCCGCGCATCCGCCCGTCCAGCACGCGCGCGACGTACCACTCCACGCCGGCGCCGGGACGGCCCTGGTCCATCAGGATGCTCAGCACCGCGGTGCCGTGGCCGTGCGTGTCCTCCAGGTCCTCCAGCACGCGGTCGCCGCCGCGCCAGGCCGCCAGCTCCTCACGCGAGTGGACGCGGGACTCCAGGCGCCGCGCCTCCCGGTCCACCGTGAAGCTCGCGCCCCCGGCGAGCGCCAGCCCCGCCCCGCGAAGGAAGCCCACCGACACACCGCTGTCCACGATGGCGACCTTCACGGGGGCAGGACCTGGAGCCATCGCCTAGCAGGAGCCGGACGCGTCCTCGCCCACCGGCATCTTGAGCGACGTGGGGTAGTAGGTGCCCACCCACTGGGTGCCGTTCCAGGTCCACTGGTAGCCGTTCATGTACGACGTGGCGCAGGCGTACCCGATGAGGTCCTCGGACCCGCTCACGTCCTCCAGCAGCTTCGACACGTCCTTGCTCGTGAATTTCAAGGGAGCACTCCCGGCATTGGATTGGAGGGAAAAGCGGTCCGGAGCCTAGGGGGCCGGGGAGCGGGTCGCAATGATGTGGGGCGTCCCGCGCGGGGGAGCGCGGCGCCGGACCCGCGAGGGGGTTAGGGTCCGCCCGTCCACCGGTGTGAGAGGTGTCTCGCGATGAAGCCCTGGGCCCGCTGGTTCCGCATTCCCTTCTGGCAGCGCGTGCTGGGCGCCTTCGTGCTGGGCGCGCTCGCCGGGTGGGCGCTGGGCGACCGCGCCGGCACGTGGCTCCAGCCCCTGGGCACGCTCTACGTGCAGCTCATCCGGATGATCGCCACGCCGCTGGTGTTCTTCGCCGTCATCCACGCGGTGTCCGCGCTGCGCGGCCAGAAGAGCGTGGCGGCGCTGGGCGGCCGCACCTTCCTCTGGTTCGGCGTCACCGCCGCGCTGGCCGTGGGCGTGGGCCTGGGCACCGCCGCGCTCACGAAGCCGGGCGTGGGCGTGGGCACGCTCCAGGCGGCCAGTGACTACAAGCCCCGCCAGGTGCCGGGCCCCGTGCAGGTGCTGCTGGACGTGGTGCCCACCAACCCCTTCGCCGCGCTGGCGGAGGGCAAGATGCTCCAGGTCATCTTCTTCGCGGGCCTCCTGGGCTTCGCGCTGGTGAAGCTGGGGGAGCGCACCGCGCGGCTGCGGCAGCTCGTGGGCGAGGCCAGCGACGCGATGATCCAGGTCACCCGCTTCGTGCTGGAGCTGACGCCGCTGGGCACCTTCGGCCTCATCGCCGCGCTGGTGGGCACCTACGGCTTCGAGCGCCTCCTGCCCCTGGGCACCTTCGTCCTCACGCTGTACCTCGCGTGCGCGGTGCACGTCGTCTTCGTGTACGGCGGGCTGCTCGCCGCGCACGGGCTCAACCCGCTGCGCTTCTTCCGGGGCGCCGCGCCGGGCATGCAGGTGGCGTTCGTCAGCTCCTCCAGCTTCGCGTCCATGCCGGTGGCCCTGCGCAGCGTCACCCACAACCTGGGCGTCAACCGGGACTACGCGGCGTTCGCGGTGCCCCTGGGCGCCACCATCAAGATGGACGGCTGCGGCGCCATCTACCCGGCCATGACGTCGCTCTTCATCGCCCAGTACTTCGGCCTGACGCTGTCCGCGCCCCAGCTCTTCATCATCCTGCTGGCGTCCGTGCTGGGCAGCTTCGGCACCGCGGGCGTGCCCGGCACGGCGGTGGTGATGACCACCGTGGTCCTCAGCGCCGCGGGGCTGCCCCTGGAGGGGCTGGGCTACCTGCTGGCCATCGACCGGGTGCTGGACATGATGCGCACCCTCACCAACGTCACCGGGCAGATGCTGGTGCCCGTCCTGGTGGCCCGCGAGGAGGGGCTCCTGGACCTGGCCGTCTACAACCGCGCGTCCAGCAACGTGGGGCTGGAGGAGCCCCCGTCGCCGGCCACCTGAGCGCTACTCGCAGGCCGTCACTTGCAGGCCTTCAGGGGCATCGCGTCGATCCAATCCGCGATGAGCTGCGCGCCCTCCGCGTGGTGAATCGTGCGGCCAATCTGCGGCATCATCTTGCCGGACTCCTCCGTGTGCAGCCGGTACCAGAGGATGGACTCGTCGTGCTTGCCGGGGACGATGTCGAACTCGCCGCCCACGCCCGCGCCCGCGGAGCCCGGGCGCTTGCACTCGCCCAGGCTGAACAGGCTGGTGTTGTCGAAGTTGAGGAACAACTGGCTGGTGATGCCCGCCGTGCCCTTCGGGTTGTGGCAATGCGCGCAGTTGATGTCCAGGTACGTGCGCGCCCGCATGTCCAGGCTCGCCGCCTGCGGGTCGAACGCGTCCGGCGCCTTCGGCAGCTCCGCCGGGGCGGGCAGCCCGTCCAGCTTGCCCAGTGAAGCCAGGTACTCCAGTTGGTCGTGCTCCACGCCGCCGTAGGTGTTCGCGCGGTGCAGGTAGCGCGCCTTCACGCCAATGGGGTGCAGCACCTGGTCGCCCTTCTCATCCACCAGGTGGTGGCACTGCTGGCACTGGTTCTTGGAGGGCACCGAGTACCGGAACGACCGGGTGGCCCCCTCCGAGTCGATGAACGTCACGTCGCGGGAGCGGCCGCCGGTGGCCAGCGTGGCCTCCGTCTGCTCCGCGTTCCAGACGTACGGCCACGCCTCCCAGCCGGAGGGCTGGCGCACCAGGACGCGCGTCTCGATGAAGCGCACGTCCTGGTCCGGCGCCCGCAGGTCCGCCGGGAAGGCGAACGTCTTCGTGATGAGCGTCCCCACCGGCAGGTCCAGCGCGGCCACGGGCTCGTAGTGCGCCGTCTTGCCGGGGGGGATGTAGAGGGTGCGTGACTTGACCGCGTAGTCGGAGAACAGCGGCGTGGACAGGGTGTAGGGCACGTTGCCCTCCACCGGGACCAGCCCCCCGTCCGCCGGGCTCCCGGTGAACAGCCCGAAGCCCGACAGCGCGTTGGGGATGGCCAGCGGAGAACCCGCGTCCTCGGGACCGGCGTCCGGAACCCCCGCGTCCCCCGTTCCGGCATCCGTCACGGGGGTCCCCGAGTCGGGTGCGGGCCCGGGGACTTCCGGGTCGGAGGAACCGCAGGCCGCCAGCGTCAACGCCAGCAGCACCGCGGGAAGACGGGGGCTCACGAACGGCGTCCACATGGGTGTCACGCTCCCTGACAACGGTTACTGGATGTAATCGCCAATCGTCAGCGCGGGGCTGAAGCCGGCGCAGTTGAACTCCGCCTTGTTGGCCGGGTAGTGCCGCGTGAGGGCCCACCCGCCCGCGAAGTCACCCTTGGCCGCGGCCGCGCCCGCCGCCACCAGGTCCAGGTCCGCGATGACGTTGCCGGTGCCCGAGGGCAGCGTGTTGTCGACGAAGCAGATGTTGATGGGGTTCAGTTGCGTGCGGGCGTGGCCGAAGGGGTCCACGCCGTCCCACACCAGGTGCTCCACGCCCGCCGCGCCCTGCGTCTCGCCGTAGGTGTAGAGCGCCGCCAGCGCCGCGCCCAGGGGCCGCAACTGCGGGCTCAGCTTGCCGTTGTCCACGTTGTCGCCGCTGCCGCCCTGGAACGTGTTGCCGTGGACGTAGATGTCGGAGCTCGCGAAGTTGAAGCCGCCCGCGGCCCACAGCGCGGGGTCATCCTCGATGACGAGGCCGCTGAGCACCGCCACGTCCACCGTGTTGTTGTTGCCCCAGGTGTTGCCCGTCAGCTCCACGCGGCGCGACGCCAGCATGAACGTGCCCGTGCCCGCCGGCACCTGCGACACCGTGCTGCTGCTGTTCGCCACGGAGGCGAAGTTGTTCCGGTTGTTGCCGGTGATGATGTTGTTCTTCACCCGGATGTCGGTGCCCATGATGGGGTTGCCCGGCAGGTCGAACACCACCAGGCCCGTGGTGTTGTCCTGGGCCGTGTTGCCCAGCACGTAGGCGTACTTCGTGTTCTCGATCTCGATGCCCGCCACGTTCTGCTTCGCCACGCTGTTGCGCACGACGGCGTACTCCGTCTGGCCCACGTAGATGCCCGCGTCCGCGGCGTTGTAGGCCTCGCAGTCCTCGATGAGGACGTACTTGGACTTCACCGGGTACAGGCCGTACTTGCCGTTGCTCTCCTTGTCGGCCTCCGCCCACTCCGTGCGCACGCGGCGCATGACGACGTCCGTGGAGGACTCCACGCGGATGGCGTCCTTCTTCGCGTTCCACACCGCCACGTCGCTCACCGTGAAGCGGTTGCCCACCACGTCCAGGCCGTTGGAGTTCGCCGCGGCGTTGGTGAACACCAGCACCGTGCTCTGCGCCCCGCCCGTGCCCTCGCCCTTGGCGCCCTTGCCCGCGCCCACCAGCGTGATGCCGTTCTGGCGGATGGTGATGGCGTTGTCGAAGGTGTACGTGCCCGCCGCGAGCTGGATGGTGGTGCACTCGGCCAGCGTGTTCACCTGGTCCTGGAGCGCCTCCTCCTGGCCCGGCGCGAAGTTCAGCGTCGCCTGGGTCTTGCCCTCGCAGGAGAAGGTCCCCGCGCTGCCGCCGTCCCAGGGGATGCCCGTGTCCACGCTCCCCGCGTCGCTGCCCGCGTCCGTACCCGCGTCGCTGCCCGCGTCCGTGTTCGTCCCCGCGTCCACTTTCACGCCCGAGTCCGGCGTGGTGTCTTCATCATCCGAGCAGGCGGTCAGCGAGAGGGCCCCCACCAGGGCCAGAACGGTCGCGCACGAAGCGCGGGTCCACTGCAAACGGGGCATGTCGTTCCTCCGCGAGGCCGCTCCGCGTGGGCCACGGGGAAGCGCCCGCGGCCCGCGAAGCAGCGGGAAGGCGGCATGCTCGGAGCAAAGACACACTGACGACAAGCACAAGTTTCACGTTTGTGTTTTGACGCAGCGCCCCTTCAGTCACGCTCAAAAAAGCACGCGCACGCGGTAAGCCTATCGTTCGCAATGTGTCCGGAATGCGAATGACGCACGGCCCCATGACCGGCCCCCGGGCAGGCCCCCGGGCGCGGGCGCCGCGCTCCCCGGAGCCGACCCGCGCGGTCATCTTGAGAAGGAGGTCGCGGCGCGGTTTCCCTCTCCCGCGACGGAAGGAACGAGGACGCCCATGCGCACCGGACCTTTGGTGACCCTGGTGGTGGCGCTCGCGTCAGGTCCGGCCATGACGGCCCTGGCGCAGCAGGACGAAGCGATGACGGCCCCGGAGGGCAATGACTCGCAGAACCTGGATGACCGGCAATCAGTGACAAGCAATTCCGGCGACGGCGCCTTCTGGGACAATTACTGGTATCAGCCGCCCCAGCAGCCCCTCGCCGGCGCGTACCAGCTCGAACAGCCGATGGCCGGCGCGTATCAGCTCCAACAGCCCATGGCCGGCACGTACCAGCTCGAGCAGCCGCCGGTCGGCACGTACCAGCTCCAGCAGCCGCTCATCGGCACGTACGAACTGCAGCAGCCGCTCATCGGCAGCTACCAGCTCCAGCAGCCGATGAACGGGACGTATCAGCTCCAGCAGCCGCTCGTGGGGACGCGGCAGCAGCCGCTGCCGCGCCGTTGAGCGCGCCGCCTACCGCCGGGCGTTGAAGGTGTCGCACGCCTCCAGCGTCCCCTGCTCCAGGCCGCGCTTGAACCAGGTCATGCGCTGCGCGGCGGAGCCGTGGGTGAAGGACTCCGGGACGACGTAGCCCCGGGCGCGCTTCTGGAGGGTGTCGTCGCCCACGGCGCTGGCGGCGCCCAGGCCCTCCTCCACGTCGCCCTGCTCCAGGATGTTGCGCTCCTTCTGCGCGTGGTGGGCCCAGATGCCGGCGAAGCAGTCCGCCTGGAGCTCCGTCAGCACGGAGAGCTGGTTGGCCTGCTCCTCGCTCGTGCGGTTGCGCAGGGACTGCACCTTGCGGGAGACGCCCAGCAGGTTCTGCACGTGGTGCCCCACCTCGTGCGCGATGACGTACGCGCGGCCGAAGTCACCCGGCGCGCCGAAGCGGCTCTCCAGCTCGTCGAAGAAGCGCAGGTCCAGGTACACCTTCTGGTCGCCCGGACAATAGAAGGGCCCCACCGCGCTCTCCTGCATGCCGCACGCGGACTGCACCGCGTCCGAGAAGAGCACCAGGTGCGGCTGCACGTAGCGCACGCCCTGGGGCTCCAGCAGCCCGGGCCAGGTGTCCTCCGTGTCCGCCAGCACGACGGAGGCGAAGTCCTTCAACTGCTCCTGCCGCGGGTCCACGTTCCCGGAGCCGCCCGTGCCCGGCTGCGAATACGGGGAGGTGCGCGTGCCGATCTGCACGTCGGACGGGTCGCCGCCCAGCAGCATCACCAGCAGGGCCACCACCAGTGACGCGGCGCCACCGCCCACCGCGAGCGGGCGCCCGAAGCCACCGCCTCGCCGGTCCTCGACGTTCGAGCTGCGACGTCCGCCTTCCCACCTCATCCCGTGCCCCCTGTCTCGCGAAGAAGACGATCCGAGGACCAAGGTAGGCAGCGGGCCCTCCGCCCGCGACAGTGCCACCCCGGGGCATCCGGACGTCAGGAGGTCCGCAAGGCAGGCGGGCGGCCGGGCCTTCGCCGCGCCTACCTGGCGGGAGAGAAGCCCACCGCGCCGGAGGCCACGCGCGCGGCGGCGCCCAGGCGCTCCAGCAGGGCGGGACCGAAGTACTGGCGCCGGGACTCCCCCTGCCCCGCGCGCACCTGCTCTGGCGTGTCCAGGTAGCCCACGTAGCCGTTGGCGAGCCCCAGCACGTGCGTGGCCCCGGTGAGGTCCGCCAGCGCCCTCCCCGCGCCCACGGTGGGCTCTCCCGGGATGGACAGCAGCTCCAGGGGCCCCAGCGCCAGCGCGTCCACCTCCGCGTCGCGCGGGGACGAACCGCACAGGAAGTTGTCCCCCGCCGCGCGGGTGAAGGCGGGCACCAGCCGCGACGCGTCCGGCCGGGGCAGCGCCGTCTGGACGCGCGCGAACGCCAGCCGCACCGGCGCCTCCACGGACGCCGGGGCCGCCCCGTCCGCCAGCGCCGCCAGCTTGCGCGCGAAGCCCAGGGCGCGCTCGGGGCCCTGCCCTTCGTTGAAGGACACGGACGCGTTGCCCTCGCTGCCCTGCACGAACAGCGTGACGCCGCTCCCCGCCTCCTCGCGCAGCGCGCTCAGCCGGCCCGGGAAGTCCGGATCCAACAGCGCCCGCTGCCGGGGGATGAGCGTGGCGTGCCCGGCGAACACCAGCACCTCCGCCACCGGCCCCTCCGCCCCGCGCAGCACCGCCCGCGTGAGCTGGCCGTCCGGGGCATCCCCCCCGGAGCGGGAATGGACGAGCCCCGCCTCCGTCGCGCCGCCCACCTCCAGCGTCACGTCCTTCAGGGAGGCGGCGGCCTTCTCCAGCGCCTCGCTCGCGCCCTGCACCGCCGCGCTCACGGACGCCTCCCGGTAGCGCCCCGTGCCGGAGAGCTGGGCCGCCCACCGCGCGTCGTAGCCTCCAAACGAGGAGTGCGTGTGCGTGGCCACCACCAGCACCTCCCCCACCCCGGCCTTCGCGGCCCGCTCGCGCACCCGCGCCGTGATTTCCGGGGTCACCAGGAGCAGCTCCAGCGACACCACGCCCACGCGCGCGCCGCCGGCCTCCAGCACCAGGGCCCTCGCCTGGAGGGGGAGCTCGGCCTGGCTCGCCTCGGGGCGGGGTGGGACGTAGCCCGCCACCACCACCGGGAACGGGGGGGAGAGGGCCACCTTCGCCGCGCCCGCCTTGAGGGGGCCTTCGCCACGCACCTGTGACAGCACCTCGGGCGTGCGTTCCTCCCACGTCCCGCACCAGTTCCAGGAGGCGAGCGCGTAGGCGGCCCCGGCCGTTAGCAAGGCGAAGGGCAGCAAGGGACGGAGGAGGGAGCGCCAGGAGGAGGACATGCCGGAGGGCAGCGTAACCCCTCGGCGCTTCCAGGCGGCTCCCACCTTTCGGGCGACGGCACCTTGCCTGGCCTACAAGGGCCGACGTCGGCTGATGGTGGAATACCCACCTTCAAGGCGTGCGTTCCTGTTCCGCTTCGCGGTCGAAAGGGGTAAGGCAGCGCGCCATGTGCGGCATCTTCGGAATCGTGGGTCACGGAGAGGCGTCCAACCTGACGTACCTGGGGTTGCACGCCCTGCAGCACCGCGGACAGGAGTCCGCCGGCATCGTCGCGTCCGACGGGCACACCCTGCGCGCGCACCGGCAGATGGGCCTGGTCGCCGACATCTTCACCGTGCCGGTGATTGAAGGACTCCCCGGCAAGGCGGCCATCGGCCACGTGCGCTACAGCACGGCGGGCGGCAGTGGCATCAAGAACGCCCAGCCGCTGTTCGTGAACTACGCGGGCGGCCAGTTCTCCATCGCGCACAACGGCAACCTGGTGAACGCGACGGAGCTCAAGGCGGAGCTGGAGGCGGAGGGCGCGCTGTTCCAGTCGGACGCGGACACGGAGGTGGTGATGCACCTGCTCGCCCGCTCCAAGCAGCCTGGCTTCGAGGCGCGCCTCGTGGAGGCGCTGCGCCGCGTGGAGGGCGCGTACAGCATCCTGCTGCTCACCGAGGACAAGCTCATCGCGGTGCGCGACCCCAACGGCTTCCGGCCGCTGGTGCTGGGCAAGATGAAGGAAGGCGCGTACGTGCTCGCCAGCGAGACGACGGCGCTGGACCTCATCGAGGCGGAGCTGGTGCGCGAGCTGGAGCCCGGGGAGCTGGTCGTCATCGAGAACGGCGTGCTGCGCTCCAGCATGCCCTTCAAGCCCGCGCCCCGGCTGGGCCGCTGCATCTTCGAGCACGTCTACTTCGCCAAGCCGGACTCCGTCCTCTTCGGCAGCAGCGTCTATGAAGTGCGCAAGCGCCTGGGCATGCAGCTCGCGCGCGAGCAGCCCGCGGAGGCGGACCTGGTCATCGCGGTGCCGGACTCCGGCGTGCCCGCGGCCATCGGCTTCTCGCAGGTGAGCGGCATCCCCTACGACGTGGGCCTCATCCGCAGCCACTACGTGGGCCGCACCTTCATCGAACCGCAGCAGTCCATCCGCCACTTCGGCGTGAAGCTGAAGCTGTCCGCCGTGCGCCAGGTGCTCAAGGGCAAGCGCGTGGTGGTGGTGGACGACTCCATCGTGCGCGGCACCACCAGCCGCAAGATCGTGAAGATGCTCAAGGCCGCGGGCGCCGTGGAGGTGCACCTGCGCATCTCGTCGCCGCCCACGCAGTGGCCCTGCTACTACGGCATCGACACGCCCAGCCGCACGGAGCTCATCGCGGCCAGCCACACCACGGAGGAGATCGCGAAGTACGTGACGGCGGACTCCCTGGGCTACCTGTCGCTGGAGGGCCTGGGCACTGCGGTGGACGACCCGAAGCGGAGCACCTACTGCACCGCGTGCTTCTCCGGGCAGTACCTCACCGACAAGCTGTCCCAGAGCGCGGGTGCCACCAAGCTCAGCGCCTGAGACGCCAGCCGCGCCTTCGGGCCGGCCCGGGCTCGCCCAGGCGGAGCGGCAGTTCGTCCGCTCCGTCGTCGCGGGCCTGGTGTTGTTGGGCGCGGTCGCCGTCGCGGGGCCGCTGCTCTCCTACCGCGGCGACGTGGCCGTGGCCCGCGCGGAGTTCCAGTCCCGCATGACGCGCGAGGCCCGCGTCTACGCGGAGGCGCTGGGCCTGCACCTGAAGCTGCTCCAGACGGAGCTGCTGCGCGTGTCGGAAGGCGTGGGCCCGGACGTGAAGCGCGAGCTGCCCACCGAGGACCTCCAGGACCTCACCACGCCCCGCGCCGGCCTCTTCCACGCGGGCGTGATGGTGCTGGACGCGCAGGGCAAGCTGCGCTGGAGCGACCCGCCGCTCGACGAGGCGCAGGCCCGGGGCGGCTTCGCCACGCGCCCCTGGTTCCAGCAGGTGCTCGCGCGCCAGACGTCCGTGGTGGACGCCATCGCGCCGGGCGCGTCCCTCTTCGTCGTCGCGGTGCCGGTGGTGCGCGCGGGCCAGACGACCGCGGTGCTCGCGGGCCTGCTGGACACGGGGACGGCGCTGCCGGGCGGCCGGCCCCTGAGCGACGATTTGGAGCTGCTCGTCCTCAACGCCTCCGGAGACCTCTTCCTGCCGAGCGCGCCGCCCTCCTGGGCCAACGTGTCGCGCGCGTCCGGGGAGCTGCGCGACTTCATCCGCGAGGGCGTCCGGCCGCCATCCCTGGACGCGGCGCGGGAGACCTTCCTCACCGCCACGCCCGTGCCCGGCACGGGGCTGCACCTGGTGCTCGCCGCGGACGAGACCGCGCTGCTGTCCGGGCTGCGCGACCGCTTCCTCGTGCAGCTCCTGGTGCTGGCGCTGCTCCAGGTGGGCACGCTGGTGCTCTTCACCATCCACTGGCGCCGCGTCTACGGCCTGTTCCGCGAGGTCGAATCGCGCTCCGCCCGGCAGGAGAAGATGGCCGCGCTGGGCAGCGCCGCCAGCCTCATCGCGCACGAGGTGAAGAACTCCCTCAACGGCCTCAAGGCCGCCACCGGCCTCGTCTCCCCGGAGGGCGAGGGCGGGCTCGTGGTGCGCACGCTGCACGGTCAAATCGACCGGCTGGCGCACCTGGCCACGTCGCTGCTCCACTTCGGCAAGCCGCCCGTGGTGCGCCGCGTGGACGTGGACCTGTCGCAACTGGTGCGTGACGTGGTGGAGGGCCTGCGCTCGCTGCCGGAGGCGGCGGAGGTGCGCGTGGACGTGGACGTGCCCCCGGATGTCGCGCCCCTGTCGTGCGACCCGCTGCTGCTCACCACCGCGCTGGACAACCTGGTGCGCAACGCGATGGAGGCCACCGTGGCGGCCAAGGACCTGGGCAGGGTGGCGGAGCCCCGGGTGCGCGTGCGCGCCCGCCTGGGCGCGGACGCCGCGGTGGTGACGGTGGAGGACAACGGGGGCGGGCCGCCGCCGGAGGTGGAAGGCCACCTCTTCGAGCCCTTCCGCACCTCCAAGCCCAAGGGCATCGGCCTGGGGCTGGCCATGACGCGCCAGGCGCTGGAGCATCAGGGCGGACAGCTCACCTTCGAGCGCCTCCCCGACGGCTGCCTCTTCCTCCTCCACCTTCCCCGAGCCCCCCGGCCATGAGCCTCCCCGTCCTCCTGGTGGATGACGACCGCGCCTTCTCCTCCATCGCGGCGGTGGCGCTGCAACGCGAGGGCTTCAGCCTCACGGTGGCGCACTCGCTGCACGAGGCCCGCGCGTCGCTGGCGAAGGCCACGCCCGCGCTGGTGGTGCTGGACCGCCGCCTGCCGGATGGAGACGGGCTCGCGTTCCTGCCGGAGCTGAGGACGCACGCGCCCGGCGTGGCGGTGGTGATGGTGACGGCGCACGGGGACATCGCCAGCGCGGTGGACGCGGTGCGGGCGGGCGCTGCGGACTACCTGGCCAAGCCCGTGGAGCTGGCGGACCTGGTGCTGCGCGCGCGCCGGGCCGTGGACGCGAGCCGCCTGAGGGACCGCCTGGAGACGGCGGAGGCGGAGCTGTCCGGCCGCCGCCGGCTGGTGCCCCCTACGTCCGCCGCCATGCAGCGGGTGTTCGCGATGCTGGAGCGCATCGCCGCGTCGCCGCGGAGCCCGGTGCTGCTGCTGGGCGAGACGGGCGTGGGCAAGGAGCAGCTCGCGCGGCACCTGCACGCGCTCGCGTCGAAGGACGGGGGCGCGCCCTTCGTGCACATCAACTGCGCGGCCCTGCCCGAGCAGACCGTGGAGAGCGAGCTGTTCGGCCACGAGAAGGGCGCCTTCACGGACGCGCGCGCCGCGCGGCGCGGGCTGGTGGAGGTGGCCCACGGCGGCGTGCTCTTCCTGGATGAGGTGGGCGAGCTCCCGCTGCCGCTCCAGGCGAAGCTGCTGACGTTCCTGGACTCGGGGCGGTTCCGCCGGCTGGGCGGTACCACGGAGCAGACGAGCACCGCGCGCATCGTGGCCGCCACCAACCGGGACCTGCCCAAGCAGATGTCGGGCGGCAACTTCCGCGAGGACCTCTGGTTCCGCCTGGGCGTGTTCCGCATCGACATCCCCCCGCTGCGCAAGCGGCGCGAGGACATCCTCCCGCTGGCGGAAGGGATGCTCGCGGACCTGGGCCGCGAGCTGGGCCGGCGCGACGTCACCCTGGGAGCGAAGGCCCGCGCGAGGCTCGGGGCCTATGCGTTCCCGGGCAACGTGCGCGAGCTGCGCAACATCCTGGAGCGGGCGCTGGTGCTGGAGCCCGGACCGGAGCTGGAGCTGGAGGTGCTGGGCGGCGCGCCCTCCGTGAGCGGCGCGGTGAAGGGGGAGCCGCCGGCCGCGGTGGCGCCGGGGGCCTTCAGCGTCACGGAGCCCGTCCCCATGGAGGACCTGGAGCGCGCGTACGTGCGCTGGGCCCTGGAGCGGCTGGGCGGCCGGCGCATGGAGGCGGCGAAGGCGCTCGGGCTGTCCTACCCGACCTTCCTCAAGCGCCTGGGCGACGAGTGAAGGGATTTGCAGCGCCCGCGATGAAAGGATTTTGAAGTCGCGGGCACTGAAAGGATTTTGAAGTCGCGCGGCGGCGCATCCGCGCGGATTTGCTGGGGTCGGGCCGGGCACACGGCTTGCGATGGGGGCCTTCCGGATTCTCACCGGAGCCTGCCGCTTGCGCCGTTCCCTCCCCGCACTCCTCGCCCTGGGCACCCTGCTCGGCCTCACCGCCGGTGCCGAGCAGCACCCCGCCTCCTCCGCCACGCTGCTGCTCTCCACCCTCCCGGACGACGACGGTCTGGCGGAGCTCCTCTGGGAGCGCTCCGCGGACTTCGCGGACGACCGCGCCCGCCTCGCGGCGTCGCGAGCGGACCACCAGCGCACGCACCTGCTGCCGAACCCGGAGCTGGACGTGTCGATGAACACCATCCCCATTGGCGCCACGAACCCGCCGGGCCTGCGCCGCCTGGACGACGTGCCCAACTACGTCGTGGGCGTGTCGGAGCTGGTGGAGCTGGGCAAGCGGGGCCCGCGTCAGGACGCGGCGAAGGCGGCGCTGTCCGCCACCACGCTGGACGTGCACGCCGCGCTGAGGACCCGCACGTACGACGTGCTGGAGCAGGCGGCGGAGGTGGCCGCCACGGAGGTGCGCGTCGCGGAGCTGACGAAGCTCACCGACGACGCGCTGAAGCTCACCGACCTGCAACGCGCCCGGCAGCAGCACGGCGACGCCGCGGGGCTGGACGTGGACCGCTCCACGCTGGAGGCGCAGTCGCTGGAGGCGTCGCTGGGAGAGGAGCGCGTGAAGCTCACGGACGCGCTGCTCGCCTGCGCGCGGCTCGCGGGCATCCCGTGTGAGCCCTTCGGGAGCCACGAGCGGGCCATGGCCTTCCTCCACGCGCGGCTCGACAAGGCGCCCGCGCCCGCCGCCATCGAGTCGCGGCCGGACCTGCGGGCCCTGAGCGCGCAGGAGGACTCCGCGCGGTCCTCGCTGACGCTGGCGCGGCGCCGCTGGATCCCGGATCCGACGGTGCGCGCCGGCTACACGCGAGACCAGTTCATGATCTCCGGCAACCAGCAGAACTCCCTCTTCGTGGGCCTGTCGATTCCGCTCCCCCTCTTCGACCACGGCCAGGCGGACGCGCACGCCGCCAGCGCGAGCGCCCACTCCGCGAGGACCGCCCGGGAGCTGCTCACGGCCCAGGCCTCGCGAGAGACGGACACGCTGACCCAGCAACTGCGAGCGGTGCAGGAGCGCCGCCAGAAGCTCCACACCCAGACGCTGCCGCTGGCCGAGGGCGTGGTGAAGCGCCTGGACGCGGCGGTGAAGGCCGGAGGCGCGGCGCTGCAGGACCTGCTCCTCGCGCGCCGGACCTACGGAGAGCTGGTGCTGCACGCGGCCGACCTGGACCAGACCGCCTACCGCCTCACCCTCGCCATCGCCCGCGCCAGCGCCGCCGGACCGCGCGCGCCGGACACGCTGCTCAACCCCCGCTCCTGAACCCCCTCCCTCCCCTGGAAGCCCTCCCATGAACACCCCTGACACCTCCGCCGCCCCCACCTCCACCAACACCTCCTCGCGCCGCGCCCCGGTCTGGATGGCCTTCGCGGGAGCGGGCCTGCTGGGCACCGGCGCGCTGCTCTACGTGCTGGCCCCCACCGACTCCATCGCGGAGAGCGAGAGCGCCATCCAGGGCCCCACCGTGAAGGGCGAGACGGTGCACCTGCCGGACGAAGCCCCCCAGTGGCACTACGTGCAGCTCGCCGTGGCCACCGAGGGCACCGCCCTCACCCCGCTCCCCTCCCCCGCGCGCGTGCAGTTCGACGAGGCGCGCACCGCGTCCGTGGGCGCCCCGCTCGCGGGCCGGGTGGAGGAGGTCCGCGTGCGCCCCGGCGACCGCGTGAAGCAGGGGGACGACCTCTTCAGCGTGCGCTCCGGAGCGTTCGCGGAGCTCGTGCGCGAACAGCGCGGCGCGGAGGCCGAGCTCGCGGAGAAGCGCCGCAACGCGGACCGCCTCCAGGCGCTGGTGGCCCTGCAAGCCGCCCCGGAGAAGGAGCTGCTCGCCGCGCGGACGGAGCTGCGCCAGGCGGAGCTCTCCCTGGAGGCCGCCAGGGCGAAGCAGGGCAGCCTCCGCGTGTCCTCCCGAGGCGAGAACCTCTTCTGGGTGACCGCGCCGCGCTCCGGCACGGTGGTGGACCTGGACGTGGTGGCCAGCCAGGAGGTGACGCCGGACCGGGACAGGCCGCTCGTGCGCCTCTCCGACCTGGATCAGGTCATGGTCGTCGCGGACCTCCAGGAGGCGGACGCGCTGGACATGTCCCCCGGCCAGGACGTCACGGTCACCACGCGGGACGGCATCGTCCGCGCCGGCAAGGTAGACCGCGTGTCGGAGGTGGTGGATCCGCTGCGCCGCACCGTGGAGGTGCGCGTGCGCGTCCCCAACCAGGACCGCCGCTTCCGCCCCAACGCCTTCGTGGAGGTGACGCCCACGGCGCCGGAGGGCGTCAAGCGCGTGCGCGTCCCCGACAGCGCGGTGGTGACGGACGGAGCGCGCTCCGTGGTCTTCGTCGCCCGTGACGCGAACCGCCTGGAGCGCGTCGCCGTGACGCCGGGCCGCCGCCGCGACGGCGAGGTGGAGCTGCGCGCAGGTCTCGCCTCCGGAGACCGGTTCGTCGCCCGGGGCGCGCTGCTCCTGGAGAACCAGATCGAACTGGCGGACTGACGCCCCCACGCCGGATCGAAAGACGCCCATGTTCGAAAAGCTCGTCGACTTCAGTCTGAAGAACCGCGCGGCGGTGGTGTTCCTCACGCTGCTGACCGCCATCTGGGGCTGGTTCTGCTTCCGCGACCTCACCGTGGAGGCCTTCCCGGACCCCACCGACACGCAGGTCAACGTCATCACCCTCTACCCGGGCCAGCCGTCCGAAGAGGTGGAGCGCCAGATTGGCCTCCCGCTGGAGCGCGCCCTCAACGGCATCCCGGGCCTGACGCGCCTGCGCAACCTCTCCATGTTCGGCCTGTCCTTCGTGACGCTGAGCTTCAACGACAACACCGACGTGCTCTTCGCCCGGGCCCAGGTGCTGGAGCGCCTGCGCGACGCGGAGCTGCCCGACGGCCTCACGCCCTCCCTGGGCCCGCTGGCCACGCCCATCGGGGAGATCTACCGCTACACGCTGAAGGGCGCGAAGGGCGACCCCATGAAGCTGCGCACCCTCCAGGACTGGGTGGTGCGGCCGGGCCTGCTGCGCGTGGACGGCGTCGCGGACGTCGTCAGCTACGGAGGCCTCCTCAAGGAGATCCACATCCAGCCGGACCCCGCCCGGCTCGCGGCGTTCGGCCTCACGCTGGACGACGTGGAGGACGCGCTGAAGGACGGCTCGGAGAACGCGAGCGGCGGCGTGCTGGAGCGAGGCTCCGAGCAGTTCGTCATCCGCAGCGAGGGCCTCTTCCGCTCGCTGGACGACATCCGCGACGTGCGGGTGGCCACGCACGAAGGCACGCCCGTGTTCCTCAAGGACGTGGCGGACGTGAACGAGGGCTGGTCCCCCCGCCAGGGCGTGGTCAGCCGCGACGGCGACGGTGACGTGGTGCAGGGCATCGTGCTGATGCGCCGCGGAGAGAACCCCTCCGTGGTGCTCTCCCGCGTGCGTGACGCGGTGGACTCGGTGAACGGCCGCCTCCAGGGGGAGGACGCGCGCATCGACCCGTTCTACGACCGCACGGACCTGGTGAACACGACGTTGCGCACGGTGGGCCACAACCTGCTGGAGGGCGCGCTGCTCGTCACGCTGGTCCTCTTCATCTTCCTGTTGGACCTGCGGGCCGCCATCGTCGTGGGCGTCCTGATTCCGCTCTCGCTGCTGGCGTCGTTCATCTACCTGAAGATGCGGGGCATGTCGGCCAACCTGCTGTCCATGGGCGCGGTGGACTTCGGCGTCATCGTGGACGGAGGCGTGGTCATCATCGAGAGCATCCTGGCGCGGATGTCCGGCCACCAGTTCGAGGCAGAGACCCCGCTCGAGCGCATCCAGCGCGCGACGAAGGCGGTGGTGCGCCCCACGGTGTTCTCGCTGCTCATCATCATCGCGGCGTACCTGCCCATCTTCATGTTGCAGCGGGTGGAGGGCCGCATCTTCGCGCCCATGGCGAACACGGTGGTGGCGGCGCTGCTGGGCGCGCTCGTCTTCTCCGTCACGCTCATCCCGGTGCTGGCGTCGTTCGTCTACCGCAAGCCGGTGAAGCACAAGGAGTCACCGGTGCTGCGCGCCGCGGACAAGGCCTACGGCCCCGTGCTGGCCTGGAGCCTCAAGCACCCGGGCACCGTGGTCGCGGTGTGCACGGCGGGCCTGCTCTTCGCGGGGGCGCTCGTGCCGCGCATGGGCAGCGAGTTCCTCCCGGCGCTCAACGAAGGCAGCCTCTACCTGACCTTCACCATGCCCTCGAACATCTCCCTGTCGGAGGGCCGCAAGCTGGTGCCGCGCATCGAAGGCCTGCTGCGCCAGGCGCCGCAGGTGGACGGAGTGCTCAGCCAACTGGGCCGCCCGGAGGACGGCACCGACGCGAAGCTCACCAACAACCTGGAGTTCTTCGTGAAGCTCAAGCCACCCGCCGAGTGGCCCAGGAGCACGCCGAAGCTGGACGACGTGCTGGAGGTCCTCCAGCGCTCCGTGTCGGAGGTCCCGGGCATGGAGGTGAGCTTCAGCCAGCCCATCGGGGACAACGTGAACGAGAGCATCAGCGGCCAGCAGGGCCAGCTCGCGGTGAAGCTCTTCGGTGACGACCTCCAGGTGCTCCAGGAGTATTCGCAGAAGGTGAAGCGCACGCTGTCGAAGGTGGACGGCGTCGCGGACCTGGGCATTGTGAAGAGCGGCGAGGTCCCCAGCATCCAGGTGACCCCGGACCGCGTGGCGCTGGCCCGCCACGGCATGTCGCTGGGCGACTTCCAGCACGTCTTCCAGACGGCGGTGGGCGGCCGGCCGCTCAGCGAGTTCTGGGAGGGCGAGCGCCGCTTCGACGTGGTGATGCGCCTGCCCATGTCCAGCCGGGACGACGTGGAGAAGATCTCCCGCCTGCGCGTGCCCGTGGAGGGCGGCGTGCTGGTGCCGCTCAGCGAGCTGGCCCAGGTGAAGACGGGCTTCGGCCGGGCCTCCATCAACCGCGAGAACGGCCGGCGCTACATCGGCGTGCGCATGAACGTGCGGGGCCGGGACCTGGGCTCCTTCGTGAAGGACGCGCAGGCGCTGGTGGAGAAGGAGGCCCCGCCCCCCGCCGGGACGAGCGTCGAGTGGGGCGGCGAGTTCGAGAGCAAGGAGCGCGCGATGGACCGGCTCCTCACCGTGCTGCCGGTGGCGCTGGTGCTCACGCTGCTCTTGCTCTTCAAGGCCTTCAACTCGTTCGGCCGCGCGGTGGTGACGCTGCTCAACGTGCCCTTCGCGCTGATGGGAGGCGTGTTCGGCCTGTACTGGGCGGGCATGCCGCTGAGCGTGGCGGCGGCGGTGGGCTTCATCGCGCTCATCGGACAGGCGGCGCTCAACGGCGTGCTGGTGATGAGCGCCATCGCGGAGCGGAGGGAGGCCGGAGAGTCGCTGGACGACGCCATCCTCCACGGCAGCCGTGAACGCCTGCGCCCGGTGCTGATGACCGCCGCGCTGGCGGCGCTGGGCCTGGTGCCGGCCTGCTTGAGCAACGGCATCGGCTCGGAGATGCAGAAGCCCCTGGCCATCGTCATCGTGTCCGGAACCATCTCCGCGTGCGCGCTGACGCTGGTGCTGCTGCCGGTGCTCTTCCGCATCTTCGCCCGCTTCACGGAGCAGGTCGTGGACCGGATGCCCGCGCAGTTGCTGCGCGTGGTGCCCGGCGCGAAGAGTCTCCGCAAGGCCGGCTAGTACGCCGACACAGGGATTCTGAATGGTTCAGGCGGCGGCCTTGTCTACTGCCGCCTGCGCCATTAGCGGGTAG
>NZ_JAIQDE010000015.1 GCF_020037015.1 Corallococcus sp. AS-1-6 | reverse complement strand
CTGGGCGAAGTCGAAGCCGCCCTCCGCCTCCACCCCTTCGTCTCCGACGCCGCCCTGCTGCTTCGCGAGGACTCCCCGGGCGACAAGCGCCTCACCGCCTACTTCACCGCTTCCCAGCCGCCCTCCGCCTCCGAGCTGCGCTCCTTCCTCGAGCAGCGCCTCCCCTCCTTCATGGTCCCCTCCACCTTCGTCCTCCTGGACGCGCTGCCCCTCACGGCCGCGGGCAAGGTCGACCGCAAGGCGCTTCCCGCTCCGGAGCAACCGGGGCTCATGGACCGCTACGTCGCGCCCCGGACGCCCCTGGAGGAGCTGCTCGCGGGGCTGTGGGCCGACATGCTCGGCCACGAGCGCGTGGGCGTTCAGGACGACTTCTTCGAGCTGGGCGGGCACTCGCTGCTGGCCGCGCAGCTCATCACGCGGATCCGCGCCACGTTCGAGCGCGAGCTGACGCTCAACGACCTGTTCCAGGCCCCCACTGTCGCCGCGCTGGCGCTGCGGCTCGGCACGGCAGGGGAGGACCGCCAGGCCTCGCTGCCTCCGGTGGAGCCCGGCGAGCCCGTGGAGGAGCTGCCGCTCTCCCTCTCCCAGCGGACGTACTGGTCACCGGAGCGCGGAGGCCCAACGAGCCCGCTCAACTCCGTGCCCATGGCCTTCCGCGTCGACGGACCGCTCGACGAAGCGGTGCTCGCCCGTGCGCTGACGGAGCTGGTGCGCCGGCATGAAATCCTCCGCACCACCTTCCCGCTCGTGGACGGGGTGCCCGTCCAGCGCATCGCGGCCCCCGGCGACTTCCCGCTGGCCTGCCTCGACCTGGAGCCCCTCCCCGAGGCCCAGCGCGAGCAGACCGCCCTGTCACGGCTCCACGAAGCGGCCTGGCGTCCCTTCGACCTGGAGCAGGGCCCCCTGATGCGCGCGCTCCTGCTGCGGCTCGCGGATGAGCGGCACCTGCTGCTGATCAACCTCCACCACGCGCTCACCGACCTCGTGTCCGGACAGGTGCTGATGGCGGAGCTGGCGGCGCTCCACGGCGCCTTCCAGGACGGGCGGGAGTCACCGCTGGCCGAGCCCCTCTTGCAGTACCGGGACTTCACGCGCTGGCAACATGCCTGGCTTCGCGGCGAGGTGCTCGAAGGCCTGCGGAGCTGGTGGGGCCGGAAGCTGGAAGCGCCCCTGCCGCTCCCGGCGCTGCCGCTGGAGCCGTCGCTCGAGGCCGGTCACGGCGGACACGCCGCCGGGAGCGTGCCCTTCACCCTGTCGCCGGAGGTCTCCGGACAGCTCGTCGCCCTGGGCCGCCGCGAGGGCGTCACGCCGTTCATCCTCCTGATGGCCTCCTTCCAGGTCCTGCTGGCGCGGGCCTCCGGCAGGGAGGAGGCCCTGGTGGCCTTCGCCCACGCGCACCGGCCGCGTCCGGAGCTGGAGCGGATGCCGGGCATGTTCGCCAACCTGCTCGTGGTGCGCACGCCGCTCGCGGGCAACCCCGGCTTCCGCGAGGTGCTGCGCCGGGCGCGCGCCGCCTACCTGGAGGCGTTCGAGCACGCGGGGCTGCCCCACGACGAGCTGATGCGGCTGTTGGGCGCGAGCGGCACCCGGGCGCTGCCCGCAGGGTTCTCCTTCGCCCAGGGCGGAGAAGCCCCACGAGCAGCGCGCGGGCTCACCCTGAGCCCCGTGCCGCTGGAGCTGGAAGAGACCGTGAGTGACGTGTCGCTGGCCGTGCTCCAGGGCCCGGAAGGGTTCAGTGGAAGTTTCGAATATCGTGCCGGGCTGTTCCGCCGCGAGACGGTGGAGGCGCTGGGGCAGGCCTTCGTGGGGCTCCTGGAGCGGGTGGTGGCGGAGCCGGAGGCGCGGGTGGACTCGCTGGTGGGGTCCTCCGGCGCGCTCGCGGGAACGTTGACGGGCTGGGGTGTCGCTTGAACCTGCTGCGGATGCTGCTGAGGAGTTCGAGGCTGGCGCTGGTGCTGGCCGTGGTGACGGGGCTGGCCTCGGGCGCGAGCAGCGCGGGCCTGCTCGCCATGACGGGCGCCGCGCTGGTGGGCAAGGCCCAGGGCATGGGGGGCTACTTCGCCGCCCTGTGCGCGGCGGCGCTGCTGTCGCGGTTCGCCTCGCACGCGGTGCTCAACTGGATGCACCACGGGCTCGTCTTCCAGATGCGCACGGAGCTGGGAACGCGGATGCTCGCCACGCCCCTGCGGCGGCTGGAGGAGCTGGGCAGCCACCGGCTGCTGGCGGCGCTCACCGGCGACATCTCCTTCGTGGGCGCCGGGCTGATGCTGCTGCCCCAGCTCCTCATCCACCTGGCCATCCTGCTCGGGTGCCTGGGCTACATGGCCTGGTTGTCCCGGCCCCTGCTGCTCACCACCCTGGGCTTCATGGCGGTGGGCATCGCCACGTACATGCTGCCCGCGCGGCGTTCCCTGGGGCTGATGCGGACGGCGCGCGAGCTGTACGACCGCCTGCTGAAGCACTTCGACACGCTGTCGGAGGGCACCAAGGAACTGAAGATGCACCGCGAGCGCCGCCAGGCCTTCCTGCGCGAGGACCTGGTGGGCACGTCCGCCTCGCTGCGCCGGGTGGACGCGCTGAGCGGCGCCATCGACGCGGCCAACTCAAGCTGGGGCATGCTGCTGTTCTTCGCCATCATCGGGTTGCTGTTGTTCGTGATGCCCACGTTCGGAGGCATCGACTCCGCGACACTGACGGGCTTCAGCCTCACCATCCTCTACATGCAGCAGCCGCTGGACTCGGTGCTCAACAGCTTCCACGGCGTGGGCCAGGCCACCGTCGCGCTGGGGAAGCTGGAGGCGCTGGGGCTGGGCCAGGAGCCGCCGGAGCTCCAGGGCCCCCTGGAGGCCCCCCGCGCCTTCGAGCAACTGGAGCTGCGCGCCATCACCCACGCCTACCGCCGGGACCACGAGGACGGCCGCTTCCTGCTGGGCCCCATCGACCTGACCCTGCGTCCGGGGGAGCTGGTGTTCCTGGTGGGCGGCAACGGCAGCGGGAAGACGACGCTGGCCAAGCTGCTCATCGGCCTCTACACGCCCGAATCCGGAGCCGTCGTCCTGGACGGCAGGCCCCTCACCGGCGAGCAGGACTGGGAACGCTACCGGCAGCTCTTCTCCAGCGTCTTCGTGGACTTCTGCCTCTTCGACCGGATGCTCGGCCTGGAGCGCGAGGATTTGACGGAAGCCGCCCGGCACTACCTGGAACGTCTGCAGTTGACCCACAAGGTCCGCATCGAAGGGGGCGCGCTGTCCACCACCAGCCTGTCGCAGGGACAGCGCAAGCGGTTGGCGTTGCTGACCGCCTATCTGGAGGACCGGCCCATCTACCTCTTCGACGAGTGGGCCGCGGACCAGGACCCCGTCTTCAAGGCGCTCTTCTACGAGCAACTGCTTCCGGACCTGAAGCGCCGGGGGAAGGCCGTGCTCGTCATCACGCACGACGACCGATACTTCCACCTCGCGGACCGGCTGCTGCGGCTGGAGTACGGCCAGTTGCTGCCGGAAGAGACGCAGGCCCTGCGCCCGCACGGCTCGTGACGGGACGGGCGGTCCGCCACGAGCCGGGGCCCGCCCGGGGCTACTCCCGGTAGGCCATGAACCCGAGCCGGTCCACGCGCTCGGTCCAGGCCCGGGTGAGCGCGGCCTGGAACTCACCGCCGGTCAGCAGCTCACGCAGGGCGTGGGTGGACGCCTCCAGCTCGGAGGGCACGGCGTCCGGCCGCCAGTTGTCGATGATGGTGTTGCGGCCGCCCAGCTTCGAGGTGAGCACGTCCTTCACCAGCTCGCTGATCATCTCGGAGAGGTTGGCCTTGTGCCAGAAGCCGATGGCGCACGTGGCGACGACGCCGCCCGTGCCGGTGGCGACGTGGTAGGCGGAGCCGGGCCAGTACATGACGTCGCCGGGCTCGGCGATGAGCTCCGTGGCGTCCTTCTCGAACAGGGGGATGGCCTCGTTGCCGGCCTGGAGCTGCTGCAGGCGTTCCGGGTGTTCGTCGAAGTACGCCTCCGGCCACACCAGCATCCGCTTGCGCCCTTCGATGACCAGGGTCAGCACGTCGGCCGAGTCGTCCTTGTGGATGCCGAACGGCGTCACGTCGTAGTCACCGGCGAAGATGGTGGACTCGACGTTGCGCGCGGGAATGCCCACGCGGGAGATGAGCGGCGAAAGCAGCTCCCGCAGCAGGACGCCCAGCCGCGCGTTGTAGAGCTCCACGTCGTTGAGGATGATGCCGACGCGCGCGCCGCCGAAAGTCGCGTTGAGTTCCTGGATGTAGCCCGACAGCCCGTCGCCTCGCGGCAGGAACTTGAGCTGCTCCGTGGGGCCAATCTGCCGGCCCTCGACGAAGAGGCGGACGTGGCCGCCGCGCTGCTTGGACGGCGCGGCCCCGGGCCCCTGTCCGAGGCTGTGGGCGACGTAGCCGCCGAAGGTCTCCAGGACGTCCATGCCCGTCAGGAGGTCCTTCGGCACCACGCCCTTGAAGACCACGGAGCGCTTCTTCCAGTAGTCCCGAGCGAAGCCGTCCCAGAACTCCGCCGTCAGTCCCGTCTTTTCCACGTAAACCTCCCTTTACGGGAAGCGTCGACGGGCTCACACTCTGTGTCAACCCAGGCTTGCGTGTCTTTGCAAGCACCCGGGCCGGTGCGCGAACCGCGGGGGCCTACCCATTGCGCCTGGCGAAGTCGTCCATGAAGGACACCAGCGTCTTCACGTGGTCCACGGTCACCGCGTTGTACAGGGACACGCGGATGCCGCCTGTGATCCGGTGGCCCTTCATTCCCACCATGCCGGCCTTGGCGCCTTCGGCCACGAAGGCCTCTTCCAGCTTCTCGTCCGGCAGGCGGAACACCACGTTCATGTACGAGCGCGACGCCTTCTCCACCGGGGCGCGGTAGAAGCCCGCGTTGCGCTCGAGCGCCGCGTACAGGAGCTCTCCCTTCTCACGGTTCCACGCCTCGATCTGCTTCAGGCCTCCCACGCCCTTGATCCACGCGAGCACGTTCCGGCAGAGGTAGATGGAGAAGGTGGGCGGCGTGTTGTAGAGCGAGTTGTTCTCCGCGTAGGTCGTGTAACGGAAGATCTTCGGGATGTCCTTGCGGCCCTTCGCCATGAACTCCTTGTTCACCAGCACCAGGACGATGCCTGACGGCCCGATGTTCTTCTGGGCCCCCGCGTAGATGAGCGCGAAGCGGCTCACGTCGATGGGCTTCCACAGGATGTCGGAGCTCATGTCCGCCACCAGCGGCACCTGCCCCACTTCCGGGAAGGTGTGCCATTGCGTCCCGAAGAGCGTGTTGTTGCTCGTCATGTGGACGTAGGCGGCCTTCGGATCCAACTGGAGCTCGGCCTGGGTGGGGACTCGCGTGAAGCGCTTGTCCTTGTCCACCGTGTTCGCGGCGATGCGCGGCGTGCCGTAGTAGCGCGCCTCGTCCACCGCCTTCTCGCTCCAGCCTCCCGTCACCAAGTAGTCCGCGGAGCCCCCCTGCGGGAGGAAGTTCATCGGCACCTGCGCGAACTGCTGCGAGGCGCCTCCCTGGAGGAAGAGGACCTCATGCGTGTCCGGGACGGACAGCAGCTCCTTCACCAGGGCGATGCCTTCGTTGTGCACGGCTTCGAACGCCTTGCCCCGGTGGCTGTGCTCGATGATCGACATCCCCGTGCCCTGGAAGTCGAGCAGCTCGTCCCGGGCCCGCTCCAGCGCCGCCGTGGGGAGACCGGCCGGGCCGGGATTGAAGTTGATGACGCGCATGGCTTGTCCTCTGGGAAGTGAAGCGCTCCGGCATTCTCGCCGGTGGGGCTCCGGGGGTCATCAGCAACGTGGGCTCTGTCGGACGGTGGCCTTCGTCCGCCCGGTGGGGGTGGTAGCGTCCCGTGTGTGTCCCCTACTCCTTTGGCCTCCGCCTTTCTCGCGGCTCCTGGCCGCGCGCCTGCTTCGCTTCCGGAGCCCTCGCGCCTGGAGGAGCTGCTCCGCGCTTCGATTGACCGCGCCCGGTCTCGCTGGCCCGGGGTGGAGCTGGAGCCGCTCGCCTTCGTGGCGTTCGTCGCGCAACGGCTGACGGCTCCGGCCGCGCTCCTGGAGGCGCTCGAAGGGACCTCGCCCGCCTTCTCGGAGCTGTACCTGGCCTTCGGGTGCCTGCGACACGACCGCGCCGCGCTCCAGTTCTTCGAGGACGGCTACCTGCGCGACGTCGGCGCGTTCGTGTCCGGCGTGGACCGCTCGCCCGCGTTCGTGGCGGAGGTGCGGCAGGCGCTCCGGGAGAAGCTGTTCACGGCCTCCGCGGGCGGTGAGCCGAAGATCGCGGAGTTCACCGGGGGCGGCGCGCTGGGCGGCTGGGTGCGGGTGGCGGCGATGCGCATCGCGCTCAACCTCAAGCGCTCCGAGGCCCGGGCCGGCGCCGTCGCGCAGGACTCCGTCGAGTCCGCGTTCGGTGAACAGTTGGGGCCGGAGCTCGAACACCTGCGCTCGCGCTACCGCGAGGCCTTCACGGAGGCCGTGCGCGCGGCGCTGGGCGAGCTGTCCGACCGGGACCGCACGCTGATGCGCCTGTACCACGTGGAGGCGCTGTCCCTGGACGCCATCGCGGCGCTCTACCGCGTCCACATGTCCACCGTGTCGCGGTGGCTCAGCCGCGCGCGGGAGCAGGTGGCGGAGACCACGACGCGGCGGCTCTGCGAGCGCCTGGGAGTGGGCGCGTCCTCGGTGGACAGCATCGCGGCGCTCGTCGTCAGTCAGGTGGACCTCAGCCTGACGCGGCTGCTCGGTCCGGGGGGCTGAACTTTCGCTGCAAGGGATTTCCCGGCCGGTGTCAGGGCGTCGAAAGGCCCCTTCCGGGCCTCACCGAGGAAAGCCCCATGCGCGTCTCTTCCTGGCTGTCCGTCGTCACCCTCGCCGCCACCGTCTCCGCCTGCGAGCCGTTCCCCGACGATGCCCCCGCCATCCCCACCGAGGTCCAGTGGCCCGGCGAGGCCTTCTTCCCGGAGGGCATCGCGGCCTCGAAGGACGGCACGCTCTACGCGGGCAGCCTGGGCACCGGCGCCATCGCTCGCGTCAAGCCGGGCTCGCTGGGGGCCGAGGTCTTCGTCCCGAGCCGGGCCTCGTTCGGCGTCTACGGGCTCGAGGTGGACGAGGCCCACGACACGCTCTGGGCCTGCACCTACGACGACCTGCTGCTGCCCGCGCAGGCGTCGTACCTGAACGGGTATGCGCTCTCCACGGGTGCCCTCAAGTCCAGCCATGCCATGCCCAGCCAGGTCAGCTTCTGCAACGACGTCGCCGTCGATGCCGCGGGCAACGTGTACGTGACGGACTCGTTCGGGAACGCGGTCTTCCGGCTGCCGGTGGGTGGGACGGCGCTCGACACGTGGTCCGCGGATGCCGCGTACGAGCCCTCCGAGCCGGGCCTCATCACCCTCAACGGCATCGCCTACGACGGGGCGAACCGGCTCTACGTCGTGAAGAGCGACACGGGCGCGCTGTTCTCCATCGACATCCAGCCGGATGGGAGCGCGGCGGCGCCCGTGACCATCCCGGTGACGCCGGCCCTGGAGACGCCGGACGGGGTCGAGTGGGTGGATTCGGGCCGGCTGTTCGTCGTGGAGAACACGCCGGGTCGGGCTTCGCTGGTGACGCTCGGTGAAGGCGCTGGCGCGAAGGAGGTGCTCGCCAATGGCTTCGTGGAGCCGACCGCCGCCGCGATCACGAAGGACGGCGCGTGGGTGCTGGAGTCGCAGATGGGGTTCTTCTTCGGCACGCCGGGGACCCCGGCCCTGCCCTTCCGCGCGTACCGGGTGGCGGTGCCCCCGCTTCTGCCCTGAGCGCGAACGCCCGTAGAGTCGCGTCCCACCATGTCGGGATGTCCGTCCGAGGAAACGATTCTCGCCTTCGTGGAGGGCCGCCTGCAGTCCGGGCAGCGCGCCCTCGCCGAGGCGCACCTGTCCCGCTGCGACGCCTGCGGGTCGCTGCTCGCGGCCGTCGCGGCGACGTGGCACGCGGAGGGCCGGTTCGTGGAGGTGGCGCCTCCTCCCCGGGCGTTCGCGCCTGGGGAGCAGGTGGGGCCGTACGTCATCGTCGACCACGCGGGCAGCGGCGCGATGGGTGACGTGTACCGGGCTCGCGATGGACGGCTGGGGCGGGACGTGGCGCTGAAGGTGCTCCCGTCGCGGTTCGCGCAGGATCCGGAGCGCCTGGCCCGCTTCCGCCAGGAGGCCCGCGCGGCGGGAGCGCTGTCCCATCCCCACCTGCTCACCCTGTTCGACGTGGGGACCCACGAGGACGTGCCGTACCTCGTCACCGAGTGGCTGGAGGGGGCCACCCTGCGGACGCGGCTGATGCGGGGGCCGCTGCCACCGGAGCAGGTGCTGCGGCTGGGCATCCAGTTGTCGCAGGGGCTCGCGGCCGCGCACGCGCGGGGCGTCATCCACCGCGACCTCAAGCCCGCGAACATCTTCCTGTGCTCGAACGGCAGCGCGCGGATCCTCGACTTCGGGCTGGCGCGGCTCACCGAGCGCATCGAGGCCGCCTCGCTCACCCAGAGTGGCGCGGTGGTGGGCACCGCCGGGTACATGGCGCCGGAGCAGATCCGCGGTCAGGGCGTGGATGCTCGCGCGGATGTGTTCTCGCTCGGCGCGGTGCTCCACGAGTCCGTGAGCGGCCATGCGCCCTTTGGCGGTGACAGTCCGGTGGAGCGGATGAGCGCCGCGCTCCGCGACGCGCCTCCCGTCCTGCCGGGGGAGCTGGGGACGGTGATTGCGCGCTGTCTGGCCAAGGCCCCGGAGGACCGGTTCCAGTCCGCGCAGGACCTGGCCTTCGCCCTGGAGTCCCTCGCGGCTCGCGGTGCACCCCTGGCCGTGCGGCGCCGGGGGCTCCCACGCCCTGCCCTGCTGGCGGCGGCGGCGGCCGTGCTGCTGCTGCTCGTCGCCGGTGGCCTCCTGACGTTCGGGAGCCGGCCGGTCGCTCCGGTGGTGCCAGCCGCGCAGGCGTCACGCCCGACGTACCGCCCCGTGACGTTCCGCCGGGGCCACGTGCTCAGCGCCCGGTTCTCCGCGGACGGGCACACGCTGCTCTATGGCGCGGCGTGGGAGGGAGGCCCCGCGGAGCTGTACAGCGCGCGCACGGAGCGCCCGCTGTCACAACCGCTGGGACAGCGCGCGGATGTGCTCGCCGCGTCCTCGAAGGGGGAGCTGGCGGTGCTGCTCGAGCCCCGCTTCTTCGACGCCGACCATGGCAGCGGGACGCTGGGGCTGATGCCGCTCGCGGGCGGCGCGCCCCGGGCCGTGCTCGATGGCGCGCTGGAGGCGGACTGGGGACGCTCGGATGGACCGCTCGCGGTGGTGCGCCGCGTGGGCGAGACCTTCCGGCTGGAGCAGCCCCCCGGCACGGTGCGCTTCGAGTCCCAGGGGTGGATCAGCCACGCACGCGTGTCCCCCGACGGGGCGCGGATCGCCTTCCTGTTCCACGCGCACCCCAAGGACGACCGGGGCGGCGTCTGGGTGCTGGAGAAGGACGGCCCACCGCGCGAGCTCTCCTCGGACTGGGCGAGCATCCGGGGGCTGGCGTGGGCTCCGGATGGAAGCGAGGTGTGGTTCACCGCCTCCCGGACGGGCGCGGACTCCGAGTTGTTCGCGGTCGACCTGCGCGGCACGACGCGGCCGGTGGACCGGATCGCCGGGCGGATGGTGCTGCATGACATCTCCCGGGAGGGCTCCGTCCTGGTGGACCACCCGGTGATCCGCACGGGGCTGTCCTTCGGGCACGCGGGCGCGGAGCGGGACCTGACGTGGTCGGACTCGTCTTTCATGACGGACATGTCCCGCGATGGCCGCACCCTCCTCTTCGCCGAGGGCTCGGAGGTGGAGGGCCCCACCTACGGCGCCTATCTGCGCACCTCGGATGGCGCCCCTCCGGTCCGTCTGGGCGACGGCATCCCCATGGCGCTGTCTCCGGACGGCAAGCAGGTGCTGACGGTGCGCTACGGCGAGCGGATGGAGTTCCTGCTGCTGCCCACGGGCGCGGGAGAGCCCCGGCCGCTGTCACTCGCGCCCGTCACCACGGTGCTCACCGCGCGCTGGTTCCCGGATGGAAGGCGGTTGCTCCTGCGCGCGCACGAAGAGGGACGTCCGGCCCGGCTCTGGGTGTTCGAGCCCGGCGCCGGAGCGCCCCGGCCCATCACCCCGGAGGGCTCGGGCTTCACCACGGCCATCTCCCCGGATGGAGCACGGCTGGCGGCGGTGGATGACACGGGGAGCCTTCGCGTGTTCTCCGCGACGGGCGAGCCGCTGGGCACGGTCCCCGGGCGGTTCACGGATCAGTGGGTGGTGGGCTGGGACTCGAGCGGAGCGGCGCTCTACCTGCGCAGCGTCGCGCTCCCGGTGCGCGTCTCCCGGGTCGACGTGAAGACCGGCGCGAGCACGCCGCACCTGACCCTCCCGGCGGGGGGCATCATGCCGGGCCTCATCTCCGTGATGACGCTGGCGATCTCCGAGGACGGAACGTCCTACGCATACACCTACAACGAGGCGCTCTCCCGGCTGTTCCTGGTGGAGGGATTGGCGGGGGCGCGGTCCGCTGGGCGCTGAATGCATCCGGGAACCGCGCCGCTCCGGACCGGGCCGCGCGGTTCCCGTCACTTCACTTCACATCAGGCGTTCTTCAGGTTCTCGTTCACGAAGTCCCAGTTCACGAGGCTGTTGAGGAAGGTCTCGATGAACTTGGGGCGCGCGTTGCGGTAGTCGATGTAATAGGCGTGCTCCCAGACGTCGATGGTGAGCAGGGCCTTCTTGCCGTGCTTCATCGGCAGGTCCGCGTTGGACGTCTTCATGATGGACAGCTTGTTGCCGTCCTTCACCAGCCAGGCCCAGCCGGAGCCGAACTGCGTGGCGGCGGCGTCGGAGAACTGCCGCTTGAACTCGTCGTAGGAGCCGAAGTCGCGGTCGATGGCGGCCGCGATCTCCCCCGTCGGCTTGCCACCGCCGGCCGGCTTCATGCAGTTCCAGAAGAAGGTGTGGTTCCACACCTGGGCCGCGTTGTTGAACACGGCGCCGTCGCTGCCGAGGATGACCTCCTCCAGCGAGCGGGTGGCCTCGGGCTTGCCGGCGGTCAGCTCGTTGAGCTTGTTGACGTAGGTCGCGTGGTGCTTGTCGTGGTGGTACTCCAGCGTCTCCTGGCTCATGTGCGGGGCCAGCGCGTCCTTCTTGTACGGGAGCTCGGGCAGCGTGAAGGGCATTGGGGTGCGTCCTTTCCGGGTTGAGTGAGGTTCGGCTACGGGTTCGCTACTTCGGGGCGGGCCCTGGCTCCGGGTGCGCTGTCAGCGCGCGATACGCCCGGTTCCAGTAGAGCAACGGTGCTGCGTCGACTCCCCGCTGGATGCGCTCCACACGGCCCACCAGCAACAGGTGATCGCCGTAACGGTGCACATCCAACAGAGCGCACGCCAGACCCACCAGGCTGTCCTGGACGAAGGCTCCTTCGTCGAACACCCGGCCTTCGGCCTCCCCCTTCGCGCAGCGGACCGCCACGTCGCGTTGGGTGGTGGACAGCACGCTCACACTGAAGCGGTGGGCGGCCTCCACCCGCTTGAGGGTGCGGGAGGACTGCTGCAGCGCCAGGACGATGAGCGGAGGCGTCAGGGAGAGGGAGCTGAAGGAGCTGACCGTCGTCGCCGCGATCCCGTCCGCGTCACGGACGGAGACCACCGCCACCCCGCTCGCCCACCGGGACATCGCCTCCCGGAAGTCCAGGGCCGACACCCCTTCAGTACCGCTCTGAGTCATGTGCCGGTCTCTACCACCCGCCCCGCCACCGGGTCAGCACTTCCTCCAATGCATTGGCGGAATGCCAACGCAGTGGCACCTGCCCTCCGGGCCCGTCCATGGCCGGCGCCCCGTGGCGGCTGCCTCCGTCCGCGGCGCGCAGCGGGCCGTGGGCCTGGGCGGGGGTGAGCGGGTCCCCCCTCCATCACTGACAGTCAGGGTTGGGCGATTGCAGGGGCGATGCCTTGGGATACGCTTCTCGCGCCGAAGCGCCCCCTGCAAGAGCCATGAGCGACCTGCGCGGTTCCATCGAGACGCAAATCCATGCAGCCCTTGGGCAGGTGCTTGAACAGACGGGCTGGAGACCCAGATGGACAGCCCATGCCGTCCTCGGCGCGCGGACGCCTCAAGGTGGACGTGCGCTCCTGCTGGGGGGTGCCAGCGCTTCCCTGGATGCAGAGCTCGTGCGCTCGGTCGAGGAGCCGGACTCCCTCATCGCGCTGCCTGTGCGTCGGTGGGATCAGGAGTTGCGCCAGCTCTGGGCCATGGGAGCCATCTACCTCTTGGATGGCGCAAGCCACATCGCCAGCTCCGTCCAGATAAAGGGGCGGCGTGTCCTGATCTCACGCTCCAGGGTGGAGGAGTTCACCATCATCGACGGAGCTGGAGTCGCATTGATTGACAGTGAGGTTCGCGGGCATTCGGTCCTGACAGGGCCGCTGCTGCTCGAGGCAACCCAGGTGGACCCCCAGGCGGTGATTGGTCCGCGGGTCGTGGTTGAGCAGTCCTACGTCGCGCCCTTCGTCAAAATCCAGCGCACCGTCAGGGTCCGCGCCAGCTCCATCGGAGCGCACGCAGCCCTCGAGGGTGGAAACCATGTCGAGCGCTACCCGCAGTCCAGGTCGCAGCGGCGTGGCTTCGGAGTCGAGGTCGAACGCCAATGCTGGCTCGGCCAGCACGTTTCGCTCTCGGGCGGAGCCCGTCTGGGAGAGGGCGTGGTGGTGGCGGCCCACTGTGCGGTGTCCTCGGACGTGGGAGAGCATGTCCTCGTCGCGGGAAACCCGGCCAGGGCGTTGCCGGTGGATCTCCACCTTCGAGAGCTCTCCGCGGAGCAAGCACGTGAGGCAGGCTACCAGCAGGGAGCCGCTGCGACCCGGTTCCCCGTCTATGGCGCGTGTACCGCCCGCTGGGAGGCCGCCGATGCGGTGGTGCTGCGCCATCCCCACCATGGAAGCCTTCGCGGACTGGCGGGCCCCACCCTGATTGACTTTCATCAAGGAGCCCTGGAGGCGCTCCTCGCCCAGGCGTTCCCAGACAATCCAGGTCAGGTGCTCCGCAAGCAAGACGGGCCGGAGGTCGCCTTCGAGCTGCGTTTCGCCCATCCGATGCCACGGTATGAAAAGCCGTCACCAACGCTCACCCTGTCGCTGACGGGAGCGCCGGGTGACCTCTCCGCCGAATCACCGTTCGAGCAGGACCTGGTCGAGGTCCTCGCGGAGCAGCCCTGCGACATGGAGCGCTTGTTCTCCGAATGCATGGCTCGCGCATTCGAGCGCGAGGAGCTCGTCGAGTGGGCGGAGCTGGAGGGCACCCTCTGCATGCTGTCGCAGCGGGGGTGGGTACGCCCCCCGCTGCTGCCCCCCGTGCTCGCCTCCATCCCCTCCCTGGCGCAGTTGCTCACGAGCTGGCCCCCCGGCCCTCCACGAGCGCGGGCCCAGGAAGCCGCGCCGACAGAAGAGACAGGGACCCGCTCCGAACACCGGACTCGCCCGCGGGAGCAGCGCTCCGCCAGGACGAGCCCGCCGGTGCTGGAGCAGATCCTGAATGAGGTCCTCGGCGACGGACGCACCTCGGATCCGGATGTGACCTTCCTGGCGCTGGGACTCGACTCGTTCGCGTTCGCCCACCTCATCGCCACCATCGAGGAGCGATGTGGAGTCACCTGTCCGGACCTCTTCATCCACAACACCCCGCGCAAGCTCGCGGTCGCCCTGACCCCGCCCGAATGAAGACGCCCACGGTCCCGGAGAGGTTGAGGGAGCGGCTGGAGCACCATGGCCGCTCCCAGGGTCACGAGTGGGCGCTCCGGTTTCCTGCGCAGGGTGGCGAGGCGCTCGAGCTGACGTGGGCGGAGCTGGTGGAGCGGGCCCGCGGCATCGGGCTCGGCCTGAAGCGGCGAGGGGTGGCCCCGGAGGACATCGTTGTCATTGTGTCGTCCTCGCCTCGGGAACAGGCCCTGGCCTTCCTCGGCGCCCTCTTCGCGGAGGCGATCCCGTCGATCTACTCCCATCCCTCCATCAAGCAGCCCACGGAGCGATTCTTCGCGAGCTTCAGCCCCCTGCTCTCGGCCAGCGGCGCGGCGTGCCTGCTGTATTCGGATGCCCTGGCCCCGGCCTTCCAGGCGTGGCGGGTTGCCTCCGGCAGCGGGATGGCCCTCATCCCACTGCGGGAACTGCTCGAAGAGCCCGCTGGAGACGGGCCGCTGCCCGCCTCCGACAGCAAGGTGGCCTTCCTCCAGTTCTCGTCAGGGACGACCGGACTCCGCAAGGGCGTCGCCATCACGCACGCCATGCTGGCCTCGCAAGTCCGAGCGTATGCGGAAGCCCTCCACCTCTCCTCGACAGACCGGGTGGTGAGCTGGTTGCCCCTCTACCATGACATGGGGCTCGTGGCCTGCCTGCTCCTGCCCTGCTTCATGGGCGTGCCCTCCGTCCATCTCTCTCCCTTCGATTGGGTGCAGCGGCCGCAGTCACTGTGGCGGGTGATAGCGGATTCGGCGGGGACTCTCGTCTGGATGCCGAACTTCGCCTTCGAGCTGCTGGCCCAGCGCACACGCGCCGAAGACCTGGGCGACATGGATTTCGGGCGAGTGCGCGCCTTCATCAACTGCGGTGAGCCGGTGCGGCCCGCGACGCTGGCAAGGTTTGTCGAGCGCATGGGGCCTCACGGCGTCCGCTGGGAGCAGCTTCAGGGCTCCTATGCGATGGCGGAGAACACCTTCGCCGTGACCCAGACGCCCATGGGTCTTCCCCTGCGGCTCGACCGGGTGCGGCGCGCCCCGCTCCTGACGGGAGGAGAGGCGGTTGCGCTGGGGGCCCGTCCACCGAGCGCCGAGGACAAGGTCTTCGCTTCGAGTGGCATCCCCATCGGGGGCTGCGAGGTGCGGATCTCCCACCGTGGAGAGCGACGGATCGGAGAGATCGAAATCCGGAGCCCGAGCCTCTTCGAAGGGTACCTCGCCAACCCGGAGGCCACCGCCGCCTCGCGAACGGAGGACGGGTGGTTCCGGACAGGCGACCTGGGCTATCTCGCGGAGGGAGAGCTCTTCGTGACGGGGCGGCTGAAGGACCTCATCATCCACCGGGGAACCAACCTGTACCCGGAGGATATCGAGGAGGTCGTCGCGGCCGTTCCAGGCTGCAGGGCGGGCCGCGTGGTCGCCTTCGGCATCCCCTCCGAGCAGATGGGCACCGAGGAGGTCGTGGTCTGTGTGGAGCCCGAACCGGACCTGGAGGATCCTCGAGCGTTGGCGGTCCGCATCCGCCAGGAAGTGGCGCTTCGGCTGAGCCTCGGTCTCAAGGACGTGGCGCTCTGCGAGCCGGGCTCGCTGCTCAAGTCCACCTCTGGAAAGCCCTCCCGCTCGGGCAATCGCGAGGCGTATGCCTCGGGTCGGCTCGGTGGGCGCTAGGCTGGCTCAGGTCCCCGCATCCCGGTTCGGCTGATAGACAAAGGGATAGGTGATGCGGACCGTCCCCCCCTTCGGCGCCGAGAAGGTGGCGGAATGCAGCACCTCCACGAAGCAGGCCTGGAACCACGGATCCGGAATGGTGGAGTCGACGATCTCCTCGTCCTCGATGTAGCCGGACAACCCCTGCCCCTGGAGGGTGAAGGCGACGGTCACCTTCTGAGGCCCGGGATAGCGCGCGGCCGCTTTCTCGAAACACTCCTTCACGCCAGGCCGCAGGGACTGGATGACATCCCTCACGGACTCGCGAGGCAGCGAGCCCGTGTGGACCGAAGACGGCCGGCTCTCCGCCGGGGGAGGCGGCGGCGGCGGCGATGACGGAGGGAGCGCCGCACGGACAAGGGGCCGCGCCTGCTCATGAGGCCCGGCACGCTCCGACGGGGAGGAGCGGACCGCGGGCATCGTGGGGGCCAGGGACGATGCGGAGGAGCTGTCTTCCTGGGCGGAGGATGGGGGCGGCGGCCTCTCGGGAGGCGGAGCCGCCTGCGGCGCGCGAGCACTCGACGGGAGGGAGGCTGCCGCCACGTTCACCGCCCCGGTGGACGCGGAGGGCTCGGCCTCGGTTGCCCGCGAAGCGCCGGATGCGCCGGTCAGGACATAGCCGGCCACCGACAGGACGGCGAAGGGCAGACACACCCCCAGGATGAGCCGCCAGGGCGCGGACCCGCGTGGGCGCTCCCCTGCTCCGCGTTGTTCGTTTGGAAAAGAGGGCATGCGGCGTCTCTCTCAAGGTTCGCGGGAGGGCGCTCCAAGAGCGGAAGGCCCGGGGGGCAGGTCCATCAAGAGCATACGATCCCAATGGGGCTCGAGCTGGGTGGTCGCCGCGAGGAGCGTGAGCGCCACCCCCGCGCTGCCCGCCAGCACTCCCGGAGCATCCTGCCAGGCCTCGCTCGCCGCACCTTCGAGCTCCAGGCTCTGGTAGCCCCCAATTCCACACCCCGGCTGGAACACATCCAGGGTGCGGGAGAACCAGCCCCGGGCGGCCTCGAGGAGCAGCGGCTCGCCCGTCGCCTGGTAGAGGCGGTTGAACACGTGCCCGAGCCCCGTCATGCCATGACACACGAGCGCGTCCCTGACCCGGCACTCCTCCACTGGACGCCGCGCGGCCAGACGGGCCGTGAGCAGGGCTTCCTGCTCCCATTCAGGCACCCCCAGCTCGCGCGCGGCCAACAGCAACGCGGCGGCGACGCCCGGATCGCCATAACACCATGCGGCCCGTGCCTCCTTCGGGGGAAGGCTCCGGGCGACCCACGCGGGAAATCGTGAGGCGCCTGCCTCGGGCAGCCGCTCCCGCAGCAGGTCCCGGACCGCGTCCCGGACGAGCTCCCGCGCGGGCGGCAGCTCCCAGGCGCTGCATGCCCGCGCCAGCAGGGCGATCACCCCGGGTGATCCATGAGCCATTCCCAGGTTGAGGTGGGGCACGTTGTAGCGCGTACGCAGGTGGGGAGCCTGCTTTCCGGGCACCGTCCACCACCGCGCGCCCAGGCCATCGCGCTCGCTCAGTTGTTCCAGCAGCCGCACGATCTGCCCCAGGCACTCTCTCGCGGCAGAGCGCTCCGGGTACTCCAGCCCGTAGACCCCCAGCCCCACCAGCCCGCTGACGAGATCATGGCCCCCCTCCCACCCAGAGGCAGCGAGCTGGGCGCACACAAGCTCCATCACCTGCGCCGTGAGTTCCTCCGGCACCTGCCCGAAGAGGCACCGATGCACGTGCTCCGCGGCCCAGGCCACCCCGGTGAGGCCCGAATAGAAGCCCAGGGACATGGGCGTACTGGCCGCGCCATCCATGGCGCGCTCAAGGCTTTGAAGCGAGAAGTCCCCCGCGTCCCTGCCCACTCCCGCACGGGAGAGATAGGCAAACAGCACGGCGATGCCCGACATCCCCCGGGACAGGGAGAAATCACTCGCATAGGTGTCCGAGCGCGCCCGGAGATCCCGCGCGATGAACTCGATCACCTGCCACGCGCGCGCGGCCTGCGCGCCACCCAGGATGGGCTGCCATTCTTGTCGAAGCACCGCATGGAAGACTAGCAAGACCCCGCTGGCATCCAATGACTGATTTCCCACTTGTTCTTGCCATGGATTCCAGACATTGGTAGGACAGAACTGTTGTCCAGACGTCTGCCATGGTGTCCCTGGCGTCAGTGCGGACAAGCCGAGCGACCCAGGACATCCCCTACCCCCAGGAGCGTTGTCATATGGAGTCGCGATCCCAGCCGAGCCAGAAGAAGCTGATCGTGAGCAAGGAGTCCATCCGCATGCTCGCGCAGAAGCAACTGTCGACGGAGGCGAACATGATGCCGCCGGAGACCGACACCTCGAATCCGACCAGCGGACATTGCTGCTTCGATCCGACGGACACCTGTCTGCTCTAGGCCCTCGCGAAAGCCTGTGACTGGGGGCTGGCGCATGACGAGCGTACCGCACATCGTGCGCCAGCCTCGTTACGGATGATGACCCGCTTCGGGGGCGAGCCTCCGCGTCGTGCGAGCACGGACTTCTTCGTGCTCCGGACTCCGCTGCTGCCCCTCCACGTGTTCTCTGAGTGGGCGTCTGGTGTCGAGCTGAGCCGGCTGGACGCCGCGTTGCCATGGGCGGAGCGCGTCGAGGCGGCCAGGAGCAGCCTGCGCTCCCGGCTTCGTGAGCTGCTCGGGCTGCCCGAGGTCCACGAGGCGATCCTCGTCTCCTCGTCCCACCTCGTTTCCAGCCTGGAGACCTGGCTGCGGACCCCGGACGGCCCCAGCGGGCTCAAGGTGGAGCGCGCCCTCGTGCGTTACCTCGCGCGAATGACGGGGCGCCCAACCCCCTTCGGGCTCTTCGCCGGGTGCTCCGTCGGCCAGCCTGGCCAGAAGACCCGGCTGGCCCTCCAGGGCCGGCAGGCCTACCAAAGACAGACTCGCCTGGACATGGACTACCTGGGCTCGCTCCTCAACGCCCTGCAACGGCAAGGCGCGGTCAGGCACCCTCCACGCTATTTCCCCAACTCCAGCCTCTACCGGACGGCGGGACGGTTCCGGTACGTCGAGTCCTCACAACAAGGCACGGAGCGGGCCTACGCGCTCGCGTCGGTGGAGGCGACTCCCTATCTCGAGTTCGTCCTGGAGCGCGCCCGGGAAGGAGCCCATCGCGAGGAGTTGGCCCAGGCCCTGGCAGAGCGGGAGGGGGATGTCAGCGTCACGGAGGCAGGCGAGTACCTCGACGAGCTCTTCACGCTCCAGGTGCTGGTCTCGGAGCTCGTCCCGGCCGTGACGCAGCCGGATCCTCTCCGGGAAGCCATCACGCAGCTCGAGAGGAATCCGTCCACGGCCCAGCAGGCCGGGCAGTTGGAGCGGGTTCATGGGCTGCTTGCCGAACTCGATGCCGCGGGGCTTGGACAACCGGAGGCGCGCTACCGAGCCGTTGCCTCGTGCGTGGAGGAGCTGCTGCCACCGCCGGAGCTCTCCAGGCTCGTCCAGGTCGACCTCTTCAAGCCCGTGGTCGAAGCAACGCTCGGGCGGGAGGTGATGGACGCGCTGCGCTCGGCCGTGGCGCTCCTCCATCGCATCAGCCCCCCGCGGCGAGATCCCCTCCAGAAGTTCAAGGAGGACTTCCTGCGACGCTACGAGCAGCAGGAGGTGCCGCTGGCCGAGGCGCTCGACGAGGACGTCGGGGTTGGCTTCGAGGCCGCGGGCGGGCCGGAGGCCAGTTGCTCTCCCCTGCTCAAGGGGCTGGCCTTCCCTGGCGCGCCCGGGGACACGCCGGAGTGGTCACGCGCCGGGGATCTGCTCCTGGACCGGGTCCAGCAGGTGGTCCGGTCCGGCGGCCGGGTGCTCGAGCTGACGGACAAGGACGTCGAGGCGCTCTCGGTCCCGGAGAGGCTGCCGCTGCCGGATGCCTTCTTCGTGATGGCGACGCTGGGGGCCGCTTCGGAGGAGGACCTCCGGCAAGGAGACTTCTCGCTGCTGGTGCGGATGGTGGACGGGCCTTCGGGAGTGAGGCTGCTCGGGCGCTTCTGCCATGGGAACGAGGCGCTCGGCTCCGCCGTCCGCCGCCACCTGCGCCTCGAGGAGGCGCTGCGGCCCGACGCCCTCTTCGCCGAGGTCGTCCACGTCCCCGCGGGCCGGGTGGGCAACGTCCTCACGCGTCCCGCGCTCCGGGCCTACGAGATTCCCTACCTCGGGCGCTCCGCGGTGCCGCCTGAAGCCCAGCTTCCGTTGGAAGATCTCCTGGTCTCCGTTCGCGACGGGCGGCTCGTCCTGCGTTCCCGCAAGCTGGGCCGTGAGATCATCCCCCGCCTGACGACGGCCCACGCGCACAGGTACCCCCATCACCTGGCGATCTACCGGTTTCTCGGGGCGCTCCAGAGCGAAGGGCACGCGGGCGGCTTGGCCTGGAGGTGGGGCGCGTTGGAAGGCGCGCCCTTCCTGCCGAGGGTCGTCGCCGGGCGTATCGTCCTCGCCAGGGCGCGCTGGCTGCTCCGCGCGGAGGTGCTGGAGGAGCTGGTGCAAGGCCCCGCGCACGCGCAGATCCGCCGGATGATGGAGCTGCGAAAGCAGTTGGGCCTGCCCAGGTTCGTCCTGCTCGCGGATGGCGACAACGAGCTGCCGGTGGACCTGGAGAATGTGCTCTGCGTGGAGTCCTTCGTGGCGCTCGCGGCGCGGCGGCGGGTGGTGAGCCTGACGGAGATGTGGCCGGCGCCAGGGGAGCTGTGCGCCCGGGGCCCTGAAGGCGCGTACACCCACGAGCTGATCATCCCCTTCGTGGGCCGCGAAGCCGAGCGGGAGGCCGTTTCCCTTCGCCCACCCGCGCCCCCTCCCGCTGGGAGACGGAGCTTCCCACCGGGCTCCGAGTGGCTGTATGCCCGGCTCCACGCCGGCTCCGGCCTCACCGATCGGCTGCTGCTCGAGGACGTCGCCCCCATCGTGAGAGCGCTCATGGCGTCAGGCAGCGCCGACCAATGGCACTTCCTGCGCTACTCGGACCCCGAGCACCACCTCCGGCTGAGGCTGCACGGCCCACCGGACGCACTGCTGCGTGAGGCCCTGCCGCGCCTGCACGACGCCCTGGCCCCCCTCCTCCAGGAGGGCCGTCTCAAGCGGTTTCAACTGGACACCTATGTCCGTGAGGTGGAGCGGTACGGAGGCAGCGAGGGAGTGCGCCTGGCCGAGGCGTTCTTCCACGTGGACAGCGAAGCGGTCCTCGCGACGCTGGAGGCACTGGAGGGGCTGGACGGTGATGCGCGGTGGCAGTGCGCCCTCTCGGGGATGGATCTGCTGCTCTCCGACTTCGGGTTCGACCTGGAGGCAAAGCACCGCATCGCCAGCCGGCTGCGCACCGCCTACGCCCAGGAGCACGGGGCAGGCAAGAGACTCGAGGCGCAGCTCAGCCGTCTCGCCCGTGAGCGGCGCCCCATCCTGGAGGCACTCCTGACGGGCCACGGCTCCGCCGGAAGCGCTGTGTCCTCGGGTCTCGCCGCCTTGCTGCGCCGGTCGGAGCGCCTGGTGCCTGTTGTCTCGCGGCTCCGGGAACTCGAGCGGAGCGGAGGACTGTCGCAGGGACTCGACGCGTTGGCCGCGAGCTACCTGCACCTGCACGTCAACCGGATGCTGAGGGACGCGCCACGCGCGCACGAGTTCGTCCTCTTCGATCTCCTGGAGAGGCTCTATGCGTCGTTCCGGGCGCGCGGGGTGCGCCTGGAGCCAGCAGCGAGGACGGACAAGGAGCGATTGGGATGATGGATGGCGATTGGAGTTGGCTGAGACTGGCGGGATTGCTGCTCGCGGTGGGCTGCGCCTCCGCGCCCGTCCCCCTCCCCCCACCCCATCCCACCGCGCCTCCGGCGCCCGCGGTCGTGGCCCCGCCACGTCCCTCCTTCCAGGTGTACCGGCTCCTGCCTGACGGGACGTCGTCCCCGTGGGGGCTGCTGCCTTCGGGGGAGGCCGCGCCCCAGGCGATTCCTGACGGAGACTGGTGCGCCGAACCGCTGGAGCCCGTGAGGACCGCGGACCAGGCCCAGGCGCTGGCCGCCGTGCTGCGCGAATACCGTGTCCCCGGTCTCTGCTTCGGGGAGAAGGGCCTCCCCGCCCCGGCCCTGCTCGCGCTCCTCGTCGAGGGCTCCTCCGTCGTATCGCTGCATCTCTCCGATACCGCGCTTGGCGATGAGCACCTCGCCGCCTTGAAGAACGCAGCGCGGTTGCAGGCCTTGCACCTCGACGGCACACGGATCACCGACGCGGGGCTCGCCTCTCTCCAGGGAATGCCACACCTGAGCGTCCTGCGGCTGGATGCCACCGCGGTGTCGGACCGGGGGCTTTCACTCCTCGCTTCACTGACGACGCTGCGCCGGCTCTCGCTCAGCGGCACGGCGGTGAGTCCGAGAGGGCTCGGCTTGCTCGCGGCACAGGCGGAGCTGGAGTGGCTGGATCTCTCGGACACCACGGTCGATGACACGGTCCTGGCGTCCCTGCCTGGGGACCGCTTGCACACGCTCGTGATGAGCGGCACCCATGTCACGAATGCAGGCCTCGACGCCCTGAGGAGGATGCCGGCCCTGCGCTCGCTGGGCCTGGCGCGGACAGCCGTCTCCGACGCAGGCCTGGCGCACCTCGGAGGGCTGCGCATGCTGGAAGCGCTCCACCTGGGAAGCACCGGGGTGACGGATGCGGGGCTCCTCCACATGGCGCGCTTGCCGGCGCTCCGGGTGCTGGTGCTCAGCAAGACACGCATCCGCGGCCCGGGGGTTCGTCACCTCGCCGGGCTCACACGGCTGGAGGTTCTCCATCTCGACGACACCCGGATCGGGAACGCGGCGCTGCGGCACCTTCAGGGCCTCCACGAACTGCGCGACCTGGAGCTGTCGCGCACGGCCGTCACCGGGAGCGGCCTTTCCGCGCTGGCCGGCCACCAGTCGCTCGAGAGCCTCGGGCTCTCGGGCCTCGCGCTGGAGGACGCATCGCTCGCCTCGCTGGAGCCCCTGGGGCGGCTCTCCCGGCTCGACCTCAGCGCCACGCGCATCGGCCCCGAGGCATTGAAGCAGCTCGGCTCGCGCATGGCCCTGCGGCACCTGGATCTGAGCCGGACGGGCTTCGACGACGGGTGGGTGGCCACCCTTCGAACCTTCTCCCAGCTCCAGTCGCTCCGCGCCATCCGCACGCTCCTCACGGACCTGGGGCTTGGCCAGCTCTCCGAGCTGCGGGAGCTGGAGTCACTCCAGGTCTCGGGGACCCCCATCAGCGGCTCGGGGCTGGTGCCGCTCCAGAAGCTGCCCCACCTCGTCAAGCTCGACCTGGGAGGCACCTGGATGAGCGACGACGGGGCGCGGATGCTCGAGGGCTTCGAGAAGCTCTCCTGGTTGAGCCTCGCCGGCACCCGCATCGGGGACGAGGCGCTCGCTCACCTCCCGCGCTCCCTGCTCACGCTGTACCTGCTGCGCACGAAGGTCACGGACGCCGGCATGCCCACGCTCTACCGGCTTCCCCTCCTTCGTGAGATCGATCTGCGCGATACGGCTGTCTCCGAGGCTGCACGGGCCACGCTGGTGCGCGAGCATGGCATCCGGATGATGTCCTTCCCCTGAGGCAGGCACAGGCCGCTCACCGCGCGAACAGCGGCCGGAACACGGGGGACGAGCGCAGCGCGGACACCATCTCGGCGATGCTGGCGGCCTCTCGCTCCGTCTCCTCCGCCCCATAGACCTCCTTCAGCCGGCCCATGACGCCCGCCTCGGAGCGCCCGTGCAGCAGCTCCTGGAAGATGAGGAGCGCCGTCTCATTGAGAGGGATTCCGAGCGTATCGCCCGAATCCGCCCCATCCGTGGACCTGGACAGCTCTTCGACCCAGCGCATCACCATCTCTTTCGGGTCTTCGTGCGGGTACCGCTGGCGTACCAGTCCCAGGAGCGACCCGGCATCATCGATATTGAGCAGCAGCGCGAGGAAGTACCGGTGCTCCTCCGTCTTGACCTGCGCGCGCCTGCTGACGAGCATCGACTGGCGTATCCGCTCCTGGAACACCGGGAGGAGCTGCTCGGCAAGCGAGCCATGCCTGCGGATGGCGACCTCCCAGAACTCCTCGATCGCCGTCTCCTCCTTGTAGATCTCCAGCAAGCGCTTGAAGAGGAGATAGCAGGTATGGATGTCCGAGCGCTCGATCAGCTCCGACAGCAGGCGCTTGCGAACCGCATGGGGGCTGTCTCGCAGGAGCGTCAATGATTGAAGGATCCTGTTGGTCTGGACATCCTCGTAGGTCGAGTCGATGGCCAGAAAGGGCTTCTTGTAGGAGTACTGCACCCCCGCGTTGGGGGTATGCAGGGTCCTCACGACGCACGTCACGGAGGGACGCTCCAGATGGAAGAGGGAATGGATGTAACGATTCCCCGGGAGGATCTGCTGGATGTCCCCCTCTTTCAGCTCGTTGAGGGACTCCAGCGAGAGCTCCCCAAAGGCCATACGGCTGTTGACCCTGTGCCGCTCATTCCAGCGGTACTGCCCATGGATGCTTCCGCCCTTGACGACCTGGAAGGCCCCACTGAACCCGTGCTGGTGGATGTCGGTGGTGCCATCCAGCCAGTAATAGAGATCAATGACGAACCGGTGGTCGGAGAACACCGTGACGGGCGGCTGCCCGAAGTCAGACCGTGCGGACAACTGTCGAGGGAAGGCCCGGGTGCTGAACAACCATTCGATGGGCTCCATGGGGTCGAAGCCCTTGTAGGGAGCCAGCTCCCGCAGGACACGCGCCGCAAGCTCGGGGAAGGCCTCCTCATCATGGTTGTACTTGACCCATCGTTCCTGAATGAGCCTCCCCATCTCCTCGAAGACGCGCACAGGTGCCCTCCACTTGGAAGTATGAGCAATGACGCCACTGTGCGATGGAAAAACAGACGCCGTCAAGGAAGCCTTTCAGGTGCGAATGCGTAGAACTTTCTTCGCGCGTTGAGGGCGGCGGCGAACGCGGCCCTCAACGCGCGATGTGTGTCTATTCTGACGGCGGGTTCGTCCCACGGGGAGGGTGGGACGGGGTGGCCGTCCGCTGCGTCGCAAGCCACCTTCTCCAGGAGGGAGAGCGGCGGATGGGATACGCGGATTTCGTGGCGCTGGCCGCCCGGCTGTTCGAGCTCTCGGGCGTGGGCGTGATGGTGGTGGGGGCGGTGGTCTCCGTGGCGCTCGTCCTCCGGGACGCACGGGGCTCGCGGCGGGCGGACGCGTACCGTCAACTGCGCCACCACCTCGGCCGCGCCATCCTGCTGGGCCTGGAGCTGCTCGTCGCGGCGGACATCATCCGGACGGTCGCGGAGGCCCCCTCCCTGGGACAGGTGATCATCCTGGGGCTCATCGTCCTCATCCGGACCTTCCTCAGCTTCACGCTGGAGGTGGAGGTGGACGGACGCTGGCCCTGGCAGCCCCGGCCCCGCGACGAGGAGGGGGCCGGCCCTCCGCGCCCTTGAGGTGCTTCCGGCTGGATGTCATTGGATGCCAGCCAGCCAGTGGCCGCTCCCCGGGCCGGTATGGACTGCCCACGGGGGGCGGGGATGCACACCCTCCAGGTCAGGCCACTCCCATGGTGGGAAGCGGCGTCACGGGGCCCTGCCTCCAAGCTCGCCGGGAAGGGCCGGGGTCAAAGGAGGCGCGCGTGGAGAGCCCCAGCGCAAGCTTCGACCCGGAGGCCATCGAGACCCTGTCCGACGCGCATTCCCGGCTGCTGCTCGAGACGCTGGTGGCGAGCACGCCGGTGGGGCTCGCGGTGGTGGACATGGAGCAGCGCTTCGTCCAGGTCAACGACGCGCTCGCCGCCATGAATGGCATTCCGCGCGCCGCGCACCTGGGGCGCAAGGTGCAGGACATCGTCCCGGAGATGTGGCCCGCCCTCCGTCCCCAGTATCAGCGCGTCCTGGAGGGCGGGGGCGCGCAGACGGTGGAGGTGGCGGGCGCCACCTCCAAGGAGGTGGGCGTGGAGCGCCACTTCCTCGTCAGCTACTACCCGGTGCGCACCAACGCCGGGGTGCTGCTGGGCATCGGCATCATCGTGTCGGAGGTCACCGAACAGCGCAGGGCCCACGACGCGCTCCAGGCCAGCGAGCAGCGCTACCGCTCGCTGGTGGAGGCCATGGCGCAGCCGGTGTGGTCCACCAACGCCCGGGGCGAGGTGGTGGAGCCCGCGCCGCGCTGGATGGCCTTCACGGGCCAGACGCGGGCGGAGCACCTGGGGCTGGGCTGGCTCTCCGCCATCCACCCGGAGGACCGCAAGCGCGTGGTGCGCGGCTGGGTGGACGCCCTGCGCACGAAGACGTCCTACCGGGGCGAGTTCCGCCTGCGCTTCCACGCCGGGGGCTACCGGGACGTCGTGGGCCGGGCGGTGCCCGTGTTCGGGAACAAGGGCGCCATCCGGGAGTGGGTGTCCACCGCGGAGGACATCACCGAGCGCAAGAAGGCCGAGGCCCAGGCGGAGAACGAGCGCGCACGGCTGCGCTCCGTGCTGACGAGCGCCCCGGCGTCCATCGCCATCCTCTCCGGCGAGCGGCAGGTCTTCACGCTGGTGAACCCCCTCTACAAGGTGCTGTCGAGAGGCGCGGAGCTGCTGGGCCTCTCCATCAAGGATGTCGCGAGCGAGCGGGCGCGTGAATACTCGCGGCTCTTGGAGAAGGCCTATCACCAGGGAGAGTCCTTCATCGAAAAGGAGGTCCCGGTCACCGCCGACCACCAGGGCGACGGGAGCCTGTCGACGCGGCAGTTCGACGTGGCGTACCAGCCGCTGCGCGACGTGCACGGGCAGGTGGACTCCGTGCTGTCGTTCGCCGTCGACGTGACGGACCGCGTGGAGGGCCGCAAGCAGTTGGAGGCGTCCGCCGCGTCGCTGAGGAACCAGCAGCAGTGGCTGGAGGCGATGCTGGACGGGACGCCCGTGGCCATCATCCTGGTGGAGCCCCGGACCGGCCGCATCATCTTCGCGAACCAGGCGGCCCGGCAGATGGCGGGCGGCGAGTTCCCCGGAGGCCTGCGGGAGGAGAGCTACAGGCGCGGCGGGCACCGCTTCACGGACGAGGCGGGCCGGGAGCTGCCCATGGAGGAGATCCCCGGCATCCGCGCGGTGAAGGGCGCTCCCGTGCACGCGGAGCCGGTCGTCTGGCACACGCCCACGGGGCACTACTCCCTGCTGGTGGAGGCGGCCCCCCTGCCCGCCCAGCACGGCCACCCGGAGGCGGTCCTCCTGGCGCTCCAGGACGTCACTGAATTGCGGAAGACCCAGGCCCAGCTCCAGCACGCCGTGTCGCTCCGGGACGAATTCCTGACGGTGGCGTCGCATGAATTGAAGACACCGCTGACGCCGTTGCAGCTCAAGCTCCAATCCCTGGTCAAGGACGTCCAGGCGGAGCAGACGCTGGAGTCGCTGCGGGAGCGCGTATTGAAGACGGCGGAGACCATGTCCGGGCAGATCCGGAAGATGACCACGCTCATCAACGACCTGCTGGAGGTGACACAGCTCACGGGCCCCTCCGCGCCGCTGCGGCTGGAGGCCGTGGACCTGACGGACGTGGTGCGCGACGCGGTGGAGCGCTTCCGGCCCCAGGCGGCGAAGGCGGGCTGTGAGCTCATCGTCCACGCGACACCGGGTGTCCCGGGCCGCTGGGACCGCCACCGGCTGGAGCAGGTGGTGAGCAGCCTGCTGTCCAACGCGCTGAAGTACGGCGCGGGCCACCCGGTGACGATTCGCGTGGAGCGGGTGCGCGGCCGGGCGCGGCTGAGCGTGAGGGACGAAGGCATTGGCATCCCGCCGGGGAGCGTCCAGGCCATCTTCGAGAAATTCACCCGCGCCGTGTCGACACGGCATTACGGCGGTCTGGGATTGGGCCTCTTCATCACCCGGCAGATCGTTGAAGCCCACCAGGGCACCCTGCGCGTGGAGAGCCAGCCCGGCCAGGGCGCGACCTTCATCGTGGAGCTGCCGGCGCCCTGACGCCGGTGAAACATACACAGCCGGAACACCAGGACCGAGCAGGTCGCCAACCCCATGCATCAGGGTGGCGCCGACCCCATTCCCTGCTCATCCCCTTCCGGGCGTGGCTATGTTTCGCGCCGGTGTCTGGGTATGATGACCGCCCGGGGGAGCGCGTCCCGCCAGAAGCGGGACCGAGCGCCATCATGCCCATGCCCAAAGTCCTGTCCGTGCACGGCGCCGCCGCCGCGGTCCTGTTGAGCGCCCTGCCCGCCTGGGCCCAGTCCGCCCTGCCCGGCTTCGAGCTGGAGCACCTGGAGTTCAACCCCGGCCGCGGCACCGCGGTGATGCGCAACGGCGAGCTGCTGGTGCCCGGCGGCATGAGCCTGGGGCTGGTGGGTCAGTATCAGCGGCTGCCGCTGGTGCTCCTCAACGGCGAGCGCCGCCTGGAGGCCGTGCGCGACCGCGCGTCCTCCGTCCTGGCGGGCAGCTACGGGGTGCTGCCGTGGCTGGAGGTGGGCGCGCAGGTGCCGGTGGTGTTGTGGCAGCAGGGGGATGATCCGGCGCCCCTGGGCCTGACGCCGCTGGCCTCGCAGGGCCTGGGCACGCCGGAGATACAAGCGCGCCTGGGGCTCCTGAACCGCCGCGACGAGCACCCCGTGGACCTCTCCATGGACCTGGGCGTGGGCCTGCCCATCGGCAGCGAGGCGGTGCTGGGCCGGGACTCGGGGCTGCGCGTGCGCGCCCTGGCCGCCATGGGCACGCAGGTGGCGTGGCTCAAGCCCACGCTGGAGGCCGGCGTGCTCCTGCGCTCGCGCAACCCGCTCTCCGCGACGGGCGCCTCCGGGCAGGCGCTGGAGGTCCGCCTGGGCGCCGGGGTGACGACGGCCGGACAGGGGCTGCGCGGAGAGCTGGCGGTGAAGGCCGCCTTCGCCGCGGACATGGCCCAGCCCGCGGTGGAGGTGCTCGGCGGCGGGCGCATCCCGCTGTCGGAGGGCCTGGAGCTGCACGCGCTCGCCGGGCCCGGCCTGGGACGCACGCCGGGCACGCCCATCGCCCGGGTGCTGTTGGGCGTGTCCTTCCGCCAGGAGCCTCCTCCCCGGATGGAGGTGCTCCCGGAGCCCGTGCCCCAACTGCGCCTGGAGGAACTCCAGACGCGGCCGGAGTACGTCCCGGACTCGAGCGTGGAGCCGGTGCCCACCCGCGAGCTGCTCCCCCCTGAACCCGCGCCGCGGTCCTCGCCATGACCTTCGAGCCGCGCGTCGTGCTCGCCGCGTTCGACGGCACCCAGCCGCCTCCGGACGGCGTGCCCGCGTGGCTCGCCCGGAGCTGGGAGGATCCGGACGGCTTCGCCGCCGCGATGGCCCCCGTCCACGCGGGCCGGAGCACTCCTTTCAAGAGCCGCACCGGCCAGCACCACGACTTCTTCCACGACCTGGTGGCCCGCCACGCCACCACGGACCGCATCGCGCTGCGCGCGTACTCGCGGACGCAGGGCTGGCGCACGCTGAGCTACCGCCAGCTCCAGGAGCAGGCCACGCGGCGGGCCACCGCCTGGGCGGGGGCGGGGGTGAAGCCGGGCGCGAAGCTGTGCCTGATGCTGCCGCCGGGCCCGGAGCTGATGGTGTCGCTGTGCGCCGCGCTGGGCCTGGGCGCGTGCGTGAGCCTGCTGCCGCCCGGGGCCCGCGCCTTCGTGGCGCGCCGGCTGGACGCGCTCGCGCCCCAGCACATCGCCGCGGAGCCGCACCAGGCCCCGCTCCTGGGCAAGCACGCCGCGCGGCTCCTGCCGCCGCAGACGCAGGTGCCGCCCGCGCTCGCGTCGTACACGTACAAGCCCTCGGAGCCGGTGGGCCTGCTCTTCTCTCCGCTGGCCAACCCCAGCGACGTGCCCGTGCCGCTCACCGCCGGGGACGCGTGGCGGAGCGCGCTGGTGGACGGGCTCCTGACCTTCGGCCTGTCCCCGGGGGACCACCTGGCCGCGCCGGGCTTCCACCCGCTCCAGCACCTGCCGGCGCTGTACTTCACCACGCTCCTGCGCGGCGCGACGTTCCTGCACGTGGAGCCCGCGGACCTGGAGGTCTCTCCCGCGCTGCTCACCGAACACCCCGTGCGCGCCCTGGGCCTCACGCCCGCCGTGCGCGACCTGGTGGCCCGCGCGCGCCTGCCGCTCAAGAGCGTGGGCCTGTGGTTCAGGGATCCGCAGGCGCCCTTCGACTTCCAGGCCTGGCGCGACGCCATCAAGGCCTGCGGGCTGGCCGGCGTGCCCGGCGGCAACGTGTGCGTGGACCCGGCGTGGGGAGGCGCGGTGCTGTGCTCGCACCGGCGCGCGGCGGCGGACGTGCACACGGACATCGCGCCCGCGCCCGGGCGCGCCTGGGCGCTGCGCGACTTCACGGACAGCGGGCAGGACGCCGCGGGGGACACGGGGCTCTTCACCCCGCTGCCCGACGCCGGACGGCCGCCCGCGCACGTCGTGCTGACGCGGGTGCGCGGCCAGTACCACCACCTCGGCGGGCGCGAGCCCCGGCGCGAGGGCCGGGTGTTCCTCTTCACGGAGGTCGCGGAAGCGCTGCGCGAGCCCCCCGGCCCCCGGCTGGACGCGGTGGGGCTGGCCGTGCCGGTGAGCGGCATGGCGGGCGCGTACCGCGGCGTGCTGCTCGTCTTCACCGGCGACCTGCCCCCGGGCGTGGAGGTCAGCGACGCGGACGTGCGCCGCCGCATCGAACAGGCCCTGGGCGCGGACGCGCTGCCGGACCGCATTGAGCGCTTCGCGCTCCACGCGCGGCGGCTGGACGGCCAGCAGGACGGGCCGGTGGATGAAGAGTGGTGCCGTTCGCAGTACCTCACGGGCTCCCTGAAGCTGAAGGCGGGGGACCCCCTGTTCCAGGCGCTCACGTCGCTGCGCGCCCGGGTGGAGTCGCGCTGATGGGAATCCAGGTCGTGTCCGGGGCCATGCTCCAGTGCAGCTTCGGCCTGGCGCCCTCGACGCTGTCGGTGCCGCCCGCCAACCAGGTGAACGCCACCGCGCCGGCGGCCACCATCATGGACAACATCCCGGGCGTGAACGTGCCGCCCTTCGGCATGTGCCAGTCCATGGCCAACCCCACCGTGGCCGCCGCCACCGCCGCCGCGATGGGGGCGCTCACCCCCATGCCGTGCATGCCCGTGCTCGTCGCGCCCTGGGCGCCGGGCTCGCCCACGGTGCTGATCAAGGGCAAGCCGGCGCTCACCGACAAGTCCCTGTGCAACTGCGCCTACGGCGGCATCGTGAAGATCAACGTGTCCGGCCAGATGAAGGCGCAGGTGAAGTGACTCACGGCAGGGGCACGTAGCGCAGGGGCGCCTCGCGCTGGGGCAGGCGCACCTCCAGCTCCACCACGTCCTCCGCGCTCCACACCGCGAACAGCTCCACCAGCCGGCCGCACAACAGGTCCACCAGCGGCAGCAGCGACGCGTCCATGGGCCCGAAGCCCAACTGGTACACGTACTTGAAGCCCGCCGCGCTCCGGGCGAAGGGCTTGGACTTCACGGACACCTCCGTGAGGGACGGCAGCAGGTCCCGGAAGTGCCGCTGCGTCCGCACGCCCAGCACCTCCAGGAGGAACAGCAGGTCCTCGCGCCCCAGGAACCGCTGCGTGCGCAGCGCCAGCAACTGCAACAGGGCCTGCTGCCCGTGCTCCACCGGGTTGTCCCCGCCGGGCGCCACCGCGCCCACCAGGCTCCACGGCACGCCCTCCAGGAAGCGGTCCGCCAGCACCGGCCGGTAGCCCCGCGCGTCGAAGCGCGGCGGCAGCGGCTGGTGCCACAGGCCGTCCACGCCCAGCCGCACCGGCTTGAGGAACGCGTCCGGCATGTCCAGCGCCAGCCACGACGTGCGCGAAAGCCCCTGGCCCTCGTGCTCCAGCTCGTACGTGTCCGCGCCTCCGGAGATGGCGCCCGGGCGCAGGGGCACCATGCCCTTGGGGGTCAGTTGGTACACGCCCGTGGCCGAGTTCAGCCGGAAGCCCATGGACGAATCCGGGTGCTGCACCGCGTGCCGCTCCTTCGTGCCGTCGTGCTCCACGGGCGACGCCATGGCGCGCTGCAGGTTCACCACCGGCACCGCGTGCGCCACGAATGAGTCCGGCCCCACCACCAGCTCCGACGGCCAGCGGCCCGTCATGCGCAAGGTCAGCGTGAAGCCCTGCCAGTTGCGGGGGGCCGGCGGGATGCGGGCCTCCAGGAAAAGCTCCTGCTGCGGGAAGTGCAGGAGCTGCCGCAGCCGCTGGAGCGGGTGTTCGGACGACTCGCCCTCCGCGGGCACCGGACGGGGCGCGCCGAAGCGCACCGGGCCCGAGTGCGCGTCGAAGGGCTTCACCTCGTGCTCCATCCCCCCGTCGTCGAAGCTGACGGTGGCGGAGCGCACGGCGCTCTTCAGTTGGAAGAACACCGCCAGGGACGCCCGGAAGTCGTTGAGGTGGTTGACGTGCAGCCGCACCTCGCCCGGCGAGTCGTTGCGCGGGAAGCCGCCCTCGAAGACGAGCCGCAGGAGCGCGCCGTCCTCGCCCTGGCGCTCCAGCCGCGCCTGGGTGAGCCGCACGGGCAGCAGCCGCACCGGGGCCAGCGTGCGCAGGGAGAGCGGCCCGGTGGGACCGCCGCCCGGGCCCGGGTTGAGGAGGAAGGGCGTGCCCCGGGGCAGCTCCGCGGCGTCCACGAAGCGCGCGTCCGGCTCCGCGCGGAACATGGCCATGGCGGGGATGGGGTTGAGCAGGTAGGCGAAGTGCTGCTGGAACAGCCGCAGCGTGCTGCGCTCCAACGCGCGCTGCCCCGCCCGGCGCGTGCGCGCGGTGAACAGGGCCATGGCCTCCGTGAGCCGCCGCACGTCCGCGTCCTCGCCATCCAGCGGCGCGGAGGGGTGCAGGGCGGTGTAGCCCAGGCGGAACTTCTCCAGCGCCTGGAGCTCCTCCAGGAACGACGCGTAGAGCGCTTCATCCATCCGCATGGCCTACTCCCCCTCCTGCACGCGCAGGAACATCCGGCCCTCGGCCACCTCGATGAGCTGGGTGTCCTTCTCCAGGGTGCGCTGGATGCGCAGCATGGGCTTCGAGTCCTGGTACAGGTGCTGGATGGACGTCTCGCTCTTGTCCGTCTTGCCCAGCAGCAGGTGGTTGCCCTGCGACTCCTTGGGGAGCCGCGCGCCGGGGCGCCACTCCAGGAAGCGGTCCATGCGCGCGTGCTGGTAGTCCAGCGACACCAGCACCCGCGTCCCCTTGTCCGCGGGGAAGTAGAAGTGTCCGGGCTGCTGGTGCGGCTCGTAGGGACAGCGCACCTCCTTGTCCCACAGGGGCAGCTTCACCCGGTACGACTCCACCGACGTCTCCTCGTCCTGGCGGATCTGATACGTGCGCTCCGGATCCGCGCCCTCCTCGCTGACCACCCGCCCCTCCGCGAGGAAGGGCCAGCGCGGCGGCCGGAAGCGCGGGCGCCGGAATGTCGGGTCCGCCGCCTCCTCCAGCGTGGCCTTCAGCGACAGCGCGTAGTCGTTGGCGGTGCTGTCCGGGTCGTGCGCGGCGTCGGGCTCCACGGCGCGCGCGTCCAGCTCCAGCGTGTGGAGCCGGTACTGCTTGCCGTGCGTCGCGGCCTGCGTGCTGAAGCCCCCCAGCGTGTAGAGGCCGTTGAGCACCAGCGACGCGCGGGGGTAGCTCGCGAAGGCCAGCCGCAGCTCCGGGCCTTCCAACTGCTGGCGCTTCGTCTCCAGCGTCACCCGGTCCGTGAGCGTGCCCTCCAGCGTGGAGGTGACCAGGCACTCGGTGATGACGCCCGCGATGGCGTCCGCGTTCTCCACCGCCTTGCGCTTCGTGCCGGCGTCCACGTAGCTGTTGAGCACCGACAGCGCGTCCCGGCGCGGCTCCGGGTAGCGCAGGTCCACCTGCTTCACCTCGTCGCGGGTGAGCACCAGCGCCTCGCCACCCTCGGGCTTCGCGTTCGCGAGCGTGTACTTCCCCGTCGCGTAGTCCAGGAACATGCCCGCGTGCATGCGCGCCTGCACCCAGTGCACGAAGTCCAGGAAGCTGGCGCCGGAGTCGTCATCCGCGCCCAGCCCCAGCGCGTGCAGGCCGTGCTTCGTCCCCGCGGCCTCCCACTCGTAGGCCACGTCCAGCCCCCCGGGCGTGTTCGCCTGGAGGACCGCCTGCAGCGTCTCGTCCACCCACACGCCGCTGGGGAAGTGGCGGCGCCACAGCATCGCGGCGGGGTCCACCAGGCGGATGCGGTAGCGCCGCTGCATCACCGGCGCGTCCTTCACGTTCGCCAGCGAGCGCTCGCGGACGTGGCGCTCCTCCACCCGCCCGATGAGCTTCAGCGGCAGGGCCTCCGCGCCCTCGCGCCCCTCCGCCTGCGCGCCGTAGCGGCGGTCCACGGTCAGCGTCGCCGTCAGGGGCTTCGTGTCGGTGAAGGGGGTGAAGAGCGTGTCCTCGTCCCCGCTCTCCTTGCAGAGCACCCACCACTCGATTCGCGCCTCGAAGCCGTAGGCGTGTGCCTTCACCGACAGGCGCTTGATGCTGCCCGCGGGCAGCTTGAAGGCCTTGTCGCCGGCCTTGAGGTCCAGCGTCACCTTCAACTGTTCGGTGAACCTCATGGGTCGTCCTCCCCGGCCGCCTCTTCCGGAGGCCGTTCGCGCAGGCGGCGCGAGCCCGGGTCCAGCAGCAGGTCCATGGGCTCGTGGGAGTCACGCAACAGCAGGCGCACCACCAGGCCGGGCGCGCCGCCCGCCGCCGCGGGCACCTCGTCGATGGCCACCACCTCCACGCGCGGCTCGTAGCGCGACAGCGTCTCGCGGATCTCCGCGCCCAGGCCCGAAAGGCGCTCCGCGTCCGAGCGGAACCCCGTCTCCGTCAGCCCGAAGCCGGGCAGCACGGAGGCCGCGCCCCGCTTCGCCTGGAGCAGGTGGCCCAGGTTTCGGAGCACGGCCTCACGCTGCGTCTCCACCACCCCCAGGAACTTCCGGTGCAGAAAGCCCACGGTCCCCTCCCCTCCTACCGTCCGGCCGCCTTCGGCGTGCCCATGGTCATGCCCTGCCGGTCGCCTTCGGCGCGCGGAGGCGCGGCCACCGGCACGGACGTGTCGCCCAGGAAGATGAGCTGCCGCAGCGGCTTGCCCTCCGCGCCCGGCAGCCGCTCGTAGCCCAACTGTCCCCGGGGCCCCAGGCGCACGGTCCGCCCGTGCGCGAGCACCGTCAGCACCACCTCCAGTTGCAGCCGCGCGGGGACGAGCAGCGGCAGGATGTGCCGGTGGAAGCGGTGGCGCACCCGCGCGGGCCAGTCCCGCCCGCGCATGTCCGCCTCCTCGTCCGCGAACACCTCCACCTGGAAGCCCCCGATGTCCGCCGCGTACGTCTGGCCCAGGATGCCCGTGCCATCCAGCGGCGTGGGCCCGTGGGTGGGCCGCATGCCGGAGAAGCGCGTGCGGAAGGAGCGGCGGACGCACGTCACGCGCAGCTCCGGGAACACCTGCTGGAACAGCCACTGGAGCGTGGCCTGCGAATCCACGCCCACCATGCGCAGGTAGAAGCACTTCGTGCGCTCCCAGTCCCCCACCAGGCTCGCGTCCCGCTCGGGGTGCAGCGCGTCCACCAGCGCCAGCATCAGCCGGTGGTCGAAGAAGCGGATGAAGTCGAGGAACGGCTCCGGCTCCGGAAGCTGCTCGGCCACCTGGAGGAAGTAGCTGGGCAACAGGCCCGGCGTGCTCAAGAGGCCCAGGTTGAGCGTCACCACCACCCGGCGCACCGGGGAGACGTGGAACGCCACCGCCTCCACCAGCGAAGTGGACGCCACCGGCTCCGGGTTGCCCTCGAAGAGCACCCGGTCCCGGCCATAGCCCTGCGTCTCCAGCAGCCGCAGGAGCGGCCCCAGGTCGAAGTCCCTGGCGCGGGCGCGGATGCGCCGCTCCAGCGGGGACAGCAGCGGCGAGGCGCCGTTCATGACCGGGACCGCCTCACTCGCCCGGCCCCACGAAGGCGCCCAGGTCCACCTGGTAGAACTGCGACAGCGTGCGCCACTCCATGGAGTCCTTGCGCTCCCAGTGCTCCTGGATGTCCCCCACGTGGCGGTTGAGCAGCGCGCCGAACGACGAGAACAGCTCCGGCAGGTAGCGCCGGGGGTCGAAGTCCTCCAGCGTCCGCAGCACGTCGTCGCTCACCAGCGCGGCCTTCTGGAAGTCCCCGCGCTCCACCAGCACCTCGAAGGCCTTGAGCTTGTCGCACAGCTCCAGCAGGTGCGCGGACCCGCGCAGTTGCAGCGGCCCCGTCGCGCGGGGGAACGGCGAGGGCGGCGCCGCGGCGGCCTTCGCGCCCCGGCCCTTCGCGGGAGCGGCGGGCTTCGCGGGCTCCGGGGCCGGCGCGGGGGCGGCCGCGCGCTCCTGCGTCTCCTTCAACCACTGCCCCAGCCCCGCCAGCCCCTGGGCCCCGTTGCGGAACGCGGGGCCCTCCAGCGCGCCCTGCAGCGCCTGGATGCCGCGCAGGGCGTCCTTGCGCCTGCCGTCCGTGAAGCCCTTCGTCCACGTCTCCCAGCCGGCGTCCTTCTTGCCGTGGTGATACTTCAGCGCGCTCACCAGCGTCTGGAACAGCCACGTCAGCGCCTTGTTGAGCAGCACCGCGGGCTTGGACTTGTCCTTCGCCTCTCCCCGCGCGGACTCCTCCGCCGCCGCGCGCGCGAGCGCGACCAGCACCTCCAGCACGTCCGGCAGGCGCCCGAGCCCGTCCTCGCGCAGCGCCGTGAAGAGGTAGTAGGCCGACAGGCGGACCTCGTAGACGCCCTCCGCGTCCAGGGCCTCGATGGCGTCCGCGGCCTCCGCGTAGGCCTCCCGCTGCACCAGGTCCGCCACCGTGAGGAAGCGCGGGTCGTGCGACTCCAGGCGCTCCAGCGTTCCGCCCTCCACGGGGCGCAGGCACAGGCTCAGGTCTCTCATGGTCTGTCTTTCCACTTCATGTTACATGTCTTTCATTCACAAGGACAGACACCCATGGCCATCGCGAAACCCGACTTGCTCGAACTCGAATGCAACTGGCAGACCGGGTTTCAATACCGGCCCGGTTTCCGCGGCGCGCTGGGATATCTGTTGGAATGGAATGGCTGCGGCGGGCTGAACCTGGCGAAGGACCTCACCCTGTCCTCCCCCACCGTGGGTGACTTCGGTCCCAAGGCGCAATGCATTGGCCTGATTGAACGGCTGACCATGAACGGCGCTTCCGGGCCCTTGGACTTCAGCGTGTACGTGGGGCGCGTCACGGCCGCGAACGTGCTCAACCACTTCGCCAAGCCGCTGGAGAACCTGCGCCTGAAGCTGGCGTGGGCCATCATCGACTTCGATGAAGCGGGTGACACCTGGTTCGAGGCCGCCAAGCTGAAGAGCCCCGCCTCCGCCGAGGCGCTGATGGACACGGAGAAGGGCCGCCCCAAGGTCTTCCTGGACAACCAGCCCGCCACGCTGTCCGCGGACCTGGACATCCGCTTCCACCGCTTCCAGTTCCGGGTGGTGCCCGCGCCCAAGAAGAGCACCACCCTGGAGTTCGCCACCAACTCCCAGGAGCGCCGCGTCACCAGGTGGGGCTCGGACAAGTAGCGCCCCAAGCGCAGACGGGGAAGGCGCATCCGCCCTCCCCGCCCGCGCTTCAATCGCCTACGACTTGTTGCCCTCGACGTAGCCCCAGGCGTACACGTCCTTGTCGTTCGAGTTGTGGCCGTAGTGGATGTTGCACAGGTGCGCCTTGTCCGGGATGAGCTGGAAGGTCATCTGGCAGAACTTCACGTCCGTGACGCCCACGTTCTCCGGGTCGCCCACGTGCAGCATCACCTCGCTGCCCTTCTGGTTCAGGCGGGCGGACATCTCGTTGGCGGGGCCGCCGGCCTCGTCACCCAGCGGATAGCACTTCTCGAACCACTTGCCCTGGGCGCTGTCCCACTCGCAGATCCAGAACTTGAGCTGGCGGATCTCCGTGTTGGTGATGCCGGTGAAGTCCGCCTTGTTCTCCGGCGAGATGAGCACCGTGAAGTCAATGGGGTCGAGCTTGCCGCCCTCCCACTGGAGCTGCGTGATGAGGCCCACCGCGCGCACGGCCTTCTTCGCGCCCACGTCCTCCAACTGCACGCCGGCGTAGGCGGGGTCCCCGACGAACGGGGTGTAGAAGAGGCTGCTGCTCTTGGGGAAGGCGCCGTCGTCCTTGCCCATCCCCTTGATGTCCAGCAGGTAGCCCACCGGGATGTTCTTCTGGGGGCGCTGCTGGATGGTCTGCTGCCAGTCACACGAAATGCCAAGCGGTCCATCACCCATGGGTTCGGTCCTCCAGTTTGCTGCGGGGTTTGTCAGCCGAGCCGCGCATCCACGCGCAGGTCCACGTTCATGCCTTCGAACTGGATGTGCGGGAGGACGGAGAGGTTGCAGTGGTACCAGCCCACCTTGCCGGGCACTTCCGCCACGGTGAGGTTGTAGGCCTTGAAGGGGTAGTAGCGCAGCGTCAGGTCATCCGGGTTCACCAGCGTGGTGACGTACCGGGAGATCCACCGGTCCAACTGCTGCTGCATGTACGCCGCGTTCGCCGTGCTGCCGATGTTCTCGCGCATGATGGCCTTCACGTAGTGCGCGATGCGGCTGATGGAGTACGTGTAGGCCAGGTTCGTCACCAACTGCGAGTTCTCCGAGTCCTTCGCGTCCTCGAACACCTGGGCCTTCTTGAGGGACTGGACGCTGAAGAAGACGGCCTCCGCGCTGCCCTTCTTGTGGATGAGCGGGATGAAGCCGCCGTTGGCCAGCTCCAGCTCGCGGAAGTCCGGGATGGACATCTCCACGGGCAGCTTCATCTCCTCCTCGCCGCGCAGGTGCGTCAGGTGCACCGGCAGGCCGGACACCAGGCCGCCGCCCTTGGGGCCGCGGATGTGCTGGCACCAGCCGGAGCCCGCGAACGAGCGCACCAGGTTGCGGGCGAACAGCATGGCCGCGTTGCCCCAGAGGTACTCCTCCTCCTTGTCGCCCTTCACCGCCTCCGTGAAGTTCATCCCGGGGGCCGGGTAGGTCTCCGGGTTGTAGGGCGGCCGGACGATGTAGCGCGGCAGCGTGAGCCCCACGTAGGCGGCCTCGTCCGTCTCCCGCAGCGCGTTCCAGGCGGAGTACTTGGGCGAGTCCAGCAGGCTCGCCACGTCGCGCAACTGGGCCACCTCCTTCATGGTGTCGCAGCCGAAGAAGCGCGGGGACACGGACGCCACGAACGGCGCGTGGCTGGCCGCGGCGATCTTCCCCATCGTCTTGAGCCACAGCATGTCCTGCGGCGTGTTGGCGAACTCGAACAGCCCCACCAGCGCGCCGTAGGGGGCGCCGCCGTACTGATCGTACTCAGCCACGTACAGCTTCTTGAAGAACTCCGAACCGGCGACGTCCGCCGCGTTCGTCTCCAGGTCGCTGTAGGCCTCCTCCTTGGAGACGTCCAGCAGGCTCAGCTCGATGTTGGCCTTGAAGTTGGTGTTGCGCACCAGGTCGTTGAGCGCGGTCCACTGCGCCTCCACCTCCTGGAACTCCGGCGCGTGCAGCACGGCGTTGAGCTGGTCCGACACCAGCGCGTCGATGGTGCCGACGAGCTCCTGCACCGTCTGCTTGTCGAAGCGGCCCTCGTCCGTGTCCATGTTGTGGACCATGGCCGCCAGGCTGGAGACGAAGCGCTCCTCGGGCGTGGCGTCGTCGGGGATGACCAGCAGGTCCGTCTGGGCGGAGGCGTCGCGCGCGGCGGGCACGGAGCCCAGGCGCACGCTGTTGAGGAAGAGCGGAAGGTCCAGGGGCACGTCGGCCACGGCGGTCGCCGCGGGGGTGGAAGACGCAGGAGTGGTGGGCATGGAAGAAGGCCTCGTTCAGGAAGGTCGTGGGGAGGGGCTCGCGCCCGGCATCACGTCGTCGGCGGCTGCGGGTTCGTCGCGGCCAGCTTCGGCAGGCTCATCGACTTGAACGCGGCCAGCTCCGTCTTCAGCTTCTGGACGGCCTCCGGGCTCTGCGCGAGCTGGCGCACCAACTGGCGGAACTCCTTGCGGTTGTCCAGGTTGCCCTGCAGCTCCAGCAGCAGCTTGCGCAGCGTGAGCAGCGCGTTGATCTTCGGCACCTGCCGGGCCACGTCCGCCGGGGTGAAGGACTTCATCGAGTCCAGCTTGAGGCTCACCTGCAGCGGCGCCGGCGCCGAGCCGTCCACCGGGTCCTTCTTGTCCACGCGGTTGGGCACGCTGAAGTTCAGCGTCATGCCCATGTTCTGGATGACCTGGTTCAGGTTCTTGCCGTCCAGGTTGCGGATCTCCCGCTGATCCAGGTCCTTCTTGCGGTCCACCGAGGTGCCCTTGGAGAAGTCCCCCATCACCAGCAGCCGGAACGGAAGCGCCTTGTCCGCCCGGGTGCCATTCACCTGGGTGCGGTAGGTCAGCGTGATGCGTGATCTGGGAATTTCGTCGGTGATGGCCATGAGTACCCCCAAGTACTGAACCGCCGTTTGTAAAAGAATTGATAAACCAGACGAATACACAAAAGCAATACACCCCCAACACATGACCTGATACAGCGGGCGCGTCGTCACCCAGTGAGACAGGAACGACCCAACCCATGATGTTTCATGCCTTGCGGGGCAAGGAACCAGACACGGTGGATCGTCCAGGCTCACTTGACGCCGCTGGCCCCAGGCCGGTAGCTTTTTCTAAACATTGTCACCAGCCCGAGCAAGCTTTTGCCCCGGGCGGTCCCTGTGACAAAACGTCTCCCGCCACCCCTGGTCATGAACCCAGACACACTCGCGCGAGTCCTGTGGCAGGAGGGGCAGACCCTGCTGCCTGAACACTTCCGGGCCCAGGAGGAATCCCTCTCCACGGAGGCGCGGCGCTACGCGGGGTTCGCGGGGCTGCCGGTGGTGGGCGTGAGCGCGCTGCGCTTCAACGATGTCCTGCTCGCCAAGGGCTCGGTGGCGCTGGAGGAGTTGACCGCGGTGCTGCCGGGCGGCCACCTGGTGGAGGTGCCGGGCAACGCGGAGGTGACGCCGCTGTCACTCGAGGAGACGGGCCGCACGCGGGTGACGGTGTATCTGCACCTCCTGGCGGTGCTGGAGCCCCGCGAGGACGTGGCGCCCGCGGGCGCCGAGACCCCCAGCGTGGTGCGCGCGGGACGGCGGCTGTGCCTGTCGCTGGAGCCGGTGGTGGACGACACGGTGAGCAGCCTGTCGTTGGCTGTCTTCACCCGGAACGCGGACGGGCCCTGGCGGCTGTCCGCCACGCACCTGCCGCCGCTCTTGAGCGTGGGCCCCCACCCGTTCCTGGAGCCCCTGTTCGAGCAACTGGACGGGCTGCTCCAGCAGGCGCAGGGGCAGTTGCGCACGTCGCTGCGCGAGGGCCTGGTGCGGGGCGACCGGCTGGCCAGCGCGCGGCGGGCGCTGTGCGAGGTGCGCAGCCTCCAGGTGCTGCGCCAGGACATGCGCCAGGGCATGCAGCCGCCGCCGTACCCGCTGGTGCAGGCGCTGCGGCGGCTGTACTTCGAGACGTGCTGCTACCTGGAGGCGGAGCCGGACGACGAGCTGCCCGCGTACGAGCACGAGGCGCCGGGCCCGGGGCTCGCGCGGTGGATGGAGCTGCTCACGCGCGGCTTCCGCCCGCAGGCCAGCCCCATGTCCTACCGCGCCTTCGACTTCCAGGACGGCCACTTCAAGCTGACGCCGCTGCCCAAGGAGACGCCGCCGCCGGATGACTTCTACCTGCTGGTGCGCCGGCAGGAGCGCGACCGGCCCCGCTCCATGGAGGGCGTGAAGCTGGCCAGCCCCCTGCGGCTGCCGGCGGTGCGGCGCCAGGCCTTGAAGGGCGTGCCGTACCGGCACGTGGCCTACCCGTCGTTCCCCCACTCCTTCGACGCGGACATCGACTGGTACCAACTGACGCCCCAGAGCGAGGAGTGGCAGTCCGCGACGCGCGAGGACGGGCTCACCTTCTTCGCCACGCCCGCGCTCGAAGGGGCGCAGGTGCTCCTCTACTGGCGCAGGGCCTGACGGCGGACCGAAGGGGGGAACGGCGCGCATGCCCAAGCTCATCTGCATCATCGACATGGACAAGGAGAAGGGCATCGTCCTCACCACGGAGGACAAGGACGGGAAGATCCTCCAGACGGTGAAGATGGACGGCGAGGCCATCACCCTGGAGGTGAAGGGCGACAGCGCCACCAGCACCATCGTGCAGAAGCAGGACAGCGTCACGGTGACCTGCAAGTCCTTCGTGCTGAAGGCGGAGACCATCGAGGTGACCTCCTCGAAGGCGTCTTCGTGGAAGAGCGAGGACACGTTCGCGCTGGAGAGCCTCAAGGCCTTCACGGTGACCACGAAGGACGAGCTGACGCAGAAGGCGGCGAAGGACGCGACGCTCTCCTCGGACAAGGCCGTGACGATGAAGGCGACGGCGAAGTTCAACGTGGAGGGCGCCGACGTCCAGGTGGAGGCCAAGAGCGGCGCGGTGAAGCTGAAGGCCCCGTCCATCAAGGCGGAGGGGCAGACGGATGTCACCCTGGAGGGGCCACAGGTGAAGGTGAGCGCGAAGACGCAGCTCTCGCTCAAGTCGGACGCCGTGGCGGAACTCAAGGGCGGCATGGTGAACGTGGGTTGAGGGGGGCGCGATGAAGCTCGAGCACTGGCAGGTCGTCTTCACGCAGTACCGGCAGGCCCAGTCCGTGCTGGACGGGTGGCTGCCGCAGGTGGCGCCCGGCTCGGCCGCGGCGGCGGGGCTCCTGGGCCGCGAGGGCCTGCGCAGGCTCCACGACGAGCTGCTGGAGGTGATTGAGCGGCTGCGCGCGGGCCTGGGCGCCCACGCCCGCGACGAGGAGGTGCAGGACGCGCTCAGGCCCTTCACCTACCTGGTGGACGAGCGCGTGCTCCTGCGGCTCGCGGACGCGGAGCAGCCGCTGTGGCCGCTGCTGCAGTACCGCCTCTTCGGCGAGGACGGCGGCGGCGAGGCCTTCTACACGCTGGCGGATCAACGCCTGGACCAGCCGGGCTCCCCCGCGCTGCTCTTCGAGATGCTCCACTTCTGCATCACGGCGGGCTTCGGAGGCCGCTACCTGGGGCACACCGCGAAGCTGCGCGAGTACCAGGAGCGGCTGTCCGCGCGCATCGTCACGCCCCCGCCACCGCCCGCGCCCGCCGCGTCCGGCGAGTCCCCGGGGCCGCTGCTCTACGCCCTCCCCGTCCGCTACTACGCCGTCAGCGCCGCGAGCGTGCTGGGGCTGCAGGGCCTGCTCTGGTGGGTGACCCGGTGAAGCCGCAAGCCGCGCCCGCGGCCCCCATCGACGCGGCGCCCGCCCTGCTCCAGGAGGTGCGCCGGACCCTCGCCGCGCGCCTGGACGTCGGACGCCACGGCCTGGAGCCCATGCTGAACGAGCTGGCCCGGACGCTGGCCCTCCTGATGCCGGGGCCGGGTGACGCGCGGTTGTCGCCGGAGGAGCAGGAGAAGGTGCGCGCGTCGTTCGCGGGCATGGTGGACACGCTGGAGGACGTCCTGGAGGCCCTGCATCGCTCGGGCCGGGCCGGGAACGTCCTGGGCTGGGGGGAGCGCTGAGCCATGGATGTCCTCAAGAAACTGACGGCGTTCATCCCGCCGAAGTGGAAGCCGTACGCGCTGGTGCTCCTGGCGCTGCTGGCCCTCTTCGTGCCGCTGTTCCTCGTGTGGCGCGCGAAGCGCAAGAGCGCGCCGGCCTCGGGCACCGCCGCGCCGGAGCCCCTGGCGAAGAACCGGCTGCGCAAGGTGCGCGAGAAGTTCCTGGCCGGGCTGCCCCTGCGCCACCGCGTGGCGGTGCGGGACCTGCCAGGTGTGGTGGTGATGGGGCCTGCGGGCGCGGGCAAGTCGCGGCTCATCGAGCTGGACCTGGACTGGAAGCGGCAGGCGCGGCAGTTCCTGCCCAGCCTCCTCAACGACTCGCTGCTCCAGGTGTACCTGGGCGCGGACGTCGTCGCCCAGGAGGTGTCCCCGCAGCTCCTGGAGGACGAATCGCCCCAGGCGCGCGAGGCGCTGCGCCGGCTGTGGAAGGACAGCTTCGGCGGCGGTCAGCAGGCGCTGGCGGTGCTGGTGCTGGACGCGCGCTGGCTTCAGGACACGCCCCCGGACGAGGTGCGCCGGGCCGCCCAGTTGCTGCGCGGCAAGCTCAACCTGCTGGCGGAGGTGCGGGGCGGCGCGCTGGAGACGCGCGTGTGCCTCACCCACCTGGATGAGCGCGAGGGGTACGCGGACTTCGCGAAGCTCTTGCGCGCGCACCACGTGCCGCTGCGCTTCCCCCTGCCCCCGGCCGGCCAGGAGGGCAAGCTGGGCTCGCTGCTCAAGGCGCAGGAGCAGTACCTGGCGCTGGGCCTGACGGCGCTGCCGGTGGAGTCCTTCGAGCGCCTGGAGCGCTTCTATTCCGAGGGCCACGCGCCCTTCGAGGCGCTGTCGCGCTTCGTGACGGCGCTGATGGAGGGCCAGACGCTGGCGTACGCGCCAAGCCTGGCCACGGTGTCGCTGTCCTCCGCGGACAAGGACGCGAGGGACCCGGACGTCCTCTCGGTGTCCGCCGAGGCCAGCACGGCGCGCGCGGTCCACGACCGCTACCTGCACACGCACCTGCGCCGGGCGGTGCTGCTGGGCCTGGCGTTCGCGCTGCCGCTGCTGGTCGCGTACGGGCACTTCGCGTGGAGGCTGGGCCAGGCGCGCACGCGCGTGCAGCGCTTCGAGGACATGGTCCAGCGCATGCGCGACCAGGGCCAGGAGGTGTCCGGGGCCGCGGTGCAGGAGCCGGTGCTCGCGGCGGGCCAGTCCCTGGACTCGCTGTGGCGGGCGATGAACACGTGGCCGCTGTTGCGCTACAGCTTCACCGGCGCGCGAGAGGACCTGCGCCAGCGCCTGGCGCGCGGCATCCGCGAGGCCCACATCCGGCCCGCGCTGGAGAAGTGCCACCGCCAGCCGGACACGTGCCGTCCGGAGCAGGTCGTCTACCTGCTGGCCACGCTGCACGGCTCGCGCGAGGAGCCGCTGGGGCAGTTGGTGCTGTCCAGCCTGAAGACGCGCCCGAACTGGAGCTTCGTGTCGGAGGGGAGCCCGGCCGAGCCCGCGGGGGACCTGGCGGCGCTGGAGGCGGGGCGCTCGTGGGTGACGGCGGTGGGACTCAACGAGTCCCTGGTGGCCGACTACGTCGTCATGAGCAACCCGCCGTGGTCGGCGCCGGACACGCCCGAGGCCAGTTGGGCGCGCTGGCCCTTCCCGGAGCCGCTCACGCTGGAGGCGCAGTTGATGCCGTGGCAGGCGCACCTGCGGCGGCTGCAGGACCTGCTGGCGAACCGGGCCGTGGAGCCGCGCGAGCTGGAGCGGCTGGACGCGGACCTGGAGTCCATGCAGGACGAGCGCAGGCGGCTCCAGGCGCTGCTGGATGACAGCGCGCGCTTCAGCAGCCTGCCGCGCGCGCTGGAGCTCCTGGCCGCCTCCGAGGCGCGCGTGGACACCAGCCGCTTCCGGGGCATCCCCTCCACGCTCAAGACGGTGGCGTGGATCAACGACCACCGGGACGCGCTGACGAACGTGCTGCGCATGGAGGAGGAGGCGTACCTGGGCGTGAAGGCGGTGCAGAAGATGACCGTGGCGGAGCTGCTGGTGCGCGACGGCCTGTGGCTGCCGGGCAACGGCCCCACGGTGCTCCAGGTGCCGGTGCTCCAGAGCACCTTCGAGTTCCGCCCCAAGGACAGCTCGCGGCTCCTGCACCAGGCGCTCCTGCGCTACCACGAGAAGACGGGGCGCCTGCCCTTCGGCGTGGTGGAGGGCGAGGACGCGGTGGCGGCGCGCGGCGGCGCGACCCTGGCGGCGGACCGGCTGGAGTTCGACACGCGGCTGCGCCCGCTGGTGGACGAGTTCACCACGCGCATCAAGGGCGCGGGGCTGCCGGTGGAGGAGGTGTCGCAGCGCCAGGAGCACGTGCGCCGCAAGGTGAACCAGTTCGCGTTCCAGTACCGCAACCGGCTGTTCCAGCGCGTGTCCGGCTACCGCTTCCAGGCGGTCATCCCCGCGCTCCTGTCGGAGGAGCTGTCGCGGCTCACGCAGCCGTCCTCGGAGCTGGTGGACATGCTGCGCGACGTGGCCCAGGGCGTGGCGCTGGAGCCGTTGGACGGCCCCTTCTACGAATCGCTGCGCAACGCGGTCGCGCCGTTCAAGCCCATCGCCACGGTGATGAAGCCGGACGAGACGGGCAACTACACGGCGCTCAACCCCTACCGCGCGCTGGTGGCCCAGATGTCGGACGAGCTGAACGCGGTGCCCCGCCCGGGCGTGGTGCCCGCGGAGGCGACGGCGTCGCTCAACGGAGGTCTGGCCACGGGCAGCGCGCAGCCGGCGAGCGGGGCCGCGAGGCTGCCGGAGCTGCTGACGCCGCTGGGGCGGCTGGCCTTCGCGATGATGCTGGAGGACGACACGTCCTACCTGCGCAAGGTGGACGCGTGGCTGGACCAGCAGGGGCTCATCGGAGAGCTGCGGCAGCCCTTCCGTCAGCCGTTCCTCGCGGTGCGCGAGCTGGGGCAGCGCGAGATCGAGCGGACGCTGGAGCGGCAGTGGGACGACGCCTCGAGCCGGTTCCTGCGCCCGCTCCTGGGCCGCTATCCGTTCACGCCGGACGCGACGCAGGAGGTGGATCCGGGGGACCTGGAGGTGCTGCGCAAGCAGGACGGCGCGTTCTGGGAGTTCGTGACGCGGGTGCTGGCGCCGGTGTGCGAGGAGCGGGGCTCCGAGTGGGTGGCGCGAGGCGCGCTCCAGTCGCGGATGACGCTGCCCCAGGGGATGTTGCCCACGCTGGGCAGGCTGTCGCGGCTGGCCCGCATGTTGTGGGACACGGAGGGGCGGCCCCGGCCGCTGCTCCTGCAGGTGATGCCGCTGCCGCTGCCGAAGGCGCCCACGCAGGGCAGCTTCGTGACGCTGGGTTCGCTCAAGTGCGGCAAGACGACGTTCCTCGCGTACAACCAGAGCCCGTCGTGGCAGGAGTTCCCGCTGGCGTGGTGGGACCAGCAGACGGCGTCGCTGATGCTGGAGGTGCGCGCGCCCGCGGACCAGTCGGTGCAGTACGCGTCGCTGGAGAAGTCGCGTTCGGCGTGGAGCTGCTTCCGGCTGCTGGAGTCCTCGCAGTCCACGGAGGACCCGCAGCACCGCCGCTGGTCGTTGCGAGCGCGGGGCGCCACGTCCACGGACGGGGTGATGGACCTGCGCTTCGGGCTCAAGGGTGAGCCCTGGATCCCGTTCCGCGAGGTGCCGCGATGAAACCGTGGGCAGGCTGCATCCCCCTGGCGCTGTGTTTCCTGGCCGCGTGCCAGCCGAGCACGCTGCACCTGAGCGTGAAGGCCCCGTCGGGGACGAACCAGGGCCGGCCGCTGTACATGCTGGTGCGCAAGGTGGACCCGAAGCAGTTCGCCGTGGAGTCCTACGGCGAGGTCTCCGCGCGCATCTTCCAGCCGGACGCGGACGTGCTGCTGTCCGCGCTGATCTACCCGGGGACGCTGCAGCGCATGAAGGTGCCGCTGCCGGAGAACGCCCCGGTGGCGGTGTCGTTCCTCTTCACCGCGCCGGACGGCACCTGGCAGCAGTTCGTGAACACGCCCGCGCCGGGCTCGCTGGACATCGAGCTGCTCGAAGGTCGCATCCGCACGGGGACGCAGCCCGCGGCGCCCAAGGAAGGCGACGACGCGGCGAAGCCGCCCGAGCCGCCCGCCGCGCCGACGCCCCCACCCTCCTCTTCCGCCAAGGCCCCGGCCCTCCACGCCGAGAACTGAGGTCGCCTCATGCAACGCATCCTGCTCATCCTGACGGCTGCACTGTGCGTCCTGACCGCCTGCGGTCCCGAGGCGGAGAAGCCCCCCGCTGTCGCGGACAGCAGGGATGCGCGTGTCCGGGACCAAGGTGCCGCACTGCTCCCCGCGGATCCCGCGGCCTCGCTCAGCGTGTCGGAGACCGCCGTCGACTTCGGCGACCAGGCTCCGTGCGCGCCGAGGCAGAAGTCCATCAAGCTGTTCAACACCGGCAGCACGGCGCTCACGGTCCACCGGGTGACCACCACCGGGGGCTTCACCTTCAACGGCATCTACGACACGGCGCTCAACCGCTGCGACACCAACTGCTCCGTGCCCATCACGCCCGTGAGCAGCACGGACGCGATGACCGTGCGCATCGGCTTTGCTCCGCTCCAGCCCGGGACCGCCCAAGGCACGCTGACGCTCTACACGAATGATCCCGCCGCCCCGTCCATCGTCGTGACGCTGGATGGAAAGGCCTCGGGCCCGCTCATCGTGCTCGGCCAGACGTCCGTGGCGTTTGGCGCCCGTGAGCTGGGGACTTCGACACCGCGCAACATCACGGTGATGAACCTGGGCAATACGAACTTCACGATGGAGCCCTCCGCCACGGCCCCCTTCAGCGTGTCCGGCGCCTCGGTGACCCTCGCGCCCGCCAGCTCGAAGACGCTCGTGGTGAGCTTCAACCCCTTGACCGTCGATGACCTGGGCCCCCTCTCCGGTTCGCTCTTCCTGACGAGCTCCTCCGTCGTGTGCCCCACCCCGCCCTCCGCCGCGCTCACCGGAGAGGGGCTGTCCCCCGCGAAGCTCTATGTGAGCCGCGCCTCCGTGGCCTTCGAGCAGACGCCGGTGAACACCGACAGCGCCACCCAGGAGGTCACCGTCCGGAACGACGGCGACGCCCTGCTCACGGTGACCCAGTTGAAGCTGCCCGCCGGCTCACCGTTCCGCGTGGACACCGCGGGCCCCTTCAGCCTGGCGAAGGGAGACACCCAGCGGCTGAAGCTGACGTTCCGCCCCACGGCGACGGGCAACTGGACGCACACCCTCAGCTTCACCATCAACAGCGCCGACGTGCCCGCCGTCACCCTGACCGGCGGCACGCCGTCCAGCCCGAAGCTCGTCCTGAGCCGCACGGACGTGGCCTTCGAAGAGACCCCGTTCAACACCGACAGCGCGCCCCAGGAGGTCACGGTCAAGAACGGCGGGGACAGCCTGCTCAAGGTGACCGCCCTGACGCTGCCCGCGGGCTCTCCCTTCCGGGTGGATACCGCGGGCCCCTTCAGCCTCGCGCCCGGAGACACCCAGCGCCTCCAGTTGACGTTCCACCCGACGCCGACGAGCGCCACGAGCGGCAAGCTCACCTTCACCAGCAACGACACCGCCGCGCCCGAGCTCAACCTGTCCGGCACGACGACGCCCGGCAATGCCTGTCTGGGCATCTCCCCGCTTTCGTTCGTCTTCGCCGAGCAGGAGGCAGGAGACGTGGGCAGTGAGCAGCAGAAGGTGACGGTGACCAACACGGGGAACGTCTCGCTGACGGTGACGCCCACGGTGACCACGGGCGGCAGCGCCTTCTCCGTGAGCCCCAGCGCGGCGTTCACGCTGGCCCCAGGCCCGGCGGGACGTGAGCTCTTCATCACGTTCAACCCCGGCGCCAATGAGAGCGGCGCCGTGGATGGCGTGCTCACCTTCGGCACGTCGCCCACGACGTCCTGTGTCTCCACCGTGCCCCTGCATGGCACCGCGCGAAAGACCTCGCTGGGCGTCAGCGCGACCACGCTGACCTTCGCTGACTACACGGTGGGCGACCAGCCCCTGACCCAGCAGGTCATCCTCTCGAACAGCAGCAACTGGCCCATCAAGGTGTTCCCCGTCTCCTCCGGCCTCCTGGACCCCTTCTCGGTCTCCGGCATCCCGGCGGAGGGACTGACGCTCCCGAAGAACGGGGGGACGGCCCCGGTGACGGTGACCTTCGCCGCGACCTCCTCGGGTCTGTTCTCGAAGACGCTCCAACTCCAGACGGATGCCTCGCAGCCCGCGCCTTCCGTGACCATCACCGGCCGGGCGCTCGCGCCGGAGCTGACCCTGGTCACCAACCCCCTGCCGTTGCCCAACGTCGCTCCCGGAGGCGAGTCCACGGCCGACGCGACCTTGCGCAACACCGGCAACCAGGCCCTGTTCCTGTCGAAGGTCATCCCGGAGAGCGACGCCCTGTTCCAGGTGGTCGACTTCCTGCCCCAGACCGTGCAGCCGGGCGGGGAGACCAAGGTGAAGGTGCGCTTCCGTCCCCTGACCAGCACGGGCGACCTGGAGACGCGGGTGCGCTTCTACACCACGAATGACCGGCAGCTCCCGCCCGTGCTCATCGTCAAGGGCAACTCCAACGGCCCCAACGCCATCTTCACCGGGACCGAGATCAACTTTGGTTACAGGCAGAACCGGAGCACCCACGTCAACCTCAGCCTCAACGTGAGCAACAGCAGCACCGCCTCCGAGCCGCTGAAGGTCACCCAGATCCGCATCCAGCCGTCCGGCACGGCGTTCGCCGTGGATCCGGTCACCGCCTCCGAGCCCGAGCTCGCGCGGGGTGCCAAGCGGCCCCAGCCCTTCCGGGTGACCTTCAGTCCCAACATCGAGGACCAGCAGTACGAGGCCAGCCTGGAGATCACCTACCAGGGCACCCAGAGCAACATCGTCACGACCCGCAACTTCCCGCTGCGAGGCATTGGCGCGGAGGCCAGGTTCATCACCTCGACGGATGCCGTGAACTTCGCCGCCACGCAGCCCGGCAGCTCCGCCGTGCTGCCCCTGAACATCCTCAACACAGGGCATGTGGATGTGGACCTGGCGGAGGTGGCCGCGAACCTCGGGACGTTCAACATCGACGTCCTCGGCTGGCCCAACCCCATCGTCCCGGTGAACGGCTCACGCCAGATCGAGATCACGTTCGCCCCCCAGCTCTCCGGCAACTACTCCGCCAACCTCACGCTCGCCACGAAGGCGCCTGCCACGGCCAGCCTGGTCGTCAAGCTGTCCGGTGTCGCCGCGGTCGCGCAGATGCAGATGAACAAGAACCTGCTGGTCTTCAATGACGTCCCCCGGCTGACGTCCAGCACGCAGACCGTCACGCTGACGAACATCGGCTCCGCCCCGCTCACCATCAACAATGCGATAGGAAGCGGCTTCTTCACGGCCCGGCTGCAGAACAACCAGCAGTTCCCCGTCCGCCTGGAGCGGAACGAGGTCGCGCTGCTGGACGTCATCTTCCGCCCTGAGTCCGCGCAGGATGTGACGGGCACCGTGCACGTGCTGAGCAACTCGAACGACAGCACGGACCAGACCATCCAGGTCTCGGGCCGAGGCACCACGCCCGTGATGGTGCTGCCCGGTGGCGCCCCCGAGTTCGCGCCTCAAGCCATCACCGTCGAAGGGGATCCGCAGCCGCTGGTGGTGAAGAACGACGGCAGGGCCCCGTTGGTTGTCTACTCCGTGTCGGTCCCGGACCAGTTCTGCCTGCGTGACAACACGCAGAAGACCACGGCGTGCCCCTCCACCCTGAGCGCCGTCGTTCCCGCCTTCACGGTGGAGCCCGGCGGCGCGCATGCCTTCTACGTCTCGGCGAAGCCCACCCAGCTCCTCACCGTCGAGCGCAACCTGATCATCTCCAGCAACGCGGAGCCGTCGTCCACCAGCGTGAAGGTGGTCGTGGAAGGAGTGGGCGGCGTGAGCCTGTCGCCCACCAACATCGACTTCGGGCGGGTGAACTTCGGCTCGTTCGTGGAGAAGACGGTGACGGTGACCAACACCGGCATCACCGACGCGAACATCTCCGTGACGCTGCCGGCGGGGAGCTCGGAGTTCTCCGTGCAGGAGACGCTGCCCAAGGTGCCCGCGAATGGCAGCGCCCTGGTGAAGCTGCGTTTCACGCCGCAGGGGTCGACGGGAGGACTCCGCACGGCCAAGGCCACGGTGCGGGTGGAGGCGTCCCCCCAGCCTCCGCTGGAGCTCACCCTCCAGGCAACGGCCACGCTGGCGAAGCTCGCGGTGACACGCCGGGACGGCCAGGCCTTTGACGGCTCGCTGGACTTCGGTGGGACGCGGGTGAACACGACGTCGGATGGCATCGGGCTGAGGCTGACGCATGTCGCTCCAGGCGGAGCCGCGGACGCGGGCACGGACGCCGGGAGCGGCATGGAGGCGAGCACGCTCATCGTGAAGGACATCTCGCTGGACGCGGAGGACGCGAAGGCGTTCATCCTGCAGAAGCCGACGCTGCCCCTGGCGCTGAACGCGGGTGGCACCCTGGATGTGTCGGTTCAGTTCCGGCCGGACGCACAGCGGCGCTTCAACGCGGTCCTGCGCATCAACTCCGAAGACAGCCAGGCGAGCACCATGCTCGTGACGCTGGCGGGCCGTGGACGGACGAACCAGCTCAGCCTGTCCACCCCCACGCTGGAGTTCGGCGCGCGGGTGGCGGAGTCCTCCGCCTCGGCGATCCGCTTCGTGCGGCTCACCAATGAATCCCTCCAGCCGTTGGTGGTGAGGGGGCTGGAGATCATCGGCGCGGCGGAGAACTCCGAGCCCTCGCACTTCAGCCTGGATTCGGCGCCGACGTTGCCCTTCACGTTGGCGGCCCAGGCCTCGAAGGACGTCTTCATCAAGTTCGTCCCCCGCCCGGACGTCACGTCCAAGGCCAACCTCCTGGTGGTGACGGACGACCTCGAGTCGCCGGATGCGCAGGTGTCGTTGTCGGGCCGGGGGCTCTCCACGGTGTTCCGCGCGCTCAACCGTTCGCTGGACTTCGGCACCGTGCGCCAGGCGGAGCCGGCGACGGCGAAGGTGGTGCTCACCAATGACAGCACGCAGGAGCTGCTGGTGATGCCCCCCAAGGTGGAGGGGCCGCAGGCCGCGAGCTTCCTGGTGGTGTCTCCCGTCCTGGGAGCGGAGGGCCGCGCCCTGCCGCAGGGTGACTCGCTGACGTTGGACCTGAAGTACGACACGACGCAGATTGGCGCGGCGAAGGCGACGCTGGTCCTGGGCACGAAGGACCAGGAGCGCGCGGCGCTGGTGGCCCTGTCGGGAATCTCCGTGGCCAGCTTCCTGACCCTCGAGCCGCTGGAGCTGGACCTGGGCTGGGTGGACATTGGCGCCACCAGCGCGCCGCGCACGGTGACGCTCACGAACCAGTCCGCGTCACCGGCGCGCTTGAGCGTGGTGGAGAACACCAACCCGGCGTTCGAAATCGACGCAAGCGCGCTGGACGCGGAGCTGGCGCCGGGAGCCCAGACGACGGTGGGCGTCACCTTCCGGGGCCAGGTGGGAGGCCCCGCGGAGGGCACGCTGAAGCTGCGCCTGCGAGGAGAGACGACGGCGGAGGCCACGCTCACGCTGAAGGGCCAGGCCAGGACCCTGGGAGGCACGGGCGGCGGCTGCGCCTGTGGGACCAGCGGGGATGGAGGCGCGGCACTGGCCCTGCTGCTCCTGCTGGGACTGGGGCTGGCACGTCAGACGCGGCGGACGCAGCAACGAGGCTGAGTCAGCGAGTCGGAGAGCGAGGGAACCCATGTCTGACGTCCCCAACATCATTGTCTTGGTGAGCGGAACAGTGGACCCGGTCAACAGCGACCTGAAGGCCCGCTCCGCGAGCTATCAACGCAGCACGAAGATGCTCGACCCAGATTGGTACTGGCAAGAGAACATCGGCTTGCGCAAGACCATCGAGGACCTGCGCCGGCGATACACCAACGTCCATGTCTTCACGGCCCATGGATGGACTGGAGACAATGGCGCCACCAACCGCGAGGTCGCCGGGACCTACCTCGCCAACCGCCTCTGTGGCTCCGGGGGACAAAGCGCCTACTACAAGGGCTTCCTTGGCCGCGAAGTGGCGTTCCATCTCATTGGCCACTCCCATGGCGGGAACGTCATCAACGAGCTCACGGAACAAGCCGCCAAGACGTGGCCGCGCCAATGGAAGATCCGCAGCATCACCTATCTCTCGACGCCGTTCTTCACCAGGCAGCACCAGGTCAACACCCAGCCGCTTCACCCGGACTGCAAGATCATCAACGTCCACAACAAGTACGACTTGACACAGCGGGTCATCGCCGATTTTTCGCTCCTGCCATTTCATGACGCCTTTCAACGGGCGGAGTTCAACGACTTCTCCGCGCAGCTCTCGAAAGTCACCTTCAAGACCAGCGTCCTCGAGAGCGCCTTCAAGTCCACCCGGCCCCATGACACAGACAAGTCCCTTGGAATCAACCTGAAGCTCTTGATGGACCCCACCAAGGGGAAGGCGCTCTACGACAACTGCATCAGCGCGATAAAAAACGTCCAGGGCACCATCGCCAAGGCTCGCGAGGTCGTCTGCGCGCTCAACAACGTCATCACCTTCAATGAGCCCGCCGAACTCGCAGGCAAGCTCATCAAGAAGCGGCAGATCATCAACAACGAGCTCGCCAACCGCTTCCAGGCCGAGCTGCTAGCGCTCGAAACAAGCCTGCACCCGACCCTCAAGGCCTTCGAAGCACGCCGGAGCAGCGGGCAATACCCGCTCATGGGATTCTTCGACGACCTGCACGCCGCCAGGTTCCTGAGGGCGCTCTCCCGGTTCCTCCAAGTCAATCCCAAGACCCTGAGCGGCCCGCTTTGCGATCTGATCGCCGCCACCTTCGAGAATCAGCTCCAGAGCTTCGACAACACCAGCGCATCCCCGGCCGCCCAGTACGCCAAGACGCCCTTCGCGACCCGCATCATCGACGTCGACGTCACCAAGGAAGACGCCTACGCCCAGTTCCACCTCGACACGGCCTACGACAAGTTCGTGGGACGCCTGGAGAAATGCGAGGCCAGGTACGCCAGGTCCTCAAGTCGAACCGACCTGATGGACCTCATCTTCACCCTTCTGGCCAACCACACCCCCGTCAGCGGGATGATCTCCGAGTGGGGAGAAACCGTCGTCACCTTCCGGCGCATCCTGGACGCGCTCGTGGTCTTGCTGAAGGCAAACAAGATCCTGCCATCGAGCCTGCTGACGCTTCCAACCGATCCCGTCAAACTCTTCCGCGAGGCCGGTGCACTGATCAGCATTCCAGCGGTCGCCGCGCTGGCCGAATTGTGCTCCGTTGCCGAAACCTACGTTGGCATCCTCAAGGAGCGAGGCGTCGGGCAACTGGAGGTCACTCCCCTGTCTTCGCCCATCCTGCAGACGATTCAAGGGCAGACCAGCTTGCGTTTCCCGTATCAGAACGCCCAACCCGCCCCACTGGCGCTTGCAAAGCGGGACTTCACGCCTCCCGTATCCTATGGAGGCTTGTCCTATTTCATGCGGGTCTCGCACTCCATCAGCAGGCAGGAATTGTATCCCAAGGTCCGCGCCACCCTCGAGGAACAGCTCACCAGCACGAAGCGCTGAAGAAGTCCCTTCAGGGCTTTTCGGGGGCGCAGCGACCCACGGAGCCAGGCCCACAGCGGGTGCCATCCACCCAGATAGCCTGCTCCAGTTGGGCGCCTTTCAGGTCCGCATCCAGGAGGTTCGCGCCGCGAAGGTCGGCGCCCTCCAGCGAGGCATCGCGCAAGATGGCGCCCTGAAGCTGGGCGCCTTGCAGATTGCAGTACGCCAGGACAGCGTCTTTCAGATCCGCCGAGCGCAAGTCCACCCGCGGCAGGCTCGCCCCGCCGCTTGGGACAGAATAGAAATGAGAACGCTCGGTGCGTTGATACGGGCCTGAGGGGCCAAAGAACCTGCTGCCAGCGAGCCGGGCATTCCGCAGATTGGCGCCCGAGAAGTCCGCACTCTCCAGGGAGCGCGCGCCCTGAAGGTCCGCCCCTTCCAGGTTGGCGTCCTGGAGTTGGGTGCCCGTCAGGTAGGCCCCCTCGAACCGGGCTCCTTGCAACTCGGCGTGACTCAGATCGCTTGAGGCCAGGGAGGCCCCTCGCAGATCCGCGCCGCGCAGATTCGCCCGAGCAAGCCGTGCTTCTCGCAGGGAGGCGTCCCGGAGCTGCGCCCCTGGCAGCACGGCCCCCTCCAGACGCGCCCCGACCAACTGACAGCCGTTACACGCCTTGGTTTCCATGAACCCACGAAGCAGCTTGTCCTGGGCGCTTTCACAGCTTGTCAGCAGGCCCAACGACAACGTCGCGGGAATCACGAGGCGAACAAAGGGGGACCGCCAGCGAGGAAGGGAAGCCGACGTCATGATGAGACCCCTGGTGCCAGCGGTGGCGCTCATACGTCTCGTGAGCGGACGAGGCCCCGGCCTCGCGGGGCAGCAACGTACGCGGATACCACGGTGGACGCGGGATTGAACAGGAGGCGATGCGCCCCCAGGCACCTACAGCCCGTTCCGCCGCAATCAGGTCCTCGCCTCGGGCACGAACCGAGCTCACGAGCGGCTGCGCCGCGATGTCTGGGAACAAGGCCGGTACCGGGCCCGGAGGTCTCCCCCCGCATCAAGCCGCCGCGGCCACCTGACCGTAGTAGTGCGCCGTGAGCTCGCCCTCGGTGGCGAAGCGTGGATAGCGGCCCTCGGCCAGCGTGGGCGCGTCTGGCAGGGCATTGGCGCCGGAGTGCTCCAGCAGCGCCGACAGGAAGCGCGCGTAGGCCTCGCGTGGCGCGACGCCGGGATAGCGCTCCGGCAGCCCGAGCCCGGCGGCCGGGATGCGCAGCACGGTCGGCCCCTGCTCCAGGTCGCCCCATGACACCACCAGGTCGGTGAGCACCGTCTGCCGGGGAGCCGTGCCTTCGGGACCGGCGATGGGCAGCATGCCCACGGCCACCGCCATGACCTCCGTGACTGCCAGCGACCGGCGCTGTCCTCCCTGGGACTCCACCATCAGGGCCTTGTCGGACAGCCCCAGGATGCGACAGGGGATGATTCGCGGGGGCAGCGTGGAGCTGCCGGGCGACGCGGGCGCCAGGGCCGCGACGGCGCGGGTCCGTGGCGCGGCGGACTCCGTGTCCAGGGCGATGCCCCGGTCCTTCCTCCGCGCCTCCATCCGGGCCGCTTCCAGCTCCAGTGGGCCAATCCGCTCCGCCAAGGTGGCGGCATCGCCGGTCGCCATCGGCTTCGCCCGGGCCAGGTACTCCGCCGCCTTCTCCGGCGCGTCGCGGCGCGCCAGCCGCAGCTCCGCGGCGCGAATCAGGGCGCGCACCGCCATGGCGCCGGTGCCCTTGCCCGCCGCGACATAGAGCGACTCGGCCATCCCCATCACGTTGGAGGGCGCCCCCTCCTGGTCCATGCCCTGCGCCACGCGCCAGGCGACACCCGGGCGCAGCCGGTCCACGGGGAACAGCTCTCCCAACTGGTCCACGGCGTGCCAGAGCGGCTCAGGGACGTCACGTCCGACCAGAAGCTGCAGCGCCTTCTCCACCCGCGCGGAGCCGGAAGGCACCCGGCCGTCCTCCAGCTCCATCCGCCCCAGGGAGAGCAGCGCCTCGGTGTTGTCCGGATGGTCCGCCAGGATGCGCTGGAAGGTCGCCCGTGCCTTCTCACGGTCTCCGCCGTCCAGCGCCGTTTGAGCCTCCAGCATGCGCGGGTCCGCCACCCAGCCGCCCTCACGCGCGGCGATGGCGGGGGCGACGAAGCGCTCCTCCAGGCGTGTCACACGCAGCGCGCTGGCCGCGACAAAGCCGAAGGCAAACCCGCCAATGTGCGCCATCACCGCGACGCCCGTGTTGTTGCCCCAGAGGAGGAAGTCGAGCACCTCGTTGCCGAACCAGAGCCCTGCCCAAAGCCAACCGGGAACACCGAAGGTTCCGCGCCAGATCTTCAGGAACCAGAGGAGGTAGCCCACGCGGACCTTGCGCGTGGCGAAGCGCAGACAGAACGCGCCCATGCACGCCGCCACCGCGCCAGAAGCACCGACCATCAGTGTCTGGGATTGGGGATCGAGCGCGAAGTGGGCGATCCCCGCCACCAGGCCCCCCACCCCGTAGAAGGCCGCGAACAGCGGCCGGCCCCAGGCGTCCTCGAGCAGCAACCCCACGACGTAGAAGAACAGCAGGTTCCCCAGCAGGTGCATCCACCCGAGGTGCAGGAACATGTACGTCAGCCAGCCCCACTGGATCGGGCCCCGCGCGGGCAGGAGGCCCAGGCGGTAGAACAGGCCCGAATCCCTCGCCTCCAGGATGCTCTCACAATGCGCGTCAAGCCGTGCCTGGAGCGCATTCACGTCCACACCACCGGCCGGCACCTCCGCCTCCTCCTTCAGCCGGGCCAGCAGCGCCTTGCCGTGCTCACTGAGGAGCGTGGTGCAGCCCGGGGGCAGCTCCAGGTCGGGATGGGCGAGCGTCTCCTGGAGCAGCTCGCGAACCTCGCCCTCACCCACCCCGCCCGGGTTCGCGGGAACCACCCAGGTGATGAAGAAGGCCACGGCACAGATGGCGGCGATGGAGACGGAGACCCAGGGGCGACGGTCCAACGTCGCACCATCCACTCCAAGCGGGAGCAGGAACACCATGACGGAAGCCTCACCTCGGCGGGCGGGGCCCCCACCCATGCAGCGCAGCGCGGAGCAACTCCACGCGTCGCGCATGGGCATAGCACGCCGTGACACACGCCCGCATCCGGCGGGCCAAACAGGACATGGGTTCAAATCCGTGAAGCCAGCCAAGTCGAGCAACTCACATCATCTCAACAGGCGCACCGCTCATGGAGTGTGCCCCGGCAGTGGCGATACGATGCTCGTGGAGTCAATCCCTCCAATCGCTGGCATCGCGCAAATGACGCGCATCCCATAGACCTGACACGGCTGACCTGTTCCATCCGTGCTTCGGAGCAGGGTCATGGCATCGGGTAGGATCACTCGAACGGAGAGGCCCGTCGCGGCGAGGTTGCCTGTGTTGGTGACCGTCGCCGACAGCCGGATCTCGTCGTTCACAAGGACCGGGGACGGCGCCAGGGACGCCACGAGCCACACGTCCGCATGAACGAGGTCCGGATCGCACGCGTCTCCGATGTGGTCCCCGTCACGGTCCTGCGGGTCCGGGTTGAAGACAAGCGGGCAGTTGTCCTCGCGGGCCCCCAGGCCGTCCTTGTCATGATCCACGCAGGCCTGGGGGCACGAACCGTGAGGTGGAGCGACTCACGCCATTCCTCTCCAGGCGCCGGGCCCCCTGTCGTCCAGGGAGGCCCGGTCCATCCATCCGCGGCCCGTCCCTACCGGCGCGCCGGGGGCACGCCGTTCTCGCCGTACAGGTAGCCCTGCAGCGGCTTCACCGCGAGGTCCGAGCGCTTCAGCGACTCCAGCGCGCCCACCGCCATGCGCGCCGCCTGCACCGTCGTGTAGTACGGCACCGAGTGCATCAGCGCCTCACGGCGGATGGAGAAGCTGTCCGCGATCTCCTGCTTGCCGAAGGTGGTGTTGATGACCAGGACGATCTCCCCGTCGACGATCTTGTCGACGATGTTCGGCCGGCCCTCCTTCACCTTCTGCACCCGCTGCGACTCGATGCCCTTCGTCAGCAGGTAGTCGTGCGTGCCCGCCGTCGCCGTCAGGCTGAAGCCCATCGACCGCAGGCGCTTCGCCAGGTCCACCACCGCCGGCTTGTCCTCGTCCTTCACGGAGATGAACACCCGGCCGCTCTTGGGCAGCTTCACGCCCGCCGCCAACTGGCTCTTCGCGAACGCGGACGCGTAGTCCTCCGCCAGGCCCATCACCTCGCCCGTGGACTTCATCTCCGGGCCCAGGATGACGTCCACGCCAGCGAAGCGCGCGAACGGGAAGACGCTCTCCTTCACCGCCACGTGCCGGAACTCCGGCTCCTCCGTGCGGCCCAGCTCCTTCAGCGTCTTGCCCACCATGCAGAGCGCCGCGATCTTCGCCATCGGGACGCCCGTCGCCTTGGAGATGAACGGCACCGTGCGGCTGGCGCGCGGGTTCACCTCCAGGATGTAGATGTTCTTCCCCTGGATGGCGAACTGCACGTTCATCAGGCCTACCACGCCCAGCTCGCGCGCCATGGAGATGGCCTGGTCCTTCATCCGCTCCACCAGGTCCGGTGACAGCGAGTGCGGAGGCAGCGTCGCCGCCGCGTCACCCGAGTGCACACCCGCCTCCTGGATGTGCTCCAGCACGCCGCCAATCAGCACCTGCCCCGTGCGGTCCGCCACCAGGTCCAGGTCCACTTCAATCGCGTCCTTCAGGAAGCGATCGATCAGCACCGGGTGCTCCGGCGACGCGCTCACCGCCTCGCGCATGTAGCGCTCCAGGCTGGCCGCGTCGTAGACCGTCTCCATCGCCCGCCCGCCCAGCACGTACGACGGACGCACCATCACCGGGTAGCCAATGCGCTCGGCCACCTTGAAGGCCTCCGCGTGGCTGCGCGCGACGCCGTTCTCCGGCTGCTTCAGGCCCAGCTTCTCGATCAGCTTCGCGAACTTCTCGCGGTCCTCCGCCCGGTCGATGGCGTCCGGCGACGTGCCCAGGATGGGCAGCCCCGCCTGCTCCAGCGGCACGCTCAGCCGCAGCGGCGTCTGCCCGCCGAACTGCACGATGGCGCCCACCGGCTTCTCGCGCTGGGACACCTCCAGCACGTCCTCGATCGTCAGCGGCTCGAAGTAGAGGCGGTCGGACGTGTCGTAGTCCGTGGACACCGTCTCCGGGTTGCAGTTGACCATCACCGTCTCGTACCCGGCCTCGCGCAGCGCGAAGGCCGCGTGCACGCACGCGTAGTCGAACTCGATGCCCTGCCCGATGCGGATGGGCCCGCTGCCAAGAATCAGGACCTTCTGCCGGTCCGTGGGGGGCGCCTCGTCCTCCTCCTCGTAGGTGGAGTACAGGTAGGGCGTGTACGCCTCGAACTCCGCGGCGCAGGTGTCCACCCGCTTGAACACCGGACGGATGCCGCGCGCGTGCCGGTGCGCCCGCACCTCCGCCTCCGGGTAGCCCATCAGGTTGCCCAGGTACTTGTCGGAGAAGCCGTGCGCCTTCGCCTGCCGGAGCACGTCGTCCGTCAGGTGGTCCAGGCGGCCAATGTCCGCCAGCGCCTGCGCCTCGCGCACCAGCGCCTCGATGTGCCGCAGGAACCACGGGTCGATGGCGGAGAGCTGGTGCACCTGCTCCACCGTCATGCCCTCGCGGAAGGCCTGCGCCACGAACCACGGGCGCTCCGGGCGGGGCACGCGCAGGCCCTCGTGCAGGACCTTCTCGCGCTCCTCCTTCTCCGTGGGCAGCTCCGGCGACTCCAGGCCCACGCGCCCCAGCTCCATGGAGCGCAGCGCCTTCATGTACGCCTCGGGGAAGGTGCGGCCAATGGCCATCACCTCGCCCACCGAGCGCATGCTCGTGGTCAGCGTGCGGTCCGCCTTGGGGAACTTCTCGAAGTTGAAGCGCGGCACCTTCACCACCACGTAGTCCAGCGTCGGCTCGAAGGAGGCCGGCGTGTCGCGGGTGATGTCGTTGCGCAATTCGTCCAGCGTGTAGCCCAGCGCCAGCTTCGCGGCGACCTTCGCGATGGGGTAGCCCGTCGCCTTGGACGCCAGCGCGCTGGAGCGCGACACGCGCGGGTTCATCTCGATGACGACCATGCGGCCGTCACGCGGGTGGATGCCGAACTGGATGTTGGAGCCGCCCGTGTCGACGCCAATCTCGCGGATGATGGCCAGCGACGCCTGCCGCATGCGCTGGTACTCGCGGTCCGTCAGCGTCTGCGCGGGCGCCACGGTGATGGAGTCACCGGTGTGCACGCCCATCGGGTCCAGGTTCTCGATGGAGCAGATGATGATGACGTTGTCCGCCGAGTCGCGGACCACCTCCAGCTCGTACTCCTTCCAGCCGAGCACGCTCTCCTCCACGAGGATGGTGGAGGTGGGGCTCGCCTTGAGGCCCGAGCGGCAGATGGCCTCGAACTCCTCGCGGTTGTACGCGATGCCGCCGCCCGTCCCGCCCAGCGTGAAGGAGGGGCGGATGATGGCCGGGAAGCCGATCTCCTCCACCAGCGCCATGGCGTCCGCGAGCGTCGTCGCGTAGCCGCTCTTGGGCAGCGCCACGCCGATCTTCTGCATGGCCGCCTTGAAGAGCTGGCGGTCCTCCGCCTTGTTGATGGCCTCCAGGGACGCGCCGATGAGCCGCACCCCGTACTTCTCCAGGATGCCGCGCTCCGCCAGCGCCTTGGCCAGGTTCAGCGCCGTCTGCCCGCCCATGGTGGGCAGGAGCGAGTCCGGCCGCTCGGCGGCGAGGATCTTCTCCGCCGCCTCCACGGTGATGGGTTCAATGTAGGTGCGGTGCGCGAACTCTGGGTCCGTCATCACCGTGGCGGGGTTGCTGTTGAGCAGCACCACCTCCACGCCCTCGTCCCGAAGCGCCTTGATCGCCTGGGTGCCTGAGTAGTCGAACTCGACGGCCTGCCCGATGACAATCGGGCCCGAGCCAATCACGAGAACCTTCCGGATATCGGTACGCTTGGGCATCGGGCGCCCCCCATACCAACGTCCGCCGCCACATGCACGCGGTGCGTTGTGGCATGCGAAGAGACCGTCCGACGCCCGCTTGCTCGGGGGACCCCGGCCCGGCGTCCTCTGCTACGCTGCCGCGCTTCCCTCCGGAGGTTTCATGCGTCGCTGGCCCCTGGCCCTGCTCGTCCTACTCTGCGCGCCCGCCCTCGCCCAGGACCCCGCTCCCGCCACGCCCGCCGCCGAGCCCACCGCCGAGCCACCCCGGGCGCCCGCCCCGGCGCCGGCGCCCGCCCCCGCCGAGCCCACCCCGGCTCCGGCGCCCGCCCCCGCCGCGGCCCAGGCTCCGGCCGCGCCCACGCCGGCCCCTCGCAAGCCTCCGCAGGCCGCCGCCACGCCCCCGGCCGCCGCGCCCGTGCCCCCCACGGCGCGTCCGCCCACGCCGCCCACGCCCTCCACCGTGGGCAGCGTCCCGCTGCTGGCCCCGGGCCGCGACGCCGCGCGCCCCACCGAGGAGGACCTGTCCCCGGAGGGCATCGCCCGCTCGGTCATCCACAACGAGGCGCGCTTCCTCTTCCAGAGCCTGCTCACGGGGGACGTGCGCAACGCGTCCGCGGAGCTGCTCTACCCGTTCCAGTTGGAGGACAAGCGCTTCAACACCCCCGACGAGCTGGTGCAGGCGTGGGTGAAGCAGTTGCGCGCGCGGCGCACGGACCTCGTCACCCTCTACGACATCGAGGTGCTGCCCATCGCGGAGATGGAGAAGAAGTACGGCAAGCCGCCCGCGCGCCTGGGGCTGGATCCGCGCGCGCTCAAGGACACCTGGGCCGCGGTGGGCAACCTCTCGGGCCACGCGGCCATCTTCCTCTTCCGCGGCAGCCCGGACCTCACCTGGCACGCCTTCGCGTACACGGACTGAGGGCGCCCGCCTCAGCCCAGCGCCGCGACGAAGTCCCGCAGGCGCGTCAGGCCCTTCTGGAGCACCTCGCGCGAGGTGACGAAGCTCATGCGGATGTAGCCCGGCGCGCCGAACGGATCCCCGGGCACCGCCGCCACCAGGAAGTCGTTGAGCAGCGCCTCGGAGAGCTGGAGCGAGTCCGTCAGCGGCTTGCCCTGGTAGCTCTTGCCCAGGAGGCCCCGCACGTCCGCCATCGCGTAGAAGGCGCCCTCCGGCAGCCGGCAGCGGATGCCGGGGATGGCGTTGAGCCCCGCGACGAACAGGTCCCTGCGCTCGCGGTACTCGTTCACCATCGCGGTGATGGTGTCCGTGGGGCCGGTGAGCGCCGCCAGCGCCGCCTTCTGCGTGATGGACGAGGCGTTGGAGGTGGACTGGTCCTGCACCAACTGCATGCCGGAGATGAGCGCCTTGGGCCCGGCCGCGTAGCCCAGCCGCCAGCCCGTCATCGCGTAGGACTTGGACAGGCCGTTGGACACCAGCAGCCGGGGCACCAGGTCCGGCGCCACGTTGCCGATGTTGAGGAACGGCTCCCCCGTGTAGAGGAGCTTCTCGTACATGTCGTCCGTGACGAGGAGGCAGTCGTGGCCGCGCACCGCGGCGGCGATGCCCTCCAGCGTGGCGCGCGAGTACACCGCGCCCGTGGGGTTGGCCGGGCTGTTGAGCACGATGGCGCGCGTGCGCGGGGTGAGCGCCTTCTTGATGGCCTCGGGGTCCGGCGCGTAGCCGTCCTCCTCGCGCGTGGGGACGATGACCGGCGTGCCGCCCGCCAGGTGCACCATGTCCGGGTAGCTCACCCAGTACGGCGCGAAGATGATGACCTCATCCCCTTCGTCCAGCAGCGCCTGGAAGCAGTTGTAGAGGGACTGCTTGCCGCCCGCCGTCACCACCACCTGGTCCGGCGCGTACTTCAGGCCGTTGTCCTTCTCCAGCTTGCGGCAGACGGCCTCGCGCAGCTCCGGCATGCCCGCGGTGGCGGTGTACTTGGTGAAGCCCGTGCGCAGCGCCTCGATGGCCGCCTGCTTCACGAACTCCGGCGTGTCGAAGTCCGGCTCGCCGGCGGCGAGCACCACCACGTCCTTGCCGCTGGCGGCGAGCGCCTTGGCGCGTGCGTTGAGGGCCAGGGTGGCGGAGGGCTTGATGGCTTGCAGCCGGCGGGCGAGTTTCATGCGCCTTGCCTAGCGCGGAACTCCCGAAGCGGACAAGCCCGCTCGTACGTCCCGTGGGCCGACTGCCCCTTGGGGACGACCCTAGGGTTTCGGGCCGAACTTCTTCTTCAGGCTCGCGTTGACGTTCGGGGGCACGAGCCCGTCCACGTTCCCACCGAAGGTCGCGACCTCCCGGACCAACTGCGAGGAGATGTAGAAGTAGGCCTCGCCCGTCATCATGAAGACGGTGTCGATGTCCGGCGCCAGCTTGCGGTTCATGTTCGCCAACTGGAACTCGTATTCGAAGTCCGACACCGCGCGCAGCCCGCGGATGACGACGCTCACGTTGCGCTGGTGCACGTAGTCCACCAGCAGGCCGTGGAAGGCGTCCACCTCCACGCGGGGGTCGTTCACCGCCTCGCGGATGAGCTCGATGCGCTCCTCCTGGCTGAAGAGGGGCGTCTTCTTCGGGTTCACCGCGATGGCGACGATGAGCCGGTCGAACATCTTCAGGCCGCGCTGGATGAGGCTCAGGTGCCCGTTGGTGAGCGGATCAAACGAACCGGGATAGATGGCGACGGGCATGGGTGCGCTGAAGTCTCGGCGGGCCCACGGGGCCGGTCAAGCGCACGTCACGGGGCCCGGTAGAAGCTCACCAGGGTGTCCCCGAAGCGGCGCTGGTCCTCCCGGCCGAGCCCCGCGTGGGCGTCCGGAGCCGCCTCCCGCTTGTCGTGCTCCACCACCACCACGCCGCCCGGCGTCACCAGGCCCGCGGCCACCACCGCGTCCAGCACCGTCTCCACCACGCGCGCCGCGTAGGGCGGATCCGCGAAGACGAGCTCGAACTTCTCCCCCTGCTTGCCCAGCGTCTCCACCGCGCGCGCGACGGGCTGCGCCAGGATGGACACCTTCGACGTGAAGCCCAGCGCGTCGGTGTTCTTGCGGCACAGGGCCAGGGCCTCGCGGTCCTGGTCCACCAGCACCAGCCGGCCCGCGCCCCGCGACAGTGCCTCCAGCCCCAGGGCGCCGGTGCCCGCGTACAGGTCCAGCACGGCCTGGCCGTCCAGGAACTGGCCCAGCATGTTGAAGATGGTTTCACGGACCCGGTCCGCCGTGGGGCGGATGTGTCCGGACGACGGCTTGGGCCCCGTCAGGGCCCGGCCCTTCGCGCTGCCTGCCACGATGCGCATGCGCGCCCTTCTACCCCAGGTCCCCGCCCGGCTTCGCGAGGAACGCCATGGCCACCGACGCCGATCGGTGCGCCCCCAGCGCCGCCAGCGCCTCCGTGGCCTCCGCGAAGGACAGCGCCTCCAGCGTCTCCCGCGCGGCGGGCGTCAGCGGCGGCAGCCCCTCCTCCAGCACGGACAGCAGCTCCCCGGCCGGCATGCCCGCCGCCTGGGCGCGCGCCACCACCTGCTCGCGCACCTCCGGAGGCCAGGCGCGCAGCGCCAGCGGACCGAAGGGCCCCCTCCACTCCACCTTGCGGACGCCCACGGCCACGTAGCTGGACAGCCCCCGCGCGGGACCGGCGGACGCATCCGCCACCGCCAGCGCCACGCCCTTCCCCGAGGCCGTCTCCACCACCCGCCGCAGGAGCTCCACGTCCACCTCGCCCTCGCCCAACTGCGCCTCCGACACGCGCAGCAGGCGCAGCGGGACCTGCCACTGCGACAGGCCCTCCAGCAGCGTCGCGCACGCGTCCACCAGCCCGCCCGCGGACACCTGGGGCGGGGACACCTCCAGCGACAGCTCGCGCTCCTTGAGCGGGCCCACCAGCGCGTTCACCGCCTCCACGGCCTCGTAGGAGGTGAGGCGGGACAGGTCCAACGACACCAGCGCGAAGCCCGCGTCCACCACCCGGAAGATGCCGTCCTGGAGCGCGTCCAGCACGTCCGCGTCCGTGGAGGCGACCCGGAGGGGGCCAGCCTGGAGGAACAGGGGCCGGGTGTGCTCGGCCTCCTGCGCCGCCGCGTGCACCGCCCTCACGAAGCGCTCCGGCGCGCCCCGGTCCGCCAGGGGGTGCGGGCAGCACAGGCCCAGCACCGAGTCCTCCGCGCGGGCCGCGCCCAAGAGGCCCGGCAGCGCCCCCTTGGACAGCACCGGCAGGCACGGCAGCGCCATGGGCGTGGACTCCAGCGCCCCGAGCAGCTCCCGTGGATCCAACAGGGGCACCCGGGAGCCCGGGCCCACCCGCGCCACCACGTTGCCCGGCCGCAGCGACAACACCTTGTCCAGCACGCTCATAGGAGCCGGCGAGAATCCCCGCCCCGCGCCCCTTTCGCAAGCGCGAGTCAGTGCACCTCGCCCAGGTGGGCGTACGACTGGCTCTCGATCTGGATGGTCGTGTGGTCGATGCCGAAGCGGTCGAAGAGGTCGTGCTTCACCGCGGACAGGATGTCGTCGTTGTTGCAGACCATGGGGTCCGCCACCACCAGGTGCGCGGACAGCGCGTACATCCCGCTGGAGATGGTCCACACGTGCAGGTCGTGCACCGCCTGCACGCCCGGCACCTTCGCCATCAGCGAGCGCACCTGCTCCAGGTCCACGTGCGCGGGCACCGCCTCCAGGAGCACGTCCACCGCGTCCTTCACCAGCCGCAGCGCGCCCACGACGATGATCATCGAGATCATCACGGAGATGATGGGGTCCACGACGTACCAGCCGGTCCACCACATCACGCCCGCGCCAATCAGCACGCCCACCGACGACAGCGTGTCCCCCAGCACGTGCAGGAACGCGCCCCGCACGTTCATGGAGTGCGTCTGGTGCAGGAAGCCCAGCGCCGCCAGATTCGCCACCAGGCCGATGCCCGCCACCAGCGCCATGGGCCCCAGCTCCACCGGCGCGGGCGTGCGCACGCGCTCCCAGGCCTCCATCAGGATGAAGATGGTGATGACCAGGAGCAGCACCCCGTTGAGCAGCGCGCTCAGGATCTCCATCCGGTAGTAGCCGTAGGTCTTCTTCAGGTCCGCCGGCCGCCCCGCGAACCAGAGCGCCAGCAGGCTCAGGATCATGGCCGACACGTCCGTCAGCATGTGCCCGGCGTCGGAGAGCAGCGCCAGCGAGTTGGTCAGGAAGCCGCCCACGGCCTCCGCCACCATGATGGTCGCCGTCAGCCCCAGCGCGAACAGCAGCCGCCGCCGGTCCTTGCGCCGCTCCTCCGCCAGCCCGCCCTTGCGCGGACCGTGCGAATGGCCGTGCGAGTGCCCGGGGTGCGAGTGGTCATGGTCGTGGTCATGCGAATGACCGTGCCCTGCCCTGCCGTGTGTATGTGGGGGTGCGCTCACAGGGAACCAGGGTACGCGATCAGCGCTGTCATTCGGACAGGTGCCGCTGGATTGATTTCGGACAACCCCGTAGATCCGTTGTCCTGATCCGCAACAGGGCGAGGACCGTGGGGATGGACTTCGAGAAGCATCAGAATCTGCACACCATTGTCATGTTGAGGGATGTCATCCGCAAGTGGTGGCAGGTGGAGCTGTCGTTCGCGGATCGCAACGGGGTGGTGCACGACTGGCAGCGCGGGGATTTCATCCCGCCGCCCAACGACTTCTGCCGCCACGCCCTGGGGGCGCGGGAGGGGATGCGGCGGTGTGCCCAGTCGGTGCGGGTGCTGCATGAGAAGTTCAAGGCCGCCAAGAACCTGCGCCGCTCGCTCTTCCACGACTGCCACCTGCGCCTGTCCATCGTGGGCGCGCCGCTCTACATCCGCAACGAGTACGAGGGCTTCCTCTTCGTGGAGGGCTTCGCCCGGCAGCCGCTCACGGCCGGGGACGGGCAGGTGCTGCTGGGCAAGATGCGCGACATCGCGCCCGGGGCGACGCTGGAGCTGGAGGGCGCGGCGGAGCGCGTGCCGGTGCTGGACGGCTCGGAGCTGAGCAAGCTGTCGGACCTCTTGGAGTTCGCGGTCACGGAGATCGCCAACCAGGAGGTGGAGCTCACGCGCAAGGAGGAGACCATCCAGTCCATGGCCTCCGAGCTGTCCAACCGCTACCGCTTCGAGAAGATCATCGGCCGCTCCGGGGCCATGAACGAGGTGTTCCGCCTGATGGAGAAGGTGGCCCACTCCGACTCCACCGTCCTCATCAACGGCGAGTCCGGCACGGGCAAGGAACTGGTGGCGCGCGCCATCCACCACAACGGCCCGCGCAAGGACAAGCCGTTCGTCGTGCAGAACTGCTCCGCCTTCAACGACAACCTGCTGGAGAGCGCCCTCTTCGGGCACACCCGGGGCGCCTTCACCGGCGCGCTCAAGGACAAGAAGGGCCTCTTCGAGGTCGCGGACCAGGGCACCTTCTTCCTGGACGAGGTGGGCGACATGTCCCCCGCCCTCCAGGTGAAGCTCTTGCGCGTGCTCCAGGAGGGCACCTTCCTGCCCGTGGGCGGCACCCACTCGCGCGAGGTCGACGTGCGCGTCATCGCCGCCACCCACAAGGACCTGGGCGAGCTGGTGAAGCGCGGCGAGTTCCGCGAGGACCTCTTCTACCGCATCAACGTCATCCGCCTGCAGTTGCCGCCCCTGCGCGAGCGCAAGGACGACCTGCCCGTCCTCATCGACCACTTCCTGCGCAAGCACCACCGCGAGGGCCAGCGCGCGCGGGGCCTGGCGCCGGAGGCCCTGGGCATCCTGGGCGCGTACGCGTGGCCGGGGAACATCCGGGAGCTGGAGAACGAAATCGAACGGCTGCTCGTGCTGGGGGGCGAGCTGGAGACCATCCCCGCGGAGCTGCTCTCCAGCCGCATCCGCGACGCCGTCGTCCCCGGCGGAGGGCCCTTCATCGCCCCGCGCGCGCACGGGAAGCTGCACGAGGCGGTGGAGTCCCTGGAGAAGGAGATGATCCACCAGGGCCTGGTGCGCACCCGCTACAACAAGAGCCGGCTGTCGCGTGAGCTGGGCATCAGCCGCTCCAACCTCCTCCTGAAAATCTCCCGCTACGGGCTGGACAAGGGTATCCCCGAGGGGATGGACAACGACGAGGCCGAGGCGTGAGCGCCCCCCACGGACAGGCGGTCTCCTTCCGGCAGGACTCGCTGCGGGTGCCGGACGGCGCGGACCTCTACTACCAGGTGCGGGGAGACGGCGCCCCGGGCATGGTCCTGTGCGACGGCCTGGGCTGTGACGGCTTCGCGTGGAAGTACCTGTTGCCCTACCTGAGCCGGCGCCACCGCGTGCTGCGCTGGCACTACCGGGGCCACGGCAAGAGCACCGTCCCCACGGACCGCACGCGCATCGGCATGGCGTACACCTGCGACGACCTGGCGCGGGTGATGGACGCGGCCCAGATGGACAAGGCCGTCCTCTTCGGCCACTCCATGGGCGTGCAGGTGGCGCTGGAGTTCCACCGCCGCTACGCCCGGCGCGTGGAGGGGCTGGTGCTGGTGTGCGGCAGCTACGGCATGCCGCTGGACACCTTCCATGACTCCACGCTGCTCAAGCGCCTCTTCCCCACCCTGAGGGCCGCGGTGGAGCGCTTCCCCCGGCACGCCGCGCGCATCGTGCACGGGGCGCTCACCACGGAGCTGGTGGTGCAGTTGGCCATCCGCCTGGAGATGAACCCGGAGCTCATCGCGCGCAACGACCTGGCCCCGTACTTCACCCACCTGGCGCGGATGGACCCCGTCGTCTTCGTGCGCACCCTGGACTCGCTGGCCAACCACACCGCCGAGGACCACCTGGAGCACGTGGACGTGCCCACCCTGGTGGTCGCCGGGGAGAAGGACCGCTTCACCCCCGGCTGGCTGTCCCGGAAGATGGCCGAGCGCATCCCCTCCTCTGAACTCCTGATGATTTCCGAGGGCACCCATACCGCCCCACTGGAAGTGCCGGGGCTGGTGGAGCTGCGCGTGGAGCGCTTCCTGAGGGAGCGGCTGGGGGTGGAGACCGCCGAAATCCCCCCGAAGGTGGGATAAGCGCCCAGCCGGCGGGGGGCCTGATTGTTTACCTGCTGGACACCCGCCTTCATTGCAGGTGGGAAGCCCCCGGCATATAAGCCCCCGCCTTCCGGGTTCCGGTGGGATTGAGATTCCCCGTTCTGGGCGTGTCTCTTCGCACCTTCATTTCCGTTAGTTGGTCCTGATGATCTCTCGCGAAAACATCCGCAACGTCGCCATTGTCGCCCACGTCGACCACGGCAAGACCACCCTCGTCGACCACCTGCTCCGGCAGGCGGGGACCTTCCGCTCCAATGAGCACGTGGCCGAGCGGGTCATGGACTCGAACGACCTCGAGCGCGAGAAGGGCATCACCATCCTCGCGAAGAACACTGCCGTCTCCTACAAGGGGATGCAGATCAACATCATCGACACCCCGGGCCACGCCGACTTCGGTGGCGAGGTGGAGCGCGGTCTGCGCCTGGTCGATGGCGTCATCCTGCTGGTGGACGCCGCTGAAGGCCCCCTGCCCCAGACGCGCTTCGTGCTCAGCAAGGCGCTGGCCATGGGCCTGAAGACGGTGCTGGTCATCAACAAGATCGACCGCCAGGACGCCCGGGCCAAGGACGTGCTGGACCTCGTGTACTCGCTCTACATCGACCTGGGCGCGAACGAGGAGCAGTTGGAGATGCCGGTCCTCTACACCGTCGCGCGCCAGGGCCAGGCCTCCACGTCGCTGGACGTGCCGGGCAAGACGCTGGAGCCGCTGTACGACGCCATCATCAAGCACATCCCGCCCCCGCCCGCGCCGCCGGCGGAGCAGACGACGCTGCAGTTGCTGGTCGCCAACCTGGACTACGACGACTACGTCGGCCGTCTGGCGGTGGGCCGCGTGCAGGCGGGCCGCATCACCCCGAACATGCCCGTGTCCGTCGTCCGCGAGGGCGGCAAGGTGCAGCAGGGCAAGATCGTCAAGCTGTTCGGCTTCTCCGGCCTGAAGCGCCAGGAGATCCCGGACGCGGGCCCCGGTGAAATCGTCTCCATCGCGGGCATCGAGGAGATTTCCATCGGCGACACCATCGCGGACTTCGAGAAGCCCGTGGCGCTGCCGCGCATCACCGTGGACGAGCCCACGATGATGATGATCTTCAAGGTCAACGACGGGCCGCTGGCGGGCAAGGAGGGCAAGTTCGTCACCTCCCGCAACCTGCGCGAGCGCCTGTACCGCGAGGCCTACCGCAACGTGGCCGTGCGCGTGGAGGACACCGCGACGCCGGACGCGTTCCGCGTGGTGGGCCGTGGCGAACTGGCGCTGGCGGTCATCATCGAGAACATGCGCCGCGAGGGCTACGAGCTCACCGCCTCCAACCCGGAGCCCATCACCAAGGAGATCAACGGGCAGTTGCACGAGCCCATGGAGCTGCTCTTCTGCGACGTGCCGGAGAACAGCGTGGGCGCGGTGACGGAGCGCCTGGGGCCCCGCAAGGGCCGCATGACGGACATGGCGCAGCTCGGCTCGGGCCGCACCCGCCTCCAGTTCCGCATCCCCGCGCGCGGCCTCATCGGGTTCCGCTCGGAGTTCCTCACCATCACGCGCGGTGAGGGCATCATGAGCAGCCAGTTCGACGGCTTCGAGCCGTGGTTCGGCTACATCCCGAAGCGCGCCAACGGCGCCATGGTCTCCGACCGCCTGGGCGACACGGTGCCGTACGCGCTGTTCAGCATCCAGGAGCGCGGTCAGCTCTTCGTGGGCGCGGGCACCACCGTGTACGAGGGCATGATCATCGGCGAGCACGCGCACCCGTCCGAGCTCAACGTCAACTGCTGCCGCGAGAAGAAGCTCACCAACATCCGCGCCGCCGGCCGCGACGAGAACGTCATCCTCGTCCCGCCGCGCGAGATGGGGCTGGAGAAGGCCCTGGAGTGGATCGCCGACGACGAGCTCGTCGAGGTGACGCCCAAGTCCATCCGCATGCGCAAGAAGGCGCTGGCCGTGGGCGAGCGCTACCGCGCCGAGCGCGACCGCAAGCGCGAGGAGCGCGCCGAGGCGGAGTAGTCCTTCCGTCGAGACGCCTGAAGCTTCCAGGGGCCGTCACCTTCGCGGGTGGCGGCCCCTGCTTCGTTCCAAGGCCTAGAAGCCGAAGCGGACCAGCCGGGCGCGGTACGGCGTGGAGTTGCTCCGGTTCGCCTGGTCGTCCCAGCCCTTGAACTCCACGTCGTCCAGGAGCCGCTCCGTCTGCCCGTTGAGGGTGACGGCGTTGATGAGCGGGAGGCTGAGGGAGCCCACGTTGCGCCCCGCGAGCCGGTTGCCCGGATCCAGCGCCTCCTGCCGGCCCTGGGAGCAACTGTCGGTGAAGTAGCAGCCCCGGTCGCAGGCGTCCTTCGAGGCGTAGGAGCCGTGCTTGTTCACGGCCACGTAGACGCGCGGCGCGCCCCGGTACGCCCCCGCGTACTCGAGCTGCGCGTAGCCGTACCAGCCCGAGGAGTCGCACGCCGTCTCCAGGTGCGCGGACAGGAAGGCCTGGTCCAGGTACCAGCGCCCGTCCGCGTAGTGCACGTCCAGCACCTGGAACTCGGAGTCCCCGTCGTGGGCGAAGACGTTGAAGATGCCCAGGCTGGGGATGCCGTGGTCCTCCGAATACGCGGCCAGGTAGAAGATGCGCAGCGTGCGCAGGGCGGAGCTGAGCGGCCGCGCCGCGAAGTACGGCCGGCGCGCCACGCCCTTCTCGCCCTGGGCAATCCACAGCGTGGGCATGAAGGCCGCGGCCACCTGGAGCTCGCAGCCATCCCCCACCCCGTCGCCATCCGCGTCCGGCCCCTGGCCCCAGCACTCCTCCGCGGACGGCAGGTTCGGGATGCCCTGCGCGAAGGCGGGGACTGACAGCAACGACAGCACCAGCACCCACACACGGGCATGGGAACGGAGGACGGGGGTCATGGGCTTACCTGGAAAGAACCGCGAGGGTGACTTTCAGGGTGAGCACACGACCGGCGGACCTGAATCCGCCCGCGAGGCCGGGGCACCTGTCCGGCGTCAGTCGAAGCGGCGGCCGCGGTCACCCGCCGGCCCGCGCGTTTGCATTCACATTCCGAGAAACAAAACGGACTCGGAGTGCTCCCGGAAATGTCAGACCCATCCAGTATGAATCTCCCTGCGCGGCGCCACTCCAGGCGTCGCCGAAAGGGTCGCCTTCACAATGAAGATGCCATTGATTTCCCTCGGGATTCTGGTCGGCATGACAGGGGTTGGCTGCGGGGGGCTTGAAGATGCCGAGGCGGTGGACTCCTCCGTTCCGGCGGACCTGGCGGATGCGACCTCCCAGGTCACCCAGGGACTGATCACCCAGGTCACGGGGACCAGCCCGGTCACCTACGTCGCCACGTCAGGCAACGCGACGAAGCCGTACGATCAGTCCGCCACGTCGGTGGTGGCCTACATGCGGGACTCCACCACCGGGGCGTTCACGGCCTACCCGGGCACGGGCGCCGCGGACGGCACCATCTCCGTGCCGAACGTCCCCTCCGGCCGCATCTACCTGAAGCTGGGCTCGCGCTACCTGGTGAGCACCAGCCGCACGTTCGACCTGGGCTCCACGGAGTGGGGCCGCGATGGCACCTTCGTCTCGCTCCCCACCCCCGTGACGGTGTCCGCCACCGGCCTGTCTCCCTGGCAGTCGGGGGACTACCTGGAGGTGTATTCGTTGAACCCGGGCGCGTTCGGCTACGTCAACAGCGGCGTCACGGGGTTCCCCCTGGCGGGCGCCACGTCGCTCTCCGGGCTGAGCTTCAACTACGCCGACATGCGCAACCCGGTGCGGCTCGACAGCGGCCTCGGGGACGTGTTCACGCTGGCGCAGATGCGGTGGAAGACGAGCGCGAATGGCGTGCCCTACCGCGCGATGCACAAGGTGCTCGACGCGAGCGTGACGCTGGTGGAGGGCCAGCCCGTCACCGTCAGCGGGACCTTCACCCAGCCCGTGGCGACAGGCACCTTCTCGGTGGACTGGAGGCGCTCGGCCTTCGACGCCATGCGCACCCAGGTGAACCCGGACGCGGTCAGCACGTACAGCGAGATCTGGATGTCCGCCCGGCCGGCCGCGCTGAGCACGGCGCTCGCGTCCATCAGCGGGCAGCCCCTGCTCGTGAAGCTCAACCCTGACGCGCAGAAGACCGACCTCGTCACGGGGAGCATGACCTACAACAACCCGCTCCCGGCGGCGTGGCAGAAGGTGGCGCTCGCCACCGCGGGCTTCACGAAGAGCTACGCGCTGGGCACCGCTGCGCCCTACACCATGAGCGTGGACATCCGCGTGGACCAGGAGGCGAGCGCCTTCACCGCCGCGCCCGTGCAGCCGCTCGTCGGGCCGGTGCAGGCGCCCCTGGTGAACACGCGCGGCGCGTTCCAGAACCTCACGGGCGTGGGGACGGACGCCTCGCTGCGCTGGTCGAAGCCCCTGGTCGGCACGGCCACGAACTACGTGGTGAACATCTACCGGCTGGGCACGAGCAACGGCTCCACCACCGCGACGCGCGTGACGTCGCTGCACACGGAACTCCAGAGTGTGTACCTGCCGCCGGGCGTGCTGCAGTCGGGCCAGACGTACTTCGCGGAAATCCAGAGCTGGTACCAGCCCGGCTCGGACCTGGCGACGAGCCCGTTCAAGCGCGCGCTGCCTCGGGGCCGCGCCAGCGTGCTCACCGGCATGTTCAGCCCGTAGCCGCTGAAGCGGCCCTGGCCCGGCCTTCGCCCTGGCGAAGGTCGGGTCAGAACGTGTACTTCACGCGCGGGAACACCGCGAACGACATGATGTTGGGCCCGATGATGTAGCGGCCGAGCAGGTCCGCGCCCACGGAGAAGTGGTCGAAGGACGTGGCGTACTCCACGCCCACGCCCAGGCCCGCGTTGAAGGCGTTGACGGCCTGGCCCGGGTCGCCCTTGTCCGGATCCACCGGCCGGGGATCCAACCGCGTGTAGCCCGCCGCCACCTTGGGCGTCAGGTAGAAGCGGTTGGCCAGCCGCACGTGGTACGCGGCCGTCAGGTCGCCGAAGGCCACGGTGAAGTTGTCCGACAGCGCGCAGACGTTGGAGTCCGGCAGGTAGCCCGCGAAGCAGTTCTGCGCGGACGAGCCCAGCGCGAAGTGGGCGCCCAGCGAGATGCGCTCCGTCACGTCGTAGCCGATGCCCAGTTGCACGTACGACTGCGCGTTGGAGTAGCTGTTCTCGCCGCCCACCGTGAAGAAGACCCCGACGTCGGTCTCGGTGAAGAACCCCCGGCGCGGCTCGAACGGCACGCCCTCCGGCGGCGTGGCCCCCAGGGCCGGCGTCGCCAGCGCGAGCGCGGCCAACAGCAGCGACTTCCTCACGACTCCTCCCGTCACGTTGTCCTCCTGCTCCCTCGCACGCCTGGCAGCAGTGGCACGGACAGTAGTGACGCCCGGCACGAAACGGCAGCGGGGAAAAACGAAAATGGCGTGGACCGTTTCGTCCACGCCATTTCGGTCTTCCAGTCTACGAAGCGCCGTTACTCCGCGGCGTCAGCGCCCGAGGGCGAGAACAGCCAGGGGTACGTCACGTTCACCACGCCGCCGCCCTTGGGCTCCGGGAACTTCCAGCGGCGGATGCGGGAGATCATGCACTGCTCCGCGGGAGAGCTGCCCAGCGTGGACTCGGACACGCTGGCGTCCGCCACCGCGCCCGCCGGGTCGATGGTGAAGGCCACCGCCACCTTGCCGGCCAGCGACGGGTTCTTGTTCAGCTCCGACTCGTAGCAGTACTTGATCTCATTCTGGTGCCGCCGGATGACCTTGGCGATGACGTCCTTGTCCAGGCCGCCAATCACCGTCGTCTTGCCGGGGATGACCTTGGTGACGGACTTGCCGCGGCCGCCCAGGTCGATGCCGCCGGAGCCGCCCGTGCCCCGGCCGTTGCCCTGGGTGCCCAGGCCGCCGATGCCCAGCGCCGTGCCGCCACCGCCGTTGCCCGTGCCGCGCGAACCCAGGCCGCCCACGCCGTGCGCGTCACCCATGGCCGCGCCGCCCTTGAGGCCGCCCAGCGAGTTGTTGATGCCGGTGCCGATGCCGCCCGGACCGAACACGTCGGAGGCGCCCCCCTTCATGCCCTTGAGCGCGCCGAGCAGGCCCACCTTGCCCACCACCTGGCGGTCCTTCTCCTTCTTGGACTTGTCCACCACCGGGGTGCCCGGCTTGGAGGGCGCGGCCTCCTCCTGCTTCGCCTCCTGCTTGCCGAACTTGCCCTCCTCGTCCTTGGCCTTGGCCCCCTCCTCCACGCCGGAGAGCTGGAGCTTCTTCGCCTCCACCTTCTTCTCCGGGGCGATGAGGAACTTGGCCACGCGCTGCTGGGACTCGAAGACGTCGTCCGCGGACTTCGTCTCCGTGTGCGGCGTCAGCACCATGGCGGTGACGAACGCCGCCGCCGCGAGGATGCAGATGGCTGCAATCTTGAAGAAGCTGAAGTCGCGGTCCGACAGCGACGTCGCCAGGATGGCCGGCGACGGCTTCACGTAGCGCATCACGAACGCCACCGTGCCCAGCGACACCTCCGCGCGGTCATGCAGGCCCAGGGTGAAGAGCTGTTCCTGGTCCGCCGTGGCGGTGTTGAGCTGGCCCGCGGCGCGCAGCGCGTCCTTGGTGCGGACATCCCCGTTGTTGGTGACGAAGACGCCGGAGCCGGCCGGAGCGCGCAGCTCCAGCTTGTCGCCCTTGCTCACCGCGAGCACGTGGCGCTTGCCCACCTGCGGAGAGAACACGGTGAAGGTGTTCTTCGCGCCCTCGCCGATGGTGACCGGCGCGCCGTCCTTGAAGTGCTGGACCTCCAGCATTTGGTCGCCCCAGAGCATGGACACCTGGAGCACCTTCGCGTCCGGCGTGGGCTGCGCGTCCCTGGGCAGCGGCTCCTGCAGGTGCGGCGGAGGCTGCGGCTTGCGGGCCGCGGCCACCGGGGCAGGCGTGGCCTTGCGCGCGGCCACCGGAGGCGGCGGAGGGCCGAACACCGGGGTGGACGTCACGTTCGTGGAGGCCTGGGTGCCCAGCGCGCCCGCCGGAGCGGAGCGCGGCGTGCTCACCGTGCCCACCACGTTGGACGTGGGCGCCGCGTTCATCGCGGGCCGCTGGGGCGGGGCCTGCCGCATGTTCGGAGGCACCGGGGCCGCGTGCGTGGCCGGCGCCGCCGGAGGCATCACCGGGCGCTGCTGGAACACGCCGGGCTGCGCCACCGCCGCCGCCGGAGCCACCGGCCGGGGCGCGTCACCGAAGAGCACCTCCACCTGGGAGGTGCCCACCGTGAGCACATCCCCGGGCTTGAGCGCCGTGGGGATGATGAGCTTCTGCCCGGACACCTGGGTGCCGCCTTCACTGCCCAGGTCGATGGCCGTCACGGAGCCATCGTTGTCCACCTTCAGCATCACGTGGAGGTTGGACACGCGCGGATCCTGAATCTTCACCGCCGCCTGGGCGCCCGACCCCACGATGACACTCTCCGCCTCCGAAACCGTCTCCTGGATGGAGCCGTCCGGGGTGGTGATCCGAAGCGTCAATCCGTTTTTTCTCGCCGCCGCCATGAAGTTCTTCCTTCTTCCCTTCCCGTCCCGAAAACGTTCAACGCCACCTGTGCCGTCTAAAGATTGTCCGCGGACTTCTGAAGCTCCGGGTCGAAGTTCTCCCGGACCTTGATGAGGCTTTGGAAATCCGTCTTCTTGCGGTTGAGGACGTAGGAGCCTTCCGGCTTGGTGAGCTCGCCCTCCACCGCCACATCCGTGAAATCAATCACCGTCTTCTTGCGGTACACGGTGCGATCCTCCTCCTGGATGATCTTCACCGAGTCCTTGCCGTCCTGCGCCAGGGCGGGAGCCGCCAGCCCCAGCCCTCCCGCCATCACCATCGCTGCCAGCAGTCGTTTCATGTGATGTCTCCGCCAGGCCCGCTTCGCGTATTCCATTGCAGGGCTCGCACCAACTCCAAGTCCCTGGATTCTAAGGGAGCCGCCCGGCCGCTTGCACCTGGGTGGCTAAAGGCGGGAAGAAAGTTCTCATCCTTCCCGCCGGGACGACTGTTGTTTCTTCAGGGCGTTGGAGCAGGCGTCGGAGCCGTCTGTCCATTGTCTGACGCATCGTCGGACGCGGGGGCAGCCGGGGCCGGCTCCCCGGTCGCCTCGGGTGCCTCGGGCGCGCTGGTGTCCTGGGGCAACTGGTTCATCACGGAGGAACCCGCGCCTCCCGTGGCGGCTGCGGCGGCGTCCTTCTTCTCCTCGCCCCCGGCCTCCGCGGTGGCGGCCGGAGCGGGCGCCGGCGGCGGGTTCTTGAGCATGTTCTGCAGGCCGTTCACCTTGGCGGTGATGAGCTGCTTGTCCTGCTCCGTCGTGGAGGACAGCTCCTTGCAGCGGTCCAGGAACGCGATGGCCTTCTCATAGGCCGCGCGCTCGGACGCGTACGCCCAGCCCGCGCCGCACACCGCCTCCGGCCTGTCCGCGGCGCGCGCGAGCACCTTCTCGAACGCCTCGCCCGCGGCGATCCCCTTCTTCGGATCCAGGCCCTTCTGCCCGTCCAGCGCGTACGCCAGGTAGAGCTGCCCCTCCAGGCCGTCCGGCTCCAGGGCCAGGGCCCGGGTGAAGGCCTTCTCCGCGCCCGCGTAGTCGCGGTAGCTCAGCGCCAGGGCGCCCAGGTTGAGGTGGCCGGGCGCGAAGGAGTCATCCAGCGACACGGCCTTCTGGAACTGGGCCAGGGCGCGCGGGCGGTCGTCCATCTTCAGGTAGATCATCCCCAGCGTGTTGGAGATGGCCGGGTCGTCCTGGGCCACCTTGCGCGCGTTGACGATCAGCAGCTCCGCCAGCCGGTACTGGCCCCGGTCGTACGCCACCAGCGCCAGCGTCTTGTACGCCTCCGGGTTGTCCTTGCTGCGCGCGAGCACGCGCCGGCCGGTGGCCTCCGCCTCGTCCAGCCTGCCCGCCAGCCGGTACGTCGCGGCCAGCGCGTTGAGCACGTGCGCGTCGTGCTCGTGGCCCGGCGTCTGGAGCGCCTTCGTGTACAGCGCGAGCGCCTCGTCCAGCCGGCCCTCGTGCCGGTGCATCAGCCCCAGGTTCATCACGGACGGCGTGTGCGCCGGGTCCAGGGCCAGCACCTGCTCGTACGCCACGCGGGCGTCCGCCGGTCGGCCCTGCTTCTCCGCGATGACGCCCAGGTTGAAGCGCGCGTTGAGCGCCTTGGGCTCCTGGGAGACGACGGCCTCGAAGCCCTTGCGGGCGGCGTCCAGGTCACCGGCCTCGTAGGCCCTCAGGGCCTGGGCGAACTGGCCGTCCGCGTCGCCCTGGTCGGCCGGGGCGGGCGGGGGCGCGGCGGGGACCGTGACGGCGGGCCTCTCCACCGCGTTCATCGCGACGGGCGTGGGCCTGGGGCCCGTGGCGCAGGCCGTGGTGAAGGCGAAGGCGAAGGCCCCCGCCAGGAACATGCGCTTGGTGCGAAAGCCGTTCATCCCCGTCGTCCCCATCCCCTTCAACTGGCTGCTGATGTCGATGCTGTGGTTCGTCTTCACGGCCGCACCCCCTCGAGCGACGCGGTGGGCTCGGGCTTCGCGGGCTGCGTGCCCTCCGGCGCGGCGGCGGGCTTCTCGCCCTCGGCGGGCGCGGCCTCCGGGGCGGCGGGCTTCGGCTCCACGGAGGCGCTGATGGGGCCGTTGAGGTCCTTCAGCACGCCCGAGGCGATGCGCGAATCACTGCTGCCCCGGTACGTCACCGGCCTCACCTGGGCGTAGGCGCCCGGGCGCAGCTTGTTGATCTGCTCCTGCGCGGCCAGCGTCCACTCGCTGTAGATGCCCAGCTCGTAGGCCTTCTGGAGCCCCTTCTCCAGCGCCTCGCTGGCCTTCTCCTCCAGGGGCATGGCCAGGTTCTCCAGCTCGCCGCGGTACATGCTGAGCTGCTCGTCATCCAGACCGGAGGGGTCCGGCGAGTCCATGATGTTGCGCGCGAAGTCCGCGTACGCCAGGCCGATGCGGGTCAGCGCCGCGATGCCCCACTCGCCGGAGCCCGTGGCGAGCACCGCCGCGTACTCCTTCTCCACGCGCTGCATCTCCTTCTGCTTGTTCGTCAGGTCGCGGCGGATGGTGGAGACGCGCGTGAACTTGATGTCCGAGAAGCGCTTCCACGTGGGCTCCAGCGCCAGGAAGCGCGCGTGGCCGTACGCGTTGAGCACCGCGGTGTCCTTGCGCACGCCCTCCGGGAGCTTGTTCCAGCCGCGCACCAGCTCGTCCTGCGCCTTCTCCTGGCCGCGCACGTCCCGCATCTTCTGGTACGCGAGCAGCTCGTGGTACCGCGCCAGGTACGCCTGCCCCGCGGCGGTGCGCGAGTCGCGGCCGTAGTCCTCCACGAACCGGTTGAAGGCGCGGGCCGCGTCGCCCCACTTCTTCTCCTTCTCCCAGACGAGGCCGATGGAGAAGGCCACCTGGGGCACGTCCTTGCGGTCCTTGAAGCGCGCCAGGTAGGTGTTCCACGCGGTGACGGCCTTCTGGGACTCGCCCAGGCCGTCGTACCAGACGCCCGCGTTGAAGAGGGCGTCCGCCACCCACTCGCCCGCCGCGTCCACCTGCGCCTTGCGCTCGGCGGCCTTCTGCGCGCGCTTGGACTCCGCGTCCTCCACGGCGCCCGGCGTGTCGTCCTTCTTCGCGACCGTGGCGGGCTTCGCCTTCTTGTCCTTGTCCTTCCTGGACTGCGTCTCCCGGGCCTTGATGGCCGCGTCGTAGCCGGCCACGAAGGACTCGGACATGGCCGCGGCCTTCTTGAACTCGGCGACCTTCTCGTAGAGGCCGGACAGCGTGTAGCGCGTCTTCAGTTCGAAGTTGCTGTTCGGGTACTCCTTGAGGACGCGCTCGCCGGCGGTGATGCCCTTGTCCACCTCACCGGCCTCCTGCGCGATGACCATCGCGTAGGTGAGCGCGCGGTCCGCGTTCTCCGACTTGGGGAACTCGGTCACGAAGGACAGGAACTCCTCGGCGGCCTTCGCCGGGTTCTTCTCCTTCTTGTAGACGACCTCGTCCACGTACTTGTACTGGCTGCCCTCCACCACGCGCGAGACGCGCAGGGCGAAGTCCGAGCCGGGCTTGGACAGCTTCTTGTTGGAGAGGAACTTGCGCGAGAGCGTGTTGAGCTCCTGCCACTCCTCGCGGCTCTCCAGCACGTACATGGTCAGGTCCGCGGCGTCGCGCGAGCGGCGCTCCTCCGGGAACTTCTCGATGATCTCCCCGAAGCGGCGGGCCGCGTCCACGAAGTGCGCGCGGTCGTAGAGGATGACGGCGGCCTGGTAGCGCAGGTCGATCTCATCCTGGTTGCCCGGGTAGAGGGTGTTGTACGTGTCGCACGCGGCGACCAGCCGGTCCTCGAACTTCGTGAGCGGCTGCTCGGCCTGCTCCTTGGCGTCGCGCTTGACCAGCTTCTGCCTGGCGACGTCGCCCTTGTCCTTCTTCTCGTCGACCTTCTGGCCGTCCTTCAGGTCGCTCTTGGCAATCTGGCCGCGCTCGATCTTGACGAGCTTGTCGTAGGCGAGCACCGCGTTGTACGCGGCGGACTTGCGGTAGGACTCGTTGGAGACCTCCTTCGCGGAGTCGCGGTCCGGGATCTGGAACGCCACCACGGCGTCGTACTCGGCGGCGGCGGCCTCCCACTCCTCCAGGGCCCAGAGGATTTCCGCGTAGAAGAAGCGGATGTTGAAGGCGGAGTCCGCCACGAACTCCGGGTTGTCGCTGGAGGCGAACGCGTCCACGTACTGCTTGTAGATGTCGCGCGCGAGCCGGTAGGTCTCCACCTGGCGCGTCTTCTGCGCCTCCTGGTGGTACTCGGTGACCATCACGCGCATGGCCTCTTCCGTCACGCTGAAGGCGTTGCGCAGCACGCCCGCGTTGCTGGCGTTGGCGCTCCACCACTCGCCACCGGGGCGGTAGAGGTCCACCATCCGCTTCATCTCCTTGCGGACCTGCTGGCGCTGGCGCAGGCCCTCGAAGGCGCGCACCACGGCCTGCTGGTACTCCGGCGCGTTCGCGCCCATGGGCGCGTCGTCGATGAGCGTGCGGTACACCAGGATGGCGCTGTCGAAGTGGCCCGCGTCCACCAGGCCCGCGGCCGTCTTCGCGAGCAGCCGGCCCTGGCGCTTCGCCGGCGCCTTCTGCTTGAAGTAGGCGAGCGCCTCCTTCGGCTGATCCAACTGGACGTAGAAGACGGTGAGGTCGTTGAGGGCCTCCGTGCGCAGGTCGCCCAGCTCCTCGCCGCGCTGGCCCGCGTAGTCCACCACCTCGTGCAGCTTCTTCAGGCCCGCGTCCAGGTCGCCCGCGTTGAAGTCACACCAGGACAGCTTGTAGGTGGCGTAGGCGTAGATCTTCGGCACGCCGGAGTCGCGCGCCTTCTCGTAGTTCTCCTTGGCGGGCGCGAGCTTGTTGTTCTCGAAGTAGTGGTTGCCAAGCTGGATGTACGCGTCCGGGACGAACTGCGACTTCGGGAAGTCGCGGATCAGCTCCTCGTAGCGCTTCACCGCGTCCTCGCGGCGGTTGAGCTCGTAGAGGTTGTAGCCCAGGGAGAAGAGGACCTCGTCGCGGGCCGGGTAGTCCGGGTACTCGTCGAGGATGGCCTCGTAGATGCGCATCGTCTCCGCGCGGTAGCGCTCGGACTCGCGGTGGTCCTGCTCCGGCGCGGTGGCCTTCTCCCCGCGCGCCACGGCGGCGTCGTAGGCCTTCTCCGCCGCGAGGAACTTCTCCATCTCCAACTGGTAGAGGTACTTGGACTTCTCCCAGTAGAGCTCCGACAGGCGGTACTGCATCTCCGCCTTCTGCGTGGAGGTCTCCTGCAGCTTGGGGATGAGGCGCTTGAAGCCTTCAATGGCCTCGTCGCGCTTCTTGTCCGCGAGCGCGTCCTTCTTGGAGTCCGCGATGCGCGGCATGTCCGCGAACTTGGCCGTGGCGGGCTTCACCCGCGCCGGGCCCTTGCGCATGTCCTGGGGCGCGACGCCGGGCGGCAGCTCCGCCTTCTTCGCCTCCTCCTTGTCCTTCTTGCCCGCGGCCTCGGCCTTCTTCGCCGCGCCCTTCGAGGAGGACTTCTTCGTCGCCACCTTGCGCGGCGGTGCCGTCTCCTCCGCCGCCTCCCCCACCCCACCGGCCGCGAGCGCGACGCCCACCGCCAGTGCACCGAACCGAAGAACCACCTTCATGCGAGCTCCTGGAGAACCGCGCCTCGCCTGGCTGGGAAAACTTCTGCCCAGTTGGGAGGGACGACGGAAAGTAGACGCGGGTACCCAGATTGAGAAGTGGCCCGGAACATGCCTTGTGCCCCGGCGTACGCGATCACGCCGGGCCAGGTTCCAGGACTCAACATCACGCGAAGAGGCCCCGTCCCCCGTGACAAACGCACGGTGGCGGGGCCTCTTGGTCGCGCTGCTCACGCTGGCCGGGTGCGCCCGGGGCCTACTTGCCTACTGCCCTGCCTACTTCTCCTGGCGGGCGGGGCAGCCCCGCTTGAGCGTGTACTGGTAGTAGCCGATCTCGTCGATCCAGAACTCGCCCTGGAAGCGCCAGTAGTTGTAGTCCGCGCCGGGCATCTTCGGGCGGTAGAGCGACTGGCGGGAGAGCAGCGCCTTCTGGTCCACGCCCTCGGAGAAGAGGTCCTTCTCATCCAGCGCCGTCTGCACGCGGATGATCTCCGCCTGGTCGGAGAAGGTGCGGAGGTTGTCCGCGGCCTCCTGGATGCGGTTCTTCGCGAGCGTGCCGCCCACCTGGAGCAGCGTGGTGCGGATGTCCTCGAGCGACGCCACCGTCTGCGCGGCGAACGGCGTCCCCCGCCACGGGCCCTCGCTGATGGCGCGCTTCTCCTGGTCCACGCGCGACAGGGTCCGCATCACTTCACGGATGCGCTCGTTGTTGCGGATCCACAGGTAGACGGCGCGCGGCAGGCGGCGGTTCTCGGAGGCCACCAGGTTGAAGGCGTTGATGGGCGCCACGTCCTCGCCGGTGAAGGGCTCCAGTTGCTTCGCCATGGGGCCGTAGCGCTCGTCGAACGCGGCGAGCGTCGTCTTCACCTCGTCGTAGAGGCACGAGTAGTAATAGACGGTGGCCTTGAGGATCCACGACTCGGGCTGGAAGGCGCCCTCGAACTGCGGCGCGTGCAGCGCCTGGAGGCTGCCCAGCGCGCCGCCGAAGTCCTCGTTCTGGAACCGGGCGAAGCCGTTCTCGAACAGGGCCTGGTCCCAGAAGCGCGCGTAGCGGGGCACGCCCTCGTACGCCTTCACCGCGTCCGCGTACTCACCGCGGCGGTAGTGCACGCGGCCCAGGGCCAGGAGCGCCAGCTCGCGCGTCTCCGGCAGCTCCACCTGCGGCTCCTTCGTGTGGAGCACGGCCTGGAAGGCGGCGATGGCCTCCTTGTCCAGCGTGTCCCCCTCCCCGGGGCGGCCCGGGAAGCGCGGGTCCGCGAGCACGGTGCCCAGGAGGTAGCGGGCCTTCGCGTAGACGCGGCTGTCGGCGGGGACGGCCTCCAGCAGCGCGCGGGACTCCTCGAAGCGCATGCGGCGCTGGCTGGCGGTGCCGACCAGGTAGTTGATGCGCGCCAGCACCTCCTTGGGCAGCGTGACCCACTGGTCGCGCACCTCGTCGGTGTAGGCTTGGTTGAGGATGCTGGGGATGAGGTTCTGCTCATCCAGCCGCTGCTGCATGTCCACCAGCCCCTCGATGGCCTTGAGGTACGAGGGGTGCTTGGGGCCGGCGTTGACGATGGCCGCGTAGGAGATGAAGGCCGCGACGGGCAGGTCCTTCCTGGCGAAGGTCTGCGCCAGGTAGAACTCGGCCTTGCCCTTCAGGTCCGGGTCCTCCCCTTCCGCCAGCCGCGCGAAGAGGGGGGCGGCGGTGTCCAGCTTGCCTTCGTTGAAGGCGGACAGCGCGCGGTTGTAGGTGCCCACGTCCTGCTGGGCGAGGGCCACCGAGGGCACGGCGAGGGGCCCGAGGACGACGAGGAGTCGGAGCAGTCGGGACATGGCTAGAAGAGCACCGAGAAGCCAGCGTAGAAGCTGACGTTGTTGAGGACGTCCGACGAAGGCTCGGCGACGAGGTCCCTCCCGAGGATGATGTCCTCGCGGTAGTTCTTCTTCGTCTTCGGGTCCACGCCGTCGAACTTGGACACCTTGCAGCCGCCGCTCAGGTTGAGGCCGTCGAAGGGCTGGTTGGCGGCGCGCGCGGCCTCCAGCGCCTCGAAGTCCGCCAGGTTGCAGCCATCCACCCGGTCCACGCGCGCGGTGTAGATGAGGTCGCGCACCTCCAGGCGCAGGGCGTAGTGCTCGCCGAACTGCACGCGGAAGCCGCCGCCCACCTCCCCCAGGAACTTGTTGCCCGTGTCGCCGAAGCGCGCGGGCACCTGGTACGTCTGCCCGTCCACCTCGTTGGCCACCTCCGGGCGGATGAGGTGGCGCGTCTTGCCAATGCCCGCGCCGCCCGAGAGCACCACGCTGAACTGCGCCAGCGAGTTGTTGAAGAAGGCGAACTTGCCGTAGAGCGGCGTCACTTCGACGCCCGCGTGCGCGCCCCACTGGAGCAGCAGCGACGACGCGGCCTGGGCCTGCTCGCGCACCTTGTCGATGAGCTCCAGGTTGAAGTCGCTCTCGTCGGAGTACCAGTTGTACTGGCCGCCCACCTGGAGGGCGAAGTTCTCCTGCAGGTGGTAGACGTAGCTGAGCGCGGTGCCCACGTGGTTGGTGAACTTGCCGTTCACCTGCACGGCGGCGGGATACAGCACCAGCTCGTGCTTGCCCTCGTCCGCGAAGCGCTTCTTCTGGACGATGTGGACGTTGACGTTCGGGTTGTAGAGCGGCGCGCCATTCACCAGCCGCTGCTGCTGCGCGTCCGTGGTGCGCGGCGCTTCATGGGTGTCCAGCACCGGCGCGTCCGTGGGCTGCGTGGCGGCCGGCGCCTGGGCCTCCGGCGCCTGGGCGCGGTCCGCGTCGTCCTCCTCCGTGACGGCGGGCGCGGACGGCGTGGCCGGCGCGGCTTCGGGCTGGGACTGGGGCACGGCCGGCGCGTCGCGCTCGGTGCGCTGGCGCTCCGGCGGCTCGGCCGGTGAAGGAGGGGCCGGCGCGGTCGCATCCGGACCCGGAGCGGCCGGCGGCTGCGCCGGAGAGGCGCCTTGCGCGAACGCGAGGGCAGGCACCGCGGCAACGAGGAGCGCGATGGAACGGAAGGGTCGCATAGGAAGGGGTCAGAAAGTGAAGGTGTAGCCGAGGTCGAACTGCACCAGGTGCGTGAGGCCCGGGCTGCTGGCGGGCTCACCGGTGGTCCGGCCAGCCTCCCAGTCGTCGCGCAGCAGGTTCACGCGGTAGCTGTCCTTGAAGATCCAGTCGCGCAGCTCCAGCCGGATGCCGTGCTGCTCATTGATGAAGAAGCGGAAGCCCAGCGCGGCGGACACCACCGGCGCCACGCGCGACTCCTTCACCCAGTAGTTCTCCGTGGCGCTGCCCCGGTCATCCACGGCCGTGCGGTTGTCACAGACGCCCGCGGCCCGGTCCACGACCTGGGTGCACTGGATGACGGACTGGCGCTTCAGGTTGGTGAGGCCGCCGCCCGCCCACAGGTACGTCTGGAAGTGCACCGGGATGTCCGCGACCAGGGAGATCTTCCCGTAGATGGGAGCCCACCGGGCGCCGACGACGCTGTGCAGGTTCATCCGCCACATGTCCTCCAGCTCGTCCGTGACGCGCTTGTCCTCGCGGTCCAGGAAGGACTCGGAGATGGAGCGCGCCAAGCCCGTGTGGCGGCTGACGGCGTAGCCCGCGCGCGCCTCCAGCGCGAACGTGTCGAACAGGTTGTAGGCCAGCCCGACGTCGAAGAAGTAGTGCGCCGTCAGGTGCGTCTGCACGGGCAGGCCCACGGACAGGGACAGCTCCGGATGGCCCGCGGGCTTGTAGAGCCGGTTGCGGACGACCGCCGAGTCCAGGACGCCGTCTTCCTGTGCGGCGGCGCCGAGCGCCGTCAGCGAGAGGCTCAGCGCGGCGAAGACGCGAAGCGTGCGTGCGTTCATATCTCCTGCCCGGCCCGGGGGTGGGCCGTTGGGTGATCCGGAAAAGGCGACCCGTCTGCTTGGACGGCGAGGCTCCGGCGTGGGACAGCGATGTGAGCACGGCGCCCATTCACCGCAAGCGGATCCCAGCGGCAGTCGGTAAAGTTTTCGCCCTTTGCCCCCAGGGCGACCAGCACTCAACGTTTCCACGCGGATGCGAGGCCTCGAGGCCCCGCGCGCGACGCGCGAAACACACCGTGCCCGGAAACGACGAACGCCCCGCCCGGCCACCCGAAGGTGCCCGAAGCGAGGCGTTGAATGGGGCGCGGTGTGAAGCGCCCCGGCGTCAGCGGCTGCGAATTACTTCGCGGCCTTGTGCTGCGCGCGCATGGCCACCTTGATGGAGGGGCGCACGATGACGATGCCGTCGTTGTGGCCGGGGACCGCGCCCTTCACGAGCACCAGGCCCTTCTCCACGTCCACGTCCACCACGGTCAGGTTCTGCGTGGTGACGCGCTCGACGCCGTAGTGACCCGGCATCTTCTTGTTGGGGTACGTACGGCCCGGCGTCTTACGCTGACCGATGGCGCCCGGGTGACGCTGGTACTCGTGCGTACCGTGCGTCTTGGTCTGCGAGCCCTTGAAGCTCCAGCGGCGCATGACGCCGGAGAAGCCGCGGCCCTTGGTCACGCCGGTGACGTCCACCAGCTCGCCCTTGTTGAACATGTCCGCCTTGACGGCGTCGCCCACGTTGAAGCCCGCGGCCTCCTCGGCCGTGACGCGGAACTCGCGCAGGTGGCGGCGCGGCGTGGCGCTGGCCTTCTTGAAGAAGCCGAGCTGCGGCTTGTTCAGGATCTTCTCGCGGATTGCGCCAAAGCCCACGGTCACCGCGGAGTACTGATCCTTCTCCGGGGTGCGCTTGCCGACCACCAGACAGGTGTTGACGTCGATGACCGTCACCGGAACGAGGTTGCCCTCGTCGTTGAACACCTGGGTCATGCCGATCTTCTTGCCAATCAGACCCTTCACGTCGTCCTCACAGCGAGCGCCCGTGGCGCTGAAAGCCCAATGAAATCAATGAACTGAACTGGCCTACACGCGTACCCGCGGCCGCCAGGAAGCGGCGCAAGATAGCAAACACGTCCCCTACGTCAAGCACCAAGGGTGGGCGTACCCCTCACTGCGCGACATCCAACCGCGGGTAGAAGGGGTTCAACTGCCCGTCCGCGATGCGCTGGGCATACACCTCTTCGCCGAGGAGGAACAGGGCCTGATCCAGATAATCTTCCGCGCCCTTGATCTCCTCCTCCTTGGTGGCGATGGCCTGGTCGAGCTCCGCCATGCGGGCGTCGTGCTGCTGCTTCTGCTCCTCCGCGGCGTCCTCCAGCTCGATCAGGCGCTTGTGCGCCAGGATGCCGGCCGCGCCGGGCTGGCCGGGGGTGGGCGTGAGGGCGGTGGCCAGTTGGGCCTCCCAGTCCTCCACCTCGCGGGCCAGGCGCATCTGGGCGATGCGGTTCTTCTTGAGGTTCTGCTTGGCGGCGTCCAGCTTCACCGGATCCTGGGTGGTCATCTCCAGGTCCGCGAGCTTCGCCTCCAGCTTCTTCAGGCCCACGATGGCGTAGCGCAGGTCGGCGCGGCGGGTGGCCAGCGTCTTGCGCAGCCCCTTCACCTTGCCCTCCACCGCCGTCACGGCCTTCTGGAACCGGCCGGTGATCTCCTTCTGGGCGGCGCACTCGTCCTCGTGCTGGGCCAGGAAGTCCTGATAGGCCACGTCCTCGTCGTTCATCTCCGCTTCCAGGGCCGCCAGCTCGTCCCGGCGCGCCTCCAGCACCTCTTCGGCGCGGTAGACGCGTTCCATGGAGCGGGGGCAGTTCGGCTTGCCCGGGAGGACGTCCCGGGCCAGGTCGCCGAGCTGGAAGATGAGATCGTTGTAGCTCTCCTTCGCCATGGGCGGATTCATACGCCCAAGACGCCAGGACTGTCACCGGCCGAGCGCATTCCCGCGCCCGGCCCCGGCCTCCGGCCTCAGGAATCCGCGGGCGCCGCGACGGCCTGGGACTCGCCCCGCCGCACCGCCGCCAGGGCCCCTTCCGCCAGGGCGAGCAGCTCCCGGGCCCGGTCCTGCTCCTCGGTGCGGTTCAGCTCGCACACCCAGGCGGAGGACAGGTCCGCGTGCTGGCGCGCCATCTCCGCGGTCGTCTCATAGCGCGCGGCCGACGCCCGGGCGAAGGCCCCCTCCCGTCGCAGCTCCAGGACCGTGTCCGGATCCAGATCGATCTCCTCTGGGGGCACCGGCAGCGGCCCGCGCCCCAGCGCCGCCAGGCGGGCCAGGAGCCGTGATGCATGGGCGCGGCAGAAGGCGGCCAGCACCATCAGGCGCGCCCGGACCCGCGCGTCGTTCATGCGCTCCGCCAGCCCCGTCATACGACGGGCCGACACCACTTCTGCTTCCCACGCGGCGGCCAGTGCGGCTGCCAGCCGGGTATGCCTCGCTCCCATCAGCGTCCCTCCCCCACCCTCGTGAGACGCAAGCTAGGAACGCTGTTGGTGCAATTCAACCGACCGCGCGAGCAACCATCCAATATAGGCCCACCCCCGCGAGGCAGATGGATGACAGGCGCACAACCTTCGAGTGCAACCGGGGCCTGCGCTGGACGATTCGCAGCACGGGAACCAGGAAGGCCACCACCGCCGCCTGCCCCACCTCCACCCCCAGGTTGAAGCCCACGAGCGCCGGCACCACGCCCGTCCCCAACCCGAGGTTTCCGAGCACGCTCGCGAAGCCCAGCCCGTGCACCAGGCCGAACAGGAAGGTGAGCCCCGCGCGGTGTCCGTGCCGGCGCAGGAACAGGTTCTCCAGCGCCATGTAGAGGATGGACGCGGCGATCGCGGCCTCGGCCCACCGCGTGCCCCGCGCGTCCAGCGTCAGCCAGCCCAGGGCCGTGAGCGCCAGGGTCAGCGAGTGCGCCAGGGTGAAGGACGTCACCAGCAGGAGGATCCGCCGGAGCGAGCCGCCCACCAGCAGGACGGCGAAGAGGAACAGGAGATGATCCGCCCCGGCCAGGATGTGGCGGATGCCCTCGCCCACCCAGCCGGCGAACCCTTCCACCGCACCGGGCGCGACCTCCACCTCATGGGCGTGGACGGCGGCCGGCCCCAGCAGGAGCAGGGCCAGCCACAGCACCCGGACCGGGGGGAACGGCTTCATCGCGCGGAGGAGCCTGCCCTCCGCGCGCCCTGCCCGTCCACTACTCGCGCACGAACTCCAGGTGCACCTGCTGGCGGCCGGAGAGCCCGCCGTGGTGCGCGCCGCAGCGCGGACAGACCAGCGGCTGATCCCACTCCCACTGGGCCTGCACCTCTTCGCCGCAGCAGACCATGGGGAGCGGGCGCAGCATCTCCTCGTCCGGAGGCAGCGGCCGGGGCAGCGGCTCCGGCGCCACGGAGACGAAGGTGGGCCGCGGGTTCTGGGACAGCGTGCGCTGCACGTACGCCAACTGCTCGTAGCGCACGTGGTTCGCCCACGCGCGCGCCATCTGCTCCACGTGCGCGGACTGCTCCGGCGTGAGCCACGCGTCCGGCAGCGCGCGGTGGCCGCAGTACAGGCAGTGCCACGCGGGCAGCTCCTCCGCCGTGTACGCCTCGTGGAGGTTCTCGAAGGGGAAGTAGCCCGCGAGCAGCCGCTGGAGCATCCCCGCGTCGTGGCGGCTGGGCCGCGTCTTGAAGGAGCGCTGGCACCGGGGACATTCGCGCCGCACGAAGCCCGCCTTGTCCCGCGGCAGCTCCAGCCACGCCATGTCCAGCTCCGGCAGGTTCACGCCAGCCCCCGCCGGCGGCCCAGCGACGCGACGGCCAGCACGAACGCGATGAGCGAGAACACCAGGAGGAGGTGCACCCACTGCCCCTCCGTCGAACCGGTGATCAGCCCCATCACCCACAACACCATCAAGATGATGCCCATGGTCCAGTACACGCCACGCCTCCCGCCACGCAGGGCCCCGAAAGTCAGACCGGGCGCAAGCTAGGGACGCGGAGGCGGCGCGGCAACAGGTGGAGCTTTCTGCAGGGTCAGGTTGGGAAACAAACTTCCCAGCCCGGGCATTTTTTCCGGCTGCCGTGGGCAGCGCCCGCCCCGTTTCAGCCCCTCTCTTAAGGATCCGTAAGGCCGCCAGCGCACGCCACGTACGCTGGCACGTTGCCTGCTTAGCCGCTGGGTGTGGGCGAGTCAGCGGGCGCGGGCGGTTGGGGCGCCAGGGGAGGGCGAGATGCGGGGTTGGACGGTGGCGATGGTGGCGGCGGCGATGCTGGTGGGGGCGGACGCGGTGGCTTTCCCGGTGCAGGTGCCGGTGGGTGCCCAGGGTGAAGCGCCGGACGTCGCGGCCCTGAGGGCGCAACTGGCGGAGAAGGACGCGCAGCTCAAGGCCGCCCTGGCCCGGCTGCAGCAGTACGAGGACGAGGCGGACTACCTCCGCGCCGAGCAGATGGGCGTGGCCGAGGCCGTGCGCGCCTCCGGGCTCCCGGAGCGGCAGCAGCGCCGGCTGGCGGTGGCCATCGTGCGCGAGGCGGAGCGCAACAACCTGGATCCCCTGCTGGTGGTGGCGCTGATCCGCTGCGAGTCCTCCTTCAACAACTACGCGGTGTCCGGCGTGGGCGCCATGGGCCTCATGCAGGTGATGCCGGACACGGGCAAGTACCTGGCGGAGAAGTCCGGCTGGCGGCTGGGCCGCCACACCAACCTCTTCGACTTCGAGACGAACGTGAACCTGGGCACCGCGTACCTGGCGGACCTCATCAACCGCTTCGGCTCCGTGGAGGGCGCGCTCGTCGCCTACAACGCGGGTCCCGGGCTGGCCAAGCGCATCCTGGCCAAGAAGGAGAACCGGGTGAAGTTCATGGCCGGCTACCCCGCCAAGGTCGTGAAGGAGTTCCGCAAGCTGAAGGCCCAGCAGGAGCGCGCCATCAGCCTGCGTGCCGAGCAGACGACAACCGACCGCAAGGGTTGACCGCTGCGCGACACGTCATCCGCTTGCTCGCCAACACTCCGGCGGAAGTTGCATGCCCGCCACTAACCTGATCGCCGGTGAAGGTGCACTGTCCGGCTCCGGCTGTGCACCCCACCCCCCGGTGGAAACCTGGATCACCCCTGTGGTCCGGAAACGTGCGTCAGCCGCCATCAACATCGCGAGCTGCACACACGTGCACACCTCAGCGGGAGCGCGGATCATGACGGGGCTTCGGATTCATCGGGAGGAGGCGGCGGGTCGGGTCACCCTGCGCCTGGAGGGAACGCTGGACGGCCAGACGGCACAGGAGCTGCGCAACTCGCTCCAGGCGCTGGGCCAGAGCGAGGTCGTGCTGGACTTCGCGCACCTGCGTGAGTTCAAGGACAGCGCGGTGGGCATCCTGACGCACGGGCTGAAGGACGGCGCCGTGGAGCTGCGCGGGCTGGCCACGCACCAGGAGCGGATGTTCCGCTACTTCGGCGTGCTGTCCTCGCCGGCGACGCACCGGGCCTACTACACGCCCGAGGACATCCTCTCCGTCTGAGGGTGATGGGCCCTCCGGGCCACGTGCATCCCCGGCAAGCGCCCGCGCCTCCACGGCAGGCGGGCATCCGGCGCGGAACACGGGCGGCCTGGAGGGGTGCCGGCGGGCGTTCGCCTGGGCTAGAGTCCGCGCCCAGATGACCCAGCCCGCTCGCGTCCTCGGTCCAGTTCAAACCCCTGCTTCCGCGCGCGCGGTGATGGAGCGGCTCGCCGCCCAGCTTGGCCGCGCCGTGCAGGGCAAGCCGGAAGAAGTGCGGCGCGTCGTCACGTGCGTGGTGGCCGGCGGGCACCTGCTGCTGGAGGACATGCCCGGCGTGGGCAAGACGACGCTGGCGGAGGCGCTGGCCCGCGCGTGCGCCCTGTCCTTCTCCCGCATCCAGTTCACCGCGGACCTGCTGCCGGCGGACATCCTGGGCGCGCAGGTGTTCCACGCGCAGACGGCCACGTTCTCCTTCCGGCCCGGGCCGCTGTTCCGGCAACTGGTGCTGGCGGACGAGCTCAACCGCGCGCCCCCGCGCACCCAGTCCGCGCTCCTGGAGGGCATGGCCCAGGGCCAGGTGTCGCTGGACGGGCAGACCCACGCGCTGCCCTCCCCCTTCACCGTGGTGGCCACCCAGAACCCGGTGGACTTCTCCGGCACCTACCCGCTGCCGGACTCGCAGTTGGACCGCTTCCTCGTGCGCCTGTCGCTGGGCCACCCGGCGCCGGACGTGGAGGCGCGCCTGCTCACCACGCGCGGCGCGGCGTCCCCGCTGCCGTCGGTGGAGGCGGTGACGGGGCCGGAGGAGCTCGCGTCGCTGCGTGACTTCGTCCAGGACGTGAGGCTGGACGCGGCGGTGGCGGACTACGTGGTGCGGCTGGCGCGGGCCACGCGCGAGCACGGCGACCTGGAGCGCGGCGCGTCCACCCGCGCGGTGCTGGCGCTGGGGTCCGCGGCCCGGGCCCAGGCCCTGTGGGAGGGGCGCGACTTCGTCACCCCCGGCGACGTGCGCGCCATGCTGGTGCCCTGCTGGGCGCACCGCGTGCTCCTGAGGAGCGCCGTGCAGGGCGTGTCCGCGCGGGACGAGGCGGCGCACCTGGTGGAGGAGATCGCCCGCAAGGTGGCGGCGCCCCGGTGAAGGCCCCCGCCCGCCCTCCCCTCAAGGCGCGGCTGCGCGCCCTCCTCCGTCCGCCGCGCACGCTGTCGGTGACGAAGGTGGGCCGCACGTACCTGGTGGTGACGTTCGGCGTGGGGCTGGGCGCGCTCAACACGGGCAACAACCTGCTCTACCTGCTGCTGGGCCTGCTGCTGAGCATGGTGGTGGTGTCCGGCGTGCTGTCGGAGCGCTGCCTGCGCGACCTGACGGTGCGCCGGGTGGGCGCGGACGCGGCGTTCGCGCGCGAGCCCTTCGCCTACCGCTGGGCGGTGTCGCGCAAGAAGGGGCACGGCTTCGCGCTGACGTTCTCCGAGGACCTCTCCCCGCTCACCGGCACCGGGAAGCTGGGGTACCTGCCCGCGGGCCAGGAGCACATCGTCCGGGCGGACCTGGCCGCGCCGCGCCGGGGCCCGGTGCGCCTGTCCGGCGTGCGCGTCACCACCACGTGGCCCCTGGGCCTGTTCGCCAAGACGCGCGTGTTCTCCCTGGAGGGGACGCTGCTCGTCTATCCGCGCCGCGGCTACGCCTGCAAGGAGCCGGGGCCCGCGCAGAAGGGCCCCCGGGGCGAGGCGGGCAGCCCGCGCCACCTGGACGGCACCGGCGACGTGGCGGGCCTGCGCGAGCTGGGCGCGAACGAGGACGCGCGCCGCGTCCACTGGCTGAAGAGCGCCGCCGTGGGGCGCCTGCTGAAGGTGGAGCGCGAGCGCGAGGAGCGCCGCGTCTGGAAGCTCGCGCTGGAACCGGGCCTCACGGGCGACGCGCTGGAGCGCCGCTGTGAAGAGGTCGCCGCCCAGGCGCACCAGCTCCTGGACGCGGGACACGAGGTGGGCCTCCAGTTGCCGGAGCACGCGCTGCGGCCCGCGGCGGGGGCCTCGCAGGAGCGGCGCATCCTCCAGGCGCTCGCGTGGGTGGGCTTCGAGGGCGCGGACACCGGGACGGACTCGCGGGAGGCGGCGTGAAGCGCCCCTTGAGGCTGCGGCTCGCCCTGCGCGACCTGGCGGCGGGCTTCGCCTTTGGCGCGATGGCCATGTCCGGCCAGCTCCCCGTCTGGGTGCTGGTCCTCTTCCTGGGGGCGCTGGTGCTGGCGCTGTTCGACGTGCGGCTCGTCGCGCGCTTCCACCGCCTGTCCGCGCTGGGGCTGCTGGTCGTGGCGGTGCTCCTGGGCCTCCAGTTGACGTCCGGCGCGATGAACGCGGTGGTGGCGGCGTGCTCCTTCGCGAGCCTCATCGCCGCGCAGCGGATGCTGTCCACGCCGAACGCCGCGGCGGAGGGCCAGACGCACCTGACGGGCCTCCTGATGGTGGCCGGTGGCGCGGCGCTGTCCGGCGACATGACGTACGCGCTGTGCCTCATCGCCTTCGGGGTGCTGGCCAGCCTGTCGCTGGCGCTGGGCGTGGTGGAGGCGGCGGTGCCGGACGGCGAGCCCGTGCCGGTGCGCGCGGTGCTGCGGCCGCTGTCCACGGGCCTGATGTTCGCGGTGGCCGGCGCGGTGGCCTTCTTCGTCCTCTTCCCCCGGCTCAACTGGGCCATGGTGGGTCCGCGCTCGGCGCCGGGCCTGGGCGCGGTGAGCAGCGCGGGCTACTCCAACACCGTGCGGCTGGGCGGCGCGGGCACCATCAAGGGCAACCCGCGCGTCGTGCTGCGCGCCACGCTCACGCCGGACCCGGGCCGCGAAGCGCTGGACGCCTACTGGGTGGGCCGCACCTACGACACCTTCGACGGCATGGAGTGGACCAACGTCGTCGGCGCGCAGCAGACGGAGCGGCAGATCACCCTGCGCCCCGCCAGCGACACGCTGCTCCACCAGCGCATCGAGCTTCTGCCCGCCTACGGCGCCCGCACGCTGATTGCCCTGGAGATGCCCTCGCGGCTGGGCAACGCCATGGCCCACACGCCCACCGGCACCCGGAGCAGCCCCGTGCAGCTCCAGGGCGGGGGCGAGGTGCGCTTCACCGTGAGCGCGCCCTCGTACACCTATGAGGCCTACAGCCTGCCGCCGGACGCGAAGGCGGGCCTGTCCCCGGGCCTGGTCCAGGCGGAGCGCGACCAGCTCCTGGCGCTGCCGGAGCACCTGGACCCGCGCGTCGCCCAGCTCGCCGCGCAGGTGCTCCAGGGAGAGAAGGAGCCGCTGGCCGCAGCGCGCAAGCTCGCCGCCTTCCTGCAGCGGGACTACGGGTACACGCTGGAGCAGGCGGGCACGCCGGAGGATCCGCTGGCGGAGTTCCTCTTCGTGCGCAAGGCGGGCCACTGCGAGCACTTCGCCACCGCGCTCACGCTGATGCTGCGCACGCAGGGCATCGGGGCGCGGCTCGCCACGGGCTTCTATGGCGGCACGCGCATGGACGGCGGCTACCTGGTGCGCGCGGGCGACGCGCACGCCTGGACGCACGTGCTCGTCCCGGGGCGCGGCTTCATCACCGTGGACGCGACGCCGCCGTCGAACCGCCCGAGCCAGGGCTCCGCGCTGCTGGAGAACCTGCTCGCCTTCTATGAAGCGGTGGAGGCGCGCTGGCGAAACTCCGTCGTGGACTACTCCTTCCGCGACCAGTTCGAGCTGGCCCGGGCCCTGGTCCGCCCGCCGCGCCGCGCGCCCGGCGCCCCCGCGAACAACGCCCCCAGCCGCCTGCCCCCGCCGCGCGCGTGGGTGACCGCCGCCGTCGTGGCCTTCGCCGTCTGGCGCGCGGGCCGCTTCGTCTCCCGCTGGACGGGCCGCGCCCCGGTGCTGGAGGCCACGCGCTTCCTCGACCGGGTGGACGCGGCGCTCCAGAAGGCCCGGGTGCCGCGCCTCGAACACGAGTCGCTGGAGGACCTGACCACGCGCCTGGCGCGCGACGGCCACCCGCTGGCGCTGGCGCTGACGCCCCTCACCCGCCGCTACCTGGAGGCCCGCTTCGGCGGCCGTGCCCTGCGCGAGGGAGAGGCCGAGCACCTGCTCGCCACCCTGCGCCGCGCGCTGGACGCGGAGGCCGCCCGCCGCGCCGTGAAACCGGACGGACAGGCGGGCCCTACCGCCCGCGCATCCTGAGCGGAAGAGAAGTGCCCTCCGGACGGAAGCGGGCTTCCGTCGCCGGTCGCCCGCCCTCCCCAGGGACGCGCGGCCGAGGTGGAGAAATGTCTCCACCCACGCCACCCCACGCCATTAAGCGTTTCAGCGAAACCCCATTCGCGAACGTCATGGCGACGTGCGCTCGAGGGCCGTGCGCCGTGCATTTTCTCCCCTCGCAGACCCGCGGATTTCCTACCGGCCACGGGTAACGGTTACAGACCGTTGCCAGCAGACGCCCACCTGCGTCCTGCAACCCCTCGGAGACACACGCGAATACATCCAACCCTGGTTGGCATCCCGGTTGCTCAGGGCAGACACGTCAAGTTGTCGGACTTGAACCCAGGGCACCTTTCAAGCGCCTCCGCCGCGGCAGGAGGCCCGATTTGGAGAATCCATCCATGCAGGCATCGACCGAGCAGTCGTCCAATTCTGGCTCCCTCGCGATGTATCTCTCGGAGATCAACCAGTACTCGCTCCTGAAGGTGGAGGAGGAACAGGAGCTGGCGCGCCGGTTCATCAAGGGGGACCTGGCCGCGGGCCACCGCCTGGTGACGAGCAACCTGCGCTTCGTGGTGAAGGTCTCCTACGAGTACCGCTCCTACGGCATCAAGATGTCGGACCTCATCCAGGAGGGGAATATCGGCCTGATGAAGGCGGTGCAGAAGTTCGACCCGGACAAGGGCATCCGCCTCATCTCGTACGCGGTGTGGTGGATCCGCGCGTACATCCAGAACTACATCCTGAAGAGCTGGTCGCTGGTGAAGCTTGGGACCACGCAGGCGCAGCGCAAGCTGTTCTTCAGTCTGGCCCGCACGCGCCGGGAGCTGGAGAAGCTGGGCAGCGGCGAGGCCGTGGTGAACGTGGATGAGATTGCCAGGAAGCTCCACGTGAAGCCCGGCGAGGTGCGTGAGATGGAGCAGCGCATGGGCGGCCGGGACTTGTCCCTGGACGCGCCCATGGGCGAGGACGGCGGCAACAGCCACGTGGACTTCGTGGTGAGCGCGGCGGCGCCCCAGGACGACGAGTTCGCGGACAAGGAGGAGGCGGGCCTCATCAACAACCGCGTCCGCACCGCCCTCATGCGCCTGGACCCGCGCGAGCGCTTCATCATCGAGCAGCGCGTGATGAACGAGCGCCCCATGACGCTCAAGGAGCTGGGCGAGCACTTCGGCTTCTCCCGCGAGCGCGCGCGCCAGTTGGAGATCCGCGCCAAGGACAAGCTCAAGTCGGAGCTGGCCGCCCTGATGGCGGAGGTGGATCCGGAGACGCTCTCCGCCCAGGGCTGAGGGGCAGTTTTCGCACCCCGGCGGAGACCCTGCTACAACGGGCCCCCTGATTTCCTGTCAGGAGTGCCTGCTTGTCCCACGGTTCCCCGCCGGTCGTCGATGATCGCGTCCCCCTCGCGGAGGCGCATGGCGCCGCCCCGCACAAACCCTATGTGCCCCCCGAGCAGTCGCCCGCGGAGCTGACCCTCCGCGGCCTGGTGCTCGGGTCGGTGCTGGGCATCGTGTTCGCGGCGTCGTCCGTGTACCTGGCCATCAAGGTCGGCCTCACGGTGTCCGCGTCCATCCCGGTGGCGGTGCTCTCCATCGCCATCTTCCGGGCCCTGGGGCGCTCCAGCATCCTGGAGAACACCATCGTCCAGACGACGGGCTCCGCGGGTGAGTCGCTCGCGTTCGGCGTGGCGGCCGCGCTGCCCGCGCTGCTGATCCTGGGCTACGACATCAGCCTCACGCACGCGTTCCTCACCGCCGCGCTGGGCGGCGTGCTGGGCGTGCTGATGATGATCCCCCTGCGCCAGGGCCTCATCGTCCAGGAGCACGGCAAGCTCACCTACCCGGAGGGCACCGCCAGCGCGGACGTGCTGATCGTCGGCGAGCAGGGCGGCACCAACGCGCGCACGGTCATCCTGGGGTTCATCATCGGCGGCGTCTACAAGTTCGCCTACTCCGGGATGAAGCTCTTCAAGGAGGCCATCAGCGCGCCCATCAAGGGGCTCAAGGCGGCGGTGTTCTCCACGGAGGTGTCCCCGGAGCTGCTCGGCGTGGGCTACATCATCGGGCCTCGCGTGGCGGGCATCACCTTCGCGGGCGGCGTGCTCAGCTACCTCATCCTCATCCCGATGATCTCCTTCTTCGGCGGCGGCATGGAGACGCCGCTGCTGGTGCACAACGGGATGCTCATCAAGGACATGTCGCCGGATCAGATCCGCAACGCGTACGTGCTCTACATCGGCGCGGGCGCGGTGGCGACGGGCGGCCTCATCAGCCTCATCCGCTCCATGCCCACCATCGTGGGCGCCTTCAAGCGCAGCGTGGAGACGCTGCGCCAGTCGCGCACGCAGGGCGCCCTGCCCACGGTGCTGCGCACGGATCAGGACCTGCCGATCACCGTGGTGCTGGTGGGCAGCGCGCTGCTCATCCTGGCCATCTGGCTGGCGCCGCCGCTGCACGTGAACTTCATCTCCGCCATCCTCATCGTCATCTTCGGCTTCTTCTTCGTGACGGTGAGCGCGCGCATCACGGGGGAGATCGGCTCCTCGTCCAACCCCATCTCCGGCATGGTGGTGGCCACGCTGCTCGTCACCTGCCTCGTGTACCTGCTGTTCGGCTGGACGTCGTCGCCGGACCGCTTCATGGCGCTCACCACGGCGGCCATCGTGGGCATCGCCGCGTCCAACGGCGGCACCACCGCGCAGGACCTGAAGACGGCGTTCCTCGTGGGCGGCACGCCCAAGAAGCAGCAGATCGCCCTCTTCGTCGGCGTGCTCACCAGCGCGATGTTCATCGGCCTGGTGCTGGTGCTGCTCAACCAGGGCGCCACCGCGGTCATCCCGGAGGCGCACCCGAACGTGCAGGTGACGGAGCTGACGCAGGAGACGCGCACCCAGCACACGTACCGCTGGGCGGTGTCCCAGGACGCGCTCACCCAGCGCGGCATGACGCCCGAGAAGCTCAAGCGCTCGCTGTGGGCGGAGCGCATGGACGTGGCGCAGGTGGACGGCGCGCTGGAGCTGCGAAGCTGGCGCCCGGTGCCGGCCGAGCAGGTGTCCGGCCTCACGCTGTCCCCCGCCAACGGCCCGTCGCTGAAGCTGTCGGACGCGGGCGCCATCACCGCCGGTCCGGACCGCGTCTACAAGGAAGGCTTCGTGCGCGGCGCGGACACGCCCGTGCCCGCCGGCCGCTACCTGGTGGATGACCAGGGCACCATCCAGTACGTGGTGGACCCGGGCATCGGCGGCCGCATCAGCGAGTACGAGGGCCAGACGCTCACCCGCTACTCCGCGCCCAAGGCGCAGTTGTTCGCGCTCATCATCGACGGCATCCTCACGCAGCGGCTGCCGTGGGACCTGGTGCTGCTGGGCGTCTTCATCGCGCTGATGCTGGAGCTGTGCGGCGTGTCCGCCCTGCCCTTCGCGGTGGGCGTGTACCTGCCCATCAGCAGCACGGCCCCCATCTTCGTGGGCGGCATGGTGCGCCACTTCGTGGACAAGCTGCGCGGCGGCACCGCGGCGGAGTCCGAGTTCTCCCCCGGCACGCTGATGTCCTCCGGCTACATCGCGGGCGGCTCCATCGCGGGCGTGCTCATCGCCTTCCTGGAGATCGCCAGCGACGGGGCCTGGACGCGCGCCATCAACCTGCCCGCCCTCTTCGGGCATGAGGGCGCGGTGGGCTCCTTCCTCAACGCCGTGGGCGAGAGCGAGCTGGCGCACCCGACGTGGTCCAACGTCTGGGGCCTGGCCTTCTTCGCCGTCCTCACCGCGGTGCTGTTCCGCTCGGCCCTCAAGGGCAAGAGCGGCGCGGAAGCCCCGCCGCCGTCGCCCTGACGGCGTGAAGTCCCCTCCCCGCTTGGAGTCCCGGGCGGGGAGGACCGGCTACAGCCCGGGCACCGACGGCGGCACCTCCGTGTCGCCGCCGGCGGAGTCCGCGCCTCCCTTCGCGCAGACGTACTCCGCGCGCAGCGGCGTCACGATGCCGAAGGTGAAGGCGTAGACGAACGGGCTCCACCACGGCCAGTACACGTCCACCCGGGACAGGCCATGCCGACACTCCGCCGCGGCCACGTTGGACGTCGTCAGCCCCTCCACCAGGCTCACGCCCATCTGGGACTCCGGCGCGCCGTCGCGAGGCGCCGGGCTGCGCACGCTCATGCGGAAGCACCCCGTGAGGGACGCCAGGACCAGGGCGGACGCGGCCAGTCGCTTCATGGACGGGACTCCGGACAGCGAAGGGGCCCCTTGCGTAACACACCGGGGCTTCACCGCCAGTCCGCCCCTGTTACCCAGGTGTCACGCCAACCCCCTGGATTCTGGGCGCTTCCTGAATTGGGTCCCGAACCTGGACGGGAGTACACTCGGGTCCCCCCCACTGGGGCCTTCCGCCCCCTCCGGATTCTTCAGGTTTCATGGCACAGCCCCAGAAAGTCACGGACGCGACCGCGGAGCCGGAGCAGTCACCGGAGGTCCGCGAGAAGGTGGAACTGGCGAAGACGTTCGCGTTCCACCTGCTCAAGGGCATCAAGCAGATTGGCATGTACCGCCACAACGAGGCGCGCTTCCCGGAGTTCCTCTCCAAGGCGCTGGAGGCCATCTCCGCGTACACGGAGAAGTTCGGGCCGCTCTCGCTGAAGGTGGAGCAGCAGAACTTCACGCTGCACGGCGAGGCGCTCTTCTCCGAGGAGTCGCCGCTGCCCTACAAGTTCTTCCGCGACGGCATCCGCCAGCTCATCTTCCGCCCGGGGCTGCCGCTGGAGGAGCTGGTCACCCTCACGCTCATCGCGCTGTCGGAGCCGGAGCGCGGCGCGGACGACGTGCTCGCGCAGTTGTGGCGCGCGGGCATGCAGCAGGTGGAGTACGTGGTGGTGGAAGGCTTCTCCATGGAGGGAGCCAACGAGGACGAGGTCCAGGTGGAGGTGGACAAGGTGGTGGGCTACCTCTACTCCCGCCTCCAGACGAACTCGGATGACTTCCTGCGCTTCGCGCGCGTGTCCGCGGAGGACCTGGACGCGAAGCTGGACGGCGTGGAGCAGATCCGCGGCCTCGTCGTGGGCGGCCGGCACGCCACGGACGACCTGAAGGCCCGCATCCAGCGCGAAATCACCGAAGAAGAGAACGCGCGCCTCTTCCCCAAGCTGGTGGGCGCGGTGTTCCAGGTGGTGGAAGGCGGCGTGGATGACGCGGCGCTGCTGGAGGAGATCTTCCTGCAGTTGTTGGACATGCTGCTGCTCCAGGACGACTTCGCCACGGTGAATCAAATCGTCCTCAAGCTGCGCGCGCTCTCCCAGCGCGAGGGTGGCGAGGACCTGGGGCGGCTGCTCAACAACTTCCTGCACAAGATGGGCGAGGAGCAGCGCCTCACGCGGATGGGCGAGTCGCTGAAGACGACGCGCACGCGGCAGCCGCAGGACGTGACGCGCTACCTGCAGGCGCTGGGCGTGGACTCGGTGCTGCCGCTGCTCAGCGTGCTGGAGACCATCGAGCTGCCGGAGAACCGCGTGCTCCTGGGCGACGTGCTGGCCACGTTCGCGCGCGACCTGCCGGAGCCCTTCGTCGCGCGCCTCCTGTCGGACCGGCCGCAGACGGTGCGCGACATGGTCTACATCCTGGAGAAGAGCAACCACCCGGAGCGGGTGAAGATGTTCGGCCAGGTGATGAAGAGCCCCAACCTGGTGGTGAAGCTGGAGGTCATGCAGATCATCGGGCGGGGCCGCACGGCGGAGGCCCGGCGCATCATCCAGGAGGCGCTCACCGACAGCGTCTCCCAGGTGCGCATGCTGGCCGCGAAGCTGTTGCCGGAGTTCGACCGCGAGAAAGCCTTCACGGACCTGGTGCGGCAGGTGCGCGAGCCGGGCTGGGACAAGAAGACGTCCGACGAGAAGGCCGCCTTCTACGCGGCCATCGGGGCCACCAACCTGCCCGCCGCGCTGTCCATGATGCAGCAACTGCTGGCGGTGAAGCCGTCGCTGCTCAACAAGCGGCGCGTGATGGAGGACAAGCTGCTGGCCATCACCGGCCTGGGCGGCGCGGGCTCCATCCAGTCCTACAAGATGTTGCAGGCCGTGGTGGAGGACAAGGCGCAGCCCCTGGAGGTCCTCACCGCGGCCCGCAAGGCGATGTACCAGACGCGCAAGGCCCTGTTCGGGGACTCGGCGCTCCCGGAAGAAGCGAGCTGACACCATGGCCGACAACCTGAAGATCAATCAGACCCAGGACGAGAACCTGGGGGAGTACGGTCGAGAGCACAACGAGAAGCTCCAGAACCTGTCGCGCTCCATGCTCGCGGGTCTCTACATGCTCGTGCGCTCGGTGAAGATGTATGACCCGGAGAACGCCGTCTTCGAGAAGCCGCTCCACCAGCTCCAGGACATCATCAACCAGATCATCGGCAAGGAAGGCCGGCTGGAGCTGACGGGCGTCAAGGACTCGTTCTACCTGAACGGCATGCTGGTGAAGGTGGACCTGAACTCCATCGAGAACCAGCGCTACCTGCTGTCGGAGCTGCGCGCCAAGGACGTGGGCGGCATCACGCTGACCAAGCCCGTCACCACGCAGGAGCTGAAGAACTTCGTCTGGATCTTCAGCAAGGAGCAGACCACCACCGCGGAGGAGGACGGCCTGCAGGGGCGCAAGCTCCTCAACATGCGCGTGGCGAAGTTCTCCAAGCTGAAGGAGAAGCTGAACAAGGACATGGACACGCCGGGCGACCAGAAGGTCGACCGCAAGAAGTACGCGATGACCGTGTACGCCCGCGCGGTGTTCTTCCTGCAGAAGTACCTGGAGTCCGTGCGCGCGGGGAAGCCCATCGGCTCCTCACGGGCGCTGCGCCTGGTGCAGGACTTCGTGGACATCTCCTTCGATCAGCGCACCCACTTCCTGGGCATGACGACGCAGAAGCGCGAGGAGGACTACCTCGTCTACCACCAGGTGAACGTGGCGCTGATGTGCATTGTCTTCGGCGCGGAGCTGGGGCTCACCAAGCCGCAGTTGCGCGACCTGGGCTACATCGCGCTCTTCCACGACGCGGGCATGACGACGCTGCCGGAGGAGCTGGCCACCAAGCGCGGCGCCCTCACCGCGGACGAGAAGACGACGGTGGCGCGCGCGCCGCTCATCAGCGTGCGCAACATCCTGATGGAGAAGGGCTTCAGCCGCTCCACGCTGCTGCGCGTGGTGACGACGTTCGAGCACAAGACGGACTACGGCACCGCGGTGCGGGACGCGCGCGGCAACATCCAGATGATCATCCCCAAGACGAACCTGGGGGTGTACGCGAAGATCATCGCCATCTGCGACGCGTACGACGCGCTCACCTCCCGCAGGCCCTACCGGGACGCGTACGGCCCGGAGGTGGCGCTGATGCTGATGTGGACGGAGATGCGCCAGAAGTTCGACCCGGAGCTCCTGGCCGTCTTCATGCGGGTGATGGCCATCCAGCCCATCAAGGTCCTCTCCCGCCGCCAGCAGCAGCTCAGCGTCTCCGGCCTGTAGCCTTCGCCGCCGGCTTCGCCTTCGTGGGAGGCCCGGCGGGGACGCTCGCCTCGCGCAGCACGGTGAGCGCCGTCTGGAAGTCCTCCGGCAGGGGGGCCTCCAGGTCCAGCGCCTTGTGGGTGCGCGGATGCTGGAAGGCCAGGCGCCATGCGTGCAGCGCCTGGCGGCCCAGCGCCTCCTGCGCTTCGGCCACCGCGCCCTTCGCCTTGCGGCCGGCGCCGTAGAGCGCGTCGCACAGGAGCGGGTGTCCGGCCTCCGCCAGGTGGACGCGGATCTGGTGCGTGCGGCCGGTGAGCAGGTCCACCTCCACCAGCGCGGCGCCGTCGAAGGCCTCGCGCACGCGGAACAGGGTGATGGCGGGCTTGCCCTCCTTCACCTTGCCGGTGAACTTCTGGCGGTGGATGGGGTGGCGGCCGTAGAGCGTCTCGATGCGGCCCTCCGCGGGCGGCACGCCGTGCACCAGGGCCAGGTACGTCTTCTGGACCTCGCGCGTCTTGAAGGCCTTCTGGAGCGCCACCAGGGCCTGCTCGTGCTTGGCCACGACGAGGCAGCCGGTGGTGTCCTTGTCCAGCCGGTGGACGATGCCGGGGCGCAGCTCGCCGCCCACGCCGGCCAGGTCCTTCACGCGGTGCAGGAGCGCGTTGACGAGCGTGCCGGACGCGTGGCCCGCGCCCGGGTGCACCACCATGCCGGCGGCCTTGTCCACGACGACGAGGTCCCGGTCCTCGTGCAGCACGGACACGGGCAGGGCTTCCGCCTGGGGGATGGCGGCGACGGGCGCGGGGACGTGGAGGTGCAGCACCTCGCCCCCGCGCAGGCGCTGCGCGGCCTTGGCGGGCTTGCCGTCCGACAGCACGTGGCCGTCCGCGATGAGGCCCTGGAGGCGGGAGCGGGTGAGGTCCGGGAACGCGCGGGCCAGGTACGCATCCAGCCGCTCTCCCCGGGCTTCGGGGAGGGCGCGGTGCTCGCGCGTGTCGGGTGAAGTCACGGCGGGGGGCGCTACCAGATCTTCGACTTCACGTGCGCCTTGGAGCGCAGCACGATGTCGTTGATGGCGCGCTCGAAGAAGTTCGCCTGGGTGCTGATCTCCGCGCTCACGCGGCTCTTGTAGAGCGCGCGCCCCTCTTCCAGTTCCTCCTTGAGGACCTCGAAAAGGTTGTCCTGCTCGATGCCCTTGATGATCTTCTGCTCGTTGTAGAGCGAAATATCGGAGGCGATCGCGCGGGCGAGTCGCATCGCCTTGACCTTTTCCTCTTCCGTCATCGTGCCACTACTTAGGCACCCACCCCGTGCGAGTCAACTTTTCCCGTCGCATGGGAGGGGGCCTGGCCGACTGCCGGTCAACGGCCGGACCTGGCGGGTTTCTCGGAGAACAGCGCCAGGTAGCTCTTGGACACGCGCAGGGGGTCCAGGCCCAGCTCCCGGGCGAGGTTCATGAGGATGCCGCGCAGGTACACGGTGGTGGGGAGGGCGGTGTAGCGGTCCGCCTCCACGTTCTCCAGGTGACGCACGGAGATGCGGGTGCGGTCGGCGAGCTGCTGGATGGTGAGGCCGCGGGCCTCCCGGACGCGGCGCAGCAGCTCGCCGTTGAACTCGGCGTCCGCGGGGATGTCCACGCCCCGGGGGCGGGCCTCGCGGACCTTGGCGGCCACCTGGGCCAGCGCGGACTCGGCGGTCGCGATGGCGGAGTCCTGCGCCAGGACCTGGGCGTCCCCGAGCTTGCGGACCGTGGGGCCCTTCACGGTGCCCGGCCCCGTGGGGCCGTTCTGCGGCGGACGCGAGTCGATGGGGCGCGACGTCAGGGGCCGGACGGCGGCGCGGGAGGCCCCGGTGGCCGGGGTCCGGGCCAGCGCGGTGGTGCTGGAGTCCAGGGCCTGGGCGCCCGGGGCGGGGTTCGGCTCCGACTCGCCCTGGGCGGTTGTCACGGCCGCCGGCTCCGAGGCGGGCTCAGGGCTGGGGGCCACGGCTCCGGCCTCGGCGGCCTGGGGCGCGGCGCTGGCTTCCGGAGCCTGCGTCACGGCGCCCGCTTCAGGCACGGGCGTCGCGGCCTCCGGCGCGGCGGAGGTGGCGCTGGTGTCAGGCGCGTGCGTCGCGGCCACCGGCGTGGCGCTGGCTTCCGGTGCAGGCGTCGCGGCTGCCGGCGCGGCAGGCATGGCCCCTACTTCGGGCACGGGCGTCGTGGCCACGGTACGGGTGTCCGTCGCGGGCTGGGGAGCCGGGGCCTCTGTTGCCGCGGAGGCAACAGGAGCCTTGAGGTCCTCCACGCGGTCTGGCGAGGCCGGGGACCCGGCAGCGGGAGGGATGGACGCCTCCGCCTCCACGGCGCCGGAGGACTTCGCGTCCATGGCGGGGGCCGGCGCTTCGGCGGCGCCCCTGCCCTGGCCGCGCAGCGGGTTCGCGGGCACGTAGACGAACGACAGGCTCCGGGTGAACGAGGCACGGAAGGCCTCCACCACCGCCACGCCTCCCACCGTCACCGGCTCGGAGGGCACGCCTGGCGCGTCCTTCCCCGAGGACTCCTGCCGCTTCGACTCCTCACCCCGCATCCGCTCCTCGCTCTTTCCAGGCGGCCCGCTCGCGCGAGGCGCCTCCCCTTCATTGTCGTTCACGGACGCCGCGGCCTTCAGTCGCGACTCCGCCTCCAGCCTTTCGGCATCCACCGCACCCGCGGCCTTCGCCAGCGCCGCCGCGGCGGTGGCCAGGGCCTCCGCGACGCGCGCGGCCGAGTCCACCTTGTCCGCGGCCTCCACCACCTCCGCCGTCGCGGCCGCCTTCGCGAGCCGCTCCGTGGACAGTCCGATGGAGCGGTCATACTCGACGCGCAGGTCCGCGTCGGTGAGCATCTCCATCGCTTCGTTCATCCGTTCACGCAGCGCCGCCACCTGATCCGGATCCCCCAGCGCGTACACCGCGATGGAATCCGGCGAATACAGCTCCATCAGGCGCTGGTGGGCCGCGCGGATCTCCGCGTCGGTCGCCGTGGGCGGCACCTCGAGGAGCTCGTAGTAGGTCTGCTGCGCGAAGGGCTTCATGGGATGGCGGACTCGGGGGAAAGGCCGTCGAGCGTCAGGATGCGGGCGGCGATGCGCTGGAGCCCCTGGGACACGGGCGAGTCAGGCCGCTCGAGGAGCACCGGCTTGCGCTTGCGCACCGCGCGCCACGCCTCATCGTCGTGGCGCAGGGCGCCCAGGTCATCCATGTCGATGCCGAAGAACTTCTTCCACGCGGACACCATCGCGGCGCCGACCTTCTCGTCCGCGTCCGTGCGCGCCTGGTTCACGACGAGCCGCACGTGGAACGCCGCCAGCTCGCGCTCCAGCCGCTCCGCGTCCGAAGGGGCCTTGCGCCGCACCTGCGCGACGATGTCGTGCAGCGTCCGCAGGCCGCCCTCGCGGGTGGACAGCGCGCCCTCGACCATGTCCTGGATGCCGTAGCGCGCCTCCGTCTGCTGGAGCTTGCGGAAGAAGGCCGCCTTGACGAAGCGGTACGCGTTCTCCACGGACGTGGGCTCCGGCAGCACGACGAGCAGGCCGTGGTCCGCGATGAGGAAGAAGTCGAGCGTGTTGAAGCTGGTGCCCGCGCCCAGGTCCAGGATGAGGTAGTCCGCCGTCGTCTGCGACAGCAGCGTGCGCAGGAGCTTCTGCTTCTGCGCGTACTTGAGGTTCGCCGCGTCCAGCGAGTCCTGCGCGCCGGCGATCAGCGACAGCCCGGGCACGCCGGTGGCGACCATCACCTCTTCGAGGTGGGCCTTCCCACGCCGCAGGAAGTCCGACAGCGTGGCCTCCGGAGGCCCCACGCCCAGGCAGGTGTGCAGGTTGGCGCCTCCCAGGTCCGCGTCCACCAGCAGCACCTTCTGGCCTGCCTGCGCGAGCGCGACGCCCAGGTTGGCGGACACCATCGACTTGCCGATGCCGCCCTTGCCGCCGCCCACCGCGATGATCCGCCGCGCGCGGGAGCGCCGGGCGAGGCCCTCGGGTCCCGAGGACGACACGTCATTGCCCGCACGCGGCGAGGTGCCAGCCAGCGAGGCGGGAGCGGATGGAGGCAGGGGGGCGGGCTTCACGAAGGCTCGCATCAAAGCCCGTCCTACCGCCCGAGTCGACACCCCGCCATTTCACGGCCAGCCCGGGAGCGCCCGGAGCCCGCGCCCCGGCGCCAGGAGGCTCGGGGAGCAGGCGGCCGGGGAGCCGTTCGCTGTCACTCGTCGAGCAGCTCGACGTTCCAGTAGGACACGTCCGCGAGGTGCAGGAACGGCAGCCACTCGCGGTAGGTGATCTTGCGGATGGCGCCTCGGAACAGCGGAGTCCAGCGCGGTCGCACGGGCTTCTTGAGCAGCCGCATCCCGGCCTGTTCCGGCGTGCGTCCGCCCTTCTTCAGGTTGCAGGGCACGCAGGAGCACACCACGTTCTCCCACGTCGTCTTGCCGCCCTGGGTGCGCGGGCTGACGTGGTCCAGGTTGAGCTCGCTGCGAGGGAGCTGCTTCGCGCAGTACTGGCAGGTGTCGTTGTCGCGCGCGTAGATGTTGAGGCGCGAGAAGCGCACCTTGGCGCGCGGCAGGTGGTCATACGCGCCGAGCACGAGGACGCGCGGAACGCGGATGGTCCGGTCGATGGTGGTGATGCTGTCCTGGGTGGCGCTGAGGGCGGCCCAGTCCTCGAACTCATACAGGCGGTACTGCTCGTCGATGGCTTTGGCGACGCCCTGATACAGCAGGGAAAAAGCCCGTTTGACCGACGTCACGTGAACCGGTTGGTAGTACCGGTTTAAAACGAGCACGGAGCTGTTGATCATGGCTGGCTTCCCGAACGGGCGGCCGCCACAGCCTGCGCGACCTGCCCCAGGTCCTCCTCTGAGAGACACCGGACGTCGAGAACGACCTCGTCATCCGCAATCCTGCCAATAACGGGCACCTCGGCTACGCGCAGACGTTCCAGGAATACTTTCGGCGCTTCTACGGTGAGGCTGCAAGCGAAGGAAGGCAACCGGGACAGAGGCATGGCACCTCCACCCACCTGTCCATCCACGGACACGACACGGCCCTCCACGCCGCTCGCCGCGAGCAGGGCCGCCAGGCGTTCGGCACGGGCTTGCAACAAAGCCGGTTGCTGGGTGAGCAGGCTTTGGGTGGGGACCGCGTCCGGGCGGCCATCCCGGTACAGCTCCAGCGTCGCCTCCAGGGCCGCGACCGTCATCTTGTCGACACGCAGCGCACGTGTGAGCGGGTGGGATTTGATGCGCTGGAGCAGGTCCGCCCGGCCGACGATGACGCCTGCCTGGGGTCCGCCGAGGAGCTTGTCGCCGGAGAACGCGACGACGTCCGCGCCATCCCGGATGGCCTGTCCCACGGTGGGCTCCGGGGTGAGGCCCGGGCCGGACAGCGGCACCAGCGCGCCGGAGCCCAGGTCCTGGAACACGGGCACGTCACGGGAGCGTCCCAGTTCGGTCAACTCCGCGAGGGACGCCTCTTCCGTGAAGCCGACGAGCGCGAAGTTGGAGCGGTGGACCTTCACGATGAGGCCGGTGTCCGGGCTCAGGGCGTTGGCGTAGTCCGCGCGCCGGGTGCGGTTGGTGGTGCCCACTTCGACGAGCTTCGCGCCGGACTGGCGCATGACGTCCGGGATGCGGAAGCCGCCGCCGATCTCCACGAGCTCGCCGCGCGACACGACGCACTCACGGCCGGAGGCGAGCGCGGCGAGGATGAGCAGCACGGCGCCCGCGCAGTTGTTGACGACGATGGCGTCCTCCGCGCCGGTGAGCGTGCGCAAGAGGCCGATGAGCGGCGCGTAACGGCTGCCGCGCTCACCTTCGTCCAGGTCGTATTCGAGGTTGGAGTAGCCCCGGGCCACGGCGACGACGCGCTCCACGGCTTCGGGCGCGAGCGGTGCGCGGCCCAGGTTCGTGTGGAGCACGACGCCGGTGGCGTTGATCACCCGCCGCAGGTTCGGAGTGGCCAGGGACGCGAGCGCCGCCTCCACGTCCGCGTCCTCGAAGGGACGCAGGTCACCGGAAAGGAGCCGGGAGCGCACGCGTTCGACAGCGAGCCGCAACGCCGCGACCGCCCGGGCATGGGGAAGGTTCGCGAGCCGGGACTCCAGCGACGGCCGCCGCAGGAGTTGTTCGATGGAGGGAAGCCCACGCAGCAGCGCGTTCTTCCCTATAGGTCCGAACGAAGCAAAGCTCATGACCTTGAGCCTATTCTCACAATTGACGTTCAGGCTTCAAACAGGTGACCTTGGAGCGCCACTTCTGCCCGCTGCCAAGAAACCCGAGTCGCCCACCTAGCCCAAAAACGATCAAATCCATGCCAACTCCCAAGGCTGCCTCCCCAAACAAATCCCACCCCCTAAAAGCCTCCCCACTACTCCACCACCTTCTTGCCAAAGGATATTTTCCGCAGGAAGTGCCAGCATGCTTCACAACGGAGCTACTCGCGAGCGCACTGCTCAACCAACCGAGCAACCTCCCCACAATATGGACTCAAGCCCAAACCAAACCTCCAACCCTACAACTCATGCACCACGACTTGGCACGAGCGGGCACGCTAAGGCGCAGACTATCAATTCCACACCCAGTGGCACACTTCGCCCTTTCATCAGCAATTGACAAATCCTGGAAAGAACTATCCACACAAATCAACCAGTCCCCCATATCCAAGAGCAAGCCCATTCCAGGAAAAACGCGCGCCCTAGAAACAGAGACCGGCCTCAATCAACTCTCAGAACACCGAACACACTACCGCCGCAGGGGGCGATACATACTACAGGCAGACATATCGCAATTCTACCACAGCATTTACACCCATTCCATCCCCTGGGCGCTCCACGGCAAAGCAGTAGCAAAGAAGGCACAAAAGAACTACCAACTCACTGGAAACATCCTTGATGAACTGGTGCGCAGTGGCCAGGACAAGCAGAGCATCGGGATCCCAATTGGCCCAGACTCTTCGCTAGTCTTGGCTGAATTACTCATGTCCTCCATCGACTCCCAGGTCGAAAAAGACATCTACTACGCTGGCGCATACAGATTTGTTGATGACTGGGAAATGTCATTCACCAATCTCCAGCGAGCAGAAAAAGGCCTCTCACAACTCCAGCAATCCCTCAGCGACTGGGAACTCACACTAAATCCCAAGAAAACAAAAATACTCGAACTTCCACTTGGATTAGGAGCCTCTTGGGCAACCGAAATCAGTCAGTTCAGAATAGAGCAAAAAGGCAAAGGCTCAAGGAAAAGCATTATTCAGTATTTCGATCTCGCGTTTCGCTTGGCCGCCACACATCCGGACGAATCCGTTATAAAGTACGCGACCGGAAGAATCCTTAGACAATCCGCACTCAAGGATACCTGGGATCTACTTGAATCCCTCTTATTTCAATCCGTAAACGCGGAGCCAGGAACACTTCGTCATGCATTGGAAATCATCGAAAAATACGCACGAGAGGGATGCTCTATCGACAAGAACGGCCTATCGAAGCTTCTTTCCGATCAAATCATTAGACACGCCCCACAGGGGCATGGCAGTGAAGTTTTATGGAGCCTCTGGGGTGCACTTCGCTTCAATGTAGGCCTAGGAAAACAAGCTGCTCTATCCGTCTTGAAAATCCAGGACTCGCTTGTCGGAATTCTCGCCTTGGATCTAATTAGCCGAGGCAAACTAGAGTCACCTGCGTCCGGCGCATGGTGGGACAGCCTCGCGACGCCAGAGTCACTATGCGGAAGCCACTGGCTGCTTTCTTACGAAGCAGGCATACATAAGTTTTTAAAGGGCTGGAAAGCGCACATCGTCAAGGACCCATACTTCAAATTCCTAAAATCAGCCGCAGTATCGTTCTACATCCCTGTAGAACCCTTTAAGGCTGAAAAGAACAATAGACCTACGGCTACTGCGAACGCACTTGGTGGCTACGAAGACAAATAGCCTACACTACTGACCTTCACGACAGGTGCCATGGTCGCCCTGTGATTTTGTTACAGGTGAATTCATCCTGCGACAATTGACACTGAATCGGCCGATTTTCCAATAGGCTAGCTACCCCAGTCCTTCTTGCTTCGCTCGATTTCACCAACCGCCGTACGGCACTGTAATGGCTTCCATGTAGTGGCCGCTGGGGTCCTGGAAGTAGACCCCGCGGCCTCCGTCATGGGTGTTGATCTGGTTTTCCTGCCGGCCGAACGGGTCGGCCCAGTGCTGGATCTTCCGGTCGCGGATCTTCGAAATCAGCGAATCGAAGACCTCTTCCGACACCAGGAACGCGTAATGTTGACCGGAGATGGCGTCCTGCGTGGTCCTGTAGTCGAGCGACGCCCCATCCGACAGCTTCACCACGGTGAAAGGCCCGAAGCGCGTGGGCTCGGGCAATCCCAGCAGCTCCGCCAGGAATCGCGCGGACGCGACCTGATCCTTCGCGTGGACGATGGTGTGGTTGAATCTGACAGACATGGAGGCCCCCCCGGGGAAAGCGCCTCCTATAACGCGCGCCCCTGCCGGAGTGCCAGCGGCCACAGCTTCGCCAGTTCAGCGCGCAGCACCGTGGCGCTCGCGTAACGCTCCTCGGGCTGCTTCCGCATCAGCTTGAGGACGACCTGCTCGAAGGCTTCCGGCAGCTCTGGACGCCGCTTCCTCGGAGGCATGGGCGTCTCCTGCACATGCATCAGCATCAGCGGAACGGGCTGGGCATGACGGAACGGCAGTTGCCCGGTGAGCAGCTCATACGCCACCACCCCCAGCGCATACAGGTCCGTGGCTGGCGACACCTCCATGCCCTTCACCTGCTCCGGCGCCATGTACTCCGGCGTCCCGAGCGTCGCTCCCTGCGCCGTGTTCCCCATCACGTGCTCGCTCTTGGCGAGCCCGAAATCCATCAGCTTCAGCACGCCCGTGCGCGTGATGAACAGGTTCCCCGGCTTCACGTCCCGGTGCAGCACCCCGCGCGCATGCGCGTGCTCCAGCGCCACCGTCGCGTGCGTCAGCCACCGCAAGGCATTGGCCAGCGTGGGGCGCCCCTCCTGCATCACCTGCCGCAGGTCCTTGCCCTCCAGCAGCTCCACCGTCAGGTAATGCCGCTCCCCATCCGAGCCCGCGTCGAACACTTGCAGGATGTTCACGTGCTCCAGTGCCCGGGCGTGCTCCACCTCCTGGCGGAAGCGCGTCACCATCGCCTCGTCGGCGTACGGCACCGCCAGCACCTTGAGCGCCACGCGCTGCTGCTTCTTCACATCCAGCGACTGGTACACCGCCGACGTGCCGCCCACGCCCAGCCACTTCTCCACCCGGTAGCGCCCCGCCACCACCTGCCCGGGGACGAGCCCCTGGTGCAGGGGCGCGGGAGGCCGGGGCGTCACCGCGCCCTGGAGCAACGTCCCGCCCGGAGACACGGGCGTCTGCACCCGCGGCAGCGTCGGCTCGGACCCGTCCTCGGCCACGGCGTTGCCCGGCCGCGCGTTCAGCGCCTCCGGGCCCAGATAGGTCAAACCTCCGCTGTCTCGGTCCTTGGAATGCACCCCTCCCTCCCCTCTCACGGCTCCAGCAGCGAGACGGGCGCGGGCGCGCCTGCGCCTTCGATGTCCAGGTGGGGGGTGGGCAGGTTGTACTCAGCGGCGGCGATGGTCGCCTCCACCATGATGGGGCCTGAAATCTCCGAGGGCTCGCCCTGGCAGAGCACCCCCACCACGTGCTCCAGCGTCCACTTGCCCATGCGGCTCACCTCCAGCCGCTGGCCGTTGAACTTCGCCGTGTCCGACAACTGCTCGCTCGCCGTGAGCTTCGCCTCCACCGAGTCGCCCAGGTAGCCGCGCGCCAGGGTCAGCACCCGGTCAAGCACCGCGTTCCAGGCCTGCAGGTGCGAGCGGTCCTGCGCCTCGTCGATGATGTCCAGGCCCACCTGCAGCCGCTCCATGCGCTCCAGGAACTGCTGCACCAGCTTGCCCCGGATGATGCGGCCGTGCTGCGGGGCGATCATCTCCACCGCGGGCGTGAGCTTCCGGATGGCCGCCACCGCGCGCACCAGCGCCGAGTTCACCGGCATGTAGATTTGATGGAACGCCCGGATGCCCGTCCAGTCGGACTCCTCCGCCCACAGCCCCTGCGCCTTGCTGTCCGTGAGACCGCCGAAGAGGTCCCCCGTGAAGAGCACCCGCGTCTGCGGGTCGTAGAGCATCACCGCGCCCCGGAAGTGGCAGAACGGCGACGGCACCGGCAGCAGCTTGTGCCCCGTGGGCACGCTCAACCCGCCCGTGAACTTCTCCGTCGGGATGAAGCGGTTGCGCGGCAGGTTGAAGTGGACGATGAGCCGCCAGGTGTCCTCGGAGCACAGGATGCTCGCGCGCGGCGAGTAGCGCGCCGAGATGATGTTCGCGGACGAACCCACGTCCGGATCCTGGTGGTTGATGAAGAGCGCGGACAGCCGGTCCATGCCCCCAATCAGCGACACCACCTTCGTGTGGATGGTGGAGAAGTCGCTGCTCGAGCCGGGGTCGATGAGGAGGTTGAACTCGGCGGGTTTCGCCGTCCGTGGGTCCGTGCCCCGAAAGCGGCGCAGGAACGGGTTCGCGAAGAAGATGCCGCCGGGCTCGCGCTTCCCGACCCAGAAGGTCTCGGGGGCGATCTCCACGGCGGTGCGGTTGAGGTCTAGCTGTTGGGGGCTGGGGGAGCTGGGCTGGCTCATGGCGTGTTTCCTTCACGCAAACGAGGGGGGGAACTGCGGCGCAACCCTACCAGCCCACCGCCACACCGGGTCCCCTTCTTCAGCATTTCAGCAGCAGGGCATGAGCGCCGCTTCTCGCGCTGCTCCCCCGCGGCAATCAGGACCAATTCAGTCCTCGCCCGACTCCCTACCCGGCCGGTCGGCAAAGAGTTGCACCCAGCGTCCGTCAAACCCGCCGCTCTGAGGCAGATACCACCCACCCTGCAGCCAGAAGCCCTGCTCCCGCCCGTCCGTGTCGTCCGTCACGCCCGAGTGCACGAAGTAGTCGTGTTGCCACCAGTATGAGTTCACGGACGCCGGGTATCCGCTGGCGCTCATGCGCGTCTGCCCCCGCGAGTCCACCACCGTGCCCGCCCAGGACCTGTCGTGAAACTCGCTGGACCCGCCGCCCCCCGTGTCCGACGCCTTGTCGTTCAGCTCGAAGGTGCCGAAGAACCACTTCTTCGACGGGTAGCCCTCGCGGTCGTCCTGACCCTCCACGTCGCGCGTCCTGGAGAAGAAGCGCTGCATCCCCACGCCCACCTCCGCCTGCCCCGCCTCGTTCACCACCGGGCTCTCCAGGAGGAAGAACTGGGGCTCGTCCGGCAGCCAGTGCGTCGCATAGCCCCCGTGCTCCCAGTGCGTGGGGAGGATGTCCGCCAGGTCCTGCAGCTCGTACGTGACGCGCTTCACCGCGGGCCAATGGGCCGAGGACCCGTTGTCATAGCGGCTGGCCAGCGCGTCCGCCGTCGCGTAGCGCAGCGGCTGCGCGTTGAACGCCGCCACCGCCGCCCCGTCGTCCTCCGGCACGAAGACGAAGTGCAGCTTCTTGCGCCCGTCGTCGTTGTTCACGTCCGCCTCCGCCTTCCCGCCGGACGCCATCCGGCCCGCGAAGAACGAGTACGGATCCGTCACGAAGCGCAGCTCCTGCCCGTGCGGCGCCAGCAGCTTGTCGGACCACTCCGCCTGCCAGACGAGCAGGTGGCTGCCCGTGCCCGTCTGCATGAACTGGAGGTCGCCGCTGCCCGCCCGGCGCACCACGTTGCGCTTGTGCTGCGTCACCACCGCGTACGCCACGGACTCGCCGCTGCCCGGGTCGCCCACCACGTTCTTCACCTGGAGCTCCACGCGCTCCCAGTCGTGCAACTGCCAGTCGCCCGCCGCGTTCTTATCCAGCGCGTGATACAGGTGATACACGAGCGTGAGGTTCTTCCCTCCGTCCATGTACTCAATCAATGACGTGTACAGCGTCGGCCGGATGCGCCACCTGTCGAACGCGCTGGGGCCCACGCGCGACGCGTCCACGTACTGGTTGATCTGCTTCCAGTGCAGCTTGTTGTTGGAGAAGTCCCCGTCCTGGTCGAAGTCGAAGTTCGTCAACCAGTCGTAGCCGTGCTTGTTGTCGTTCGCGTTCGCGCGCTTGAAGATGACCGGCGCGTAGTAGCGCAGGAACGCCTGCCGCTGCGCGTTCGTCAGCGACCAGGCCTGCGCCCCGGCTTCAGCCGGCAGACACAGGCCCACCAGGGTGAACACCGCCACGGCGAGGGGAGCGACTCTCGTTCGGAGGGGGAGCATGGCGGCCGACGAAATCACGGCCCGCCCCTCCCCCTCCACAAAGAAAGCGCGAATTCAGGCTTCAGCCAGGATTACACGCTAACGCGATGCACTGGGCATCACTGGCACCTTCGGGGCGCGGCCGTAGAGCAGTTGATAGGTGTTGTAGGAGCGCAGCACGCGCTTGATGTAGCCGCGCGTCTCCGCGATGGGGATCTCCTCCACCCACGCATCCAGCGCCAGGTCCGGGTTGGCCGCGCGCCAGCGGTTCACCGCGCCGGAGCCCGCGTTGTAGCTGCCCACCGCGTAGGGCGTGTGGCCCTTGAACTTCTTGATGAGGCCGCCCAGGTAGTGCGCGCCGAAGCGGATGTTCAGCTCCGGCTGGAGCAGCGAGTCCACGGAGAAGTGCTTCACCTTGAGCTCGCGCGCCACGCCCTTCGCCGTGGAGGGCATCAACTGCGTGAGGCCCAGCGCGCCGGCCCAGGACAGGGCCTTGGGGTCCAACGCGCTCTCCTCGCGCATCAGCGCCTGGAGCAGGTCCGGCTCCACGCCCGCGGGCGCGGTGTGCTTCTCGATCAGGTCGCGGAACGCGTTGGGATAGGCCACCTCCCACACGGGCCGCGTCTGCGCGGTGATGCGCCCGCTCAGGTCCTTGCGCAGCGCGAGCCGCGCGATGGCGTGCGCCGAGCGCGCGTCGCCGGACTGCGACAGCACCATCACCAGGAGCCGCATGGACTCCGGGGGCTGGCCGGCGCGGTTCACCAGCATCAGCTCCGACGACACGGAGTCCGCGAAGCCCAGCCTGAGCAACTCCACGCCCGCGCGGAAGTGCGGGTCGTCCCCCATGGGGCCCGCGAACATCGGCCAGGGGCTGGCCGCCTCCGGCACTTCGAAGATGGACGCCGACACGGCCTCCAGCCGCTTGGGGTCCAGCTCGCCCAGCTTCTCGCGCGCCATCAGGCCGTAGTACGTGGCCGGGTGCTCCACCGCGAGCTTCTCCATCAGCTCCGCGGCGCCCTGGATGTTGCCGCGCTCCTCCAGCGTGCGCGCCCGCCAGTAGCGCGCGCGCTCCACGTCGTAGGACTCGTCCGCGTTGGCGAACTGCGCCTCGATGCGGTCCAGGAAGGAGAAGCCCCCGTCCTCCACCTTCGACGTGCGCGCCACCCAGAAGGCCTTGAAGAGCGCCTCGCCCAGGAAGTCGCCCTTGGGGTACAGCCGCGCGACCTCGTCCAGCCGCGCCATGGCCTCCTTGGGGCGGTGGGTCTTCACGTACAGGTCGGCCGCGTAGAAGAGCGCGTCGTCCGCGAACGAGTGGTCCGGGAACTCCTTCGCCAGCCGCTCGTAGGTGTCCGTGCCGCGCTGCTGATCCACGATGGAGCGCGACGAGCCCAGCACGTACAGCGCGCGGGCCAGCAGGTCGCGGTCCTTGCACTGCTCCACCACCGGCGTGAGCACCTGGATGGCCGCGGTGTGCTGGCGCTCCTTGCGCTGCCCCTTGCCGAACGCGAAGTGCGCGCGGCACGCGAGCGCGTCCGGCAGCTTCAGCGTCTTGAGCATCGGCTCCAGGATGGCCATGCCCTGCTTGTTGCGGTGCGCCTCAATCAGCGCCTCCGCGCGGCCCACCCTGGCCTCCACGGGCGGCGTCTGCCCCTTGAGGCGCTTCTCCACCTGCTTGACGATGGGCGACAGCGGCTGGGCCGCCCACAGCTTCCACAGCGCGGCCTTCTCCGCCGCCTTGTCCTTCTTCTCCACCGCGAGGTCCGCCGTGGCGATGAGCGCCTCCGCGCCCACGTTGCGGCCCCAGCCCGTCATCATGCGCTGGGTGAGCGGCGTCAGCGCCTCCATGGCGCCGTCGTAGTCCTTCTTCTTGCGCAGCACGCGCGCCAGGCCCAGGCGCGCGTCCACGTACAGGCGCGAGCCCTCCGGCACCTGCTTGAAGCTCGCCGCCGCGTCGTCCAGCCGGCCCTGGGACTCCAGCGCCACGCCCGCGTGCGTGAGGCAGCGGTCCTTCAGCGCCGGGTAGTCGTTGGCGAGCGCCGCCATCTCCGTCGCCGCCGCCTTGTCATCCCCGGCCCGCACCGCGGACAGCGCGCGCAGGTAGCGCACCGGCGGGCTGTCCCCTTCGCCCTCCAGCAGCGCGCGCGCCTTGGTGTACTGGCCCTTGTCGAACGCGTCCTTCGCGTCCTTCTTCTTGCCGTCCGCGAAGTACGGCGTCAGGTCCTCCAGCCCGTAGCGGCGCCCGCGGTGCACCACCGGCGTGGGCGGCGCGAGCCCCGGGAAGGCCGGGTTGAACACCTGCACGTAGCCCACCGGCAGCGGCGCCTTGTCCGCGTCTGGCGGCGGCGTCAACTGCGCCTCCGACGGCGCGCTGTCCGTGCGCGTCGTGGGGGCCTGATCCGTGTCGTCGCTGGAAGCGGGAGCCGGAGCCGTGGCGGCCGGGGCCGGGGTGGCCGGAGCCGTTGGGGCGGGAGCCTGCGCGGACAGCAGCGCCGCGGAGGCGAGGAGGGCGAGATGCTGGAGGGACACTTTCATTCGCGGGGGCCTCGGGGACCCTGGGAGATGCGCTCGGGCACGCCCGAGGACAACTGGGGATGGTTGGAAAATTTCCAGCCCCTGACAGAGGTTAGACTGTCCGCCTGCACATGGATATCCGCACCCAGAGCGCACTGCTCGCTTCCATCATCGGTCTGGCGCTGGGCGTGTCCATGTTGTTGCGCCCCGGACGGCCCCGGGTCCTCACGCTCTACTCCGTCTTCACCCTGACGGTCGCCGGGTACTACCTCAGCCTCTTCTTCCACAGCATCTTCCCCCCTCAGGACTACCCCTGGGTGTCCCGCATCGCCCTCGGGGCGACGGTGGCCGTCGTCTCCCTGGTGCCCGGGGCGGCGGTCGCCTTCTTCCTCGAGTTCCTGGGGGTCGGCAAGGGAGCGCACCAGGCCGGCCGGCGGCTCGCCCTCCTGTCCGGCGTGCTGGGTCTGACCGTCGCGGTGACACCGTTGGCGGACAAACCATGGGCCCGGCTGGCGCTGGGCGCCTGGGTGCTGGGCACGCTGTTCACTTCCGTGTCCTTGCTGGTGCACCGGGTGCGCACGACGGAGTCGCGCATCGAGCAGTTCCGGCTGGCGTACCTGGCCATTGGCGCGGGCGCGGCGGTGCTGTTCAACGGGTTGGACTTCCTGTCGCGCAACGACATCCCGTTCCCCACGCTGGGCCCCGTCTTCGCGACGCTCTACCTGTTCTTCCTCGCGCAGACGCTGTTGCGGCTGCGGCTGATGGACCTGCACGAGCTGCTGGGGAAGATCGCCTCGCAGACGGTGCTGGCCATCATCCTGGCGTCGGTGTTCACGGTGCTGACGGCGTGGGTGGACGAGAACACGTCGCTGTTCGTCTTCAACACGGTGGTGGCCGCGTTCGTCATCCTCATCCTGTTGGATCCGCTGCGCACCAAGGTGGAGGAGATGGTGGTGCGCATCTTCTTCCGCGAGCGCTTCGCGCTGCTGGGCACGCTGGGCGCCCTGCGCGTGCGCATGGCGTCCGTCATCGAGATTTCAGAGCTGGCGCGCGTGGTGCTGGACGCGCTGCACGAGACGGGGCGCGTGACGCACGCGTCGGTGTACCTGATGGCGGAGGACCGGCCGGGCTACCGGCTTTTGGATTCGCGCGGGCCCCTGCCGGTGGCGCTCCTGGACACGGCGGCGGCGCGCGGCGTGCTCTTCGCGGTGGCCAGCGGGCAGAAGGCGGTGCTGCTGGAGAACATCGAGCGGCGCATCTCCGTGATGCGGGTGCAGGCGGTGGAGGGCAAGCGCTTCCGCGACGAGCTGAAGCGGCTCAACGACACGCGCGCGGCGCTGCTCCAGATGAAGGCCGGCATCAGCGTGCCGCTGATGGGCAACGACCGCGTCATCGGCTTCCTGAACCTGTGGGACGAGCGGGTGCCGGAGGCGTACGCGTCGGATGAGATCGCGCTCATCCTGGAGGTCTCCGAGCGGATGGCGACGGTGCTGGAGAACTCCAAGCTGTACGAGAAGATCCGCGAGCGCGACCGCCTGGCGGCGCTGGGTGAGATGGCGGCGGGCCTGGCGCATGAGATCCGCAACCCGCTGGGCGCCATCAAGGGCGCGGCGCAGTGCCTGGACCCGAAGAAGCTGCCGGGCGAGGACGGCGAGTTCCTGGACGTCATCGTGGAGGAGGTCAACCGGCTCAACGGCGTGGTGACGGCGTTCCTGGACTACTCGCGTCCGCTGAAACAGAACTTCGGGCCCACCGACCTCAACGAGGTGGTGACGCGCACGATGCGGCTCATCCAGAACGACATGCCGCCCACGGCGGAGCTGGCGGTGGAGCTGGACCTGCGCCTGCCGCGCGCGGAAGGGGACGCGGAGCAGCTCAAGCAGGTGCTGATCAACCTGGTGCAGAACGCGGTGCAGGCGCTGGGGCCGCAGCCGGGCCGCATCACGGTGCGCACGGAGAAGCCGGAGCGCTTCGGAGACATCCGCAGCGCGGGGGCGGAGTTCGTGGAGGTGCGCGTCTCCGACACGGGCCCGGGCATCCCGGCGGACCAGCAGCCGCACATCTTCGTCCCCTTCTTCACGACGAAGCAGAAGGGCACGGGCCTGGGGCTCGCCATCTGCCAGCGCATCGTGAAGAACCACGGCGGCAGCATCAGCGTGCAGAGCAAGGTGGGTGAAGGCACCGCGTTCATCATCCGCCTGCCGGCGCTCCCGTCCGAGCCCGTGGAAGGCGCGCTGCCGGACGGCACGCCCGCGCCGCCCACGCGCCCCTCCCAGCCCGCCCTCCCCGTCCCGGAGGAGCTGCGCGACCCCGCGCCGCCCCCGAAGACGCCCGAGCCCAAGCCGAAGAAGGAGAAGCGCCGCCGCGCGGGGTGAGCCGCGCGGCATCCCGTTTCCGGGAAAGACCCGGTAGGCTGCGGGTGCCATGCAGGCGTGCCCCTACTGCCAGACGACGATGCGCAGCACCTACGCCCGGGGGCTGGTGCGCGACGAGTGCGGCGCCTGCGGGGCCGCCTGGTTCGAGGAGGAGATGCTGGCGCGCGTCGTCGGCGGGCCCACGCTGGCGGCCGTCTTCGAGCAGGCGAAGGGCAAGCCCGGGCGGTGCAAGGGCTGTGAGGCCTCGCTCCAGTACGTCCCGGGCTGTCCGTCCTGCGGGCGTCAGGCGCCCACCTGCCCCACGTGCGGCGGCGCGCCGCTGCCCGTCGTGGACCTGCGGGACGTGACGGTGGACGTCTGCACGAAGTGCCGGGGCGTGGCGCTGGACGGGGAGGAGCTGGCCCGGCTCCAGAAGGCCGCGGAGCCGGAGGCCCGCCCCGAGCCGCCGCCCATCGCCGCCGACTTCGAGCACGAGTACGACGACCGGCGGAGCCTGAGCCTGTTGCCCAAGGTGCGCGTCGGCGACGAGCCGGCCTGCGTGACGTGTGGCCGGCGGATGGACGTGCGCTACGGGTTCGTCTGGGAGGAGCGGCTGTACTGCGGGAGCTGCGCGCCGGAGGGCTCCGCGCCGTACACGGACGAGCTAACCAAGGCCCAGCCCAGCGAGACCTACGGCCGCCGCGCCCGGCACCTGAACAACAGCGCCGCCGAATCCGCCGTCGTGTGGCTCCTGTCGAAGATCTTCAAATAGCCGCTGTAGCAATTCTGGTTACAAACCAGCGCCTCTCACGACGCATTTGTCACATTGATAAATCCATCCAGACTGTTGCACCCTGCCCGGGCATCACACCCACACAGGGGGAAGCTGGATGAAATTGACGTGTCTCATCGTGGCCGCGCTCGTCTCCATTCCGTTGCACGCCAGCGCCAGGGAAGTCCTCGAAATCAAGCTCGCGTCCAAGGCGACGAAGTTCCCCGCGGACGCGCCCGTGGACCTCGTGGTCACGTTCACGAACGTGTCCGGCGAACCGGTCCGCATCCTCGGCTACCACACGCCGGTCATCGAGGGCATCGAGGCGGACATCCTCAGCGTGTCGCGGGAGGAGAAGCCCGTCGAGTACATCGGCCGGCTCTACAAGCGCGCGGCGCCCACGGACCGCGACTACCTGACGCTGAAGCCGGGTGAGAGCGTCACCGGCATCGCGTCGCTCTGGGACAACTACGACCTGGCCGTCTCCGGCACCTATTCCATCCAGTACAACACGGAGGTCTTCAGCCCCCAGTCCGACAAGGCGCTCGCCGTCTCCAATGTCATCACCCTGGAGATCGAGGGCCGGGAGCCGCGCCCCAACCCGGACGACGCCGAGGACACGACCAAGATTGTCAATGGCGACAACGAGAAGTTCAAGGGCTGCAGCGACTCGGAGAAGAGCGCCATCATCGCGGCCCGGGAGCACGCCCTGAACTACGCGGACGACTCCTATGACTACCTGGTGGCGGGGAGCGTCACCTCCCGCTACACCACGTGGTTCGGCGCCCATGACAGCTCGCGCTACAGCACCGTCCGCGAGAACTTCCGGAAGATCCGCAACGCCGTCGATAACGAAGACATCAAGTTCTACTGCAACTGCAACAAGAGCGCGTATGCCTATGTGATTCCCTGGGAGAACTTCAAGATCCACCTGTGCAAGGCCTTCTGGCCCGCGCCGATGACCGGAAACGACTCCAAGGCGGGGACGCTGATCCACGAGATCAGCCACTTCTGGTCGGTCGCCAGCACCCGCGACATCGAGTACGGCCACAGCGCGGCGCAGAGCCTGGCCACGTCGAAGCCGCACAAGGCCATCAAGAACGCGGACTCCCACGAGTACTTCGCCGAGGCCACGCCGTACAGCCCCTACAACCCCTGCGCGCCGACCGTCACGTCCCACACGGGCGCACCCATCACCGCGACCTGGGACGGGGCGAACTGCCACGTGATGAACGTGCCCGCCGGGCTGACGGCGTTCGTCCACAACAACGCCTACTACGTCAACGCGCTGCCCGGCACGGCGTGTCCGGCGCCGTCCAGTTGGGACACCGCGAACTGCTACATCCTCCCCTACCCGTCCTGGAGCACCAGCTACTTCGTCTGGTCCGGCAACCTCTACCTGACGCCCGGCCCCGGCAACGCGTGCCCCGCGCCTTCGTCGTTCGACGGGGCCAACTGCTACGTCATGCCGCTGCCGTGGGGTTCGACGCCCTTCAAGTGGTCGAACAACCTCTACATCACGCCGCCGCCCAACTGCCCCATCGGGGGGTATGACGGCGCGCACTGCCTGGTGGGCACGGCTCCCGCCAGCCGGCCCGCCTCCATCTGGGGCTCGTCCTTCTATTACGGCCACTGAGGGCGGGACGTGACAGCGTGTCATGACGGGTTGTCATTGCCGGCACCGCGTGCCCTGACACGAGGTCCCTGACCGGGGGTGAGCGCCCGCCGCGCTCACTCTGGGGCAGCCGCTGGCCCCCGGCTTGCTCAAGGCCTCCCTGTTCCAAACAGGGAGGCCTTTTTCGTGAACCGTGGAATGCAGCGGCCCGTCCAGGGCCTGTTCGTCTTGCTTGTCTTTGCGTGTGCCCTGACGGCCGCGCTGATCGTGAACCAGGTGAGCAGCGCCTTCGTGATGCCCGGCATCCGGGCCCCCTGGGCCGAGGCTCCGGCGCCACCGGACGCCCCTCCCCTGCCGGCGCTGGATGGAGCGCGCCTGGCACGACTGACGGGGCTCTCCGCCGATACCGGCGTGGAGGTGCCTCCAGAGCCACCGCGGGACCTGCGCCGGAGCACGCTGGGAATCCGCCTGCTGGGCACCCTGGTGGCGCAGGATCCCCATTGGTCCATGGCCTCCATCCATGAGCTCCCGGCTGGGAGTGCGCGCAGCCTGATGGTCAGCGACACCATCCAGGGCGCGCGGGTCTTCGCCATCGAGCGGGAGCGCATCCTGCTGCTGGTGGACGGGCGGCTCGAGTACGTCGACGGGTTCGGGAGCGCGGCGCCTGTCGCGGTGAACGTCCATCCGGGGGCCGCCCAACCGGGCCTGGGTCGCGGCATCCGGGAGACCGGGCCCGAGACCTACGCCGTGCCGCGCGAGGACGTCACCGAAGCGCTCACGCATCTGAACGAGCTGTCCATGCAGGCCCGGGTGGTCCCGGCCTTCAAGGACGGCCGCCCCGTGGGCTTCAAGCTGTTCTCCCTCCGGGAGGACTCCTTCTACTCACGACTGGGGCTGCGCAACGGAGACGTGCTCCAGCGCATCAACGGCCTGGACCTGGACAGCCCCGACAAGGCGCTGGAGGCCTTCACGAAGCTGCGGGACGCCCGGCGCATCGAGCTGCAGATTGAACGCGGCGGCGCCCCGGTCCGGAAGACCTTTGACGTCCAGTAGCCCCCGTCAGGCCTGCGCCGCCGCCAGCTTCTCCTGCGCGGCCTCCCAGCGGGCATAGAGGTCCTCCAGCTCCTCCTTGCCCGTGCGGTGCGCGTCCATCAGCGGCTTCGCCCGGGCGAAGTCGTTGTAGAGCACCGGGTCCGCGAGCTGCCCCTCACGCTCCTTCTGCTCGGCCTCCACCTTCGCGATGCGCTCCTCCAGCTTCGCGATCTCCTTCTTGATGGGGCCCTCCACCACCGAGCGCCGCTGGCGGGCCTCCGCCTCCAGGCGCTTGCGCTCCTTCTCCGACACGGGCCCCGTGGACGCCGCGCCCTTCCCGTTCGACGCGCCCGTGTCCGCGCCCTCCGCCGCCAGGCGCAGTTGCTCCTGGTGGTAGAGGTACTCGTCCAGGTTGCCCGGGTGGGACGTGAGCTTGCCGTCCGCCACCTCCCAGACGTGCGTGCACAGGTTGTTGATGAAGCTGCGGTTGTGGCTCACGAACAGGAGCGTGCCGCCGTACAGCTTCAGCGCTTCAATCAGCATCTCCGACGAGTCCAGGTCCAGGTGGTTCGTCGGCTCGTCCATCAGGAGGAAGTTGGACGGCACCAGGAGCAGCTTCGCCAGCGCCACGCGGGCGCGCTCGCCGCCGCTCAGCACGCCGATGGGCTTGTCCACGTCGTCGCCGCTGAAGAGGAACGCGCCCAGCACGCCGCGCACGTAGCTCTCCGGCTTGTCCGCGGCCAGGGGGCGCACCTCTTCGATGATGGTGTTGCGGCGGTCCAGCTTGTCCGCGTGGTGCTGCGCGTAGTAGCCCACCACCACGTTGTGCCCCAGCGTCACCTTGCCGCTGTCCGGCGCCAGCTCCCCCGCCACCATCTTGAGCAGCGTCGTCTTGCCCGCGCCGTTCGCGCCCACCACGGCGATGCGCTGGCCCCGCTCCAGCCGCGCGTTCAGCCCGTCGTAGACAGTGAGCGCGCCGTAGCGCTTGGTGATGCCCTCCATCAACACCACGTCCCGGCCCGAGCGCTCCACCTCCGGGAACCGGAACTTCATCGTCTGGCGCTCCTCCAGGACCTGGACCTTCTCCAGCTTGGCCAGCATCTTCGCGCGGCTCTGCGCCTGCTTCGCCTTGGTGGCCTTCGCGCCGAACCGGTCGATGAAGGACTGGAGTTCCGCGCGGCGCTGCTCCACCTTCTCCGCCCGCGCCTGCAGGAGCACCATCTCCTCGGCGCGCTGGCGCTTGTAGTCCTCGTAGTTGCCGGCGTACTCGCGCACGCCCTCCATCTCCAGCGACACCACCCGGTTGATCTGCCGGTTGAGGAAGTCGCGGTCGTGGGAGATGAGCACCATCGCCTTGTTGGAGCGGCGCAGGAACCCGTCGAACCACGCGAGCGTGGGCACGTCCAGGTGGTTCGTGGGCTCGTCCAACAGGAGCAGGTCCGGATCCTGGAGCAGCAGGCCCGCGAGTGCCGCGCGCATGCGCCAGCCGCCGGAGAGCGCCTGGGTGGGCTTGGACAGGTCCGCGTCCTTGAAGCCCAGGCCCTTGAGGATGCGCTCGGCGTGGTGGCGGCCGTAGCGGTTCTCGAAGTCGTCCAGCTCCGCGTGGAGGTCCGCCAGCGTCTGCGCCAGCTCCAACTGCTCCTCCTCGTCCGAGCTGGCCGCGAGCGCCGCTTCCGTGTCCTTCAGGCGCGACTCCAGCGAGTCCCGGCCGGGGACGGTGCTCATGACCGCCTCCACGACCGTGCCCTCCGGCAGGCCCGCGATCTCCTGGGGCAGGTAGCCCGCCCGGGCCCGGCGGCTGTACTGGACGGTGCCCCCGTCCGGCTGGCTCGCCCCGGCGATGATCTTCATGAGGGACGACTTGCCCGTCCCGTTGGCCCCCACCAGGCCCACCCGGTCCCTGGGACCGAGGGTGAAATTGTCCTCGTCGAAGAGGACCTTCTTTCCGTAGGCGAGGCTGATGTCCTGGGCGATGACGAGGCTCATGGCGGAGGGGGGAGATAACAGCCGGCAAGCCCTACGGGAACGGTTCTGATGCCTGCTTGACTGCCCAGGGGGCACATCTCCCCGGTTGGGCGGAAGGCAGGGCTTGCCTATACTCCCGGCACCCATGGCCGCCCCCTGCCCCCACTGCGGAAGTACCGAAGGTCAAGATCACCTGTGCGCGGCGCAGAGCCTCCAGCTCCTGGGCCAGGTGCTGGACGGCCGCTACAAGATTGAAAGCGTCCTGGGTCAGGGCGGCATGGGCATGGTGTTCCGGGCCACGCAGACGTCCGTGCAGCGCCCGGTGGCCGTGAAGACGCTCAACCCGTCGCTCGCCGCGGCGCCCCAGTTCTTCGAGCGCTTCCGCCGAGAGGCGGAGATCGCCAGCCGGCTCAGGCACCCGAACGTCATCACCATCTTCGACTTCGGCCGGGCGGCGGACGGCACCTGCTACTACGTGATGGAGCTCCTCAAGGGAGAGAGCCTCAAGGAGCTGGTGAAGCGCGAAGGGCCCATGACGCTGCGCCGCGCGGTGAACCTGCTGGAGCAGGCCACGCTGGGGCTGGCGCACGCGCACGAGGAGGGTTGCGTCCACCGCGACCTGAAGCCGCACAACATCATGGTCCAGGCGCTCGACGGGAAGGACTTCGTCAAGGTGCTGGACTTCGGCCTGGTGAAGGCGCTGGAGCAGGACGAGGAGGAGCAGCTCACCTCCACGGGCCAGGTGCTGGGCACCCCGCAGTACATGCCGCCCGAGCAGGCCGGCGGCGAGTCCGTGGACCAGCGCTCCGACCTCTACTCGATGGCGGGCGTGCTCTACTTCTGCCTCACGGGCAGCTCGCCGTACGGCGCGAACACGGTGCGCAAGGCGCTGACGGCGTCGCTGACGCAGCCCGTGCCCCCGGTGAACAGCAAGCGCCAGGGCGCGCCGGTGCCGCCGGAGCTGGACGCCTTCTTCGCCAAGGCGCTCGCGCCGGAGAAGGAGGACCGGTACCAGAACGCGCAGGAGTTCATCGACGCGCTGCTGGACGCGGTGGAGGGCCTGTCCCCGGAGGAGCTGGACGCGCACCCCACGGGCGGCACTCCCGGCGCCGAGCGGGGCACGGGCAGCCGGAGCCGTGCGGGCTCTGGGAGCCGCGCGGGTTCGGGAAGCCGGCTGGGTTCCGGCAGCCGCGCGGGCCGTGCACCGGCCACGGGCAAGACGGGGTCCCGCGTGGGCCTGGCTCCGCCCCGGGGGACCACGCCAGCGGGAGCGCAGGCCCCCGCACCACGTGGGACGTCCAACGCGAACAGCCCGGCGCCCGTGGCCGCGAGCCGGCCGCGTCCCCCTGCCCCTCGCGCCGTGGAGCCGGAGCCGGAGCTTCCGCCGCCGCCCAGGGGCATGTCCGGGGGTGTGAAGGCGGCCATCATCGGCGTGCCGCTGTTGCTGATTGGCGCGGGCGTGGCGGTGGTGATGGCGCGCGGCGGTGGCGAGACGGCCCCGACGTCGCCCCCCGTGGCGATGGCGCCTCCGAAGGCGCCCGTGGAGGCGCCGCCCACGCGGGTGCAGGAGCCGCCAGCGACGCCTCCTCCGGCGGCCATGCCGGAGGACGTGACGGTGGAGTTCACCTCCTCGCCTTCCGGCGCGGCCATCTTCGACGGTGACGCGCAGATCGGCACCACGCCCACCAAGCTGCTCATGCCGCGCTCCAAGGTCACCGAGCTGCGCTTCAAGCTCGCCGGGCATCATGACCAGGAGAAGACCCTGGATTACAGCCGGCTCGCGGATACGGCGGAGCAGCGCGTGAGCGTGAGGCTGGAGCCGCTGCGCGCCGCGCCGCCGCCCCGGCCCACGAAGCCCACGAAGTCCGGTGGCAACGACCCCGGCATCGGCGTGTTCGAGTAGGCCGCAGGTTCGATTGCCGTCGCCTCATCCCGAGAAGCCCAGCAGCCTTGAGGGGTTGCTGGGTTTTTCTCTGTCCTCGTTTTCTTCATGTGCGGCAGAGCAGGTGGATCAGCCGCTCAGGTGGGCGCGGCGCGTCCAGCACGTAACGGCGCATGGACTGCTGGGGCAATAGGCAGCGCCTGCTTGGCTCCTTGAGAGTGCCCTCTGCCCAGAGGGACTGGGAACACGGGGGGCTGCCTCATGAACAGAGCTTCATTTTCGCTGGTGCTGGCACTCGGCCTGGCGCTGATGGCGGGCTGCTCCGCCACTTCCTCTGACACCGGCTCGGCGCGGTTCGTCGTCTCCGCGCCCCAGGCGCTCTCTGCTGGAATCTCCCGCGTCACCGTCACCTCGAGTGGCCCGGACATTCCCTCGGTGACCGTAGAGCTGGCCCAGACCGAGGGCGTCTGGGGCGGCATCATCGGCAACATTCCCGAAGGCCCGGACCGCTCCTTCCTGGCCCAGGCCTTCGACGCCTCGGGCACCCTGCTCTTCTCTGGCTCCGCCTCCGGCGTCTACATCTCCCCGGGCTGGACCCAGGTCTTCATCACCCTCCAGGAGCTCAACCCTCCGCCTCCCTTCGACAACGAGGCGCCTCTCATCGACTCGCTGGTGGTCTCTTCCACCTCCGTGCCCTTGGGGCGCTCAATCAGCTTGAGCGCCAGGGCTCACGACCCCAACCCGGGTGACAGGCTCTTCTACGCCTGGAGCGCCACCGCAGGCTCCTTCTCCTCGCCCTCCTCGGCCTCGACGTACTGGACGGCGCCTTACTCCCCGGGCTTGCAGCAGCTCTCCCTCACCGTGATGGACTCACGCGGACTGGCCTCGAACGTCCTCCTGCTCGTCAACGTGACCACGGACGGCTCAGAGGGGGATGCGGCGCTGAGCATCTCCTTCAACAGCTCCCCGCGAGTCGACTCGCTCAGCGCCGTCCCCACGCAGCTCGCCGTCGGGCAGCAGACCTCCCTCTCCGTCTCCGCGTCCGATCCGGATGGAGACGGGCTCACCTACTTCTGGAGCGCGACGTGCGCTGGCTCCTGGATCAACGCCCACTCCAGTTCCCCCCTGTTCACGCCTACGGCGCTGCCCGAAGGCTCCTGCAACAACTGTCGCCTGACGGTCCAGATCTCGGATGGGCGCGGCGGGCAGAACACGGGCACCGTCGCCCTCTGCGTGGGCCACCGCCCCCCGGTCCCCCACCTCGCTCCCGTCATCGTTCGCTCCTACCGCTCCTCGGACACCGCCACCGCGGGACAGGTGCTCACCTACGAGGTGGTCGCCAGCGATCCCGAGGGCTCCGCCCTGTCGTTCTCCTGGGCCGCCACCGCGGGCGTGCTGGGCACAGCCACCGGTGACGCCTCCCGCAGCCGCGTCACCTGGACCGCCCCCCTCTGCGTCAGGGCCAGCACCACTCCCCTCATCACCGCCACCGTGACCAATGCCTTCGGCCTGAGGGTCACTCGGAGCTTCCCGGTGGCGGGGCTGCCGGACTGCTCCACCGCAGGGGGCTGGGTCCTGACGGGCTCCATGAGCTCACCGCGCCTCGCGGCCACGGCGACGCTGCTGCCCAACGGTAGGGTCCTCGTCGCGGGGGGAGCGGTCGAAATTCCTCCGCTCATTCGCAACCTTGCCCCTCTTGAGACAGCGGAGATCTTCAACCCGACCTCGGGCACCTGGAGTGCCACCGGCTCCATGGCCGCGCCTCGCTTCAATCACACGGCGACGCTGCTCCCCAACGGCAAGGTCCTCGTCGCAGGGGGAGACGGCGGTGAAGGCATCCCCCTCGTGTCCGCGGAGCTCTACGATCCGACCTCGGGCACCTGGAGTGCCACCGGCTCCATGACCGCCCCTCGGATGGGGCACACGGCGACGCTGCTGCCCGATGGCAAGGTCCTTGTCGTCGGACGATCCGACACCGTCAGCGTGGGTGCCTTCGCGGAAGTCTATGACCCGAGCTCCGGCACATGGGCCGCGACCGGTCCCATGACTTCACCTCGCTATTACGGTCACACAGCGACGCTGATGCCCAACGGCAAGGTCCTCGTGACCGGGGGATACGACTTCGACAGCGGAGCCCTCGCGACAGCGGAATGGTACGACCCGACCTCGGACACCTGGAGCGCCGCGGGTTCCATGCTCTCGGCTCGCTACGAGCACACGGCGACGCTGCTGCCCGACGGCCGGGTTCTTGTCGCAGGGGGAAACGCTTCGCTCCCCACGACGGCGGAGCTGTACGACCCCAGCTCGGACACCTGGAGTGAAACGGGCTCCCTGCCCCTGCCTACCTACTCACATACGGCGACCCTGCTGCTGAACGGGCAGGTCCTCGTCGTGGGAGCCTCCCGCGAGGTGACGGAGGTGTACGATCCGGCCTCGGGCACCTGGAGCCTGACGGAGCCCATGACCGAAGGGCACGATGGGCACACGGCGACGCTGCTGCCCGACGGCCGGGTTCTTGTCGCGGGGGGCCTCACCGCGACGGCGGAGGTGTTCGGCCCGCCCTCGGGCACCTGGAGCCCGATCAGCGCCATGCTCGAGCCTCGCCTCGGGTACACGGTGAGCCTGCTGCCCGATGGCCAGGTCCTCGTCTCGGGAGGTGTCTCGCCCAGTGGAGTTCCTCTCGCCACGGCGGAAGTGTACGACCCGACCTGGAACACCTGGCACGCGACCGGCTCGATGGCCGAGGCGCGCGGTGGGCACACGGCGACGCCACTGCTCAATGGCAAGATCCTCGTCTGGGGAGGAGGAACCATTAGCGCTCCCCTCCTGACAGCGGAGCTGTACGATCCGACCTCGGGCACCTGGAGCGCCGCCCACGCACCGCCCGAGGTCCTGCGCCTGGTGGCGCTGCTGCCCAGCGGCCAGGTCCTCGCTGAATCAAGCTCGGCGATGTGGTTCTACGATCCCGCGTTGGATACCTGGAGCGCGAGCCCCACCCCACCCCCACCCCACTCCGGGCCCGCGACACTGCTGGCCAACGGAGAGGTCCTCTTCCGGAGCAATCCAACGTGGTTGCTGTACGACCCGGCCTCGGATACCTGGAAAGCGACCGACGCCCCCGTTGGAATTGCCAGATATGCCACCAGCACCTCGACGCTGCTGGCCAATGGAAAGGTCCTCATCGCGGGGGGATACGACTTTGTATCCGATCAAGTCACGGGGGCTGCGGAGTTGTACGATCCGGCCTTGGGTACCTGGAGCGTTACTGGCGGCATGAGTCCTCGTACCGGGCACTCAGCCACGCTGCTGCTCAATGGCAAGGTCCTCGTTGCAGGAGGAGAAGTCTATCCCTTCCCGCCGGATCCTCCTTTTATCCTTCTCTCGTCAGCGGAACTCTTCGACCCGACCTCGGGCACCTGGAGTGCTACCGGCCCCATGACCGAACCTCGCAGCGGGCACCAGGCGACACGGCTGATCGACGGCAGGGTCCTTGTCATGGGGAGATTCGAAGTACCGGGAGAGATCTATACCCCCTGAACCCAGACAGCCGCACGACGGCCGACGGAACTGGGCCAGGCTCAGCCCAGATGCCTTCCCAGGAGGGGCGCGGCAGGTGCGTGCAGGGCAGACGCTCCTGTCCGCCTCCCACGGGTTCTTTCGCCTGTCCAACGCGGCGAGGAGTTCGCCATCGGAGTCAGGGCGACACCCTGACCATCAATGTTCGAGCCCCGTGCCGCGGAGGTCGTCTCGAAGACGCCAGGTGCTTATGACAGAGCGCAGCTCAAAACAGTCAGGCGCGGCTGCTGCCTGCGATCAAAGCTGAAGACTTCGCGCTCCTCGCGAGCATATAGAACATGCCGCTGCGTATCGCTCCGGTTCTGTCCCTCATAAACCCAGCTTCGACGGATCGTCACCGTAGCGGTTTGATCAGAACCATTCACCAGATAGAACCAAGCATACTGGCTGTTGCCCCGATCTTCGACGGACAGGGTCCGCCCGCAGTTTGCATTTGACTGGAAGGTGATCGGCTCTTGATTCGTGTTCGGCGCAGTGTCGACTTCAAACTTCTCACCACCGCTAGGATACTCGCGTTCCGCAGTCATTTGCCCCTCCCAAGTCCAACCACATGAGCGCTTGGTTCACGCTCGATTATCAAGCTTGCCCGGTCAGTTTGCCGCTACTTGGGTGTGGCCTTCACGACCGCCGAGCGTGGCGGTGTGAAGGCCGAGGGTCGACGGCGTGATGCCCTTGGACGGACGACCTAGCAGTCCCAGTTGGGTTCGGAGAAGGCGGACGTCTTGCCCCAACTGGACCACGAGCCGCAGTAGCAGCCCCGGATCCCAATCAGGGTCGTGTGGGCAGCGTCACTGTAGTAATTGATCGCGTCGTGTGAACCGCTGCAGTCGGGAATCGGGGACTTCTGCGTGCCCAACTGGGGTTCCTCGTCCTGCTCCACGGCCCCACCACAGCCCACCATCAGCGCCGTCGCCAACAGCCCACAGACAATGCTCGCTCGCATGCGTCCTCCGTCGGGGTGACGCTCAAATCCTAACACATTCTGTCTTGGCTTGGAATGACGACGCCGTGGCCTGAATCTCTCTCAAAGCAGCACGGGTGTAGTTTTCTCCGCGGGCTACATGCGGGCCCGCCAGGCGTTGAAGGCGGCGGAGTGCGCCAGCGTGCGCGCGAAGGGCAGGCCGTGCGCGTGCAGCCATTGACGTGTCGCGTCCCGCAGCCCGGCCTGATCCAGCAGCTCCCCCACGGTGTGCCGTGACAGGTCCTCCAGGACGGCGTGGAGCTCGGCCTTCAACCCCTCGCGGACCTCGGGGCGCGCGAGGTTGTGCGCGGTCACCTGGGGCACCAGGCCGTCGAGGTGCTCGTGGGGCACCCGGCCCAGCGCCTGCGCGGCCTCGGCCTCCGTCTTCTCCAGGGTGGACAGAAAGAGCTTCTGGCGCCGTGCTCCCAGGGCCCGCGCGGTCTCCTCGCTGGCGAGCCGCTCGGCGATCCGCCGCTGCACCAGGGCCATGGAGCCGTCGATGACCTCGCGCACGCGGTCCTGCAAGCCTCCGCCCAGGCCTCCCAGGAGTCCCTTGCCCGCCGAGGCCGCCGCCCGCGCGCCCCAGCTCAGCGCATCCCGCAGCCCGCCGCCGCCCACCCCCGGAGCCCCCGCGATGACCTTGCTCACCAGGGACGACAGGGTCTCCTGGAGCGTGGTTCGCACGGTCTCCCGCACCTGCTCGGACGCCACCAGCTCGTCGATGGCCTTGCGAGGCAGGCGCACCGGCTGGCCCAGGAGCTCCGTCAGCGACGCGGTGGCCTCGGCGGGGAGCCACGCGCCCAGCTTGATGCGGCTCTTCGCCGCTCGCGCGAGCAGCCGCGTGCGCACGGGGACCACCAGCCGCGCGTGCCAGCCCGTCACCCGCTCGGGCGTCAGGGCGAGGTCGACCGCCGCGAGCACCCGGTCGGGGTCCACCCAATCCGAGACGCGGGACGCACAGAGCGCGTCGAAGGCCAGGTCCAGCAGTTCCAGGAGCGAGGAGTCGTCGAGTTCGGACATCGGAAGCGTTCCTACTACGGACCGGAGCCGGATGGTCGGGGACGACGGCCTCCCCGCACGCCCCGTGTACAGAGGGAGTCATCCCTGCCCCGCATTTGATGCGGGTTGATCGCCTCCGCTATAAGCCCCGCGCCGCGCGGCTCGCGTTGAAACAACACGCTCTCTTCTGGCAACTGCCCGCCGGAGGAAACGATGCGCGGCGTCATCCCTAGCCAGCCCAGCACGTCCTCCTCGCTCGTGTTCGTGCTGAAGTACGGCAACCATTTCAACACCGACAGCTCGGTGTTTTCATCGAACGGCGAGAACTGGGTCCGCGGCCAGCTCTATTGCTCCCCGCCGTATACCTGCGCCGGTGGCTACGGCTACGTCCGCTGGGCGGGCCTCTGCTAGTCATTGATTGAGCAAGCACCGGAGCCGTATCGGGCGCGGGATGCCCCCGGGCGCGCTGGCGCGCGGCGGAGGAATGGGGCGAGAATGCGCGACCGTCTTCCTCCGGTGCGCGGAGTTCTCATCCGCGCCCGGAACACACGCGTCGTCCTCAGGGGGTGGTCATGCGCGTTCATGTTTTCACGGTGATTCTTCGTCCACAGGTGCTGCGAGCCACGCTCTCGGCGGGGCTCCTCGGCGTGGCCGCCTGCAAGGGCTCGACGGGCTCCGAGGGCCTCCAGGGCCCGGCGGGTCCCCAGGGCCCGCAGGGGCCTCAAGGTCCGCAGGGGCCCGCGGGCCCAGCGGGAGGTCCCCCCGGTCCCCAGGGGCTGACGGCCCTGCTGCTCACCACGCCGGAGGCGCCGGGCACCCACTGCGCCTCCGGCGGTGTCCGGATGGAGACGGGCCTCGACGCGAACGCCAACGGCAAGCTGGATGCCGACGAGGTGAACGGCCAGACCACGAAGTATCTCTGCAATGGTTCGCAGGGTCCCCAGGGCGACACCGGCGCGGTGGGCGCTGCGGGCCCCCAGGGCATCCAGGGCGACACGGGTGACGTGGGCCCGCAAGGGCCTCAGGGCCCCAAGGGCGACACCGGCGCGCAGGGGCCCCAGGGCGAGTCGGGGGCGCTCGCGCTCTATGGCGACGGCTCCGCGGGAGACTTCACCGTCCAGTCCTCCGGTCCACCGCGCTACTTCCAGGCAGGGAACTGGCCCCAGGCCGGCGCGAACATGATGTTCCGGAACCTGACCATCAACGGAACGCTCATCGTTTCGAGCGGGACGATGCTCCGCGCCAGCGGCGACATCGTCATCAACCCGAGCGCGCTCATCTACGTCAACCCCGACTTCAGCATCCAGACCCTGAACCCGTCGCAGAAGGGCATCGCGATGTCCGCCTCCTTCAACTCCGTGGGAGGAAAGGGATTGGACCTGGGGCGCACGGCGCTGGTCTCCCGCGCCGACGTGATTGGCGGCGGCAGCGGGTACCGCAACACGTTGAACTCCGACGTCATCGGCGGTGACGGCGGCGGGCGGCTCATCCTCGCCGCCAAGGGCAACATCATCATCCGCGGCACCATCGACGTGAACGGCCGCCAGGGCATCAACAACAGCATCCCCACCGTCAACCGGCCCAACGGCTCGCCCACCCCCGCGGCGGGCGGCGGTGGAGGGGGTGGTGGCGTCGTCAGCCTCATCTCCCGCGGCACCATCACCTTGGAGGGCAACGGGCAGATCCAGGCCAACGGAGGCAACGGGGCCCCGGGGTGGAATGGCTCGACTCCTGCGACGGGGCAGATGTACGGCGGCGGGGGTGGCGGCGGTGGCGGCATCATCCAGCTCCTCACCGCGAACCCGACGTCCATCGCGAACCCCGCCAACCTTCAGGTGAGTGGCGGCGCCGCGGGCAATTCCATCGTGGCGGGCACGGCGACCTCGCTGGCGCAGGCCGGAGGAGGCGGTGGCGCCTGCGCGGGTGACGGCGGCGAGGGCACGAAGTCGGCGGCGGCCGGTGATGCCGCCAAGGCAGGCACCGCGGGAGACGTCATCACCACCATCGCGCCACAGCCGGAGCTGCTCTTCTACTGAAGAGGCCCGCCGGGTGTGCGAGCCATGGATGGGACCTCCGCCTCCCGTGGGCGCGGGGGCATGACAGTCCAGCGCGTCTGGGATAGGGTGCCAGGGCGAGCTGTCGGGCCGGCGAACCGCGAGGAAGCCATGAGCGATTTCCCCCCGAAGCCCGAGGTGTCGTCCCCTTCCCTGCCGCTGGAGTCCGCCCCGCCGCAGCGCCGCCGGGGACGGGTGCTGCTGGCCGCCACCGCCGCGAGCGCGGCCTTCACGATGGTCGCGTGCGGGTCGCTCATGACGACCAATCCCGCGCCGTGCGTCTACGACGGTGGCCTTGCCGACGATGACTGCGACCCGTCCAATGGCACGAACGATTCCATCCGGGACGCGGGCGCCGACGCGGGGACGGACGCGGGCCTTCTCCAGGAACCCTGAAGGAGGCGTGCGGTATGGCCACCGAGGCACTCTTTGAGCTGGACCTGACGGACGGCCCCGCGCTGACGCTGCACGAGCGGGCGTCGGGCCATGTGGCGGAGCGCTATCCGTGGGACGCGCTGGAGCCATCGCGCTACCCGGCGGCGCTGCTGGAGCGGGCGCGGTACTCGTGGACGCTGCGGGCACTCAACGAGTTCGGCAGCGCGACGGTGATGGGACAACTGGTCCAGGTGATGGGCGAGGCGCGCGTGCCCCTGGACCTGTGGAGCCTGGCGGCGCGCTTCCCCTCGGAGGAGATCCACCACGTGGAGCTCTGCGCGAGGATGGCGATGCGGCTGGGGGGCGGCACCCGGCTGTCCTATTCCCCCGGGGCGTTCGCCGTGGCGTTCGACCCTTCGCTCACCTACCTCCAGCGCGCCAGCGAGCTCATCGTGCGGGTGTGCTGCGTGGGAGAGACGCTCTCCTTCGCGCTGCTGTCCGGCTGCCTCCGCGCGACGTCCCACCCGCTGACGCGCGCGGTGCTCACGACGCTGGTCCAGGAGGAGGCCCTGCACGGACGGCTGGGCTTCCTGTACCTGGACTGGCTCGCCCCGGACCTGGACGCCGCGGAGAAGGACCGGCTGGGGCGCGTGGCGCGCGAGGCCCTGGATGCGCAGGCCCCGCTCTGGGAGAAGCTTCGCAGCACCACGAAGGACGGCGTCACCAGCGAGGGCTTCCTGCTGGAGCACGTGACGGAGCTGGGCTGGATGGAGTCCCGGGACTACGTCACGGTGAGCCAGGAGACGGCGGAGACGCAGGTGCGCGCGCCGCTTTCGCGGCACGGCATCCACGTCCCCTGAAGCGCAGCGGGGTGACGCTCAGGCGCGCCTGCATGCCTGCTGCATGGGGGGCGGCGGGCTACCTAGATTGCATGGTCATCTACGAGGACCCGCATGCCTTCGGGAGCCTTGAAAGGCGCCATGGAAACCCTCTCCCTCGTACTCAAGATCCTCTCCGCGCTTTCCCTCCTCATCGGGCTCGCTCAATTGCTCGCGGGCTTTCTGGGCGTCAGGTTGTTCGCCATCCCTCCGAATCTCCTGATGCGGATCGGCGCAGGCCTGTTGGCGCTCGCCGTCATGCTCGGGGTCGCGGATTACTGGACGGGAAGAACCGGCCCGAAGAAGCCCACCGGAGAGGACAGAGACAGCCCCATCGTCCCCATCAATAACAATGTGGGGCCAGTCGTGGTCGGGGCGAAGGGGGACGTCAACATCAACCAAGCCATCGACAAGCTGGAAATCCGCCCTGGCGACAGCCCGGCGGAGCAGGCACGCAAACGCGCCCAGGCCAGGCGCATCGTGGCGGAGGAAATCCTGGTCAATCTCCGTCACATGGATGCGCGCCTGACCTTGCTGGACTCCATCATGGAGCCCGATACGGTGGGGACGCAGCTCGACGACATCCGGCGCAAGCTCGCGCCTGGACTGCAACACAACATGAGCGAGGGCTACGACAAGTTGATCGCCGAGCAGAAGACCGCCTCCCTCCAACAGGCATTCAACAGTGAACCGCTACGCACGGAGCAGGGAGAAGCCATGGTGCGGCTGATGCAGGAGACCGAGGCCGACCCTGCTCCAGTGAGGCGATTCAATGATGCACTCGATCAGGTCCGGTACGCCTCGGAGGTGGTGATCGACGCCCTGCGCGCCCCCTCTGTCACGCCATCGGTGTCCTCCGAGGCCCTGCGACAGAAGACCAAGGAGCTTCAGGCCGAACAGTTGTCCCTGGCGGTACAGGGTCTGAACAACCAATCCCGCATTGCCTACCTCTACGGCCTCATGGCGCTCAACACGCTGGAGCAAGACCCATCCGCAATCGCATCCGATCTGGCCGCGCTCTCACGGCTGGAGCCGCACCACCTCATCAGCCAAAGCGAAGCTGCTGCGTCGGTCGCCAAACTGCTGACGCAGGAGGAGACTCGCGTGGAGCGCAAAGCGGCACTGACGGCCCGGGACAAGGATATCCTCTCGGGTGCGCTTGGCGCCTACGCCGAAATCGACAAGCAATTGATCATCAAACCAGGGGATCCATGGAACATGGTGATTGCCAAGGCCATCACCCTGCGTCAGTTCGACCGGATCGGCGAGGCTGTGGCCGCGTTTGCCCGCTACGGTGAAATGTTCAAGGCCCAGGATCCCGGCGCAGAGCACTACGCCCACATCGCTCAAAAATTCACCGTGGCCATGAAGAGCCTGGGCGTCAAGGGCGGCGTATACGTCCATGCGATCAAGGAGGGCGGGCCACTTGCCCAAGCGGGACTTGCGGTTGGCGACATCGTTATTGAGTACGCCGATAAGGCCACTCCAGACATGGTGGAGATGACCCAGGCGCTGGCGGACACGTCCTTCGGGCACGAGGTGAACATCGTTTATCTTCGCCTCGACCCCCGCGCAGGATTCGTGCGCCGTGAGGCCGAGATCAAGCACGGGGACCTGGCTGCGGAGCTCATGCCAATCTGAACGGCGGATGTTGCCGCGCACGCGTCCAGCCGCCGACACGGCGGCACCCACATGAAATGAAAGCAGCGTCGCCCTCCACATGCCCGGCGAGGCATGGCCTTGACGACTCGGAGCTTGTCTTGGCGCGCGGTCCCCCCAGGTTCGAACTGGAACCCGTGGAGGGACATCATGAGTTACAACATTCCAAGATTGGGCTGGCTGCCGGATCCGCTCGATCCTCGCGACCTGACTGTGCGGGCACCAGAGGTAAGGCGCTCACTGTCCGCGGTCATGCCCCGGCTGACACCCAGAGGCGCCGTGAGGGGGGCGATAGGCGCTCCGTCGGTGGGCCCGTTGCGGGTGGACCTGCGCCCGTGGTGCTCGGCGGTGGAGAACCAGGGAAACATTGGCTCCTGCACGGCGAACGCGGTGGTGGGCCTCTATGAGTACTTCCAGCGCCGGATGACGGGCGAGAACGTGGAGGCTTCGCGCTTCTTCCTCTACCGGGCGACCCGGCGGCTCCTGGGGTGGGATGGCCGGGGCGACACAGGGGCCTTCATCCGCAGCACGATTCGCGCGCTGCGCCTCTTTGGCGTGCCACCGGAGGAATACTGGCCCTACAACGAGAGCGACTTCGACCGCGAGCCCCAGGCCTTCCAGTACGCCTTCGCCCAGAACTTCCGGGCCATCCAATACTTCCGGCTGGAGGAGAGGATCGGCCAGTTGAAGAGCGCGCTGGATGCCGGGCTGCCGTTCGCCTTCGGTTTCACCTGCTTCAGCTCGATGTTCACACCAGACGTGGATGCGAGCGGGATCATCCCCTACCCGTCACCCCAGGAGGACCAAAAGGGAGGACACGCCGTCCTCGCCGTGGGCTACAGCGACTCCCACCTGCTCTTCAAGAACAGTTGGGGAGACAAGTGGGGAATGGGCGGCTACGGCTTCCTTCCGTGGACCTACTTCGACCGGGATCGCCCCCTGGCGACGGACTGCTGGGCCCTGCTGGATGCCGCCATCATCCCTCCGGAGGAAGCCGCACCGGAGGACTTCGAAGAGGAGACGCCGGGCAAGCAGAGGGTGCGCCGGAGCCGGACGAAATGGACGCCGCCGCTCATCCAGGTGGTTCGCGGGAGTGACCCACTCGCCGAGGTCCCCCTCCGTATCACGCCATTGGGCGTGGAGGCGGCGCATGACGGGGTGCGGATGGGGCTTCGCTCGACTCGCGGTGATGTCTCGGTGCGGCTGCGCCGCGCGAGCATTACCCCGTCCTTCGACTTCACGCGGCTGAGGCAGGCATCAGACGAGCTCTACCTGGTCGGGCTTGCCTGGGACCTTTCGTCCCGGCCTCCAGCGCTCATCTCCTCGGCCGCGGAGCCGCTGAAGGGCGTCTTCCACCAGGACGGAGCGGGCAGGGAAATCCGCTTCGGGGAACGCGGCATCCAGGTCTGGAAGGGAGCGCCTGTGATTGGCGCGCTCTACATGAGCCTCCTGCTCGTGGAGATCAGCAAGGGGGCGGAGGCCTTCACCCAGGCGCTGCACGGCGTGGAGGACATCGTGAAGAAGAGCCGCCTTGGGACCACCCTGGCCGGACTGGAATCGGAGGCCGAGTCCCTCGTTCGGACGGAGGAAGCCGCGCGCCTGTTGCTGGGCGAAGTGACAACGGCGCTCGGAGAGCAGGGGCACGTCATTCCCTGCTTCAAAGGAGTCTTTGGAGCGGACTCGTTCCTCCAAAGCCAGACGGATGTCTATGACCAGCTCGGCATGGTCATCGAGCTGGAGCGGGCCCTCCGGGAGGAGGCCCGAAGCACCCCGAAGCCACGGCTCACGGCACTCCAGCAGATGCAGATGGCGCTCGCCGAGGAGCGCCAGCGCGGAAGCAGAGGCGTCACCGAGCCGCCGCAGGAGGACGTGCTTCCCACGAAGACACAGGCGGTGGAGCCCCCGAAGCGGCCTCATGGCCCCCGCGCCTGACAGAGGGGCTTGCGCCGCTCACCCGGGAGAATCCTCCAGGGCTCCGTGAGGCCGCCACGTCCCTCGAGGCGCAGTTCGCGGGGTGCGAGGCGCACAACAGCCCCCGGGGAAACGCCCCGGGGGCGAACGCGACGACTACGGGCTGAGGGAGAAGCTCCCTCCCCAGGCGCCGTAGGAGTACGTGGTGATGCCGTTGCGCGTGGTGCCCGTGTAGCTGGACTGCCCCGGCTGGATGGTGACGGACACGTTCCCACCCGACGCCGGAATCACTCCCGCGTGCACCGCGGCCGCGCAGGCGTTCGAGTCATCGGTGTAGAGGTCCGTCCCCCACACCGTGCCGCCGCTCACCGGACCGCAACCGCACCGGACGCTCGTCCCGTTCTGGCCGCGGTAGGACACGAAGTTGTAGCTGGAGCAGGCGCTCAGCGGGGGCGTCAGGCCGCTGACCGAGAAGCTCCCGCCCCAGGCGCCGTAGGAGTACGTGGTGACGCCGTTGCGCGTGGTGCCCGCGTAGCTGGACTGCCCCGGCTGGATGGTGATCACCACCGTCCCTCCCGCCGTGGAGATGGCGCCGGCATGCACCGCGGCCACGCAGACGTTCGAGTCGTCGGTGTAGAGGTCCGTCCCCCACACGGAGCCCCCGCCCACCGCGCCGCAGCCGCAGCGGATCTGCGTCCCGTTCTGCCCTCGGTAGGAGACGACGTTGTAGTCCGAGCAGCTCGCGACCCCGCCGACCGTGGAATAGAGGGCCGCCAGCGCGGTGACGTCGGAGCTGGTCCACTCGCCCGTCTCGGTCGACCGGAAGCACGAGTTCATGATGGAGCCACCCACGGTGGCCGTGGTGGGCGTCCCGGGGATGTGGATGGCCCCCACGCCCGCATCGCCCTCGTCACCACCGGCGCCGCAACTGATGCTGCGGTTGTAGTAGTCCGAGTGACGGAAGCCGATGGCGTGGCCCAGCTCGTGGGTGATGACGTGCTCGTTCACGTCCGCGCTGTAGCTGTCCAGACCCGTGCCGATATAGAAGACCCCATAAGGCATCCCGTTCGACGGGAAGCCCGCCTGTCCGCCGGTCCCGGACGTGGTCTCCGCGGAGATGTTCGCCGTACAGCCGGTGGTCGGGCCGCGAGCGAAGGTGAGCCGCAGCCCCTGCTCGTTGTAGTTGGCGATGGCCAGGTCCAGGCCCTGGCTCAGGTTGGAATAGCTGTTGAACGCGGCGGTGGGGTTGACGCAGATCTTCGTCACGCCCGTGCCCACCTGGTTCGTCGTGCGGTACTGCTCGGCGCTCCCGTCCAGGGACTGGAGCATCTCGCGGGACGCCTCGAGCGTCACGTGAGCGTCGCGGCCCACGTACACGGCTCCGTCGAAGACCTGGATGTCATTGGCCGGAAAGCCGGCCTTGGTCAGGTTGGAGATGATCTCCTGGTTCTCCACCTCCGGGTCGCCTCCGCAACCGGCGAGGGAGGCACCGACCAGCAACGCCATGGAAAGTCTACGCATGCGGACCTCTGTTCGAGGAAAGGACAACGCGCGACCGCGCGTCCCCATCCACGCATGCGTCAAACCCACCTCAATCACTGGAAAACGAGGAATAGTTAAACAGCAAACATTCCATGACTGAAGTGGAGCAGGCCGCTCACGGGGCCTCCGGAGGAGGCGTGGGCGTGCGGGTGAGCGTGTTCACGTCCAGCACACGGGCCTGGTGATCCACCCGCGCGCCGAGAATGTACGTGGGCTCCGAGGGCGCCTCCGACGAGCCCGAGTAGGCCGTCAGGAACAGCCCGCCGCCGTAGGCCACGTCCGGCAGGGCCTCGCGGTCGTAGTCGCTGCTGGAGATGGCGAACACGCCCGGAGCCATCACGGTGCCGTCCTCGTGGACGCGCACTCCCCGGACGCGGCTCACGCCGTCGAAGTCGCTCTGCCAGACGACGAGGGACTTCGAGTTGTGGTGGGCCACGGCCGGGAAGAGCTGGTCCCCTGTTCCGGTGGCGATGGGGATGCCCCGCGGATCATCCACGCGCCCGTTGGCCCGGACGCGCGCTCCGTAGATGTCCCGGTCCGCGCCGCGGCCGTCGGACCAGACGACGAGGAAGCGCCGCCCCGTCCAGACGACGTCCGGAGAGCGCTGCGCGCCTGGCGCCACGGCGATGGGCAGGCCGCCGGGATCCACCACCGTGCCATCCGGCTTCACCCGGGCACCGTAGATGTCGGGCGTCTCCTCGCCGCCGCGCGAGTCGGTCCAGGCGATGAAGAAGTCCGTCCCATTCCAGGCCACCGTCGACTCGTCCATGAGCCGGGCGCCGGGGGCGATCCCGTGGACGATTTCGGGGAGCACCACGCCGTCCGTCGTCACCCGCCGGGCGTTGATCTCCGAGCCCGTATCGCTGTTCACCGTGAAGGTGACGAGGCAGAGCTTCGAGGAGCACGCGATGCCAACGGGAGCAGCGACCCGATAGGACGTGATGACGTTGAAGACAGGCCCCACCACCGTGCCATCCGTCCTCACGCGCACGCCGTCAATGGCATCCTGCGTCTTCCAGACGACAATGAATTGCTCGCCGTCATAGGCGATGGAAGGGGTGCCTCCAGGTCCGGTGCCGATGTTGATGCGGAAACCCGCCGGGGTGACGAGCGTGCCATTCTTCCTCACGAGCGTGCCGTAGACGCCGCCCTCCCGCACGTCTTGCCACACCACGAGGAACCGGCCCCAGCCGTAGGCCACGGCCGGCTCCGACGTCGCCAGGGGCATCGGGTCCACGGAGGGCACGGGAACCTTGGACATCGCTGCCACGTCCTCGTCCGTGGCGTCCTCGACTGGAGCCCCGGACTCAGGCACGGGGCCGCAGGCGGTCAGCACCGCTCCCAACAAGAGCACTCCACGGAGCGTCGTGAAGGCATTGCGTCTTTCCATGGGTGCCCCCCCTGATTCCGGAACGCGGGCAATGTCGTGCTCGCGCGAGCGGAGCCACATCGCCCATCAGGAGGGAACGGCGGCTCGCCCGCACAGTCGGCCTTCTCCGCGGGGCAATGCAGTGTGGAGTGGCCTCTCAACGCAGCCAGCGCGCGGACGCGCAGGGGCATAGACTCACCGCCCATGATCAAGCTCCACCAGTTCCACCCCTCCGGGAATTGCTACAAGGTCCGCCTCCTGCTGCATCAGCTCGCGATTCCGTTCGAGACGCGGGAGGTGGACCTCTCCGCGGGAGAGACGCGCACGCCGGAGTTCAAGGCGATGAACCCCATCGCCCGGACCCCCACCGTGGAGCTGGAGCCCGGGGTCTTCCTCGCCGAGTCCAACGCCATCCTCTGGTACTTCGGCGAAGGCACGCCCTTCATCCCCACCGACCGGCTGGAGCGGGCGCGGATGCTCCAGTGGATGTTCTTCGAGCAGTACAGTCACGAGCCCTACATCGCCGTGGCGCGGGCGTGGCTCACCTTCTTCGGCGTCCCCTCCGGCAAGGAGAAGGAGCTGGAGGAGCGCATCCAGAAGGGCTACGCCGCGCTCGACGTCATGGAGGGCGAGCTGCGCAAGCGGCCCTTCTTCGCGGGCGAGCGGTACAGCCTCGCGGACATCGCGCTGTACGCGTACACGCACGTGGCGGAGGAGGGCCGGTTCGACCTGGGCCGCTACCCCGCCATCCGCGAATGGTTCGAGCGGGTGCGGGCCCAGCCCCGCCACCTGCGCATCACCGACGTCCCCGGCGTGCCGTAGTCATCGCCGCGGCGACGCCGTCACCGGGAGAGGGACTCCAGGACGTGGATGGCCTCGAAGAGGACCGCGCGGAACTCGTGGTCCGCGTCCTCCTCGTCGAGGGCCTCGCGGTGCCCCTGCAGCAGCGGGAGCAATGAGACGTCCTCCAGCGCCTGGGCCGCCTCCACGTCCAGCGTGGTGACCCCGGGCCCCTCCAGCACGCGCCGCAGCGGTTCGACGACGCGCGCGTCCTTGCGCAGGGCCAGGCCCAGGAGGGCCTCCCCCCGAATCTTGACGTGGGTCTCGGAGAGCCGGTCCACCAGCGCCTCGCGCAGCTCCGGCGTGTCCACCTCCCTCGCCTGGGAGCCGAGCGTGAACGTGGCCCACTCGCGCACGACCTCGTCCGCGTCGCGGGAGAGGTGGATCAACGCCTGGAGCGCCTGGGCGTCCCGGTGGCTCGCCAGCCCCATGACGACGCCGAAGCGGACGTGGGCATCCGGGTGCTCCTTCAAGGGCAGGAGCGCGGGCACCGAGCGGGGGTCACCCAGGTGGCCCAGGGCGGCGGCCATCGCCTCCAGCACGGCGGCGTCCTGCTCCTTCGCGAGCGCCGGCAGGAGCACGTCCGTGAAGCGGGCCACGAGCTCCGGCGAGCGGTGCCGGAAGTCGAGCTGCGCCAGGACGTTCGCGCCGCGTCCCCGCTCCTTCGGGGACGAGGACTGGAGCCAGGCTGCGGCGCGCTGGAAGACCTCTTCCCCACCCCGGTGGTGGAGCTGCCAGATGGCCCGCCACGCGCCCTCGTCCTCCTCGCCGCCCTGGAGCGTGCGGGCGAACAGTTCTTCGGTGGAGAGGCCGGCTTCGGACGGGGAATCCATGCCGGGCAGCCTAGCGCCGGATGCCTGTGCCCTCCCAGGCACCTGCCCCTGCCCTGCCTGGGTTCCGTAGCGGACCGGACGCGTCAGCGCTCCAACGTGAGCGTGAGGGGGTCGTACAGGCGGATGAAGCCCTCCACCGGTTCCACGTGGCTGCCGAAGCCGCCGCCCACCACCACGTGACGCGCGGGGAAGGAATAGACGACGCTGCTGACCCAGGCCCCATTGCCGTACGGAGACTCGATGTACGTGATGGACCCGGGAGCCAGCTTCGTCCTGTCACCCATATCGGCGAACCAGCCCCGGCCGTAGGTGTTCGTGCCGGGGAGCAGCTCGTGCCCGCCAAGGAGCAGCCTGGGGACGGTGTTGAAATTGGGAGGAGCAGCGTACGTGTCGACCACGCCCGGCCCCTTCTCGGGTCGAGTCTGTGACTCCCACAGCACGTCGCCGTCGGAGTCACTCCACGAGGCCACGACGCCTCCAGGGGGCGAGTAGTTGCTGAAGACGAAGAGCATCTCACCCGAGGGGGTGAAGGACACGCCGCCCGGGGAGGCTGGCTTCGTCCACAGCGCAACCCCAGCGGGGGTGAGCTTCTGGGTGAAGTTCTTCTCGAACACCAGTTCCTGTGGCGTGGCGCCCCGCTTGTAAACGCCGCCCACCACATAGACATGGCTCCCGTCACCCATGACCCCCAGGCCCGAGGGATAGTTGATCGGGCCTTCATTGATGACGGTGCTCCACAGCTCGACGCCCTCGCGTGACAGCGCGATGAGCTTCATCACCACAGCGGTGTTCTCGTTCCCCTGGGTCAGCAGCACGTAGGTGTTACCGAGGGTGTCCGCCGTCATGAACTCACCGCTCCGGATCCCCTGGGCGCTGTACGTCCACCGCGGCCGCCCCTCGCTGTCGTACTGGGTCACCGTACCGTCGTAGCGCAGCAGCGAGATGGCCCCGTCGCTGGTGACGACCAGCCTTGCCGTGCCGGGCACGGTCAATGACCAGCGCTCCTGCCCGGCGCCGTCCAACGACGTCACGCCCATGCTGTCCAGCACGACGATATTGCCGTAGGGCAGCGGCGCGATCGCCATGGGGGGACGGCTGCGCCGCACCTCCCATTGATAGAGGGGCAACCACGCATTCAGGGCGACGACCTTCGACGCATCCATGCGGAGCAGGCAGCCGCTGCGCGGCGCGCTGGCGCAGGCCGCGCTCCACGTCGGGAACCCTTCTGGATTGACATACAGGGTCAGCTCCGCCGTGCGCACCGCGTGCCTGCACGGCTGGGTACACGTGAAGGAGTCATCCCCCGCCACGATGCGGGTGCCCGGCGGCAGGGACGTCACGTCCACCCACGCGAAGGCGGTGCCCTGGAGCTCCGTCCGCTCCGCCGAGGGCGCCCCCGCGACCTTGAGGCTGGCGGAGTGCGTGCCGCCCAGGCGCGGCGCGTACCGCACGCGAACCTCACACTCCATCCCCGCGGCCAGGTACTTCTCACAGGTGTTGGAGGTGATGGCGAAGGCGTCGGAGCCCTCGACGGAAACCCCCACCGACGCCACGTCGTGAGGCGAAGCGTTGCGCACCGTGAAGAGCTGCTCGGCCGTGGCCTCCCCCACCTCCAGGTCCCCGAAGTCGAACGACTTCCGGTCGATGATGAGGGCGGGCTCGTCGGAGCACGCGCCGAAGAGGATGGGTGCGCCGAGGAGCAGCACCAGGGTCAAAGACTTTCGGAACATGGGAGCGGGCTTCTAGCCAAGTCCCAGGCACCATGACAAGCCATGGCCTGAACTCCCGGCCTGGCACGACCGCGACGCGGCGCCTGTCATGGATGGCTAAAGCCGCTCCCGGGGAACCGGTGACCGGGTACGCTTGTCCAAGGCGCGCCTGTTTCCCGAAATGGAGCTCACACCGCATGAAGCAGAACCTGAAGCAGTGGCTGTCCGTCCTGTGCGTGGGAATGTCAGGCTTCTCCGCGACCGCCCTGGCGGACGTGGGGACGCCAGTGGACTGCGGCACGGTAGAGTGCGAAGCCATCCGCGAGATGCGCTCGCTCTTCGCGGCGGAGTCGGATTACTTCGGAGTGAATGATGTCTTCACCCTGAACCTCGCCAGCGCCGGCTTCGCCCCCGCGGCGTGCCCGAACGGCAGCCGCGCTCCCGTGCCGGGCGCGGGCTGGGTGTCCGGGTGCAACTTCTCCTACAAGGTCACGGGCATCACGCCGAATCCCACTCCGGGCTTCACCGCGGTGGCGCAGGGCGTGGCGGGGACGGCGTCCGCGGGCATCACCCTCCAGATTGGCACCCACCCCGTCTCCGGCCGCCTCTTCTGGCTGGAGCGACAGGGGGTGCGCCGCTACGTGGACTCCGCGGAGTGCCTGCCGCCGCAGTCCTTCACCTGCGAGGCCCAACTGCGCGAGGCCCGACGCAACCTGACCGCCATCCACGTGTCCGAGCAGTCGTACTTCGCGGAGAAGGATCAGTACTCCACCCACCTGCCGGTGATCGGCTTCGTGCCGGAGGGGTGCTCGGATGGCACCCGCGCGGCCGTCCCGGATGCGTCCTGGGTGGGCGGCTGCCGGTTCATCTACAGGGTCACGCTGAACGGAACGACGGGCTTCACCGCCACGGCGAAGGCCGTGACCGGCGCCACGGAGGGCTCCGTCCTGACCGTCAACGAGTCGGGGCAGACGGTCATCACTCCGTCGTATCCGGCGTCGTGCCAGTAGGCGGGCTCCCCGCCTGATGTCTCCAGACATCAGGCCCCTGACTCCAGTCACCAGGGCCGCGGCCTTCGCCTGACGCAACCCCCTGGAACCAGGAGGGGCGCGTGCCCACCGGGGCGGTGAAACGGTGGGCACGCGGGGTGCAGTAGGGGTGGTCCGTCGCCGCACTCCACTCCCGAGGCCCTCCCATGAAGCTGCGCTCCTCTTCGTTCTCCAAGCCCTCTTCGTCGTTCGGCTCCAGCGCCCCCACGTCCCGCCCGCGCAGCGACAGCCTGCCCGCGAAGCCGGAGACCGCGAAGCCGAAGCCCATCGCCTCGCCCGCGGAGCTGCAGGCGGGCAAGAACAACCTCAAGCCCACCGACTACGGCGTGGTGGACCCCAAGCTCCAGGGCATCCGGACCCGGCGTGACAGCGGCCAGTCCGGCGCGCAGTTCGCGGACTTCACGCAGGACGTGCGCACGTCCACCAACCGCCTCACGAGCAAGCCCGTGGGCAACCAGATGCTGAACGACATCAACGGCCGCACCCAGGCCGTGAACCCCGGCGCCACGGGCACGCTGCGCCAGCCGCTGACGGCGATGGACATCTACTCGGGCCGCAACTCGGCGATGCCCAACTCGCATGTGCCGCGCAATGACGGCACCCTGTCGTCCACCCGCCCGGCGTACCGCTACGACGGCCAGCCCGGCGCCGGCACGGCCAGCGACGTGAAGTACGACGAGACGGCCTCCGGCCCGCGCTTCAACAGCCTGGGCCACGAGTCGGTCCACGCCTGGCGCGCGTCCAACGGCCTCCAGGTGAGCCCCCTGGCCGCCAGCAAGCACAGCGACGCGGACGTCTTCAAGCAGTACCCGTCGCACTCGGCCAACATGAAGGACACCGTCGACAACCGCCTCCGCCTCACGGAGGAGTTCGAGACCGTTGGCCTGCGCCCCACGCCGCACACGCGGAACAACTGGGCCCCGTCCGAGAACGCCATCCGCGCCGAGCACGGCCTGCCCGCCCGCCAGGACTACTCGGGCCTGAAGCCCGACGGGAAGAACAGCAACGACGTGGCCTTCCAGAACTACGACCAGGGCACCGACGCCCGGAACTTCTTCCAGAAGCTGTCCGGCCAGCCGTCGCCCTTCCAGAAGATCGTCGGCGACCTGGAGAAGTGAGACACCGGGGCCTTGGGCTCCGGTGCACCGAAGGGCTCACCGCCCCGTTGAAGGAGGCGGTGAGCCCTGTTTCACGTCACGGGCGGTACAGCTCCACCGTGGCGTTCTGCGCGCTGGGGCTGAGGTAGCCACCCGCGACCAGGATGTCTCCCGTGGCCAGCGCGGTGGTCGCCTGGTTGTAGCGCGGGGTGGACAGCAGGCCCGTCGGCGTCCAGGTGCCGGTGGCCGGGTCGTACAGCTCCGTGACCCGCGTCAGCGCCATGCCGTCGTAGCCGCCCAGGGCCAGCACCTTGCCGGAGGACAGCAGGTGCAGCGCGTGGCCGTCTCGCGGGGTGCCCATGGCTCCCGTGACGCTCCAGGTGTTCGTCACCGGGTCGTACCGCTCCGCCGTCGCCGTGTAGTCCGCCCCGTCGTGACCGCCGGAGACGAGCACCGCGCCCGTGGGCAGCGACACCACCGCGTGGAAGGCGCGCGGGGACGCCAGGGCTCCCGCGGCGCTCCAGGTGTTCGTCGCCGGGTCGTACAGCTCCGCCGTGGCCATGGGGACGGGGTAGCCCAGCACCGGATCCACGTCCTGGCCTCCCACCACCAGCACCTTGCCGTTGGCGAGCAGCGTGGCCGTGTGGCCGAAGCGCGCGTTCGCGAGCGCCCCCGTGGACGTCCAGAGGTCCGTGGCCGGGTCGTACAGCTCCGCGGAGGCGAAGACATTGATGCCGTCGTGCCCGCCCACCACCAGCACCTTTCCGTCGGGCAACCGCGTCGCGGTGTGCAGGAGGCGCGGCGCGGACATGGCGCTCGTGCCAGCCCACGTCCTGGCCGTGGCGTCGTAGATGAGCGAGGAGGCCAGCACCACGTCCGTGGACGCCATGCCGCCGGTGACCATCACCCGGTTGCCGTCCAGCGACACGGCGGTGTGGCTGAAGCGGGCCACCGGCATCGCGGGGGTCGGGCTCCAGGTGTCGGCCGTTGGGTCGTACTCCTCCGCCGTCGCCAGCGCGCTCGAGGAGTCACGGATGCCTCCCGCGACCAGCACCTTGCCGGAGCCCAGGCGCGTCGCCGTGTGCGAATAGCGCGCCGTGGTGAGGGGCTGCACGGTCCGCCAGGCGCCCAGGGGCAGCAGCTCCGCCGAGTCCAGGACGCGCGCGGCGCTCGCTCCGCCGATGATCAGCGGCTGGCCGCTCGCCAGCGTCACCGCGGTGAAGAGCGACCGCCGCGTGCCCAGCTTCCCCGCGGCGCTCCACGTGTTCGTGGCGGGGTCGTACAGCTCCGCGCTGTCCAGCACGGCGCCGAAGGTGGTCGGGGCGTAGCCGCCCACCACGAGGACGCGGCCATCGGGGAGCAACAGCGCGCGGTGCTGGACCCGAGGCTCGGCCAGCGTGCCCGCGGGGCTCAGGGTGCCCGTCACCGGGTTCCACAGCATCGGCGCCACCACTCCGGAGGCCGAGGTGCCTCCGGTCAGCAGCACCGTGGCCGAGCGCAGCGCCACGCCCTCCGAGCCCCAGACGGGGACGGTGCCCGCGGCGGACGAGGTGCCCGTGGCAGGGTCGTACAGCTCGGCCTGGGTCTCCTGGTTGTTGTCCGGCCGGGTGCCGCCCCACACCGCGACCCGGCCCGAGGGCAGCAGCAGCGCCTGGTGGCCGCGCCGGACCTTCTGGAGGCCGCCCAGGACCGTGCGCGTCCCGGTGAGCGGATCCACCCGCTCCACGGTGTTCACCGTGACGCCCGCCAGCGTCTGGCCGCCCGTCACCAGCAGGTGGCCGGACGGCAGCGCCGTCACCGTGGCCTCCGTGCGCCCCACGACCGGGTCGGGCACGGCGGTCCACGTCCCCACGGCGGGGTCGTACAGCTCCGCCGTGTGCAGGGCCTCCTCGTTGGCGCCGCCCACCGCCAGCACCTTGCCCGTGGACAGGAGCACCAGCGTGGGCTTCGAGCGGCGCGTCGCCATGGCGCCCGTGAGCTCCCAGGTGCCCGTGGCCGGGTCGTACAGCTCCGCGGACGCGAGGTGATCCTCATTCGACAGGCCGCCCGCGACCAGAACCTTCCCGGAGGGCAGCACCACGGCCGAAGCCTGCGCGCGCGAACGGCGCAGGGGGTGCGCGCCGTAGACCCAGTCCCGCACCGCCGGCCCGAAGCTGCTGGCGGGCGTGAACAGCTCGCACGCCGCGAGCGCGCCGTTGCGATAGCCGCCCGCCACCAGCACGCGCCCGTCCAACAGGAGGACCGCCGCCGCTCCCGAGCGCTGCATCGACGTGCCGGCCGCGCTGGGCCCCATCGTCCAGGACCACGCCTCCGCGTGGGCGGTCACCGTGTAATCGAAGTTGTGGTGGCCGCTCGCCACCAGCACCTGGCCGCCCGGCAGCGGCACGGCGATGCCCTCGCTGCGCAGCGCGAGCGGGTTGCCCCAGCGCCACGTCCCCGTCGCCGGGTCGAAGACGTCCACGCTGTCCGCGGGGATCTGCGTCTCCTCCCCCCACTCGTTCCAGCCCCAGACCCAGCCGCCGAACACCATCACCCGGCCGTTGGACAGCGCCACGGCGCTGTGGCCGTAGCGCCCCTGGAGCAGGCCCGGCGCGGCCGTCCAGGTGCCCGTCGAGGGGTGGTAGCGCTGGGCGTCGTCGCGGATCAGCCCGTCGCCGTCCGTGCCGCCCACCACCAGCACGCTGCCGTCCGGCAGCTTCGTGGTGCTGTGGGCGTAGCGTCCTCCCGGCAGGCTCGCGACCTGGGTCCAGGCGATGTCGCTGGGGGCGGTGGGGTTGAACTCCTCCACCGTCTCGTCGGGCGAGTAGGCCCACTCCCCGCCCACCACCAGCACACGGCCGTTGTCCAGGAGCGTGACGGTGAAGGAGTCGCGCCCGTGCGACAGGGTGCCCGCGAAGGACCAGGTGCCCGTGGCCGGGTTGTAGAGCTCCGTGTCGGTGTCACCGCCTCCCCAGTGCCCCAGCGGCCACCAGACGCCGCCCAGGGCCAGCACCCGGCCGTCCTGGAGCGCCACCAGCTTGTGCCCCGCGCGCATGCGCAGCATGGCGCCCGTGGCCGTCCAGGTGCCCGTGGCCGGGTCGTACAGCTCCGCCGAGGCCGTGCACGTGGTCGCCCCGCAGCCGCCGCTGGCGAGCACCCTGCCATCCGGCAGCCGCGCCATCGCCAGGCCCGTGCGCGCCATGCTCATGCTGGCCGTGGTGCTCCACTGGTGCGCCGTGGACGGAGGGGCCGAGACCAGCGGTTGCTCCGCTCGCGAGAGCTCCCCTGCCCCGCCGAGCGCCTCGCGCGACAGGCGGCCCGCGTGGGAGGGCAACCTGGGACGGGAGGCGCTGGCCGGGGCGGAGTCACATCCCCACGCCAGACATATCAACACGGCCAGGGCCAGGCCGCGCCCCGCGCTCACATTGCGTTGCATTCCTTGCTCCTTTGAAGGAGGGCGCGGCGCGCGCATGGACTCGCGGCGAGGCGCCTCCTTGGATTCCTGGCGCTGATACGCAAGGGCCCGGCGCTCCTGGTCCAAGGATTCGCGCGAAGGGCCTGGCACGACCAGCGCCGGAGCCACCCTCCGTATGACGGGTGCAAGTCATTGCCTCTTCTTCCGGAGTCCTCCGAAATGCGTTCGTTCCGCTGGTGCGCCCCGGGCGTGCTGGGGTTGCTGTGGGCCACGGCCTGCGGCGTCCCCGACGCCCCTCCCGATGTCCCCGAAGACACCCCCGTGCGCCTGTCCCGGCAGGCGCTGGAGACCACCTGCGACGAGCGCAACAACGCCCTGCTCCAGTCGCTCAAGTCTCCGCTGACCGCGCGCGCGTGCACCTATGACGAGGACTGCCCGCAGGGGTCCTTCTGCAATGAGAGCACGGGCCAGTGTGATTGGAGTTGCCTGGCGGGAGGCCCGGCGGGCACCGGCTGCTCCACGGGCCAGGTCTGTGATTGCGAGGGCCGCTGCGCTTCAGAGGGCTCCGAGGCGCCGCTGGAGCTGCCCGGGACGCTGCCGCGCGTGGACGTCACCCCCGGCGCGCTGACCTTCTCCGCGCCCGCCCCGAGCGCGCCCTTCACGGCGCAGCGCCTGGTGGTGGGCGTGGCGGCGCTGAACGCGACGGAGGCCGCCAAGGCGGCGAACCAGCCGGTGCGCGTGGTGGGCGGCCCGGGCATGGAGGTGGCGTGCAACGCGGGCGACGCGCCGGCGACGGTCTTCGCCAGCGAGTGCACCGTGAGCACGTGGACGTTCAGCGACTTCGGCACGGGCAAGCGCGCCACGGTGAACGTGGACGTGCGGCCGCGCTCCGACACCACGCTGTCTCGCTGGTACGTCACGCTGGAGGCCGCCCAGGGCACGCCCCGGCGCACCCGCGTGGACGCGGAGCTCCTGGAGTCCTCGCCGGGCGTGGGCGGCGTGCGGCCCTTCCACGGCACGGTGACGCTGGCGCTGGACGCCTCCGCGGACGCGGGCACGGACCCCATCGTCCTGCCGGTGCGCGGCTTCGCCAACGACACCCACCTGTACCTGTACGACGCGTCGCGCACCCTGTCCCCGTCCGGGAAGCTGCGCCTGAGCGCCGGCACGAACCGCCACGGCGAGGAGTGGCTGCCCTCCTCCTCCGGCTCCAGCACGGCGGACGCCGTCACCGTGGACGTGGAGGGCGGGTATGACGGCTCGGGCGCCTCCAGCCCCCGGCTGTCCGGCGCCTTCACCGTGCGCCTGCCCCGCCCGGTGAGCAGCACCTGGGGCGTGAGCGCGCGCTACCAACTGTCCCGCCTGCGCGTGGAGACCGCCACGGGGGTGAGCGACCTGCCCCTCACCGCGTGCCCCGCCTCCGCGTGCGCCACCGGCGAGGTGTGCGAGCCGGACCTGGGCGTGTGCGTGCCCGGCGTGCGCACGTGGTCCGGCGTCAGCGCGACCACGCCCACCAACACCGTCGTCAGCGAGGAGCGCGCCGCCTGGGACCAGGAGGCCTCCAGCAAGCTCACCGAGTACCTGGCCCTGGACGCCACGCTGACGCCCTCGCGGCTGGCGCGCGGCATCCTCTGCCACCAGGGCAACCCCTCCAGCCCCCAGGACGTGAGCGGCTTTCCGGCCGCCGCCACCGTGGCGGCGGCGCAGGGCCTGGTGCGCGAGCGCTCCGGCGACTTCGTCTGCGCCAACGGCGGCCTGCCCTACCAGGCCGAGCTGCTCAACACCTGGGACCGCTACCCGGACACCAACGGCCTGAAGAACCCGGACCGCCTCACCGACATGGAGATGCTCTCCGAGTGCATGGCGGACCTGAAGCGCCCGGTGGTGTCCGGCCCCAGCCTGGCCGCGGGCCCCTGGTTCGCCAACCGCTTCGGCACCCGCTACGCGGTCCTCACCCAGCGCTCCAGCCTGTCCTCCACGAGCCGCATCACCCCGGGGCGCTGCTTCAACCTGGCGCGCTTCTACGGCGCGCTCCACCTGAGCGCCCGGGAGTCCACCAGCCGCGACCAGCGCCTGGCGTGGCGCCTGTTCCAGCAGTGGATCGCCACGCACGGCTACGTGGCCCAGCAGGTGGTGCAGCAGCGCGAGCTGTCCGCCTTCCTCAACGAGACGCCGCCGTCCGACTGGGACTCCGTGCCCGCGCTGATGGAGCGCTTCGAGAAGGGCTGGGACCTGCTGCTGGACAACGCCTACGCGTCGCTCGTGCCGGGCAATGACGCGGCCCGCACATGCAGCCTGCTCAACCCCGACTACCGGCTGCCGCCCCCGCCGGTGGCGTCCTGGACGGTCAACGCCTCCCAGGTGTCCGTGCAGGACCGGGGCCCCGGCGCGCGCTGGAACCGCGCGAAGAGCACGTTCTTCTTCCACACCCCGTCGCTCGCGGCCGGCTGCACCAGCACCACCACGCCCGTGGAGCTGGCGTTCGCGTCCTATGCGGCGGACGGCGTCGCCAGCGCACCGCGCTCGCTCCAGGTGAAGTGCCTGGACCGCACGGACGCGTGGGAGCTCACCGCGGTGGCCGCGCGCAAGAAGGGGCTGACGGGCAGCACCGTCGCCACCTGGACGTGGAGCGTGCCGCGCACCACCGGCGCCCTGGCCTTCGCGGTGGTGGACCGGGGCACGGACTGGAGGCGGCTGGACGCGGGCGGCGCGTCCGTGGCGCCCGCGACGGAGGACATCGGCTTCCAGGACTTCTCGCTCGTCCCCCCGTTCCGCCAGAAGGTGTCCGGCGCGGTCGGCACCCGGCTGGCCGCGTGGGACTTCCTGGTGGACGACGCGCAGTTGCAGGACGCCATCGCCCAGGGCACGCGCTACGACTTCCCGGCCGGCGACCTGGCCCCCCTGCCCGGCGCCCAGCCGCAGCACGACGCGACGGCGGGGCTGCCCGCGCTGATGCTGGAGGGGCTGACGGCGCACCTGCGCCTGCTCAACGAGGACCTGGACGCCACCGCGCGCACCACGCTGGCCTCCTGCGGCCCGGTGTCCGCGGGCTCCACGCGCGACCTGGCCCTGGCGCGCTTCGGGCGCACCCTGCGCTACGAGGTGCTGGTGGAGGCCATGGCCCGCTCCGCGTACGCGAAGGAGCGCGCCGCGTGCACGCCCGCCATGGGCCTGGGGGAGCTGTCCTGGGAGGTGCGCTGGCGCGACGCGCAGGCGGAGCTGGAGGCCGTGCGCCGCCAGTCCTATGAGAAGCTGCGCGCGCTCACGGACTGCACGCCCTACGGCATGCCCCTGGACGAGGCGCCCATCGCCTTCGGCGCCACGCCCACGGGCCCCATCGAGCGCTACTTCGGCAGCTCCACGTACCTGCACGCCAACGCGAAGGGCGCGGTGGAGACGGCGGTGGCCGCCAAGGTGCAGGCGGAGGTGGCCTGGGTGAACCTGCGCAACGGCGAGGTGCAGGAGGCCTTCCAGGGCAGCATGAAGGACCAGCGCGTCCTGGAGCTCCAGCGCCAGTACGGCGCCCCCATCGTGCAGATGTGCGGGCTGACGGACGTGGCCTCCGAGAACGTGCTCGAGCGCTTCGACCCGGCGCGCACGGCCCAGCCGCTGAGCCCCGCCACCTGCTTCGTGAAGCCCGAGTGCCAGCAGCCCGCGGCGGTGGTGCACTCCCGCGTGAAGACCGAGCACGCGCGCTTCACCCTGTGCACCTGGCGCAAGCTGGTGGCCTCCCCCACCGACTACACCGACGCGGCGGTCCGCACCCTGGTGGAGCACTACGCGGACGTCACCGTGGCGGCGGGCTCGGGCGTGGTGTCCTGGAGCGGCGTCACGCTGCCCGTGGCGAAGCTGTACGGGCCGCCGCTGCCGACGAAGGACCTGTCCCCGGACGCGCTCACCTCCGCGAACACCGCGTGCCTCCAGGAGCTGGGCACGGCGGGCAGCCAACTGCCCACCGCCTCCAGCCTGGGCTACAAGCTGGAGAGCAGTTGCTACCGGGGGGACATGGGCGCCGCGGTGCTCACCCTCATCGGCGCGAACCAGAGCGTCCAGGTGGCCCAGTCGCAGTGGGCGGACGCCCAGGAGCGGCTGCGCGTCGCGCGTCAGCGCTGCGCGCTCCTCCAGGAGGACACCAACACGCAACTGGCGCTGAGCGCGGCCTTCGAGCAGCAGATGCACGACCTCATCGCCCAGAAGGCGCGCGTGGACCGGCGCGTGAACAACCTCAGCGACCTCAACAGCAAGGCGGACGGCATCATCGGCGCGTTCGCGCAAGGGGGCCTCTTCGGGGCCGTCTGGGGCAGCTTCAAGCTCCTGGGGGGAGCCGCGGAGAACCGGTACAAGGACGAGGCCATCCGCATCAGCGAGCGCATCTCCCAGGCGGAGAACACCCACCGCGCGCAGATGGAGGCGCTCCAGCTCCAGTCGAACGTGCGCCAGTGCTACGCGGAGTCCAACATGTACGCGGTGGGCATCCACACCGCGGCGCTCCAGGTGGACCAGGTGGAGACGAGCGTGGACGCGGCGCTGCTCCAGTTGGAGGGCCTGGAGGGACGGGTGCGCCAGTTGCTCATGGAGGGCGACCAGGTCGTCGCGCGCGAGCAGGACCGCCAGGTGCCGCTCTTCTCGCACGACTTCTGGCTGCACGAGAAGCTGACCTCGGCGCGCGACACCTTCGCCACCGCGAAGCGGCTGTCGTACCTCTTCGCGCGGGCCCTGGAGTACGAGAAGCAGCAGAGCTCCCCCGCCCTGGGCGCCATCCTGGCGGCGCAAGGCCCGCTGCAACTGCTGGGCGCGCTCAACGCCTACAGCTTCGCGGTGCTGGACAAGACCGTCTACGGCCGGGACGTGGAGGCGCAGTCCTTCGTGGTGGCGCTGCGCTCGGGGGTGCTCAAGCTGGAGGACCAGGTGGCCACCGTGCCCGGGGACCGCAGCCTGACGAAGCAGGAGCGCTTCACCCGCCGGCTGCTGTCGCCGGAGAGCGCGGTGTACGACGACAACGGCCGCTACCTGGGCCAGGGCCTGCGCTTCGCGCTGCGCGACGGCCTGGGCCCCAACGCCATCCGCTGCGGGGAGAAGGTGTGGACGGTGCACGCGCACCTGGTGGGCGATGACCGGCTGGAGACGTGGCTCAACACGCGCGGGCTGGCGCCGCTCATCCTGCGCAAGCGCAACACGTTCTCCAGCCACCTGTGCGACCCGGACCACCCGGGCCTGCAGACGCGGTCGTTGCGCCCGTCGCTGCGCAGCGGCGGGTACACCGGCACCGCCCGCCCGGGCGAGGAGGCCACCTTCACGCCGGTCAGCGTGGCCGCCGCCACGGGACAGAACGTGGTGACCTTCCAGCAGACCCCCTCGGGTGACGGCTCCACCGAGTGGAAGGGCCGGGGCCTCTATGGGGAATACGAGGTCATCTTCCCCTGGGTGAACCTGCTGACGCGGGACGGCGTGGACACGCACTTCCCGCTGGATGGCATCACGGACGTGTACCTGCGCTTCGAGCAGGTCTCCGCCGCCACCACGCACGTCTATCCCTGAAGCCGTCTCACCCCCTCCCGCGCCCGCCTGGCGCGGGAGGGGTGTCTGTCTTTGTCCATCACGTCGGAATCCCACACATCGCAAGGAAGAGGGGGCTGTCCATGCACGGGCGGCGCAGCAGGTCATTCATAGGATGGAGCACGGCGCTGGGCGCCCTGCTCCTGGGCGTTCCGGCGTGGGGGGCGGGAGATCCCGCTCCGGGCGCCGCCACCGCGCAGACGGTGAAGCTGCCGGACGGGCCCGGCAGCGTGCGGGGGCTCGCGGACAGCCCCAGCGTGAACGTGTTCAGCGGGCAGTTGGGCTACCGCGTGCCGCTGGAGCTGCCGGAGGGCATCGCCGGCTTCGGGCCGAAGCTGTCGCTGGCGTACTCAGGGGAGCTGGGCAACGGCCCCCTGGGCGTCGGCTGGGCGCTGCCCCAGGCCTCCATCCGGCGCGCCACGCGCCAGGGCGTGCCCGCGTACACCGCGGCGGACGAGCTGGAGCTGCTGGGCGTGGGCGGCGGTGGCCGGCTGGTGGCGCTGCCGGACGGCACGTGGCGCGTGGAGGGACAGGGCCACAGCATCAAGGTGGAGCGCGACGGCGACGGCTACGCCGTCACGGAGAGCGGCGGCGTGCGCTTCCGGTTGGGCATCACCGCGGCGGGGCGCCAGGCGGACGGCGCGCGCGTGGCGGGGTGGTTCGTGGAGGAGGTCCTCCACCCCAACGGCCAGGTCGTGACGTTCCAGTACACCCAGCACCAGGGGCAGCAGTACCTGTCGGAGGTGAAGTGGGGCCCCGGCACGGCGTTCCGCGCGGAGTTCATCCATGAGCCCCGCCCGGACGTGACGGTGAGCTACCGCACGGGCTTCGCGGTCCAGACGGCGCAGCGGCTGTCCCAGGTGCGCGTGCACGCCTTCGGCGAGGTGCTGCGCGTGTACTCGCTGGGCTACGAGCAGTCCCGGGCCCTGAGCCGGCTGGAGCGGGTGACGATGCTGGGGCGCGGGAGCGTGGGGCAGTTGCCCACGCTGACGTTCCAGTACGCGCCCGCGCAGGAGCCCACCTCCGTGCAGGTGGAGCCCGCCTCCGGGTGGCTGCTCAGCACGACGGGCACCAGCTTCCTGGACGTCGACGGCGACGGCATGGCGGACCTGGTGCGGCTGGGCACCTCCGGGCACCAGTGGCGCAAGGGCACGGGCGCGGGCTTCGGGCCGGCGCGCACGCTCGCGGGGGCCTCCGGCGCGCAGCTCTCCAGCGCGCGCTTCCTGGACGTGGACGGGGACTCCAAGCCGGAGCTGGTGCGCAGCTTCTCCGAGGCCTGGCAGGTGAACACCCTCCAGGGTGAGTCGCTGGGCAGCACGGCCTCCAAGTGGCACGGCACGGACGCGCTGGCCCTCTTCAGCACCAGCACCTTCCTCGCGGACCTCAACGGCGACGGCCGCGTGGACGTGGTGCGCACGGGCAGCGAGTCCCTGTCCGTGCGCTGGAACCGGGTGAGCTGCCCGGGCGCTCCCGCCACGCAGACGCCCTGCCTCAACGCGGCGGTGAGCCGGCCGGCGGTGGACGGGGTCGCGCTGCTGCCCGGCCCCAACGCGCGCTTCCACGAGGTGAACGGCGACGGGCTGGCGGACGTCGTCCAGCTCCTCACCGGGAGCTACAAGGTCTACCTGGGCCGGGGGGACGGCACCTTCGCCGCGGCGGGCAGCTTCACCTACCCGTGGGGGGACGGCACCAACACGGCCAACGTGAAGCTCGCGGACCTGGACCGCGACGGGCTGATGGACCTGGTGCACGTGCTGGGCGGCTACGTGCACTGGTACCGGGGCAAGGCGGGCGGCGGCGTGGAGGCCACGGCCACGCGGCTGGTGCCTCCGTCCGCGGACGGCGCGTCCACGGTGGTGGCGCTGGCGGACGTCAACGGCAACGGCAGCGAGGACGTGGTGTGGAGCGGCCCCACCGGCATGTGGGCCATGGACCTGGCGGGCCCCACGACGGCGGGCATGCTGGTGGGGCTGGACAACGGCCTGGGCAAGACGGTGACGCTCCAGTACGCGTCCAGCGCGCAGCTCTCCGTGGCCGCGGAGTCCACGCCGGACCCGTGGACGCGCAAGCTGCCGGTGTCCGTGCCGGTGCCGGTGCGCGTGGAGGTGGACCCCGGCGCGGGAGGCCCCGTGCGCGCGGTGGAGTACACCGTGCGGGACGGCTTCTGGGACGGCCAGGAGCGGCGCTTCGGCGGCTTCCTGGTGGGCGGCATGACGACGCCGGGCGCCACCCCGGCGACGACGCTGTACCAGGAGACGCGCTACCACGCGGGCCTGGGGATGGACCGCGCGCTGCGCGGCGCGCCCCTGGAGGTGCGCACCCAGGACGGCACGGGGCAGCTCTTCACCGTGGAGACGTCCGAGTACGAGGCGCGGCCGGTGGAGGGCCTGCCGGACACGGCGCTGCTGCGCCGGGCCGCGCTGCTGGAGCAGCGCACGCTGCACCATGAAGGCGTCAGCTCGCCGCTGGTGACGAAGACGACGTATGCCTACGACGCCCGCGTGCGCCCCATCCGGGAGGAGCGCTTCGGGCGGCTGGACCTGGAAGGCGACGAGCGCTTCACGACGCGCGTCTGGGCCAGCGACGACACGCTGTGGGTGCAGGACGTGCTGTGCGAGGAGCAGGTGCGCGAGGTGGACGGCACGCTGGTGGCGCACACCCGCAACTTCTACGGCGACGCCACGCAGGTGTTCACCTGGACGGACCCGGCGGCCTGCCGCGCGGGCCGGCTGGCGCGTGAGACGCACGGCTTCCTCGCGGACGCCACGAACCCGCGCTGGGTGCTGCGCTCCGCCACGGAGTACGACGCCTGGGACAACCCGGTGCGCACCTACTCCCTGGGGAGCTGGCGCGAGCTCAGCTACGACAGCCACCACCTGTACCCCACCGAGGAGCGCATCAGCCCGCAGGCGGGGCAGACGCTGTCCTGGGGCATGACGTGGGACGACGTCGTGGGGCGCCCCACGACGATGACCGACCCCACGGGCGCCACCACCCACCTGAGCTACGACAGCCTGGGGCGGCCCTCGACGCTGGCGCTGGGCACCCAGCCCCCGCACCTGCGCTTCGTCTACGACTGGTCCGCGCCGCGGCCCCGGACGTACACCTATTCCTTCGACGGGGCCGAGGACGCGCTGGCCGGCAGTTGGACGGGGGCGTGGCAGGACGGCGGCCCCTGGCGTGAGACGGTGGCCGTGACCAACGGCCTGGGCGAGGAGCTGTACTCGGCCACGCGCCTGAGCGCGGACCGGTGGATCGTCTCCGGCTGGCGCGAGCGCGACGCCCGGGGCCTGGTGGTGTACGCGGCCGACAGCTTCCACGCGGACGGCGCGCTGCCGACAGCGCGCCCCACCAGCGCCGTGGGCCAGGTGCTGACCCACGACGCCCTGGGCCGGCCTCTCACCCAGACGCTGCCCACGCTGGCGCTGCGGAGCATGGCCTACCGCGCCTTCGAGGCCACCGAGTCCGTCCAGGACCTGGCGCCGGTGACGACCCGCCGCGACGGCCTGGGCCGCATCCTGCGCACGGAGCGGCAGGTGGGCACGGTGCTGGAGGCGGTGGACGCCGCCTACGACGCCGCCGACCGGCTGCTCACCGTGAGCCTGCAGGGCGGCGCGGCCACCCACGCCTTCACCTACGACACGCTGGGCCGGCTGGTGGCGGCGAATGATCCGGACATCGGGCAGCGCATCCTGCGCTACACCGACAGCGGCCGGCTGACGCACCACACGAACGGCGCGAACCAGACGCGCCAGTTCATCTACGACGACGCGGGGCGCCTGGTGCGCACCGAGGGCGAGGACGGCAGCGCCTTCGTCTACCACTACGACGTCGCGCAGGACGGCGGCACCACGGGCCGCACCACCAGCCGGCTCGCGTGGGTGGAGGAGCCGCGCGGCTCGGTGCACTTCACCTACGACGCCGCCGGCCGGGTGGTGGCGCGGCGCCGGATCATCGACGGCCTGTCCTCCGAGGAGTCCACCGTCTTCAGCCCCTCCGGGCTGACGCTGGCCACCACGGTGGACGGCGTGCGCGTGGACAACGCCTACGACGCCGCGGGCCGGCCCGTGCGGGCGGGCAGCTACTGGGAGGCGCTGACGCTGGACGCGGCGGGCCGCGTGATGGAGGAGCGCTACGGCAACGGCGTGCGCCAGTCGTACCAGCGCGACGCCATGGGCCTGGCCTCGCGGGTCCAGACGCTGCGCGGCACCGGCGCGGCCCTCTATGACGTGACGCTGACGCGCAACGCCTACGGCGCGCCCGCCACGGTGAGCGACGTGGACGGGGTGGGCCTCAACCACTCGGCCATCTTCAACTACGACGCGGCGGCCCGCCTCACGGACGCCGTCATCGGCGCCGAGCTGCTGCCGAACGGGATGCTCAAGCAGGGCCCCGACTCCTTCCGCTTCGACTACGCCTACGACGGCCTGCAGAACCTGCTCCAGCGCCAGGCCACCGGACCCAGGGCGCTGGGCCTGCTGACGGGCACCTACCACCACGGCGAGCGGGGCTTCGGGCCCCGCCAGCTCACCCGCGTGGAGTCCCCTGGCGGCGACACGCTGCTGGACTACGACGCGGCGGGGCGCGTGGTGCGTCAGGGCGCGCGCACGCTGGAGTACAACGGGCTGGATCAACTGGTCGGCGTGACGATGCCCGGCCCGGGCGGCACGCCGGCCCTGGTCCAGCACGGCTACGGCTATGACGGCCAGCGCACCCTGACCCAGGGCGCCGCGGGGGAGACCCAATACTGGTTCTCGCCCCAGCTCACCCAGCGCACGCCGACGACGCGCGAGCGCTACGTGAAGCTGGGGGACCGGACGCTGGCGCGCATCACGCAGACCGCGACGGGCGCGACCGGCCCGCTGGCGGACTTCGGCGGCCCCCGGGGCGCGGCGCTCGACGGCGCGGTGGCCCGGGGCCTCACGGGGACGGTGGCGGGCGCGCTGGTGCTCCTGCTGCTGTCGGTGTTCCTGCCGCGCGCGTCCACGCGGACGCGAGGGCCCCGGCTGGTGGCGGGACTGGTGGCGGTGGCCCTGCTGGGGGCCGCGTGCGAGCCGGGCGTGAGGGCCTCCCAGCGGGCGCTCCAGCACGCGGCGCTGGTGGAGGTGGCGAGCACGCTCTACTTCCACACCGGCGTGTCCGCGGGCCCCGCGCTGATCACCCGCGCGGACGGCAGCGTCTTCGAGGAGCGGCGCTACGAGCCCTTCGGCGCGCCCATCGACGCGTACCGGGAGCTGGTGGGCGGCGGCGGCGTGGTGGGCAACGTGGACCACCAGCAGGAGCCGCTCAACACCCTCAACAAGCTGACGGACGCGCACACCGGCTGGAGTGACCACGGCGCCCGCTGGCTGGCGCCGGAGATGGCCCAATGGCTGACGCCGGATCCGCCGGTGAAGGCGCCCGACGAGGACTTCCTCCTGGCGCCCTGGGACCTCAATCCCTACCAGTACGTGCGCCAGAACCCCGTCCTCTACTGGGACCCGGATGGCAAGGACGCCGAGTTCGCCGCCAAGGCGCGGGAGTTCGGCGTGGGCTTCCTGTCCGGGCTGGCGCAGTCGGTGGGGGCTCCGCGGCTCCCCGTGGACCTGCCCATCGAGAACCAGTACGGGCAGATCGCCGGTGAGCTGGTGGGCGGCATCGCCCAGCTCGTCCTCGCCGACGCGATGGGCGGCGCGGGCGGAGCGCTGGCGGTGGCGGGTGTGGTGGGCACGCCGGCCACGGCGGGCGTCAGCCTGGGAGCGGTCGCCGCGGGCTCCGCGATGATGGCGGGCGCGGTGGTCGTGGGCGTCAACGGCACCGCCCACATCGCCAACGCCACCTCCCGCTTCATGGCGCTCCAGAAGAAGGGCGGCGGAAGCGACAACCCCGCGCCCGGAGGAGGCGGCGGAGGAGGCGGCGGCGGGCGCTCACCCCACCGGGACAAGCCGCGCATCGATGATGGCAACCTGAAGGAGGGGTGGATCCACATCGACGCGCGCCACGTGACGGGCAACCATCCCGCCGGGCACGGCGACCTCTTCGCGCCGGGGACCACGCGTCAGCAGATCTCCAAGGCGGCCGAGGACGTCGTCAAGTACGGGACGCGCAAGTCGAACCCCCGCACGCAATTGCAGACCTTCGAGATGAAGACGACCGTCAACGGCCAGAAGGACCTCATCCGTGTCATCGTGGACTCGGACGACGGCAACCGGGTCATCTCGGCGTTCCCGGTCCGGGGAACGACCAACCATGTCCCCACTCCCGCCGGCACCCCGCCGGCCACCCCGTGAGGCACCGACATGTTCCGACTGGAGTGTGAATGGCTCGACGCGCAGGACCCCGGCCGCTCGGGCTTCGACCTGGGGCACATGACCTTCACGAGCGACGCGGGGACCTGCACCTCCAAGGGCAGGTCCCCGGACCAGGCCATGATGCTCGCCGTCTCGTTCGTGGGGCTGCTCGACGGGCTCCAGGCGGTGGTGGCGGGCGGCGCGAAGGAGCACCTCTTCGTGGGGGCTGACTCGTCGTTCAGCCTGCGCTTCAAGCGCGGCAAGAAGGGCCGCATCGCCATCCAGTGCGGCACGGCGTCGCTGGGCGAGGTCGAGTCCGACGAGCTGTGCCGCGCCGTCCTGGAGGGCGTGGAGTCCTTCATGGCCCGGCCCGAGAGTGCCCTCCCCAAGGGAGACGCGGCGCGAGGCGACCTGGAGATGACCCTGCGGGAGTTCCGAAGGGCCGTCCCGGGGATGTGAGCAGGACCGGGCCCCTCCGGCAGGAATGGAGGGGCCCGGTGGAAATCCAAACGGCTAACATGCCCGCACCCGGGAAGAGTCCTGGCTTCCCCAGGTCCCGAGGGACGCGGAGGCTGAAACATCCCCTGCCCCGGACGCGTCCCGCGCGGTGACGATGGTGCTGCTGAGCCTCTACCAGATGCTCCACCTCGCCCGGACTCCCGAGGCCGTCAGGCGCCGCCGCTCCGGTCGAGCCCCCGGGCCCCTCTTCAGAACGAGGCGCTCCACGTGAGCGCGGCGCCCCCTGGAGCCGGCGCGACGCCCACGTCGGTGAGCAGCGAGAGGGCGCGGTGTCGCCGCTTCCATTCGACGTAGTCGTTGTGGCGGCTGATGCCCACGAACAGGAGCGGGAGCCCCACGGCCGCGAGGACGCCGCCAATCACCAGGGAGGACCCAAGACAGACATCCTGCGTGTCGCGAGGAACCAGGCTCGTCTTGCAGAGAGGCGACGAGAGCAGGTTGACCGCGCCCACGCCGGTCAAGATGCTGCCGGTGACGAGCATCCCGGTGCCCGTGGGGGGAGGCCTGCCGCCGAGCAGCTCGGTCTCGCGCTCCTGGGCGAGCACGGCTCCAGGGGCAAGGGCAAACGCCGCGCTCACGAACAACGACACAGGTGTCTTCATGAAGAGCACCCCGTCCATTGCCTTGCTCTCGACGCGTCTGGGATTGGTCCCTCCACGCGGCCCCGGGCTGCCCTGGAGGGAGGGGGTGGTGTTGAGCGCTGCAACAACACACCCCCGGGTGTCACCCCTGAGGCTTCCGCTGGCCCGCCGGGCCGCCTTGTTCCGGCGGCCCCCCATCCCCACGTCTCCCAGGCCCGGTCAGGGGGTCGCGAATGGTGGTGTTCCTCATGGACGGGCATTGCGCGCCCGCAAGGGTGGTGCGCCACTCGACCGCGGCGCGCAGGCTGCGCCTGGAGGTCCCCGACCTGCAATGGAACGCCTTCCTTGGCAAGCGGCTGGAGCGGACCTTCGCCACCTGGCCCGGCGTCGAGGAGGTGAGCGCGCAGCCCCGCACCGGACGGCTGCTGGTGCGCTACACGCCCCAGGCCCCGCTGCTGGCCCGGCTGCGCCAGGAGCCTGACGCCCCGAGCCCCCACGCCCCCGCCCCGGGCAAGGCCCGCCCGACACAGGGCACGCGGCGCGGGCCTCGGGCAGCGTGGCACGCGATGACGGTGGACGCGGTGCTGGCCCGGCTGGACGGCACGGACCATGGACTCTCCCCGGAGGAGGCGGCCCGGCGGCTCAGGCGCTTCGGCCCCAACGTCGTGCAGGAGGAGGCGCCGCGCTCGCGTCTGGCCATGCTGGGCTCGCAGTTGGCCACCGTGCCCACGGTGCTGCTGTTGGGCTCGGCGGGGGCCTCGGCGCTGGCGGGCGACGGGCTGGAGGCCTCCGCCATCCTCACGGTGGTGGGGCTCAACGCGGGCATCGGCTACCGCATCGAGCGCCGCAACCAGGAGCTGCTCGCGTCGTGGCAGAAGCTGGAGGCGGGCTCGGCGCAGGTGCTGCGCGGCGGCGTCCTCCTCACGGTGCCCGTGGCGGAGCTCGTGCCCGGGGACGTGGTGCTGCTGCGCGCCGGGGACGTGCTGCCCGCGGACATGCGCGTACTGGACGCGCACCGGCTCTCCGCGGACGAGGCGCTCCTCACCGGCGAGAGCGAGCCGCAATCCAAGCAGGCCGCGCCGGTGGACGCGGAGGCGCCGCTGGCGGAGCGCGCGTCGCTGTTGTTCGCGGGGACGACGGTGGCCTCCGGACATGGGCGCGCCCTGGTGGTGGCCACGGGCGCGGACACGGAGATGGCGCACGTGCGGGAGCTGGTGGCGCAGGAGTCCGCGCCGTCCACGCCGCTGACGCGCAAGCTGGGGCAGTTGGACCGGCGCGTGGCGGTGGCCTCCGTGGGCGCGGCGACGCTGTCCGCCCTGGCGGGGCTGGCCCATGGCCGCTCCGGCCCCCAGGTGCTGCGCGGCGCGGTGGCGCTGGGCGTGGCGGCGCTGCCGGAGGGCATGCCCCTGGTGGCGACCGCGGCGCTCGTGCGCGCCATGCAGCGGCTGCACGCGCGCGGCATGGTGGTGCGGCGCGTGTCCGCCGCCGAGGCGCTGGGAGGCGTCACCGTCATCTGCGCGGACAAGACGGGCACCCTCACGCGCAACGAGATGCGGCTGGAGGTGCTGGACATGGGCGATGGCCCCCTGGAGCTGTCCGCGCTGCGCCCGCGGCCCCAGGCCGTGCTGGAGGATCCGCCCACACTGGCGCTGGCGCTGGGCCTGCTCAACAGCGACGTGGACGTCCACCACCGGGGCAAGACGCTGGAGGTGTCCGGCAGCGCCACGGAGAAGGCGCTGGTGACCGCCGCGCACGCCGTGGGGCTGGACGGGGCCGCGCTGCGCCGCGCGTTTCCCCGCCGCCACCTTCGCGAGCGCTCCGAGGCCATCCACTACGTGCTGAGCGTCCACCATGCGCCTGACGACGGCGCGGTGGCCTTCATCAAGGGAGCGCCGGAGCAGGTGCTGGGCATGTGCGAGCGGGACTCGCGCGGGCCGCTGGACGCGCGGGGGCGGGAGCGGCTGGCGAGGCGCAACGACGCGCTGGCGGCGGACGGGCTGCGCGTGCTGGCGCTGGCCTGGCGGCGGCTCGCCCGGGACGACGGCCCCGCGCCGACGGACGGGTACACCTTCCTCGGCTTCGTGGGGCTGAGGGACCCGCTCCGTGACGGCGCGGCGGAGTCGGTGCGGCAGGCGCGGCACGCGGGCATCCGCACGGTGGTGTTGACGGGAGACCAGCCCCGCACGGCCGAGGCCGTCGCCCGGCAGGTGGGCCTGGAGGGAACCACCCTCACCCCGCATGAGCTGGCGGAGCTGCTCGGGTTGTCAGGCGAGGCGCTCGCGGACGGGCTCGCCCGCACCTCGGTGCTGGCGCGCGTGACCCCGGAGGACAAGCGGAAGCTGGTGAAGGCCCTGCGCGCGCAGGGGGCCATCGTCGCCATGGCGGGGGACGGCATCAACGACGCCCCGGCGCTCCGGGCGGCGGACGTGGGCGTGGCGGTGGGCGTGCGCTCCAGCGACATGGCGCGCGCGGTGGCGGACGTGGTGATGGCCAGCGAGGACCTGCGCAGCATCATGTCCGCCGTGGGCGAGGGCCGCATCGTCCAGGACAACCTGCGCCGGGCGCTGCGCTTCCTCTTCGCGACCAACCTCTCGGAGATGGCGCTGGTGCTAGGCGCGAGCCTGGTGGGGTTGCCGGAGCCGCTCTCGCCGCTGCAGTTGCTGTGGCTCAACCTCCTCACGGACACGCTGCCGGGGATCGCCCTGGCGCTGGAGCCGGGGGACCCGGCCATCCTCGACCGGCCCCCGGCGCCCCCCGGGATGCCGCTGCTCACGCGGCCGGCGGCGCTGCGGGTGGTTCGCGACGGGGCGCTGCTGGCGGGCGTCGGCGGGCTGGGGCTGGCGCTGGGAGGCCCGCCGCTGGCGTTCGGGACGCTCACCGCGGCGCAGCTCGGCTATTCGGCCGTGTGCCGCGCTCCTGGAGAGGCACGGCGCAATGTCTCCAAGGGCGGCGGGTGGCGCCTCCCCGTCTTCGTCGGCGGGGCCGCGGCCATGCACGCGGCGGCGCTCACCCTCCCGCCGCTGCGGCGGGTGCTGCGTCTTCCGGCGCCCACCCTGCTGACGTTCGGCGGACTGGCGGCGGGGCTGGCCCTGCCGGCCCTGGTGGGCGCGGTGCCCGCGTGGGGCGGCCAGGTGGTGCGCAGGACGCGGCGGGTGACGGACACAACCTCTTCCCTGGAGACATCCTCATGAAGTTCGACCTCCCCTCCTTCCTCATGGGCTACGGCGCGGGCGCGAGCACGGTGCTGGTCGCCAGGCACCTGCGGCCGCTGCTCGTGGAGGTGGCCACCGCGGGCTACCGCTTCGTCGACATGGTGGCCGCGCGCACCGCGATGAAGCAGGAGGACCTCGAGGACCTGCTGGCGGAGGCGAGGGCGCGGGCCCGGCGAAGCGAACAGACGCGGCCGGAGGGCGAGGCCCAGGCCTAGGGAGCGCGCATGCCTCGGATCATCTACGTCATCCACACGTCTCCCGGGCGCACGCGCCTGCGGCTGCCGTGGCTGCGACATGACGCGAAGCAGGCCACTTCGCTGGCGGACGACCTGCTGCGGGTGGAGGGCGTCCACGAGGTGCAGGTGCGGCCCTACACCGGCAGCGTGCTGTGCATCCACGATCCCCAGGACCTGGACACCGGGCACCTGCTGGCGGAGGTGCGACGGCGCACGGGCGTGGACGTGGTGGTGCACCCCGGAGAGGCGCCCCCGCCCGAGGAGGCGGCCCTGCTGCGCTCCCTCGCGGAGGGCAGCGGCGTGGCGCGAGCGGCCAGCCTGTTCTTCAAGGGCGTCAACGTGGACGTGCTGCGCGCCACCGGGGGACACATGGACCTGGGCGCGCTCGCGACGCTGGGCTTCGCGGCGGCGGGCGCGGTGGAGGTGGCCATGAAGGGCAAGCTGGCCGCCCCTCCGTGGTTCAGCCTGGGCTGGTGGGCCTTCCGCACCTTCGTCAGCACGGAGAAGGTGGCCATCCAGCACACCCAGGCCCAGGTGCGCCAGGACGGCGGAGACACGCCCGGCTGAGGTCCGCTCCCGGCGGCGGCCTTCCGCGGGGCACCAGCCAGCGCGGCGGTCGAACCGGTGAGCCTTGGTGCCCGGTGGCGGTGCCCTCAACGTCCTGGAGAACGTCCGATGACGTGAGGCGAAGCCCGCGTCCAGGGCGCTTCACGCGACCCAGGAGGGGTTCATGACAGACACAGACGGCAGCGCAAGGTTGAGGAAGAGGTGGTGCGGGCCCCTGCTCGCCCTGCTCCTGGGAGCGACACCCCTGCTCGCGGGCGCGCAGCAGGCACAGCAAGCCCCCGCCGAGCGCGCCGGATCCGAAACCCAGGTCGACCCGCGGGCCCAACGCACCCTGCGCCAGATGAGCGACTTCCTGGCCGCGCAGCGTGAGTTCTCCGTGCGCACCGAGGGGACGCTCGATGAAGTGCTCGACTCGGGGCAGAAGATCCAGTTGCAGCGCGCGGGCGACGTGAGCCTTCAGCGGCCCAACCGGCTCCGCGTGGACCGCGCCGGAGACCTGGCCAAGCTCCACCTCTTCTACGACGGCCAGCGGCTCACCGTTCATGGTGAGAACGCCAACGCCTATGCGACGACGCCGGCCCCCCCCACCCTGGATGCCACGTTGGACATGGCTTCCCAGCGGCTCGGCCTGGATGCGCCCGGCGGGGACCTGCTCGTCAGCAATCCCTACGCCGCCCTCACCGAGGACGTGAGCTCCGGGAAGTACCTGGGCCGCTCCATGGTGAACGGCGTGCCCGCGCACCATCTGGCGTTCCGCAACCGGGACGGCGTGGACTGGGAGTTGTGGGTCGAGGACGGCCCGCAGCCCCTGCCGCTCAAGTACGTCATCACCTCCCGGGACCTGCCGGGCGCACCGCAGTACTCGGTGACCCTGTCCGAGTGGAACCTGTCGCCCCGGCTCAGCCCGAACCAGTTCCAGTTCACGCCCCCACGCGATGCCGTGCGCGTGTCGTTCCTCGCGCCGGACTCGCAGGGCGGAGCGCAGCAAGGAGGCTCGAAATGATCACGCACTCGCGCAAGTCCCGCCAGCGGGCGGCGGTGATGCTGCTGGGGCTCTTCTTCGCGGGAGAGATGCTCCCGGAGGTGGCCCTGGCCCAGTACTACGGCACGTCGCGCCGGGTGGCGCGGCGCACCTCGCGGCGCACGGCCGCACGTCAGGACGCCTACTACGGCAACAACACGACCGTGGTGGCGGTGCCGACGGGCGCGCACACCGTCACGGCGCTCCCCGCGGGCTGCGCGGCCACGACGGTGGGCGGCGTCGCCTACCAGCAGTGCGGCGGCGTCCGCTACCGCCCCTACTACCAGGGGGACACGCTCGTGTACGTCGCCGAGTAGTCCCTGGCGCTCCGGCGGTGACGTCCTCCCCCGCCGCCGGAGCGCCCGTTCTGGCTAGGACAGGAGCTCCACGTACCCGTCCGTCCCATGCACGCGGATCCGCTGCCCGTCGCGGATCCGCCGGGTGGCCTGCTCCACGCCCACGACCGCCGGCAAGCCATACTCCCGTGCGATCACCGCGCCGTGGGTCATCTGGCCTCCGACCTCCGTCACCAGTCCCTTGAGGGACACGAACAAGGGCGTCCAGCTCGGATCCGTGAAGCGGGTGACCAGGATGTCACCCGGTTCGAGCCGGGCCTCCGCCATGTCCAGGATGACGCGGGCCCGCCCCTCGACGCTCCCCGAGGAGACCGCCAGGCCGACCAGCGCGCCGGCCGGCAGATCGTCGCGCCGGTATGCGCCGTTGATGACCTCTCCCTCCGACGTGATCACCCGGGGCGGCGTGAGCGCTTGATGCGCCCTGAACGCTTCCTTGCGCTGGCGGATGAGCAGGTCATCCGCGTGGTTCGTGCGCACGACGTCGTGGAGCTCCTGGAGCGTGAGGTAGAAGATGTCTTCCTTCTCCCGGAGCACGTGGGCCTTCACCAGGCGCCCGGCTTCTTCCAGCAGGGCCTGCTTGTAGACGAAGTACCGGTTGACGATGCCGTACTTGGGAAACTCCCGGTACCCCATGAAGGTCCGGACCCGGTCGATCATCCGCTTCGTCTCCGCGGCCTTCCCCTCCCCGTCCGGCAAGGCCCGCAGGCGCTCCAGCACCTCCTCCTCCTTCTTCCTGGCCTCCTGACGCCCCTGCTCGAAGCGCCGCGCTCCGGCGCCCGGCTCGAAGTTCTGGATGTTGCCGAGGAGGATGGGCACGAGCGTGGTGGGCCGCTCGCTCCAACGCGGCTTCGTGATGTCGATCTCACCGGCGCAGCGCATGCCGTACTTGTCGAGATAGGCGCGGATGGCGTCGCGCGCCTCGCGCCCTCCCGGGAGCGTGGCCATTTCCTCCAGGAAGCCCTCGTCCTCGACGTGCCGCAGGAAGGCCACCACCTCCGGATGCGGGCGGATCACGTCCGCGACCTCCAGGAGCGCCAGCCCCATCTCCGACGTGACGTTGTGGGGGACGGACTGCGTGAGCGTGTCGGCGGCGTTCTTCTCGCCCAGCCACGTCTGGAGCTGCTCGTTGAGCCACCAGGTGGCCTCCACCCCGGCCATGATCGCCTGATGGCTTCGCGGCTCGAGCATGAGCCGCTTCAGCTCCTGGATGTCCGCCAGGATGAAGTCGATCAGCGCCGCCCCGGACTTCTTCTGGATGTCGCGCTTCAAGGCGGCGATGGAGGCCTGGGTGCGGCCAATCAGCTCGTCGACGATGGCGGGGTCGGTTTCAATGGGGGCGGGTGGGCCGCCAGCGGGAGGCCCGCCAGGGCTCGCGTCCGGGAGCGGCCGGGTGACGTCGCTGCGTCCGATGAGGGTCTGAAGCGCGTCCCGGATCAGCGGGTCGGATTTCCCCAGGCCCTCCAGGAGCGCCGTGCGGCCCGCGGGCGAAGCCAGGGCCTGGCTGATGTCGATGAACAGCCTCCCGCCTGCCTCGAACATCGGCCGCATGGCCGTGAGCTGGAACAGGGAGAGCCCCAGGGGCTTCATGGCGTCGGTCATCATCTGCTGATGACCGACGGACACGTAGACGTGGTGCTCCCGGTCGCCGGCCTGGGGGATGGGGAACAGCGTGGTGATGGGCCGGCTCTGGACGAAGAAGAACGCGTCGTCGACGAGGCACCATTCGATGTCCTGGGGACCTCCGAAGTGCGCTTCGATTCTCCGGCCCAGTTGTTCGAGCCGCACGACCTGGGCATCCGTCAGCGCGGGCTGCCGCTGCCGCTCTGGCTCGATCGCCTGTTCGCGCGTGCCGCCTTCCGGCAAGGCGTGGATGGCGCGCTGCTTGGTGGCGATGGTCCGGGCGATGACCTCGCCGTCCCGCACCTTGTAGGAGTCCGCGTTCACCAGGCCGGAGACCAGGGCCTCGCCGAGGCCGAAGCTGGCCTCCACGGAGGCGACCTTGCGGTTGGAGGTGAGGGGGTCGGCCGTGAACAGGATGCCGGCCGCCTGCGGGAAGACCATCTGTTGCACGACCACCGCCATGCGGACCTTGCGGTGGTCGAAGCCGTTGCGCAGGCGGTAGCTCACGGCCCGCTCGGTGAAGAGCGAGGCCCAGCACCGGCGGACGTGCTGGAGGATCGACGCCGGCCCCACGACGTTCAGGTACGTGTCCTGCTGGCCCGCGAAGGAGGCCGTGGGCAGGTCCTCCGCCGTCGCGCTCGAACGGACGGCGTAGGCGGCATGCTCGCCGAGCCGGGCGTGCGCGTGGGTGATCGCCAAAGCCAGCTCGTCAGGGATGGCGGTCCCTTCGAGGGTCCGGCGGAGCTCCGCGCTGAGCGCGCGGAGCGGCTCCCGGTCGTCTGGCTTCAGGCGCGATAACTGGATGAGCTGGTCGTTGACCGACGGCGCTTCCGCCATGACCCGCTGGAAGGCGTCCGTCGTGACACAGAAGCCATCCGGCACGCGGATGCCGTCGAGCTTCGAGAGTGCCCCCAGATGCGCGCCCTTGCCGCCAACGACCGCGACCTGCGACGGGTCAATCTCCTGGAGACCCAAGACGTAGCAGCGCATGCGTTCCCCTCCCTTACGCGAAAGGGCTGCACTGTACTCCTTTGAAGTCCCCTGGAGGCCCGAGCGGCGGCGTGAAATCCTCTGCCGAACGCCGCTGAGGTCGGAATGTGGGAGGCAGGAGCGATGGGGTTTGGAAATCGGTCAGCGCTGGGCGCGGCATTCATCGTGCTCCTGGGCGCGAGCGTCCCGGCGGGCAGCGCCGAGCTCGCGGCGCAGGGGGGCCTCGAGCTCAAGCGCTTCAAGGCAAGCGAGACGACCGGGGCGATGTATGTCCTGCGCGCGACGGGCTGCCGCAAGGCGGGCGACACCTGCCAGCTCGAAATCGAGCTGAGCGAAGGGTCAGGCGGGAAACGAAAGGCGAAGCTGCCCGAAGGAATGGCACACGGGCTCCAGAAGGCCGCGTCTCCCGCAAGCTGGACCTCTGGCGAGGAGGAGCAGAACGTCACGACCTCCGTCCAGCCGGTCCGGCTGACGGCCGGGGAATGGGGGCTCCTCGTCACCCAGGAGGGCGGGTTCGAGCATGTCCATCGCCGGCACCGCCTCTACGCGGTCAAGGACGGCGGGGTGGCGGAGGCCTGGAACGGGGATGAGAACTTCGCGGGGCCGGAGAGTTCCCACGTCGGCCCGTACCCGCTGACGCCAGGCTCACCGGTCGAGGGCTTCTTCAGGGAGTATGTCTTTCTTTCCGCGGAGCCCGACCAGTGGAAGCTCGACGCCTACCGTTGGGATGCCGCCGGACACAAAGTCGTGAAGGAACTCCAGCGCCGGCCCGAGCGCTACGCGGCCATCATCGGAAGCTTCAAGACGGTCGAGGAGGCAATCGCCTCCCGCGACAATGCGCAGTTGGATCAAGCCTGCACGAACAGCTTCCTGGTGCTCCCGACCACGCCGCACAAGCGGCTGACGCCAGGGCTCTTCATCGTGACGAGCATCCACGCGGACAAGAAGTCAGCCGAGGCCGCGCTGAAGAAGGTGGGCGCCTGCAATCCGAAAGTCTCTGGTTACGTCAAGGCGCTCTGAAACGACCCATCGGCGGTCCAGCCTCACCCAACGCTCCAGGGCAGTGCGCGACAAGACTCGACCGCTCTCCCGGGTTCTTCGTTCGCATTGAGGCGCCTTCGTAAAGTTGAAGCTCACACACGCCGCGACTTCAGGTCAGGGGGTGGAGATGGGCCAACCCACAGGAAGCTTTGGGGCCTCCGAGGATTTGCTGCAATTGGGATCCACGGGGTCTGCGGTCGCCGACCTCCAGAACCACCTCCGGCTGGCTGGACTCTATCGAAGACCCATCGACGGCTGCTTTGGGGCAGACACAGACTACGCCGTCAGGCAATTCCAGTTCGCCAGGAAGCTGAGCGCGGACGGAGTCGTGGGCCCCGCGACCTGGGCGGCCCTGAAGAGCCGCACCGTTCCTGCCTCGGCGGTTGGCGGCGCCAACAGCCCGAAGGGCTTTCCGTTCGAGATGGGGAGAGGAGTCTACAGCTTCGGCCGGGTGTCCAACGGTGACGGCGTGAATCTACGAGCGCAGCCTCACCTTTCCGGCACGTTCAAGAAGAAACTCCCATTCAACACCCACGTCTTCGTAAGCCGTGAGCTCTCAGGTGATTGGTATTTCGTGACGCTCACGGATGGAAACTCCGGCTTCGTCTACAAGAAATATATCAGCATCACCCCATCCGACCCCGGAGCAGTTCTTCATAGAATCAAGAAGAACGAAGGCGCGCTGGCAATCGTCAAGCAGCATTACAAGGGGTCCGCCATCAAGTGGGGCCAGGACGAGCGCTATTACGCCAATGTCCTTGTCGAGGCGAACCGGGGTTCCGGCCTCCGCGGTATCTACAAGCCGACCGAGGACGCAACCTGGGACAAAACCCAGACGCGTGAAGACTACCTCATCTGGATTCCGAGCGTGGCGTTCGCCAAGACCCTGCGCGGAAAGGTGGGCTCAGGCTCCATCACCTATGACCTGTGGCAGGAAGCAAAGGCGCTTGCCACGAATGTAGGGAACGCCTACCTGGGGAATCTGGCCTTCTCCGCGGGTCTGATTCACGGCGCGCTCGAATCCGTCTGGGATCTGCTGACAGGACTCATTGACCTGCTCGAGTTGGCGTGGAAGCTCATCTACAGCGTGCTGAGCGGTGAGATCCTATCGGACTTGAAGGGTCTATGGGATCTGGCGGCCTCGCTGGACCTGAAGACGCTGACCGAGGCGGGAATCAAGGCCCTCGCCAGCCGCTGGAACGCTCCAAATCTCCTTCACCGCGAGCACTTCCGTGGCTGGTTGATCGGGTACGTCATCGTCGAAATTGTGATGGCGGTGGCCTCTGGGGGAGCCACCATCGTGAAGTGGGCTGGCAAGGCCGGAAAGCTTGGCAAACTCCTCGCGAAGTTCCCCAGGCTCGTGAAGGTCGCGGAGAAGGCGAAAGGCCTCACGAAGCCTCTGGAGGAGGCCATCCAGAAGGCAAAGAAGTCAGGGGTCCGCTCCGCGGTGAAGGCCCAGGGAAAAGCGAGAGGCTTCTGGTCGCGCCTTCAGCCCGCGAAGCTGGCTCAGGCCAGGACACGACGAGCATTACTGCGCAAGAAGCTGAAAGACACCCGTGTCCAACTGAAGCATGCCCGCACCCAGGAGCATCTGGCGCGCAAGCAAGCGCGTATCTCCAAACTGACGCAAGCCAACCCCGTCGACATGCGCCGCGTGAGCAGGCTTCGGAAGTTCCCGAGGCTCATGAGCAAGCGCCTGAAGCACATCATCCACGGTGACAGTACGGGCGGCGGACACGGACCGTTATCGCCGCAATCCGGCAAGAGCAAGTTCAACGCATCTGTCGACATCCCTGAAATCATCACCGACGCAGCCCGCACGGGAACCATTGGCCCCAACTACAAACGGGGCACGCAAGTCCGTCTTGATGGTTCGTTTCGCGTGGAGAAGACGTATCCACACCCCGTGGGATTCACCCCCAAGGGACAACCGGTTCACTCCATTCGGGTCGCCATCGACGATGACGGCGCTATAATCACGGCCTTCCCTGTTCCTCCGTGAGGACACCATGTGGATGAAGTGCGTCTTGTCTGATGAGGAACTCAAGCGGAGCACCTCGTCCGAAGCGGATGACTTGCTGGTGGGATACCATCTCTTCCGCACGGCCGTTTTCTTCGGGACGGATTCCCAACCCAAGGCGTTTGGGGATGTGCAGGCCGCGGAGTCGGGTGACTTCAGCAAGGCCTTGTTCATCGTGCCAGGAGTAGACTTCGCGCTGGCATGGTCGAGTGTCTTTCCCTGGCTCGAGTCCTCCGAGAAGAAGTGGGTCTATGAGCATCCAGACGATGCCGCGCGGCTCGTGCTGGAGAAGGTCGGCAGCGAACGGGTTCGTCTCTACCTGGACTGGGAGCCTGCGGAGTTCGTTGAAGTGGGTGAGACCGAGCTGGGAGAGGTGAGCCTCGAGGTGGTGGACGAGCTGGTCATCAAGTTGGTGGACCACCTCCCCCGATGTCCCGCCAAGGACGTGGCAGAGAGCCTGGAGAGCCTGGAAGAGACCTACTCGGAGCTGGAGTAGCGCGAGGAGCCGGCCTCATCCGTCTCACAGATGGGGGAACCGACCGACGGTGCTCCCTCCCAGCAACACGGGGAGCTTCAAGCTGAGGACGACCGCCCCTTCCACGCCATACCGGGGCCGGTGGTCCTCCGTCGCGAAGAGCGGGATGCCCAGACGCAGGCCCACCGAGCCGTAGATGAACGAGAAGTAGGGCGCGACATGGAGCCCCGTCGTGGCCACGTGCGCCCGGGTCTCTGTTTCGTGCATCAGGCCCAGCTCCAGCCCCAGCAGCGTGAAGTTGCCCTGGATGCCCGCGCTCAGCCGGGTGTGCGCATCCTCCATCCGCTGCGCCTGGCCAAACACCCCCAGGGCATGGATGTCGTTCGCGATGTTGAGGGACGCCTCCAGGCCCACCCCCGTCCCCCGCGCCGAGCTGCTGAACAGGGGGCCCACCATGAGCCAGGTTTCGTCCCGGGGCAGCGAGGGCAGTTCAGCGCGGGCCAACGGCGCGGTCAGGACACAGAGCAGGAGCAGGAGTCGGCTGGACATGCCACGAAGGGTTAGCAACCGGCATGCCCTGGGCCGCCTCCTCCGAGCACCCGCCGGCGCCGTGTGCAGCGGGCTGCACGGTGTGCACCGGCTGGCACGCCCTCCCTTAAGTCGCGCCCGGCTTCAGCGCGGACGCGGCGCGCAGCAGGCCCGCTCCGCTCACGATGAGGATGCCGGTGAGCACCAGCACCGCGCCCACGGCGAAGGAGAGGTCCGCGTGTTCATTCAGCACGAGGATGCCCGCGCTGACGCCGAACAGCGGCGTCATGAACGAGAACACCGACAGGTTGGAGGCGAGGTAGCGGCGCAGCAGCCAGAACCACGCGAGGTAGCTGGCGAAGCAGACGATGACGCCCTGGAAGAGCAGGCTCGCCCAGGCCACGGGGGCCATCGTGATGGGACCCGCCTGCCCCGTGAGCAGGGCCACGGGGAGCAGCAGCGCGACGCCGCCCACCAGTTGATACAGCAGCGTCTGCGTGGGCGGAGCGTCGGACAGCGACGAGACGCGAATCACCACCGTGGTGGCCCCCCAGGCCAGGCCCGCGAGCAGCCCCATCGCATCCCCCCGGAGCACGCCCGGGCCGAGGCCGCCTCTCAGCCAGCCGCCCCCAAAGGCCAGCGCGATGCCCGCGAAGGCCACGGCGATCCCCAGCCACTGCGTCCGCTTCAGCCGCTCGGAGGGCACGAGCCAGTGCAGGCCCAGCGCCGAGAACACGGGCGCGGTGTAGAGGAAGACGCCCATGTGCGAGGCGTGCGTGTGCCGCAGCCCCTCCCCCACGAAGAGGAACTCCAGGGAGAAGAGCACGCCCACGAGCAGGCCGGGGCGCCACGGCCCACGGCGCAGCAGCCCCCGCTCGCCCCGCAGCCAGCACAACAGACTCACGAGCAGCGCGGCCACCCCCGAGCGCAGCGCCATCTGCATCAGGTTCGGGACGTGGGGAGCGGCCAGCTTCACGGCCACCTGCTGCATGCCCCAGATGGCGCACAGCACGACCATGGTCGCGAACGCGAAGCCATCCGCGGGTTTCCGGTGAGAGCTCATGACTTCATCCTGCGGCTGACGGGGCGGATGGATATAGCGAGATTCCGACAACCCATCCCGAGAAGCCGCCATGGCGAAGCAACTGCCAGTTCCCTTCACCTCAAAGCTTCCACACCCCGTGTATTTCCGCTCGGCGAGCCTGCCCGCGGCGGCGGCCTATCCGCGTCACCGCCATCCCTGGGGTGAGTTCGTCTACGCCTTCAGCGGGGTGATGGAGCTCAAGCTGGCGGGCAGCCACTACCTCGCGCCCCCGCAGTACGGCATCTGGCTGCCGCCCGACCTGGAGCACCGGGGCATGAACCGCTTCGAGGCGACCCACTGCTCGCTCTACCTGGACCCCGCGTGGTGCCGGGGGCTGCCCAGGACGGCGTGCGCCATGGCGGTCAGCCCGCTGATGAAGTCCCTGATGGAACACCTGCGCGCCCACGAACTGGCGCAGCCACGCACCAGCGCCGAGCGCAGGTTGTTCCGGGTGCTCATCGACCAGTTGGCGCTGGCGCCCTCCCATGGGAGCTACCTGCCCATGTCCGATGATCCGCTCCTGCGGCCGGTCCTCACGGCGCTGGAGCAACACCCGGAGGATGAGCGCTCCCTGGCGGAATGGGCCAGGGAGCTGCACACCACCGAGCGCACGCTGGAGCGGCGCTGCCAGCAGCGCCTGGGCCTGTCGTTCAGCGAATGGCGCCAGCGGCTGCGCGTGGTGAAGGCGCTGGCGATGCTGGAGCAGGGACACGCGGTGGAGGCCATCGCGCTCGACCTGGGCTACAGCAGCGCCTCCGCCTTCATCGCGATGTTCCGGCGGATGACGGGCACCACGCCGGACAAGGTCCGCGGCCACGGCTTCGTGGCGTCGTGACGGGCCTCCCCGCGCTCAGGGCGTGTACAGCTCCGCCGTTGACAGGTAACCCCTGATGCCCCCCCACCCTCCCGCGATGAGGACCTGCCCGTTGGGCAGCAGCGTCGCCGTGTGGTCCGAGCGGGGTTCAACCATGGCGCCGGCGGGGCTCCAGGTGCTCGTGGCCGGGTCGTACAATTGCGGCATCTCGTTTGACGCGACGAGCACCCGGCCATCGGGCAGCAGCGTCGCCGTGTGGAGGACGCGGGCTTCGAGCATGGGTGCGATGGGGCTCCAGATGCCCGAGGCCGGGTCGTACAGCTCCGCCGTCGCGAGCGGGGAGTTCAGTTCGTCCTGCCCTCCCGTGACGAGCACCCGGCCATCGGGCAGCAGCGTCGCCGTGTGGAAGGTGCGAGCGCTGGACATGGAGCCGGTACGGCTCCACGTTCCCGTGGCCGGGTCGTACAGCTCCGCCGTCGCGCGAGGCGGAAATCCGAATCCCCCTGCGACGAGCACCTTGCCATCGGACAGCAGCGTCGCCGTGTGAGCCCAACGGCTTTCAGCCATGGAGCCGGTGCGGCTCCAGGTGCCCGTGGCCGGGTCGTACAGCTCCGCCGTCGGAGGCGCGCCGGCGACGGCGCTGCCCCCCGCGACGAGCACCCGGCCATCGGGCAGCAGCGTCGCCGTGTGGCCGGAGCGAGCCTCGGCCATGGTGCCGGTGGGACACCAGGTGCCCGTGGCCGGGTCGTACAGCTCCGCCGTCGCGAGGAAGTCTCTGGAGTTGAGTCCCCCCACGACGAGCACCCGGCCATCGGGCAGCAGCGTCGCCGTGTGCTGCCAACGCCCTTCAGCCATGGTGCCGGTGGGGCTCCAGGTGCCCGTGGCCGGGTCGTACAGCTCCGCCGTCGCGAGGAAGTCGATGTCCGAGCGAAGCCCTCCCACGACGAGCACCTTGCCGTCGGGCAGCAGCGCTGCCTTATGGCCGGAGCGAGCCCCCGCCAAGGAGCCCGTCAGGGCCCACCCTCCCGAACAGGCCGGCAGCCCCGTCACGGTAAAGGTGCGGGTGGTGGTCAGGTGGAAGGCATTGGTGACGGTCACGGTGATGGACGGAGGCGCGCTGCCACAAGCGGGGGCCGTCCAGGTGATGCGGCTGCGGGTGGCATCGCTGACCGGCGGGGCCAGCGAGCCGGCAGTGGCCCCCCAGGAGAAGCTGAGCGCGGAGCCTTCCGGGTCGCTGGCCACCACCTCGTAGGTGAGCTCCTGGCCCGGCGAGGCGGTGTCCGAGGAGCGGTAGGAGCGGATGATGACAGGGGCGAAGTGGTTGGCCGGGGGCGTGTCGCTGACGCACAGCGCGACGGTGCCGGTGCTCTGTCCGCCGCGCCCATCGGAGACCGCGACGGTCAAACGGCAGTTGTTGCAGGCCCCCGCGGGCAGGGCCGAAGGCGTGAACCGAGCAGAAGGGGAAGAAGCCTGGGCCCAGGTCCCGGCACAGGATGCGCTCCAGGCATAGGAGAGGCTGTCACCGTCCGGGTCCGAAGCCGAGGCGGAGATAGAGGTCGTCTGCCCGATGGCCAGGTTCGTGGGCATGGCGCCAATGGTGGCCACCACGGGGAAGCGGTTGAAGGAGATGGACAGGTTCGCCTCTCCCTCGCCGTCGGCGGTGACGTTGACCGCCAGCGCCACGCTGGAGGCCAGTCCGCGCGAGTCCGTCACGGTCAGGGTCAGGGTTTGAATGCCCGTGGAGCCAGGCGCGGTCCACGAAGTCGCGGCAGCCGAGGGAGCGGAGAAGGCGCCCCCGGTCGCACTCCAGGCGTAGGAGACGGTATCGCCCGGATTGGGATCATGCGCGGTGGCGGTCAGGGAGATGGAGCCTCCCGCAGCCACGGAAGTGGAGGAGGCCACCAGGGAGTCGATGAGGGGCGCCTCGTTGTCGAAGGGAGGCGGAGGGTCGAGCTGCTGAAGGGTGATGGCGACCAGGGTGCTCTGGTTGGCGGTGATGGTGACTCCCGTGGCGGCCCCTTCGAAGCGCAGGGTGCCGGAGGAGTCGAAGGCCTGGGCCAGGAAGGAGCGCTCGGAGCCCGCGGGGATGTTGCCAATGCTGCCGCCCCACACGCCGTCGGTCGCGGCCAGCTCCACGGTCACCGCGGGGATGTCCGCGGCGCTCGAGGTGACCCGGACGCGAGCCACGTCGGGGGCGAGAGCCTGGCTGACGGAGACAGCGAACCGGGCCGAGCCCGTATCCTTCGAGGAATCCGAGCAGCCCGCCAGCAGCGACACTGCGAGCACGAACATCAACGGAGTGAATGCTTTCTTCATGAGGCCGCCTCCCGGTTGCCAATCCCTTGCAGCCACATGGCTGACTGGCATGGCGCGGAGTATTGGCAACGGGAGGCGGCGCTGGACATCACCCCGGTAGCGCACGCGCCATCGGTTGTCAGACGAATGCGCACGCTTGCCTGGGTGCCGTCAGGGAACGGCGCTCACGTCCACGTCGATGACGCGAGGCTCCTCGGTGCTCGTCGTGCCGGTGACCGAGGGCATCACGGCGGACACCTGGAGCGTCAGCGCCCATTCGCCCGTGCTGAGCTGGGTGGGCACGTACTTCCAGGAGAGGTGCACGGGCCCGGCGGTCTCACCCTCGGCCACGAGCGCCTCGCGCGCCCGCTCCTCGATCTGCGCCGTCGTCAGGCGCGTCCGGAGCAGGTGGCCCGACCGGGCCAGGGCCGGCCAACTGATGAGCGCGCGCTGGAAGCTGCCATCCGGTCCGTGGGAGACCACCGCGCGGTGGCCCTCCACGCGAATGCCATTGATGGCGCGCATCACGAAGGTCTTGTGGCGGTGCAGCTCGGGCGCTCCGAGGACCCCGTTGTCCTCGCTCTGGGTGAACGACTTCACCTGCCGCACCTGCCCCAGCTCCGCCGTGGGGATGCCCCAGCGCTGGAGGCGGGCCAGGGCGTTGCGCTGCAGGAGCGCGGGGTCCTGCGGCGTCTCCGGGCCGCTGGCGACCTTGTTCAGCACCAGCACCTGGCCCTCGGACGGGTCACGCTCCAGCTTCCAGGACGGGGACTCCAGGCCCGCGCGGGAGCCCAGCGCGTCCGTCTGGGTGAAGGGCTCCGTCGTCCCCACCAGGCCGCGCTGCAACATGGCGTCGCCAAACGCCGTGCTGGGAAGCAGCGTCGTGGGAAGGCCTCCGGTGGGAGGCGTGGCGATCTCCGTGGAGTCGAAGATGAAGCCGACGGTCGCCCGGGCGGACCGGGTGGTGACGGCGGCGGGATCCATGAAGGCACCGCTGTCACAGCCAGCGGCGGCGGCGAGCGGCAGGACGGTCAGGAATCGGATGAGCAGATGGCTTTTCATGGCGGTTCGTTCTTTCGGTGGGAGGTCGATCGCGGCGGCGGTCACTCGGGCAGCTTCTGCCCGTTGTCGGGGTCGCAGCCCCCCACGTAGAAGTAGCTGGAGGCGCTCTTGCTGCCGGTGTTCTTGCGATCGTTCCAGCCGCCGGCCTCGAACATCGCCACGCGCTGCGCCTGGGTCTGTCCGAAGACGATGGACACCGGGCAGTCGTCGTTGTTCTTGCCGACCTGCCAGTCGTAGGCCTCGTCGATCCAGTTCTCGCCCACGCCGTCGACCCGTGAGTTCGCCACGTAGCGCCGCACGTAGCGCTTCACGAAGTTGCCGCACGACGAGTCACCGTGAAAGGCATTCCACATGCTGAAGCCGCTGGAGGGCGTCGTGAACTGCTGCCGGTACCCGCCCTGCTTCCAGACCTGGAAGTCGCCGGACTGACAGGCCTTCACGACGGCGATGTTCAGCTTGCCGTTGCCCAGGTTCATGTGGGTGTCCGTGACGGCGGAGCACGCATCCACGTTGGTCCCCATCACCAGCCAACTGCGCAGGTTCGCCTCGCTGTGGCCGCCGTGGGTGTGCACGAAGAGGACGTCCGCGTCGTCCACGCCGACGTTGGCCTGGGTGTCCTTCGCGTCGGCCGCGGGCGCCTTCGAGGCGTCGGTCCAACTGTCCGCGCGTGCCCCCGAGTTGTTGATCGTCCGGACGTCCGACCAGTATCCGGCGCTCACGAGCGAGTTGAAGTAGCTGGCGAACTCCGCCGCCGTCTTCGTATGGACGGAGTGCGACTTGGCATCGCACTGCCCCGCGCCGCCGAAGTTGGCGATGCCGTAGACATGGGTTTCGTTCGCCAGCGCCGCCGCGGGCAGGAGCATCGCGAGCGCCGCGGCCGTCCACGGGTGTGACTGCATCCGGAGTCTCATGGTCCGTCCTTCTCCCCGTCTGGGGTGTCGGTGATGGCCCATCAACGAAATCCGGCGGGAATTTCCCTCACCCCCCTTCGCGAAAACGCTCCGGAGGACTGCGCGAATCCGCACACAAACTCCGGCGCGGGGTCTTGTACGCCGGGTCCAATGGCTGTCCTGGCATTCCGCGTTTATCCATTCTCCCCTGCTCTCAGGGAGACTTCATGCCGACACCCCCGATGCGGCCTCACGACGTGCGGGCCGCCATCCGCGCTGCCGTCCTGGAACTGTGGTGGGTCGCGGATTGTGTCGTGCTTCCGGCACCGGCTGACGCGGCGCGCGGGACGGATGCCTTTGAGGTCTACGTGGCCACGCGGGGCCACCTGACCGAGCCGATGATCGTCCAGCACATCCGCACCCATTGCCCCCACAAGGTGGGGCCGCTGCACGTGTTCCTCATCCCGGCCATCCCTCCCCTGGACAAGGAGTCCGCCCTGCGGAGCTCCGGGCTGGGTGTGCTCGATGAGCCGGTGGTGGACACCTGGCAGAAGGTCGTCGATGGCCTCCTCGGCCCCGACACGTGGCAGGTGTCCGTCGAGGACCGGGCATTTCCGCCCGGGGTCCTCCGGCTGCGGCGTCCCCCACGGGCTCCGCCAGTGGCCTCGGGCCGCGCGACGTCCGCGCGAAAGTCCGGCCCCGCCGCCCGGCGGGCCTTCTCCGACGGAGGGCCCGCGCGGACAGGTCCGGAGAAGACGTTGGTGGACGTGCTCCTCTCCGCGGTGGAACAGGCTCCAGGGCAACGGATGATCCACGTCGAAGGTGACGGCGTGGACATGCCGGACACCTACCGGGAGCTGCTCGAACGGGCCCAGCGGGTCGCGGGCGGCCTGCGCGCCGCGGGGCTGCGTCCTGGTCAGACGGTGCTGCTCCAGCTCGCGGGGACGTTCGACTTCATCACCGCGCTCTGGGGGGCGCTGCTCGCGGGTGTGATCCCCGCGCCCTTGACGGTCCCCGCGGAATACGCGGACGGCATCCCCGGCGTCAGCAAGCTCGTCGCGGCCTGGACCGCGCTGCACCGGCCGCTCGTCATCACCCAGTTGTCGCGGCTGGACTCCCTCCGCTCCTTCGCCCGGGCCGCCGGCCACGCGCTGAAGGCCGCCCCCATCGAGGAGCTCACGCGCCAGCTCCCGGTCGAGCCCTACCGGGACGCGGACCCGGACTCCGTCGCGCTGCTGCTGTTCACCTCGGGCAGCACGGGGACGCCGAAGACGGTGCCGTTGACCCACCGGGCCATCGTCACCGAGACCCGGGGCAGCGCCCACGTGAAGCGGATGGGACCTGACGACGTGTCCTTCAGTTGGATGGCGCTGGAGCACGGCGGCAGCATCGCGATGATGCACACGCGAAACCTGCTCTCGCGCTGCGCGGAGGTCCACGTGCCCACGCAGCTCATCCTGGGTGAGCCGCTGCGGTGGCTGGACTGGATGGAGCGCTACCGGGCGAGCCTGAGCTGGGCGCCGCACTTCGCGTACGGGCTCATCGTCGGAGAGCTGTCCCGGCTGACCGGCGAGCGGAGATGGGATCTCTCCCGCGTGCGGATCCTGATCAACGGCGGCGAGGCCATCTCCGCCAGGGTCGCCCGCCAGTTCCTCCAGGCCCTGGCGCCCCACGGCCTGCGGCAGGACGCGCTCTGGCCCGCGTGGGGCATGTCCGAGACCTCCTCGGGCGTGACGTATGCCCGCGACTTCCGGCTCGACACCACGTCCGACGAGGACGAGGTCGTCTCGCTCGGGCCGCCCATCCCCGGCGTGCGGCTGCGCATCGTCGACGACGGCGACGCGCTGGTGTCCGAGGGGGAGATCGGCGCGCTGCAGATCCAGGGGGACACCGTCCTCCGGGGCTACGTCGACAACGACGCGGCCAACCGGGAGTCCTTCACCTCCGACGGGTGGTTCCGCACCGGAGACCAGGGCTTCCTGCTCGGCGGCCGCCTCACGCTGACCGGGCGCTCCCGCGACACCATCATCATCAACGGCGCCAACCACTTCGGCCACGAGATCGAGGCCACCGTCGAGTCGCTGCCGTTCATCGACCGCTCCTTCACCGCGGCGTGCGCGGTTCGCGCGGAGGGCGCGGTGACGGATCAGCTCGCCCTCTTCTTCCACCTGCTGCCGGGCACGAACGAGCAGGAGGCCCTGCAACGCATCCGCGCCGCCGTGGCTCGCGGCCACGGCGTCAACCCCGACCACCTGATCCCCGTGGAGCGCGCGGACATCCCCAAGACGGACCTGGGGAAGATCCAGCGGACCCAGCTCTCGCGCGGCTTCGCCTCGAAGCTCGCGGCCCGGAGGCCGGAGGCCGAGCACGACACCCTGCCCGCCTGGTTCTTCCACCGCGTCTGGCGCGCCTCGCCCCTGGACGCCACCGCGTCCGCCACGAACGAGCCCGTGCTCCTCGTCGCGGACAGCCGCGGGCTCGCCGAGGCCCTGCGGCGCGAGCTGGCCCGCCGTGGGCAGCCCTGCGTCACCGTCATCCCGGCCCTGGTGCCCGACGTCACCCGCGAGGGCCCGCACCGCTACCGCATGGACGTGGAGAACCCCGCCCACCACCGCGACCTCCTGCACGAGCTCAGGACGGCGGGCTTCACCCCCAGACATGTCCTCCACCTGGCCGACTCCGCCACGCCCGACGTGCCCGCGACGCCCAAGGCCCGCCAGGACGCCTGTCTGCGCGCCTGCGGCTGGATCGTCCCGATGCTGCGTGCGCTCGACGCGCTCGCGCCCAGGCAGGTCCTGCTGAAGGTCATCACCCTCCAGGGCCAGCGCGTCACCGACGCCGAGCCGGTCTACCTGCCCCACGCCGCGGCGCGCGGCCTGCTGGCGGGTGCGCCCCAGGAGCTGCGCTGGCTGCGCGTCACCCACCTGGACCTGCCCCGCGAGCAGCCCGAGGCGAACGCACGGCGCATCCTGTCGGAGGTCGACGCCCTCACCGTGGAACCCGAGGTGGCCTGGCGGGGTGAGCAGCGGTTCGTCACGAGAATGGTCCCCAGCCTCCCCGAGGGCGCGGTCCTCGACGCCGCCAGGAGCGAGGAGGGAGGCCTCGTCGTCGTCACGGGAGGGCTGGGCACCGTGGGGCGGCAGGTCTCGGAGTGGCTCCTCCGCCAGAAGCCCTCCCGCATGCTCATCCTGGGCCGGACGCAGGAGCCCGCGCTGTCCGATGAGCAGCAGGGAGTCCTGACGGTGCTGCGTGAACACGGCAAGGTGGACTACCAGGCCATCGACGTGCTCGACGCCGACGCCGTCCTGGCCGCCATCGAGCAGGCGGAGTTCCTTGCGTCCCAGCCGGTGAGCCGGGTGTTCCACCTGGCGGGCCACTACGAGGAGCGGCCCCTCCTGGAGACCCCGCCGCAGGCCCTGGCCACCGCGCTGGGCCCCAAGCTCGTGGGGGCGTGCAACCTCTGGCGGGTGGTGAGACAGCGGCCGGGCGCGCAGCTCGTCCTGTTCTCCTCCGCCGTCGCGACCCTGGGGGGCGCGTTCCAGGGGGCCTACGCCGCCAGCAACGCCGTGCTAGACGCCTTCGCCGAGCAGTGCCACCTGGAGGTCCAGGGGGAGCCGTGCGCCCCCGTCTGCCGGAGCATCGGCTGGAGCTACTGGCGTGGCGAGCGCACCCGGGACCTGGAGGTGACAGGCCAGGCCACGGCGCGCGGCTATGCCCTCATGGAGCCCGCGCAGGCCCTGGACTCCCTCCCCTTCGCGCTCTCCGCGCCACGGGCCTCCGGGCTCGTGGGGGTGCTCCCGGGCGGGCACCTCCTGCGCTCCCGCGTGGAGCGCCCGCCCGAGCCGCTGCGGGCCGTGGTCGCGCGGGGACCTGGCCGGCTCAAGGAGGCGGCGCGGGCCGCGGTCGCGCCCATCCGCGTCACGGATGCCTCGGGTGTCGGCGTGCCCGTCACCGTCGAGGAGGCCACCAGCGCGGCGCGGCCCGCCTCCGACACCACCGTGTCGACGCGACCGCTGCGCAAGCTGTTCGCGGACGTGCTCGGACAGCCGGACGTTGGAGACACGGACGACTTCTTCGAGCGCGGTGGCAACTCCATCCAGCTCGCGCGGCTGCATCGCGGCGTGGAGGCACTCTTCCAGCGCGAGGTTCGCTGGGCGGACATGCTGCGCTGCCGCACCGTGAAGGCGCTCGCGGAGCTGCTCGCGGGCGGCGTGGCCCAGGAGACCCGCTTCCTGACGAAGGACGGCCTGCGCTTCGCCTACCGCGTCGTGGCGGGTCCGGAGCGGCCGTTGACGGGCTCGCCCATCGTCATCGCCAGCGGCGCCTTCCAGGACATGTACGCGATGCCCAAGCTCGAACGGCTGCTGCACCCCCTGGGCTCGTTGATCATGGTCGACCTCCCCGGCTCGGGCGTGGCGGACGACCTGCCCCCGGAGCGGGGCTTCGACTTCCTGGCGGACTGCATCGAACACCTGCGCGAACATCTGGAGGTCCCCAGGCTCCACATCGTCGGCATCTCCTATGGAGGCTCGACCGCGTATGAGTTCGCGCACCGCTACCCGGAGCGCGTCGACCACCTGGTCGTCGTCGGCACCTCGGCGGAGCTCCCCGAGGGCTCCATTGCCCGGTTCGACGTCAACGCGGAGGTGATCCTCGAAGGCCAGTTGGAGTCCTTCATCCAGAAGCTGGTGGCCGCGACGATGGCCCAGGATCCGGCGCACCACGTCCGGGAGGCCGAGTCCACCCGCCAGCTCGTCGAGAAGGCCTTCCACCAGGTCACCCCGCGAGAGGCGCGCCGCTACACCCACGTGCAGAACCGGCTGCTGGTGACGGCGAGGGATCCCCGGCACAGCCCCATGAACCGCCCCGCCCTGGTGTTCACCGGGGAGTACGACCCCATCACGCCGCCGGGCTACGTCCGGCGGCTGGCGGAGACCATCCCCGGAGCCCTGTTCACCACGGTCCGCGAGGCCGACCACCTGGTCCTCATGGAACGTCCCGAGGAGATGGCCGACCTCATCCGCCGCTTCCTCCAGGACCTGGACCTGGGCGGGCTCGACTACACCTCCGCCATCGAGCAACCCACGCCCCCCAGGGTGGAGAGGACGTCGGAGCGGATGATCAGGGACGAGGTGGGATAGCCAGAGGGCCTTCAGCGCGCCGGCGTGTTCCACCGCTCGACCATCAGGTCGATGAAGCGCCGCACCTTCGCCGGCAGGTGGCGCTTGCTCGGGTAGAGCGCGAGGATCGGGACCTGCTCCGTCTCACAGGACGGCAGCAGCGCCTTGAGCCGCCCGCTCGCCAGGTCTTCGTCGACCAGGAAGCCGGGAAGATAGGCGATGCCCAGCCCCGCGACGGCCGCGTCGCGGATCGCCTCGCCGCTGTCGAGCCGCAGCCGGCCTCGGCCTTCCACCCTCACCGGGGAGCCGCCCTTCTGGCGCAGCAGCCAGGGCTGGCGTCGCGTCCGGCTGCTGAAGACCAGGCACTCATGGGCCGCCAGGTCCTCCGGCGTGCGGGGCTCGCCGCGCGCCTCCAGGTAGGCGGGCGCCGCGCAGACGAACACCGGGTAACGGGCCACGGTCCTCGAGACCAGGCGCGTGTCGTTGCTGGAGGCATTGATGCGCACCGCCAGGTCGTAGCCCTCCTCGATAATGTCCGAGACCCGGTCGGAGAAGCTCACCTCCGCCTGCACCTCGGGCCAGGTCCGCAGATAGTCCCGCAGCAAGGGAAGGACATGCAGCCTGCCGAACGCGGCGGGCAGCGTGAGCCGCAGCACCCCTCGGGGCGTCCCCGTGCGCTGCCCGACGCTGGCCTCCGCGTCGTCCAGCGCCGCGAGGACCTGCTGGCAGTGCTCATGAAAGACACGGCCCTCGTCGGTGAGGCTCAGGTGACGTGTCGTGCGGTTGAGCAGGCGCACCCCCAGGCGGGATTCCAACCGGGCCAGGGCCTTGCCCGCCGCCGAGCGCGTCAGTCCGAGGGCCTCTCCGCCCCCCACGAAGCTGCCCGCGTCCACGATGGACATGAAGGCGAAGATCTCATCCAGGTGGGCGCGCTTCATCGATGGCGCGCGATTGTAGCGACCGGGTCGCGGGAGAGGGGAACGCTGTTCCCCAGTGGCCCCGGTATACGGGTCCGGCACCCACCTCCCCTCTGGAGATCATCCATGCCCGTGACCCTGCTCAACCCCGAAGGAATCATGAAGCCCGACGTGTACCGGCAGGTGGCCATCGCCACCGGAACCCGGCAGGTGCACATCGCGGGACAGGTGGCGTACGACGCGGAGGGCCAGTTGGTGGCTCGCGGCGACCTGGCCGGACAGGTGGCCCAGGCCTACCGCAACGTCGCCATCGCCCTCGCCGCCGCCGGGGCGACGTTCGACGACGTGGTCCGGCTGACCATCTACGTGGTCGATTGGAAGCTCGAATCGATGCCGGCCTTCCTCGCCGGTCTCGAGCAGGTCGCCAGGGAGTTGAAGATCACGCCAGCGCCGGCCTCGCTGATCGGCGTCTCGGTGCTCTACGAGCCGGGCGTCCTGGTCGAGGTCGAAGCCACGGCCGTCGTGGGCTGAGCTTAAACAGACACATTGCCCGTCTGTGTTTGGACTCCCCGCCACCCTACCCGCCCGGAGGGGGCGCGCCGACCCCAGACGGCCGTGTATGCGCAGACCCGTGGAAACCCCCTAGCCGCGCCTCCAACGCGCTGTGCAACACGGCCAGATCGCAATCCTCCGCACACACGGGAATCACCCGTTTTGCTCGTTCTGATTTGCAGTTAAATACAGACCAGTGTTAGGAATGCGGCGGCTTCGGCCAACCCCACACAATCAACTCAGGAGTAGTCCATGACGAGGAACGTGAAGCGTTTCCTGGCCGCCTCCCTGTTGTCCCTCGCGCCGTCGGTTGCCCTCGCCGGCCCGGCCGACCTCGGGTTCCCTGACTTCCTGTCGCAGCGCAGCGAGTACGTCAGCGTTCGCGAGGGCGCGTTCGAAGTTCCGCAGGTGAAGGGCGGCGCGTCCATTGGCGCGGCCCTGGAGAACTTCTTCGTCTCCAACCAGAGCGGCGCCACCATCTCCCTGGGCCTCCAGGTCGTGAACGGCACGTTCAACGGCGTGTTCTCGCCCTATCCCGTGCCCACCGCGAACCTGGGCGGGTTCCAGATCAGCGCCCCCGCGCCGGCCCCGTCGTTCTCCCAGCAGTACTACTGGACGGTCGACCCGGCGAACCCGGCCGGCGTGAAGACGTGCGTCTGGCGCGTGGACATCGCGGACTCCGCCGGGACCTGCACCGCGACGGTCTATTACGGCACCTACGGCGGCGCCGTCTGTGCGCTCGACACCATCAACTCCTTCATCGACGTCAACACCTGCCAGGCGCAGATCGTCACCATCATGCAGTGACGTGAGCCTCACGCCGCCCGGGGCCCTCGCAAGAGGCCTCGGGCGGTGCCCGAGGATGGCTTTGCTCCCGGGAGACGACCCATGAGGCGCGAGCATTGGCATTGGCGTGTCGCCACCACCCAACGGGAACTCGATGACGCCGCCCGCGTCCGCTGACTGTCTTTGGCGGGTGGAGCAGGCGCCGGGCGTGGCGCTGCTCGGGCCCGGAGAGCTGAAGTCCATCCCCGCGCCCTGAGCGTCACCCGGCCGCGCCGCGCCGCGTCCTCCGACACGGTGCTCCGGCGGAGGGGGCGTCCGAGGATGCCCGACGCGACCTCGCACAGCTCACCGAAGTCGAGCGCCTGCGACGCCGTGAGCGGCGGCGTCGGCCCGTCGAACCGCCCCTCGTTCGTCAGGACCACCGCCGCCGCCTCCGCTGGGCTGGGACATGCACGTCGCCTTCGGGCTCAGCCATCCAGGGCTGTTCGCGCTCATGTGCAGCGACCTGGAGCCGGCGCCCGAGTCCTCCGGGGTCAGCACCGGCAACGACATCCTGCGGCGCCGCATCCGGAACATCGCGCTCGCGGGCCGGCCGCGGGTCAGTGAGGAGCGGGCGCTCGGGCTCGTGTCGTCGATGTGCAACGGCGCGGTGCTCACGCTCCTGCGCCAGCCCGAACGGCACCGCGACCTCAAGCTGTCCGACGCCGCGCGAGAGACGGTCCTGGCCGCGATCACCACCGAGGCGGCGTCGCCGGCGCACACGGAGGCCCGTGCAGCGGCCACCACGCTGCGAGCCTCCCTGGACCGGCTCACCGTCCTGACCCCGGGCGAAAGCGCGCTGCTGGGCGAGCTGCTGGCGCGCATCACCGACGCCGGGTGACCGCGCGCGTCGTCTACGGCATCGGCCGCGAACCGGAGGAAGGCGCTTCCGGGACCGCGGGCCAGCCGTTGGGCCAGGTGATGGCGTCCACGAGCATCACCCGGGCCGTGTGGGCGCTGTTCCACGCGTGGTAGACCATGACCGTGTCCCCGCCGGGGCCGGTGACCACCGAGTTGTGGCCGGGCCCCACCCAGCCGCCGCCCGTCTTGAGGATGGGGTTGCCCAGCTTCGTGTAGGGCCCCAGCGGACTCGTGGCCCGGGCCACGCCCACGGCGTAGGTGCTGTTGGCGTACGAGTTGCCGCTGTAGAAGAGGTAGTAGGAGCCGCCCCGCGCGACGACCCACGGCGCCTCGACGACGCCGCCCTCCCAGGAGAGCGTGTTGCTCATGAGCGTGCGGCGCGTGCCGGTGAGCGACAGCCCATCCGCCGACAGCGCCTGCCCGTAGATGGGCGTGGGCTGCCCCACCGCGTTCCCGTCCGCCTTCCACACCAGGTAGGGCACGCCCGCGGTGTCCTGGAAGAACGTGGCGTCGATCATCCCCATGCCCACGTCATGCACCAGCGGCTGGCCCAGGTCCGTGAAGGGCCCCAGCGCGCTGGTGGCCGTCGCGGCGCCAATGGACAGCTTCCCGTCCTGGTGGCGCGCGGTGAAGTACGCGACGAACCGGCCGCCCACCTTGTGGATCTCCGGCGCCCAGAAGTCCCCCGTGGCCCACGTCGGACGGCGCGTGGAGGGGAAGATGTTGCCGGCCGCCGTCCAGGTGACCAGGTCCCTGGACGTGCGCAGCGGGAACGCATTGGCCGCGCCCCCGGACGTGCAGGCCGCGACGTACTGCGTGCCGTCATGGATGACGCCCGGGTCCGCGCAGTCCACGGGCACCACGGGGTTCTGGTAGAGCCCGCCACAGCCCGTGTAGCGCAGCGAGAGGCCGCACGCGTTGGTGCCGCTGAAGTACGGCGACCAGTCGTTCGACAGCACCGTGTACGAGTTGGGCGAGGCGTTGATGCAGCCCCGGTCCCACGTCACGCGGCCCCCCACGTCGTCGTACTGGGCCGGGTGCCCCGAGGGGTGCAGCCACGTCGAAGCGTAGGTGACGCGCGTCGCGCAGGCGGTGGCGCCGGAGCAGTCCGTGTCGAGCGCCATCACACAGGCGTTGGACCCGGTGAAGTACGGCTTCCAGCCGTTCGACAACACCGCGTAGGAGTTGGTGCCTTCGTTGACGCAACTGCCGTCCCAGGTCACCAGGCCGCTCGCGACGTCGTACTGCTCCGGGTGCCCGGGGTGGATCCACCGGTCCCCGTACGTGATGCGCGTCGAGCACGCGAGCGCCCCGCTGGACGTGGCCACGGGAGCCTCGTCCATCAGGGCGCCGTCGAGGCGCTCCTCACCACACCCCGCCGCGAGCGCGGCGAGGACGACGGCGGAAGACAACAGGGGGTTCTTCATCGATGGACCTCCGGGCCCGCGAAGACTTGGAAGTCCATTTTATCAGTTTTTACTGGTTAGCGAACCTCCAGCTCGTAGATGCGCGTCGCCGGGTCGCCGTTCTGGGACGGGGTGGTCACGTTGAGCTTGATGTAGCGCGCGGACGTGGGGCTGATGGCGTGGGTGGAGGTGTTGGCGGTGTTGCTGGTCACCGTCACCGGGGTGCTCCAGGTCGTGCCGTTGCTGGAGGTCTGGAGGGTGAAGGCCCGGGTGTTCCAGGTGCTCGCCTCGCCGCCCGCGCCGGCGTGCTGGACGGTGAAGCTGCTGACCGTCTGCACCGAGCCCAGGTCCACCTGCAGCCAGGCGCCGGACACCAGCGAGCAGAACTTGTCGGTGGTGCCGCCGGAGACGCTCCCGTTGACCGCGCGGGCCGGCGTCTCGCTGCTGTTGCAGGCGGTGGAGCCGGTCGCCGGCTTGTTGAGGGCCAGGTTGGCGTAGCCCGCGCCGACCGAGACCGTCTGCGTCCGGGTGTGGCTGGCGCCGCCGTTGTCCGTCACGGTCAGGCTGACGGGGTAGTTGCCGCCGCTGGCATAGACGCGGCTGGGGTTCGTCGCGGTCGAGCCGCCGCCGTCGCCGAAGCTCCAGCTTCGCGAGGCGATGGTGCCGTCGCTGTCGCTGGAGGCGTCGCTGAAGGTCGCGGTGAGCCCGCTCACGGTGACGCTGAAGTTGGCCACGGGCGGGGTGTTGCCGCTGACCGCCGTGTTGATGGCCGCCGCGTACTGCGCGCTCGTGCCCTGCGCCACGCACTTCTGGATGTCGTCGTACAGCCAGATGAAGCCGCCGTGGATGCCGGCGCTGCTCTTCCAGGTGCTCATGCGGCTCTGCACGGAAGCAGGGCTGTCGCCGCTGGCGCAGTTGGTGCCGTGGCGCGACCACAGGCCCGGGTCGACGGTCATGCCCATCGCGGTGTTCCAGCTCGCGGGGTTGTTGCCGGCGCCGCCGTCGTAGACCTGGAGGTAGATGGTGTCGACCGCGGCGCCGAGGTTGTCCTTCAGGCTCCGCCAGAAGGTCTGCTGGGTGTAGGGCGCGAAGGTGATCTTGAAGCCCTGGCCGATGAGCATCTGTCCGAACTGCGTGGTCGGAGCGAGGTCGTAGGCGCTCTCGTCGTCGAAGTTGACCGCGTCCGCGCCGGTGGCGGCCTTCAGCGCCTGGAAGTTGCGGTACAGGATGCTGTTGGTCCCGGTGCCGCAGACGAGCGTGCTGCCGCAGCCGGCGGCGGTGCCGTTGACCAGCCGGGCCATGCGCTCGAAGTCGGGGACGCTCCAGGCGCCAATGGACACCTCGATGCGATTGACCGAGGTCGGCGCCGTCTTGAGCGTGGCCAGCCGCGTGGGCCAGGCCGGGTCACCGATGTAGGCGCCATTCCTGACCACCGGGATGTCGTTGTAGACGAGGTCGCCGTTGTCCTCGATGTGGAAGCTCCAGAGGATGACGGTGGTGAAGCCCGAGCCGCGCAGGTCGTTCATCACCGCGGTGCCGCCCGAATAGAACGGGCCGCCGCCGTAGATGGCCGAATCCGCGAGGGCCACTGGCGAGACCGTGGCCAGCGCGAGGGCAAGGCAGGACGCGAGGTGCTTCGACTTCGGCATGGTGGTGCTCCCCCTGTCGCCAGCGTGGGCGACAGAGAGACATTGCGAGCACGGAAACCAGCGAGTCAATCATGTCCAGACTAATTGGAATATGCCGGGGACAACAGCCAACCAGGCCGTGGGCGGCTGTTCGCGGAAGTGCGGCTCCGCGTCCGGTGGATCAGCGGTAGCGTGGGCGGCCCCCGAGGAGGACCGGATGCTCGCCTGCGTGGACGTGGACTACCGCCCTGACGTCACCGTGGCCGCGTGCGTCCTCTTCCGCCAGTGGACGGACGCCCGGGAGGCCGGGCACCTGGTGGACCGGGGCCCCATCGCGGCCCCCTACGAGCCCGGCCAGTTCTACCGCCGCGAGCTGCCGCACCTGCTGCGGGTGCTCGCGGACGTGAAGGAACCGCTGGAGGCCATCGTCGTGGATGGCTACGTGTGGCTCGGGCAGGGCGTGCCCGGCCTGGGCGCCCACCTGTACGAGGCGCTCTGCGGCGCGGTGCCCGTCATCGGCGTGGCCAAGACGCCCTATGTCACCACCGGCCCGGCCCTGCCCATCGTGCGGGGACAGAGCCTGCGTCCCCTGCTCGTCACGGCCATCGGCATGGAGACCGCGACCGCCGCGGAGCACATCCGGCGGATGCACGGCCCCTCGCGCATGCCGACGCTGCTCAAGCAGGTGGACCGGCTGTGCCGTGAGCCCTGACGGAGCGCCAAGGACGTGCTAGCCCAGCGCCATGGACCGCCCCCGCCGCCCCACCGCCTCGCCCTTCGAGCTTCCGCCCGGCGCCGCGTTCACCTGGCACTCGGAGAGTGACGAGCCCGCGCCCACGCGCCTGTCGCCCGTGGACGACACCCTCCGCGCCGACACCGCGCTCAAGCGCGTCCGCCGGGGCGAGTTCCTGCGCTACACCGGCGACTTCCACAACGCGAAGCAACTGCTGGGCGCGCTGGGCCGGCGGCTCGAACAGCCCTGGCAGGCCCGCTCACCGCTGGAGGCGTTCCGGGCCGAGCGCCGCGCGCGGCAGCAGGAGCACGCGACGCTGTCGCGCATCGTCGTCGCGCTGGACCGCGGCTACCGCCTGGAGCTGGCGCGCGCGCCGGACGTCGCGGAGGCGTGCCGGCAGGTCTGGGGCGAGCCCACGGAGGACTTCACCGTCGTGCCGCTCAAGCAGTTGCTCGGCATGCTCGGGGCCGCGGAGTGGCGGCGCAAGGGCCTGGAGGTCCCGGGGCTGAAGGGGCTGCTCCACCCGCACTACGGCGTCTACCTGCCCACGCGCACGGACTACGTGGAGCTGCTGGCGGCCGTGCCGGACGTGAAGGGCAAGCGCGTGTTCGACGTGGGCACCGGCACCGGCGTGCTGTCCTTCCTCCTCCTGCAGCGCGGCGCGGCGTTCGCGCAGGCCACGGACTGCGACTCCCGCGCGGTGGCGTGCGCACGGGAGAACGCGGAGCGGCTGGGCCTCTCCCAGCGCTTCCAGGTGGCGGAGGCGGACCTGTTCCCGGAGGGACGAGCGGACCTCGTCGTCTGCAACCCGCCGTGGATCCCCGAGCCGCCGAAGAACCGGGTGGACCGCGCGGTGTTCGACGAGGACAGCCAGTTCCTGCGCCGCTTCCTCGAAGGGCTCCCCGCCGCGCTGAACCCGGGCGGAGAGGGGTTGCTGATCCTCTCGGACCTGGCGGTGCTGCTGGGCCTGCGCCCGCCCGGGTGGCTGGAGGAGCAGTTCGAGCGCTGCGGCCTGACGGTGGCGTGGCGAAGGTCCACCCCGGCGCGGCACTCCAAGGCGAAGGACAAGGCGGACCCCCTGCACGCCGCGCGCTCCCGCGAGGTCACCACCCTCTACGGCCTGGTGCCCACCGCCAGGTAGCCAGGGCGCGCCCTCAGGAAGCGGTTCGCGTGGCCACCTCCAGGGCCGCGGGAATCCGCTCCCGCATCCACGCCACGAACCGGCGCAGCCTCGCCGGATGGAAGCGCGCGGAGGGATAGAGCAGATACATGGGTAGCGGCGCGGCCCGCCACTCCGGCACCAGGTGCAGGAGCCGCCCGCGCCGGAGCTCCTCCTGGAGCACCCAGGACGAACCCACGCAGACGCCCAGGCCCATCACCGCGGCGCTGCGCAGGGCATAGAGGCTGTCCGTGCTCACGCGCGGCTGGAAGACGATGGGCTGGACCTCGCCGGTGGCCACGTGGGTCAGCGGGATTTCGTGGCGGTAGAACGTGCGCAGGGACAGCCAGGGCAGCCTCGCGAGCGCGTCGGGGTGCGCCGGCAGGGGCCCTCCCGCCAGCACCGAGGGCGCGGCCACGACGATGCGAGGCACCTCCGCCACGCGGATCGCCACCACGCTGGGGTCCTGCACCTCGCCGACGTGGATGGCGCAGTCGATGCCGTCCGCGATGAAGTCCACCGGCCGGTCATGCAGCAGCCACTCGACGGAGACTCGCGGGTGGCGGCCCAGGTACTCCGTCAGCGGCGCCACCAGCAGCTCCTGCCCGAACGCGTGGGGCACCACGACGCGCAACGTGCCCTCCGGCTCGTCGCTCGCGCCGCGCAGGTCGGACTCGAACAGGGCCCAGCTTGCCAGCAGCTCCTTCGCCCGCTCGTAGCAGCGCGCGCCGTCCTCGGTGAGCTTCATCGCGTGGGTGGAGCGCTGGAGCAGCCGCAGCCCCAGCGACCGCTCGAGCGCCTGGAGCCGGCGGCTCACCGTCGGCTGCGTGGTGCCCAGTTGCGCGGCGGCGGAGGACAGGCTCCCCGCGTCCACGATGCGGATGAACGTCTGCATCAGCTCCAGCCGGTCGGCGCTGGCGGGCACGGGAAGCCTCGGCGGGGCTCCGCGCCGCCGGGCCGGCTTCGAGGGGTGGGGCATGAGGACCTGCTCCAGGCGGGGTGATACGCAACGCGTATAACCGCTGTACGGCGCACGCGTCTACCGTCCCCGTCCCCTCTGGCGCACTGTCACCTCATCGCGCAGCACCCGAGGTGAACGTCATGTCCTTCATTCGCGTCGTACATGGAACCGCCGGAGCCGGCGCCCTCCCCTCACCGGCGGTCTCCGCCCCCCGCGCCTCCCTGTCGCAGGGACTGCGCCTGCTGCTGGCCACGAGCGCGGGCCTGTCGGTGGCGTCCATCTATTACAGCCAGCCGATGCTGGGGGTGATGGGGTCCACCCTGGGCGCCTCCGGCACCGCGGTGGGCCTGGTGCCCATGCTCACGCAGTTGGGCTACGCGCTGGGCATCCTGCTGCTGACGCCGCTGGGCGACCGCTTCGACCGGCGCCGCATCATCCTCATCAAGGCCGCGCTCTTGAGCGGGGCGCTGCTGCTGGGCGGCCTGGCCCCGGACATCCAACTGCTGCTGATGGTGAGCTTCGCCGTGGGCCTGACGGCGACGGTGGCGCAGGACATCGTCCCGGCCGCCGCGACCCTGGCCCCCGAGCACGAGCGCGGCAAGGTGGTGGGCACGGTGATGACGGGCCTGCTGCTCGGCATCCTCCTGTCCCGCGTCATCAGCGGCGTGGTGGCCGAGCGCTTCGGCTGGCGCGCCATGTACGGGGTCGCCGCCGCCAGCGTGGCCTTCATCGGCGTGGCGGCCTGGCGCGGCCTGCCCCGCTTCCACCCGACCAACACGCTCTCCTACGGCGCCCTGCTGGGTTCGCTGGCGGGCCTGTGGCGCAAGCATGGCGCCCTGCGCCGGGCGGCGCTGGCCCAGGGGCTGCTCTCCATTGGCTTCAGCGCGTTCTGGTCCACGCTCGCCGTGATGCTGCATGGCGCCCCGTTCCACCTGGGGAGCGCGGCGGCCGGCGCCTTCGGGCTGGCGGGCGCGGCGGGGGCGCTGGGCGCTCCTGTGGCGGGCCGCATCGCGGATCGCTACGGGCCGGAGCGCGTCACCCGCCTGGGCGCGGGGCTGACCGTCCTCTCCTTCGCCACCATGTTCGCGGCGCCGTGGCTCGAGCCCCATCACCGGCTGTGGCTGATTGGCGCCAGCGCGGTGGGCTTCGACCTGGGGGCGCAGATGACGCTCGTCGCGCATCAGACCCTCGTCTTCGGCATCGAGCCCGCCGCCCGCAGCCGCCTCAACGCGGTGCTGTTCGTCGGCGTGTTCCTCGGCATGTCCGTTGGCGCGGCGACAGGCAGCCTGGTGCTGGCGTGGTGGGGCTGGGTGGGCGTGACGGTGCTGGCGACGGCCTCCGCGCTGGCGGCCCTGGGCGTCCGGCTGCTCCCGGCGGCCCGCTGACGGCGCCGGCACCCCGCCCCGTCCCCTCACTGGGGACGGGGCGCCCCTGCCCCGCTACTGCACGGCCTGTTCGGAAAGGATCCGCACGTTGAGCGCGGCGTTGGCGAAGAACTGGCTGTTCTGGCCCACGCGATGCTGCTCCAGCCGGCGCTGGAGGTTGACGTCGTAGCGGCCCAGCTTCATCAGCCCGTCGTTGAACCAGCCATCCCCCTGCCCGGTGCCGTCCACGTATTCCGCGTACACCCTGGGCGAGGGCCAGATGACGGTGTTGAGCGTCACGACGAAGCGGCGGATGTCCGCGTCCGTCCACTCCATGCCCGCGTCGTGGGCCTCGACGATGAACGCCACCACGTTGTTCGCGTGCGCCACGTCCTGGCCGGGCTGGACGTCGGTGTCCCACTTGTCGTTCCAGAACCAGGCGGCCGGGTGGTCGGGGTTGGGCGACAGCTTGTCGCGCAGGGAGGACGGGAAGTTCGGCATGCCGTGGTTGATGTTGTCGAAGACCTCCAGGTAGCGGGCCTTGCGCGCCGGGTCGTTGGTCATCCGCGACAGGTCCATGGCGATGAAGGCCCAGTGCGCGGCCATGTGCGTGCGGTTGCGGTAGACGAAGTCATTCGCCCCACGCTGGAACCACTTGTCGAAGATGTTCCGCTCGGTGAACGCCAGCAGCCGGTCGTACTGCTTGCGGTAGGTGGCGGAGGCGTAGAGGTCCGGCGTCTCGCGGATGACGCGCAGCATGCGCGTCACGTAGCGCCAGCAATAGGTCTCATAGAGCGGCACCTCCTGCCCGGCCGGGGAGGACAGGGATGAGCTCCAGCCCAGGTACCCGTCCCGGAACTGGCTCCGGGGAAGCGACGAGGAGACGCGGGCGGAGGCCACCAGGTTGTTGACGTAGAGCAGGGCCCGGTCCAGGTACGCCCGCTTCCCGGTGGCCCGGTACATGGCCGTGTTGGCGTCCAGGCCGTAGGCCAGGTTGTAGAAGTCCCAGCTATCGCGGGAGTTGCTCCAGGGCAGGAAGGTCTGCAGGTGCTCACGGCCTCCGCTTTGCTGGAACATCTCCTCCCAGACCGCGACGGGACGAAGCCCCGCGGGAGCCGGAGGCAGCGCGGGGGGATTGGGAGGAAGCGCCTCCGCTTCGGGAGCAGCGGCGGGCTCCATGGGGAGGGCCTGCGTTTCGGGGGACTCGATCCTTCCCATGGGCTCACATGCACTGCAGAACAGCAGTGAGAGCATCAAGACCGGGAGACGGATCCAACGAGAGCGGCACGAGCAGCGGGGTTTTGACATCGGGGGTCCTCGCTTCAGGTCGATGTGGCCCGCAAGGGTATGGGCGCGAACGGACCCGCCCAACGCCCCCCAGGGAACGGCCGCCCTTCCAGGAACGGACTCCCGCATGCCCTGGACGCCTGCCTCCTCACGGCGCGCGGTCCGGGCCTGGACAGACGCAGTGTCCGGCACCGGTCGCGCCCGCCAGGGCATGGTCGAAAATCAGGACACGCCCTAGAGACAGCCCAGCTCCATGGCGCGGAGCACGGCGCGGGTGCGGTCCCTGACGCCCAGCTTGGACAGGATGCTGGAGGTCTGGTTCTTCACCGTGCCCTCCGCCGTCCCCAGCGCGTCGGCGATCTCCCGGTTGCTCAGCCCCCGCGCGATGAGGCGCAGCACCTCCACCTCGCGGCGGGTGAGCCCCTCCGGCAGGTCCGCGTGGGGGAAGTCGCGGGGCAGCTCCGCCATGCCGCGCGCCACGCGCTCCGCGACCCCTGGCGGCAGCAGCGTCTGACCGGAGGCGACGCGCCGGATGGCCTCCGCCAGCTCCTCCAGGGACACGTCCTTGAGGAGGAAGCCCTGCACGCCCAGCCGCAGGGCCTCGATGAGGACGGCGTCCTCGTCGAAGGTCGTGAGCAGCACCACGCGCCGGTCCGCGTCCGTGTGCCGCAGCGCGCGGAGCGCCTCCAGCCCCGTCATCCGCGGCATGCGCACGTCCAGGAGCACCACGTCCGGGTCCAGCTCCGCCACCTTGCGCAGCGCCTCCTCGCCGTCCGAGGCCTCGCCCACCACCCGCAGGTCGGGCGTGAGGTCCAGCAGGCCGCGCAAGCCCTGGCGCACCAGGGCGTGATCATCCGCGAGCACCAGGCGGACCGTTTTCATGTCCCCACCCCACGCTCCCGCGCGGCGGGCAGCCACGCCTCCAGCTCCAGTCCCTGCCCCGCCGTCGCGCGCCACTCCACGCGCCCGCCCAGCCGGGTGAACCGCTCCCGCATGCCGGTGAGCCCCGCGCCGGGCGTCACCCGCACCGCGCCGCTTCCGTCGTCCCGCGCGTGCACCCGCACCCCGCCGTCCTCCGTGGGGGCGATGACCACCCACAGGTTGCGGGCCCCGGCGTGGCGCAGCGTATTGGTGAGGACCTCCTGCACGCAGCGGAACAGCGAGTGCGCCGCGTCGGTGGACTCCAGGGCCAGCGCCTCGGGGACCTCCAGGTGGACGGCGAGCCCCGGGGCGCCCTCCGCGAGCGCGCGCAGCGAGGGCAGGAGCGGCATGGGCGCCTCGCGCAGCGCGGTCACCGTGCGCCGCACCTCGGACAGGAGCGTGCGGGCCGCCTCGCGGGCGCGGCGCAGGTGCTCGGCGGCGGCCGTGTCCTTCGCGGTGTACGCGGCGGCCTCCAGGTTGAGGCTGAGCGCGGTGAGGTGGTGCCCCACGGAGTCATGCAGCTCCCGGGCGATGCGCAGCCGCTCGCCCTCGCGCTCACGCGTGGCGAGCAGCACCTGGGTGGCCTGGAGCTCCGCGTGGACGCGGGCCAGCTCGCGGCGGGCCTCGGCCTCCCGGACCATCACCAGGGCCGTGCCGAAGGTGAAGCCCTGGAAGCCGGTGTAGATGAGCGTCTGCACCAGGGCCTGGACCGGCGGGCGCTGGACCGCGAACACGACGAGCATGCCCAGCACCTGGGCCCCCACCCACGCCAGCGCCCGGCGCTGCGGGAGGATCTCCGGCACCTGACCGGCGGTGATGGCGAGCAGCGCGCCGTCCAGCCCGGTCTCCCCCGTGGCGAGGCAGACCAGCGCCGCGAGCGTCTGCGCGGCGAGCAGCGGCAGCTCTCCCCGGCCCTGCACCCGCGTCTGGAGCCAGAACGCGCCACCGAAGGTGAGGAGCGCGAGCGCCCACGCCAGCGTGTCCGGAGCCAGCCACCGCGCGGGCTCCCGCGCCAGGTCCTCGGCGTGCGCGAAGCCGACCACGGCCCAGGTGAGCATCCCGGCCACGAGCAGCATGCGATGGGTGGTGGGGGGCTTCGTCACGAAGGACCGCGCGGGCATGGCGGAGGACCCTAGGCCACCCGGCGCGGGGGGGCCATGTGCCGGAAGTCACATGCGGGCCGTATGACTTCCGCCAGATGGAGGCACCCGCGCCGGCGCGTACCTTGCGTCCCGGACTCGCAGCACGTCGGAGGCACCCGTGTCGCTCTATCTCTTCGCCCGCTGGCTCCACATCGCGTCGGGGATCATCGCATTCGTCACGCTCTGGCTGCCCCTGGTGGCGCGCAAGGGAGGCACCCTGCACCGGCGCGTGGGCCAGGTCTACGTGGGCGCGATGATCTCCTCCGCCATCTCCGCGCTGGCCATCTCCGGATGGCGCTTCATCCAGGCCCCGGGGGAGCAGGCCATGGACCTGTTCTTCATCTACATCGCGGTGCTGAGCGCGGCCTCCGCGTCCATGGGCGTGCGGGTGATGAGGACGAAGGCGCGCACCGGGGCGAGCACCCACCCGCTGGACGTGGGCCTGTCCACGCTGCTCCTGTGCCTGGGGCTCTTCACGGAGGCGTACGGGCTGCGGATGGGCGTGCCGCTGCTGTGGGGCTTCGCGCCGGTGGGCATCTTCTCCGGGGCGACCGGGCTCTGGTACTGGATGCGGCCGCCGCAGGACCGCATGCACTGGTGGTTCCAGCACATGGGCGCCATGGTGGCCTCGGGCATCGGCACCATCACCGCCGCGCTGGTGGTGAACGCCAGGCACCTCGGCATCGAGGGCCTCCAGCTCGCCGTCTTCCTGGGCCCCACGGTGGTGGGCGTGGTGGGGCTGAACCTGTGGACGCGCTACTACCGCCAGCGCTTCGCCCGGAAGGCCCCGGCGGCAACGGCTCCGGCCGTCCCTGCGTCTCCCCTGGCCGGGAGGTAGGCCCCCCGGGGCTCCTATGCGGCCGGGTTGGGCTTCTTCTTCGCGGGCGCGGGCTTCTTCTTCGCGGGCGCGGGCTTCTTCCCGCGCGTGGCGATCTCCGCGAGCCGCGCCTGCACCAGCCTCTTCACCAGCTTCGCCGGGAGCGGCTCGTCCGGGAGGAAGGTGACGCCGCTCTTCGACGTGGTGTACCCGTCCAGCTCCAACGCCAGCGCCGGCACCACGCCGCCGCTGAAGGGGTAGTAGCCGCAGTGGTGCTTGAAGAACGCGAAGCCCGCCACGGCGACCCCGTCCACCTTGAAGGTGGGCATCTGGTAGCTGATGGTCTCGGTGGCCTTGGGGAGCAGCTTCCGCAACTGCGCGCGCAGGGCGCTCAGGGTCTTCTTCGCCGCCGGGTCGGTCACGCCCGCCAGATAGGCGTCGATCGTCAGCGGGGCTCGGGTCTTCGTCGCCATGGCGGCTCCTGTCTGTCCGGAAGCGAGGGTGCGACGAGCATGGCATCATCGATGGCCGGCCCCCCAGCGGAAGAGAGCCCGTGAGCGTCGCGACAGTCGATGAAGGTCCTTTGCGGGGCCCGAGCTTCTTCCTCAGCCGGACGGCGCTCCGCTCGCTCGCGTTGGCGCATCGCGACACCTACGGCACCGCCCGGCCCCATCCGCACGTCGTCATCGACGGCTTGCTGGGGGAGCGGCTGGCGACGGAGCTGGCCGGCGTCTTTCCGGGCGCGACCGGGGCCCCCTGGATGCGCCGCGATCATCCGGAGCAGGCGGCCCGCCTGGGACAGCTTCAGCGCAAGGCCTTCGAAGGCGTGCACGGCGCGCTCCGGCACCTGCTCGCGGAGCTCTCGGGCATGGCGTTCCTCGACTTCCTGGAGACGCTCACGGGCATCAAAGGGCTCATCGCGGATCCGCACTTCCGGGGCGCCGGGCTGCACCTCACGTTGAGAGGCGGTCATCTGGCGCTCCACGCGGACTTCAACCGCGACCGCACCCGAGCGCTCTCACGGCGGCTGACGGTCCTCTACTACCTGAACCCGGGCTGGGAGCCCGCGTGGGGCGGCGACCTGGAGCTGTGGAACGCCGACCTCACCCGGTGCGAGGCCCGCATCGCGCCGGTGCTCGATAGACTGGTCGTGATGGCGCACGGCGACACCCACTGGCACGGCCACCCCGCCGCGCTGGCATGTCCCGAAGAGCGGGGACGGGCCACGGTCGCGGCCTACTTCTACACGGCGGAGGAATCCCCGGACGCGCCAGAGGCCCACAGCGCCCTCTGGGCACCCCTTCTTCGCTAGGGCAGGTAGTTGGATGCAAACAGGGTTCTCGACACTTCAATGTCAAACATACCCATAAGGTCTGGCACCCTGTCCAACGCCGGCAACCTGCCTGTCAAGGCAGGCGCCTCGATGCCGGCGCGATAAACGGCCGAATCCGATTCACCTCCATTGACAAGAACCGTCTGCCCGGAAATCGCCACGCCGGTCTTGCACCAGACGGCGAAGTGCTGACAATTGTTATCAAGCAAGGAGTACCCGCCCATGCCGATCTTCTCGATGGCTCTGGCGCAGGTCGCTCTCCCGCTATCATCCGCTTCCGGTTTAGCCGCCGCTCCCGAGAGAAGCCTCACGCTTCCGTCGTTCGCGCTCTCGGCGCTGCTGGCG
>NZ_JAIQDE010000014.1 GCF_020037015.1 Corallococcus sp. AS-1-6 | reverse complement strand
AGACGTACTCGCTGGCCGCACCTACGAGGACGGCAACCTCGTCATGCTACCGCAGGGAACTCGTCGCGCCGCCTGACGCGTTTCCACTCCAATTGACACGACCTCTCCACTGCACGGTGAAGAGCATGAAGTCGAAGTAGGTCTCCCATCTGGGAAGAGTCCATGGAAACTCAATCTGCACGTGGGGTTCGAGAGCGGAGTGCTCCACCCAGAGCTCATGCAGTGTCACCACGAGGTCGGGAGTCATCTCCTGGGCGCTCGCGGTTTCGACCAGGACCCGGGGCTCCTCCTCCTCCGACAACATCAGCACGTCGTGCAGGAGCATGAACCAGCCCGCGACATCCGGAGGGAGCGGGACGGAGCGACCGGGCGATTCGAGGTCGTCCAGCCTAAGGATGAGGTCGCCGAAGCGGCGCAGGTGGAGTTGACGGCTCAACACCCTGCTGCTGGACAGGTCCTTCTTCCAATTGCGACTGCCATCCAGCCGTACCTCCTCTTCCTCCCAGCGGGGCCACTCCACCACGTCCGCCAGGGTGGTGCGTTTGTCCTTGCGAACGGGTTGCCCGGTGAGATCCAGGAAGATCTTGTGCCGGTTGTTCCGCCGGATGATGCGGTTATGCAACTGCTCGCTTGCCCAGGCTGGCAAGTCGCTCTCGTCAATGGCACGGCGAAGCATGAGGGTCGCCACCGTGACTGCCCCATCCCCCGCCTCGCCCCCATCGTCTTCCTGGCGCCGCCACTCGCGGTAGAGGGCGTGCCAGAGGTCTTGCAGGGTGCGCGCTGGGATTGAAAGCGCCAGCCTGGCTGCGTACGTGAGAACAGGCGCCTCTATTTTCTGGCCTTCTTGAGGGGTCGGGGACTGTTCTTCCTGGCTTCGGTCTGCATCCTTGCTCTTTTCCCTGAGGTGGATGTCTTGCTCATTGACCTGGAGGGACTCGTGGTATGCTTTTGACACCTCGCCATCGAGCCGTTTGTGGATATCGAAAAGCGCGGAGAAGTGCTCCAGTTGTTCCCCTCGGCTGGACTCTTTCCTATGTGGCAGTTTGAGCCCATCCAGCAGCTTATGGAGGCTCGGCCGCGCATCAGAGTCATGTGTCTGATCGCCGGGACCGTATGGATACCACCAAGCGCGATCCGGGCTGACGGTGTCGAGTTCGATCCGATAGCTGGGAGGGAGTGCTCTGCGGAGCGTGGTGGCGGCTTGGCGACGGGCAATGGCGATTGATTCCGCTTCCCCGCTTGCGCCAATGCCTGTCTGGCCCAAGGTGATGAGTTCCTTCTGGAAGGAGCGCTCCATGAAGAGCTGGAACTCCTCCGCGCCAGCCGCCAGGACGAACCAGATCCTTCGGCTGGAGACCATCCGGGTGAGCTTCACGATGCTGTAGAGGTGATCGATGCTCCGGTCCACATTGTCGATGGGGAGCACTAGGAGCACCTGCGGGCCGCCCGCGGAACCGAAGCGGGGGATCGACAGTGTGCGGGACACCTCCTCCATGGCCATGCGGAAGTGTTGCTGGAAGCCCGTGAAGGTGCCGGACGACTTGATCTGCAGATCCGCGCGTGTGCGGTCATCCGTGGACCGGATGGCCTCCCACATGAGGGTGGCGTCCTGGACGAGCCGGTCCAACTGGCCCCATGCCTCCTCAGCACTCTCCTCGAGGAGGGAGGAGTGCGACGACGAAGTGACCCCGTGAACGGATCCGCCGCTTTCGGACTGGCCGAGCGCGGCGCTCACGCGGACCAGAAAGGTTGCCAGCAGGTTGGCATCCGCGTGAAGCGGCTCCAGATCGAGTGGATCCAACCAGATGACGCGCTTTTCGATGTCCTGGAAGAGCTGCGCCAGAGGATCCAGCTCCGGCTTTACGTCCTCCAGCTTGCGACTCCCGTAGAGAAAGGTCCGCCAGTCCTGGAGCGCCTGTGCGGCGCTGAGCAGGACGGTGGTCTTTCCAGTACCGCGTTCGCCGGAAATGAGAAGGCTGGTGGAGAGGTGTTCATCCTGGTTGGGTTGGGCGCTGGTGTCATGGCGGTGTTTGCTGGTGTCGCGGAGGGGCTGGGTACTGCTGTCGCAGGCGGCACTCAGCCACGCGATGAGATCACGGAGGGCATCCTGTGTTGGGGGCAGAAGCTCGCTCCATTGGTAGGCCTTGGCCTCGGGGATGGGTTTGGGGCTGAACAACCGTGGCGTGTGTTCTGTCTTCGTGTGCGGTGCCATGGCGTAATCATGGCAGGTGGTGCAGCCCTGTGAGCCAGACGAGGAGTTGGGCGAAGCGAGGAACGGCCGGAGTTGGAATACCCATGCGTTCCCTGCCAGGAACGCTGGCGGAACGGCGGGTTCCCCTGACCGAAGCCAGTGGATACTCAGCTTGCATGGACGCGAAATATGAACCCTCGACCCAAGACGCCTTGAGGTATGCGCCCGGGACGCCAGACGTCATAAGTCAGATCTCGTCGCTGCTCAGGAATGTCCAGATGAAGCAGCATGGGAAGCACTTCTGGCTGCTCTCCACCACGCAGATGCTTTGGGACGAACTGGAGACACGTGTCTCCCAGCTCCAACTGTGTGCCATCCGGTTGGCCTGTCGGCAGCACCCGTTGACCGAGGAGCAGTCATTCATCCTTCTGCAGTGCGTCCAGCGATTGACGCAGGCCCAAAGAAGCATCGATCGTCGCTGGAGGCGGCCCTTCTGCTTCTGGCAGCTCGTGCATGAAGTGGATGCGATGTTGCTGCAGATCCTCCCCGAATCCATGCTCAAGGAACGCGCCCTGAGCATCCAGGATCGCTTCGAGCGCAAGGTGAAGGACCCCGCCCAGAAGAAGCGCTACGAGGACGTACTATTCCCCCGTCATCCAGTGTCCACTCCCGGCCGGGACGTCCTGCAAGGCGCCCTCCGGCTCATCAACGAACAAGTGGATAAGGGATTCTGGATGCTTGCGATGAATACACTCATCCAGGTGATGAGCGCGGTGCTGCTGGTGCTCATCTTCGGCGTGGCCCTGCCTTTCTACTGGAACTATTTCAACTACGGTTCCAGCGGCAACATCCTGCTCTTCATTCTGCTGGGGGCAGGCGGCGCTATCATCTCCAACATGATGACGAAGGACCCCTTCATCCTGTCCGTGGGTCCCACGACGCGGTACTTCATCTATTACCTGTTCGCCAAGCCGGCACTGGGAGGCTTTACCGCCGCCTTCTTCTACCTCCTGGTCAGGTCCGGAAGTGCTTATGTCACGCAGAGTCCCACACCGTTCCTCATGGGTTGCATCGCTCTTGCCGCAGGCTTCTCCGGTGACCGGGTCCTGGGCGCGACCATGGACAAGGTGATGGCGAACCTCTTCAAGTCCTCCGAAAAGACGCTGATCAAACCCGAGGCTCACGCCAACAACGCTAACGACAACCTGCGAGTAGCTTCCCGTTTGAGGGGTCTCATGGATACAAACTCAAGAGGAACGGATCGAAGGTGTCCGGAGTGGTGGGCTGGAGCGTCCCCGTGCCGAAGTCCACCGGGCCACGGAAGCCTCCTGTCACGGCGACCTCTCCCTCGCGCGAGACGCCCAGGCCCGTGAAGAGCGTGGTCTCCTCCGGGAAGGTGCGCACCCAGTCGCGCGCTCCCTCCACCCGGTCGTACTTGTTGACGAAGGCGTACAGGGAGGACTCCGGTGGCAGTGGGCCCGAGCCCACGTTGTCTCCCGGCATGGCCGTGCCGAGCACCGTGACGCGATCCTCGTGGTCGGAGCGCACCTGGGAGACGAGCCAGCCCAGCTTGTGGCCCCAGCGGTCGTCTCCGTCGCGCGTCATCGCGAGCACCATGCCCGTGCTGCCCACCGCGCGCCCGATGAACGTGCGCCCGTCGAACTTGAAGCGGCCTGTGAACCGGCCCACCGGCATCACTCGGTTGCCGTGCACCGCGATGTCGTTGAACCGGGTGAGGGCGGTCGCGCCCTTGAGCGTGCGCGACCAGACATGCCGCCCTGACGCGCTGAAGCGGGCCACCACGGCCGTCTCCACGCCCGGCGCGGACGGCCGCAGCGCGCCGCCTCCAAAGTCCGTCGCTTCATCGAAGGAGCCGGCGATGTAGAGGTCGTCCTGCTCGTCCGTGGCGACGCCCCCCAGGAAGGCGGTCGCCGGCGAGGCGAAGACGCGGTCCCACAGCCAGGCCCCGTCGCGGGTGTATTTCACCAGGAAGGCGGAGACAGGCCCCGTGCTGCGCGGGCCTCCGCCGAAGTCCGCTGGCCCCTCCACGGCGCCCGCGAGGATGACCTGGTCCTTGCTGTCGACGGTCAGCCCGGGCGCCCCGTCGTAGTTGCCTCGCAGGTTCCGCACCCAGCGCACCTCTCCGTCGCGCGTGAACTGCGCCAGGAAGAAGCCCGTCACCGTGACGCCTCCGAGCACCACCGGGTGGGAGGTGTTTCCTCGCACGGTGATGTTGCGCTGATGGTCCGTGGCGGCGACCTCGAAATAGGTGTCCGGGAAGAGGGCTCCCTCCGCCGCGCCATAGCCGTGGGACCAGAGCAGCCGCCCGTCACGCGCGTACTTCACGATGAAGGCGTTGTGCCCGGACTCCGCGGCGACCGCGGGCAGCGCGCCGCCGCCGAAGTCCGGTGCACCTTCGTACGTGCCGACGACGATGTTGGCGCCGTCCCGGTCCGTGGTGACGTCACCCGGCAGGACGTTACCTCCCGGTGAGCCCACGCCCCGGCGCACCCAGCGCGTCTGGCCCCCGGCATGCCGCGTGTCCAACGAGGCCTCAGAATTCTGGGCCCGGGCCGTCTCCACGGGCTCCAGACCACACCCCGTGGCCAGCGCCACGCCCAGCCCCCACCCCGTGATGACCCACGCCCTCATGCCCGTCATCGTCGCCTCCGGACCGCTGGTACCCGCGCCCGTGGCGGGCGCGGTGCGGTAAGGAGGGTTGGCAATGCCAGCCGCCCTGGACACCCGTGCGGAGGTCGCACGGGCGTGTTGGCGTGCCTTGAAGGCGGACGGGGATGTCGGGCCGCTTACGCCTTGCCCTTCGTCGCGCCCCCACCAATCTGGATGCGTTTGGGCTGGACCTCGGGACGCTTGGGGATGTTCAGGGTGAGCACGCCGTCCTTCAGCTCCGCGTTGACGTGGTCCACGTCCACACCCTCCGGCACCGTGAAGGTGCGGCTGAAGCTGCCGTGGCTGCGCTCGTAGGTGAAGAAGCGCTCGCCCTCCTCGCGCTTCTCCTCCTCACGCTTGCCGCTGATGGTCAGCCGCTGTCCGGTGACGGAGATCTCCACGTCCTCCTGCTTCATGCCCGGCAGGTCCGCCTTGAAGACATAGGCGTCCTTCGTCTCCTTCACATCGAAGTCCGGGGTGAGCGCCCAGCCCTCCTCACCTCCTGGAATCATCCTGCGCAGCAGCGCCGCCGGCTCCCCATGGAGCAACTCGTGCATCTGCGCGAACGGGTCCCACGTCTGCTCGCTGCGCGCGAGCTCCCGCGCGCGCCGGATGGGAAGCAGTGCCATGACTCATCTCCTCGCTCATGCCGTACGCCGCGCGGCATGCGCGGCGGGCCTCAGGCTCCACGGAAACGATGAATCGCCACGTCCGTGATGCAACGGGGTGGGGCGGCTTCGCCCGGCGCCTGGTCCTCGCGCCGCCCACAGAGGGGCTCATCCCCACTGGAGGACGAGTGCCTCCTCTCCCTCCAGCACCACCCGAGTCCGGGGGCCCAGCCGGCGTGCCTCCCGGTCCATGACGCCACACAGCCATTCAGCGTCTCGCAGTGCGGCGCGGTGGGGCCGGAGTTGACGCAGTTGCATGGGACGCATGCGCAGGCTGACGAGCTGGCCGCTTATCGGGTCCACCGACGCCAGGTACATCAAGGCCAGGTCGGGTCGGTAGTCCTCGTGGCCGTGGATGCCCTCGTAGTCGTTCAGGAAATCACCGCACCCGTGGAGGATGAGCTTGCCCTGGTGGACTTCGATGCCTCGGGGGTGGTGCGAGGAGTGACCGTGGACGACGTCCACGCCGGCCTCCTCGATGAGCGCATGGGCGAAGGCCCGCCGGACCTCCGGCACCGTGTAGCCCCAGTTGCCGCCCCAGTGGATGGAGGCGATGACGACGTCTCCCTTGCGCTTGATGGACGCCACCCGTTCGCCCAGACGCCGCGCCGTCGCGAGCGACAGGTCGGGCAGCAGGTCCACGCCCGGCCTGTCCCTCCCCGCCGCCCATGCCGGCGGAATGCCGCTGCTGTCGTCTCCGCACGAGAACACGACGACCCGCCTCCCAGGTCCCACCTCCAGGCAGGCGGGCCGACGGGCCTCCTCCAGGTCTTCCCCCAGCCCCGCGGTGGCGACTCCCAGCTTTCGGAGCGTGGCGAGCGTCTCCGTCAGCCCCGGGTAGCCCCAGTCGAGCACGTGGTTGTTCGCCAGCGCGCAGCAGTCGATCCGGGCCGCCGTGAGACAGGCGGCGTTCTCGGGGTGCATCCGGTAATGGATGCCCTTGTCGGGCCACCACTGCTCGCTCGTGGTGATGCTTGTCTCCAGGTTGATGAGCCGGACGTCGGGCGCGGCCGCATCCAGTGCGGCGAGCGCTTCACCCCAGATTTCACCAAAACCGACGGGCTTGCGGATGGGGCCGCTGTGCTCCTCGGCCAGCGCGACGTAGTCCCGGGCGTCTTGGAGATAGGACTCGTGGATGCCGGGTGGAGCGGGGTGGGGCAGGACCTGATCAACGCCCCTGCCGGTCATCACGTCGCCGCACAGGAAGAGAGAGATCGCCCGAGCTGGTTGGACGTCCGCGTCCGTCTTTCGCTCCATCACACGCTTCCCCTGGAGAACGATGCGGTCCGTGGCCGACAGCGGACAGGCCCCAGGCAAGGGGTGGCGGGACCTGGGCGCTGCGCCGCCTGGTCAACAGGTGGGCGGCCCACGGCCTGGCCTCAGCTTCAGACCTCGCCGCCTTGAATGCCCAGCTCGCGGTACAGCGGCGCCAGCGCCTGCTCCAGCAGGGCCTGGTGCTCCGGGTCGAGCGCGCCCTGACCGCTGCCCACCTTCCCCTCGCGGATGAAGCTGCCACGCTCCGGCCTGCCCCGGAGCGGGTCGAAGCGGTGGGTGTTCCGCTTCATGTAGTCGAAGCTCGTCTTCTCCAGGATGCTTGGAAGCCACGCGTCCTCCAGCCGCAGGCCCAGGAACGTAGCGATGCGCCGGCACTCTCGCTCCCGGTTCGCGACCAGGTCCGCGTAGCGCACGTGCAGGACGTTCGGGTCCTGGCGGTGCGGCCACCACGACCGCAGATGCGATGACCAGCCGTTGTGCCGCAGCGCCCCCTGGAGGTACTGCCCGAAGTCCTGGCTCCCTCCCTGACGGAGGACCTGCTGGTGGTAGTAGGAGAGCAGGCTGTCGGAGGCCGCCCGCGTGACGTAGAGGATCCGGCTGCTGGCCGGGGGCCTCAAGAGCGCGTGGTTCTGGTGCGTCTTGATGATCCGCGGCGACGGCAGCGCGGCCAGCAGCGCCCGGCCCTCCGGCTTCGTCCCCAGCGTGTCCAGGAAGGGCGACACGTCCTGGATGTGTTCGAACTCGCCGCGTCCCTCGTGCAGCAATTGAAAGACAATCTGTTGCATCCACGTCGTCCCGGCCTTCGCCGCGGTCGCGACGTAGATGTCGCCGGGCAGCGGCTTGAGCAGGACGTACCGCGCCCGGAACCACGCGTAGGCCCCCCGCAGGCCCGCCCATTGGTACTTCAGCCGGAGCCTCCACCCAGGCCCTGTTCGGGAAGCGCGCGGCTTGGCGATGTTCACTCGGTCCCCTGGCAAGCGTTCCGGATAATCTAGATAAACTTGTTTAGTTGGTGTTGTTGGATTTTGTTGATTTGTCTCCCAGCCACCAGTCAGGATGGCGCCTCTCCGGAGACACAAAGCCATGCCAATGGATCCCCGAGCCGCGAGTTTGATGGCGCTGAAGAACTGGGCGCAGCAGCGTGAGATCGAGCCCGCGAAGATCGCGCGACTGGTGGAGGGGCTGTCCTCGGCGGAGGTCCGCGGCGCGCCGCTCCAGAACCCCGTGATGATGTGCCCGGGGCTGGAGGCGAAGCCGTGGCACGACCCGCAGCGCTACGCCTTCGTCGCGGCGCTGGAGCAGGCCTTTCCCTCCATCCGCGCGGAGCTGCTGGAGCAGTACGGCAGCCTGAGCACCCACCCCGAGTCCCGCATGCTCGCGGTCCGCGGCAAGTGGGACACGTTCTACTTCTTCAACACGGGCCACCGGTTCGCGGAGAACCAGGCGTCGTGCCCCAACACCACCCGGGCGCTCTCGCACGTGCCGGGCATCGAGGTGGCGGGCATGGCCTACTTCTCCGTCATGGCCCCGGGGACGCAGGTGAAGCCCCACTGCGGCTTCACCAACACCCGCATCCGGTGCCACCTGGGGCTCGTCGTTCCCCCGGACTGCGAGATGCGCGTCGGCAGCGAGACGCGCGGCTGGGAGGAGGGCCGTTGCATCGTGTTCGACGACTCCTTCGAGCACGAGGTCCGCAACGACTCCGACCGCTTCCGGGCCGTCCTCCTCGTCGACACCTGGCATCCGGACCTCAGCGAGGTCGAGCGTCAGGCGCTCACGTTCCTCATGTCGTCCTGGAAGGCCTTCCTCAACTGAGCGGAGGGCCGGCGCCGCGCTCAGGCCGGCTGACGCCGGCCCGGCATGCGGTTCGCCACGAGGAAGAGCGGGTCGATGCTCCGCACCCGCTCCTCCGGAGGCAGCGTGCGCAGTTGGCGCGTGACGAGGTGCAGCTCCGTGCAGCCCGCGATGAAGCCGTCCACGTCGTGGGTGCGGACCAGCCGCTCGCACAGCGCGGTCGCCTCGGTGGCGTCCCCGTGCTTCTTGAGCCGGTAGATGACCTCGTGCAGCTCCGCCTGCTCCTCGGGCGTGGTCCAGTGCAGGTGCGGCTCCGCCGCGCGCCAGCGCTCGTTGCGCTCGAAGACGCGCGCGGTGCGCGTGCCCTGGCTGGAGAGGATGAGCCAGCGCTTCCCGGACGCGATGACCTCGTCGAGCACCATGTCCACGAGGGACACCGTGAGCTCACGCAGCGCGGGGGAGACGTATCCCAGGAAGTGATGCATGGTGACACATGCAATCACGATGCGCTGGGCGCCGAGCGACCGCAGCCGGCCCATGACGCCTTCGAGCCACCGCACGACCGCCGTCTCCTCGCCGCGCAGGATGGCCTGCGTGCGATCCGGCACGTTCGGGTAGGACAGGAGGATGCACGCGGGCCCCTCCTGCTCCAGCTCGAAGGGGTTCTCCTCGTAGATGGTCTTCAGGAACTCCGCGGAGGCCAGGGGCCCGAGTCCTCCGACGATGCCCAGCAGCTCCCTGGGAGCCGGGACCCCGTCGACGTCCCAGGCCGGTGTGCGGATGGGCTGAACTGGCGCGATGTCCAAGGAGTGGCTCACGGGAGATCCTAGCTGGCTTGTTTTACAATATTTCCAAGATAAAAGCACCTGATAAACCGGATTGGGCGTTCTCACGCCCGAAAGTGCTCCATGGCCACCATCGTCCTCGCGCCCCTGCCCGTGCCGGGTCACGTCAATCCCAGCCTGCGAATCGCCCGGTCGCTCCAGGGGCGGGGGCACCGGGTGCACTACCTGGGCATCCTGGAGCTGGAGGACGAGGTGCGCGCGGAGGGCTTCGAGTTCACGCCCCTGTTCGCGGACGTCTTCCCCAAGGGGAAGCTGAGCGAGCTGCGCGCGACGGCGGCGCGGCTGAAGGGCCCCCGGCTCTTGTGGTTCCTGCGCACCCAGGCCGCTCGCTTCAACCAGGCCCTCCAGCGGATGGTGGACGGGGAGGTGGATGACACCCTGCGAGCGCTGCGGCCGGACCTGCTCATCTGTGACGAGAAGCTCCGGCACCTGTCCGTCATCGGGCATGGCCTGGGCATCCCGGTGCTCCAGATGAACGTGACGATTCCTCCGGAGCTCATCCCGCGCGAGGCCGGGGCGGAGCGGGGGCCGGGGCGCGGCGGCGCGATGCCGGGCGAGCGGCTCCTCACGGCGCTCGGGTTCTTTCCGCGCCTGCGCCCCTCGTTGCTGGCGCTCGCGCGCAAGCACCGCTATCCGCTGAAGGAGGCCCGGGGCATGCCCGCGCTGGATCGCGCGCTGTCTCCGGAGCTGCTGCTGTGCCCGCGCGAGTTCGCGGAGGTCCGCGTGCCGAGCGCCCCGGGCGAATACTGCTACATCGAGCCGTGCATCGACCGCGACCGCCGCGAGCCCGACTTCCCCTGGGAGCGGTTGAGTGGGGACCGTCCGCTGGTCTTCTTCGCGCTCGGGACGCTCGCGGCGACTTCCGCGCACAACCTGCGCATCCTCCGCGAGGCCTTCCTGGCGGCGGGGCGGCGTCCGGACCTCCAGTTCGTCATCGCGGTGGGTTCGTCGATGGAGCCGTCGATGTTCGACGTGCCTCCCGGGGTCATCGCCGTGAAGGTCGCGCCGCAACTGGGGCTGCTGCGCAAGGCGGCGGTGATGGTGAACCACGCCGGCACGAACAGCGTGAAGGAGTGCATCGCGTTCGGCGTGCCCATGGTCTCCATCCCGCTCCAGTTCGATCAGCCGGACATCGGGCGGTTGGTCGAGCTCCACGGGGTGGGCCGGACCATCGCGCCCCGCGACTTCACCGCGGATCGCCTGCTCGCCGCGCTCGATGGCGTCCTGAAGGATCCGGCCTGCAAGCAGGCCTGTGAGCAACTGCGGACGCACTTCCTCCAGTCCGAGCAGACGCGCGAGGCCGCGGGCCCCATCGAGGCGTTCATCGGCCGGCGAGCGCATGGAGGGCCGGCTGCCCCGGCTCAGCCCCAGGCAACCGGGAGCTGACACATCACTGTCACAGCACCCGGGGTTGCGGAATCACGACATTCCAATATCGTGATGCCGTCATGTCGGCCGCCATCACGTCCTTGGAGGTCCGTTCCGCCACCCGCCTCTTCAAGGCGCTGGGGGACGAGACGCGCCTGCGCATCGTCGCGCTGCTCAGCCACGGGGAGCTGTGCGTCTGCCACTTCGAGTCTGCTCTCGGGCTGACGCAGTCGAACACCTCCCGCCAGCTCGCCGTGCTCAAGAACGCTGGCGTCGTCGAAGCGCGCCGTGACGCGAGCTGGGTCTACTACCGGCTGGCCCCGCAGATGGACGAGGTGTGCAGGGCGCAGCTCAAGGCGCTGGTCGCCGCCTTCTCCAGGCACGACGTGCTCCGCGAGGACGTGGCGCGCCTCCTCAAGACCCGCGGCCCCAACGCCTGCCGGTAGCTCACGGACCTCTTGCCCCTTTGCCCCTGTTCCCCATGACCGCCGCGCCCTCTTCCAGCATCGTCAAGAAGCTCTCCGTCATCGACCGGTTCCTGCCGGTGTGGATCTTCGCCGCCATGGGCCTGGGCATCGGTCTGGGCCGCGCCTTTCCGGACCTGGGTGCCCGGCTGGACACGGTGAAGCTGGATACCGTGTCGCTGCCCATCGCCATCGGCCTTTTGTGGATGATGTACCCGGTGCTGGCGAAGGTGCGCTACGGCGAGCTGGGCCGGCTGCGCACGCGCGGCAAGCTCTTCACCCTCTCGCTGGTGCTCAACTGGCTGGTGGGGCCGGTGCTGATGTTCGCGCTGGCCTGGCTCTTCCTGCCGGACCTGCCGCACTACCGCAACGGCCTGGTCCTCATCGGGCTGGCGCGCTGCATCGCCATGGTCCTCATCTGGAACATGCTCGCGTGCGGCAGCAACGAGGTGGCCGCCGTCCTGGTGGCCCTCAACTCCATCTTCCAGATTCTCTTCTACTCGGTGCTGGGCTGGCTCTTCCTCACGGTCATCCCGGGCTGGCTGGGCGCGGATGTCACCGCGTTCGACGTGTCCATGGGGAGCATCGCCAGGAGCGTGCTCATCTTCCTGGGCGTGCCCCTGGTGGCCGGAGCGCTGACGCGCATCGGCCTCACCCGGCTCAAGGGCGAAGCGTGGTACGAGCAGCGCTTCCTGCCGCGCCTGGGCCCCACCGCGCTCGTCGGCCTGCTCTACACCATCGTCCTGATGTTCGCGATGCAGGGCGAGAAGATCACCCGCCTGCCGCTGGACGTGGTGCGCATCAGCATCCCGCTGGTCGTCTACTTCGCCGTCATGTTCACCAGCGCCTTCATGCTCTCGCGCCGGCTGGGCTTCACCTACGAGGAGACGGCGTCACTGTCCTTCACCGCGGCCGGCAACAACTTCGAGCTGGCCATCGCGGTGGCGGTGGGCGTGTTCGGCATGGCCTCGGGGGAGGCTCTGGCGGGGGTGGTCGGACCGCTCATCGAGGTGCCCGCCCTCATCGCGCTCGTCTACCTGTCGCTGTGGCTCAGGCGGCGGCTCTTCCCCGAGGCCCGTGACGCCGTGCTGCCCCGCCGCTTCGACAACACCTCGCCTCCTCCCTCGGGGTCCTCGCGATGAACACGGTCATCTTCGCCTGTGTCCACAACGCCGGCCGCTCGCAGATGGCTGCGGCCTTCTTCAACGCCCTGGTGGACCCGGCCAGGGCGCGTGCGGTCTCCGCCGGGACCCAGCCCGGTGAGCGCGTTCATCCCGAGGTGCAGGCCGCCATGGCCGAGGTGGGCGTCGACCTGTCGGGCGCCCGGCCCCAGCGCCTCACGGGCGAGCTGGCGCAGGGCGCTCAGTGGCTCATCACCATGGGGTGCGGCGACGCCTGCCCGTACGTGCCGGGGTTGAAGCGGGCTGACTGGCCGCTGGAAGACCCCAAGGGCAAGCCGGTGGAGCGCGTGCGCGAGATTCGCGATGACGTGCGCGCCCGCGTCATGGCGTTTCTGGAGCACGAGGGCTGGGCGCGCCGGGCGGATGGAGCCCGGAGCGTTTGAGTCATCCCCCTGGCTGGGGCTGGGACTCACCCCGGGCTTGATGGGCTGCCAGGGCGTGGAGCCGCTCCAGCCCGACAGGCTCCCGGGCCATCCACGGGACGAGCGCGACACGTCGGGCATGGTCGCGCACGACCCGAGCCACCTGCTCGGCCTCGGCTCGCATCCGCTCGCGCAGGAGCGCGTCCTGGCTGCCGGTGGCGAGCAGGCTGTTGTTGATGATCCACGCCCACGGCTCGATGCCCGCGCGGCGGAGATCCTCTTGCAGGTGCGCGGCCTCCGACACGGGCGTTGTCTCGGGGAGCGCGACCAGGAGGACGCGGGTGTAGGCCGGGTCGCGCATGCGCATCAGCGGGGTGAGGAGCTTCAGGTGCTCTGGCGGCAGGTTGCGCGTCAGTTGCCGGTGGTAGGCCCCGGTGGCGTCCAGCAGGAGGAGCGTGTGGCCCGTCGGGGCCGTGTCGAGCACCACGAACGAGGTGCGCGCCTCGGAGACGAGATGGGAGAACGCGTGGAACACGGCGACCTCCTCGGTGCAGGGGGAGGCCAGGTCCTCCAGCAGCAGGGCGCGGCCCTCGTCGTCGAGCTCCGCCTCCCTGCGGCGCAGCGTCTTCTCGATATACGCCTGGGTCTCGGCGCGGGGGTCGATCCGGCTCACCTGGAGGTTCGGAAGAGAGCCTTCGAGCGTCGAGGCGACATGCGCGGCCGGATCCGTGGTGCTCAGGTGGACGGAGTGGCCTCGCGTGGCGAGCTCCGCGGCGATAGCGCAGGCGAGCGTGGTCTTCCCGACGCCGCCCTTGCCCATGACGAGGATGAACCCATGGCCGGGCGCGGCGAGTTCGTCGATGAGCCCCGAGAGCGAGGCCGTGGGGTGGGGCGGGGTCGCCGTGAGCCCGGGCGCCGGAGGAGGCTGGAGGGAATCGTCGAGCAGGGCGCGGAGGTGCTCGATGCCGAGCATGTTGAAGGCCCGCAGCGGCACCTGCTCGGCCGGCAGTGAGCGGAGCGCTGGCGGCATGCGCGCGAGCGCGGCTTGCTCCCGCTCCCGGATGGCCAGGGCGATCGGATCCGACGAGGCAGTGGGCCGGAAGACGCCGTTGATGACCAGGCGCTGGTGGACCAGTCCCAAGGCGCGCAGCTCGGCCGCGGTCCGCTCCGCCTCCTGAAGCGCCGCGCGCTCCGGCCGCGTGACGAGCACGACGGTCGTGAGCTGGGGAGCGGCGAGGGCGGCGAGGGCCGTGGAGAAGCGCTCCCTCCGCATCGTGAGCCCTGAGTGGGGCCCGAGGCAGGAGGCGCCGCGGGTGTTGCTGTCGAGGAAGTCGGTCCAGGCCCGGGGCAGGCTGAGCAGGCGCAGGGTGTGGCCCGTGGGGGCCGTGTCGAACACGACGTGATCGAACTGCTGGCGCCACGTGGCTTCGAGGAGCCCGGCGAACTCGTCGAACGCGGCGATCTCCGTGGTGCAGGCGCCGGACAGCTCCTCCCGGATCTTCTTCACCTCCGTCTCGGGGGCGTGCCCGAGGAAGGGCTCGAGGACCCGCTCCCGGTAGGCGTCAGCGGCGGCTTCGGGATCGATGTTGAGCGCCATCAGGCCCGGGACTCCGGGAACGTCCCTGGGCTGGCGCGACAGCTCGACTCCCAGCATCTCGTCGAGATTGGAGGCCGGATCCGTGCTGACGAGCAGCACGCGCCTGCCCGCGTCCGCCAGCCGGATGGCCGTCGCGCAGGCGAGCGAGGTCTTGCCCACTCCGCCCTTACCCGTGAAGAACAGATAGGGGGTTCCGGAAGCTGTCGGTGGCATGCGGAACGATGGCGCATCCCCCCTGGATGGAGGAAGTGCGGCACCGGCCCATGGAGAGCAAGGGCGTTCGGCTGGCCGTGCTCTCCCTGGGACTCCGCCTGCCGCACCCCCTTACGGCGTGTCGTCTCCGGGCAGGGCGAGCGCCGGGGCTGGTCCTCGCCGCGGAAGCTCGCTCATGCGCCGCGTGGGCGCCTGCGTGATGGCGTCGATCAGCGTCTGGAAGTCCTCCGCCATGGCCGCGATGCGCTCGGGGTCGAACAGGTGGGCCCTGTATTCGAACGTGCCTCCCAGGCCCGCCGCGTCCTCGACGACGTTGAGCTTCAGGTCCGTCAGGGACTGCTCGCGCTGGAGCGGGACCACGGAGACGGTCAGGTCCGCCACGGGGGCCGGGCGGTGCTGCTCCACGGCGGTGAAGGAGAAGCCGACCTGCCACGGCGGTGGCATCCTCGCCGCCAGTTCGACGTGCGGGAGGCCCTGGTGCTGGAACGCCTCCAGGTACGTGCCCCGGACCCGGCGCAGGACGTCCACGAAGCCGGGGTCTCCCGTCAGGTCCGTGCGGACCACCAGGTAGCCCGCGAACATGCCCGGCAGCTTCTCCAGCTCCGGACGCGGGCGGTTCGCGTGCGAGAAGCCGACGCAGACGTCCTCCTGATCCGCGTCCCGCGCGAGCAGCACCTGGAAGGCGGCGAGCAACAGCACGAACGGCGTGACGCCTTCCCGCCGGCAGAGCGCGCGCAGGGACCTGGCCTGCTCGGGCGTGAGCTGGAAGGGATGGGCGGCGCTCCCTCGTGCTTCGTCACCCGTGCGTGCCGGACGGTAGGGGAGCGCCAGTGCGGGGATCGGCCCCGCGAGCTTGCGGCTCCAGTACGCGCGCAGGGACTCCAGGGCTTCGTCCTGGAGCCAGGCGTGTTCCCAGCGGGTGAAGTCCCGGTACTGCAACGCGGGCTCGGGGAGCCGTGAGGGCAGGCCCTGACGGTGCGTGGCGTAGAGCTCCGCCAGCTCCCCGAGGAGCAGGCCCGTGGACACGTAGTCCGTGATGGCGTGGTGCTGGTTGATGAGGAGCAGGTGCTGCTCCGCCTCCAGCCGGTAGAGCCGGGCCCGGAACACGGGGCCCCGCTCCACGTCGAACGGCTGGCGCAGCTCCTCGTCGATCCTCCGCGATGCCTCGGCCTCGCGGGCTGGTGCCGGCAGCTCGCCCAGGTCGGTGACCTGGAGCCGTGCCTCTCCGTGCGGCGCGATGCGCTGCATGGGGATGCCGTCGATGCGGGGGAAGGACGTCCGGAGGATTTCGTGGCGCCGGATGAGCTCGTCGAGCGCCTCGCTCAAGGCGGCGGCGTCGAGCGGACCTTCCAGCCGGAACACCGCCGGGGTGGAGTGCGCGAGGTCCTCCGGGCCCTTCGCCGGATCCGACCAGTACACCTGCTGCCGCGTCGACAGGGGCAGCAGCTCGCACGCGGGCGTGGGCGTGATGGGCGGGAGGCTCGGCCCGGCCGTGCCCCGGAGTGAATCGATGTGCGCGGCGAGGGTGGCGATGGTCGGCTTCGCGAAGAAGTCCGTCAGCGACAGCTCCAGGCCGAAGATGCCGCTCATGCGCGTGGCCGCCTGGGTGGCCATGAGGGAGTGGCCGCCCAGCTCGAAGAAGTCGTCGTCCACGCCCAGCGGGGCGCCCTGGAGGACGTCGCTCCACACGCCCGCGATGAGCTCCTCGGTCGGAGTGCGGGGCGGGGTGCGCTGGCGCGTCCCCTGGTTTCCGCTGACCGCTTCGGGCTCCGGGAGCGCCTTGACGTCCAGCTTGCCGTGCGGCGTGAGCGGCAGCGCGGCGAGGGGCACCCACGCGGACGGCACCATGTAGTCCGGGAGCCGGCCCTTCATGAACGCGCGCAGCGGGTCGATGGCGGTCGAGCCTTCGTCTCGCGCGACGAAGTAGGCCACCAGCCGCTTGCCTCCCGATGGATCCGGACGGGCGACGACGCAGGCCTCGTCCACGCCGGGGGCCTGGGCGAGCACGGCTTCGATCTCCCTGGGTTCGACGCGGAAGCCGCGGACCTTCACCTGATCATCCGCGCGTCCCACGAACTCCAGCTCCCCGGACGCGAGCACCCGCACGAGGTCTCCCGTGCGGTACAGCCGCGCTCCGGGCGTGGTCGCGAAGGGGGACGGGACGAAGCGCTCCGCCGTGAGGTCCGGCCGCTCCAGGTAGCCGCGCGCCAGCCCCGTGCCGCCGACGTACAGCTCGCCCGTGCTGCCCCGGGGGACGGGGTGGAGGCGGGCGTCGAGCACGTACAGCCGCACGTTCGGCAGCGGACGGCCGATGCTCGGCCGCTCGGCGTTCACGTCCGGGCTGATGCTCGCGCACACCGTCACTTCGGTGGGGCCGTAGGCGTTGAGCAGGCGCCGGCCCGGCTTCCACCGCGCGGCGATCTCCGGCGTGCACGCATCGCCCGCGGAGATGACCACCCGCAGCGTGTCCAGTCCGGCCGGATCCAACTGCGCCAGCACCGGCGGCGTGAGCGTCACGGTGGTGATGCCCTCGCGCTGGAGCAGGTTGCGCAGCGGTGCTCCCGGCATCAGCGCGTCGCGCGGGGCCAGGTGGATGCACCCGCCGCCCACGAGCGTGGCGAAGACCTCGGAGACGGAGGCGTCGAAGCCGAGCGCCGCGGCCTGGAGCACCCGGCTGCCGGACGTGATGTCGAACGTGGCCGCCTGGGCCAGGGCCGTGTTGCACAGGCCCTGGTGGGTGAGCAGGACGCCCTTGGGCTTCCCCGTGGAGCCCGAGGTGAAGATGACGTAGGCCAGCGCGCCGGGGGCCACCGCGACGTCCAGCGGCGTGTTCGGGTGGCGCGCGATGCCCGCCCACTCCGTGTCCAGACACACCGGCAGCTCGGAGCGCAGGGGGAGCTCGTCGAGCACCGCGGCCTGCGTGAGGAGGACGGAGACCGCCGACTCCTGGAGCAACAGGGAGAGCCGCTCGGTGGGATAGCCGGGGTCGAGCGGGACGAAGCCGCCTCCGGCCTTCAGCACGCCGAGCAGCGCCACCACCAGCTCCAGCGCTCGCTCCATGCAGACGCCGACGCGCACCTCGGAGCCGACGCCCAGCCCGCGCAGGTGGCGCGCGAGCTGGTTGGAACGCCGGTCGAGCTCCGCGTACGTCAACGCCTGCCCCTGGAAGGACACCGCCAGCGCGTGCGGCGTGCGGCGCGCCTGTGCTTCGAAGAGGGCGTGCACGCGCAGGTCCGCGGGCAGCTCCGCGTCCGTGGCGTTCCATTCGACGAGCAATTGGTGGCGCTCCGCGTCCGCGAGCACGGGCAGGGCGGCCAGCTTCATGTCCGGCGCGGAGACCGCCGCCTCCAGCACGCGCTGGTAGGCCTGGGCCATGCGGGCGATCGTCGCCGCGTCGAAGAGGTCCGTGCTGTACTCCCACACGCCGACGAGGCTGCCCTGGAACTCCTCCAGCACCAGGGTGAGGTCGAACTTGGAGGAGTCGTTCTCGAAAGCCACGCCGCTCAACGTCAGGCCGGGCAGCCTGAGCTCCGTGAGCGGCTGGTTCTGGAGCGCCAGCTTCACCTGGAACAGCGGCGTGTGCCCCAGGCTGCGCTCCGGGTTGAGCGCGCGGACGAGCTCCTCGAACGGCAGGTCCTGGTGCGCGTAGGCCTCCAGCGAGGCCTCACGCACGCGGCGGATGAGCTCGCGGAAGGCCGGGTCTCCGCCCAGCCGTCCGCGGATCACCAACTGGTTCACGAAGAAGCCGATGAGGCCTTCCATGTCCGCGTGGTTGCGGCCGGCCACGTCGGTGCCCACGGTCAGGTCCTCCTGGCCCGTGTAGCGCGCGAGCAGGGCCTGGAAGCCGGCCATGAGGGTCATGAACAGCGTGGCGCCCTCCGCGCGGCTGAGGCCCTTCAGCGCCTCGACGAGCGCAGGCGGCAGCGTGGCGCGGTGGTGGGCGCCCCGCAGGCTCTGCGTCAGCGGGCGGGGCCGGTCGGTGGGCAGCGCCAGCACCGGCGGGACGTCCGCGAGCTGCCGCCGCCAGTAGTCGAGCTGCGCCTCCAGCACGTCGCCCTTCAGCCAGCCGCGCTGCCAGGTGGCGAAGTCCGCGTACTGGAGCGCCGGCTTCGGCAGGGGCGAGGGTTGATCCGCGACGAAGGCGACGTAGAGCGCCATCAGGTCCCGGACGAGGATGCCCCGCGACCACCCGTCGGAGATGATGTGGTGCATCACGAAGACGAGCACGTGCTCCCGCGCGGACATGCGCAGCAGCGACACGCGCACGAGCGGCCCGCGGGCCAGGTCGAAGGAGCCTCCCGCCTCGTCGCTCACGTAGCGGAGGACCACCTCGTCGCGCTCCGGCTGGGGCACGTCCGACAGGTCCACGCGCGCCAGCGGGACGTCCAGGTCCGCGGCGATGTGCTGCACCGGCTCACCGTCCACCAGCTCGAAGGTCGTGCGCAGGCTCTCGTGCCGGCGGACGATCTCCGCGATGCAGCGCTCGAGCACGCCCGCGTCGAGCTCGCCATGCACCCGGATGGCGCCGGAGATGTTGTAGGCCGCGTTGCCGGGCCGCATCCGGTCCACCACCCAGAGGCGCTTCTGCGCGAAGGACAGCGGCAGCGCCTGTTCGCGCGGGACGGGGACGATGGCCGGCCGGTCCACGCCCGCGCCCAGGCGCTGGAGGCGCTCGTCGATGCGCTCGGCCAGGGCCTCCACGGTGGGGTGCGCGAACAGCTCGCGCAGGGGCAGCTCCACGCCCAGGGCCGCGCGGATGCGCGACACGGCCTGGGTCGCGAGCAGCGAGTGTCCGCCCAGGTCGAAGAAGCTGTCCTGGACGCTCACTCGCTCCACCGACAGGAGCCGCGCGAAGAGTCCGGCGAGGATCTCCTGGGTCGGTGTCCTCGGCGCCACGACGGGCTGGTCGCCGCCGGCACCTCCGCGCCGCCGGGCCGCCGTCGCCGCGGGCATGAGCGCCGCGCGGTCCACCTTGCCGTTGGGCGTGCGGGGCAGGGCGTCCACGGTGATGAAGGCGGACGGGAGCATGGGCTCCGGCAGCCGGGCCGCGAGGAACGCGGTCAGGTCGCTGTCGCCGGGCGCGCCCGTGTCGCCGGGGACGACGCAGGCCACGAGCCTTGCTCCGCCGTCCTGTTCGGGAATGGCGAGGACCACGGCCGCGCGCACGCCGGGGTGCCGCGTGAGCGTGGATTCGATCTCACCCAGCTCCACGCGGTTGCCGCGCACCTTCACCTGGTCGTCACGCCGTCCGACGAACTCCAGCGTGCCGTCCGCGCGCCAGCGCCCGTAGTCGCCCGTGGCGTAGAGCCGCGCGCCGAACCGGTCCGGGCCGGGGTGGGGGACGAAGCGCTCCGCGGTGAGGTCCGGCCTGCCGAGGAACCCGTGCGTCACGCCCTTGCCGCCGATGTGGATGTGGCCGACGACGCCGGTGGGCACGCGCTCGCCCGACTCGTCGAGCAGCAGCACCTCCGCGTTGTCGATGGGCCGCCCCGCGGGCACCACGCCCAGGACGCCCTGGGGCGTGGCCCGGTGGAATGTGCTCGTCAGCGTGCACTCGGTGGGGCCGTACTGGTTGACGATGCCCACGCCCGGGCCGAACACCGCGCGCGCCCGCTCGACGTCCGTGGCCAGGAGCCGCTCACCGCTGCACAGGATGACCCGCACCGTGCGCAGGTCGCGCGGGCGCGTGTCCGCCGCCGCCAGCAGCAGGCGAAGCAGGCTGGGCACCACGCTGGGCAGCAGCGTCACGCGGTGGTGCTCGATGGTGGCGAGCAGCTCCTCCGGGTCTCGCCCGCGCTCGCCCTCGGCGAAGACGACGGGGACGCCCATCAGGACCGGCGCCAGCATGTCGCGCAGCGAGGCGTCGAACGAGGCCGAGGCGAGCTGCAGGGCGACATCCCCCGGGCCCGGCTGGTACGTGCGCTCCAGATAGCCCACGTAGTTCAGGATGCCGGCGTGGTGGCAGATGATCCCCTTGGGCCTGCCCGTGGAGCCGGACGTGTAGACCAGGTGCGAGACGTCATCGCCCTGGACGGCGACCGGCTGGAAGCCTTCGGTGGACGCGCTGGCGATGCCTTCGATGAGCACCGCGTGGCGCCGCCACGCCTCCGGGAGCTGCTCGCGCCGGGGCCCGTCCGTGACGACGACCCTGGGGCGCGCGTCGTCGAGCATGTACGCGATGCGCTCCGGCGGATAGCCCGGGTCGAGCGGCACGTAGGCGCCGCCCGCTTCGAACACGCCCAGCAAGGTGGAGAGCAGCTCGGGCGAGCGGGGGAGGAAGACGGCGACCGGCGTCCCGCGACGGACTCCGAGCCGCGCCAGCTCGGCGGCCATGCGCCGGGCGTCGCGCGCGAGCTCCGCGTAGCCCACGGTGCGTGCGCCCATGATGGCGGCGGGCGACGCCGGTGCGCGCTCCACCTGGCCGTGGAAGCGCTCGAGGATGGACCGGGGCGAGGGGGGCTCGCGCACGCCCGACTCCAGGCGCTGGAGCTCGCGGCGCTCGGCCGTGGACAGCAGGGGGACTCCGTCCACGCGCTGGTCGGGCCTGGCGACCACGGCCTCCAGGAACGCGCGCAGGTGCGCCAGCAGGCGGTGCGCGGTGGCGGCGTCGAACAGCGCCGTCGCGTAGCGCAGCGTGCCCCGCAGGCCGCTGGGGGTCTCCATGAAGGACAGGCTGAGGTCGAAGCGGGCCGCCTCCTCCGCTCCCGCGAGCGGGCGCAGCGTCAGGCCTCCGGGCAGGGCCAGCTCGGGCACCGGCGCGTTCTGCAGGATGAGCAGGACCTGGAACAGGGGCGACCGGCTGCGGTCGCGCGGGGGCGCCAGCGCCTCCACCAGCTTGTCGAAGGGGATGTCCTGGTGCGCGTACGCGGCGAGCGTCACCTCGCGCACGCGGCCCACGAGTTCACGGAACGTGGGGTTGCCCGACAGGCGCGTGCGCAGCGCGAGCGTGTTGATGAAGAAGCCGACGGTGCCTTCGAGCTCCTTGCGGTTGCGTCCCGCGATGGGCGTCCCCACCACGACGTCGTCCTGGCCCGAGTGCCGGGCGAGGACCGCCTGGAAGCCCGCGAGCAGCACCATGAACAGCGTGGCGCCTTCGCGCCGGCCCAGCTCCTTCAAGCCGTCCGTGAGCTCGCGGGGCAGGTCCAGCGGCTGGCTCGCGCCGTCGTAGGACGGCGTCGCCGGGCGGGGACGGTCCGTGGGCAGCTCCAGCGCCGGAGGGGCTCCGGCCAACTGGGAGCGCCAGTGCGTCAGCTCCGCCTCCAGCACCTCACCCTGGAGCCGCTCCCGCTGCCAGCGCGCGAAGTCCGCGTAGCTCCGGGTCAGCTCCGGCAAGCGGGGCCGCCGGCCCTCCGCGAAGGCCGCGTAGAACTCCGCCAGCTCTCCGATGACGAGGCCCAGCGACCAGGCGTCGAACACGCTGTGATGCACGGTCAGGGTGACGACGTGCTCTCGCGCGCCGAGCTTGATGAGCCCGGCGCGGATGAGCGGCCCGCGCTCCAGGTCGAAGGGGCGGTGCCCTTCCGCTTCGGCGACGCGGCGGGCTTCCCCGGCCCGCGCGGGCTCCGGGAGGTCGCGCAGGTCGGTGATGGGCACCTCCAGGTCCAGCCGGGGCGCGATGACCTGGAAGACCTGATCGCCGTCCTCCACGAACGTGGTCCGGAGGGATTCATGGCGGGCCACCAGCGCCTGGAGGCTGCGCACCAGCGCACCCACGTCCAGGTCTCCGTCGCACTGAAGCGCGGTGTGGATGGAGTAGACCGACGTGCCCGGCTCCAGGCGCTCCCAGAACCAGAGGCGCTGCTGGGCGAAGGACAGCGGGGCCCTTGTCGGTCCGGTGGCCGCGACGGGGGACAGGGCCGCCTCGGCCGGCGTGGCGTGTTCGCTTGAGCCTCGGCTCGCGGTGATGGCCTGGGCGAGCCCCGCCACCGTGGGCGTTTCGAACAGCGTGCGGATGGGCAGCTCGACCCGGTAGGTCTCTCGCAGCCGCGACAGCAACTGCGTGCCCAGGAGCGAGTGACCGCCGAGCTCGAAGAAGCTGTCGTGGATGCCCACCGGCGTCACGCCGAGGAGCTCCTGCCACACCTCCGCCAGCTCCTTCTCCAGCGCGTCGCGGGGCGCCACGTAGCCGGTGGGCAGCTCCGGCCGCGCGTGCGATGCGGCGCCCGTCAGCTCTCGCTTCGCGGCCGCCGGTTGGGTCCACGTGGCCCTGCGCGCGGCGAGGTCCCCCGTCGACACGGCCCAGCGACGGACGTCTCCCGCCAGCACGCGGCGGAACGCGGCGACTCCTTCCGCCAGGGTGAGCGCCATCCGCTCAGGTTCGAGCGCGTCCTCCTCACTCCAGCCGTCCCAGTCCACGCTGAACCAGGGCGTGTCGTCGCTCCGTGCCTGGCGCGCGGCGAAGGCGTCCAGGAACAGGTTGGCCGCCGCGTAGGCCGCGAACCCGATGCCGCCCAGCACCGCCGCCAGCGACGACTGCAACAGCACGAAGTCCAGCGGCCGGCCTCGCAGGGCCTGCTCCAGGATCCGCGTGCCTCGCACCTTCGCCTCGAACTGCTCCGCGTGCCGCGCCTCGTTGGCTTCGAGCGTGGGCACGTGCGCGCTGGCGCCCAGGCTGCCCGCCGAGTGGATGACGCCGTGGAGCGCGCCGAAGCGGGCCTCGGTCCGTTCGAGCACCCGCGCCATGTCCTCCGCGTTTCCGACATCCGCGCGGATCACCAGCACCTCGCCGCCGCGTCGCTCCAGCTCGCGCAGGTGGCGGATGCGCTGGGACGTGGCGTCCTCCGGGGCGTGTGCTCCGAGCCAGGCGTCCCACTCCTCGCGCGCGGGAAACGCGGACCTGCCCACGAGCACCAGCCGGGCCTGGAACGAGGTGGCGAGTTCCTCGGCCAAGGCCATGCCGATGCGCCCGAGGCCGCCCGTGAGGAGGTACACGCCCCGCTCGCGCAGCAGGCCCGTGCCCGGCTCGGGCGGACGCGCGCGCTCGTACGTCTCCGTCCAGCGGCGGCCGCTCCGGTACGCGATGACCGGCTCGGTGGCCTCCGCCCGCAGCTCCTGGGCCAGGTGCTTCGCGAGCCGTGCGTTCCCCAGCTCGGCGGGGTTGAGGTCGATGGCGCGCACGCGCAGCGCCGGGAGGTGCTCCTGCGGCAGGACGCGGCATGCTCCCACCAGGAGCGCGCTCTCGGGCTGGAGGGACTCCTCGCCGGTGACGTCCTGGGCTCCCGAGGTGAGGACGCTCAGCTCGACGGCGTCCGCCGTCCCCCTCGCGTGCAAGGCCTGCGTCAGGTGGAGCAGGTCGTGGAACCCGCGCACCGCTTCGTCCAGGGCCGGGCTCTCCGCGCGCACGTTCCCCAGATGGAGGATCCGTTCGGGCGTCCAGCCTTCGGAGTCCAGGTCCGCGAGCAGCCGTGCGTAGGCCTCCGGCTGCCCGGGCGGCAAGGTGAAGTGCCGGGGGCCCTGGCGACTGAAGGCGTCCGCCGTGGCGACCCGGACGACGTCCTCGCCCGCGGTCTCCAGGTGATTCGCGAGCGCGGGCCCCAGGGTGGCGTCGAGGAACACCAGCCAGCGCGCGGTGGACGTGCGGGGAACAGGCGGGGCCGTCTGCTTCCAGCCCGGGACATAGAACCAGTCGGACAGCGCGCCTTCCTTGCGCGCGAGCCCCGGGGAGCCAGCGCGCGCGAGCTGCGGTGCGCTGGCGGGACGCGCGTCGATCCAGTAGCGCTCCCGCTGGAAGGGGTAGGTGGCCAGGGGGAGCCGGCGGCGGTGCTCCGCGGGCTGGAGGCCATTCAGCTCCAACGCGGCTCCGGCGAGCCACAGCCGGCCCACGGTCTCCAGGAAGCGCTCCCGGTCGGAGACCGTCTCGCGCGGATGGCGCAGGGTGGACATCAGCGTGGGCTGCGGCTGCCCCGGTGCCCGTGCCGCCTGCCGCACCAGCGCGCCGAGCGTGGTGCCCGGGCCGACCTCCAGGAACACGTTCGAGGGATCCTCGATCAGCCGCTGCACGCCGTCCGAGAAGCGCACGCCCTGGCGCAGGTGCTCCACCCAGTAGCCCGGATCCGTGGCCTCCTTCTCGGTGATCCAGGTGCCGGTGAGGTTCGAGACGAAGGGCCGGCGCGGCCGTGACAGCTTCACGCCGCGCACCTTCGCGGCGAACGCGTCGAGGATGGGATCCATCATCGCCGAGTGGAACGCGTGCGACGTGTGCAGCCGGCGGAAGGCGACCTTGCGCCGGGTGAGCACCGCCTCCAGCGCCTCCACCATCTCCGTGGGCCCCGAGGCCACGCAGAGCGCGGGCGCGTTGACCGCGGCGATGAAGAGCGCCGGGCCCAGCAGGGGCCGCAGCTCGGCCTCCGGCAGCGCGACGGACACCATCGCGCCCTCCGGAAGCGACTGCATCAGTTGACCGCGCGCCGCGACCAGCGCGAGCGCGTCATCCAGCGACAGCACCCCCGCGAGGCACGCGGCGACGTACTCGCCCACGCTGTGGCCGAGCATGCCCTGGGGCGTCACGCCCAACGCACCCCAGAGCTTCGCCAGCGCGTATTCGATGACGAAGAGCGCGGGTTGGGTCACCTCGGTCCGGGTGAGCCGCGCCTCCGCCGCCGCGACGTCCGCGTCCGGTGGCGGGAACAGCACCTCGCGCAGGTCGAAGCCGAGCAGGGGCTTCAGGCGATTGCAGCAGTCGTCCACGTGCTTGCGGAAGACCGGCTCGGAGGCGTGGAGCTCCCGGCCCATGCCCACGTACTGGCTGCCCTGACCGGGGAACAGGAACACGACGGGGCGCGTGGAGGCCTCCTGGACCTCCGTGCGCAGGCGCTGCGCGCCGTCCGGTGCCTGCGCGCCGAGCACGGTGAGCGCGTCGTTCGTGTCGCGGCAGAGCAGCACGCGGCGGTGCTCGAACCGCTGGCGCCCCACCTGGAGCGTGTGGGCCACCTGGGCCAGCTCCGCTTCCGGGTGCTGCTCCAGCCAGGCCCGGAGGTTGTGCGTGGCGGCCTCCAGGGCCGGAGCGGTGCGCGCGGACAGGGGCAGCAACTGCCAGGGCCGGCCGGGCGCCTTCGCCGGTTCCCGGGGAGGCGCCTCTTCGAGGATGACGTGCGCGTTCGTCCCGCCGATGCCGAACGAGCTCACGCCCGCGCGCAGGGGCGCGCCGTCCGACGTCCACGGGCGCAGCGTCCCGTTGATGAAGAACGGGCTGTTGGCCAGGTCGAGCCGGGGGTTGGGCGTCTCGGTGTGGAGGCTGGGCGGCAGCTCGCGGTGCTGGAGGGCGAGCACCGTCTTGATGAGGCCGGCGATGCCCGCGGCGGCGTCCAGGTGCCCGATATTGGTCTTCACGGAGCCGAGCGCGCACCGCGCCGTCGCGCCGGGCTTGAGGCGGGAGCGGAAGGCCTTGGCGAGCGCCGTGACCTCGATGGGATCGCCCAGGGGCGTGGCCGTCCCGTGCGCCTCCACGTAGGTCACCGTCTCCGCCGGCACGTCCGCCAGGCCCAGGGCCTCGGCGATGACGGCGGATTGTCCCTCGACGCTGGGGGCGGTGTAGCCCAGCCGCGCCTCGCCGTCGTTGTTGATGGCGGAGCCTCGGATGATGGCGAGGATGGTGTCGCCGTCCGCCAGCGCGTCCGCCACGCGCTTGAGCACGACGACGCCCGCGCCCGAGCCGCGCACGGTGCCCGCGGCCCGCGCGTCGAAGGTCCGGCAGTGCCCGTCCGGCGAGACGACGCCGCCCTCCTGGTAGGGGTAGCCGGTGCGCTGGGGCGTGGCGATGGACACGCCGCCGGCCAGGGCGACGTCGGATTCACCCGTGAGCAGGCTCTGGCACGCGAGGTGGACCGCGACCAGCGAGGACGAACACGCCGTCTGCACCGCGATGCTCGCGCCGCGCAGCCCCAGCTTGTGGGAGACGCGCGGCGGCAGGAAGTCCTTGTCGTTGCTCAGCGTGACCTGGAACGTGCCCATCGCCTGGAGGACGTCCGGGCGGGACAGCAGGTTGCTGTACATGTACGACGACGGCCCCGCGCCGCCGAAGACGGAGACGAGCCCGCGGAACGCACGGGTCGCGTAGCCCGCGCGCTCCAGCGCCTCCCAGCAGACCTCCAGGAAGACGCGGTGCTGCGGGTCCAGCACCTCCGCGTCGCGCGGGCTGAAGTCGAAGAAGCCCGCGTCGAAGCGGTCCACGTCGTCCAGCACGAAGCCCGCGCGCACGTAGCCGGGCTGCTGGATGCGGGCCGGGTCCGCGCCGTCCGCGATCATCTGCGCGTCGGTGAACTCCGTGCGCGCCTCCACGCCGCGGCGCAGGTTGTCCCAGAACTGCTCGAGCGTCGAAGCCTGGGGGAACCGTCCGGCCATGGCGATGATCGCCACGCCTTCCGGACGGGATGCGGAGCGCTCGGAAGTGTCACTCATGGGAATCCTCGGGGTCGCCGTCCAGGTCGGACTCGGCGGGGTCGGCGCGGCCTCGGCGGCGGGCCTGTTGCCGTGAGAGCAGGGCGCGTCGCGTGTCGAAGCGCTCCTCGTCCGCGGCGGCGGTCTCCGTGGCGGGGGGCGCGGCCTCCGTGGCGCGGCGCAGGTGGGCCGCGAGCGCGGCCACGCTCTGGTGCTGGAACAGCTCCACCAGGGGAAGCTGCATGCCCAGCGCGCCCTGGAGCTTGCTGTGGATCTGCACCAGCGACAGGGAGTTGCCGCCCAGGTCGAAGAACCCGTCGTGCAGGCCCACGCGCGGCACGTTGAGGACCTCCTGCCAGATGCCAGCGACGGTCCGCTCGATGTCGTTGCGCGGCGCCTCGTACGGGGTCGCCGTTCCCAGTTGCCCCACGTCGGGGGCGGGCAGCGCCTTGCGGTCCAGCTTGCCGCTCGACGACAGGGGCAGGGACTCCAGCGCCACGAAGGTCGCGGGGACCATGTACTGCGGTAGCCGCCGCGACAGGTGCTCGCGCAGTTGCGAGGCCTGGAGGTCCTGGCCGCTGCTCACGACGTAGGCGACCAGCCGGCGGGTCCCGGCGTCCTCGCGCACCACCGCGGCGGCGTCCTTCACGGCCGGGTGCTCGCGCAGCACGGACTCCACCTCGCCCAGCTCGATGCGCAGGCCGCGCAGCTTCACCTGGTCGTCGGCGCGGCCCAGGTACTCCAGCTCGCCGTTGGCGCGCCAGCGGACCACGTCGCCCGTGCGGTACAGGCGCGCTCCGGGCTCCTGGCCGAACGGATCCGGGATGAACCGCTCCGCTGTCAGCTCCGCGCGACCGCCGTAGCCGCGGGCCACGCCCGGTCCACCCACGAGCAGCTCGCCGGCCACGCCCACGGGGACGGGCCGCAGGCGCGCGTCCACCACGTACACCCGCACGTTGGGGAAGGGCCGGCCGATGGTGGGTGCCTCGGGGACCACCGCGTCGTTGATGGAGGCGCAGATGGTCACCTCCGTGGGGCCGTACGCGTTGAGCAGCTTCCGGCCACGGCTCCAGCGCCGGGCCACCTCGGGCGGGCAGGCCTCGCCGGCGGAGATGACCGTGGTGAGGGCGGGCAGGCCCTCCGGCTCCAGTTGCGCCAGCACCGACGGCGTCAGCGTGACCGCCGTGACGCCCTGGTCCTTCAGCACCGCGTGGAGCGGAGGTCCGGGCAACAGGGCCTCGCGCGATGCCAGCACCAGCGTCGCTCCCGCGAGCAGCGTGGCGAAGACCTCGCACACGGACGCGTCGAACCCGATGGGGGCGAACTGCAGCACGCGGCTCTCCGGATGGAAGCCATGGGCCTGAACCGCCGCGAGCGCCGTGTTGCGCAGGCCGCGATGCGTGAGCAGCGTGCCCTTGGGCCGGCCCGTCGAACCCGACGTGTAGATGAGGTACGCCAGCGTGTCCGCGTGGAGGGCGCTGGACGGAGCCGTGTCCGGCATCCCCTGCGTCAGCGGCGCGCCGGGTTCGAGCACGTGCACCGCCACGCCCAGCGCGGTCAGGTCCTTCGCCAGGTGCGGCTGCGTGAGCGTCAGCCGGGCCCCGCTGTCCTCGAGCATGTACGCCAGACGCTCGCGCGGGAAGCTCGGGTCGAGCGGCACGTACGCGCCGCCCGCCTTGAGCACCGCGAGGATGCCCACCACCAGCTCCACCGAGCGCTCCAGGCACAGCGCGACGCGGACCTCGGGGCCCACGCCCAGGCCGGCCAGCCGGTGCGCCAATTGGTTCGCCCGCCGCTCCAGCTCGCGGTAGCTCACCCGCTGGTCCTGGAACACCAGCGCGGTCGCGTCCGGCGCGCGCGCCGCCCACTGCGCGAACCGCTCGTGCGCGAGCCCGTCGGGGAAGGGCACCGCCGTGGTGCTCCAGCCGGTGAGGACGTCACGCCGCTCGGACTCGGAGAGCAGGTCCACGGAGGACGGACGCCGCCCCGGATCCGCGAGCACGCCTTCGAGCAGCGCCACCAGGTGCGCGTCCATCCGCTCGAGCGTCGCCCGGTCGAACAACTGGGTGTTGTACTCCATGGCCCCGGTCAGCGCGCCGTCCTCCTCCATGAGCGTGAGGCTCAGGTCGAAGCGCGCCGTGGGCAGGTCCGGATCCAGCGGCGCCACCGCCAGCCCGGGCAGCGCGAGCGTCGGCTGCGCCGTGTTCTGGAGCGCGAACAGGACCTGGAACAGCGGGGTGCGGCTGAGGTCGCGCTCCGGGTGGAGCGTCTCGACCACCTTCTCGAACGGCACGTCCTGGTGGGCGTAGGCGCCCAGCGTGACGTCGCGCACGCGTCCCAGCAGCTCACGGAACGTGGGGTCGCCGTCCAGCTTCGTGCGCAGCACCAGCGTGTTGACGAAGAAGCCGATGAGCGGCTCGGTCTCCTCGCGCGTGCGCCCCGCGATGGGGGAGCCCACGCTGACGTCGTCCTGTCCCGCATACCGGCCAAGCAGGGACTGGAAGGCGGCGAGCAGCGTCATGAAGGGCGTGACGCCTTCTTCACGGCTCACGCTGCGCACGCGCGCGGACAGCTCGGCGGACCAGCGGATGCGGTGGCTCGCGCCTTGGGAGGTGCGCACCGGGGGACGCGGACGGTCCGTGGGCAGCTCCAGCGCGCGGGGCGCCCCGGACAGGCGGGCCTTCCAGTAGGCGAGTTGCGCCTCCAGGACTCCGCCCTCCATCCATTGACGCTGCCAGAGCGCGTAGTCGGCGTACTGGATGGGCAGCGGCGCGAGCGCCGGGGCCTGAGCGCGAAGGCGGGCCTCGTAGAGCGTGGCCATCTCCCGCACGAACACGCCCACGGACCAGCCGTCGGAGATGATGTGGTGCATCGTCATCATCAGGACGTGCTCGTCCGCGGCGCACTCCATCAGCACCGCCCGGAGGAGCGGCCCGCGCGACAGGTCGAACGGCCGGCGCACCTCCTCCGCGCACCGGCTCAGGGCCGCCTGCTCGCGCTCCTCATGCGTCCCCTCCAGGCGCACGCGTTCGAGGATGGACGGGAGGTGCCCGGAGATGACCTGGTGGGGCATCCCTTCCTCCATCGCGAACGTGGTGCGCAGGCTCTCATGGCGGCGCACCACCTCCGACAGGCTCCACTCCAGCGCGTCCACGTCGAGCGGCCCCTTCAGCCGCGTAGCCTGGGAGAGGGTGTAGTTCGCGCTGCCGGGCTCCAGCCGGTCGAGGAACCACAGGCGCTGCTGCGCGAACGACAGCGGCAGCCGTTCTCCTCGTGGCATCACCGCGAGCGCGGGGATGCCGGGCGCTCCCTGCTCCCGCTTCAAGACCTCCAGGCGCGTGGCCAGGTGCTCCGGCGTCGCCGCCTGGAACAGCTCCCGCAGGGGGAGCTCCACGCCGAAGGCGCCGCGCAGCCGCGACACCAACTGCGTGGCCAGGAGCGAATGTCCGCCCAGGTCGAAGAAGCTGTCGCGGATGCCCACGGTCTCCACGCCGAGCAGCCGCGAGAAGAGGCCCACGAGGATCTCCTCCGTGGGGGTCCTCGGCGGAGCGGCGCCTTCGACGCTCGCGAAGGCGCGCGCGTCCGGAGCGGGCAGGGCCTTGCGTTCGACCTTGCCGTTGGTGGACACCGGCATCGCGTCCATCGCGACGAACGCCGAGGGCACCATGTATTCCGGCAGCCGCTCGAGCATCCAGTGCCGCAGCCGCGTCGCGGACGGCACCGCCTCACGGCCCACGACGTAGCCGATGAGCCGGCGGTCTCCCGCCACGTCCTGCACCGTGACGACCGCCTCCCTCAGCGCGGGGTGCGACCCGAGCACCGCTTCGACCTCGCCCAGCTCGATGCGGAAGCCGCGGATCTTCACCTGTCCGTCGAGCCGGCCCAGGAACTCCAACCGGCCGTCGGTCCGCACGCGGGCGCGGTCGCCCGAGCGGTACATGCGCGCTCCGGGCGGACCATGCGGATCCGGCAGGAACCGCTCGGCCGTCAGGTCCGGACGGCCCAGGTAGCCCTGGGCGATGCCGCCGCCCGCGAGGAACATCTCCCCCGGGACGCCGGCCGGCACCGGACGCAGGGACGCGTCCAGGACGTAGACGCGCGCTCCGGAGATGGCGCGGCCGATCGTGGGCAGCCCCTCCTCGGAACCCTCGGGCGCCACGACGTCGCAGGTGGCGAGGACCGTCACCTCGGTGGGACCGTACACGTTGAGGAAGCGGTACCGGGCCCCGGAGGGCGGACGCCGGCGCAACTGATCTCCACCGACGCTGATGACGCGGAGCTGGTGGTGCTCCGGCAGGCGCTCACCGAGGACGAGCTCCCCGAGCGCGGTGGTGAAGAACACCGTCTGGATGGCGGCGTCCGCGAGCCAACGCGCGATCGCCGCGGGATCCGCGCGCACCGCCTCCGGGACGATGACCAGCGCCGCGCCAGCCGCCAGCTTGGGCCAGAGCTCCAGCACCGACGCGTCGAAGGCCGGAGACGCCAGCACTGCCGCGCGGTCACCGGGGCCCACGGGCATGTCCCGCTGATGCCAGTCCGACAGGTGGGCCAGCGCGCCATGGTCGACGGTGATGCCCTTGGGGACGCCCGTCGTGCCCGACGTGAAGATGACGTAGGCGGGCGAGGACGGCGGCGGATCCGCGGGCAGTTCGCCCGACGTGGCCTCGGCGCCGGGCGCCGTGCCCTCCGCGAAGATCACCCGCAGCGTCGGCGGGATGCGCGCCGCGTGCGCCGGGGTGGTCACGACGGCCGTGGCCCGCGACTCCGCGAGGATGGTGTGGAGCCGCGTGTCCGGCAGCGTGGGCTCGAGCGGCATGAACACGCCTCCCGCCCGGAGGATGGCCAACTGCGCGACGACCATCGCCGCCGAGCGCTCCATCAGCACCGCGATGGGACGAGTCGCGCCGGGAGACGGACGCGGCAGCACGCGCGCCAGGCGCGTGGCTTCACGGTCGAGCTCGCCATAGGTGAGGACGTGCTCGCCGTCGATGACCGCGGGCGCGGAGGGCGTGCGCTCCACCCAACCCCGGATGCGCGGGAGCACGCCGGGGGAGGCGGGGACGGGGAGGGCGGTGGCCTCGGCGGGACTGGACGCGAGCGCGCGCGTCAACTGGGAGAGCCGTTGCTCCGGCGCGGCCACGATGGCCTCCAGCAGCACGCGAAGCTGCGCCGCCATCCGGTCGATCGTGCCGGGGTCGAACAGGTCCGTGTCGTATTCGATGACGCCGTCGAAGCCGCCCGGTCCGTCGCGCAGCGACAGCGAGAGGTCGAACTTGGACGCCTGGCTGCCGGTGGGCAGCTCCCGGAAGACGAGCCCGGGGAGCGCCAGCTCCGCCGTGGACGCGTTCTGGAGCGCGAACACCACCTGGAAGAGGGGCGGGTGGCTCAGGCTGCGCTCGGGCCGCAGCTCCTCGACGAGCTTGTCCAGCGGCACGTCCTGGTGGGAGTACGCCGCCAGCGTCACCTCGCGCACCCGGCCCAGCAGCTCCTGGAACGACGGATCGCCAGCGGTGTTCGTCCGCAGGACCAGCGTGTTCACGAAGAAGCCGATGAGGCCTTCGATCTCCGCGCGCGTGCGTCCGGCGATTGGCGTACCCACGCAGAAGTCGTCCTGGCCGGAGAGGCGCGACAGCAACGTCTGGAACGCCGTCAGCAGCACCATGAACGGCGTGGCCCCCTCGCGCTGGCCAAGCGCCTTCACCCGTTCGGACACGTCCTGGGGAAGGGCCAACGGGTGGATGGCGCCGCGGTAAGCGCGAACGGGCGGCCTCGGGCGATCCGTGGGCAGCTCCAGCAGCGGCGGCGCGCCCGCGAGCGTCTTCCGCCAGTAGTCGAGCTCCGCGTCGAGCACCGGCCCCTCCATCCACTGCCGCTGCCAGGCCGCGTAGTCCACGTACTGGAAGGGGAGGGGCGCGAGGGGCGAGCCGCGTCCCTGCGTGAAGGCCTCATAGAGCGCCGCCACTTCGCGGATGAGCACGCCGGTGGACCAGCCGTCAGAGATGATGTGGTGCAGCGTCACCAGCAGCAGGAACGCGCGGTCGTCCCGCTGGAGCAGCGTGACGCGCAGCAACGGTCCTCGCTGGAGGTCGAACGGCGTGCGGCCCTCCTCCGCCATCAGGCGGGCCTCCTCGGCGGCGCGATCCGCTGGAGGCAGCCCGCGCAGGTCCACGTGGCGCAGCGGCGCCGTGGCCTCCGGGGAGATGACCTGGACCGGCTGGCCCTGCTCGGCGCGGAACGTCGTCCGCAGCGCTTCGTGGCGCTCCACCAGTGACGCGAAGGCGCGTTCGAGCGCGGCCACGTCCAGGTCGCCGTCGATGCGCACCGCCGCCGGGATGTTGTACGACGCGCTCCCCGGCTCTAGCTGATCCATGAACCACAGGCGCTGCTGGGCGAACGACAGGGGCAGCACGCCGTCGCGGGGGATGCGCGACATGGCGGCCCACCGGGTGCCGGTGCTGGCGCCGATGGCCCGCTCGACGTGAGCTGCGAGCGCGCTCACGGTGGACGCTTCGAAGATCGTCCCCACGGGCAACTGGATGCGGAAGGCCGCGCGGATGCGCACGGCCGCCTGGGTCGCCGTCAGGGAGTGGCCGCCGAGCGCGAAGAAGTCGTCCTCGCGGCCCACGCGCGCCACGCCCAGCACCTGGGCGAGGATCTCCGCGAGCCGCTCCTCCACGGGCGTCGCGGGAGCGACATAGGCCGCGCCCGGGGTGGCCAGGTCCGCGTCCACGGCGGGCAGCGCCCGGCGGTCCACCTTGCCGTTCACGGTGAGGGGCAGCGCCGTCAACGACAGGAACGCCGAGGGCACCATCGGGTCCGGGAGCCGCGTGAGCAACCAGCGCCTCAGCTCCAGCGGGTCCGGCATCGTGTCGTGGGGCACGACGTACGCCACCAGCCTGCGGTCTCCGTCCACGTCCCGGACCACGACGGCCGCTTCACGCACCGCCGCGTGCTCCGCCAGCACCGCTTCGATTTCGCCCAGCTCGATGCGGAAGCCGCGCACCTTCACCTGGTCGTCGATGCGGCCCTGGTACTCGAGCTGCCCATCGGCGCGCCAGCGCACGATGTCGCCCGTGCGGTACAGGCGCTGGCCGGGCGTGGAGGCGAACGGATCCGGCACGAAGCGCTCGGCCGTCAGGTCCGGACGCTGGCTGTAGCCGCGCGCGACGCCCGCGCCGCCGATGAACAGCTCGCCCGGGACGCCGACCGCCGTGGGGGCCCCGTGCGCGTCCAGCACGTACAGCCTCGTGTTGGCGATGGGGCGGCCAATGGGGACCGCGCTGTCGAAGCGGGCGTCCGGGCCCACCTCGAAGGTGCAGCAGCCCACCACCGTCTCGGTCGGGCCGTACTCGTTGATGATGCGCGTGGCCGGCGCGCGCTTGCGCCAGGACGCGAGCGCCGCGGACGTCAGGGCCTCGCCGCCCACGACGAAGCAGCGCACCCGGCCGGCGACTTCCACGTCCGACAACTGCGTCTCCAGGAGGGAGAGCTGCGTGGGCGTCAGCTTGACGATGGAGCGGTCCATGCCCGAGCGCAGCACCTGCGCCAGCCCCTCGCCAGCGCGGCCCTCCGGCACCAGGACGACGCGCCCTCCGGCCATCAGCGGCGTCAGGAGGCTGGTGATGGTCAGGTCGAAGCCCAGCGGCGAGTGCACGGGAGCCCCCGCGCCCGCCGCCGCGTCGTACGCGTCACGGCTCCACGCGAGGTAGTTCACCGCGCCCCCGTGCGTCACCATCACGCCCTTGGGCCGGCCGGTGCTCCCCGACGTGTAGAGGACGTACGCCAGTTGCTCCGGATCCACCGCCAGGCCCAGGTCCGCGCCGTCCTCGGAGGACAGGTCGGTCTCGTCCAGGCACAGCGTGTACCCGGTGATGCCCGGCAGCGCGCCGCGCAGGTCGGAATGCAGCACCAGGGCCTGGGCGCCGCTGTCCTGGAGCACGTAGGCGAGCCGGTCGTGCGGGTAGCTCGGGTCGATGGGCACGTACGTGCCGCCGGCCTTGAGCACGCCGAGCACGGCCACCACCAGGTCCGGGGTCCTCCGCAGCGCGAGCGCCACCCGGACCTCCGGCCCCACGCCGCCGCGCCGCAGGACGCGCGCGAGCTGGTTCGCCCGCGTGTTCAGTTGGGCGTACGTCAGCAACTCCGCGCCGGACTCGACGGCCACGGCGCCGGGCGTGCGTCGCGCCTGGGCCTCGAAGAGGGCCGCCACGTGCGGCGCGGGCGCTGACGCCGTGGCCGTGTCATTCCAGGTGTGCAGCAGGTGGCCGTACTCGTCCGCGTCCAGCAGTTGGCTGCGCTCGTAGCGCTCCTTCGGATGCAGGGCCATCCGCTCCAGCGTGCGCAGGTAGATGCCGGCGACGCGGTCCAGCTTCGCCGCGTCCCAGTCCTGTCCGTGGCTGCGCAGCGTGAGCTTCACGTCCTGCGATTCCGGATCCACGCTGAACGTCGTGTCGAGCGGCAGGTCCAGCCACGACGTCTCCCAGTACGGCTCCACCAGCCGCACGCCCGGGATGCCCGTCAGGCCCGCGGAGACGTGGAAGTGGACGAAGTTGAAGAGCGCGTCGAACAGGGGACGGCCGCCCAGTTGCTGCTGGAGCCGCGCCATCGGGTAGCGCCGGTGCGGGGAGAGCGCCTGCTCGCGAGCGAACACCTCGCGGACCAGCTCCACCCAGGTGCCGCCCCCCAGCTCCAGCGCGAAGGGCACGCTGTTGAGGAACAGGCCCAGGACGCGCTCGCCGTCCGTCACCTCCGGGCGTCCGTTCACGACGAAGCCCGACACCACGTGGGACGACCCGTCCAGCACGCCACGCACGCGCAGGTGCGCGGCGAGCAGCACGCTCTTGAGCGGCACCACCGCCTGGTGGCCCAGCGCGCGCAGGCCCTGGGCGACGGAGGCCGTCAGGGGGAACTCGCGGAACAGCAGTTGCCCGGGGCCCTGCGCCGGGGAGCGGGGCGCGACGTTCGACCTCGCGCGCGACACCTGCGCCAACTGCTCGCGCCAGTACCGCTGGGCCGCTTCCGAATCGAGCGTCTGGCGCTCGAGCGCCACGAACTCGCGGTACGCCGCCGCCAGCGGCGGGACGGGCGCCTCCACCCCCTGGCGCGCGGCCAGGGCCTGGGGGAGGAACTCCGCCAGGAGCGAGGCGAAGCTCCAGCCGTCCAGGATGGCGTGGTGGAAGATGACGGAGAGCTGCACCGTCCGTTCGGTCCGCCGGTGGAAGCCGAAGCGGATGAGGGGCGCCTGCTCCCAGGTGAAGGGCCGGGAGCGTTCGCGCTCCAGCCACGCCGTCAGGTGGCGGTCCTGCTCCGCGCGGGAGAGGGCGCTCAGGTCCTCCACATGCAGCGGCACCTCCACCTCGCGGTGCACGAACTGCAAGGGCTCGTCGTAGTGCGCCAGGTCGAACGAGGTCCGCAGCACCGCGTGGCGCATGGCCAGCTCGCGCAGCACGCGCCGCAGCGTCACGGGCTCCAGGTCCACCTCCAGGTGGAAGCTGAACGCGTCGTGGTAGAGCGCGGTCTGCTGGCTGTACTCGCTCTGGAAGAGCATGCCCGCCTGGAGCGTCGCCAGCGGATAGGCGTCCTCCAGGTCCGGGGGCAGCCGTGCGCGGTCGGACTCGGAGAGCAGCGCGAACGGCGCATGAGTGGCCGCGTCCGCCGCGGCCCGCACCTGACCCTGGAGCGCTTCCGACATCGCGCGGACGGTCTGCTTCTCCAGCAGCGTCGCCACCGACAGCTCCAGGCCCCGCTCGCGGCAGCGCGCCACGTACTGGATGGCGCGGATGGAGTCGCCGCCCAGGTCGAAGAAGCTGTCGTCGATGCCCACCCGCGCCACGCCGAGCAGCTCCGCGCCCACGGCGCAAAGGATCTCCTCCGTGGGCGTCCGGGGGGCCTGGTAGTTGGTGCCCAGCTCGGGGCGCTCACCGTCCGGGGCCGGCAGCGCGCGCCGGTCCACCTTGCCGTTGACCGTGAGCGGCAGCTCCGCGAGCGTCACCAGCGCCGCCGGCAGCATGTGCGCGGGCAGCTTGTCCGCGAGGAACGCGCGCACCGCGTCGATGGTCAGCGTCCGTCCCTCGGTGGGCACGACGTAGGCCACCAGGGACTTCTCCCCGGCGATCTCCCGCACCATCACCACGGTGTCCTGCACCGCCGGATGCCTGCGCACGGCGGTCTCGATCTCTCCCGGTTCGATGCGGAAGCCGCGGACCTTCACCTGCTGGTCCACGCGGCCGAGGAACTCGAGCGTGCCGTCCCGGCGCACGCGGCACCGGTCGCCGGTGCGATACAGCCGCGCGCCCGGCGTCGTCCCGAACGGATCCGGCACGAAGCGCTCCGCGGTCAGCGCGGGCTGGTGCAGGTAGCCGTGCGCCAGGCCGTCTCCCGCGGCGTACAGCTCGCCGGGCGCGCCGATGGGCACCTGCTCCATGGCGGCGTCGAGCACGTAGACCCGCGTGCCCGGGATGGGCCGGCCCAGTGGTACGCCCGCGCGGAGGTCCTCGCGGGGTGGGACCGGGAAGCAGCAGGTGAAGGTGGTGTTCTCCGTGGGGCCATAGCCGTTGATGACCTGGCAGCCCGGGTGCGCCTCCAGCACCCGCGCCACGTGCGGAGGCGACAGCACGTCACCCCCGGCGAGCAACTGCCGCACCGGCGCCAGCGCTCCCAGGTGCGAATCGACGACCTGGTGGAAGAGGCCCGCCGTGAGCCACAGCGTGGTGATGCGCTCACGCGCGATGAGCCCGGAGAGCGCGTCGAGCGACAGCGCCTGGGGCGGCGCGATGATCAGCCGGGCGCCGTTGAGCAGCGCTCCCCAGACCTCGAAGGTGGACGCGTCGAAGGCGAGCGGCGCCAACTGGAGCAGCGTCTCCGTCGGTGACAGGCGCACCCAGCCCGGCTCGCGCACCAGCCGGAGGACGCCGCGGTGCGGGACCGCGACGCCCTTGGGCCGCCCCGTCGAACCGGAGGTGAAGAGGACGTAGGCCTCGGACTCCGCGCCCACGCCGTGCTCGGGGGCGTGCACGGGCCTGCGGGCGATCGCCGCCGCGTCCGTGTCCACGCACACGAAGGGGATCCATTGCGAGGACAGGCCGTCCGCGATCTCCGACGTCGTCACGATGGCCGCGGGCCGTGTCTCCTCCAGCAGGAAGCCCAGGCGCTCCGGCGGATCGTTCGCGTCCAGCGGCACGTAGGACGCGCCTGCCTTGAGGATGGCCACCAGCGCCACCACCAGGTCCAGCGACCGCTCCAGCGCGAGCGCGACCCGGGCCCCGGGCCCCACGCCCTGCGCGCGCAGGTGGTGGGCCAACTGGTTCGCGCGGCGGTCGAGCCCGCCGTAGTCGAGCGTCTGGCCCTCGAACACGAGCGCCACCGCGTCCGGGGCCTCCGCCACGCGCTGTTCGAAGCACGCCGGGATGGACAGCGCGCGGGGGACTTCGCGCACCGGGCCGCTCCAGGCCGCCAGTTGCTGGAACTCACCGGGAGGCAGCATGGGCAGCGCGGAGATGCGCTGTCCGGGGGAGGCCACGGCGGCGTGGGCCAGGCGCAGGAAGTGCTGCCACATCCGCTCCATCGCCTCGCCGTCGAGGACGTCGGTGTTGTACTCGGCGACGACCTTCAGCGCGCCTTCCTCCGGCGTGAGGATGAAGAGCAGGTCCCAGCGCGCCAGCCCGTTGCTCTCGCCCTCCATGAGCTCCAGCGAGAGGCCCGGCAGCCGCATCGCGGGCATGGGGGCGTTCTCCAGCACGAGCTTGGCCTGGAAGAGCGGCTGACCGGTGGTGGCGCGCTGATCGCGCAGCTCCTGCACCAGCCTCCCGAACGGGGTCTCCTGGTGCTCGTAGGCATCCAGCGCCACCTGCCGCACGCGCGCGAGCAGCTCCCGGAAGGTGGGCTGCCCGGAGAGCTGCGTGCGCAGGACGAGCTGGTTGGTGAAGAAGCCGATGATGCCTTCGAGCGCTTCGTGCTCGCGGCCCGCGATGTCCGTTCCGACGACGATGTCGTCCTGCCCCGTGTGCCGCTGCAACAGGACGTCGAACAGGGCGAGCAGCACCATGAACAGCGTGGCGCCCTCGGCGCGCGCGAGCGCCTCCAGCTCCCCGGTCAGCTTCGCGGGGAGGGTGAAGCGCCGGCCGTCGCCGTGGAAGCGCTCGCCCGGAGGACGCGGGACATCCGAGCGCAACTGCAACGTGGGGAGCTGGTCCAACTGCTTGCGCCACCAGCCCAGGTTCTCCGCCAGCGTGCCGGACTCCAGCCAGCCGCGGTGCCACGCGGCATAGTCCGCGTACTGGAACGGCAGCTCCGGCAGCGGCGAGGGCTGGCCCTGGCTGAAGGCGCCATAGACCGCCGCCAGCTCGCGCAGGAACACGCCACCCGACCAGCCGTCGGAGACGATGTGGTGCAGCGTCAGGCAGAGCACGTGCTCCTGCTCGGCCAGGCGCACGAGCACCGCGCGCAGCAGCGGCCCCTGCTCCAGGTCGAACGGACGCACCGCCTCCTCGCGCGCCACCCGGCGGGCGCCGGCCTCGGCCTCGTCGCGCGGGCGGTCCGACAGGTCCACCACCGGCAGCGCCGGATGAGACGCGGGCTGGATGACCTGCACCGCGCGGCCCTCGTCCTGGCGGAAGACGGTGCGCAGCGCCTCGTGCCGGCGGATGAGCTCGGCCAGGCCCTGCGCCAGCGCCGGCAGGTTCAGCGTGCCGTGCATCCGCACCGCGGCGGGCACGTTGTAGAGCGGCGAGCCCGGGGAGAGCTGGTCGGCCAGCCACAGCCGCTCCTGCGCCAGCGACAGGGGCAGGGGACCAGTGCGAGGCAGCGCGGTCAGCGCGGGCACGACGCGGCGGGGCTGGGTGTTCGCGTCGATGTGACGGGCCATCGCGGCCACCGTCGTCACGTCGTTCATGAAGGCGCTGAGGGGCAGCTCCACCCCGAACGCCGTGCGGAGGCGCGCGATCACCTGCGTGGCCATGAGGGAGTGACCCCCCAGGTCGAAGAAGTCGTCGTGGATGCCGACGCGGTCGGTCTTCAGCACCTCCGCCCAGAGCGCGGCCACCCGGTGCTCCGTGTCCGTCGTGGGCGCGGCGAAGGTCCCGTCCTCCGAGGTGCTCTGCGCGCCCGGCGGCGGCAGGGCCTTGCGGTCCAGCTTCCCGTGGGAGGTCAGCGGGAGCACCTCCAGCGGCACGAAGGCCGAGGGGACCATGTAGTCCGGCAACTGGGACTCCAGCGCCTCGCGCAGGCCGCGCGCCACGTCGGACGTGGCCACCACGTAGGCCACCAGGCGGGGATCGCCCGGGTTGTCCTCGCGGAGGATGACCGCCGCGTCGCGCACGCCCGGCCGGGCACGCAGCGCCGCTTCAATCTCCCCCGGTTCGATGCGGTAGCCGCGCAGCTTCACCTGATCATCGACGCGGCCCACGTACTCCAGGCCCCCGTCAGGCAGCCGGCGCACGCGGTCACCCGTGCGGTACAGCCGGCCGCCGGGGACGCGGGAGTAGGGATTCGGCACGAACCGCGCGGCGGTCAGGTCGGGCCGGCCCAGGTAGCCGCGCGCGAGCCCCACGCCCGCGACGCACAGCTCCCCGGGGACACCCACCGGCACGGGCCGCAGCCCCGCGTCCAGCACGTACACCTGCACATGGGCCAGCGGCCGGCCGAGCGTGGGCCGCTCCGGATCCACGTTCGGGTTGAACGTCGCGCAGACGGTGACCTCCGTGGGGCCGTAGGCGTTGACGAAGCGCAGCCGGTCCGCCCAGCGCAGCGCGAGCTCCGGCGTGCACGCCTCGCCGGCCGTGAGCAACGTCTGGAGCCCGGTGGCCTGGGATGGATCCAACTGCGCCAGCACGGACGGCGTCAGGGTGACGACGGTGATCTCCTGCTTGCGCAGGGTCTGCTCCAGCGGCGCCCCCGGCATCACGGCGTCCCGGGGGGCCAGCACCAGCGCCGCGCCGGACAGCAGGGGCGGGAAGATGTCCGACACCGCCGCGTCGAAGCTCAGCGCGAAGAACTGCAACAGGCGGCTGCCCACGCCCAGCCGCATCATCGCGGCCGTCTCGCGCGCCGTGTTGCACAGGCCGCGGTGCTGCAGGAGCGTCCCCTTGGGACGGCCCGTCGAACCCGACGTGTAGATGACGTACGCCAGCGAGCCGCTGGTGGCGCCGCCCTCCAGGTTCTCGCCGGACTCCCGGGCGCACAAGGACTCCACGTCCTCGATGCACAGCGCGCGGTCATCCCGTCCGCCCAGCCGGGGGAGCAGGGCGTGGCGTGTGAGCACCCTCGGCGCGCGCGTGTCGTCCAGGATGAAGCCGAGCCGCTCCGGGTGCTGGGCCGGGTCGAGCGGCACGTACGCGCCGCCCGCCTTCAGGATGGCCAGCAGGCCCACGACCATGTCGAACGAACGTTCGAAGCACAGCCCGACGAGCGTCTCCGGGCCCACGCCCTGTTGCCGCAGCACGCGCGCGAGCCGGTTGGCCCTCGTGTTGAGCTCCCGGTAGGTGAGCGTCTCGTCGCCGAGACAGAGCGCCGTGGCGTCGGGTGTGCGCGCGGCCTGGGCCTCGAAGAGGCGATGCGCGCAGCTCTCGTCCGCCTCTCCCGTGCCGGTCTCCGCCCACTCCACGAGGAGCCGGTGGCGCTCACCGGCCTCCAGCATGTCCAGGCTGTCGAGCGGGGCATCGGGCTGGGACACCGCCGCGGTGAGCAGGCCTCCCAGGTGCGCCACCAACTGGCGCACCGCCGCGACGTCGAACAGGTCCGTGCTGTACTCCAGCCGGCCCCGGAGCCCCGCCGCGCTCTCGGACAGCGCCAGGCGCAGGTCGCCCTGGAGGAAGTGGCTGGGGAGCTCCCACTGCTGGAGGGTGAGGCCCGGCAGCGGCTGGGTGGCGAGCGGATCCGGAACGATGGCCAGCACGTGCTGGAACAGCGGCGAGGCGCCCGGGTGGCGCACCGGCCGCAGCGCCTGCACCAGCTTCTCGAACGGCAGGTCCTGGTGCGCGTAGGCCCGCAGCGTCACGTCGTGCACGCGCGCGAGCAGCTCCCGGAAGGAGGCTACGCCCGACAGCCGCGTGCGCAGCACCAGCGTGTTGACGAAGAAGCCGATGAGGTCCCGCGCCTCCGGCCGGTCGCGGCCATGGACGGGTGTGCCCACGACGATGTCGTCCTGCCCCGAGTAGCGGGCGAGCAGCAGTTGATAGGCCGCCAGCAGGACGACGAAGGGCGACACGCCCTGTTCCCGCGCGAGCCCCTTCATCCGCTCCAGGAGCTCCGCGGAGAGGCCCACCTCCACGCTGGCGGCGCGGTGCGTGGACGTGGACGGCCGGGGCTGCGCCACGGCCAGGTCCAGGACCTCGGGAGCGCCCTCCAGCTCGCCGCGCCAGAAGCCGAGCAGCGTCTCCAGCTCGGGGCCCTGGAGCAGCTCCCGCTGCCACGCGCCGTGGTCGGAGTAGCGCAGCGTCAGCTCTGGCAGGGCGGCAGGGCGGCCCTCGGCGTGCGCCGGGTAGAGCACCGCCAGCTCCCGGACGAGCACCTCCATGGACACGCCGTCCGCGATGATGTGGTGCATCGTGAGCACCAGCACGTGCTCGTGTTCTCCGGTCCGGAGCAGGACCGCGCGCAGGAGCGGCCCGGTGCCCAGGTCGAAGCCCTGGAGCGCCTCCGCATCGGCGCGGCGCTGGAGCTCCCGCTCACGCGCGGGCGCGGACAACGCGCGCAGGTCCCCGGTGCCGAGCGTGAAGGACGCCTCCGGAGAGATGCGCACCACGGCCGCGCCCTCCGCCTCCGCCGCGTGGAAGGTGGTCCGCAGGGTCTCGTGGCGGCGCACGACGTCCTGGAACGCGCGCTCCAGCGCGGCCGGCTCCAGGGGGCCCTGGAACCGCACGGCCGCGGTGATGTTGTACAGCGCGCTCCCGGGCTCCAACTGCTCCAGGAACCACAGCCGCTCCTGGCCTGGGGACAGGCGCGGCGGCGCGTCGTCCGCCCGGCGCGCGATGGGCGCGGGCAGGGGGCTCGCGGACTGGCGGCGCTCGTGGATCAGCACCGCCAGCTCGTGGAGCGTGGGCCCCCGGAGCAGCTCCTCCATGCGCACGGCGACGCCCGCGCCGGTCTCCAGCGCGTGCCCCAGCTCGATGGCGCCGAGCGAGTCGAAGCCGAAGCGGGTGATCGGCAGATCCCCGTCGAGCGCGCCCGACGCGAGGCGCAGGCTCCGGGCCATCGCCCCCCGCAGCCACGCCGTGGTGTCGGCGAGCGACGCGTCCGGTGCCAGCAGGGCAGGGGCGGACGGCGCCGGGGTGGCCGCGGTCACGGCCTCCTCGCGCCACGCCGTCACCACGGGCAGCTCATGGGCGAGGAACGCCGCGCGGGTGCCGCTGCGCTGGATCTTGCCGCTGGACGTCTTGGGGATGCTCCCGGGCTCGATCAGCACCAGGGCGTGGAGGGGCACCTCGTGCAGCTCCGCGAGCCGCTGGCGGACCCGCGCGGTCACCTCGTCGGGATCCGTCATGCGGCGCGGATCCACCTCCTGGACCACGACGAGCCGCTCCTCGCCGTCCACGTCCACGGCGAACGCGGCGGTGCAGCCCGGACGCAGCGCCGGGTGGCTCTGCTCCACCGTCTGCTCCAGGTCCTGCGGGTAGACGTTGCGCCCCCGGAGGATGATCAGGTCCTTGAGCCGGCCGGAGACGAACAGCTCCCCGTCCGCCAGGAAGCCCAGGTCCCCCGTGCGCAGGTACACCGTGTCGCCGCCGCCCGCCACGCGGCCGTGGAACGCGCGGGCCGTCTCCTCCGGGCGCTCCCAGTAGCCCCGGGCGACGCTCGGGCCGTGGACCCAGATCTCCCCCACGCGGCCCGGCGCGCACGGCTCGCACGTCGCGGGATCCACGATGCGGATCTCCTGGTCGGGCAGGTTCCCGCCGGAGCCCACCAGCAGCGGACCGCTGGCATCCTCCCGGGCCTCGCCCCGCGAGAGCGCGCCGGGGTCGAAGGGACGGTGGACGGGGAACACGCCCTTCTTGCCGCCGGAGACGATGAGCGTCGCCTCCGCCAGGCCGTAGCACGCGTAGAGCGCCTCCGGCCGGAAGCCCGAGGGCGCGAACGCGTCCGTGAACCGCGCGAGCGTCTCCGGGCGGATGGGCTCCGCGCCGCAGAACGCGACCTCCCAGCTCCGCAGGTCGAGCGCCGCGCGCTCCTCCGGCGTGCTCTTGCGCACGCACAGATCGAACGCGAAGTTCGGACCGCCGCTGATGGTGCCCTTGAACCGGGACACCGCCTCCAGCCACTTCATGGGGCGCCGCAGGAAGTCCAGCGGCGACATCAGCGCGACGGGGAACCCCGCGTACAGCGGCTGGAGGATGCCGCCGATGAGCCCCATGTCGTGGTACGGCGGCAGCCAGATGACGCCCGTGGAGTCCTGGCGGCTCTCGAACGCGTGGGAGATGAGCCCCAGGTTGTGCAGCAGGTTGCCGTGGCTGAGCATCACGCCCTTGGGCGTGCCCGTGGACCCGGACGTGTACTGGAGGAACGCCAGCGCGTCAGTCCCCACGTCCGCGGGCCGCCAGTCCTGCCCCGTCTCCTCCGGCAACGCGTCCGTGGCCACCCAGTGCAGCGCCTTCAACTCCGGCGCCTGTTCGAACAGCATCTCCGCGAACGACGCGATGAACGACGTGGTGAGCACCACCGTCGCGCGCGCGTCCTCGATGATGGAGCGCAGCCGCGGAAGCGTCCGGCCCAGCCGCATCGGATCCGGCGGATAGGCCGGGACCGCGATCCGCCGCGCATAGAGGCACCCGAAGAACCCCGCGATGTACTGGAGCCCCGGCGGATACAGCAGCACCACCCGCGCCCCCGCCGGGCTCACCGCCTCCAGCGCCGCGCCAATGCGCCGCGCCCAGCGGTCCATCTCCCCCCGCGACATCGTGACTTCGGAGCCGTCTTCCTCCAGGAACGTGTAGAGCGGCGCCTCCGCGCGTGCTTCCGCCCGCTGCCGCAGCAGCGCGACGAGTGACGGAGTAGCGCCGTAATCCACGTGAAGTTTGACAGACATGTTTTTCACGATTTATTGGTAGGTATGGAGTACGGCGGAGCCCGGGTCCGGGGGCGGTCCAGGGCCGTGGCGTGACCGTCCGCGCTCCCACGGGGAGGGAGGCGGACGGCCCGCGAAGGCATGGGCGAAGGTGTTCCCGGGCACCCGACGGGGACGGGTGACCGGGGTGGAGCGTCGCGGGCCAGCGGCCCTTGTGACGTGAGACGGGACTGCCTACTGGGCCGACACGACCTGCTGCGTGAGCGCCGGGTCAGCGAGGATGTCCGCTTCGTTGAAGAGGACGGTGCGCCACTGCTTCTGGGAGAAGCGCTGGGTCTGGTCCGTGAAGTAGGGCGAGGCCGGGTCGCCGGACTGGCCGTAGGTGAGCAGGGCGCGCGCGTCCACGCCGGTCGCGGTGTACGCCAGCGCCAGGATGAAGCTGGAGCCGTTGCTGACGACGTAGCCGTTGGTGCTCAGGCCCGTCTCCCCGTTGAGCACCGTGCCCCGCGCGGGGACGGGGTCGACGAGCGAGGACTGGAGCGTGCCGGAGATGGCGACGTTGGCCACGCCGTCGCGGTTGTGCCCGCCGTGGATGGGGATGCGCAGGCCGGCGCGCGGCGCGAACTGCACGGTGCCCAGCGGCGCGTCCACGGCGATCTTCGCGGTGCCCAGCAGCGTCACGGCCTGCGCCAGCTTCACGAGCGCCGGGTCCTCACCCTGCGCGGGCGCGGGCGTGAGCGTGCTCGGCGTGGTGAAGGGGGCGTTCAGGTCGAAGGCCGTGTCGAAGAGGGTGCCCTTGTTGAGCAACTGGTTCACCGGATACGTCCCGATGAACTCGCGCCACAGCACCGCGCCCACGCTGTCCGTGTCGAAGCGGCCGTTCCACGCGGCCAGCACCGCGCAGGCCTGGGTGAGGTCCACCGTCTTGCCCTGGTACGTGGCGGACGGCGTGCGCTGGCAGCGCTCCACCAGTTGCGGGCGCAGCAGCTCCGCCACCGAGCTGCGGTTGTTGAGGATGGCCGCCTGGAGCTCCTCGAGCGTGAACTTGCCGTCCGCGCCGGAGGCGCCGTCCGCCGACTGCTCGGTCAGCATCACCAGGTTCATGCGCGAGCGCGGCTGCTGGCTGCGGCGCGCGGGGCCGTGCAGCGGGGAATAGCCCTCCAGCGGCTGCGCCGGGTTGGTGAGCCAGTAGCTGTCGTTGGCGTTGTAGGTGAAGTCGCGGCGCGCCAACTGCGGCACCTGGGCGAAGGGCACCAGGCCGGGGCTGCGGGCGCCGGGGGCCTCCACCCACGCGTTGACGGAGGTGCTGCCGTCCAGCAACACCAGGTTGAGGTTGCGGAAGAACAGCGTCGCCACCGGATCCGCGCCGGAGATGGCCTGCTGCCACGCATCCAGCGCCGCGGTGCTGAGGTTGGGCGTGGCCGCGGCGTCCGTGTACCAGGCGTTGCCGTCCCGGTCCGTGGCCAGGGTGTTGACCCAGGGGATGCCCTGCACGGTGGCGAAGGCGTCCTTGAACTCCTGCAGGTTCCTGGCCCGGTTCATCGCGTGGAACTGGGCCAGCAGGACGGTGTTCTCCAGGTTCGCGTCCCGGTAGGTGTACGCCACCTGCGCCGTCCAGTCCGTCACGCCCGGGATGGCGAGCATGGGCCCGAAGTGGCTGCTGTAGAGCGTGCGCGAGACGTTCGTCAGCGAGCCGTCCGGCAGCCGCACCAGGATGGTGTGCGTGCGCGAAACCATCTCGCGCTCCTGGCCGTCGTACGTGTAGTGCGTCGGCTTGCCCGGCACGAGCTTCAGCCGGTACAGCGTCATCCGCTGGCCGGCGGACACCGTGTGCGTCCACGCGACGTTGTCGTTGAAGCCGATGAGCACCCCGGGCACGCCCACCAGGGACGCGCCGTAGACGTTCATCACGTCCGGCACGGTGAGGTGGCTCTCCCACAGCCGCAGCTCGCCCTGCCAGGGGAAGTGCGGGTTGGCCACGAGCATGCCGTGGCCGGTGGCGGAGCGCTCCGCGCCAATGGCCCAGCCGTTGCTGCCCAGGTCGTGGTCGCGAAGCTGCTGGAAGGCCTGGGGCGGCGGCACGTCGATGTGCTGCCCGCCGGTGACCGTGGGCGGCTGGGCGTTGGTCACCGCCGCGACGAACTGGTAGCTGCTCGAAAGCAGCGCCAGGCTGATGTGGTACGCCATCAGGTCCACGTCGTCGATGGGCCTCACCCACGCGGCGTTGGCGCAGGCCGCGGGGCGGGCGGCGGGCTCCACCTGGGACAGGTAGTGGTTGTAGCCGGCGACGTAGCCCTGGATCATCGCCCGCACGTCCTCGGGCAGCGCCGGCAGCGCGTCCTTCGCGCGCGCGTGGACGCCCAGCGCGAGGTAGCCGAAGTCGCTCGCCACGTTCGCGTTGCCGGCGCCCGGGCCCAGGAACCGGGCCCGCTCGCTGCGCACCTTGAGGATCTGATCCGCCAGCGTGCACACGTTGTCCTGGGCGAACGCGTAGCCCTGGCCGAAGGCCGCGCTGCCCAGGGTCTTCGCCGTGATGTGCGGGACGCCGTTGCCCGAGCGCCGGATCGTCGCCTCGTACCGGGGCGCCGGCTCCGGCGCGGGCGGCGACTCCGGCGCGTCATCGTCGCAGGCGGACGCGCCCAGCAGCAGCGCGAGCGCGAGCGCACGATGCCTCCAGGGGCCGCGACGTGGGGAGTGCGAAGGTGCTGCGAAAGAAGGCCTCGGAGAGCGGGCAGGGGGCATCGCGCGCGGAGGATAGGAAAAGCTGATTCACAAGGTCAAATTGACCAGCCGTGATTCTGAGCCATTCCTTTGGAACTGAATTAACTTGTTATCCGAGACAAATAGGATGTGACGCGTCGGCCTGCGACAGGGGCTCAGGCGACCTGTGGGTGGACGTCGTCACTGGGGGCCTTGGGGCCCTGTCCCCAGAGCGCGGCGGGCGGCTCCGCGAAGCCGTCCGGCACGGCGTGGATGCCGTAGACGCACTCGTGCGGCGAGCCGCCCTCCAGCTCCAGCAGCCGCTCACAGCTCCCGGCGTCCAGGTCCACCACGTAGAGGGCCGCGGGCCGCTGGCTGCCCACGAGGAAGCGGTTGCCGCCGAACGGCGCGAGCCCCCGGACGAAGGGCGGGTCGCCGGGGATTTGCACGTGCTTCGTCCAGCTCCCGTCACACGCTTGTTGCACGAGCCGGTTGCCGTGGGTGTCGTTGTAGACGAGCGTGTCCGCGTGCCGCAGCAGGTTGTGGTTGGGCCGCATGATGCCGTCCTGGCGGGCCACGACGCGCGCGGGCCCCTGGTCCGGCAGCAGCACGCCCACCCACGAGGACGTGGTGAAGCTGGAGGCCATGAAGCGCAGCGCGAAGAGGCTGGAGGGCCGCGCCGCCTGCTCCTTCTTCCCCAGGCGCCGCTGCAGCGCGCCGGGCAGGTCGAACCACCACTGGATGCGCCGCGAGGCGCGCGAGGGCACGAAGCCGAAGGACAACAGCAGCCCCTCCGGACAGCGCGCCACGCTGTTGACGTGGACGAAGTCGAACGCGGCGGGCAGCTTGCGCGGGTCCCGGTAGTCGTCACACGGCTCGCCGTGCAGCGCGTCCAGCAGGTTCAGCTCCCGGGCCAGCGCCGTGTCCTCCCGCCAGCTCCAGGTGCGCAGCACGGCGCCGTCCCAGCCCAGCTTCATCACCACGTCCGACGCGCTGGCCGTGACCCAGACGCCATCCCGCTCCACCAGGATGTCGTGCACCTGCCCGAGCAGCGGGTGCGTCAGCTCCCCCACCTGCCTCCACGCGCGGTCGAAGACATAGAGGCGGTCCGTCACCGACACCACGATGCGCTCCCCATCCCCGCTGATGCCCCGGGCGCCGCGCAGCCCGCCGCGAGGGTTGGGGTCGAACGCGCGAAACGGCGACTCGGGGATGGGCCACGTCGCCAGCACGCGCCGCTCCTTCACGCTGACGAGCCGCACGGAGCCGCTGTGCGCGCCTGGCTCGGTGATCCGGATGATGCTGCTGACCAGGAGGCGCGTGTCGTTCATGTCGAAGGTGGGCGGGCCGCCGGGCCCTGACGGAGGAGGTGCGCTCTTATAGGCGATTTCGGGAAGAGGTTTTCTTTCTTGTATTGCCTGGCTCTCGTTGACCGCGTGAGTTGCGTCATGGAACCATCCCGGCCCCTTCACAGGTGAAAGGCAGGTCGCAGCGTGAATCCCGGGATTGATCTCGCATCGCAGGTGTCCTCGCTGGCGGCCCGCTTCCAGGGCTTCCTTCGGATGGAGCCCTCCGCCGCGAACCCCGCCATCCTCGGGTGGATCCAGGAAGTGGAGACCCTGAGCGGGATGCTGACGGACGGGGCCGTGGCCCGGCTGGGGCCGCACGCCGCCTCGGTGGACAACCTGAAGCTCACGGTGCGCACCGCGCTCACGCGGCTGCTGGACTTCAACTGGGTCAGCCCGGAGGTGAAGACGGCGGTGCACGGGTACCTGGAGCGCAACCCGGCGGCGCGGCAGGTGGGCAAGTACCGCTTCTCCTCGGACTGGATGTCCAACTGCGAGGCCGAGTGGCGCGAGACGCTCGCCCCGCTGATGGGCGCCCCCGGCGTGCGCGCGCTGGAGATTGGCAGCTTCGAGGGGCGCTCCTCGCTCTGGCTGTTGGAGAACGTGCTCACGCACCCCACCTCCCGGCTGACCTGCGTGGACCTGTTCCAGGGTGACGCGGCGAAGCGGTTCGACGAGAACCTGGCGGCGAGCGGCGCGGCCGACCGCGTGGAGAAGCGCGCGGGCCTGTCCGGCGTCGTCCTGCGGCAGCTCCCGCCGGAGCCCGTGTACGACTACATCTACGTGGACGGCTCGCACGAGGCGTATGACACGCTGGAGGACGCGGTGCTGTGCTTCCGGCTGCTCAAGCCGGGCGGCATCATGACCTTCGACGACTACGGCATGGCCACCGCGCAGCTCGCGAACTACGACAGCATCGACCGGCCGGACATCGGCATCGACGCGTTCGTCTCCGCCGCCGCGCGCCACCTGAAGGTGGTGCGCAAGGGCTTCCAGCTCACCGTGCGGAAGCAGCCGGCGTAGGCGCGGCGGTCCGGCCCCCGGGCGCCTGGAGCAACTGCTCGATGGCGTCCGCGGCCGAGGCGTTGCGCTCGCTGTCATGGAAGCGCTCGCGCAGCGGCTCCATGGCCTTGCGCCACCGGGGATCGCCCACCAGCGCGTCCAGGTGCCGCAGCATCTGGGACGCGTCCAGTGTCTTGGGCGGGCAGTGGACGCCCAGGCCGCGCAGCTCCACCTGGCGCGCCACCGCCGGCTGGTCGAACGCGAGCGGGACGACCACCATGGGCACGCCGAAGTAGATGCACTCCTTCACGGTGTTGAAGCCGCCGTGGGTGATGGCCACGGCGGCGCGCTCCAGCAGTTGGAGCAGCGGGGCGTGCTTCACCGCCACCACGTTGGAGAGCGCGTCGAAGCGCTGCGTCTCGTGGGTCGGGTTCACCGCGAAGACGAACTGCCACTGGGGCCGGGCCCGGGCGACCTCGAACATGGCGTCCAGCACCCGCGTCTCCAGGGCGCGGCTGTAGCCGCCCATGCCTCCCAGGGAGAAGAGGATGAGCGGCTTGTCCGCGGCCAGGCGCTCCCAGGGGAAGTCGGACGGAGGGCGATCCAGGTCCACGCTGGGCCCCACGTAGAGGTACGTGGAGTCCACGCTGCCGGAGGGCTCGGCGAACTCGCGCGGGGCGAGGATGAGCTCCGGGATGCCCCGCACGAGGATGGGCTCGGGCTCCGTGGCCAGCTCCTCCACCGGGTAGCCGTAGCGCTGGGCGATCCGCGCGTTGCGCTTGCGCATCGCGGGCGCCACCCCCAGCAGCTCCATCAGGGACAGCAGCGTGTGGACGCCCACGGCGCGCACCCGGCGCGGGAAGGCGGTGGCGGGACGGGCGAGGAACGGGTGGACCAGCTCGCGCGGGATGGTGACGTTGAAGAAGACGGCGGGCACCTGGCGGCTGCGCGCCACCATGGCGGGATAGGGCAGCATGGAGTCGCACACGACGACGTCCGGCCGCGTGCGCTCGAAGAGGTCGTCCAGCGCGCCGTCGCCAATGGCCTTCAGCGCGTCATCCACCCGCCGCGAGTACTGGCGCAGCTTGCGCACGTGCTCCAGGAAGCCGCGGGCCCCGAAGGCGTGGAAGCTGCCCTCGGGGAACTGCGCCTCCAGCACGGGGAAGAACTCGAACCCGGCGCGCAGCACCAGCTCCCGGGCATCCACGGGGCCCGCGTACACCACGTGGTGGCCGCGCTCGCGCAGGGCCCGGGCGGCCTTGAGCGTGGGGTTGACGTGGCCGTGGCTGGGGTAGGGGGCGATGAGGACGTTCGCCATGGCAGGAGGCCGCGTCAGTCCGGCAGGGAGGTGTTGCTCGCGATGGCTTCGTCCGCGGCGCGGGAGAGCTTCTCGAACACCGCCTTCGTCTGCTGGAAGCGGGCGGCCCAGGGGGCGTTGGGCAGGAAGCCGAGCCGGCCGAAGAAGGCGTGGAAGCGGGCCTGGAACGCGGCCTTCTCCGCCTCGGGGGCGTCGTTCTGGATGACCATCAGGGCCAGGAAGTAGAGGCCGAAGAACCAGAACATCGACTCGCGGTGGCGCCCGGCGTCGATCATCTCCCGCGTGCCTTCCAGGTAGGCGCCCCGCAGGTGCGCGCGGAGCTTGAAGCCATAGGGCACGTCGCCCTTCTTCACCTCCACGGCGCGGTCGAAGGCCCTCATGAAGTCCGCGAGGTAGCCCTCCACCTCCTGCCGGGACAGGTCCGCGCAGCCCAGGAGCGCCAGGCACTCCTCGTGGAGCGCCGCGTGGCCCTGCCGCTCCAGCAGCTCCCCCGACAGGACGTAGCACTGGCGGACGGTGATGGGCTTCAGGTGGGACAGCGCCACGAGCCCCGACAGGTACACCATGGCGGCGTGGAAGTTCAGGAGCATCCGGGGGATGGCCCCGGCGCCGGCGTCCTGCAGGGCCTGCTCCAGGTGGCCCAGGACGGCGCGCCGGTGGGAGTCACAGCGGGCCTTCACCCAGGTGCGGCGGGGGAACTCCCGGGCCACCTGTTCGTGCAGCGTCTGGAAGGCGCCGGTGGGGTCCGCGAGGATGCGGCCCTCGCGCACGTTGTCCGCGTGCTCCGGGTTGGAGACGACGGCCTCGAACTTCTGGAACAGCGCCGCGTCCAGCACGGAGCACTCGACGATGACGCCCTTGTGGAGCATCTCCAGGCGCGACGCCCGGGCCTGCTCCGCGTCGCTCGTGGCGATGACGAGGTCCACGTCACGCCACGCGCTGAAGGGCGTGTCCAGCGGGAGCGACGCCATGCGCCCCGCCACGTAGGCCCCCACGAAGCCGGGGATCCGGCTGCCTTCGGTGTCCACCCAGTGCTTCGCGTGCTCGAGCGCGTCCCGGACGATCATGGTGTCTGGCTCCGATGCCTCGGGGTTACAGGGCTTCGGAGGGCCTGTCAACGCAAGTCGCTGATACATGGGAGTGACGGATTATCAAGACATCCCGGCTCGCGGGGCGCGGTCGCGATTCGAGCTGCGATGTGGTGGGCGCGGGCGTAGTGGCTGAGCCAGACCTTCGGGACTTTCGTACCTGGGGGATAAGGCGCGTTTCCGTGCGTTACACTGGAGTGCAGGGGCCTTCGCGTCAGTGGGCCAGGGGGTTGGACAATGCGCGTTGAAGTCCTGCTCGGGTGCGTGGTCCTCCTCTTCACCGGCTGCGCATCCGTGCCGCACGCGTCCGGAAGGACGCTGAGTTACACGTCCTCCACGGCCACGGACTCTCCTGGGGCGTGGGCACGTCCCGTTCGCACGGAGGCCAAGGCGGACGTCTGGGATCGGCTGCTGACGAACGCGGGCCTGGAAGCGCGGGACGAGCGCCCTCTGGGAGGGGGGCTGAAGCCCGCGCAGGCCGCGCGTCTGCTGGAGGTGCTGCTGGGAAAGCCCGTCACGTTGAGCACCTTCCCGCCTCGCATGGCCGTGGGCTTCATCCTGCGCGAGGTGATGGAGGGAGGCGAAGTCACGCGGCAGGAGCTGTTGCGGCGGGTGGAGCGTTTCTCCCGGGAGCAGATCGCGGTGCTGCGACCGGATGGCGCTCTGGCGTGGGCCCTCACCGGGCGCACACAGCAGAAGGTGGCGACGGTCGAGTGGAAGGACGGCGCCTTCCGAGCGCATGGCTTCGAGCTGGGCCGCTTCTACAGCGGCAAGGGGGGTGTCTTCCGGACTGTGGACGCGCGGCTTCAGGCCTCGGATTGGCGCCCGCTGGCCGAGGTGTACGACGACGCGGATGTCATCAACCGCACCCTGGATGGAGCGGAAGATGCGTTCGTGGAGCTGTACCACGCGCTGGGCCAACTGCTGACGCGCCCCGTGGACAGCATCGCAGGGCTGAGCAACCTGCCAGCGGGTGTAGCAGCGCTCATCACTTCGTCGCCCATGTACTGGGAGCGCTTCCAGTCCATGACCCGTGGCGAGCAGATCCGTGAAGTGTCGCGGCTGACGACGGGCCTGATCATGACAGGGGGCGCGGCTTCGGCCACGACGCGGACGCTGAAAGGGATGGCGCTGGGCGCGGAGGCCACCGTGCCGGTGCTCTCGCTGTCGGCGGAGGGCGCGCTGGCGTTGGAGCGCGTCGCGGTGCCTGCAGGGCGCGCGGCGGCTGCGGTGAGCGGCGGACCCGGTGCGGTCGTCATCCTCCAGCGGGCGAACACGACCCCGAATGGAGGAGCACCTTCCCAGGGGCCAGGGCAGTGGGGGCCCGCCCAGGAGTCGATGTCCACGCGTGCCCGGCGCTACCAGGAGCAAATCACGGGGCATACGGCGGATGAGGCGTACTGGGTCGCAGGCGTGAAGTTCGATGGATTCAAGAAGGGTGTGTTACTGGAGGCCAAAGGTCCCGGCTACACGAACAAGTTTCTCGATACGCTTGATCCGAAGTCCTGGTTTGAGCCGACAGGCGCCAAGGGGCTCGTTGATCAAGCCCTGAGACAACGGGACAGCGTCTTGGGGATGGGGATCGCGATTGAGTGGCACGTTGCTGAAGAAGGAGCCGCGAAGGCCATCCGGAAATTGCTTCAGGACAATGGGGTCCGTGAGATTGCGGTCATCCACACCCCGGCACTGTGAAGAGAGAACACCGTGACAGCCAAGCCCAAGGCCAGGCCCCCTCCCGAGACCTACTACGCAGGGGCCTACTGGGGAGCGCGCAAGGAGTCGCCTGAGGAGTGCGCCAGACGCACGGCTGAGTTCCTTACCTTGCTGGCGTCATGCGACCCCTTCCTCTCTCAGTGGTACCTGCCCACGCGATCACCCAAGGAGTCGCGTGAGTACCCGCTGATGCCGCCCGATGTGCCGATGCTCACGGAGCAGTTCCGGCTTGGCGTCAACCGCGAGAAGGGAGGCCCTGCCATCGAGAGACTGGGGTATGGCTTCTGGTTCGGTAACGGGGGGCGTGATTACGACCGTGCGAGTCTGCGCATCTACAGTGGGGGCTACTCGGAAGCGGGCTCAAACTCCTGCGTGTTGACGTTGCCCACGCTCGGTCGCAGTCCGAACGCAGAGCGGCTGATGACGACTCCCGTTCTGATGGAGGTCGTGCGCAGTATGGCGCTGGCATGGGAGCCGGAATGGGCCGTGGCCATGTCCCATGCGCATAGAGACATGGAAGATCCGGCGAGTCAGGAGGACATCTCGCTGGGCTGGGTGACCTACCTGTCCCGTGACCGGGGAACGGTGCCGCCGCTTCCTGCTCCGGTGCGCATCGAGCCTGTCGAGGACAAGGGCACGTTGATCATCTTGACCCCTGATCGATTCACGGCCACCAACCCCGAGCACATCGAACTGGCGCGGCGGGTGCGCGAACTGCTGGCCCGGGCGGGACTCATGAGATCCGCGGCGTCCTGAAAGGGGACGCGCGTCCGAAGAGGCGGAAGAGGACCGGCACGACGAGCATGTTGAGGAAGGTGGAGGACAGCAGCCCTCCCAGGATGACCACGCCCATGGGGGCCTGGATCTCGTTGCCTGCTTCGCCTCCCGCGATGACCAGCGGCACCAGGGCCAGCCCCGCGCACAGGGCCGTCATCAGCACGGGCGCCAGACGCTCCAGCGAGCCCTGCACCACGGCCTCCGCGAGCCCCTTCCGCTCCACGGTCATCAGGTGCTCGTAGTGGCTCACCATGAGGATGCCGTTGCGCGTGGCGATTCCGAACAACGTGATGAACCCCACCAGCGACGCCACGCTCACCACGCCGGAGGTGAGCGCCACCGCCAGCACCCCGCCGATGAGCGCCAGCGGCAGGTTGATGAGCGTGAGCAGGGCGTTGCGCACGGAGCCGAAGGCCACGACGAGCAGCATGAAGACGCCGACCACCACGCCCACGCTCAACCAGCCGATGGTGCGCGTGGCGGCCTCCGCGCTCTCGAACTGTCCCCCGTAGTCCACGTAATAGCCCGTGGGCATGGGCACCTCGCGCGTGATGCGGGCGCGCAGTTCCTCCACCACCGTGGACAGGTCGCGCCCCGCCACGTTGGCCTGCACCACCATCTTGCGCTGGACGCCCTCGCGGCTGATGGTGTTGGGGCCTGTCTCCCGCGTGAGGCTCGCCAGCATCTTCAACGGGATCCGGTGGCCCGTGGGCGTGTCGATGGGGGTCGCCGCGATGGCGTCCAGATCCTCTCGGGAGGCGTCATCCAGACGCATTGTGATGTCCACCACGCGCTGGCCTTCCAGCACGGTGCCGACTGTCTCTCCGGCGAAGGCGCGCTCCACCGCTTCGGCCACCTCTCCTGAAGTGAGTCCGTAGCGGGCCACCGTGTCGCGGTCCGCGCGGATCCCAATCTGGGGGATGTCCACCTGCTGCTCGATGGCCACGTCCACCGCCCCCGCCGTGGTCTCCGCCACCTTCTTCACCTGCTCGGCCAGCGTGCGCAGTTGGTCGAGGTCATCGCCGTACACCTTCAACGCGATGTTGGCGCGGGTCCCCGACAGCATGTGGTCGATGCGATGGCTGAGCGGCTGGCCGATGGTGACGATGACACCCGGGACCTGCGTCAGCGCCTTGCGAAGGGCCTCCAGGAGCTGTTCCTTGCTTCGCGTTCCCCGGGACAGGTCCAGCCCCACGTCCAGCTCCGCCGCGTTGACGTCCTGGGCGTGCTCGTCCAGCTCCGCGCGCCCCGTGCGCCGGGAGGTGGAGGTGACCTCGGGGAAGGACAACAGCACCTCCTCCACGCGCCGGCCCAGCCGGTCACTCTCCTGGAGGGAGGTTCCCGGCAACGTCACGACGTTGAGCGTGAGCGTGCCCTCGTTGAACTCGGGGAGGAACGCGCGCCCCAGGAACGGCACGACGGCGAGCGTGGCCACCAGCGCCAGCCCCGCCCCCGCGAGGATGGCCCGGGGATGTACGCGAGCCCCAGCGGAGCCAGCATCCGCCCCTCCAGCCCTGACAGGAAGAAGAGCGGCAGGAAGACGAGGATGATGATCAACGTGGCGAAGACGATGGAGTGACGGACCTCGATGGAGGCCTGATAGATGACCCCCAACATGGGCTGCCGCTGGTCCTCCGGCAGGTGCGCGTTCTCCCGCAGACGGGCCTGTTCAACGCCGCTGCCGTGAAGCTCTGCCGCAGGCGCCCGGATCCAATGCTGTGTCCCATTGGATCTGGCAGCCGCGCGCAGAGAGCACCCCTGCGCGAGTGTTGGCGATGCTAGCGTGCCCATCTGGGAGGTCACTCATCCTTGCTCCAACCTTTCAGATTGGCCCTTGCGCTTGCGCTCGCGTGGGGAGCTGCGGCGCACGCCGAGCCATCACCTGGGGGCCGCGTCCGACGGGAACGGCCTGTCACCGTCGCGAGTACCGCGGGTGAACCTCTGCCCGTGGTCCACATCGCCCAGGACACACCGACGCTGTTCCTGTTCCCCGATCCGATTCAGCGGAAGTCCCTCACCTTCGATGAGTCGCGGATCCGCGTCCTGGATGCGGGGGAACGGTCGGTCATCGTCCAGGCCGTGTCCGACCTCCGGAAGGACGAGCAGCAGGAGATGGGGGTCTTCTTCGTTGACGGCAGGGCACCCGCGCGGGCCGCCTTCGTGCTCGTCACCGACCCGGCGAAAGTGGACACGCGGATCGACGTGCAGCGTCCCGCGCCGCCGAACGAGACTTGTCCGACGGACGCTCAAGCCAAGGTGCCGCAGCCGGAGGACTTCGTGTTGCTGGGCTACGTGGATGAGATGGGCGTCACGACCTCCGAGATCAACATCGCCAAGCCCGGCGCCCAGGGGCTTACGTCAAGCAAGGCCGTGTCCTTCCGGGGCAAGGGGTGGGTGCTGGTGGATCTCCTGATCATGAACGGTGTGGACCGGCCAGCGTGGACGCCGCGTGAGGCACTGTTGGTGGGACGGGTGGGGGGACCCTTGAGGACACGGCTCGTGAACGTCCAGGGGGATGCGATTCCTCCAGGGGAGGAGCGGCGGATGCTTGTAGTGGCGAATGCGCAAGGATTGGAGGCCAGCCCCAGCTTCACCCTGGAGGTACGCGGGGATGGGGGACGAAGCCTCACGATTCAGAAGGTGCGCTTCCCCAAGCCCACTCCAGAGAGAGCCCAATGACCGCGACCTTGCTCAGACTGCCGTCAGGGGCCGTCGTGGACGGATGGCGCGTCACAGGAGAGCTTGGCAACGGCGGCTTCGCTGTCGTCTACCGCGTGGAGAAGAACGGGATTCAATGCGCGCTCAAGATCGCGCGTCACCGTGAAACCAGCGGGGACTTCAAGAAGACCCACGCCCGCACGCTGCGCGAGCTGACGGCGCTGCTCCTGCTGGACCATCCCAACATCGTCGGGCACCGGGGGTACGGCTACGCGGAGAGTGGCAATGCCTACCTTGCGCTCGACTACGTAGAGGGCTGGACGCTGGCGGAGTGGAAGGAGCGCAAACACCCCACGGTGCGCGAGATCCTGAAGGTCTTTGACCAGTTGTGCGCCGCGATGACCTACATGCACGGGCGGGGCGTGCTTCATCGCGACCTGAAGCCGAGCAACGTCCTCATCCGCAAGAGCGACGGCGAGCCGGTCATCATCGACTTCAGTTGTGCGACCCACACGCTCGCTGAGGAGCTGACGGAGGGCGGGTTGCCCCCGGGGACAGATCGCTTCCGTGCCCCCGAGCAGTTCCAGTTCCTACGGGAGCACAAGGACGAGCACCGGGCACGGTACGCCTTCAAGGTGGCGGACGAAATCTTCGCCGTCGGCGCCATGCTCTATGAACTGCTGACGGATCCACGCCCCACGGAGTTCAACGGGCGCTTTGCCTTGAACAGCCCGGTCGCACCGCCGCCCGCTGCTCGCGCGGTCAATGCCCGCGTTCCCGAAGCGCTGAGTGATCTCGTCGACGACATCCTCTCTCGTGACCCCAAGCGGCGTCCGGTCGATACCGAAGCGCTACGTCGCGAGTTCTCGGAACTGCTCGCCGCTCCCGGGAGCGACTACGACGTGCCGGTGCATGCCCCCTCTGAACAGCGGCAGATTGAGCCGGCTGGCAGCGTGCTCCCTACCGCCCTGGTGCCGTCGCTTCATCCCTCCCCGCTCAAACGGCACGTCAGCCTGATGCCTCGCCCCCGCGATACGCGGCGCTGGCTCGCAGTCGTCGCGCTCGGCGCACTCGTCGCCATTGCGGCCTTCTGGTCCCGCCCTGGGGCGTCGCCCCCGCAGGCACCGCGTGTGCTTGCCTCGCAGACCCCACCCGGCACCGTTCGTTCCTCGCCGTCCATGCCCCTGGCCCCTGGTATGTCACCCACTGGCCCGGCACCCGTATCCACTCCGAGACCCGAAATCGTCGCCGCCCGCAAGGAAGGTTCACCCGTGAAGACCCCGTCACTCGAAGCGCCCCCCCAGGCCGCGACCCGCATGCAGAAGCGAACCCCTGGTGCCGTCGGGTGCGCGTCGCTGTCCCTGGTGGCGGCGCTGGCGGCGGGCTGCCCCGGCTCCCAGATTCGCCCCGAGGCGTTCACGTGCCCAGCCGGTGCGGAACGGGCCATGCGGGAAGAGCTTCACTGGGAAGTGCGCGACAGCTTCCTGGTCATCTCCGATGACCGACACGACATGATGGAGCCACTTTGGCTCACCGCAGGTGCGGCGGTGGTGGCTGTTGTTCCCAAGGGGGCAACCGATCCACGACAGAGGCAGGTGGCTCCTCCAGGAACGCGCTTCTATGGCACGGCGTACTACACCCCTGACTCGAAGGGGCGCGTTGACGGGCCGGCGGCCGTGATTCGATATGACCGCGTGAAGCTCCCTGGACAGGACGAGCAGCCCGTTTGCTTCGTGGTGGAGATCCCCGCCATGGGTTTCAAGGATGGCCGGGTGCAGGCCGTGACGAACGCCGTTCGCGGACACGTTGTGGACCGCTGGCCCTGAGCGGGGCGAAGAGACGTCCTGGGTAGGTGGTCGGTTTCGCCGGATTCCACTCGTGGGGCGACACGACCTCACGGGGTAGTTCCAATCCTCCCCATCCGCTGGGTAACGTGCACGGTATCGCGTCGGGATGTTGCCCGGGCGAGAGGAGACGGCGGATGACGGCAGTCGAGTTCAAGGCTCCAAGAGGGTCCATCCTCTTCACGAAGGATGGCTTCCAGTACGAGTTCCGCGATGACCTGGGCGAGGCGCATCACGGAATCAGCCTCCTCGTGGCGCGGCGTCGCACGGAAGAGGGGCAGATCAAGGGCCGGGTGCTGCTCAAGGCGATTGGCGTTTCGAGCGACCAGGGAATGACGCGCGTGAAGCGGGCGCGAGCGAAGCTGGAGGAGCAGGTGCGCCTTGCCTCCTTCCTGGATCACCCGGGCATCTTCCGCGTCGAGGGGATGCAGAAGGCGGAAGGCTACTGGTACGTGATCACGGAGCATCCGTCCGGTCACAGCCTGTGCGACCTGCTGACCATCGTCTCGGAGTGCCGTCGTTGGTTCTCGCCCCTCTTCGTGCTGCACGTCGGCGCACGGGTCGCGGAAGCGCTGGCGCACGCGCACGAAGCGAAGGACGCGAACGGCAACCCCTTGAACATCGTTCACCGTGCCATCGACCTGGACCACGTCTTCGTGGACTGGAAGGGCAACGTGCGGGTCTCCGACTTCGGCCTCGCGCTGTCCTCATTGCCGGGGCGCGTTTCCTCCACCGTGCACAGGCCGCAGGGGGACACCTATTACGCGTCCCCGGAGATGCTCCTGTCCGGCCGTGTCGATGCGCGCTCGGACCTGTTCAATCTGGGCGTTGTGATGCTCGAACTGGCCACGGGCAGGAACCTGCTGGATGCCCCGGACGACGTGACGGAAGAGGTGAAGGCTTCGCTGTCGAAGCGGAAGCTCGTGCGCGTCCGGCGTGCGATTCGTCGGGCCCGGCTGGCGGGATGTGACGTCCGGACGGAGGCGGCCATCTGGCGCGCGGCGACCTACACACAGGCGGACCTGGAGGCGTTGACCGCGAAGCTCCCCGAGCCCCTCCGCCTGCCGCTTCGCAAGCTCCTTCAGCCGTCGCCCGCTGACCGCTACCCGTCGGCGCGTGCGTTGGCCGCCGAGCTGAATGGCTGGCTCGGGAAGGGTGTCGTCTTCGGACAGGAGGAAGCCGCTGCGGAGCTTGAGAAGGCCGTGACGGACGCGGGGCAGGCCCTGGTGGAGCTTGGACTCCGGAGCCGCCGTCCTGCTTCGGTGCGCTTGGACGATATCACCACCAGATAGCGGAAGGCCGGGCCGTCATGTGCCCCCAGTGTGCCCCTCCAGCGTGGATTGAAGGGGCACAGCCGGGAACAGAACGGGATGACGTCCCAAGCGAAACCAGGGCGGCAGGTGGGGCACCGCGCGTCCTGCGTGAGGTTTCCTGCCGACCTGGCGAAGGGGACGCTCCCCTTGGCGAACCCAAGGGGAGTGGTGGCCGCGTCGGACCGGTGGCATAGGCTGCGCCCCCAACAAGGAGCGGGCCATGTCGTACATGCTGGTGGTGATGCAGACGGGGGGCGGGAAGCCCCAGACGGCGGAGGAGAAGCGCGTCGCGGCGGACCGGATGGAGCGCATGCGGAGCTTCGGGGCTTCGCTCCAGGCGCGCGGCATCCTCCAGGCGGCGGACTCCCTGCGCTCGGACGCGGAGGGCGTCCGGGTGGAGCGGCGCGACGGGAAGCTCAGCTTCAGCGACGGGCCCTTCACCGAGTCCAAGGAGATCATCGGCGGCTTCTTCCTCATCGACGTGAAGACGCGCGAGGAGGCGCTGGAGCTGGCCACGCAGTGCCCCGCGGCGGAGTGGTCCACCGTCGAGGTCCGCCAGAGCGGCCCCTGCTACGAGCCGTGAGCGGGGCCGCGCGCGCCATGGCCTACGGCGCCGTGGCGCGGTCGCGGCACAACTGCAGGTAGCGCCGGATGAGCTGGAGCCGCGCCCGGTCGAAGGCCTCGCCGTCGTCGGGGACCGCCCAGGCGTGCGGGATGAGCTTCCGGGCCACGGCGCGCGCATACGCCGGGTCTCCCGCGTCACTCACCAGCTTCAGCCATTCGTAGTCCTGCATGCCCTGCCGGATGAGCTTCATGCGGATGGAGGGCAGGGGGATTTCGGTGGTGCCGCCGATGATGGAGGGCAGCCCCGGATAGAAGAGCGTGCCGTCACCGTTGCCATTGAAGCGGAACTGCGTCGTCCACGCGGTGTAGAGCAGGCCCACCGTCTGGTAGTACAGCTCGCCGCTGGCGCCGTTGATGAAGTCCAGCCACTGCATGCCGCGCGCCTTCGCCGCCGAGCGGTCCACCATGTACGAGGGCCAGCCCTGGCCGGGCTTGTTCTCCGGCGGGGGCGGCTCCGAGGGGGAGCAGCCGTGGCTCGCGCAGCTCTGGTACAGCCACAGCTCCCGGTGGGGCAGGTCGAGGAAGTCATCGTATTTCGGGCGCTGGTCCCCCACGTAGGGAGGCTGGGTTCCGTCGATGAAGTTGACCAGCACGGTGAGGATGTCGATCTCCTCCAGCAGCCCATGGGCCTCCACCTCGGTGACGGTGCTGGTCAGCAGCGTGCGCAGAGCAGCAGGTCCCCGCCCTGGATGCGCGACCGGGGCCCGCGGAGCTCCGGCAGGACGGCGCTCACGCCCCGCAGGCCCGAGCGGCCTCCGTGAAGCACCACCTGGAACGACACGAACTCGTTGCGCGCGGCGGTCAGCGACACGGAGCGCTGGACGCGGGGAGGCGTCTCCGGGCGCACCTTCACCATCGCGCTTTCGCCCCAGACGGCCGGACGCGACGGATGCGCCCAGGCGACCTGGCTCCCCAGCAACAACACACAGGCGAGTCCCAGCTTGAGGAGTTGCATGGCATCCCAGGCTGGGATTTGAGAGGGATTGCGGCAAGCCGTCCCCCGGTACCAGCGCCTGTAGGGCATCCGACACCGGCGGGCATCCGGTCTGCCCTCCGGTACGACTCGGGCCATGGTGGCGGCGCCGGGTGGGCCGTGGGTTGCATCCGGCCGCTGGCGTGCGCTGCGTCCTGGGGAGGAGGACGCGCGCGGGGACACCTCGCCAACGGGACGTGCGACTGGACGCACGGCCGCGACGTCCGGGGAGGCACCATGTCGCTCGCAAGGTTCTGCCGCAAGCCGGTGGCCATCATCCAGCCCACGCAGAGCGTGTCCGAGGCCGCGGAGGCACTGCGCGACCAGCACGTGGGCGCGCTCGTCGTGGTGCAGCAGGACCTGCGTCCGGTGGGCATGCTGACGGACCGGGACATCGTGACCCGGGTGCTGGCCGCACGGAAGGACCCGGCCGCCACCCCCGTCTCGGACGCCATGTCGTCCCGGCCCGTCGTCGTCCGTCAGGAGGACTCCATCGACAGGACCCTCTTCGCCTTCCGGCAGCACCGCGTGCGCCGCCTGCCCATCGTGGACGAGCAGGGACACGTGGCGGGGCTCGTCTCGCTCGATGACCTCTGGGTGCTGCTGTCCGCGGAGCTGGACCAGACCGCCGCCGCCGTTCGCGACAACCAGGGGCCCTGAGGCCGGTCATCCCGGGACCGTGCCTCGGCCCTGCTTGGAGGTGCTCCGCGCCAGCGCCAGCAGCTCCACCACCTCCTCGTCGGGCACCTGGAGGAAGTCGCGGTACCACTGGCCGATCGCGGACATCGACAGGGTGGAGCACTCGCACACCACGTCATCCACCAGCGGCTTCAGCTCGTTGAGCGTCAGGGTGTCCGCCACGGGGACGGCGAGGACCAGCCGCCCGGGCCTTCTCGCGCGCAGCGCCTGGAGGGCCGCCCGGACGGTGGCTCCGGTCGCGATGCCGTCATCGACGAGGATGATGCGCCTTCCCTCCACCCGCGACGGCCTGGCCTCCTGGCGGAAGCACCTCACGCGTGCGTCCACCTCGGCGGTCTTCTGGCGGATGGCTCCACGGAGGTCGTCCTCCTTGAGGGCCAGCTCGTCCATCAGCTTCCGGTTGAGGAAGACGACGCCTCCCTCCGCCACCGCCCCCAGGCCCAGCTCCGGGTACTCCGGTGCGCAGAGCTTTTTCACCACGCAGACATCCAAGGGGGCGCCCAGCGCCGCCGCCACCTCGTAGGCCACGGGGACCCCGCCCCGGGGCAAGCCCACGACGAGGGTGTCCTCGCCCGTGTACCCGCGCTCGAGCAGCCTCCGCGCCAACCGCCGGCCCGCATCCACACGGTCCTCGAAGTACAGGGGCTGCTCCCCCGAGCAGGAAACAGGCATGGCGTGCTCTCCCGAAAGTGACCGTGGCATCCGGAACAAAGTGGGGCCCGCTGCCGGCCGTGGCAGGTCACGAGGTGCCATCCCCCCTCCGGCCCGCTGGCGACCGCGCGCCGAGGCGCTTGCGCAGCAGATGGAAGGCCCACAGGCCCACGAGGATGCCGGCCGCGCCCAGGCCCAGCAGCACGGAGGTGCGGCGCTCCAGGACGCTGGCGCCCAGGTAGACCGTGCCCACCGCGTAGGGGAGCTCCGCCAGGGCGAGCACGGCCAGGTAGCGGCGCAGGCCATAGCGCGCGAGCCCGAGCACGTAGCCCGGGATTTCGGAGGGGACGGCGAGCTGGAAGAGGAGCACCACCCCGAAGGGCGTGCGCCGGGAGATGCGCTCCTCGTAACGGGCGAGCAGGCTGGCGGAGGTGAGCCTGCGGATGACGGGCCTGCCCCAGGCGCGGGCGATGACGTACGCGCACGCGCCGCCCAGCATCCAGCCCACCCAGAGCAAGAGCGCGCTGATCGCCTTTCCCCAGGCCTGGATCGCCACCGGCAGCAGCAGCGCGCTGGAGAAGAAGGCGAGCATCGCCGACAGGGCGGAGAGGATGACGAAGAGCACCGCGCCCCACACCGGATGCGTGGAGATGATCGGCGCGACCGCGTCGACGACCTGGCGCAGGCGGGACTGGAACGCCTCCGAGGACGCGAGCAGCGCCAGTCCCGTGAGCAGCAGCCCCAGCAGGAGCGCCCGGCCCCACATGGCGGGGAGCCCATGACGCTCGCCCTGGGGTTGGGAGGAGGGGTTCATGGCCTTCAGGCGCGCAGCGCGTCCAGGATGGACAGGCGCGCGGCGCGCAGCGCGGGCAGCAGTCCGCCCAACAGCCCCATCGCCGTGCCGAACAGCAGCGCGCCCAGCAGGATGGCGGGGGTGGGGGAGAAGCCGAAGCTCACCGCCGCGAACGTCTGGAAGTTGAGCGTGCGGATGTGGATCCACCGCGTGGCCAACGCGCCCAGCGCGCCCAGCACGCCTCCGGCCGCGCCCAGCATGGCGGACTCCACCACCACGCTGGCCAGCACGCTGCGCCGCCGGAAGCCCACCGCGCGCAGCATCCCCAGCTCCGCGACGCGCGTCGCCACCTGCGCGTACATGGTGATCATCGCCCCCAGCACCGCGCCCACGCTGAAGACGAAGGACACGAAGAGGCCCAGCACCCGGATGAAGGCCGCCAGCCCGCTGGCCTGATCCGCCCAGTACTTCGGCTCCGGCTTGGCCTCCAGCGTGAAGCGAGGGTTGGCGTCCACCCGCTTCACGAAGGCGTCCACCTCCGCGGGCGAGCGCAGCCGCACCACCGCGGAGCTGAAGTCGTCGCGGCCGAACGCCGTGCCCAGGCGCATGGCGTCCGCCCACACCTCGGACTCGAAGGCGCCGCCCCGGGCGGCGATGACGCCCACCACCGGCCAGCGCTGCCGGGCGAACCGCAGCTCCCCTCCCAGCGTGGCCTCCGGTGACGTCCCGACGAGCGAGCGGCCCAGCACCACCTCGTTGGTGCCCGGCCGGGGCCTGCGCCCGGCGACGAGCTGGACCTCCGGCCGCGCCTCGAAGCTCTCCGCGCTGATGCCTCGCGCGGACGTGTTCATCGCCTTCGTGCTGCCGCTGGGCAGCGTCAGCAGCACCACCCGCTCTCCGGCCACCAGCGGCTGGCCGTCCGCCCCGGACGCCACCTGGGGCTCCGTGGCGAGGATGCGCACCGCGTCCCGCTCCAGGCCGCTGACCAGCTCGCTGGTGGCCCCTTTTCGCAGCACCACGACGTTGGACGCGTCCCCTCCGGAGGCCAGCGCGGACTCGATGCCGTTGGCCAGCATCAGCACCGCGGAGAAGACGAAGACGACGAGCCCCAGCCCCACCACCGTGAGGCCGGTGGACAGCCGGCGCGCCCACAGGCTGCGGGCGTTGTAGAAGAGCGGCACCATCGCTCAGGCCACCTTCCGCAGGCCTTCCGCCACAGGAAGCCGCACCGCGCGCAGCGCCGGCCCCACGCCCGCCAGCAGGGCCACCGCCACCGCCGCGAGCGCGGAGACCCAGAGCGTGTGCCAGCGCGTGAGGTGGTCCGGCATGGGGCCGAACCGCGAGGCGATGAGCTTCGCGAAGAGGCTCACCAGCACCGGCGCGGCCGTCACGCCCAGCGCCGCCGAGCACAGGCCGATGAAGGAGGACTCGGCCAAGACGAGCGCCACCACGGTGCGCGGGCGGAAGCCCAGGGCTCGCAGGGTGGCGATGTCCCGGGTGCGCTCGCGCACGCCCATGGCCAGCGTGTTGCCGATGACGAGCAGGATGATGAGCAGGATGACGGAGGACACCACCCGCACGGCGGTGACGATGGCGGAGGACATGGCCACGAAGCCCAACTGGAAGGCCTTCTCGCTCTCCGTCTTCGTCGGGAAGGGGCTGTTGTCGAACAGGTGGTCGATGGCCGCCGCCACCTCGGCCGAGCGCGACGGGTCGTCCACGCGCACCGCGTAGATGCCGACCTTGTCCTTCATGGCCTCGGTCAGCCGGTCGCTCTCGTTGAGGCAGCGGTAGCCGAACACCAGCGCGGTGGTGTCCACGCCGGGCCGCGCGCCTCGGTAGATGCCGTGCACGTTGAACGTCCAGTCGCCGGGGTAGAGCTGCCCCTTGAGCGTCACCCGGTCCCCCGCCTTCCACCCGAAGCGCCGGGCCAGTTGCTCCCCCACGAGCGCGCCGCATGGGTCACCGCGGAAGGCGGCGAGCTGCGCGGGCGGGACGATGAACTCCGGGAAGACGTCCAGGAAGGTGCGGGCGTCGATGGCGAAGTTGGCGAAGAAGTCCTTCTGCGTGTCGCCCAGCGTGCCGCCGAACCACTCCTGGTGCGTGACGGAGGTGACGCCCGGCAGCGCGGCGATGCGCGCGTAGTAGGACAGCGGCAGCGGCTGGGTGAAGGACACCTTGTTGCGGACGATGAGCCGGTCCACCTGCGCGGCCCGCGCGTTGTAATAGAACATGTCGACGACGGTGCTCAGGAAGATGAAGGCCGTCACGCCCACCGCGCCCGCGAGGACGGTGAGCGTCAGCCGCAGCGGGTTTCGCATCAGGTCGCGGCCCGCGAGTCCCACGTAGTTCACTGGAGCACCCCCTTGTCCAGGTGGTGCACGCGGCCCGCGCGCTCGGCGGCGTGCGGGTCGTGCGTCACCATGACGAGCGTCTTGTGCAGGTCCCGGTGGAGCACGCCGAAGAGATCCAGCACGGCCTCCGCCGCCTTGCGGTCCAGGTCCCCCGTGGGCTCGTCCGCGATGATGAGGTCCGGGTCGGAGACGATGGCGCGGGCGATGGCCACGCGCTGCTGCTCGCCGCCGGACATCTGCGGCGGGCGGTGGCCCACGCGGTGGCCCAGCCCCACCAGCTCCAGCGCCGCGGCCACGTGCTGGCGCCGCTCCCCGCGCGTCAGCGGCGTGAGCAACAGGGGCAGCTCCACGTTCTCCGCCGCGGTGAGCACGGGGATGAGGTTGTAGAGCTGGAACACGAAGCCCACGTGGGCGGCGCGCCAGTCGCTGAGCTCCCGGTCGTCCATCTCCGCCAGGTCGCGGCCGGCCACCTCGACGACGCCCGTGGTGGGCCGGTCCAACCCGGAGACGAGGTTGAGCAGCGTGGACTTGCCGGAGCCGGACGGGCCCATGAAGGCCTCGAAGGCGCCGGTGCCGATGGTCAGGTCCACCCCGGCCAGCACGGGCACCTCCACCGTGCCGCGCCGGTACGTCTTGGACACGCCCTGGAGGCGCACCATGGGGGCCGTCGCGGATGGCGCATCCAGGCTCATCCGCCCCCCGCCTGCACCTTCACGCGCCGGCCGTCGCGGAGGCGCTTCGGATCCGGGGCCACGACCACCTGCGTGCCCGCGCCCGGCCCCTGCGTCAGGGACACCTCGTCCCCCACGCGCTCGCCCACGCGCACCGGCTGGCGCGTGGTCCGCCCGTCCTTCACCACCCACACGGCGGCGCCCTTCGCGTCGCGCACCACCGCGCTGGCGGGCACGCGCGGCGGCTGTCCTTTCGCGGCCAGCTCCCCGGGGGGCAGCGGCTGGCGGAGGAAGGACACCTTGGCGCCCATGTCCGGCAGCGCGCCCTGGGGGACGGACTGGAAGCGCACCAGCACGGTGGCGGTGGCCTTGGAGCGGTCGATGGCGGGGCGCACCGTGGTCGCCGTCCCCGGGAAGGCGCGCTCCGGCATGGCGTCCAGGAAGATGAGCGCGGGTTGGCCGATGCGGATGCGCGAGAGCTGCTCCTCGCTGACCTCGGCCTCGACCTCCAGGGCGTTGAGGTCCACCAGCTCCACGATGCCGCCCAGGTTGGTGCCGGTGAGGGCGGCTGGCGCGAGCACCGCGCCCTCGTTCGCGAGCTTCTTCGACACGGTGCCGTCGAACGGCGCGCGCACCACGGTGTGCGTGAGCTGGAGGCGGGCCGCCTCGCTCGCACGGCGGGCGACGGCGAGCTGCGACCGGGCCTGGTTGAGGGACTCCTCCGTGGCGCGGCCCGCGGTCTCCACGTCCAGGAGCTGGGCGCGGGGGATGACGCCCTGACTGGCGAGGTTGCGCGTGCGCTGCGTGGTGCGCTCCGCGTTGAGGGTCTGGGCCTCGGAGGCGGCGAGCTGGGCCTCGGAGGCCCGCACCGCCGCCTCGGCGCGGTCCAGCACCACGCGGGCGTCCCGGTCATCCAGCCGGGCAATCACCTGGCCCTTGCGCACGGCCTCGCCTTCCTCCACGGCGACCTGCACGAGCTGACCCGCGACGAGCGGCGCGATGACCGAGCGGCGCCGCGAGTCGACGTAGCCGGAGGCGGACAGCTCCGTCTGCTGCTCGCCGGGGAGCGGCTCGCGCACCTCGGCCACGCGCACGGTGGGCGCGCGGCGCGCCACCAGGGCGGCCACCAGGACGAGCACCCCCACCAGGATCCCGGCGGGGATGAGCCAGCGCAGCCTGCGCCGCCGCTTCACGGGAGCGGCGGAGCGGTCGATGCGCAGGGCGCTCAACGCGGTCTGGGACTGTGCGTCGGCCATGGCACCTCCCGGCCCGGACTCCGGGACCTCGTGGATGAGGGTAGGGAGGCGGAGGGCGGGGTGCCACGAGCGAGGCGCCGCTCGCCGCCGCGCCCCGGCTACTCCACGTGCTCCACCCGGACGGCCGTGACCTTGTAGTCGGGCGTATGGGTATACGGGTCCTGATGCGGTCCGATGACGGCGTTGATGAAGGTCTCCGCGGTGTGGAAGGTGGTGAAGAGCTCGCCGGGCCGCAGGCCCTCCGCGCGGCGCATGGGCAACACCGCCTCGCCATGGCGGCTGCGCACCCGCACGCGCGCGCCCTCCTGGAGCCCCAGCCGCTCCGCGTCCGCCGGGGCCATGTCCAGCCAGTCCCCGGGTTGGAGCCGCGCGTGGGGCGTGCGTGACGTCATGGTGCCCGCGTTGAACCCATACAGCCGCCGGCCCGTCATCAACACGAAGGGGAAGTCGTCCGAGCGCGCCTCCGGCGACGGCGTGTAGCCGATACGGCGCAGCGCCGCCCGTGGGCCCAGGGAAAAGCCACGGGTGTGCAGCACCCGGGTGCCCGGGTGCGTTTCGTCAGGGCAGGGCCACTGGAGACCGCCGCGCTCCAGCCGCGCATATGACAGACCCGCGCCCACGGGCCACACGCGCCGTACCTCGTTCCAGATTTCTTCCGGAGAGGTGAACGCGAAGCCCTCGGGGTGTCCCAGCGCGCGCGCCGCCCGGCAGAGGATCTCCCAGTCCGGCAGGGACTCTCCCATGGGGGGCAGCGACGCGCGCACCCGCTGCACGCGCCGCTCGCCGTTCATGAACGTGCCGTCCTTCTCGAAAGACGTGCACGCGGGCAGGAAGACGTGGCCCAGGGCCTTCGCCGTCTCGTTGAGGAACAGGTCCTGCACCACCAGCAGCTCCAGCCGCTCCAGCGCCTCGCGTGTGGCGTTCGCCCCCGGGTTGGTGAGCAGCACGTCGTAGCCGAAGGCCCACAGCGCCTTGAGCCGCCCGCCGCGCGCCGCCTCCATCATCCGCATCAGGTCCATCCCCGGCGTGGACGGCAGGGGCGCGCCCCAGGCGTCCTCGAAGCGGGCGCGGTGCTCCTCCAAGGGGACGTAGCCGGTGAGCTGCCCCGGCTCGCAGCCCATGTGCGCGGAGCCCTGCACGTTGTTCTGTCCGCGCAGCGGGTTGACGCCCATGCCCGGCCCGCCGAGGTTGCCCGTGAGGAGCGCCAGGTTCACCAGCGCCATGACCGTCTCCGTGCCCTGCACGTGCTCCGTCATGCCCAGCCCGTGCACCATCATGGACGGGCCGTGCGTGGCGTAGAGGCGCGCGGCCTTCCGGAGGTCCTCCGCGTCCACCTCGCACAGCCGCGCGGCGCGCTCGGGCGTCCAGTCGCGGATGAAGGCCTGGAAGTCCTCCACGGCGTCCACGCGCTCGCGCAGGAAGTCCGGGGCGCACAGGCCCTCGGTCACGATGACCTGGGCCAGCGCGTTGAGCAGCGGCACGTCCGTGCCGGGCCGGGGCCGCAGGTGCACGTCCGCGTAGCGCGCCAGCTCCGTGCGCCGCGAGTCGATGACGATGAGCTTCGCGCCCCGGAGCGCCGCCTGCTTGATGCGGGCGCCGACGACGGGGTGGCACTCCGTGGTGTTGCTGCCCGCCACCAGCAGGGTGCGCGCGTGCTCCACGTCCTCGAAGGAGTTGGTGGCGGCGCCCGTGCCCAGCATCCGCTTCAGCCCGGCGGCGCTGGGCGCGTGGCACACGCGGGCGCAGCAGTCCACGTTGTTCGTCCCCAGCACCACGCGGGCCAGCTTCTGCGCCAGGTAGTTCTCCTCGTTGGTGGCCCGCGCGGAGCCCAGCATGCCCACCGAGTCCGGGCCGTGCGCGTCCCGCAGGCGGCGCAGGCGCTCCGCGATGAAGCCCAGCGCTTCGTCCCACGAGGCCCGCCGCCAGCCGCCCGCCTCGCGCAGGAGCGGCACGGTGACGCGGTCCGGCGCCGTCACGAAGTCGAAGGCATAGCGCCCCTTGGAGCACAGGTGGCCCCGGTTGGACGGGCCCTCGCGGGAGGGGCGCACGGTGACGATGCGGCCGTCCCGCGTGCCCACGTCCATCTCGCAGCCCACGCCGCAGTAGGAGCAGATGGTCCGCGTCCATGCTTCCGGCCAGCCCCGGTCCAGCAGGGTGCGGTCCTCCAGCGCGCCGGTGGGGCAACTGTCCACGCACGCCCCGCAGGACACGCACGAGCTCTGCCTCAGGTCCGGCCCGTCCGGGAGGATGTGCGTCGCGGCGCCGCGGTTCCACACCCGCCAGACGAACTGGCCCTGCACGTCGTCGCAGATGCGCACGCAGCGGTAACAGTGGATGCACTGGGACATGTCCACGTGGAGATACGGGTGCGAGTCGTCCAGCGACTCCGGCCGGGGTGCGCCGCGCACCTCGTCCTCCAGGCCGTACTCGCGCAGCGCGCGGTGGAAGGGCTTGTCCGGATGGCGCTCCACCGCTTCGGCCGGGTACTGGGAGGCCAGCAGCCGCAGCAGCACCCGGCGCTGCGCCTCCACCTGGGGGCTGCGCGTGCGCACCTCCATGCCCTCCACCAGCGGAGTGGTGCAGGCGGCCACCGGATGATCGCAACCCCGCACCTCCACGATGCACGTGCGGCACGCGCCCACCGGCGTCAGGCGGGCGTCGGCGCACAGCGCGGGAATGGAGATGCCCAGGGACTCCAGCGCCTCCAGCACGGTGCCGGGCGCGCACTCGCGAGGCTGACCGTCGATGGTCACCCGAAGCATGCCTCCACCTCCTCCCGGTAGTAGCGCAGCACGCTCCGGGCGAACTCCCCCAGGCCGGTGCCGTGTCCACACAGACTCGTGAGGCGCAGCGCCTCGGCGACCTCCTCCCAGTCCGCGGCGCCGGCACGGGGGGCGGCGCCGGTCTCCAGCACGCGCGCGAAGAGCTGCTCGACGTGCCGGGCCCCCATGCGGCACGGCGTGCACCTTCCGCACGACTCGTACGCGCCGAAGGAGAAGACGTGGTGCACCAGCGCGGCGATGGACGTGTGCGTGTCGAAGGCCACCACGCCGCCGTGCCCCACGGAGGCGCCCACGGCCCGGAGCTCCTCGAAGCCCAGCGGGGTGTCCAGCAGCCGTGGCGGGAGGATGCCCGCCAGCGGCCCTCCAATGAGCACGCCCTTCAGCGGTCCGGTGCGCAGCCCGCCTCCCAGCTCCTCCACCACGGTGCGCACCGGCGTGCCCAGCTCCACTTCGTAGAGCCCCGGGCGCTGGAAGAGCGAGTTGAGCGACAGCACCTTCGTGCCCCGGCTGCCTGGGATTCCCAGCGCCGCGTAGGCCTCGCCGCCATGGCGCGCGATCCACGGGAGGTTGGCGAGCGTCTCCACGTTCTGCACCAGCGTGGGCTGGCCGAACAGGCCCGCCTGGGCGGGGTAGGGGGGCCGCGCGCGCACGAAGGGACGGCGTCCCTCCAGGGCGTTGAGCAGCGCCGTCTCCTCGCCGCACAGGTAGCTGCCGCGCCCCACCTCGATGGAGATCTCGCAGGAGAACGCGCTGCCCAGGATGCGTGGCCCCAGCACGCCCTCGCGGTGGGCCTCGTGCAGGGCCACGTGCAGCGCGCACGCCGCCAGCGGGTACTCCTTGCGCACGTAGATGACGCCCCGGCGAGCGCCCACCGCGTACGCCGCCAGGAGCAGGCCCTCCAGCACGGCGTGGGGGTCGTCCTCCATCAGGAAGCGGTCGATATAGGCCCCGGCGTCGCCCTCGTCCGCGTTGGCCACGACGGTCTTCTCCCCGCCGGGCGCGGCGGCCACCGCGCGCAGCTTGCGTCCGGTCGGGAAGCCCGCGCCTCCCCGGCCGCGCAACCCGGACTGCTCCACCTGCGCGATGAGTGCCTCCGGGGGCGAGGACAGCGCCTGCTCCAGCGCCGCGTAGGCGCCCTGGCGGGTGGCCTCCGGCAGGTCGCGCGCTCCACCTTGGGCGACGCGCCCCAGCGTGATGGCTTGCGGTGCCCGGACGTGCACTTCGGGGCGGGCGTCCTCTCCCGTCACGGAGGGGGCCCGGTAGCACTGGCCCAGGCAGTAGACGCGGGTGTCACCCGAGGTGGCCTGCCGCCAGCGCGCGGCATCCAGGTGGCGCGCGACGAAGCAGGCGGTGCCATGGCAGGCATGCGTCCCCAGGGGGCCGGGCCCGAGGTGGTAGAAGGATTCGAGTTCGGGGGTGTGCTGCCCTGGCTTCATGCGCCGCCTCCTCCCGCAACGGTGTGCACGTTCGCGAGGCTCGGACTTCGCGCCCGCGCTGCTTCCTCGGCGTGACATCCCTCACCACTCCAGGGTGATTCGCACCGTGCAGCCCCAGGGCCATCCTCCGGGGCCATGGCAACGACACCGGACAGCGCCCCGGGCGCGCGCACGCCGTACCTGCCCACCCCCCTTCCGGAGGCCCGGGCCTTCGAGTGGGCGCAGTTGCTGACCTCCACCCGCGAGGGACTCGGGAAGCTCTTCTCCTGGCTGGAGGCCGCTTGCGAGAACAGCGCGCGAGTCGCGGGCCACGAGAACGAGCACCTGTCCACCAGCCTCCTCATCTCCGGTGACCGTGGCTCCGGGAAGACGACCCTCCTGCTCAGCGCCGTGCAGGCCCTGACGGACTCAAAGCACTTCGTCGGTGACTCGGGGCACGAAGTCGAGCTGGCGCGGATGCTCGAACGGCTGGAGCGGCGCATCCACTGGCTGGAGCCGCTCGACCTGGAGCCCGTTTCGCCCAATGCCAACCTGCTGGCCACGCTGCTGGTCCGCGTGCGGGCCGCGCTGGACGAGCAGCGGCACGTGAAGGGCGCGCAGGGTGAGTCCGCGCGATGGTCCTCCTCCATCCTGGAGGAGGGCGCGGAGGAGACGTGGGGGAAGCTGGATCACCTCATCCGTGACGCGTCGTTCATGTGGGAGGACATCCCGGCCACCACCGATGCCCGCGTGCGCGCGGAGCAGCAGATCCGCGCGTCGGAGATCTACGCCAACTTCCAGACGCGCTTCGCCGAGGCCATGGAGGACGTGGCCCGCACGCTGGCCATGCCGCGCTTCGGTCCGTCCGGGGGGGACCAGGTGCTGCTGGTGCTGCCCATCGACAACGTCGACCGCAGCATCGAGCACCTCTACAACATCGTGAAGCTCACGCGCATGGTGGCCAGCCGCCACCTCTGGTTCGTGCTGGCCGCGGGCCACCAGGAGTTCCAGCGCTTCATGGAGCGCTCCTTCCAGAAGGAGTTCATCGTCTCCGGACAGGCCGGCATCGGCGTGAGCGATCAGGAGGAGACGCTCGCCATCGCCCGGCGGCAGGCCGCCACCACGCTGCGCCGGGCGCTGCCCCCCAGCTACCGCATCTCGCTGAGGCCGGTGGAGCCCTACGAGGCCTGGCACTTCACCGTGGAGGGAGGGAAGAGCGAATCCCTGGGCCAGTTCCTGGGACGCATCGACTTGCCGGGAAGAGCGCGGAGCGGGGAACCGCTGCTGAAATCCTTCGCCGCCCTCTTCGACCTGAAGCATCAACTCCAGGCCGACGTGGCGCGGGCCTACCGGGACGCCGTCGCCGCCGATGACGGTCAGCAGGCGCACGAATCCAGCGCGCTCAAGGACGAGCCGATCCTCACCCACGCCGGCAGGAACGCCCTCAGGCTGCCCGCGCGGACCCTGCAGGACCTCTGGCATGCGGTCCGGCGTGAGGTCCATGGACCTGGCTCATCGACCCCTGGCTTCAGCGCTCAGGAGCAGGGCGGGGCCGCGGTCCGGATCGCCAAGGACATGCTCCGCAACGCCATCGACGAGAGCGACCTGCCGGCCTGGGCGAGCGAGCAATTGCTCCACCGCATTCTCCGGCATGACGACCAGGGACGCGTCTTCCTGGACCTGACCGGCAAGCCCGTCCGTCGCGTCAAGCGCACCAGCCTCCATGGCGTCCTGCGGGGGATCCCCGGCGACCTGGACGGAGACGGACCGCAATCGCACGACCGGCTGCTGAGCACGGAGATCCACCTGCGCCGCTTCCACGACGTGGTGCTGGTGTTGAAGGAGCTGACGGGAGCCGGCCGCGAAGCGCCGATGCCCGCGAACGTCGCGGGCTGGTTCATGATCCTGCATGACGTGCTGATGCTGTTCGAGCAGCCCCGCGTGCTGAGCGCGAACGTGACGCCCTTCGAGATGAGCCCGGAGATGGTCGTGACCGTCCACGAGCTCTGGGTGGAGCACACGAACGGGACGCCGTTCGTCCAGGTGGACTCCTGGTGGACGCCTCCTTCGTGGAGCACCTTCATCGAGTTCGCCATCCTCACCGCCCAGTGGCGCGCGTTCCTCGGTCAGCTCCCCCTGGAGTTCCTCAATGACTCCCAGGACGCCAACCTGCGCGCCCGCCTCATCCAGGCGGCGTGGGTGGAGAACATCTGCTCCGTGGCGGGCGATCCGTTGGGCCACTGGCATTGGAAGGGGGACCCCGGCGTCATGTCCGTGCTGAAGCCCGAGCTGAGTCAGGCCAGGGTCACGGATTACGAAACGCGGGTGCGCCAACAGGTGGAGCAACTCGTCTCCCACTGCGCCAAGGGCAGCGCCGTGTATGGCCGGGAGTGGACGGCGCGGGTCTGGCTGCGCAACACGCTCCCGCTCCAGGTCCTGCCGGAGTTCGCGCTCGCCTCCGATGCGCGGGACCTGCTGCCGTCGCCGGCTGGAGCCCCGGGTGCAGGCTCCGGGTGGGATGCCCTGCTGAAGGACTGGCGTGCCCAGGGGATCCGGTTGGCGGCGCTCCGGCGCCAGCGGGTGCGCGAAGCGGTGCACTTCTCCAATACGGCCGAGTCGCTCCGGAGCGCGCTCGGCGCGGACGGCGGGCCTGCTTCGGCCAGGTATCAGGAGTGGCTCGACACCGTGGTGAACGCCTGGTTCGCCGTGGTGGACCACATGGGGGATCCGCTGGCGGAGGTGGTGCCGGGGCTGGACGCCTCCCGCATCCAACTGCACTCGTGAACCAGGACGGCTCGCGCCCACCCGCCGGCAGTCTGGCCCCCCGCCGCGTCCCGGAGGCGTACGTGCGCGCGGAGGTCGCCAGCTTTCCGCTGACGAGCATCGAGGCCTTCCGCTCGGCGGTGACGGAGCTGGAGCCGTCTCCGGACGCGAGCGATGACGGCTCCACCTGGGCGCTCTGGCGCGAGTGCGAGAAGCGCCTGTCGGAGCACGCGAGCGGCTGGTCGCTGGATCGGATCATCGCCGTGCGCGACGCGTTCTGGTTCCCGTCGCGAGGACACGCCCGCCACCGGCAGTCCCCACGCCAGGGCGTGTCCATGTTCCACTACCTGCGGAACCTGGCGGACACCCACCTGGAGCGGCGGCCCGGCGTCACGGTCATCTTCCAGGGCACGGGCGCGGAGGCGGTGGAGGCGCTGACGCACTACCGCTGGCTCACCTTCGCGATGCCGGAGGACCTGCTGCTGGCGGCCGTGCCGGTTGAGCCGCCTCCCACGCGCGTGGACATCGAGCCGCCCCTGCTGGTGCGGCACCTGCTGGATCGCGGCGTGGCGGAGGTCCACCACCACGTCGGCGCGGGCATGGACTTCCCGCTGCTGTGGGCCTCGCTGCTGTCCGCCGTGGGGGATCCAGACCTGGATGCGAAGTCGCTGAAGGGGCCCGGGGTGCCCTTCGAGGACGGGGAGCGGATGCTGTGCTGGCTGCTGGCGGCCGCGGTGACCCGCTGTGTCCTCGCGGAGCTCCTGCTGCGCCGCGAGACGCCCCTGCTCCTGGACTTCGTGCGCGGCCTCTCCGAGTCCCGGGCCTGGCTGCCGCAGCGCAGGCGCGTGCTCGCGCGGACGTTGGAGGCGCTCTCCAGGGGCCGCTCGGAGATCCTCCCCGACCTGTATGAGCTGCGCGGCCTCTATGAGGATCTGCATCCGCTGGCGACCCACAACGTGACCGAGCCCCCGGCCACGCTCGACGAGGTGTGGCGGCGGTGTGATCCGATCGCGCTCCGGCTGCGGCTGGACACGCCCAATGGAGGCGAGCGCTGGCTGGTGCGCTCGGGCCTGAAGCACCTGGCGGCCCTGGAGCACACGGGCCTCCAGGACGTGCACTTCGAGCGCCTCTTCTGGCAGGTCCAGCGCGTGCGGTGCCTCAGCTACCGCGCCTACGTGCAGCGGCCGCTGACCGCGGGGCTCCAATGGTTCATCCGCTTCTATGGCCGTCCGCGCGCCATGAAGGGGCCCCTGAGCGCCGTGCGCGCGGAGGTGTCGTACGCGGTGGCGGGCGGGGATCAACCCATCGCCGCGCTGGAGGTGCGCACGAGCCCCTCGGACGACCCCATCCGCATCGCGGAGGAGCTGACCTCCCTCACCCGGTCATGGCGGGGCGTGCTGACCCGGACGGGGGAGCGCGTCGCGGATGGGCGGTCGCCGGAGTTCGGCGTGGTGATGCACCTCATCAAGGACCGGGACCCGAGCCACCACTGGGCGCAGGGACAGCCGCCCGCCCACGGCATGGGGACGTACGCGGAGCCGGTGCCCGAGCGGCGCGTGCAGTTGGGCGGGCGCTATTCGGACTACTTCGCCGCGCAGTCCGTGCAGGTGGAGGCCCTGGTGGACCTGCTGCGGGCGGTGCCGCTGTCGCTCTGGCTGGTGCGGGGACTGGACGTGGCGTCGGACGAGCTGAGCGTGCCCACGTGGGTGCTGGCGCCGCTGTACCGCTACATCCGGTGGGGCGCCGCGCGCGCCGCGGCGAAGCGGGAGTCACGGGGCGCGCCACCGCTCAAGCTGACATCGCACGTGGGCGAGGACTACCGGCACCTCATGGAGGGCCTGCGCCGCATCTACGAGAGCGTGCACTACCTCCTGGACCGCACGGGAGGGCGGCTGGGCCACGCCACCGCGCTGGGCGTGGAGCCCGGGGCGTGGGCCGAGTCCGTGGGCGCGGTGATGATGCCGGCCGAGGACCGGCTGTGGGACCTGGTCTTCGAGTGGCGGCTGTACAGCGACTACCGGCTGCCCCTGGCGCTGTCCGCGGAGGCCCCACCCGGACGGCCGCAGCGGGTGGAGAACCTCCTGCGCGAGCTGTCCGAGGCCGTCTTCGGCAGGTGCGTGGCGCCGCACGTGCTGGCCGAGGCGCACCACGTGCTGCACAACCTGTGGTGCCCGCCGCTGGCGCGCGACGAGGGAGGCGTGGGCCTGGACGCCTTCAGCCGGGCCTTCCGCCGCCTCAACTGGAGCCGGGTGCTCAACGCCGCCCACGTGCGGCGCGTCCTCATGGCCTACCGGGAGGACGAGCGCGTGTTCCAGCGCGGGCAGCAGTTGGTGGACATCCCGCTGGACGCATCGGAGATCGCCACGCTCCGGTCGGTGCAGGCCGCGATGCGCCGGCACGTGGGCGCGCGGGGGACCGTGGTGGAGGTGAACCCGTCCAGCAACCTGCTCATCGGCAACCTGCTGGACCTTCGCAACCACCCCATCCTCCGCCTCAATCCCCCGTGCGCCGAGGAGGGCGCGCCGCCGCCCGTCCCCATCGCGCTGGGCGCGGACGACCCGGTCACGTTCTCCACCTTCCTGCTGCGCGAGTACTCCCTGCTGCACGAGGCGGCGCGCAGCGCGGGCTACTCCGAGCGGCAGGTGCACGAGTGGCTGTCCAACATCCGCCAGACGAGCATGGACGCGCGCTTCACCGTGCCGTGGAGGCCTGGCGCGCTGCACATGGCGGACGAGCTGCTGGAAGCCCTGGCCCACTTCACCCGGAGGGCCGTGCGCCGGGATGAGGCCCACGCGCCCGCGTGAGCGTCACTGCGCCTCCGGGAGCGGCTCGGAGGGAGGCACCGGGGGACCGGGCGGAGGCAGCACCTTCTCCGACTGGCCCAGGAGCTTGCTCAGCACCTTGTCCATGACGGAGCCCAGGAGCCTGTCCGCGGACCAGCCCGCGACCACCGCCAGCGCGACCATGGTGAAGAAGGCCGCCTGGTTGTCGTTCACGACGATGTGGAGGATGGCGGAGCCGGTGTCCGCGCTGCTGGAAGCGTCCCGTGTTTCCACGGACAGCAGCAGGCGGGACCGCTCCAGGAAGAGGAGCATCAGCGCCGCGAACGCGCCGATGACGGGCTTCACCATCAGGTGGTAGGCGAAGTAGCGGCTCGTCGCCCCCGTGGCGACGACGAAGCGCTCCTTGGACAGCATGTTGGAGGCGATGGCCCCGGAGGCCCCCGCGAGGCCGATGAGCAGCAGGCCCTTTCGCACCAGGGTATGGGGCCAGTCCTCGACGAAATTCTGGGACAGCAGGAAGGCGGAGACGATGAAGACCCCCAGCAGCATCAGCGTGCTGAAGACCTGCAGGGAGACGTTGATGGAGAGCTGCCAGAACGTCTTGTCCACCTGCTGGTTGACGGTGTCGAGCGCGCCGCGCAGCACGTGGCGGCAGTAGCCAAGCTCCTCCCCGCCGAGGGGCGGGGAGGTGGAGGCGCAGCAGCCGTCCGTGTCCAGCCGGGCGAGCCTGCGCACACAATGGGGCAGGGGCCCGTTCCTCCTGTCCGTGCCGAGCCAGAGCGCGGCTCGCGCGTCCGTCACCCGGCGCTCGAACTGCTGCTGGATCTCCAGTGCTCGCGGCACCAGCATGGCCTGGGGCATCACGAGCAGCAGCAGCCCGTCCACCTCGTGGAGGACCTCCCAGAAGGTGAAGGACCAGCGCCGCGTCGGCTTGTCCAGACAGCGCCGGGCGACTTCCAGCTTTTGATCGCATTGGGCCAGGATGGCTTCGCTACCGGCAATGCGCTCCGAGCCCTTCCGGCACAGCTCGATGAGCGAGGCGTTGCTCTCCAACCTGGCCCATAGCAACTGGGTGGCCGAGCCAAACCGGCCCTGACGCCGCAGGAGTCCCGCGCGCTTCAGCAGCTCCGGGAGCGGAGGGTCGGGGAACGTGTCGGTGGCCGCCATGAAGCACTCATGGCCACGGCGCGAGCTGGTGACAACCCACTGCGTTGCGCGGCGCGTCAATACCATGCGTCACCGTGCTTAGACCGCTAGAGTTGATTAGCTGGAACAGGTGCTGATACGCCCGGTGAACCTCCACCCGGAAAGGTGCACTGCATGTCGCGTCGCTCCCGAATTGTCTCAAGATTTCTGTCTTCACCGCTGCTCGCGGCCACGTCGCTCGCGCTGGCCTGCGGCCCCGTCACCGACGAGCCGCCCGCTCCCCCGGAGGCGCCCGCGCAGGCGGCCCAGCCGCTGGCGGTGAGCGGCTTCGCGGAGATGCACCACCACATGTTCGCGGAGGAGGCCTTCGGCGGCGGGTGGTTCCACGGGAGCCACACCGGCACGCTGGCGAGCTGTGACGGCGGCATGCCGGAGAGCGACCACGCGCGCGTCCGCATGGACCTGCGGGACATGCTCAACCTGTGTCCCAACGCCGGCAGCGTGAACCTGAGCGGCATCCCCATCCTGTCGGACGTCTTCGGCGTGGGCGGCGCGGTGGCGTCGGAGGTCATCGGCCAGGTGGAGGGCACCGAGGGCGACACCGGCCTGCACCTGGGCCGCATGGAGACGCCCACCCAGTGGCCGCGCTGGGACACCATCGCGCATCAGCAGGCGTGGGAGGGCTGGCTCAACAAGGCCCGCCAGGGCGGCATGTCCCTGGTCATGGTGTCGCTGGTCAGCAACGAGTTCCTCTGCAAGGCGCTGCCGTACCAGAACCTCAAGCGGCCCTGTGACGAGATGATGGACGTGGACGTCCAGCTCCAGATGGCCCGCGACTTCGACGCGCGCACGGACTGGGCGGAGATCGCCCTGTCGCCCGCGCACGCCCGGCAGATCATCTCGCAGGGCAAGCTCGCCATGGTGCTCTCCATCGAGTCCAGCAAGCTCTTCGGCACCAAGGACTGGCGCGCGGAGCTGAACCGCGTCTATTCGCTGGGCGTGCGCTCGTTGCAGCCGGTGCACCAGTTGGACAACCGCTTTGGCGGCGCGGCCCCGCACAACGCCATCTTCCAGGTGGCCCAGTTCCTGGAGAACTGTCACATCGATACGGACTGCGGCCTCACCGGCAACGGCTTCACGCTGGGCTTCGACGTGGACGCCAACTGCAAGAACACCAAGGGCCTGACCGCGGACGGCCAGGCGCTGGTCCAGGAGATGATGAACAAGGGGATGCTCATCGACATGGCCCACATGTCCGAGAAGAGCGTCCAGGACGCCTTCGCCCTGTCCCAGGCCCGGACGTACTACCCGCTGTTCATCTCCCACGGCCACTTCCGCGAGGTGATGAACCCGGACCTGGCCGCCAACGAGAAGACGACGCCGTCGTGGGTGGTCCGCTACGTGCGCCAGACGGGCGGCATGTTCGGCCTGCGCACCGCGCACGACGAGACGCGCAACTACAACCGCACGCCGGTGGCCAACAACTGCCAGGGCTCCACGCGCTCGCTCGCGCAGGCGTACGAGTTCGGCCGCCAGGGCCTCAAGGTCAACATGGGCTTCGGCGCGGACCTGAACGGCTTCATCCAGCAGACGCGCCCGCGCTTCGGTGACTTCGGCGCGTGCTCCGCGGGCTTCCGCGCGGAGGCGGACGCGCAGGAGGAGCAGCAGCGCGTCTCCGGCCCGCCGCCGCTGGGCACCGACTTCGACGTGTACGGCCTGGCCCACGTGGGCCTCCTGCCGGACGTGGTGAAGGACCTGAAGCAGTTGGGCGTCAACACCACGGGCCTGGAGGGCTCCGCGGAGACCTTCATCCGGATGTGGGAGCGCGCCAACGGCACCCGCACCGGCATGGCGGACGCGGCGAACGACATCGACACCGGCGGCGTCGACCCCTACGTCGCCAAGGCCACCCGCGAGGCGGCGTACCCGAAGCTCTGCGGCAAGGCCTACGCCCCCAGCACCAAGCTGGTGTCGGAGACGTGCCGCTTCGACCAGGAGTGCAAGTCCAACCAGTGCAGCGCGTTGGACGCCTGCGGTGACATCCCGGGCGTCTGCACCTGCTCCACGGACTCGCACTGCGCCTCGAACCAGTTCTGCGGCTGGGGCACCAACGACGGCAAGTGCGTGAACAAGCGCCCCAAGGGCTCGCTGTGCTCCTCCGGCCGCGAGTGCCAGTCCGGCAAGTGCTCGTGGCTGATGTGCACCTGAGCCACCCGTGATGAAACGGCCCCCGGGGTCCTTGGATCCCGGGGGCTGGATGCTTCGCCTGGCTCAGGCCAGCTCGCGCAGCACCTCGCCCGCGGCGGCGATGGTGTGATCGATCTGCTCCACGGTGTGCACGGCGCTGATGAAGTTCAGGTCGCGGCGCAGGAGGACGCCCCGGCGGGCCATGCCGGCCTGGAAGGGGATCATCTTCTCGACGTGCTCGGGGACGACCTGGTCGAAGCGGAAGAAGGGCACGGCGTCGTAGCCGATGACCTCCAGGGTGGAGCCCGCCTCGCGCGCGTGGGCGTTGATGCCCTCGCGCAGGCGGCGGCCCAGGCTGGCGATGTGCTCGATGTAGGGCGTGCGGCGGTACTCGTTGATGACGGCCTCGCACACGGCCAGGGAGAGCATCTCGCCGCCGAAGGTGGTGGACACGTGGAGCTCGCCCAGGCGGCTGAGGAACTTCTCCGGCCCGGCGATGGCGGACAGGGGCATGCCCGCGGCGATGCCCTTGGACAGCGTGACGAAGTCCGCCTGGAGGTCGAAGTACTGCTGCGCGCCGCCCAGGGCCAGGCGGAAGCCGGTGACGACCTCGTCCAGGACGAACAGCACGCCGTGCCTCGCGCAGGCCTGCTTCACCTGGAGGAGGAACTCGCGGGTGACGGTCCGGTTGTAGGGGATGGCCAGGAGCACGCAGGCCAGGTGTTCGCCATGCTGCTCCAGGTGCTGGAGGAGCGCGGGCTCGTCCTGGGGCGTGAAGAGGGGCAGGCGCGTGGTGAGCCTCGCCACCGTCTGGGGCACGCCCGGGGTGTCATGCATGAAGTGGTCGTGCCAGCCGTTGTAGCCCACGGTGACGATGTGCTCGCGGCCGGTGAGGTGGCGTGACAGGCGCACGGCGGCGGAGGTCGCGTCCGCGCCCGTCTTGAAGAAGCGGGCCATCCGCGCGCCGGGGATCACCTCCACCAGCGCCTTCACCGCGGAGACCTCCACCGGCGTGGGCAGCGAGTGGAGGATGCCCTCCGCCAGGTGCTTGCGAAGCGTCTCCACGACGGCCGGGTGGTTGTGCCCCAGCATGTTGGCGCCCAGCGCCTGGATGAAGTCGATGTACTCCTGACCGTCCGCGTCCTCCACCAGGGCGCCATGGCCCCGGGTGAGGAACACGGGGAAGGCGCCGGGCGCGAAGTGGTCCGGCTTCTTCATCATCGTCTGAGTGACGCCGGGCACCCACCTGCGCGCCTCGGCGAGCAACTCGTTCGAGCGCTCCAACTTGAGCTCACCCTCGATGGGGCGGGGCAGGGACGGGTGCCGGGACGTTGTCTGGGAGGTCGCCATGTCGTGTCGCGCTGGGGAGACTGGCAATGATGGTCATCACCATGGAACTCAGGGAGTCAATGGGAAAGCGGTTTCTGTGACACAAGCGTCTCTCCGCGGCCTCGCGCCGTGGGTCCAGCTTGACGGGTCGCAAGTGGAGCGGAAGGGTGGACGCCGAGCGCAGTCCGTCCCCTGTCCGTTCACTCCAAGGAGTCGATGGTGAAGAAGCTCGTCAATGCGCCGCGCGCGGTGGTCCAGGAGATGTTGGAGGGGTTCGTGGCGCTGGCGCCGGGGCAGGCGCTGCTGGAGGGGGAGACGGTGGTGGTGCGCGCGGACGTGCCGGCGGCGCTGGGGGCGAGGAGGGTGGCGGTGCTGTCGGGCGGCGGCAGCGGCCACGAGCCGGCGCACGCGGGCTACGTGGGGACGGGCATGTTGCACGCGGCGGTGGCGGGGGACGTGTTCACGTCGCCCAGCTCGGACGCGGTGCTGGCGGCGATCCGCGCGGTGGCGGGGACGGCGGGGGCGCTGCTCATCGTGAAGAACTACACGGGGGACCGGCTCAACTTCGGGCTCGCGGCGGAGCTGGCGCGGGCGGAGGGGATCCCGACGGAAGTGGTGGTGGTGGCGGACGACGTGGCGCTGCGGGACACGGTGGAGCCCGAGCGGCGCCGGGGCATCGCGGGCGTGGTGCTGGTGCACAAGGTGGCGGGGGCCGCGGCGGCGGCGGGCGCGTCGCTGGCGGAGGTGGCGCGCGAGGCGACCGAAGCGGCGGCGGCGCTGGGCAGCATGGGCGTGGCGCTGGGGCCGTGCACGGTGCCGGCGGCGGGCAAGCCGGGCTTCACGTTGGGCGAGGCGGAGGTGGAGCTGGGGCTGGGCATCCACGGTGAGCAGGGCGTGCGCCGCGTGGCCTTGCAGCCCGCGGACGAGCTGGCGGACACGTTGCTGTCCACCATCGTGGAGGACCGGAAGGTGGGGCGGGGCGACCGGGTGGTGTTGATGGTGAATGGGCTGGGAGGCACGCCGCCCATGGAGCTGGCCATCGTGACGCGCAAGGCGCTGGCGTTCCTGGCGGACCGGGGCGTGGCGGTGGAGCGTGCGTGGCAGGGCACGTTCCTGTCCGCGCTGGAGATGCCGGGGTGTTCGCTGACGTTGATGAAGGTGGATGACGCGCGGCTCGCGCGGTTGGACGCGCCGACGGAGGCGCCAGCGTGGCCGGGACGGGGGCAGGTGGTGACGCGGCGTCAGGTGGTGCGCGCGCGCGCCGCGCTGCCGACGGTGGAGGGGCACCGGAAGCCGCAGCCGGTGATGGCGCAGGTGCGCGCGGCGGCGTTGGCGGTCGCGGACGCCTGGGACGCGGCGGAGGCGAGGCTGACGGAGCTGGACAGCAAGGCGGGAGATGGAGATCTGGGTTTGAGCCTGGCGCGCGGCGCGGCGGCGATCCGCGCGTTGCCGGAGGGGGCGTGGGCCACGCCGTCCGGGGCGTTGACGGAGCTGGGGCAGGCGCTGCGCCGGAACATCGGCGGCAGCTCCGGGCCGTTCTACGCGACCGCGCTGCTGCGGGCGGCGCGCTTCCTGGCGAACAAGCCGGCGGACGCGGCGGCGTGGGCGAAGGCGTTCGAAGCGGCGGCGGAGGCGGTGTCGGAGCTGGGCGGGGCGAAGCCGGGAGACCGGACGATGGTGGACGCGCTGCACCCGGCGGCGGCGGCGCTCATGCGCGCGGTCCGGGAGGGGAGGACGCTGGGGGAGGCGTGGGCGGAGGCGACGCGCGCGGCGGAGCAGGGCGCGGAGGCGACCGCGAGCATGTCACCGCGGCTGGGGCGGGCCAGCTACCTGGGGGAGCGCGCGAAGGGCGTCCCGGACGCGGGGGCCGTGGCGGTCGTCATCTGGATGAAGGCGCTGGGTGGGCGCGCCGGGTGACGCGGCGCCAGCGTGCTACCCGGGAAGCCGAACGGGCGACCCACGGCGCGCGGGGCGCCGGGCCGGGAGCACGTCGATGAGCGACTGGGCTTCGTCCCAACCCACGCTGGGGAGGATGACGTACGAGCCCGCCACGTCGATGCGCACGTGCCCGATGCCGTAGCCGCGCTCCAGCGGGCCCTGCCTCGCGCGGACGGACTGGATGCGGGAGCGCTGCACCACCGTCGTGCGCCTGCGCCAGAAGCCCTGGCGCACCACCACCAGGGCCTCCGTGACGTGCCATCCCTGGAAGCGCCAGTCGAACCAGGCTCCCAGCAACTGCGCGGGCAGCAGGAGCCAGGCCACCGCGCCCCAGGCTCCCAGGAACCAGGTCGCTGGCGCCGCCACCAGCACGCTCAAGCCCACCGCGCGGATCCGTGCCCGCAGGAGCGCCTTGGGATGCGCCCGCTGGAAGGGCATGGCGTCGGGCAGCTCCGGCACGAACTCCCGCAGCAGCTCCGGCATGCGCGCCGTGGGCACCACCGGCACCAGCAGCTCCGCGCGGTCCGCGGCCTCCTTGCCCGTGCGGACGCCCGCCGTCTCCACCTCCACCGAACCGAAGCCCAGCGTGCGGCGCAGGAGCGGCTCATCCAGCACCACCTGCTGGATGCGCGCGCGCCGCACCGTCACCTGCCGGCGGGTGATCAACCCGCCCACCGCGCGCAGGTGCGTGCCCGTGTCCACCAGCCGGAAGCCGTGGAACCGCAGCACCGCTCGCGCGCCGCTCACCAGCCACAGGCCGAACAGCCCCGTGAGCGCCGCCACCGTCGCGGCCAACCAGCCCATGCCCGGCGCCGCCACCGCGTCCCAGTGCGCCTCCATCCACGGCAGCAGGAGCTTGTGGAAGGTCTCGGTGATTTCATGCAACGCGCCCATCACCACCGCGATGACGCCCAGCCCCAGCGCGGTCGCGCCGTAGAGCAGCAGGCCGCCCAGGTGGGCCTCGGAGAGCACGCGCTCCGGCGGCGCGGCCTCGCCGGGCAGGAGCACCGCCGCCGTGCCTTCGCCCCTCATGGCCTGGAGCGCGTGGATCAGCGCCTGGGCATCCTCCGGCGTCAGGCCCCGCAGGTGGCCGTCCGCCTTGCCCCCGGAGGCCGTCTCCACCTTCACCTCCACCAGCCCGAGCAGCTTCGACACGAAGGGCTGCAAGACCTCCGTGTTCTGCACCCGCGCGGCCTCGATGAAGCGTGAGGTGCGCGTGAAGATGCCCGAGCGGATCTCCAACTGCGCGCCCACCACGCGGTAGCTCAGCGTGGCCACTTCATAGAGCCCGGCGGCGAGCAGCAGTCCCGCCATGCTCAGCACGATGCCCCAGAGCACCCCCGGAAGGCCGCGCTCCCCCGCGAAGTACGTGGGCAGCAGCGCGCCCAGGAGCATGCGGCCAATCGTCGCCGACAGGGGCACCAGCGCCGCGAGCGGCGCCTTCGCGCTCAGCCGCTTCCAGGGCACCTCCTCCGGGACGGCCAGCACCGCCGGCTCAGACGACATCGTCGGCCTCGCGCCGCACCAACCGCTCGCGCAGGGCGTCCGCGGTCTCCCGCGTCAGGCCGGGGATCTCACCGTCCGCGCCGCTGCCCGCGGCCGTGTAGATCTGCAGGCGCGCGAGCCCCAGTGAGCGCTCGATGGGGCCCTGGTGCACGTCCACGTGCTGGATGCGCCCCGCCGGGATGGACACCACCTCGTGCAGGAGCACGCCGTGGGAGATGACCAGGTCGTGATCGCGCAGCGCCCAGCCCCAGCGCTCGTGCGCGCGCTGCGGATACCACGCCGTCAGCACGCTCAAGCCCAGCACCACCGCGCACGGCAGCAGGAACGGCCAGCGCTCGTTGCCCGCGAAGCTCAAGCCCAGCGCCACGGCGAACGCGACGCCACCGTAGAGCCCCATGCGCAGGAGCGCCCGGATGCGGAACAGCGTGAGCGCTCCACGAGGAAGGCGTTCCAGCGTCGGCAGTGGGGCGGTCATGGGGCCTCCGGGGGAGGCCCGAACCTACTCCATCAGGCCCGTGAAGCTGAACAGGCCTTCATGTCCCCGGGCTCAGCCGTGCGGGTGACCCGTGGGCTTCGTGGGCGGCGGCTGCTCCACGTCGATGCCGTCCCGGCGAAGTTCGTCCGCGTGGGCGAGCTGCGCCAGCGTCCCCTTCGGCGGCGCGTACCAGCCGGGATCGCCCTCTCCGTCCAGCCGGTCGCGCACCTTGAGGATCGTGAACATGCCTCCCATGGTGATCTCGTCGTAGGGGCCCTTGCCGCCGACCATGGGGATGGAGTTCGAGGGCATGGGCATGTGGTGCATGCCCGCCATGTCCCCCATGCCCGTCTGGCCCATCGTCATGTAGCCGGGCAGCAGCGGCCGCACCTTGGTGTCGAGGTCTCCGGGCTTCACGCCCACCATGTTCGGGATGCCGTGACCCATCTGGTTCATCACGTGGTGGGTCATGTGACAGTGCATCGCCCAGTCACCGGGCTCGTCCGCCACGAACTCGATGGTGCGCGTGCTGCCCGTGGGCACCAGCACCGTCGTCTCCGGCCACTGCGCGCTCTCCGCGATGCGGCCTCCGTCCGTCTCCGTGATGCGGAACTGGTAGCCGTGCAGGTGGATGGGGTGGTGGTCCATCGCGCTCAGGTTGCCGAAGCGGATCCGCACCCGCTCGCCCTTGCGCACCACCAGCGGCGCCGTGCCCGGGAACGCCTTCGCGTTCATCGTCAGGATGTTGAAGTCCGTCATCTCGTTGGGGTCCGGGCGCTGCGTGCCCGGGTCGATGCGCCACTCGTGCAGCATGATGGCGAAGTCGCGGTCCACGCGCGGCCCCACCGGCCTGCGCGGGTGGATGATGAACAGGCCCACCATGCCCAGCGCCATCTGCGTCATCTCGTCGTGGTGCGAGTGATACATGCACGTCCCCGCCTGCCGCACCGTGAACTCGTAGCGGTACGTCTCGCCCGGCGCGATGGCCTTCTGGTTCAGCCCGCCCACGCCGTCCATGCCGCTGGGGAGCAGGACGCCGTGCCAGTGCACCGTGGTGGACGCGGGCAGCCGGTTCGTGACGTAGAAGCGCACGCGGTCGCCCTCCACCACCTCGATGGTGGGCCCGTGCACGTGGCCGTTGTAGCCCCAGCACGTGGCCTTGAGGCCGGGCGCGAACTCGTGCTCCACCTCCTGGGCCACCAGGTGGAACACCTTCACGCCGCCCACCATCTTCCACGGCAGCTTCGCGCCGTTGGGCACGATGACGGGACGGTAGCCGCGGCCCACGTCGCCGCCCGTGTCCGCCATGGACCCTTCGCGCGGAGCCTTCGCGCCGGGTGCGCTGGATTGCGCCTGGGCGGAGCGGCCGTGCATCAGCAGGGCTCCCGTCGCCAGCGTGGCTCCGGTGCGCGCGAGCAGTCCCCGGCGCGTGAGGCCGGGGGAAGACTCGGGGGTTTCGGTGGGGCCCTGGGTTTCGTCAGTGGGATTCATGGTGCTCATGGGTGGGCTCGGGAGAAGGAGTGGGGGTGGGCGCGGGAGCGGGCGCGGGCGCGGCGGTGGAGGGCAGGCGTCCCCCCACGAGGCGCTCCAGGTCGGCCCGCGCCATCCAGTAGTCGCGGACCGTCTCCAGGTACGCCCTCCAGGCCTCCACCTGCTCGCGCCGCGCGAGGAGGAGGGCGGGAAGGCCGATCTGCATGGCGTTGTACTGGCGTTGCGACTCCTCGAGGATGGTGGTGCGCAGCGGGAGCACGACCTTCTGGTAGCGCTCCGCCATGTTCCGCAGCGTCACCAGCTTCGCCCTGGCCGCGCGCACCTCCGAGCGGGCGTTGACCGCCAGCTCCATCAGCCGGCTCTCGCCCTGGCGGTGCTGCGCCTCCAGCTTCGCGATGAGCGCCTGACGTTGATCGAAGATGGGCAGCTCCAGCGACAGCGTGGGGCCCAGCAGCCGCGGCCCGTTCGCGTCCTGGTGCGTGTGCACGCCCACCTCCACGCGGCCGAAGAAGCGCGTGCTGCGCGCCAGCTCCAGCGCGTTCCACAACAGCGACGTCTGCTTGCGGGCCGCGTCGATGTCCAGCCGCTGCCGCATGGCCAGCGTCTCCAGATGCTCCAGCGAGGACTCGGAGGCGGGGACCTCCGGCAGCTTCAGCGTCAGCTTCCACTGGACCCTCTCGCCGTACAGGCCCATCAGGCGGGTGAGGTGCTCACGCGCCTCCACCAGCGCCAGCTCGTCCTGCGCCAGCTCCAGCCGCGCCTGCTCCAGCGCGGCCTGCTCGGTGGCCAGCGCGAGCACCGTGATGTTGCCCGCGGCGCGCTGCCGCTGGGACAGGTCCGCCGCCGCGTCCGCGGCCTGGTACACCTCGCGGCGCAGCGCGACCAGTTGCTGCCGCGCCTGCACCTCCGTGAACGCCTGGCGCACCTCCGCCGTGGTGGCCAGCGCCTGGTGCGCGACGCGCAGCGTGTCCGCCAGGAACTGCTCCTTCGCCACGCGCTTGCGCAGGGGCAGCGTGAAGAGGTCCACGAAGCTCTGGACGATGGAGAACTCGTGCTCGGTGACGCCGTCCGAGGACAGCGGGAAGCCGATGCTCCCGTTGAAGGACGGGTTGGTGAGCAGCCCGGCCTGCACCATGTCCGCCTGGGACACGCCCAGCTCCTCGTACGTCCCCTGTAGCGCGGGGTTGTTGAGCAGCGCCACCTCCACCGCGCGGTCCGACGTGAGGTCGCCGGCCAGCAGGGCATCCAGGTGTTGCTGCACCTGGGCGTCCTCCGGCGTCCCCTGGTTCCAACGCGTCTTCAAGCCCGTCCGCTCCTCCACGAGCGCCGCCACTTCCTGGTGACCGCGCTCCTTCTGGATGGACGCGCAGCCACCGAGCAGCAGAACCGCGAGGAGCCAGGGGGATTTCCAATTCACACGAGACCTCGAGAAGGGATGTGTCCGTACGGCAGCCAGGGCACCGGCGCCTGTCGAGCAAGGGCCGGGCCAGGGCGTCAGGTATCGCAACCCCATGGAATGACAGCGTCGGAAGCCACACGCTCGCATGGGCGCTTCGTGCCAGGTGTGACCGCGCACGTCACACTGTGATGCGCGGCGCGGCGTCCAGGCCGGGGGCCTCCAGCCGCCCCACGCCGGGGAGGAAGCGGCCCACGCGCGCCGCGTAGCGCTGGTAGGCGGCGCCGTGCAGGCCGAGCAGGTGGTCCTCCTCCAGCCGCACCTGGAGCGACACCAGCAGCACGTAGTCGAGCCAGCCCATCACGGTCCACGCGCTCGGGGCCGCGAGCGCCATGCCCGTCACCACGACGAGCATCCCGCTGAAGATGGGGTTTCGTACGACGCCGAAGAGGCCCCACGTCACCAGCTCCGTCCGCTCCGAGTCGATGCCGATGCGCCACGACGCGCCCATCTCCACCTGGGCCCGCACGGTGAAGGCGAACCCCACGGCCACCAGGGCCCAGCCGCTCCACCGGAGCACGGCCGGCACGCGCCACACGCCCAGCGCCTGCTCCCCGAAGGCCAGGTGCGCCGCGCTCCACAGCACGATGGCCCCCATGAACAGCGCCATGCCCGCGCCGATGACGCGCTGGAGCGGCGGGCCGGAGCGGTGCAGCACCAGCGCCGGGCGGCCCGTGCGGCGGCGCAGGCGCACCGACGGCAACACCATGGCGAAGAGGAGGAAGGCGAGGGTGGCGGCGGGCAGGGCCGGCCGGGTGAAGGTGACGACGTCCATGGGTGACCTCCCACTGCGTTCACCCCCGCTGACGCCCGGCCCCGCGCGCTCTTACAGCGGATTCTTCACGCGGGCGCGCAGTCGCAGTCCACGCAGCCCTGCGCGCAGCAGTGGCCGCACAGCTCCACCAGCCGCGCGCCCAGGGCCTTCCGGGCGCGGTGCAGGCGCACGGCGGCGTTGTTGGCGGAGAGGCCCGCCTCCTTCGCGTACGCGGCCACGGTGAGCCCCTCCAGGTCCACCCGGCGCACGGCTTGCGCGTACTCGGGCTTGAGCGTCCCCGCGAGCCCCGCCACGCACCCGCACACCGTGGCCTCCAGGCCGCTCGCGTCCTCGGTGGACAGGGGCTGCTCGTGGGCCAGCGACTCCAGCGTGGAGACCTCCCGCTGGCCCCGGCGGTGGCGGTCCACCAGGGCGTTGCGCAGCAGCCGGTAGAACCAGGCCACCGCGCTCTGCTCCTCGCGCAGCGCGCCCCCCTGTTCCATGCCCTTCACGAACGCGGCCTGAAGCACCTCGCGCGCCGCCTCCTGGCTCCCCACGCGCGGCGTGAGGAACGCGAGGAACGCGTGGTGATGGCGCAGCAGCGCGTCCATGGCTTCGGGCGACAGGCTCATGCCGCGGGCCTTCTAGCAGCCCTGCGCGCCGCGAGGCGCTCCTGGAACCCGTGCACCAGCGCGTAGAACGTGGGCAGGGCCAGCAGCGTGAAGAGGGTGGACGTGACGAGCCCGCCCACCATCACCACCGCCAGGGGACGCTCAATCTCCGTCCCGTGCAGCGGCAGCACCAGCAGCGGCAGGAGCCCGAGGATGGCCGTGCCCGCGGTCATCAGCTTGGGCCGCACGCGGCCGAGGCTCGCCTCGCGCACGGCCTCCGCGAAGGGCCTGCCCCGGTGCATCAGGTCCTTCGTCTGCGCCACGAGCACCAGGCCGTTCTGCACCGCGATGCCGAACAGGCCGATGAGGCCCACCAGGCTGGAGACGTTCCAGGTCTCGCCCGCGAGGAGCAGCGCGAGGATGCCGCCCACGAACGCGTCCGGCAGCGTGGCCAGGATGACCAGGGCCTCCGCCACGGAGTCCAGCGCGAGGTACAGCAGGACGAACACCGCCAGCAGCGCCAGGGTGATGGCCACGGTCAGCGCCTGCGCCGCGCGCTCCTGGCTCTCCACCTTGCCGCCCACGTCCACGAAGTAGCCCGTGGGCAGCTTCAACTGCGCGGCCAGCAGCTCCCGCACCTCCGCCGCCGTGCTGCCCAGGTCGCGGCCGGACACGCCCGCCTCCACCGCGATGCGCCGGCTGCCCGCCTCGCGGCGCACGCTCCCCGCGCCGGAGGTCTCCTCGATGGTGGCCAACTGGCTCAGCGGGATGCGCGTGCCGTCGTGCCCGTCCACCAGCAGGTTGCGGATGGCGTTCACGTCCCCCCGGCGGTGGTCCGCCAGCCGGAGCACCAGGTCGTAGCGGCGCTGGCCCCGCCAGATCTGCGCGGCCTCCTCACCCACCAGCCCCACGCGCACGGCCCGGATGACGTCCCCGGGCGTGAGCCCCACGCGCGCCACCGCCGCGCGGTTCACCGCGACGCGCAACTGGGGCAGGCCGCTCAGCCGCTCCACCCGCAGGTCCTCCACGCCCTCCACCTTCGCCATCAGCGCGCGTGCCTTCTCCGCGAGCTGCGCCAGGGTGTCCAGGTCCGGCCCGAAGACGCGCACGGAGAGGTCCGCGGGGCTGCCGCCCAGCCCCTCGTCGATGCGCATCCCCAGCGGCGTGGTGAAGAGCACCGACACGCCGGGCACCTTCTCCACCGCCTCGCGCATCCGCGACTCCAGCGCCTCGCGGCCGCCCGTCGCGTCCTTCTTGAGGACCACCAGCACGTCGGACAGGGTGTGGGGCATCGGGTCCTCGGTGCGCTCGGCGCGGCCGGTGCGGCGCACCACGTCCTCCACCTCCGGGAACCCGCGCAGCACGTCCTCCACGCGGTGGTTGAGGCGGTCCACCTCGTCCAGGGACGCCTCCGGGGGCAGCACCGTCTGGAGGAGGAAGGCGCCCTCGTCCAGCCTGGGCATGAAGTCGCTGCCCACCAGGAAGGCCAGGCCCAGCGCGGGCACGGTGATGGCCAGCGCCACCACGCGCACCAGGCCCGCGTGGCGCATGCACCGGTCCAGGAGCGGCGCGTACGCGGCCTTCACCTTGCGGATGAGCCACACGTCCTCCTGCGAGTCCTCGCGCGGCGCGCGCAGGAACAGCCCCGACACCACCGGCACCAGCGTGAGCGCCAGCGCGAGCGACGCGGCCAGGCACGCCACCACCGCCGCCGCGAGCGGCTGGTACATGCGGCCCTCGATGCCCGTCATCGCGAAGAGGGGGATGAACACCGCGACGACGATGAGCGTGGCGAAGGCGATGGGGCGGCCCACCTCCAGCGCCGCCGCCAGCGCCTCTTCGCGCACCGGGCGGCGGCCCTTGCCCTCGCGCAGGTCGTGGATGACGTTCTCCACGACGATGATGGCCGCGTCCACCAGCAGGCCCACCGCGATGGCCAGCCCGCCCAGCGTCATCGTGTTCAACCCGATGCCCGCCGCCTTGAGCAGCAGCCCCGCCAGCGCCAGCGACAGGGGCAGGGTGAGCGTGACGATGAGCGCCGCGCGCCAGTCCCCCAGCAGCAGGAAGAGCACGCCCACCACCAGGAACGCGCCCAGCAGGATGGCCCGCCCCACGCCTCCCAGCGCGGAGCCCACCAGCTCCGACTGATCGTAGACGACGCGCAGGTGCACGCCCGGCGGCAGCGAACGGCGCAGCTCCTCGATTGCCGCGCGAACGCCTTCGGCCACGCGCACGGTGTCCGCGCCGAACTGCTTGCTCACGCGGCAGCTCACCACCTCGCCGTCCAGCCGGTGCGCCATGCCCCGGCGCACCGCGGGGGCCTCGCGCACGTCCGCCACGTCCCCCAGCAGCACCGGGGTCCCGTCCCGCAGCGCGACCACGGTGTTGTTCAGGTCCTCCACCGTCTCCGCCCGGCCCACCGCGCGCACGGCCCACTCCATGGGGCCCTGCGTGACGAAGCCTCCGGCCGCGTTGACGCTGGCGCCCTCCAGGCCGTGCTGCACCTCGTCCAGGGTGATGCCGCGCGCGACCAGTTGATCCGGATCCAGCAGCACCTGGAACTGGCGCAGGTAGCCGCCCAGCCGCTCCACGCCCGACACGCCGGGCACCGCCAGCAGCCGGTTCTTGATGTCGAAGTCCGCCAGGTCGCGCAGCGCCATCAGGTCCGCGGTGCCGGGCTCCGCCTCCAGCGTGAACTCGAAGACCTCGTTGAGCCGGCCGGTGAGGCTGGACACGAGCGGCGCGTCGGTGCCCAGGGGCAGCTCGCCCTCCACCTGCGCCACGCGCTCCGCCACGTACTGGCGGCTGCGGAAGTAGTCCGCGTCCGGTTCGAACTCCACCGTCACCTGCGTGACGCCCAGTTGGGACGTGGAGCGGATGCGGCGCACCTCGGGCAGACCCGCCAGCGCCACCTCCATGGGGATGGCCACCGCCGTCTCCAGCTCCTCGGCGCCCATGGCCGGGTTCTGCACGATGACGTTGAAGATGGGCGCGGACAGGTCCGGGAACACGTCCTGGCGCAGGTTGCGCAGCGCCACCGCGCCAAAGGCCGCCATCGCCAGGACGATGAGCACCGTCAGCCCGGGCCGGGCGAAGGACGCGCGGAGGATGCGCCCCGGCAACGTCTCGCGGGGATCAGTGGCCATGTTCATCGCCTCCGCCCTGGGAATTCTCCACCTCGGCCTTGAGGAGGAACGCGCCCTCCACCACCACCTCGTCGCCCACGGAGAGCCCCTTGAGCACCTCCACCTGCGTGCCCAGGCTGCGGCCCCGGCCCACCTCGCGCTGCTCGAAGACGCCGGCCTCCGGCGTGGGAAGGAAGACCACCCAGCCGTTCGCCAGCCGCTGGAGCGCTGGCGCCGGAACGGCCGTGAGCGTGGCGCCCGGATCCCCCAGCGGGAGGGACGCCGACGCGGACATGCCCGGCCTGAGCAGCCCCTTGCCGTTGTCCAACTCCAGGCGCACGGGGATGGTGCGGCTGCGCGGATCCACCTGCTGTCCCACGTGCCCCACCTTCGCGGCGAACTCCTGGCCCGGGAACGCGGCCAGGGTGACGCGCGCGTCCGCGCCGGGCTTCAGGCGCACCGCGTCCCGCTCGAACGCGTGCACGATGAGCCACAGCGACGACAGGTCTCCGACGCGGAAGAGCGGCTGGGAGGGATCCGCCATCTGCCCCAGCCGCGCGGTGCGCTCCACGACGGTGCCGTCGATGGGCGCCTTGAGCACGAAGCCGGACGTGCCATCCCCTCCGGGGCCGCCCGCGCCCAGCGACGTGAGCGCGGCCTTCGCGGCGGCGACCTCCGCCTCGGCGGCGGCGGCGTCCGCCTCGGCGGCCTGCGCGTCCTTGCGCGCGACGATGCGCTCGTCGGCCAGCGTGCGCTTGCGGTCCGCGGCCTGACGGGCGGCGGCGGCGCGGGCCTGGGCGGCCTGGAGGTCCGCGCGGGCACGGCCCAGCTCCGGACTCTGGAGCTCCGCCAGCCGCTGGCCCTGCTTCACGGCCTGGCCCGTCGTCACGGCGACGGAGGCCACGCGCGCGGAGACCGGCGAGGCCACCTCCGCGTAGGCGTCCTCGCTGAAGGTCAGCTCGCCCAGCGCGGTGACGCTCTCTCCGCCCGGGCGGGCCTCCACCTTCTCGGTGGTGACGCGCAGGTCCCGGAGCATCTCCTGGGGGACGTGCACGTGGATGACGTCCCCGGACTCGACGTGGAGCTTCTCCGGGGCCGCCTCGTCGTGGCCGTGTTCGTGCGCGTCGTCGTGTTCGGACTTGGAGGACTTGCAGGCGGTGAGGCCCACGAGGACGGACAGCAGCAGCAGGGTGGGCTTCATGGCAGGACTCCCGTCTCGACTTCCAACTGCACCCGGGCCAGGGCCAATCGCAGCAGGCCTTCCAGCCACGCGGCCCGCGTCTCCAATGTGTCGCGCCGGACGAGGAGGAAGGCCGCGAGGTCCATCTCCCCGGCGTCATAGGACCGCTGCGCCAGCGCCTCGTTGTCATCCAGGAGCGGCAGCACCTGCTCCAGGTCCCCGAGGGCGGCCAGGCTCGCGCGGTAGCGGTGGCGCGCGGCCTGGACCTGGGCGGGCACGACGGTGCGCGCGGCGGCGAGCTCCTGTCCGGCGCGGCTCGCCTCCGCCTCGCCCACGAGGCGCGCCTCCTGGCCGCGGGCGAAGAGGGGCAGGGGCACGCTGAGCGTCCCCAGGAACACCGTCTCGTCCGCCTCCTTCTGGTAGCGCGCGCCCACCGTTATGTCCGGCAGCACCTGGCGCCGGCCCAGCGTCGCGGCGGCCTCCGCCTGGACCTGCTCCTGCTCCAGCGCCACCAGGTCCGCGCGCGCTCCCGCGCCGTCCGGCACGTCGCGGACCGGCGCCCGCGCGAGCGACCGCAGGTCATCGTCGTAGGTGGCCTGGGGGCTCGCGCGCTGGCCCACGCGCGCCTCCAGCTCCTCGCGCAGGGCCTGGACCTCGCCGGTGGCGACCTGGACCTCCGCGCGGGCGCGGGCGTGGGCCACCTTCGCCACGTTCACGTCCACGGCCGGGACGTCACCGGCCGCGTAGCGCCGCTCCGTGGCCTGGACGGTGCGCTCCGCCGCTTCCGCCGCGGCCTCCACCAGCTTCCGCCGCTCCCGGGCTTGCAGCAGGCGGAGGTAGGCGGCGGCCACGTCCCCCAACAGGAGCCGCTCCGCGTCGCGCAGGCGGGCTCCCTCCAGGGACAGGCCCGCGCGCGCCACCTCGCGCCGCAGGCCCTGCTTGCCGCCCAGCTCGAAGGGCTGCGCCAGACCCACCGCGAGGTCCAGGCCATGGTCTCCCGTGGGGAGCCGGCGCGAGCCCACCTGGACGTCGAGCTGGGGGTTCTCGCGCAAGAGCGGCGCGGCGCTCGCCAGGGGCCCCTGGGCGGCGCGCACGCGGGCCCGGGCCTGGACCAGCGCCGGGGCGTGCTCGCGCGCCAGGGCGAGGGCGTCCTGGAGGGAGATTCGGGAGGGATCCGCGCCACCAGGGCGCGGCCAGAGGATGACGGCGGCCAGCCCGAGGGCGGCCGTCGCGGAACGGATGGGCACGGAAGAGGACCTCTTGCGGAAGGCGGGCCGCGCGCACCCATGCACCCGGGCAGGAGGCCGGGCACACCGGTGGCGGGGCGCGAGCGAACGACGGCGGACGCGGGCCTTAAGCCAGAGGGACTATGGGGGGATGGAGGATGTCGTCCGCGTCGGCGGAGGACGGCTCCAGGGCTTCGGGGGTGATGGGGGGCTCCCGGAACAGGGAGTCCACGAGGCCCTGCAGCGGTACGGCGACGGCCAGGGGCCTGACGTGCGAGCAGCAGGCGCAGTCCACGCAGGTGGGGGCGCACTGGCCCTGCGCGTCGTCATCCGCGCAGCCCGTGAGGCACGTCTCCGCCTGTTGCGCCGGCCCGAAGGCGTGCGCGAGCCCGCCCCCGATGGGAGCGAGCAGCAGCAGGCAGAGGAAGAGCCAGAGTCGGAGCACTGGAGCGGTCTTCTAGCACGCCCTGGCGGAAGTGCACACGCGACGGCAGGGCGGGCGGCGCGGGGAGCGCTGCTCAGCCGCCAATGCCCTTGCGCAGCCGGGACCAGTCGAAGTTGGCCGCCGGGTCGTCCTTGCGGCCCTTGGGCACGGCCACGTCCTTGTGCCCCAGGATGTTCTTCATGGGCACGTCGTACTCCTGCTTCAGGTAGCCCACGAGCTTCGTCAGCGACTTGTACTGCGCCTCCGTGAAGGCCGTCTTGCCGCTGCCGTCGTTGACGATCTCGATGCCGATGGAGCGCGCGTTCACGTCCGTGGGGACGCCGTGCAGCTCCCCCTTGCCCGCGTGCCAGGCGCGCTTGTCGTCACCGACGAGCTGGTAGATCTTCCCGTCGCGGTCCAGCATGTAGTGCGCGGACACCTTGCTGTCCTTGTTGCGCATCCACGACAGGTCCCCGGAGCCGTTGTTGGTGCCGGTGTGGTGCAGCACGATGGTGTCGATGTCCGCGCCGTTGCGCGAGTCGCTGTTGGGCGAGGGCGCGCTGATGACCGCCGGCTTGGTGAACTTCCCCGGCTCCGTGGGCGGAGGCGTCGTCGTCTTGAGCGCCTTCGTCAGCGCCGCCGCCGTCTGCGGCCCGTAGTAGCCGGTGGCGGAGATCTTGTGGTCCGTCTGGAACTTCTTCACCGCCGCCTCGGTCTGCGGCCCGAAGGAGCCGGCGCCCGTGTTCATCTGCGCCTGCGTCATGTAGCCCAGCTTCACCAGCCCCTGCTGGAGCTGCTTCACCTTCGCCCCGGAGTCCCCCTTGCCCAGGCCGGCCGGCGGCGCCGTGAGGGCCGTGGACGCGGCCGCCGCGCGCGTGGGAGCGGCGGTGCGGGGCGCGGTGGCGGCGGTGCTCGCGGGCGCGGTGGCGGTGGCGCGGGGGGACGTGGCGCGGACAGTCATGGTGAAAGATTCCAGGAATAGTGGAGAGCTGTTGCTTTCGCGATTATCGGCGGCGTGGGCGGGAAGTTGTGTGACGGACGTGTTCCATCAACTGCCGGTGGCGCGGCGCGGAGGCTCGGCGCGTCCGGCCGCGTCCGTGCGCACCTGGGAGTACGGATCCAGCGGATCCCCGCCCAGCGCCTCCAGTGACACCAGGGTGCCCAGGCCCATGCGCCGCGCGTGATCCAGCAGCAGGCGCGTCACCACGTGGTCCTCCAGCGCGTGGCCGGTGGAGTCGAACACCGTATTGCGCTCGCGCCAGCCCTCGAACTCCTCCGGCTGCTGCACCACGGTGGCCAGGTCCGGGCCAATCTGGTCCGGGTGGAGCTGCTGGCACTCGCCCTCCAGGCGCGCCTGGGCGGGGAAGTCCGGCACGACGAGGCTGCGCCGCAGGAGCGCCAGCGGCAGCTCCGCCTTGCCCGGCTGGTCCGAGCCCACCGCGTTGACGTGCGCGTGCGGCCGGAGCGCGTGGCCGGAGATGACGGCGCCAGCTCCCGGCGCGACGGTGGTCGCGGTGCAGAGGATGTCCGAGCGCAGCTCCAGGTCCGGCAGCAGCGTGGGCCGCACGTCCAGCCCCAGGAACGCCACGCGCCGCACGAAGGAGCGCGCCGCGTCCGGATCCACGTCGTGCACCAGCACCTGCTCCAGCCGGAACACGCGGCTGAGCGCGTGCAACTGGGACACGGCCTGCGCGCCGCAGCCCACCAGCCCCAGCACCCGGCTGTCCGGGGACGCCAGGTAGCGGCTGGCCACCGCCGACGCCGCGCCCGTGCGCAGCGCCGTGGCGAACACGCCGTCCATCACCGCCACCAGGTGGCCCGTCCGCGCGTCATAGACGCTGTGGGATGCGACCAGGGTGGGCAACCCCGAGTCCCCCCGGTTGCCGGGGAGGGAGGCGGCCACCCGCACGGTCAGGCTGTCCCCGCGCCGCAGGGCGGGCATCCAGCCCATCGTCCCGGAGGGCCGCGGGTCGCCCGCCACCTGGAAGCCCTCCCGCTTGGGCACCTGGAGGACGGACTCGTCCAGCTCCCGCAGCGCCACGGTGAGCGCCTGGATGAGCTCATCCATCAGGACGTCCAGCCCCACGCCTTCCACGAGCGCGCGCAGGTCTGTGGGGCCGAGCAACAGGGTGCGGGGAAGCGGGGGCGTCATGCGCGCGGAGTCTACGCCCCTGACAGGAATTGCAACGGGTCAGTTTTGATTACGAATTCCTGTCTTGCTGTGGCTTTTGAATACAGGTGCAGGGAAGAAGGCGGCGAAGGGGCCGTGTTGGAAGCGGGCGCTCGACATCCGGCGGCTCCGCGTGGCCCCGGCCTCGTGCCCGCACCCCGAGCCGCACCACCCTCAACGCCCGAGTGAACGCCTCCTTGAAGCCCTCCGTTCCCAGGACGCCCGTGCTCACCGCCGTCTCCGATGTGTCCGCCCACCCCCGCGCCGATGAAGTGCCTGACGCGCCTCGCGCGCGCGTCCTCCTGGTGGACGACACGCCGTCGAACCTGCTCGCCCTGGAGGCCATCCTGGAGCCGCTTGGCCAGCAGGTGGTGTCGGTGCGCTCCGGCGACGAGGCGCTGAAGGCGCTGCTGCTGGACGAGTACGCGTGCGTGCTGATGGACGTGCAGATGCCGGGGCTGGATGGCCTGGAGACGGCGCGCCTGGTGCGCACCCGCGAGCGCACGAGGCACCTGCCCATCCTCTTCATCACCGCGCTCAGCCGGGAAGCGGCCTACGTCACCCGGGGCTACGAATACGGCGCGGTGGACTACCTGCTCAAGCCCGTGGACCCGGACATCCTGCGCGCCAAGGTGTCGGTGTTCGTGGAGCTGTACCTGCGCGGAGAGAAGCTGCGGCAGCAGGCGCTGGAGCTGGCGGAGCGCCGCCGCGTGGAGGAGGAGCTGCAGCGCGCGACGGAGCTCGAGCAGCAGTTGGTGGGGATCGTGGGGCACGACATCCGCACGCCGCTCTCGGCCATCCTCGCCACGGCCCACGGCCAGTTGTCGCGCGAGCTGCTGCCGGAGGCCCAGCGCAAGGCCTTCGAGCGCGTGGCCCGGGGCGGCGAGCGCATCCAGCGCATCGTGGACCAGTTGCTGGACTTCACCCGCGCGCGCGTGGGCGGCGGCATCCCGGTGGTGCCCGGCGCGGGCGACCTCAACGAGCTGTGCCGCAAGCTCGCGGACGAGCTGCGCGCGGCCAGGCCGGAGCGCTCCATCCTGTGCGACTTCGCCCGCGACAGCCTCCCGGGCGTCTGGGACCTGGACCGGCTGGCGCAGGTGGTGGCCAACCTGCTGGACAACGCGCTCAAGTACAGCCCGCCGGACACGCCCGTGCGCCTGCGCACCTATGAGCAGGGCGCGGACACCGTCCACCTGGAGGTCCAGAACGCCGGGGCCCCCATCCCCGCGCACGTGCTGCCCACGCTCTTCCAGCCCTTCCGCCGCGGCGACGGCCCGGGCCAGCGCGAGAGCCTGGGCCTGGGGCTCTACATCGCGCGAAGCATCGTGGAGGCCCACGGCGGCACCCTCCGGGTGGAATCCACCCCGGACGCCGGTACGATCTTCTCGATGTGTCTTCCGCGTCAGGCTTTGGTTGAGCCGCGCGCGCACTCCGCCTGCGCGGGCGTCGCCGAGCCGATGACGGCCTGAAACACAAGGCCGTCCGCGTCACGGACAAGAGATTGCAGTCCCGGCTGATTACTCCATGGTAAAGGCATACAACAATCCATCCACATCAAAACCTCTCACGAGATGAGGCAAGGATGTGGAGGGTTTGCTACAATGCCAGACGTCCGGGAGCCGGTCCGTCCGGGCGCGAAGTGTGTCCGCTTTGGGGAGGGTGCGCGACAGATGAACGACAACTCGACGTGGATTCCCGTGGATGGAAGCGACCCGATGCGTGCGTGGGTGCGACGCCCCGCCTCTGGAACGGGTCCGGCCCTGCTGCTGCTGATGGTGGAGGCGTTCGAGGGCAACGCCCACCTGAAGCTGATGGCCGAGCGCTTCAGTGAAGAGGGCTACGTGGTGGTGGTGCCGGACCTCGCCTCGCGCGGGGAGCCGGAGGAGGTGGACCTCAAGCCGGTGGTGGCCTGGGCGCGCTCGCTTCCGGAGGTGGTGGGGCTCCGGGGGAAGAAGCAGGTCGGCGCGCTCGGCTACGGGCTGGGCGGGACGCTGGCCGCGCAGTTGGCGGCGCACGCGCACGTGGACTGCGCGGTGGCCTACTGCGCGCCCGGCATGGAGGACGTGCTCGCGCAGGCGGGTGAGAACGCGGTCCCCATGGTGCTCCACTACGCGGAGTGGGACGGCTTCGTGCCCCCGGCCGCGGTGGCGCGGGTGAAGCAGCACGTGAGCGTCGACGTGGAGCTGTACGTGTATCAGGGCGTGCGCCACGGCTTCTTCCGCGAGGGGTCGCCGGCCTGGCACCGGCCCTCCATGATGACGGCGCACACGCGCACGCTCGCGCTGCTCAAGCGCGTGATGGGGCCGCGCTACGACCTGGCCGCGCTGTGGGACAAGCACACGGAGCTGGAGTTCGCCACCCGGGACGCGGACGCGACCATGAAGACCATGGTGTCGCACCCGTACGTCAACAGCGTGCCGGTGATGACGGGGGGCGTGGGCGCGGAGTACCTGCACCGCTTCTACGAAAACCACTTCGTGCACGCCAACCCCAAGGACACGAAGATGACGCTGCTGTCGCGCACGGTGGGCGCGGACCGCGTGGTGGACGAGTTCATCTTCAGCTTCACCCACGACGTCGAGATGGACTGGATGCTCCCGGGCATCCCGCCCACCGGGAAGTACGTGGAGGCGGCCTTCGTGGCGGTGGTGAACTTCCGCGGCGACAAGCTCTACCACGAGCACATCTACTGGGATCAGGCCTCCGTGCTCGTGCAACTGGGCCTGATTGACAGGAAGGGCCTGCCCGTCACCGGCGCCGAGGCCGCCCACAAGCTGCTGGATGAGACCCTCCCGTCCAACACCCTGATGGGGAAGTGGGACGAGAGCGCGCCCTCCAACCTCAAGGCCGGCTGACGCGGCCGGCTTGACCCCCGCGCCCCGGGTTCGTCGCTACCCAGGGCGCGGTGTCTGACTTTCACGGGCTGGCATGCGCGCGGCCATTGCGCCGGCTCCTCTGGATTGTCCACAATGCGGCACCTCGCTGGATGGTCCAGGGGGGCTTCGTTTCCCAGACTTCCTCTGGATTTGGCGCCGCTCCCGGATGCGACTCTCCCTCTCCCAGAAGCTCACGCTGGCGCCGCTGTTGGTGGCGCTGTTCTTCACGGTCCTCTTCTTCGGGTACCTCATCCCGCGCGTCAGCTCCGCCTTCGAGGCGCAGGGCCGGGACGTGGGAGGCGCGCTGCCCGCGGCGCTGGCGGCCACGCTGCCCGCGGCGATGCCCGGAGGGCAGACGGAGGCGCTCCAGGCGGTGCTGGAGCAGGCGGTGCGCCACCACCAGGTGGCCTACGTGGCCGTCTTCGACGGGGCCGGGCAGATGCGCGCGGTGGCGGGCGAGTACGCCGCCGCGATGCGGGAGCTGCGCGACCGGCTGGGCCGCGCGCAGGGTGAGGCGACGTTCTACGTGCGGGACGCGGAGCTGCTGGACGTGAGCGCGCGCTTCGCGAACGGGGCGGGCACCGTGCACGTGGGCTTCAACCGCACGTCGGCGCGCGCGCAGGTGCGGGCCATCACCACCGGGGTGAGCGTGGTGATCGTCCTGGCGCTCTCGCTCTTCGTGGTGGTGGGCATCCTGCTGGCGCGCCGGGTGGCGGCGCCGCTGGTGCAGTTGACGGAGGCGGCCCAGCGCATCGCGGAGCACGGCGACCTGCGCGAGACGGTGCGCGTGGGGGGCACGGACGAGGTGGGCCAGTTGGCGAAGGCCTTCTCCATGATGGTGTCCAAGGTGAAGGACCTGCTGCAGCAGCTCCAGGCGTCGTCGGACCTGCTGCGCGGCTCGGTGGACCACCTGAACGACTCCGCGGGCCGGCAGAACGAGATGGTGTCCCGCCACGCCGCCGCGCTGCAGGAGACGCAGGTGACGGCGCAGGAGATCCGCCAGACGTCGGTGGTGGCGTCGCGCGCGGCGGAGACGGTCATCGACGTGGCGGAGCGCGCGGAGGTGCTGGGCAAGACGGGCGAGATCGCCATCACGGAGAGCATCGAGGGCATGGTGGCCCTGCGCGCGCAGGTGGAGCAGATCGCCGAGCGCATCATGGCCCTGGGCGAGCGCACCGAGCAGATCTCCGGCATCACGGAGACGGTGAAGGACCTGGCGGACCAGTCCCACCTGCTGGCGGTGAACGCGGCCATCGAGGCGGCGCGCTCCGGGGAGCACGGCAAGGGCTTCGCGGTGGTGGCCCGGGAGATCCGCGGCCTGGCGGACCAGTCCATCCGCGCGACGAACCAGGTGCGCGGCATCCTGGCGGACATCAGCACCGCCATCTTCGCCACGGTGGAGATCACCGCCGCGGGCACGCAGCGCATGGAGGCGGGCCTCGCGCAGGTGCGCACGTCCGGGGACACGCTGCGCCAGTTGTCCTCCATCGTCCGGGACAGCGTGGTGTCCGCCCGTCAGATTTCGCAGACGGTGAACCAGCAGGCCACCGGCATCGAGCAGATCTTCACCGCCGTGAACGAGCTCAACACGGTGATGGGCGACACGGTGAAGCGCATCTCCGCCACCAGCGAGTCCGCCGTGTCGCTCAAGCTCCTGTCGGAGCGCGTGGCGGCGATGGTGCGCGACTACCGGCTGTAGCCGGGCGGGGGCGGGGCAGGAAGCGCTCCACCACCTGGGCCACGGTGCGCGTGGTGGCGGCGCCCGGTTCGTTCACCCGGGCCGCGAGGAAGGCGGCCCCCAGCCGGGCCACCGACGACACGACGAAGAGCACGTGCAGGTTCACCCAGAGGTGGCCGCCCAGCATGAACTGCTGGGGCACGCGCGCCGCCAGCGCCCCGCCCAGGGCCGCCGCCGCCGCGTAGGCCAGCCCGCCCGCGGTGGCGAACGCCGCCAGGTAGAAGGGCCGGCCGTGGCGCGGCGCCACCGTGAGGGGCAGCGCGAAGATGGCCAGGCCGTGGCCGCTCCACAGCGCGCCCGCCAGGAGCACGTCGAACAGGAGCGGCCAGAGCGTCCCCGCGGAGGGCAACAGCCACAGCATGGGGATGGCGCTGATGCCCAGCGAGCAGAGCATCAGCACCGGCTGCGCGCCCAGCCGGTCGATGGCGCGGCCCCACAGGGGCGCCGTCAGCACGCGCACGCCCGCCACCGCCGCCGCGTGCAGGGCCATGATGACGAAGGTCATCTTGAGGTTCTGCAGGCTGTGCAGCGCGAAGAAGGGCGCGGACACGCCCACCGCCGCGTTCCACGCCACCTGGTACAGGAGCACCCGCCGGGCCCCGTCGTCCTTCCAGGGCAGCAGCGTCGCCTTGAGCTCCAGCTTCGGAGCGGTGCCCGGGGGCGCAGGATCATGCTGCGCGGCCATCATCAGCGTGGTGACGACGCCCATGACGCAGGCGGCGAGCGCCAGCATGGGCAGCGCCAGGCCCACCCCGTCCATCCCCTTGAGCCGGTCCATCAGCAGGCCCGCGGTGAGCGACGCGGCGGTGCCCATCAGCGTGGTGAGCGCGGTGCGCTTGCCGAAGAAGCGGCCCCGCACGGCGCCCGGCACGAGCTCCCCCATCCACGCCACCCACGCGTTGTTGCCCACCACCGCCAGCACCGCGGACGCCCCGGCCACGGCCAGCAGCAGGTGCTGCCGCCCCTCCAGGGACAGCCCCAGCCACGGCATCAGTGCCAGGGGCAGCAGGGCCAGGCGGGACAGGCACACCGCCGTCAGCGCCACCCGCCGGTGGCCGAAGCAGAGGGTGAGCCACGCGGCGGGGAACTGCACGAACTGCGCGAAGAACGGCAGCGCCGTCATCACGCCCACCAGGAAGGGCCCCAGCTTCAGCGCGATGGCCCACGCGGTGAGCACCGTGGGGCCAGCACACGCGGTGAACACCTCCGCGAACATCCCCTCCACGATGGACACCTTCAGCGACGCCCTCAGGCGCCGGTGCAGGGGCGGGCCCGGGCGGCCGTCCGGGGGCGGAGGGGCCCCCAGCAGGGGCGCGGACGAGCCGGGCAGCGAGGCGCCAGGGCGGAAGAGGGGGACGCCGGTGGCGAGGGAAGCGAAGCTCTGGACGAGGCGGCGACGGAAGGCGGCGGACACTGGGATTCGTTTCCCACGGGCTCGCATTCCCCCTCAATCGGACCTCCAAGGAGTGCGCCGGGCCCGGCCGGACACCAACCGGCCTTATTCGTCGCTTTCAGCCCACTGTCCGCCCGCTTGGAGGGCAGGAGGGATTCAGGTGCAGTTCACGCGGTCTTGAACTATATGAACGACCCGGAAGGAGACCGCGCACATGGATGTCGCTCACGAGCTGACGGAGTTTCTGGGGCAGGTGGAGCAGCGTCTGACCGAATTGCTCGCGGATGGTGACGTCGGGCCGGACGTGAAGGGCGACACGCTGATGGACGCGGCGCGGCACCTGTGCCTGGGAGCCGGGGGCAAGCGGGCCCGTCCCATGCTCGTCCGCCTGTTCGGTGGCGTGGTGGGGGTGCCGGCCGCCCGGCTGGTGGACGTGGGCGTGGCGGCGGAGATGATCCACTCGGCCAGCCTGCTGCATGACGACGTGGTGGACGCGGGCATGTTCCGCCGGGGCCGCCCGACGGTGAACGCGCGCTGGGGGAACATCGTCGCGGTGATGAGCGGCGACCTCATCCTGTCCACGGCGCTGTCGCGGCTGTCCCTGCTGGACGCGCGCCTGGTGCAGAGCGGCCTGGCCATCGTCACGGAGATGACCCGCGCGGCCATCGCGGAGGTGGAGGCGCGTGGCGACATGAACCTGCCGCTCACGCGGCTGCGCTACATCGCCGAGGGCAAGACGGGCTCGCTGTTCGGCTGGTGCGGCAAGGCCGCGGCGACGCTGGCGGACCAGCCGGAGGCGCAGGCGCGCTTCGACGCCTTCGGCCGGCACCTGGGCGTGGCGTTCCAGATCGCCGACGACATCCGCGACATCCTGGGCACGGACGTGGGCAAGCCCCGGTACGCGGACGTGCACTCGCGCACGCCGTCGCTGCCCATCCTGCTGGCGGTGTCCCGGGACGAGTCCCTGCGCCGCAAGCTCAAGGACGCGTGGGCGTTCTCCGTCATCACCCCGGAGCGCACCCGGGAGATTGGCGCCGCCATCGAGGCCACCGGCGCGGTGGAGGCGTCCATGGAGATGATGAACCAGGAGATTGGCGCGGCGCTCGACAAGCTGGGGCCCTTCGCCAACGACGCCGCGGGCGCGGAGCTGATGAGCTGGGCGCACCGGCTTTCGGAGGGCATCGCGCAGCAGGTGAAGGGACGCGCTGCATGAAGGGCTACCTGTGGACTGGGGGGGATCCCGGGAGCCAGAAGACCGTCGCGCCGCCGGAGAACGGACGGCTGGCGCCATGGGAAGCCATCGCGGTGGAGGCGGTGGGCAACGTCATCGAGTTCTGGGGCTTCAAGCGCAACCAGGGCCGGGTCTGGGGCCTGCTCTACCTGCGCGGCGAGCCCCTGACCGCCGGTGAGATCGAGCGCGAGCTGGATCTGTCCAAGGGCGGCGTGTCCATGCTGCTGCGCGACCTGGAGCACTGGGGCGTCGTCCAGCGGGTGCGCGTGCCGCAGGACACGGTGTGGCGCTACGCGGCGGAGACGGACCTGGTGCGGATGGTGACGCACGTGGTGGAGGAGCGCGAGGCGGCCTTCGTCACCCGCATCCGCGCGGACCTGGCCGAGGCGCGCCGGCTGGCGGAGGGCGCTGGCGGCGTGCAGGCGGAGAAGCTGCGGCGGCTGGAGCGCATGGCCGTGCTGGCCGACCACGTGGAGCGCGCGCTGCGGTTGTTCATCAAGACGTCCCGCCTGGACGTGGGCGGGGTGCTGGGCGCGTTCCGCGACGGCGCCCTGTCGCGCGGCAAGGCCGAGCGGTAGCCGGTAGGAGGACAGACCATGGATTCGCACTACGATCAGGTGATGAAGGCGCGCGAGCAGGCGGACGCGAACGCACCCCGGCGCTACTTCGCGTACTCGACCATCCTGGACCGGGCCGCCTTCGACGAGTGGAAGCACCAGCACAGCTACGGCTTCTTCGAGCTGCCGGAGGGCCGGCTCGCCGAGGCGCTGGACGTGGACCTGGTGTACGACTTCCCGTCGCGCTGGTGGGGCGGCCGGGTGGCGGGCCTGACGGACGCGCCGGGCGCGCGGGTGTACGGCCGACTCTTTGAAATCCCCGGCAAGGACTGGCCCATCGTCCAGCACAAGGAGGGCTTCGTCACCAGCATGTGCGTGGAGCGCACGGTGCGCGTGCGCGTGGACGGCCAGGAGGTGGAGGCCACCGCGTTCGTGACCAACCCGCGCCGCGCGTCCTCCGACGGGCCGGTGAGCCCGCGCTTCGTGGAGGCGCTGGTGCGCGGCGCGAAGAGCGCCGGGCTGCCCGCGGACTACGTGGAGAAGCTGGCGCGCGGCGAGTCGCGCTGAGCCGCTCGCCGCCGGGCTACGGCCGGGCGGTGGGGGCGATGCGGTAGAGCGCTCCGGCGGCGTCGTCGCTGACGATGAAGCCGCCGCCCGGGGCCAGGGCCACGTCCACCGGCCGGCCCCACACGCCCAGGTCCGGGGTGGTGAAGCCGGTGACCAGGTCCACCTCCGCCGTGGGCTGGTGCGTGGCCAGGTCCCACGGGAAGACGGTGACCTTGTAGCCGGTCCGCTCCGTGCGATTCCACGAGCCGTGGTAGGCGACCAGCGCGCCGCGCTGCCACGCCGGGTTGAGCTCCCCCTTGTCGAAGAACGTCAGGCCCAGGGGCGCGGAGTGCGCCTGGATGCCCTGGTCCGTCCTGTCCATCGCGGCGCAGTCCGCCCGGGAGCCGTCCCGGTTCATGTCGTAGTCGCGGTCCAGGGGCATGTGCTTCAGGCCGCTGGGGGAGTCCGGGTTGGGGTTGCAGAAGGGCCAGCCGTAGTCGCCGCCCTGGCGCACGGACGTGAGCGCCTCCGGCGGGTGGTTGTCCACGTACTCGGGGATGACCTTGCCGTACCGGCCGGTGCCGTCGTCGAACGGGTAGGGCGTGTTGTCGCGGTTGTTGACCGCCACCCACAGCGTGTCGGTGCCGGGCTCCCACGCCAGCCCCTCCGCGTTGCGCAGGCCCCGGGCGAACAGCTCGCGCGAGCCGCCGTTCCAGTCCCACCGGTAGATGGCGCCGCGCAGCGGGTCGCTGGTGGTGTCGCCCAGGCACACGTTGCAGGTGGACGCGATGGCCACGTACACGCGGTGCCGGGAGTCCACCGCCAGGTTCTTGAGCTCGTGGCCATAGGCGCCGTGAAGCTCCGGCAGGGACGCGTCCGGCAGCCCGGAGACGACCGTCTCCGCCGCGCCGCGCGTCGTCTCACCGGGCGTCCAGCGCGAGCGCGTGACGCGGTCCTTCTCCGACAGGAAGACCCACATCTGTCCGTCGCGCTCGTGGAAGACGATGTCGTGGGGCCGGCCCAGGCCGCCCGCCCACTGCGTCACCTCCGGGTCCTGTCCCGCGCGGGGGCGCACCTGCATCACCTTGCCCTGGCCGGGCACGGAGACGAGCAGGGTGCCCTCCGGCGAGAACGCGATGAAGCGCGCCCCCGGCACCCGTGCCCAGACCGCCACGGACATGCCTGATGGGATGTTCAGGGAGCGCGGCACGTCGAACGGGCTGCTCCGCATGCCCTCTGGAACCTCCACCGGCGCCGCCTGGAGGCTCCAGGGGCCAGGCGGCTGCCCCGCGTCCACCACGCCCGCGTCCTGGAGCGAAGGGGAGGGGCCAGGGGCCTCGGGCGGTTGGGACTTGCAGCCGGGCTGCAGGCACGCCAGCCCCAGGAAGATCGTCAGCACGAGTGGTCGCCGCATGGTCCTCTTTTCATAACCGCCGGCCATGGCGGAAGGTGACCTGAACAAACCTTCAGACATTTTTCCCACCGCCCCGCGCACCCCTGAACGGGCCTGAACAAACCTTCAGGGATTTTCTCCGTGTCGGCGAATGCCCATGCCTACATGAACAAAAGCCCAGGCATTGGCTCTGGGGTGAAACATGAAACAAACATCAATAATTGACTGAGATTGATTGCCATGTGTGTCTTTGTTTGGTGTGTTTCATGTTTGTGTTTGGGGTGTTTCCGCCGTCCTCCGGATCGGCCGGGCTTGACGATGGACGGGGGTTGTGGCCTCATGAATTTGATTTCGATAGTCAAAATCAATTGGAGAACGCGATGCTCGGTCAGGGATGCTGCAGGGCGGTGCTGGCGCGAGGCCCGTGCGCTGAAGTGACGCGGTGCAGTTGTGGGCACATCCACCTGGCGGTGGGGCCGGTGACGCTTCGCCTGGAGGAGGACGTCCTGCGCGCGCTGGGCCACACCCTGGTGGAGGCGATCCACCAGTTGGAGCTGCCGCCCACGCACGAGGCGGACGCGCGGGAGCCGGCCGAGGCCGCCGCCCACGGGGCCCCCACCGGCGGGTGGAAGCAGTGAGCGGCGTCCGGGGTATGATCCGCTGGGGCGGCGTCGGGCGCTCCGCGAGGGACAAGCGCCTTCCTTGCGCGTCCACGGCCCTCGCGGGCCTCCCGTCCACGCAGCGGCTGTCCCTGAGGCTGGAGCAGGGGACGGGGATGGCGCGGCGCCAGGCGGAGCAGTCCCCCTTCCTGGAGGCGCTCTTCCACGGCTCGTGGAACGGCGGCGTCTATGGCCAGTTCGTGCGGGCGCGCCACTACGTGAACCACCTGCGCCAGCTCCACGTCGTCTACGAGTCGCTGGAGTCCGTGCTGCCGGGACTGAAGGACGGCCCGCTCACGCGCGTGCTGCGGCTGCCGGAGCTGCGGCGGGCCTCCGCGCTGCTGGCGGACCTGGACTGGTTCTGCGGCGACACGCGCACGAAGCCGTTCGCCTGCGCGGAGGCGCGGCTGCACGCCGAGCGGATCCGCGAGGTGGCGGCGGAGGCCCCGCACCTGCTCATCGCCCATGCCTGGGCCCGCTGCGTCCAGGACCTGTACACCGCGCCCCAGCGCTCGGAGCTCGTCGCGAGGGCGTTCGAGCTGGAGAACGGCCGGGGCACGGCCTTCTACAACGCGGTGTCCGCCGCGGAGCTGCCCGCCTTCCAGTCCCGGTGGGCGGCCCGGCTGGACGAGGTGCCGCTGACGGAAGCCCAGGCCCAGGAGGTGGTGCAGGAGGCGCGGCTGGCCTTCCGCATCCAGGTGCTCATCGGAGACGAGCTGGCGCGGGACGCACCGGAGCTCGAGGGCCCGGGCGGGACCGCCGGGTAGGGTGACTTCAAACCCACCGGGGAGGTGAGCCGGCACCACGGGCACCGCCTCGGCTGGGAGGGCGATATGCCGTTTCGTGACAGCCACGCTAGGATGGTGGAACGTGACGCTCCAGATGACCTCTCCCATTGATCGCCGCGCTTTCCCTCGCATCCACGCGCCCCTCTATTCGCGTCCCGCGCGAATGAAGGTGGGTGAAAAGAAGCAGGTGCTCGACGTCAGCCTCGGGGGCGCGCGCATCTACTCGGATGATCCACAGGACGTGGGCACGCGTCTGGACCTGGAGCTGTTCCTTCCGGACGGCAGCTCGCTGGAATGTACCGCGCGCGTCGTCTGGGCCATCAAGTTACCCAAGGACGCCGTGGCCCGCTTCGAGGTCGGCCTGTCCTTCATCGACGTGCCGGAGCCCGTCCTGGCGCGGCTGAAGACAGTGCTCGTCTCGGACGAGCGCTGACGCGAAGAGCTTGGGCCTCCAGGCAAGAAGCGGCTGAGCAGGGGCGCGCATCTCGCGAGTCCCCGTTCGTCAACTCGGCCCTCATCCGCGGCAAGGACAGCCCGCAGGATTGCCAGGCGCAGAACCGCATCAACGGCGGCCTCCCCGTCACCGACCCGGCCTGGAACGGCCGACTTCCTCCCGGAGGGCAGGGGGCCCGGCGTCACGCGGCGCCAGGGCCCGTCCCTCGTTGGACCGCGGCTACGCCGCCGACGCGCGGTCCAGCTCGCGCAGGTCGTCCGTCTCCAGCTTCAGGGAGAAGGCCCCGAGCAGCTCCTTCACCTGCGCCACCGACGTGGCGCTGGCGATGGGCGCCACCACCGTGGGCCGCGTCTCCAGCCACGCGAGCGCCACCTGCGACGGCGTGGCCCCGCGGCGCTCCGCCACCTTCTTCAGTGTGGCGACGACGCCCCAGCCCCTCGCGTTGCCATACTTCCTGAGCACGTTGCCCGCGCGCGCCGACGCCGGGGCCGGCTGCCGCTCCTGGTACTTGCCGGTGAGGAAGCCCGCGGCGAGCCCGAAGTAGGGCGCCACGGCCAGCCCCTCCTGCTCGCTCACCTGCTGGAGCGCGCCCTCGAACTTCGGGCGCTCCACCAGGTTGTACTCCGGTTGAAGCACCTGGTAGCGCGCGAGCCCCAGCTTCTTCTGCGTGTCCAGGGCCTCCCGCGCGCGCTCCGCGGTGTGGTTGCTCAGGCCCAGCGCCTTCACCTTGCCCGCCTTCACCAGCGCGTCGAAGGCGCGGAGCGTCTCCTCGAAGGGCGTGTTCGGGTCGTCATAGTGCGCGTAGTACAGGTCGATGCGCTCCACGCCCAGGCGGCGCAGGGACGCGTCCACGCTCTTCTCGATGTGCTCGCGCGTGAGGCCCTTGCCCAGCGCCGTCTCCGCGCCGACCTTCGTGGCCACCACCAGCCGGTCCTTCGCCTTGCGCGAGGCAATCCACCGGCCCAGCACCGTCTCCGACTCGCCGCCCACGTGGCCGGGGACCCACCGCGAGTACACGTCCGCGGTGTCCACGAAGTTGCCGCCGCCTTCCACGAACGCGTCGAGCACGGCGAACGAGGTCGCCTCGTCCGCCGTCCAGCCGAAGACGTTCCCGCCCAGACACAGCGGGAACACCTCCAGGCCCGTCGCTCCCAGCTTCCGCTTCGCCGCTGCTCCTGCCGCCATGCCCCAGTCCTTCCGGTGAGGCCGGGCCCGTCCTACCCCGGCGTGAACCACACCACCGACAGCGGGGGCAGGGTGAGCACCGCGGACGCGGGCTGGCCGTCCCAGCCCGTCGCCTCCGTGTGCACCTGGCCCCGGTTGCCCATGCCGCTGCCGCCGTACTCCCCGGCGTCGGTGTTGACCAGCTCCACATAACGGCCGTGGAGCGGGAAGCCCACGCGATAGTCCTCGCGAGGCACCGGCGACAGGTTGGCCACGCACACCACGTGGCGGCCCGGCGTGCGCGAGCGGCGCACGAAGGCCAGCACGTTCGCCGCGGACGCGTCCGGCTGCAGCCACTGGAAGCCCATGGGCTCGCTGTCCGAGTCGTACAGCGCGGGCACGTCGCGGTAGACGCGGTTCAGGTCGCCCACCAGCTTCTGGATGCCCTTGTGGCCCGGATCCTGGAGCAGGTGCCAGTCCAGGCTCTTGTCGTGGTTCCACTCCGCCGGCTGGCCGAACTCGCCGCCCATGAAGAGCAGCTTCTTGCCCGGGTGGGCCCACATCCACGCGAACAGCGCGCGCAGGTTGGCGCGCTTCTGCCACGCGTCCCCCGGCATGCGCCCGTACAGGCTGCCCTTGCCGTGCACCACCTCGTCGTGGCTCAAGGGCAGCATGAAGTGCTCGCTGAACGCGTACAGCAGGCCGAAGGTGAGCTGGTTGTGGTGGTACTGCCGGTAGACGGCGTCCTTGGAGAAGTACGACAGCGTGTCGTGCATCCAGCCCATGTTCCACTTGAAGGTGAAGCCCAGGCCGCCCTCGCTGACGGGCTGGGACACCTTGGGCCACGCGGTGGACTCCTCCGCGATGACGACCACGCCCGGGTGCTTGCGGCGGAGGGTCTCGTTGAGCTCGCGCAGGAACTGGATGGCCTCTTCGTTCTCCCGGCCGCCCCAGCGGTTGGGGACCCACTCGCCGTGCTTCCGGCTGTAGTCCAGGTAGAGCATGGAGGCCACCGCGTCCACGCGCAGCCCGTCCACGTGGTACTCCTCCAGCCAGAACAGCGCGTTGGCGATGAGGAAGTTGCGCACCTCGTTTCGGCCGAAGTTGAAGACGAGCGTGCCCCAGTCCGGCTGCGAGCCCTGGCGCGGGTCCGCGTGCTCGTAGAGGGCCGTTCCGTCGAACTGGCCCAGCGCGTGGCTGTCGCGCGGGAAGTGGCCCGGCACCCAGTCCACGATGATGCCGATGCCCTCCTGGTGCAGGTAGTCCACCAGGTAGCGGAAGTCGTCCGGATGCCCGAAGCGCGCGGTGGGCGCGTAGTAGCCCCCCACCTGGTAGCCCCAGGAGCCGCCGTAGGGGTGCTCCGACACGGGCAGCAGCTCCACGTGCGTGAAGCCCAGCTCCTTCGCGTAGCGCGACAGCTCCGGCGCCAGCTCGCGGTACGTCATGGGCCGGTCGCCGTCCTCCACCACGCGGCGCCAACTGCTCAGGTGGACCTCGTAGACGCTCCACGGGTGGTGGGCCGCGTCCACGTGCTTGCCGCGCGCCTCCAGCCACGCGCTGTCGCCCCAGGCGTAGCGCTGCAGGTCATGCACCACGGACGCGGTGGCGGGCGGCGTCTCCGTGCGGAAGGCGAAGGGGTCCGCCTTGAGCAGCGGGCCGCCGCCGTGGCCGGGCCTTATCTCGAACTTGTAGCGGGTGCCTTCACCCACCTCCGGGACGAACAGCTCCCAGATGCCGGAGGACCCCATGCGCCGCATGGCGTGCAGGCGGCCGTCCCAGCCGTTGAAGTCCCCCACCACGGACACGCCCCGGGCGGTGGGCGCCCACACGGCGAACGACGTGCCCTTCACGCCGTTGTGGTGGAGCAGGTGCGCGCCCATCCGCTCCCAGAGCCGCTCGTGGCGGCCCTCGCCGGCGAAGTACAGGTCCATCTCCCCGATGGTGGGCAGGAAGCTGTACGGGTCTCGCAGCGTGAAGACCTTCTTGCCCGGGTACTCCACCTCCAGCAGGTAGCTGAAGGGCTCCGTGCGGCCGTTGATGCGCGCCTCGAAGACGCCGCCGGTGCGGTGCTGCATGGGCACCTTGCCCCCGAACTCCGGCAGGACGTGGATGGCCACGGCCTCCGGGCGGTAGGCGCGCACCACCACCGCGTCGCCATCCGGGTGGACGCCCAACACGGAGTGGGGCTCCGGATGGCGCAGCTCCACCACGCGTTGCAGCTCCGCGTCCACCTGTGCTCTGTCCGCAGGCTTCCTCACTGGGCATCCTCCATCCGCAACAGGGCCTCGACGGGGATGCGCACCCAGTCCGGCCGGTTGGCGAGTTCGTAGCGCACTTCGTACAACAGCTTCTCCAGTTCGAAGGCGCGCAACATCGTGTCGAAGGCTTCGTCGGTGTCGGGCAGGAAGGGGGCGCCGCGCGTCGCCTGGCGGTAGCCTTGCAGGAACGCGTCACGGGTGGGGCCCACGCGCCCGCGCGGCTGGCCGCCCTCCAGCGCCACGGTGGCCTCCGCGTAGTCGAACGAGCGCAGCATCCCCGCCACGTCGCGCAGCGCGCTGTACTTCTCCCGGCGCGCGGTGAAGGAGCGGGACGGCTCGCCCTCGAAGTCGAAGAAGAGCCACTGGCCCTCCGAGCGCAGCACCTGCCCCAGGTGCAGGTCGCCGTGGATGCGGATCTTCTGGCCGGAGGGCGCCACCTGCGCCAGCCGCTTCGCGTACGCGATGAGGCTCTCGCGCCGGCCCTCCAGGTCCGCGTGCAGCCGCCCGGCGTCCGCCAGCGTCACGCCCAGCTCGCCCACGATGGACGCGCTCCAGCGCTGCAGGTCCTCCTGGAGCAGCGGCTCCGGGGAGAACGCCAGGTCGTCCGGCCCCGCGGAGGCGAACGCCTTGTGCAGCTCTCCCAGCCGCGCGCCCAGCTCGCGCATCTCCCCGAGGAAGCGCTCGGAGAGCGCCTTCTCCTGGCGCAGCCGCTCCAGCGTGTACTTCCAGCCGTCCACGGCGTCCGGCACGAAGCGGTGCGCCAGCGCGAGCGTCGCGCCGGCGGGGCCCTCCAGGTTCAGCGCGCCCACCAACTGCGGCGTCGCGCGGAAGGACGTCTTCGTCGCGAGGAAGCGGCCCACCTCGTATTCGGGGTTCACCCCGGCCTCCAGCTTGCGGATGACCTTGACGATGACCCGCTCGCCCAGCACCAGCGAGGTGTTGCTCTGCTCCACGTTGAGCCGGCGCACCGTGAGCGGCTCCGGCAGCGCCACGCCGCTGTCCGTGGAGGTGATCCACTCGCCCACCACGCGGCCGGATCCGGACACCACCTGCCGGCCCTCGCGCGCCAGGTTGAAGAGGGCGCGCACGCAGTCGTCGTCATCCAGCGCGCTCACCAGCCCCTCGGCCGTGTGGCGGGCCTGGAGCTGGTAGCGCTCCGGGTTCCCCAGCTCGTAGACGACCTCGATGATGGCGAGGGTGAAGGAGCACGTGCCCAGCTCCATGTTCACGTGGTCCGCCACGCTGACGCTCTTGATGGGCCACGCCTTGCCGGCGAACCAACGTTGGGCCTTGAGGAAGTCGGGCAGCTTGGTCAGGTCCAGGGGGGTCACGCGGGGTTACTCCTTCGCCTGCAGCGGCTTGTCCAACCGGAACCACAGGAACATGTAAGGCCCCATCGACAACTGATAGGGCAGGTCGCTGATGCGGGGGAACGGCGTCTCTCCAATCAACTCCACGGGGATGCTGCCCTCGAACTCGCGCAGGTCCACCACGCCCGGCTGCGCGAAGCGCGACAGGTTGCACACGACGAGCACCGTCTGGCCCTCCCATTCGCGCACGAAGGCCAGCACCTTGCGGTTCTCCGTGGTGAGGAAGCGCAAGCTGCCCATGGCGAACACGGGGTAGCGCTGGCGGATGCCGATCATCCGCTTCACCCACTGGAGCAGGCTGGACTTCTGCCGCTCCTGGGCCTCCACGTTGATGGACTGGTAGCCGTAGACGGGGTCCGCGATGACGGGCGCGAACAGGCGCGCGTAGTCCGCGCGGCTGAAGCCCGCGTTGCGGTCGCCGGTCCACTGCATGGGGGTGCGCACGCCGTTGCGGTCACCCAGGTAGATGTTGTCCCCCATGCCGATCTCGTCCCCGTAGTAGAGGACCGGCGTGCCGGGCAGCGTGAAGAGCAGGCTGTGCATCAGCTCGATGCGGCGCCGGCCGTTGTCCATCAGCGGCGCCAGCCTGCGGCGGATGCCCAGGTTGATGCGCATGCGCGGGTCGGTGGCGTACTCCCGGTACATGTAGTCCCGGTCCTCGTCCGTCACCATCTCCAGCGTCAGCTCATCGTGGTTGCGCAGGAAGATGGCCCACTGGCAGTTGTCCGGGATGTCCGGCGTCTGCTGCATGATTTCCACGATGGGCGTGCGGTCCTCGCGGCGCACCGCCATGAAGAGGCGGGGCATCACCGGGAAGTGGAAGCCCATGTGGAACTCGTCGCCCTCGCCGAAGTACACGCGCACGTCGGCGGGCCACTGGTTCGCCTCCGCGAGCAGCACCTTGCCCTGGTACTCGGAGTCGATCGTCTTGCGCAGGCGCTTCAGGAACGCGTGCGTCTCCGGGAGGTTCTCGCAGTTGGTGCCCTCGCGCTCGAAGAGGTAGGGCACGGCGTCGCAGCGGAACCCGTCCACGCCCATGTTGAGCCAGAAGCGCATGACGTCCAGCATGGCTTCCTGCACTTCGGGGTTGTCGTAGTTCAGGTCCGGCTGGTGGCTGAAGAAGCGGTGCCAGAAGTACTGCTTGGCCACCGGATCCCACGTCCAGTTGGAGCGCTCCGTGTCGGTGAAGATGATGCGCGCGCCCTTGTAGGACTCGTCCGTGTCGCTCCAGACGTACCAGTTGCGCTTGGGGCTCTTGGGATCCCGCCGCGCCTCCTGGAACCAGGGGTGCTGGTCGCTGGTGTGGTTGACGACCAGCTCGATGAGGATGCGCAGCCCGCGCTTGTGGGCCTCTTCCACCAGGCGCTGGAAGTCCGCCAGCGTGCCGTAGTCCGGGTGGATGCCGTAGTAGTCCGCGATGTCGTAGCCGTCGTCACGCAGCGGGGACGGGTAGTGCGGCAGGAGCCACAGGCAGTCCACGCCCAGCTCCTGCAGGTACGGCAGCTTTTCAATCAGGCCCGGGATGTCCCCGTGGCCGTCCCCATTGGAGTCGTGGAATGCGCGGATGTGCAGCTCGTAGATGAGCGCTTTTTTGTACCAAAGCGGATCCAGGTCCATACGCCTCTCGGAAGGGGTCACTCGAAGTAGTCGAACGCGTGTTCGGTGCGGCGGTAGCGGTACACGGCCCAGATGGCCGCGGGCTGTTCGGGCGTCAGGCGCACCTGCACGTCCGGACCCTGCCAGAGCGAGCGCTGATCAGCCATCAGCTCCTGCACCTGATAGGTCTCCTCCGCGCTGACGCCCAGCCACTCCATGGGCACGCGGAGCAGCGCCTCCTGGGGCGCGTACGGATCCAGGCTCACCGCCACCAGCACCGTGCTGAGGCCGTCCGGCGAGCGCTTGCCGTAGAAGAGGACGCGCTCGTTGTCGGACTCGAAGAAGCGCAGCGCCTGGTAGTGCTGGAGCGCGGGGTGCGCCTTGCGGATGGCGTTGAGCTTCGCGATCCATTCGGAGATGTTGCCCGGGCGGTCCCAGTCCCAGGCGACGAGCTGGTACTTCTCCGAGTCCAGGTACTCCTCCTTGCCCGGCACCGGGCGGCCCTCGCACAGCTCGTAGCCGGAGTACATGCCCCACACGGAGGACAGCGTGGCGGCCAGCGCCACGCGCAGGCGGAAGGCGCCGGGCCCCGCGTTCTGGAGGTTCTCCGGGAGGATGTCCGGCGTGTTGGGCCAGAGGTTGCCGCGGAAGTAGTCCGCCACGGGCGGCTGGGTGATCTCCTCCAGGTACGTGCGCAGCTCGTCCTTGAAGAGGCGCCAGGTGAAGTACGTGTACGACTGGGTGAAGCCCACCTTGGCCAGGGCCTTCATCACCTTGGGGCGGGTGAAGGCCTCCGACAGGAAGAGCACGTCCGGGTGCAGGTCCTGCACCTCGCGGATGAGCCAGTGCCAGAACCGCATGGGCTTGGTGTGCGGGTTGTCCACGCGGAAGGTCCGCACGCCGTTGTCCACCCAGTGCAGGACGACGGACCGGAGCTCCTTCCAGAGGGCGTCCCGGGCGGGGCCCATCCAGTCGAAGTTGACGATGTCCTCGTAGCGCTTGGGCGGGTTCTCCGCCGTCTTGATGGTGCCGTCCGGGCGGTGCTGGAACCACTCCGGATGCTCCTTCACGTACGGGTGGTCCGGCGAGCACTGGAAGGCCAGGTCCAGCGCCACCTCGATGCCGTGCGCCTTCGCCGCGTCCACGAACGCGCGGAAGTCCTGCAGCGTGCCCAGCTCCGGGTGCACGGCCTTGTGGCCGCCCTCCGCGGCGCCAATGGCCCACGGGCTGCCCACGTCGCCGGGCTCCGCGCGCAGGCTGTTGTTCCGGCCCTTGCGAGCGGTGCGCCCGATGGGGTGGATGGGCGGCAGGTAGACCGTGTCGAACCCGAGCTTCTGGATGTACGGCAGCCAGGCCTGCGCGTCCTTGAACGTGCCGTGCGTCTTGCCGTCGCGCTTCGCGGAGCGGGGGAAGAATTCGTACCAGGCGGCGTTGCGCGCCTTCTCCCGGTCCACGAACACCTCCAGCACCTTGTCGTACTTGCCGGCGAGCGTGCGGTCCGGGTGCCGTGACGCGGCGTCCGCCAGCTCGGAGGACAGCGCGATGAGGAGGTGGTCCGGCGTGGGTGGCGTGCGCAGGCGGGCCCCCGCCTCGGCGAGCAGCCGGTGGTCCTCCGCGGACCTGCCCTTCGCGCGCGCGGCGGCGCCCTCCAGCAGGGCGGCGCCCTCCAGCAGCTCGCTCTTCACGTCGCGGCCGGCGTCCACCTTGCGCTTCAGCTCGTGGGCCCAGGTGCGGAAGAGATCCGGCCAGGCTTCAATCGTGAATTCGTAGCGGCCGTTGTTCGCGAGCGGGATGGAGCCTTCCCAGGCGTCGTTGTTCTTGAAGGCGAGGGGGACCTCGGCCCAGTCCGTCTTCTGGGCGGCGGGGGTGACCTGGCGCCAGCGGGCGACGGCCACGAGGACGTCATGGCCTTCCTTGAAGATGTCCGCCCGGACGGTGAGGGTCTCCCCGGCGACGCGCTTGATGGCGTAGCGCCCCGCGTCCAGCTCCGGCTGGACGTTCTCGATGAACACGCTTCCGAGTCGTTCGGTCATATCGGCTGGCGGCCCCTTATAGGACTCCGAGTCAGTGGCTCCAGGCGGCAATGCGCGGGTGTTGTTGATTGAAGATGGGTGCCGCCTGGTCGCGTTGGCCTGTCAACGTTAGGAACGAGGGGAGCGGACGCCCAGCCCGAGGGGCTGGGTGGACGGGCCCCGATGGTTGAAGCTGGGATCCGCCCCTCCGGTTGCGGTATCCGGGATGACCATGCCGCCCAACGACTCCGCTGCCCAGCAAGCGAGTGACCTGTCGGCCGACCGCGACCTGCTGAGGCAGGTGGCGCTCGGCGGCGCGGCGGCCATGCGGGAGGTCTACGCGAGGTGTTCCGCGCGCGCGTTCGCCATCGCGGTGCGGCTGTTGCCCACGCGCGCGGACGCGGAGGAGGTGCTGCAGGAGACCTTCCTGGACGTCTGGCGGCGCGCGCGCGAGTTCGACCCGGAGCGCGGCGGACTGGAGACGTGGGTCACGACCATCGCGCGCACGCGGGCCATCGACCGGCTGCGGTCGCTGGGCACGGTGTCGCGGATGGTGGAGGGGGTGGCGCAGCAGCCGCCTCCGGTGAGCGCGACGCCGCCGTCGCCGGATGACGCCGCCACCGCGGCGCAGGACCAGGCGCGGGTGCGGGCGGCGATTGCGCAGTTGCCGCCGGAGCAGCGGGAGGTGGTGCTGCTCGGGTATTTCGACGGGCTGTCCCAGAGTGAGATCGCGAAGAAGACAGGCCAGCCGCTGGGGACGGTGAAGACGCGTGCGCGGCTGGGGCTGGAGAAGCTGGCGGTGCTGCTGGACGCGGCGCCGGTGCGCGCATCCGGCTGATTGCAGGACATCCGCCCTGTTCCCCGGGGACGGGCGGTGGGGCAGGCCCCGGCCGTGGCCGCCTTGCCGCTGTCGGGAGGGGCCCCAAAGCTTGCGACTGTTTGGCGAACCCGAGGGAGGGGGCGGACATGCGCAAGATGCGGGAGACGGGGACGGCGTTGATGAACGCGCGGGAGATGCGGCTGGTGTTGGCCAGCGCGCCGCGCAACCTGATGGAGCTGTCCCGGCGCGAGCTGATGGGGATGGTGCGGCGCGCGCGCGGCCTGGTGGACCACTACGAGAAGCTGGCGCACCGGCTGCGCCGCGAGGCCATGCGCGTCCCCATGGGGAGCCGCGTGATGGGAGGGCGCATGGACACGCGGCGCAAGGCGGCCCTGTTCCGCAAGGCGCTGACGCGCTTCGAGTCGCAGTTGCGGCGGATGGAGATGGCGCCGGCGCGCAAGGCAAGGCCGACCCTGCGCAAGCGGCCGGCGGCGAAGAAGACGCTGCGGCCCGCGGCGCGCGCCACGGCGAGGCGCAAGAAGACGGTGGCGAAGAAGGCGCTGCGCCCCGCGGGCTATGCGCGCCGGGGCCCGGTGAAGGCGCGGGCGCACAAGGCGCGGCGCGTTCCGGCGATGAAGGCGCAGGCGCACCGGACCGTGAAGGGGCGGACGCCAGCGCGCCGGGCCGCGACGCGGTAGCGGAGTTCGGGGGAGGGAAGCCGGGTCCGCGTCCAGCTCGTGGCCTGGCGAGGGGGAGGGGAGCTGGACTGTGTCCGCCCCACATGGGGGCGGACACGGTGGGCTCGAGTTGAGTCCGTCGCCAGAAGGACGCAGACAAAGCTGAAGTGAGCGTGCGAGAGCGAACACGAAGAGGCTTCGCCGCGCACGACGCAGGCCGAGCAACGAAATGGGCAGGGAAGCGCCAGAGGCCCACCGCAGTCTACGCGCCGAAAGCCCGAAGAAAGTCCTAAGCGGTGCTGAGCCGTTGAACAGGACTCCCAGGTGGGAGAGCCCATCATGTCCCCGGAGCATTCTTCACGGGCATAGAGGGGGAATCCTGGGCCGCTGGAGACGGTATCGCCCCGAAGTCCGGATCCACGAGGAGTGCCGCCACCTGAATGCAAGGAGCAAGCCCGAGCGCTTCGGTGTCCTCGGTAGCTCGTTAGGGGAAATCGGGAGCCGCCAGCTCCGCACCGGAGCACGACTCCTGTGCGCCGTCCGGCATGGTGGCTGAAGCGACGATGTCGGCGGCACGCTTTTCCATGTCAGAGCGCGGCTCCGGCGTTCCGTCATGCTCGGTCGTTGACGAGGCGGCGCGCGCACCCTGCTCCTCACCGCAGGTGCTCCGCTCCAGCGCCACGTCCTGCGCGGCGGGTGACACGCAGGCGCCAATCTCCTCGATGCATGGGAGCCGCTTCAGCGCGTCGACCTGCACTGCCGCTAAAGCGGAGGCGCGGGCACGCTTCTCCTCACCGCAGGTACTCCGCTCCAGCGCCACGTCCTGCGCTGGGGCTGACACGCAGGCGCCAGGCTCCTCGATGCATGGGATCCGCTTCAGCGTATCGACCTGCACTGTTGCTGAAACGGAGGAGCCGGCACTGCGCTCCTCACCACAGTTGTTCCGCTCCAGCGCCACGTCCTGCGCGGCGGTTGACACGCAGGTGTCATGCTTCTCAATGCATGGGATCCGCTTGATCGTGTCGACCTGCACTGTCGCTGACACGGAGGAGCCGGCACTGTGCTCCTCACAGAAAGAGTGGTGCTCCGGTGCTTCGTCGTGTAACGCCGCTGATGAGGAATTGGCGGTGCTACCTTCCTCGTTGCAAGGGTGCGGCTCCAGTGTTTCATCTCGTGCGGGCGCACCGAGGCTGGTCTCCTGTTTGTGCGGGGCTTCGGCAGAGACAGATGCCCGCGGAGCGGGGGCGAAGGCATTCAGGACGAGCTCATCGCAAGCCTTCATCAGCGCCGGCAGTTCGTGCTGAAGCGCCCGCCCGTCGCGCTCATGCAGCATTGCCATCGCGCGGGAGGCCCACGCGCGCAGCGCGGCTCCGCCCAGAAGCGGCAGCAGTTTGGCGGCGCCTCCCATGAAGGCCCGCTGCAGGGACTGGACGAGGAGCACATGCCCGGGCCGCTCCGCCACGCGTGCAGCCTCCCGAAGCAGGTCGAACTCCGCCTGGGCGCAGGTTGCCCCCGACTCCCAGCGCGCCGCGTCCTGGAGCCGGAAGCACGCGCTCCCCAGCCGGTCCAGGTCGCGGTCCGAAGCCTTCGAACAGCAGTCGACGAGCAATTCCACCAGCACCTGCCGCTTGAGGCTGAAGTAGCCCTCCAGCAGCCACCGGGCCTGCGGGGAGCGCGCGTCATGCAGCGCCAGGCCCAGGTTCTCCAGCGTCAGTGACTCATCCAACGCCACCGCGCGAGTCTTTCGCCCGGGGCGCTGCACCACCAGCCCCCGCGCCGCCAACCGCCGCAGCGCCTCGCGGATGGTGCCCCGGCACACCTCATAACGACGCGCCAGCTTCGCTTCGGAGCCAAGCTGCCCGCTCGGGGGCAGCCGTCCCAGTGCGATATCGCGCTCGATTTGCGCTTCCACGTACGCCACGAGTCCTCGCCGCTCCATCCCCATCCCCCTCCTCGTTCCAGCGTCGCCATCCCACCACAGGGGTCTGACATGGACGTGCGGCCCACCTTCCGCATCGCGGACTTGCCAAGCCCACCCCCGGGCGGCGGGAGGCGAAAACCTGTCCGACTGTCGGACAGGTTTTGAGGCCACCGGCCCCGGGCGGGCGCCTCTTCCGCGCCCCACCTTGGTGTTCATGCACGCACGGCGTCACGCCCGCACCGGTCCAGCCCGGCCTTGGGTACACGCGGCGGAAACTGGTCCGACGGTCGGACAAGTTTTGATGCAACGAGGCCCCGTCGGGCGCCTCTGTCCGCGCCCCACCTTGGCGGTCGCGCACGCACGACGTCGCGACCCACGGTCACGCTTCGCGCGCCCCCTCCTGATGGTCTGGGCGCGGGGTTTGCTTACGAATTCTGTCGATGAAGGCCCATGCGGAATCCTGGCCGTACGCCGTAGTGGTGCTGCTGGTGTTCTTTGGAGTGCCTCAGCTCCTGCGCCACTTCATCCCCGACCGACAGTTGGCGATGATGGTGTTTCCCGTCGTCCTGTTCGTCCTGCTGGTGCCGACAGCCCTCTACTTTTTTCCTCGCTACCGCCGGAGCAAGCAGCTCACGGACGAGGGGCTCCAGTTGTTGTCGGAGGGGAGGGTGGCCGCCGCGCTCGAGCGGTTCGAGGCGTCGCGGCCCCTGGCGAAGGTCCAGGTCGTTCCCACGTATAACATCGGCATCGCCCGGCTCCAGATCTGGCAATTGCCGGTGGCGGGGCGGGAGCTTTCCAGTCTGGAGTCACGGAAGGGTTTGACGGCGCAGTTCCGCGCGGTGTTGTCCGCGGCGCTCGCGCTGGTGGATGCGATCGAAGGTCGGCTGGCACGGGTGGCGCCCCGTCTGGCTGAGGCGCGGTCGCGGGTGGACGTTCCCTTGTGGTTCGCCCCGCTCGCTTCCGCAGTGGTGGCGTGTCGAGAGGGGCACTGGGCCGAGGCTCGCGCGCTGCTGGCCGATGCCGCGCTGGAGAATCTCAACGGGCCGCTGCGTGGTCTGCGGAATGCGCTGGAAGCATGGTGCGTCGAGCAGCTCACCGGGGAGGCTCGGCCGGTGGACGCCATCGCTCTGTTCGGGGAGGCGTCACAGGACTCGCTCCAGGCCGCGTGGCCGTATGTGGTGAAGCGGTCTCGCTGAGTCAGAAGCCGGTCCGTGGGAGCGACTCGGGCTGACTTGAGGCCCAGGCCCCATGTATCGGGTCCAGTCACTCCGGCGGGGGAATCAGCGGACCGGTGAAGGCGACCTCCAGGCCTCCGTACTCCGAGGGGGCCAGGGTCATCTTCCAGCCGTGCAGCTCCACTACGTTGTGCACGATGTGCAGGCCCAGGCCCTGGCCTTGGGGCTCTCGTGTCCTCGCGTCGTTGCCTCGGAAGCGGCGCTCCAGGATCCTGGAACGCTCTTCCTCGGCGATGCCGGGTCCGTCGTCGATGACCCTCAGGTGGAAGGTCTGGTGGCGCGTCGTCTCCAGCACCACCGCCACGTGGCCGTCCTCGCGGCCGTACCGGATGCCGTTGAGCACCACGTTGCTCACCGCCTGCTCCAGCAAGGTCTCGTCGCCCATCACCCAGGTGGGCGTCGCCGGGACTCCGCTCTCCAGGGCGATGCGCTGGGGCCTCGCGATGGGCTGGTGCCGGCCCAGCACCCGTGACACCAACGCGTTCAGGTCCACCGGCGCGTGCTGCACCTGCGGTGCTCCCGCCTCCAGCCTCGCCGCCGCTCCCAGGTTGTGCACCAGCGAGGCCATGTAGTGCGCCTCGCTCATCGCGGACACCATCAGGCCTGACTCCAATGGCTCACCTGCTCGCATCCGCTGCTGCATCGCGGCCAGGTGCCCCTGCAACACCGTGAGCGGCGTCATCACGTCGTGCGTCGTGTTCGCCAGGAAGTCCCGCAGCGTCTGCTCGCGCGCTTGCTGGTGCGCCATCTGTGCCTGGATCTCCGCTCGCGCCTGCTGGAAGGCGCGGGCCAGCTCCGCGATCTCGTCGCTGCCGCTCACCGTCACGGGCTGCTCGTAGCCGCTGCCCGAGGAGGCTCGCACCTCTTCCGTCAGCCGGCGCAGGCGCTGCACCACCGGTCCCAGCGCGACCACCATCGCGGACAGGAGGATCAACGTGGGCACTCCCCAGACGTACAGTGGCGGCAGTCCCACCTCCGGCGACTCCGCGGGCTCCACCCGCCGCGCGAGCACGTACTCGCAGGGGCCTCCATCCCAGGGCATTCGCAACAGCAGGTCCTGCACCAGCGCGCCGTCCGCCTTCGAGTAGCGGCGCACGCCCACGCCATCTTCCCGCACGCCCTTGCGTAGCTCGTCGTCCAGCGCCGGTGCCTGCGGGTTTCGCGAAACGAACTGTCCGTCGAACGGGTAGAGGTTCACCGGGGGCAGGCGCCGTCCCAGCGGCCCCCGGGGCTCCATGCGCGGCGGACCTTCATCCCCGGGCCTGGGGCCTGCGGGCCTTTTGCCTGGGGGGGCGTTCGGGGCGACCTTGCCGGAGGGCGGACCTCCGTTGCCGTCGGGCAGGCCTTCGCGCTCCCAGGGGGGACGTTGGGGCGAACGGGCGCGGACCATCCACGTCTCGGGCGCGGCCTCGCAGCGCTCGCGGCCGCCGGACTGCATCTGCGACAGCGTGGACGCGATGATGACGTCGTCCGTCGTGCGGCGGCGCACCGAGTGCTCCACCTGCACCAGCGCGAACACCGCGGGCACCGTCACCGCCACCGCCGTGAGCGCCAGCCGCAACCGCAGCTTCACGCATCCTCCCCGGGCACCAGCCGGTAGCCCACGCCCCACACCGTCTCCACGCACTTCACCGGCCCCAGTTTGCGCCGCAGCCTCGACACGTGGACGTCCAACGTGCGCTCCGTGCCCTCACGCTCCGGATCCAACACGTGCTCCACCAGCCACTGCCGCGTCACCGCCTCCTGCGGCCTGCGCGCCAGCGCCGCGAGCAAGCCGAACTCCACCCGCGTCAGCTCCACCGGCCGCCCCTGCACCTGCACCGTGTGCCCCTGCAGGTCGATGCGCACCGGGCCCACCTCCACCACCGCCTGCTCCTTCTGCAACGTGGGCCGGCGCAGGCGCGCACGTACGCGCTCCACCAGCTCCTCCGGCCAGAAGGGCTTGGTCATGTAGTCGTCCGCGCCCAGCTTCAGCGCCCGGACCTTGTCCAGCGTGTCGTTGCGCGCGCTCAGGATGAGCACCGGGACCTCCGAGAAGGTCCTCAGCGCCTTGAGCATGTCCATGCCATAGGCGCCCGGCAGCATCAGGTCCAACACCACGAGGCTCACGTCCGGCAGGTCGCCGGAGACCAGCAGCCGGCCCTCGCGCCACCACACGGGCTCGAAGCCCGCGCCGCGCAGGTGCCCGACAATCTGGGACCCGAGCGCGTCGTCATCCTCCACCAGCAGGATGCGGTCGCCCATGCGCCATGCCTCCCTTCGGACACCCGCCGGAGGACTCCGGGGGCCCGGATCACCCTAGTTCAGGGCGTGCCCCCGTCGAAGCCCGGCGGCGGCCCCATGCCGCCATCCCAGCCAGGTGGAGGACCCATGCCTCCGTCGCCGCCCGGAGGCGGACCGCCGGGCCCACCGCCACTGCTGCCGCCCGGTATGGCGCAGGACGCGTTGTTCAGCGACGAGCGGATGACCAGCGTCTTGGACGCCAGCATCGCGCCGTCCGACATGCGCTGCGTGGCGAAGAGGTAGTCGCCCACCGCGTCCGCGGAGACCACCGTGTCGTTCTGGTTGGTCGTGTCGCGCGCGCCGCGCGTGTCGTAGAGCGGCTGGTGGTTGATGATGTCGTCGCTCGTCGCGTCGTCGAAGAACAACTGCGACGTGACGAACTCCTGGCCGTTCACCCGCACCGTGAAGTGGATGTGGATGGTGCGGCTGCTGTACCAGCCGGGGAAGCACGTGTCGAAGTCCACGCGCCCGTTGGCGTCCGTGGTCTGCACGCCGCGGAACCACCGCGCCGACCGGGCCGTCGCGTCCCCGGACGTGCAGAAGTCGCTCGCGTCCTCGCCGGAGTACAGGCCCTCCGGGCCCGCGTGCCAGATGTCCACCGTGGCACCCGGGATGGGCTTGCAGGACTCGTCCACGACGAGGAAGGCCAGGCGCACCGGCAGGCCGTCATGGCCCTCGCTGATGTCCTTGCGGTCCACCGTGGTCGCGTAGCAGGGCCCCAGCGTTGCCTCGCAGTTGAGGTTGCACACCGTGCCCATGCCGGACGCGAACGGATCCGGATACGTGGCGGCGGCTGTCATCGCCGCGGTGCCTCCCGTGGCCCAGGTGCCCGGGTCCACCACTCCCGCATCGGTGTCCGTGCCCGCGTCGGTGTTGGTGTCGCCGCCCGTCGTGTCGTCGCCTCCGCAGGCGACGAGCAGCTTCGCCACGGGAACCGCGGCCAGCGACAGGCCGATGCCGCGCAGGAGGCTCCGGCGCGTGATGACCTTGGGGGAAGGGTCCTGGGGGGATTCGCTCTTCATCCGGGGTTCCTCCGGGAGCTCGGGAGCCGGGGGCGGCGAGGGGCCACCCGCGGACCGCCCGGGGCTGACCGGACGGCGAACCGGGTTATCGCGGGAGAACCTTAAGCAATCCTTGCGCGGAAGGGCCGCGACTCAGGAGAAGCGCACTCGGAAGGCCGCGAGCAGCGGACCCGCCGCCCGTCCGTCCGCCGTGGACCGGGGCCCGCCCTCGGGGAGCGTCGTGCCCAGTTCCTCCAACGCGGGCTTCATCGACTCGAAGGCGTGGAGCGCGTCCGCCGCGTTGTCGAAGAAGCGCGGATGCGCCAGCCAGCCGGAGATGCCGCAGGTGACGACATGGAACGAGCGCGAGTCGTCCGCTTCGTAGGTCAGACGCAGGAGGCCGCGGAGGCCCTCGTCCCGCACGATGGCGCCTCCCTGGCTGCCCATGCCCCCGAGCGTCGCGCCGCCCTCGTAGTCACTCCAGCCCGCATCCGTGCCCATGCCCCCCGCATAGCACCCCGAAGGCCCGCGCGGGCGGCGTGACAGGGGGGCGCCGCGCCGTTGCCCGCGGTCCCGGTCTGCCGCAGCGAGCGCCGCCCCGCGTGGGGTTGCACGCCGGTTGTCGGCCCTCGCGCACCGACCAACGTTTGCGGTGTGGGGGGATGCTGTCATGTCCGCGGAGACCATCCATGAGCCGCGCTACACCGAGGAGATCGTTCCCTTCCTCGCGGGCGACGGCCGCGCGCTGCACCTGGTGCACCTGAGCGGCGTTGAGAGGGCGGACAAGGGGCCGGTGGTGCTGGTGCACGGGGCCGGCGTGCGCGGGAACATCTTCCGCGCGCCGGTGCGCCAGACCGTCGTGGATGCGCTGATTGAAGACGGCTACGACGTGTGGCTGGAGAACTGGCGCGCCAGCATGGACGTGGAGCCGGGCGAGTGGACCCTGGACCAGGCCGCCGTCATGGACCACCCGCCCGCCATCCGCGCCGTGCGGGAGAAGACGGGCGCGGACAAGGTCAAGGCCATCATCCACTGCCAGGGCTCCACCAGCTTCACCATGGCCGCGGTGGCGGGGCTCCTTCCGGAGGTGGACCTCATCATCACCAACGCGGTGTCGCTGCACCCGGTGGTGCCCGCGACCGCGAAGGTGAAGCTGCACTACGCCGTGCCGCTGGTCGCGCGGCTGACGCCCTTCCTGGATCCGCAGTGGGCCTACGGCGGCCCCACGCGCACGGCCCGGATGCTGACGCGCGTGGTGCAGGCCACGCATCACGAGTGCCAGAACCTGGTCTGCCGCTGGACCAGCTTCACCTACGGCACGGGCTTCCCGGTGCTGTGGCGCCACGAGAACCTCAACGCCCAGACGCATGACTGGCTCCAGCACGAGTTCGGCCCGGTGCCCTTCAGCTTCTTCCGCCAGATGGACGCGTGCGTGCGCGCCGGCCACCTGGTGCCCGTGGAGGGCTTCCGCGCGCTGCCGGAGGACCTGGGCGTGCGCGAGCCCCAGACGGACGCGCGGTTCGTCTTCCTCGCGGGCGAGCAGAACCGCTGCTTCCTCGCGGAGAGCCAGCGCCGCAGCTTCGAACACCTGGAGCGCTTCCACCCGGGCCGGCACGCGCTGCACCTCCTGCCGGACTACGGCCACCTGGACGTCTTCATGGGCAAGCGCGCGTCCCAGGACGTGTTCCCCCTCATCCTCTCCGAGCTGGATCGCCCGGTGATCCACTGACGAAAGGCAAAACCATGTTCCTGCCTCGACGCATCCAGACCCAGTCCGGCCGCTATTCGCGGGTGGATGACATTCCCTACGCGCTGCCCGTGGACTCCAAGGGGGCCCCGGCGATGTTGGCCGCCTTCACCGTGGACGCGCGGCGCGCGGCGGCCCTGCTGCCCGGCAACGAACTGCACCCGCTGCGCGTGTCGCGCGACCGGAGCGTGCTGCTCGTCTCCGTCATCGACTACAAGCAGACGGACATCGGCGCGTACATCGAGTTCAGCATCGCGCTCGCGTGCACGCACGGGCGCAGGCCCGCGCCGCCGCTGCTGCCCCTGCTGTTCCAGAAGCGCTTCGGCGTGGGGCAGTACGTGGTGGACCTGCCGGTGAACACGGAGATCTCCGTGAAGGGCGGCAAGGGCATCTGGGGCATGCCCAAGCACCTGGCCCGGCTGGACTTCCGCATGGAGGACGGCTCCGTGAGCAGCCGCTACGAGGAGGGCGGCCAGCAGGCGGTGCGCGTGCGCATCGAGCGGCCGAAGCTCGCGTGGCTGCCGCTGCGGATGGCGGCGGTGAACTACTGCGCCTTCCGGGGGATGCTGATGAAGTCCACCATCTACTTCCGGGGCCGCTTCGGCTTCCGGTTGGGGAGGCGCGCGTGGGGGACGCTGGAGCTGGGCGACCATCCGCGCGTGCAGGTGCTGAGGGACCTGGGCATCTCCCCCCGGCCGTTCCTCACCGGGTTCTTCCCGGCGTCCAGCGGCGTGCTGGATGACCACTGCGAGGCGTGGTTCCTCACCGAGCCCACGCTGCCTCCGGACACGTACCCGGAGGGGCTCAAGAGCGTGGTGGACCTGGGGCAGGATCAGACGCCCATGCCGCCGCCGGAGCCGGAGGGGGCACCGCCGGAGGCGCTCCAGGCCGTGGGGCCCGTGCCCGGAGCGCGGCCTCGCGAGGAAGCGCGTCCATGAAGCGCGGCGGCCGTCTGGATCTGGCGAACGCGTGCCTGCTGTTCCTGTGCACGTCCATGTACCTGGGCACGGGCTGGTCGCTGATCCTCTTCTCGTTCCCCATCGCGCCCCAGCTCACGGTGGACAACTACTCCCTGCAGTTCGTGCCGCAGGTGCAGGCGGCCACGCGCTTCTTCACCTGGATGACGGCGGTGATGCTGCTGTCCTCCGGCGTGCTGGCGTGGCGCGAGCGCCGGACGGCCCTTCTCTTGTACCCGCTGGTCGTGCTGCTGGCGGTGGTGGTGGCCACGCTGCTCACGCGCATCTTCATCTTCCCGTACAACGCCGAGATGGCGGCCGGCATCACGTCGCCCGAACGGCTGAGGGAGGTGCTGGACGCGTGGATGCGGATGAACCGCATCCGCGTGGGGCTGTGGACGGTGCAGTGGCTGTTCACGCTGGGCTACTTCGTGCACCGGGTGCTGCGCGCGGAGCACCCGGCGGCGAAGCGCCTCCGCGTGGGGCTGTCCGTGACGGCGCGCCGGGAGGCCCACGCATGAGCCCGGCCGCGTCGCGATGGTTGGAGCGTCAGGCCCGCGTCAACGGACGCCCGTGGCGCTGGGCGCTCGCGGCCATCGGGTGGATCACGATCGCGACCGGCACGGCGCAGATGTTCCTGCCGGGGCTGGAGCTGCGGCTGCTGCACGCGGACGCGTCCGCCGCGCCCGCGCACTTCTTCCGCATCGTGGGCATGTTCATGGTGCTGTTCGGCGGCCTGCTCCTGCACGGCCTGCACGAGCCCCGGGCGAACCCCGCCGCCTTCCTATGGACCGGCCTCCAGAAGGTGGGCGCCTGCGGGATGGTGACCGTGGGCGTGGCGCGCGGCCTGCTGTCGCCCCTGGCGCTGGGGGTGGCGGCGTTCGACCTGCTGTCCGCCGTGCTGGTGCTGGGGTTCTACGCGTCGCTGCGCCAGCGCGAGCAGATCATCACCGTGCTCAAGCCGCGGACAGAGGAGGCCTCTCCAGAGGTCGCCAGCCCCTCCGTCAGCGCGCTGCGTGTCGCGGAGGCGACCCGGAATGGCGGGCCTCCCCGGCCGCCCCCGCGCGCGCTCGGGGAGGGCGCGGCCGTCCCGGTGTCTCCAGCGGAGGGCCCCCGGCGTTCGCTGGTGCTCGCGGGCGGCGGCATGCGCGTGGCGTGGCAGGCGGGCGTGCTGCGCGCGCTGACGGACGCGCGGCTGTCCTTCCGCCACGCGGACGGCACGTCCGGCGGCATCATCACCCTGGCGATGTGGCTGTCCGGCCAGTCCCCCGCGGAGATGTGCGAGCGGTGGCGGACGCTGGACGTGAAGGACTTCGTGTCGCTGATGCCGCTGGACGACTACGCGCGGCCCTGGAAGCTCACCGCGCTGGGGGACGCGGACGGCATCATCCAGCGCGTCTTCCCGCACCTGGGCGTGGACGTGGACGCCATCCGCGCCAACCGCGACCGCTCCGGCACCTTCAACGTGTGCGACTTCACCCGGAAGACGAACGAGGCCATCCCGCACACGGACGTGGACCGCGACCTGCTGGTGGCGGGCATCTCCCTGCCGCTCTTCATGCCCCCGGTGGCGAAGGACAGCCACCTGTACCTGGACTCGGTGTGGATCCAGGACGCCAACGTGATGGAGGCCGTGCGCCGGGGCGCGGACGAGGTGTGGATCGTCTGGTGCATCGGCAACACGCCCCGGTACTCCGACGGCTTCTTCCACCAGTACGTCCACATGATCGAGTTGAGCGCGAACGGCGCGCTCTTCGCCCAGTTGGAGCAGGTGCGCGAGCTCAACGCGCGCATCCTCGCGGGCGAGCGCGTGCCGGGACACGCGCGGCCCATCACCGTGCACCTCATCAAACCCGAGCACCCGCTGCCCCTGGACCCGGACTTCTACGCGGGCCACATCACGGCGGCGACCCTCATCGACCAGGGCTACTCGGACGCCTGCCGCTACCTGGCGGTGGCGGACGGCCGGGGCCTGCCCCTCACCCCGGAGATCACGCAGATGACCGAACCCGCCTACGACCTGAGCTTCCGCGAGACCATGTCCGGTCCGCTCGCGATGGGCACCACCGACCCCGAGGCGGGCGCCCACGACGGGCGCTCCACGCCCTTCACCATGCACTGCACCATCACCATCGACGACATGGAGGCGTTCATCCGCGACCCGGACCACGCGGCCCGGCTGGTGGCGCACGTGCAATACAAGCCGCTGGGCATGGACCTGCCCGTGCGCGACGGGAGCTTCAACCTCTTCCGCGCCACGGATGATCCGCGCACGAAGATCATGAGCTACGGCCTGCGCTTCCAGGCGAACGGCCAGGACTACTACCTGGACGGCACGAAGACGCTGCGCGACGACCCGGGCCCGGACCTCTGGCGCGACACCACCCGGCTCTACAGCTACCTGCACGAAGGCGTGGACGCGCGCGGCCCGGTGGTGGGCGCGGGCGTCCTGGTGCTGGGCATGCGCGAGCTGCTCCACCTGGTGTCCAGCATGCACTCGTCGCGCGGGGGCGTGGAGGGCGCGGAGATGATGGCGCGCTTCGGCCGCCTGTTCCTGGGCGCGCTCTGGGACCTCTACGCCCCGGAGGCACCGGTGCGCGAGCACGAAGGGGAGGCGCCCCATGGCCACGAGGGATGAGCACTTCGACGTCGTCATCGTGGGCTCTGGCTTCGGTGGTTCCGTGATGGCGTGGCGGCTGGCGGAGGCGGGCCTGCGGGTGTGCGTGCTGGAGCGGGGCAAGGCGTATCCGCCGGGCTCCTTCGCGCGCAGTCCGTACGACATGCGCCGCAACTTCTGGGACCCGAGCAAGGGCATGCTCGGCCTGTTCAACCTCTGGTCCTTCCAGGGGCTGGGCGGCGTGGTGTCCTCGGGGCTGGGGGGCGGGTCGCTCATCTACGCGAACGTGCTCCTGCGCAAGGACGAGAAGACCTTCATCCACGAGGACCTCCATGGCGGAGGCTACGAGGACTGGCCCGTCACCCGCGCGGACCTGGAGACGCACTACGACGCCGTGGAGCGGATGATGCACGCGCAGCGCTACCCGCTGGAGCATCCGCCGTATGCCTCCACCGCGAAGACGCTGGCCATGAGGATCGCGGCCGAGCGCCTGGGCCACGCGGACGACTGGCAGCTTCCGCCGCTGGCCGTGACGTTCGGCAACCCCGGCGAGGTGCCCGTCCCGGGCGAGCCCATCCGCGAGGAGCACCCCAACCTCCACGGCCGCACGCGCACCACCTGTCACCTCTGCGGCGAGTGCGACATCGGCTGCAACTCGGGCAGCAAGAACACGCTCGATTACACGTACCTGTCCGCGGCGAAGCGCGCGGGCGCGGAGCTGCGCACGCTCGCGGAGGTGACGGAGCTGTGGCCCTCGGAAGGGGGCGGCTACGTGGTGCGGTACCTGGACCACACGGACACGCCGGAGGACGTGCCGCGCGAAGGCCCCAAGTCCCTGCTGCCGCGCAGCACCGTGACGGCGGACCGGCTGGTGCTGGCGGCGGGCACGTTCGGCACCCCGTTCCTGCTCCTGAAGAACCGGCGGAACTTCCCCGGGCTGAGCGGCCAGTTGGGCACGCGCTTCTGCGGCAACGGGGACCTGCTGGGCTTCATGCGCCAGTGCCACGATTCGAGCACCGGCAAGCAACTGCCCCGCATCCTGGAGGGAGGGCACGGGCCGGTCATCACCAGCGCGCTGCACTTCCGCGGCCAGGAGGAGGGCGGCACCGGCCGGGGCTACTACATCGAGGACGCGGGCTACCCGGAGTTCGTCAACTGGCTCTACGAGGGCGCGCGGCAGGTGCCGTTGATGGAGCGCGGCCTCAAGCTGGCGTGGCGCCTGATTCGCGGGTGGACGGGACACGCGCACGACTCCGACGTGAGCGAGGACATCGCCGAGCTGCTGGGGGACTGCCTGGGCTCCGCGACGTCGTTGCCGCTGCTGGGCATGGGGCGCGACCTCCCCAACGGCCACATGCGGCTGACGGACGACGGGATGCTGGCCATCGACTGGCGGATGAGCGGGTCTCGCGAGTACTTCGATCAGGTGCGCCAGTCGATGGCGGACATCGCCCGGACGCTGGAGGGGAGGCTGCTGCAGAACCCGCTCAGCTACCTGAGCCGGGTCATCACGGTGCACCCGCTGGGCGGCTGCCCCATGGGGCGCGGGCCGGACGAGGGCGTGGTGGACGCGACGGGTGAAGCCTTCGGCCACCCGGGCCTGTACGTGGCCGACGGCGCGATGATGCCGGGCCCCGTCGGGCCCAACCCGAGCCTCACCATCGCGGCGCTCGCGGACCGGTTCGCGGATTCGATCATCGATTCGTTCCGCCGGGGCACGCGCGGACGCACGTGGCGGGAAGCGGAGGAGGGGCCATGGCCGTCCGCGCCTCCGATGTGAGCCGCATCCCGGGCCAGCGCGTCGAGCCCGAGCCCCAGACGCCTCCGGGCCGGAAGATGGTGTCCTGGTACGACCCGGCCGTGCTCGCGAAGTCGGGCATCAAGGCGCTGCTGTCCGGGACGTTCGGAAAGCAGGCGGACCGGCGGCTCCTGGACGCGGTGTCCCGGCCGCAGCCGCTGGCGTTCGACTACTCGGTGGACGACACCGGCCATCCGCGAGACGAGCTGTGGCTGGACTACGTGGCGGACCTGGGTGACGGCTGGGACTCCACCTACGCGGTGGCGTCCGCGGTGATGGCGCCGGAGCTGGCGCTCACGGACGAGTCCGGCACGACGCATGTCACGCGGGGCGGAGACGTGCTCGTGTTCGGCGGGGACGAGGTGTATCCGACCGCGAGCGTGGACGAGTACGAGGCGCGCACGGTGGTGCCGTACGAGGACGCGCTGAACAAGCGGCGGCACCGGCCGCACCTGTTCGCGGTGCCGGGCAACCATGACTGGTATGACGGCCTGGTGTCCTTCACGCGCCTGTTCTGCCAGGGCCGGCGCTCCAATGGCTGGCGCACGCAGCAGCAGCGCAGCTACTTCGCGTTGAGGCTGCCGCACGGCTGGTGGCTGCTGGGCACGGACTTCCAACTGGAGTCCGACCTGGACGCGCCGCAGGTGGAGTTCTTCCAGAAGGTGGCCGCGCGGATCCACGGCACGGACCGGATCATCCTCTGCAACGCGGAGCCCGCGTGGGTGAAGCAGCAGGTGGTGCCTCACGCGGGGCGCGGCTTCCTGGACCACAACATCGACTTCCTGGAGCAGGAGGTGCTGGGCAAGAAGGTGAGCGTCTTCCTCGCGGGGGACCTGCACCATTACCGGCGGCACGAGAACGCGGACGGACGGCAGAAGATCATCGCGGGTGGGGGAGGGGCGTTCCTGCACCCCACGCACCTGCCCAAGGTGGACCAGAGTCCCGGCGGCTTCGTGCAGAAGGCGAGCTACCCGTCGCGGCGGACGTCGCAGTGGCTCACCTGGCGCAACCTGCTGTTCACCGCGATCAACCCCTGGTTCGGCGTGTTCATGGGCGCCGTCTACACGCTGCTGGGCTGGGGCGTGGCCGCGAACCTCAACGAGGGGGCGGTGGGCGCGCCTTCGTTCCGGGAGCTCATCAACGCGGCGTTGCAGAGCACGGGCTCCATGGTGCTGGGGGCCGGCGTGGTGCTGGGCGCGGTCGCGTTCGCGGACCGCCGGAGGGGACCGCTCTGGAAGAAGGCCGCCGGCGTGGCGCATGGATTGGCGCACATGGGGGTGGCGCTGCTGCTCACGTGGGGCGTGTCCGCCGTCGCCTCGCCGCTGGCGGCGGAGCTCCAGTGGAGCCTGCGGCGGGACTTCTTCAGCGGGCTGCTGCTGTTCGGCGGCGGTGCGCTGGTGGGGCCGCTGGTGGTGGGCGTGTACCTGCTGCTGTCGCTCAACGTGTTCTCCTGTCACCCCAACGAGGCGTTCTCGGCGCTGTCGATCCCGGACTGGAAGAACTTCCTGCGGCTCCACTTCGACGAGACGGGCAATCTCACGGTGTACCCGGTGGGGTTCCGGCGGGTGCCGCGACGGTGGAAGCGGGGGCGTTCTCCGGAGGAGCCGGTGTGGGTGCCGGACCCGGCGGACACGCGGGCGACACCGCCCCGGCTCATCGAGCCGCCCATCGTCATCGGCCGGACGAAGGCGCTTCCGGGGCGGCGGGAGACCGGTCCACCGGGACCCCCGGGCATGATGGTGGACGAACATCCTCCTGGCGGAGCGGTTTGAGCGGCGCGGGCCAAAGTCCTACGCTGCCATCCCCATGAAGGCGATGCTCTTGTCCCTGCTCATCCTCGGCGCCGCGCCGTCCGGCCCCGCGCCGTCGTCCCTGCCTCCCGAAGCGCTGGGCGCGCCCCCGCTCGTGGATGCGTCTCCCACCGCGTGGTCGTGCACCATCGACACGCTGCGCGCGGGCAAGGAGTGCGTGTTCGAGGCGGAGGTGCCGCCTTCGAAGGGCGCGAACGCGGACGTGGAGTCCGCGAACATCAAGCTGCTGAAGGACGCGTCGCGGGCCCTCTGCTCGGAGGCCGTGAGCAACGCGCGGGACGGTATGCCCGACCCCAAGCTCGTCGCCGTCTGCGAGCGCAAGTACGCGGACGTCGTGGGCCGCTGCGGCATCGAAGGCAACACGCCGGTGGTGGATGCCAGGGGCCGCTTCGCGCCCGCGGCCCGCGCCTGCTACCGCGCGCTGTCCTCCGTGCTCCAGGAGGTGCAGTTGATGGCCTCCGTGGCCTCCACCTGCTGTGAGTGCGCCGCGCGCAGCCAGTGCCCCGGCAACGGCGAGAGCTGCTACGCGGCCGTGTCGCGGCAGCAGGCGGGGCCCACCACGCTCGCGTGCATGGACGAGCGCTGCCACGACGCGTGCTCCCTGATGCTGCCCGCCTCCGCGTCCATTCCGCGCCAGGCGCCGCCGCGCCCGAGCCAGCACGCCGACTCCGCCTCGCTGTAGCGCGTCCACCGCGCTCCGGGGGCACGCCCCGTCGGTCGGGCACGCAGGTCTCCCGGTCCGTCGCGCTTCACCGTCCCGCGCAGCCTCATCGCGCATCCAGTCCGCCGCGCTTCACCGTCCCGCGCAGCTTCATCGCGCATCCAGTCCGTCGCGCTTCACCGTTCCGCGCAGCCCCATCGCGCGGAGCCTCCGCCGTACCAGTCCGCCGCGCTGTCGCACTTCAAGGAGCCCCGCGCCATGCCCCGTCTTCCGTTGCTGACCCTCCTGGGTGCGCTCGCCACCGGCTGCGGTGCCTCGCACTCCCACGTCGCGCTGGAGGACCGCGCCCTCACGGACGCGCCCCCTCCGAAGACGCCGGCCCCCGCGCCCCGGCACTCCGTGGCCGCGGAGGAGCCGCCCGCGTCGCCGCATGACGCCCGCGCCTTCCTGGCCCGCTACCCCACGCCCGCCGCGTGCGAGACCGCCGCCCGCCGGCTCCAGGCGACCTCTCGCGACGACGCGTGGCTGGCCCTGAAGGTGTGCGCGGAGGCCCCCGGCTTCACGCAACTGGGCGCGGTGCTGGGCAGCGCGTGGGCGGAGGACCTGCGCGTGCGTCCGGACGCCGCCAACCTCATCGCCCGCGTGGTGGCCCAGCGCGGCGGCAGCGTGGAGGGCGAGCTGCGCCTGCTCCACGCGCGCAAGGTGCCCATCTTCTCGCTCGCGTCCGCCGTCGCCCAGCCGGACACCTACCGCGGCCGCTACGTGCTCCTGCGCGCGCAGGTGGCCGACCAGCGCTCGGAAGGGGAGCGCCCCACGCTGTGGCTGGTGGAGCAGGGGCTCCAGTCCGTGGCCTCCCGCCGCGAGGTCGGCGTCGCGTACAACACCGACACCGTCATGGAGTCCTCCGGCGACCTGGGCGGACGCACGGCGCTCACCGGCGAGGGCCGCGTGGGCGGCTCCATCTTCACCCGAGAGAGCACCACCCAGTCCGCCTCCGAGCGCACCTACGACAACCTCTCCGAGGAGACCGGCCGCGAAGCCCTGGGCCGGCTGGCCGCGCCGGATCCCTTCCTGGAGACCCGCCGCGACTACGTCATCCTCGCGCGCTTCGACGGCCTGCGCGTCACCTCCGGCATGACCACCGACGACGAGGACGAGGGCCCGAAGATCCCCGTGCTCACCATCGTCAGCTACCACCTGCCGCAGGCGCTCGCCGTCTACTGACGCTCAGCGCTTCACCGGAGTGACGGTCGCCGCCGCAGTCAGGTCCCGCGACGGCGTGCCGGAGTAGATCTCCACGTCCGTGGCCACCCACGTCCCCAGCCGCTCGCCGTAGGTCGTGTGCACCAGCACGCCGGGCCGGAGCTGGGCGCGGGCCACGCGCTTGCCGTCGCGCAGGATGCGCGTGGACGGCGCCACCACGAACGGCCGCTCCACGCCGTCGTCATCGCGCACCGTGAAGCCCCGTGAGCCCGAAAGCGTCACCGTGCCGTAGAAGTCCGGCACGCTCTCGGACGCCACCGCCGCGCCCGCGCTCCCGCTGCCGCCGGTGCCTTCCTCCGTGGGAACCGCCGGCCCGGGCTGGAGCACCGTCAGCCGCGGCACCATACCGCTCTCCGCGACGGCCCCGTCCCGCGACTGGCACGCAGTGACGCCCAGCACGAGCCCTCCAGCGAACAGCCACCTCCCCCATCCCTGGCGCATGGCACCCACCTCGCGAGCGTTGGTGCTCCCAAGATGGGGCGGAAACCCGGTCCGACAACCACCCCCGGCAGGGAGGTCCGCCCCAGTGTCACCCGGGCCACGGGGACCGCGACCGCGAGTGGGGGCAGGGGACCGCCGTCAGTCCGGGCCGGACACCAGCCCGTGCTTGCGCAGGAGCTTGCGCAGGTAGACGCGGTCGATGCCCGCCTCGCGCGACGCCTTGGAGACGTTGCCGCCACACCGCTCGAGCAGCGTGCGCAGGTAGTCGCGCTCGAAGCCTTCGATGAGGCGCTCCTTCGCTTCCTTGAAGGGCAGCTCCAGCGCCAGCGGCAGCGTGTCCTCCGGGCCCAGGTCCGGCGACAGGGCAGGGCGCGGGGCAGGCGTGTCCGGCAGCTCCGGCAGCGCGGACTCGCCCAGGCTCACCACCCGGTCCACCACGTTGCGCAGCTCCCGCACGTTGCCCGGCCACGGGTACTGGGCCAGCAGGGCGCGCGTCTGGTCCGACAGGGCGCTGGGCGGCTTGCCCATGCGCTCCAGCACCGTGTCGATGAGCAGCGGGATGTCCTCCGGCCGCTCGCGCAGGGGCGGCAGCGTGGCGCGCAGCACCGCGAGCCGGTGGAACAGGTCTCCCCGGAAGCGGCCCGCCTTCACCGCGCCCTCCAGGTCCTGGTGCGTGGCCGCCACCACCCGCACGTTCACCGAGCGGTAGTCGTTGGCGCCCACCCGCTTCACCTGCCGGCGCTCCAGCGCGCGCAACAGCCGGGGCTGCACCTCCAGCGGGAGCTCCCCGACTTCATCCAGGAAGAGGGTGCCGCCGTGCGCGCGCTCGAAGGCGCCCGCCCGGTCCGCCTGCGCGCCGGTGAAGGCGCCCTTCACGTGGCCGAACAGCTCCGACTCCAGCAACTGCGGCGCCACGCCCGCCAGGTCCACGATGACGAAGGGCCCCTTGGAGCGCCCGCCGTGCAGGTGCAGCCCTTCCGCGCACAGCTCCTTGCCGGTGCCCGTCTCGCCCTGGATGAGCACGTCGGACTCGCCCTGGGCCACGCGCTCCAGCAGGGTGAACACCTCGCGCATCCGGCGGCTCTGGCCCACCAGGTTGCCGAAGCGTTCGCGGTTGGACAGGGGCAGGGCGTGCGCCTTCTCCGCCTCCGGGACGAGCTTCAGCTCCGTGGTGCCCAGCGTGAGCACCGCGCCGGGGCGCACCTCCAGGGTGGTGAAGCGCATGCCCTCGCAGAACGAGCCGTTGCGCGAGCCCACGTCCACCGCCTGGATGCCGTCCTCGCGCACGTCCAACAGCAGGTGGCTGCGAGACACCGCCCGGTCCGCGAGGATGACGTCCGAGCCGGCGTCCGCGCCCACCCGGTAGCGCCCGGGCGTCAGCGGGTAGCTCTGGCCCGCGTCCGGGCCGGACAGCACCACCAGCCGCACCCGCACCCGCGCCGAGCGGATCGCCGGCAGGGCGTCCGTGCGCAACTGTCGGTCCTCCTCCCCGCTGTCGTCCCCGAAGCGCGCCACGGCGCGGACCATAACATACGGAAACAGAAAGGCCCGGCCTCCCCGTACGCACCGGAAGGCGCGTGGCCGGAAGAGGACGGGCCCGGGAGGAGTCCAGGGCTTGCCGCGGCGGTCAGGCCGGCGGCTTCGCGTGCTTGTAGAAGAGCACCAGCGTGTAGCAGTGGAACTCGTTGTCCGAGGACTGACACACGACCCGGTCCACGATCTCCAGGTCCGCGTTGCTCTTGATCCAGCGGGTGACGTTCTCACCCAACTCTTCCCGCTCCTTGGCCTTCGTCGCGGAGAAGACCTTCACGCCCGTGAACATCGCCTGCCACTCCTTGTGGGTGGTGAGAAAAGGCTTGACCGGGGGTTATCGCACACGCCGTTTCGGGGTGTCAAAAATGCTGCGGACCCCCGGTCGTGATCCGTGAGGGAGCGGGGGGGCGCCGAGGGGTGGGGGTTTGCAGGTGGACCGGCATGCATAGGTTCACCCGGTCGCACCCGGTTCTTGGATTGGGGCGGGGCCCGGGGCCATTTCCGGCTCCAGGGGCATGGGCGGAAAGAGGGGGCAGGACCGTGGACATGAAGACGAAGAAGGACCTGGCGGTGGATTTCATCAACACCATCCGCACCATGGAGCCGAGTGCGCTCAACGCCCTCATCGTGAAGGAGGCGGGCGAGGAGCTGGCGCAGTTCTTCCTGAACTACAGCGCGAACCTCATCTCGAAGGATCCGTCGCGGGTGCTGGAGAACACGTCCTCGCTGATGCTGATGGGCTACCTCATCCGCACGTACGAGGAGAAGAACAGCCAGGCCAAGCAGGGCAACTTCCAGTCCTACGCGTACGCCTGAGGGCCTGTGCGCGCGGGCTCGACAGGCCCCGGGAGGCCTGTTAGGCACGCGTCGCCCATGCTCATCGACCTACACGCCCATTCCCACCTGTCCAAGGGGTGCGACCTGGAGCCGCGCGCCGTGCTGGAGCGGGCGGCCCTGTTCGGCCTGGACGCGGTGGCGTTCACGGAGACGAACACCCAGGACGGCTGCGACGAGCTCTTCGAGATCGGCGCGAAGTCCAAGGTGAAGGTCTTCGTGGGCCTGGAGCTCGTGACGGACCGGGGCCAGTACCTGTGCTTCTTCCCGAAGCCGGAGCTGGCGCCGGAGCCCGTGCAGATGTGGGGCAGCAACCGGGAGAAGCCCTGGAGCGCCGCCGAGTGCCTGCCCAAGGTGAAGGCGCTGGGAGCGGCCATCGTCGCGGCCCGCCCCTTCGACCGCGACGTGCCCAACCCCGCCATGGACTACGTGCGCTCGCTGTCCGGCGTGCTGTGCGCGGTGGAGGGCTACAACGCCAAGGTGAAGCAGACGGCCAACGACCTGGCCGTGGAGGCCGCGGAGGTCCTCAAGGTGCCCTGCGTGGGCGGCAGCGACGCGCGCGGCTCCCTGGACGAGATGGGCCGCGGCGCCACCTTCTTCAAGCGCGACGTGCTCACCCAGGCCCAGTTGGTGGAGGAGCTCTTCAAGGGCGACTACTGGCCGGTGATGGCCGGGGAGCTGCCCCGCCTCACCCGGCCCGGCGAGGCCCAGGCCCAGCGCAAGGGCGGTGGCGGCGGCAAGAAGCAGCACCGCCGCGGCGGCCGGCGCTAGGGACTCAGGGCAGGACGGACCTGCCCGCCTCCTCCGCGCGCACCAGCCTGCCGTCGCTGAGGAACGCCTTGCGGCGCTCGCCGGTGTAGCGCCACTCCTCGTTCTTCGCGGTGCCCTCCAGCGTGCGGCGCACGGACTCCGGCGGGCCCCAGGCCATGCGCACCGCGTCCGCGGGCATGTCCGGCACCAGCTTCTTGGTGCGCACGGCCTCCCGCACCGCCGCGCTGAAGCCGTTGAGCTGCTCCGTCAGCGGGTGGGGGGACAGGGTGTTTCCCAGCTCCGCGCGGAACGCGTCCGGCCGGTCCAGGTTCGGCGGCAGCACCAGCACCACCTGCTCGCCCGCGGGCGCGCCCTCCACCGTCACGTACACCCACGGCCAGGTGCGCGGCGAGTAGAGGACGCGCTCGGTGACGACCCACGCGGTGGGGAACTCCACCTTGGAGATCCGCACGCGCGAGCCGGCGGGGAGGATGGCCTGGATGGGGCCGGGGTTGATGGGCTTGCCCTGGGTGTCGTCCACCAGCCGCACGTCCTCCGGAGGGTAGGGCGTGAGCAGCCGCTTGGACGCGTCCCCGAAGAAGGGCGTCAGGTAGGCGGAGACGCGCAGGTACTGCTCCGCGTCCGGGCCGCTGAGGCTCCGGTCCAGGGAGGCGCGATCCTCGGGGGACATGCGGGTGGCGGACGCGCAGCCGGCGGCGGCTGCCGCGACCACGAGCGGCACCAGGAGACGGGACGACAGGGAGCGGAAGGAACGCGGCATGGCACCTGGAGGCGCGCGGGGTGGGACGGCGCGCGCCTGCGGGTGTCTGCTTAGCCTAGCGGATGGCCTGCGTCAGCGCCGGCGTGTCCGTCGCCGCGAGCTTGCCGTTGCGGCAGCCGCGCTGCGGAGGACACACGGGGCCGCGGCCATGCGGGTCCGCGACCAGGAGGAACCGCCCCTGCCCCCGCGCATCCGTCAGCTCTGGATGGCCGCACAGCGCGCAGTGGCGGGGGGGACGCTTCGAGGGAGGAAAGGGCACGCGTCAAGTGTGCGGCCTCCCCGCGCCCCCAGCGAATTTTCAGCCGGGGGCGGTGGAGCGCGGGCGCTACGACTTGTCGCCGGACGCGGCCGGCGTGCTCGGCGCGGCCGCGGGAGCGCTGGCCGCCGCGCTCGTGCTGCTCGACGCCGCGGACGACGACGCCGAAGAGGAGGACGACGACGAACCGCCGCCGTCCTTCTTCGTGGAGCCGTACAGGTCCGAATACCAGCCGCCCCCCTTGAGGTGGAAGCTGGAGCGGCTGACCTGCTTGCTCAGCGTGCCCTGGGCGCCGCACGCGGTGCAGGCGGGGGGCGTCGGGTCGGACATCTTCTGCAGGACGTCGATGGTCTTTCCACAGGCCGAGCAGCCGTACTCGTAGATGGGCATGGGGTGGGTACCTCGTCGGTGGGTCAGTGCGAAGGAGATTGAGCCTGGGCGGAGAGCTGCTTGCGCAGGCCCTCCGTCAGGTTCAGGCGTTCGAAGGCGCGCGTCACCAGCTCCGCGGGCGCGCCGTGCTTGCGCCCCACGACGTTGGCCAGCGAGTGGAGATCCGTGGCGTCCGGCAGGGCGTCCTTCGCCAGCCGCTCCAGCTCCTTGCGGAGCGCGTCGGCGAAGCGCTTCTGGATGCCCAGGTCCACCAGGTACTTGTCCCGGCCGAGCAGGTCCAACCGGTGGGTGAGGTGGCCCGTGGCCAGCACCTCGTTGCGGAAGCGCTCGCGCAGGGCCTCCACGGCCTCCTCCAGCTTGAGCGCGTGCGTGAGCCGCTGCAGCTCGCTGGGGGACAGGCCGAGCGCCCAGGCCACCCGGCCGGCGGCGCCGCGCTGGGACGCGTAGGCGGTCTCGATGTTGTGGCGCTCGCGGGCCTCCAGCGTCTCCATGATGCCGTGCTGGCGCAGCACGTTCTCCATGTCGACCTGGGTCAGCTCCCCGCGCGGGCCGTTGTAGCGGTGCTCCAGCGTGCGCAGCAGGGAGTAGCGGTGCTCCGTGGCCTCGATGGCGGCCTCCAGCGTCTCCTTGCCCTCCGCGCGCGTCAGTTCAAAGAAGGACAGTCGCTGGGCCTCCACGCGGGTGAAGCGGCCGCGGGGGCGGGGCAGCTCGCGCTTGAGGAAGCGCGGGGCCTCCTCGTCTGGCGGGGCCTGGGGGGCCTGGGCGGGCGCGGCGGTGTCGGCGTCGTCCGCGTCGGTGGTGCGCTTCTTCGGAGCGATGCGCTCCTGGACGGCGGCGGCCTCCGCCTTGGCGCTCTTGCGGCGCCCCGTCTTCGCGTCCGTCTCCTCGGAAGGAGGGGTGGGGAGCGCGAACACGGGCGTCGTGGGGGCGGGCGCGGGGGGCGGCGTCTTCTCCTCGCGCACCTGGGCCAGCTCCTGCGCCACGTCGTAGTAGCCGCACTCCTGGCGCTGGGCCGCGAGCGCCGGCGTCACGCCGCGCAGGATGTCCACCACCGCGAAGGGACCCAGGGGAGAGGTCTCCGGTTCACCATCCGTGAGGGCGCGGACCCGGAAGTCCTCCTCCTCCGTGAGGAGCGCGAGCGCTTCGCGGACCTGCTGTGCGGGGGCCGGAGCCTTCGCGCGTCGGCAGAAGTCCGACACCGCCACCGCCACCGGGGTGGGTACGTCATCGGGCTGCCGTCTTCTCTGCCAGGGACTGATCATGGAAAGGTTCGGAAAATTGCTCGTTTACGAGGGCGGATGCCCTTATCTTCGCGGCCAGACAGGTGTCAATGAGCCAGTCCGGCCTCAATGTAAACAGCCCACGCGCGGCGCAAGTCGAAGACGCCGGACTCCGTGGTAGTCAGCGGGGGAGCGGGCGCTCGCCCGGGCGGCCCGGCCAGATTGTCTTGCGGGAGCAGGCATCCCCACCCCAACACATGGGGTGCTCCAGAGATTGCAGATGACGACCCACCACCACAGCCACTCCCATTCCCACGCGGACAAGGACAAGGACGAGGTGCTGGCGCGCTACATGGCCCAGCACGGCCTGAAGAGCACGCGCCAGCGCAGCCTCATCATCGACACCTTCTTCGAGGTGGGCGGCCACCTGTCCGTGGAGGAGCTGTGGAACAAGGTGCGCGAGCAGGACACCAAGGTGTCCGTGGCCACCGTCTACCGGACGATGAAGCTGCTCAACGAGTGCGGCCTGGCCCACGCGCGCAACTTCGGTGACGGGCAGACGCGCTACGAGGCGGCGGCGGGGCGCGAGCACCACGACCACCTCATCTGCACGAGCTGCGGCACCATCGTGGAGTTCGAGAACGACCGCATCGAGACGCTCCAGGACGCGGTGGCGCGCAAGCACGGCTTCACGGTGACGTCGCACAAGATGGAGCTGTACGGCCTGTGCCGCGAGTGCCAGCTCCGGGGTGGCCCTCCGGGGTCGGAGGCCTGAGTCCGGTGCGACGGCGCGCGCTCCTGGGCGCGGTGGCGCTGGGCGTGCTGGCCCTCACGGGCGCGTGCGCCCACGGCGGGCCGGTGGACGCCGGGCCCGCGTTCTACCGGGCGCTGTGGCTGCCGTCGGTGGGGCCCACGCGGTACGACCCGCGCCAGCTCCCCGGCAAGGTGGTGCTGGTGTCCTTCATGGCCACCTGGTGCTTCCCGTGCCTGGCGGACCTGCCCACGCTCAAGCAGATCCAGGAGACCTACGGTCCCCAGGGCTTCCAGGTCGTCGCGGTGGGGATGGACATCGACGAGGGCCGGGTGCTGGGGCCGTTCGCGAACCACTACGCCTTCCCGTACCCGGTGCTCCTGTCGGACGAGCGGATGCGCGCGGGGCAGAGCGCCTTCGGCCGCATCCGGGCGCTGCCCAGCACGGTGCTCCTGGACAAGCACGGCCGCGCGGTGGCCGCGTGGCAGGGGATTGAAGGCCAGGCGGACGTGGCGAAGGCCATTGAAAAGCTGCTGAAGGCGGACTGATTCAAGCCCCCGCCCGGGGTGCTACAGGGCTGGAGCGGAATTCTTGCGGGCAGGGGGGCCGCTGGTACCTTCGCCGGCGCTCATGACGTCCCGGCGAAAGCTCCTGATGGTGGCGGCGGTGGTGGCGGTGGCCTTGAGCCTCGCTTCGGTGGCGGACGCCAAGGGCTTCCGGCGCTACCTGCGCCTGCGCCAGGACGTGGAGGCGCTCGACGAGCGCAACCGCGCGCTGGCCGCGCAGAACGACGCGCTCCGCAAGGAGATCGCGGCGCTGCGCAAGGATCCGGCGGCGCTGGAGCAGTCGGTCCGTGAGGAGCTCGGCTACGTGAAGCCGGGCGAAATCGTCTTCCACCTGGAGTCGCCATGACCTCGTTGTCCGTGGTGCCCTCTCCCGCGAAGCTCATGCGCGCGTTCTTCCGCGCCATCCCCGCGACGGTGGCGCTGGCCACGTTCGTCCACCTGGCGCGCGGCGGCTTCCGGGGCCTGCACACGCTGGGGTGGACGGAGGCGGCGCTGGTGATGGGGCTGCTGGTCGGCATCGGCATGGCGGCGTGGCGCCGGGCCATGCGCTCCTCGGTGGGCGCGGTCATCGACCTGCGCGACGACCTGGAGTTGGGCGGTGGGCTCATCTCCGCGGCCTTCATCGTGGTGGCCATTGGCGGCGGGGAGCTGTTCCCCATCGTCTACCTCCTGATGGCGTTCCTGGTGGCGTTCCTGCCTCGCAACGCGGGCATGACGCTCCTGGGCGTGGCGCTGGTGTACGACGGCCTGGTGACGCTGGGCGGGCCGGTGGTGAACGTCACCGGGTTCCTGACGCACACGCTGTTCCTGGCGCTGTTCGCGGGGCTGTACCACCTGGTGCTGTCCGCGCGGATGCTGGTGGCGAAGCGGGCGGAGTCGGACGCGGTGCAGAAGCGCATCCGCGAGGTGGAGGAGCGCGCGCGCACCTTCCGGCTGGTGTCCTCCGGGACGCAGGACAGCTTCAGCGGGATGAACTCCGACGAGAAGTGGCTGGTCGCGTCGGTGAAGGAGATTGAGGGCGCGGTGCACGCGGCGCTGGAGATCGCGGAGACGGGCCTGCGCACGGACACCTGCGCGGCGTTCCTGCTCACGTCGGATGACCGGAGCCTGAAGCTGTACGACTGCCGCTCGGGTTCGGAGCGGGTGCAGCGCGAGAAGTTCAACGCGGGCGAGGGCATCATCGGCGGCGTCTTGAAGCGCCGCGCGCCGGTGCGGATGAACTCGCCGCAGGGGCTCAAGGGCGTCACGTACTACGAGAGCGGCGGTCCCACGGTGCAGGCGCTGCTGGCGGTGCCCATCCTGGAGGGCAGCGGGCTGGTGCGCGGCGTGCTGGTGGCGGACAAGCTGAAGAACGAGCCGTTCACGGACCAGGACGAGAAGATGCTGACCACCATCGCGGGAGAGGTGCTGCGCTCCATCGAGGTGGAGCGGGTGATGAGCTACATCCGCAAGACGCGCGACGAGAAGGACCGGTTCTTCCGGGCGATTGAGGAGCTCAACCGCGCGGGCAGCCCGGACCAGGTGTTCGTGGCGGTGCTGGAGGCGACGCGGCAGTTGGCGGGGCTGGACTTCTGCGCGGTGACGCTGGTGTCGGAGCACGAGGGCAAGCGGGTGCACCGCGTGGCGCGGATGACGGGCGTGACGGCGCAGGGCAAGGCGCTGGAGGGCCAGACGTTCCAGGACAACAACGGCCTGGTGGCGAACGTGGTGCGCTACGGGGCGCCCTTGCCGGGGCGGGACATCAAGGCGATGGACCGCCAGGTCATCTTCGACGAGGAGACGCAGGTGCGCGGCCTGGGCGCGCTGAAGATCTTCCCGCTGGTGGCGGGGGACCGGATCCTGGGCACGCTGGTGGCGGGGTCGCGCAAGAAGGCGGCGTTCGAGCAGGACGTGCTGCGGATGATCGAGGTCATCGCCATCCAGGCGGCGCAGGCGGTGTTGCGCGCGCAGCTCTACGAGCAGATGGAGAAGATGGCGACGACGGACGGGCTCACGGGCCTGCTCAACCACCGCACGTTCCAGTCGCGCGCGGACGACATCCTGGCGCAGGCGCGGCGGTACAACCGCAAGTGCTCCATCATGTTGACGGACGTGGACCACTTCAAGAGCGTGAACGACACCTACGGCCACCCGACGGGCGACCAGGTGCTCAAGGGCGTGGCGCGCATCATCAAGACGCTGGCGCGGGACACGGACGTCGTCGCGCGCTACGGCGGCGAGGAGTTCGTGATGGTGATGCCGGAGACGGACTCGCAGGGCGCGAAGATCATCGCGGAGCGCATCCGCGAGGCGGTGATGGCGGAGGTGTTCCAGACGGAGATGGGCCCGCTGCGGATCACCATGTCGCTGGGCATCGCGACGTTCCCGGACAACGCGATGGAGAAGCAGCAGCTCATCGACCTGGCGGACCAGTGCCTGTACCACTCGAAGCGCAACGGCCGGAACCAGTCCGTGACGGTGGCGCAGATGCAGGGTGGCCGGAAGCTGGCGGCGGTCGCGGAGTAGGGCGGCGGTATCGATGCCGGCCCTTCCCCTCGCCGTCACCACCAGCACGAAGACGGATGCGGCCACGGTGCGCGAGGCGCGGGCCGTGGCGCAGCGGTGGAACCTGCCGTTCCTTTCGCGCCGCTCCAGTGAGGGCATCGCGCCCTGGCTGGGCACCAGGGTGGAGGCGCTGCTCGTCGTGGGCGGCGATGGCGTGACGCTGTGGGAGCCTCAGGGTTCATTCGGCTTCCACGCGGGCATGGCGCACCTGCGGCGCATGCGGCTTCGCCAGGGCCAGCGCGACGATGCGTTCCTCAAGGTCGCCGAGATTGTTCCGGGCGACGCCGTGCTCGACTGCACCCTGGGACTGGCTCAAGACGCGCTGGTGGCGTCGCTTGCCGTGGGGCCCACGGGCCGTGTCGTGGGTCTGGAGAAGAGCCTGCCGCTGTGCATCGTCGCCGCGGAGGGGCTCCAGCGCTACGACCGGGGCGCGGACTCGTGCGCCATTGAAGTGCTCCACGCGGATGCTCACGCGTACCTGAAGACGCTGCCCTCGAAGTCCTTCGACGTCGTCTTCTTCGACCCGATGTTCGCCAAGCCAAAGAAGGCCCAGCCCGCCTTCGACGTCCTGCGCCGCTTCGCGGAGCACGCGCCCCTCACCCCTGAAGCGGTGGAGGAGGGGAGGCGCGTCGCTCGCCGGTGGGTCGTCGTAAAGGGCGCCCGTCACACCGATGACCTGAAGAAGGTGGGCATCCAGCCGGAGCCCACCTCGCGCTTCAGCGACGTCATCTGGGGGCGGCTGCCCGCGCTTCCCTGAGCTACTCCTTCTCCGACCCCTTCGGCGGGCCCTCGCTGCCCATGGGGGACATCTTGCTCGACAGCGCTCCCGCCTGCTCGTGCGCCATCAGGTCGCGCGGCGAGCGGTAGTACTGCATGGGCGAGTGGTGCAGGAAGTTCGACACGCGGCTCGTGTAGAGACACGCGTACTGCTCCACCTGGTAGCCGAAGCGGCTGTTCTCGTTGCCCTCCTTGAACAGCAGGCCCCAGTACGGGTTGAAGCCCTCCTCGACGTCGCGCTCCAGTGTATTCGCGATGCCGTTGGTCTCCTTCAACGAACGGCGCAGCTTCTCCAGCTCCGCCTTCACCTTCTTGCGCAGCTCCTCCACCTCCTGGCGCTCGGGCCCCGACAGCGCCTCGCGCTCCAGCCTGCGCTCCAGGGTGTTCAACACCGTCTTGCGGTGGTTCACCTCGTCGTCCAGCCGCGCGCGCGTCAGCTCCACCTCCGACAGCGTGACGATCTCCTCGCGCCGCGCGTCCGTGTAGGTGATCTCGTCCTCAATCTCCTGGACGATCATGCACGTGCGCCACAGCGACGACTTCTTCGACTTCAGGATGTCGCCGTAGATGTGGTCGCCCACGTAGAGGATGTGCTCGCCCCGGTAGCCGGTGAACTCCTCGAACTGGGCCAGGTTGCCGCCCGAGTACACCGTGCCTCGCTCCAGTGACTTCGCCTCGCCCACGACCTTGCCGGCCTCCGTGGACGAGTCCAGCTCCAGGAACGGCCGGTTCTCCGTGAAGAAGGCCGGCTTGCCCGCCGCCGTCACCACGAAGTCGAAGTAGTTGCGCCAACTGGGGTACTCCGCCAACTGCCCCTCCAGCAGGTAGCGCATCACCGCGTTCGTGTAGTCCCACGCGGAGTTCGTCAGCAGGAACAGCCGCTTCCCGCCCGAGCGCAGCTTGTGCAACGCCGGCCCCAGCTCCGGATCCAGGAACACGTAGCGCGACAGGTCCTTGCGGATCTCCCGCTTGAGCGAGTTGTCCCGGTGCACCGTGTCGATGGCTTCCCGGATGTCGTCGTAGAGCTTGCCGTAGTTCACGGTGTGCCCCAGCGACTCCATCAGCTCGATGATGCCCGAGTACAGGCACGTCTCCGGCAGCGAGAAGAGCGTGTCGTTCCACGCGAACTGCGGGTTGCGCAGCCGCACGCGCTTGTTGCGGTACAGCTCCTTCCACGCGTCGCGCTTCAGCGGACGCAGGCCGTGGTACGCGCGCCCCACGTGACCGAAGCGGTCCATCTTCAGGACGTTGCCGTTGACCCGGTCCACCGCCAGCCCGCGCATCACGAAGTGGTGGTCGTAGAGCAGGCCGCCCACGAACGGCGGGTAGCCGTACTCGCTGATCAGCTTCGCGAGCGTCATGTCGAACGACAACTGCTCCAGCCGGCGCATGTGGTAGATGGCCAGCGTGTAGTCCATGTCGAACCCGATGAGTTCGATGTGGTCCATGCGCAGGTTGCGGTTGACGAACACGTCCCGCGCGTGCGGCACCTGGTCCACCAGTTCACGCGGCGTGGTGAGCAGCCGGCCGAGCACCTCGTCGGTGAGCAGATCCCTCGCCCGACGGGCCGCGTCGTCGGCGTGCTCGCGGCGGATGGAGGAACGGAAGCTCCCGTGCAGCGGATCCTCGGAGGGTCCGCCCGGGATGGGCCTGGCAGGGGAGAGTAGGGGCGACACGGGACCTCAAGACATAACACGCGCCCAAGCCCCTTCGCCCGCGTCCTTGCGGGCTTCGCACGGGGCTGGCACGCTCCCGTCCAACGATGCGCACCCCACGTCCATCCCCGGCCACCGCCGAGGACCTCCACGCGCGCCTGGCCGCTCGCATCACCGCGCTGGAGGACCGGGTGCGCCGTCTGGAGGCCCGGCTCGCCCTGGAGGCCCGCAAGCCGCCTCCCGTCCGCACCCGGGCCAGCGTCTCCGCCGCCACCGTCCGCACCGCCAGGCCCCGGCCTCGCTGCCCCGGCTGCACCCTGGAGCTGCCCCGTGGACGGCGCGGTGAGTCGTGCGTGTGGTGCGGCTTCATGTTCGCCGCCGTGTCGCGCCGCCGCGCCAACGGGCCCAAGACGCCCCGGAAGCAACGATGAGCGGGACGTACCGGCTCGTCGGCCGCACGGAGGCGGGGGACCTCGCGGAGCTGTACGAGTCCCTGCTGCTGCCCACCCTCCCCGTCGCGGTGAAGCTCTTCCTGCCGCGCACCTCCGACCCCGCGTATGCCCGCGCGCTGGCGGAGACCGTGCGGCGGCTCCAGCCCGTGCGCCACCCGGGCCTCCTCCACGTCGTGGACGTGGGCTTCGTGCGCCAGCGGCTCGCCGTGGTGCGCGAGGACGTGGACGGCTTCACGCTGGGCGTCGCGCTCCAGCGCCTCAACACGAAGGAGGTGCTGCTGCCGCCCACGGTGGCGCTGTCCATCGTCATCCAACTGTTGGAGGCCGTGCAGCTCGCGCACGACGCGGGCGTCGTCCACGGGGCCATCACCCCCGGCAACGTGCTGCTGGCGCGCGAGGGCTATCCGGCCATCTGCGACTTCGGCGCGCTCCAGGCGCTCCTGTCCGTGCCCCAGCTCAAGCGCACGTTCGCGCACCGGGGCCGCAGCGCGTACCGGGCACCGGAGGTCACCCGCGGTGAGTCGCCCACGGAGGCGTCGGACGTGTACTCGCTGGGCGCCATCGCGTACGAGCTGCTCACGCTGCGCGAGGCCGTGGTGCCCGGCAGCGGCGTGAGCACCCGCCGCGAGGCGCTGCCTCCGCCCAGCCGGCTGGACCGGCGGATCAACTCGCGGCTGGATCCGGCGATCATGCGCGCGTTGGATCCGGCGCCCCAGCGCCGCTTCCGCTCGTGCGGTGAGTTCGCCCAGGCCCTGCGCAACTTCCTCTCCGCGGGCGGCGGCCTGCCCGGCGCGGAGGAGGTGGCGCGCTTCGTGTCGGAGCTGTTCCCCAACGAGGTGAGCATCGCCGCCCCCGGGCCCGTGCCGTTCGCGGAGCCCTTCCAACTGGAGCCCGTCTCCGGCGCGGAGATGGACGACCTGCACGCGGAGGAGCACGAGGCCTCCATCGTCCAGCGCGCGCCGTACAGCCGCGCGCCCTCGGAGCAGGAGGCCTCCGCCGAGACGCAGGAGGCCGCGCCCGGCTTCGAGGAGTTCCGCCCCGAGGACTACGCGCCGGATGACGACGCGCCCCTGGACGACGAGCCCGGGCCGGAAGGCGAACCGCGGAGCACCGAGCTCTCACCCGCGGGGCCGCTGGAGCAGGGCTGGGACGCGCCGCCGGGAGTCCTTGCGCAGAAGGCCCGCCGCCCGGACAGCCCGGCGTCCGCGCGAGCCGGGCGCAATCCTCGCGTGAAGGTCATCGAGGACTTCTCCGGCCCGGCCCTCGGTGACGACGAGCCGCCCGTGCCCACCGGCCGCCGCGCCGCCTTGCGCCCCGGCCCACCGCTGGGCGGGGATGAACCTGTTCCTCCTTCCGGCCGCCGCGCGGCCCTGCGCCCCGGCCAGCCCGTGGGCGCGGAAGAAGAACCGGCGAAGCGCCCGGCCCTGCGTCCCGCGAAGGGGGCAGGGGGCAGGGCTCCCGGCCAGGAGACGGCGGTCCTCCCTGCTGGCGGTGGCGCGCCCTCGCCGGCCCCCGTGGCCGCCGACGCGGGTGGGCCACGCCGGGGCCGCGCCGAACCCACGGAGGCGCTTCCCGCCGAGCCCCGCTCGGAGCGCCGCATGGCCCCTCCGAAGGCGGAGGGCCGCGTGCGCTCCGACATGGCCGAGCCCGCCCCGTCGGACCGGCACGTGCCGGTGCACCAGCGCTTCGACACCGTGGAGACGCCGCGCATGGACGCGGTGGACGCGGGCACCCGCCGCAAGCGCCTGCTCTTCATCGCGGGCGGCATCGCGCTGGTGGGCCTGTTCATGTTCTCCGTCGCCGCGTGGCGGCTGGGCCTGGAGCCCGTGCAGGAACCGGAGCTGCCCCGCTACGATCCCAATGCCCCGGTGGCGAACGGAACGCAGACGCCCGCGAACCCGTCCGCGCTCAAGCCCATCACGCCTCCGCCGCCCGCGCCGCCGCTCAATCCAGGGGCGCGGGACATCGAGGACGAGGAGGCGGCGGAGGACACCGCCGAGCCCGCCGTTCCTCCCAAGAACCAGCGCGCGTTCCTCACGCTGCGCACGAACCTGCCGGCGAACGTCTTCATCGACGGGGCGAAGGTGCGCCGCGCGACGCCGCTGGTGAACCACCCGGTCCGCGTGGGCACTCGCGACATCCGCGTGGTGGCCATCTCCACCGGCGAGCAGAAGGACTTCCAGCTCCGCTTCTCGCGGGGCCAGCACCAGAAGCTGGACGAGCAGTTCCAGCCTCCCCCCACCAGGCGGTGAGTTCCGTGGAGCGCACGCGCATCTTCGTCGTCGAGGACCAGCCCCAGTTGCTGCGCAACCTGGTCAAGGTGCTGGGCACCTTTCCGGAGCTGGAGGTCGTGGGCACCTCCCAGGACGGCGAACAGGCGGTGGACGACATCGTCCGTGAACGCCCGCAGCTCGTCCTGCTGGACCTGGAGCTCCCCAGCCTCAACGGCATCCAGGTGACCCAGAAGGTCAAGCGCCGCGCCCCGGAGGTGGAGATCCTCATCCTCACGTCCTTCGAGGACGAGCAGAAGGTCTACGAGGCCATCCAGGCCGGCGCGTCCGGCTACCTGGTGAAGCGGGTGGGGCCGGAGAAGATCCGCTCCGGCATCCAGGAGGTCATGGACGGGGGCACCGTGCTGGAGCCCATCATCGCCCGGCGCTTCTGGAACTACTTCCAGTCCGTCCAGGCCAAACCCGCCAAGAAGCCCGCCGAGCTGCCCTGGGGGCTGACGGCCGTGGAGCTGGATGTCCTCCGGTACGTGGCCAAGGGCCTGTCCAACGCGGAGGTGGGGCGGGTGATGACGCTGGAGCGGCGCACGGTGCGCACGCACCTGTCGCATATCTACCGGAAGATGGGCGTCAACTCCCACGTGGACGCGGTGGTGATGGCCCTGCGTGAAGGTGTCGTGGATCTCTAGCCGCGCCGTGGTTACGGTGTGGCACCTATGTCCAAGGCATCCCCGCGGTCCACCGCCGTGCGCGCGGTGGACCCCACCCTCGCCGCCCTCTTCGACGTTCACGAGGCAACGCTGCCCAACGGCCTCAAGGTCCGCCTGCTGGCGAACCACCAGGCCCCGGTGGTCAGCCTCTACACCTTCTTCCAGGTGGGCAGCCGCAACGAGCGGCCCGGCATCACCGGCATCAGCCACCTGTTCGAGCACATGATGTTCAACGGGGCGAAGAAGTACGGCCCCAAGATGTTCGACAAGACGCTGGAGTCCAACGGCGGCCGCTCCAACGCGTACACGTCCAATGACATGACCGTGTACTACGACGACTTCAGCGCGGACGCGCTGGAGACGGTGCTCGACCTGGAGTCGGACCGGATGCGCTCCCTGCGCATCTCCGACCAGACGCTGGCCAGCGAGCGCCAGGTCGTGATGGAGGAGCGCCGCGTCCGCGTGGACAACGAGATCCCCGGCATGATGGACGAGGAGCTGGGCACGCTCGTCTACAAGGCGCACGCGTACCGCTGGCCCGTCATCGGGTGGATGGCGGACATCGAGAACATCACCCGCGAGGACTGCCAGGAGTACTTCCGCACGTACTACGCGCCCAACAACGCGGTGCTCTACATCGTCGGGGACATCGACCCGAAGAAGACGCTCGCGCTGGTGCGCAAGTACTACGGGAACATCCCGCGCGGCCCCACGCCCGCGCCGGTGCTCAACGCGGAGCCGGAGCAGAAGGGCGAGCGCCGCGCCGTGGTGCGCCACCCCGCGCAGTCGCCGTCCGTGATGATCGGCTTCCGAGGCCCCGCCGCCAGCAACGAGGACACGCTGGTGCTGGACGTGGTCCAGTACATCCTCACCAAGGGCGAGGGCAGCCGGCTGGTGAAGTCCCTGGTGTATGACCAGAAGGCCGCCGTGTCGGTGATGCTCGACTGGAGCTGGCGCATCGACCCGGGCACCATCCTGTTCTACCTGGAGCTCAAGCCGGACTCGGACGCGGCGAAGGTGGAGGCCCTGCTGTACGCGGAGCTGGAGCGGCTCGCGCGCGAGGGCGTCTCCGACAAGGAGCTGCAGAAGGCGAAGAACAACCTGCGCGCGGACCACCTGCGGGAGCTGTCCACCAACAGCGGCCGGGGCCACGCCCTGGGCCACTACGAGGCCCTGCTGGGCGACTGGCGTGAGGGCCTGTCCCTGCCGACCTTCTACGCGTCCGTCACCGCGGAGCAGGTGAAGGCCGTGGCCGCGAAGTACTTCGCCCCCGAGCGCCGCTCGGTGGTCACCCTCCATCCCGAAGCCGGCGCCGACGAGGCCGGTGACGAAGCGGCGGAGGCTTGAACCCCATGGCCTCCCGAAAGATCGCCAAAGTGAAGAACACCGTCCGCAAGGCCGCCAAGGCCGTGCGCAAGCAGGCCACCGCCGCGCGCAAGAAGGTCGCGCAGGTGAAGAAGGCCGTCCCGGCCCGGGCCAAGAAGCTGGTGAAGGCCGCGCAGGCGCCGAAGTCCGCCGCCACCGGCGAGCTGAAGCTGCCCGCGCTGCATGAGAGCACCACGTCCACGGGCCTGAGGGTCATCGCCGCCGAGCGCGGGCCGCTGCCGCTGGTCTCCGTGCGGCTGGTGATGCGCGCGGGCGGCGTGTGGGATCCGCCGGGCAAGGACGGCCTGGCGGACTTCACCGCGCGCCTGCTGCGCCGGGGCACGAAGCGCATGGACGCGGATGGCATCAGCGAAGCCATCGAGTTCGTGGGCGCCAGCCTCTACGCGGGCGTCAACGAGGACGTGCTGTCCGTCTACCTCACCACGCCGGCGGAGCACTTCTCCGCGATGCTGGACGTGCTGGGGCAGGTGGTGCGCGAGCCCACGTTCCCGGAGAAGGAGGTCGCGGACGCCCGCGAGCGCGCGCTGGCGCAGTTCGCCAACGACCTGGATGATCCGTCCTCCATCGCGGACCGCGCCTTCACGCGCGCCGTGTGGGGGGACCATCCGTACGGGCGCGACCTGGGCGGCAACAAGCGCACCGTGTCCACCTTCACCCGCGACGACGTGGTCCGCTTCCACGCCGAGTGCATGGGGCCGAAGATCTCCCTGCTCACGGTGGTGGGCGCCCTCGACCCGGCGACCGTGGCCGCGGAGGCCGAGCGCGCCTTCGCCGGCTGGACGGGCGGCCCCGACGCGGAGCCGATGCTGCCCCGCAGGCAGGAGCCGCTGGCGAAGGCCGGCACGGTGCTGCTGGTGGACAAGCCGGACCAGACGCAGTCCCAGGTGCGCCTGGGCGGCCCCGGCTTCTGGCTGGGCCACGAGGACTACTTCCCGGCCACGGCGATGAACATCGCGCTGGGCGGCGGCTTCACGTCGCGGCTGATGAACGAGATCCGCGTCAACCGGGGCCTCACCTACGGCGTCAGCTCCTACTTCGACACGATGAGCGCGGCAGGCATCTTCGCGCTGTCCACGTTCACGAAGACGGCGTCCACGCGGGTGATCATCGACGTGGCGCTGAAGGAGATCCACGGCGTGCGCGACGGCGGCCTCAAGCCCCGTGAGCTGAAGGACGCGCAGAGCTACCTGGCCGGCCTGTACCCGCTGCGCACGGAGACCAACGAGTCCGTGGCCTCCGTCATCGCGGACATGCGCATGCACGGCCTGGGCGACGACTGGGTGGAGAAGTTCCGCGACCGGCTGCGCGCCGTGACGCCGAAGGACGTGGCCGCGGCCGCGAGGAAGTACGCCTTCGCGGACCGGCCCGTCATCGTGGTGCTGGGCAAGGCGTCGGAGGTGAAGCCGCTGCTGGAAGGGCTGGGCCCCATCACCGTCGTGCCTGCGTCGGACTACGAATGAGCGGAGACGTTCCCCGCGTCCTCTTCGAGGGCGCGGGCGTGATGGTGGTGGACAAGCCGGCCGGGGTGCTCGTCATCCCCGGCCGCGAGGGCGGCGCGTCCCTGCGCGACACGCTGGAGGCCTCGCTGGGCCGCAAGGTCTACGTGGTGCACCGGTTGGACCGCGACACGTCCGGCGCGCTGGTGTTCGCGCTGGACGCGGCCGTGCACCGCGCGCTGTCCCAGGCCTTCGAGACGGGCAAGGTGCGCAAGCGCTACCGCGCCCTGGTGGAGGGCCGGCTGGAGGCGCCCCGGATGGTGGACGCGCCGCTCGTCGCCGGCCGCAAGGGGCGCATGCGCGTGGCCAGGCCGGAGGAGCCGGACGCCAAGGCGTCACGCACGCGGGTGCGCCCGGTGGAGACCTTCGCGCGCGCGTCGCTGGTGGAGGCGGAGCCTTTGACGGGCCGCACGCATCAGATCCGCGTGCACCTGCTGTCCCTGGGGCACCCGCTGCTCGTGGACCACCAGTACGGCCGCGAGGCGCCGCTCACGGAGGGCGACCTGGGAGGGCAGGGGACCGCGGAGGTGCTGGCCCGGACGCCGCTGCATGCCGCGCGCGTGGAGTGGCCCGCGTTGCCCGGGCTGCCAGCGCGCGGGGTGGATGCGCCGCTGCCCGAGGACATGCGGCGCACGCTGGAGCTGCTGCGCGCGGCGGGGTGAGGCGCGGCGCTACCTGGCGGGCTCCAGCCGGAACGTGTTGGACTCGCCGGTCGCGCCGAAGCTGTTCAGCGCGGTGAGGCGCACGTTGCCCGCGGGCGCGTCCATGACGACGTACGCGTTGCAGACGCCGACCTCGCAGGGGCCGATCTTGGAGGGCGTCACCGTGCCGCGCGACGCGCTCAGCTCCACCGAGCCCTGGAAGTGCCCGGCCCGGGGCCCCAGGGCGCGCACCGTGATGACGAAGGGCGTCCGGCTCACGCGCGTGCCGTCGATGGCGTCGAAGCTGAAGCCCGTGACGTCGCCCTCGCGCATCGGCTCGTCCGGCCCGGGGCCCGCGTCCACCCGCTGGCCGCCGTCCGTGGTGTCGACCCCGCCGTCGAAGTCGCTGGAGATGGGGCCCGCGTCCGTGAGGATGAGCACGCCTCCGTCCTCCGCCGGGGGCGGGTCGATGACCTCCTGTCCCGCGGGGCGCAGGGTGAGGGCGTCATCGGCCACCGCCTCGCGCCCGTCCTCCAGTCGCAGGCGCACCGCGTGCGAGCCCGCGCCCAGCCCCCGGGGCACCGTCACGATGGCGACGCCCGCCGGGTCGAAGCTCGACACCGTCGCCTCCAGCTCATCCACCCAGACGCGGCCGGAGCCCATGCGCGCGTCCACCTTCTTCGCGCCGTAGTCCACGGCCACGCTGTAGCGCGCGTCGAACCGCACGGTGACGTCTTCGTCCCTCGTGTTCACCGGCAGCGTCGCGGGCTCCACGCTGACGATGGTGGGGTCGGGCAGCGCCGCCGGGTCGCCCGAGCAGGCCCACGCCAGCACCGCCAGCCCCACCGTGGCCAGGCCCGCGCGCATCACGGCACGAACCTCAGCCCCGCGGACACGGACACGCCGCCCAGCTCGGCGCGCAGCGACGGCGTCTCCACGGGCGCCAGGGCCGCGCGCACCTCCGTGAGGACGCTCCAGCGGCCCAAGCCATACGCGCCCTGTGCGGCCAGGAATCCCATGGCGCGCACTCTGCGCTCATCCAAGGCGTCAGGAAAGACGGCACCGGCCTCAATGGCTTTCGTCGACAGGTGATGGCTCAAAGCCAGCACTCCGCCGCCTGCACGGCCGTCCAGTTGAAAGGAACCACGCTGGAAAAGGGTGACCCGCGCGGACAAAAGCAGGGGCATCCCCCAGACGCGGGAGCGCACCTGCGTGCCGGCCTGCTGTCCGTCCAGGCTCGCGTGACGAAGGCCCGCCTCGGCCTCGGCCGCCACGCGCCAGCGCCACAGCGGCAGCGGCACGGTGACGCCCAGCCCCAGCAGCGGTCCCCCGTTGGCGCCGCTCGCGAACGCGGCGCCGCCCAGGAGGAACAGCGACGGCTGCGGCACCGGGACCTGGACCCCGTGCCCAGGGAAGAGGGCAGGGGCGTCCGGGATGAGCACCACGTCCGCGGGCCGTGCGTCGGCGGGCTTCACCGCGCCCTGGAGCCGCACCGCGTCCCCGGCGGGCGCGTCACTCCAGCGCACGGTGACGGACACGTCCGTCGCGTCCGCGCGCGGGCGCACCGTGTAGCGCGCGCGCTCCGGATCCACCGGCTTCACGTCGGCGCCCTCCGCCTCCACGCTCAGCGCCGAGGCGGGGACCCGCTCCTCGGCGCCCGCGATGATCAGCCAGCCGCCGCCCTCCACGGGCAGCGGATCCGGCGTGAGCGCGGCGACGAGCGGACGCACGGCGGGCACCTCCAGCGGCGCGCGGCGATCCGTGGTGAGCGTGCCCCGGGTCGCGAGCACGCGCGCCTCCGTCGCGTCCGGCGGCACCTCCACGGGCACCTGCGCGCGCCCGTGCCCGTCCGCCTTCACCGGGCCGAAGCGCGCCTCGCCCACCGCGACCACCACCTCCGCGCCCGGCGCCGTGGACACGTCCAGCGTGGTGCGTCCCAGGAGCGGCAGCCGCACGGTGGTGACCTCCGGCGCGCGGCCGTCCTCCACCCAGAACGAGAGCACCGCCCACAGCGGGTAGCGCACCGGCGGAGGCGTCCAGCGGAAGACGCGCTCGGCGCCGCCCTCCACCCGCGTCCGCTCCCAGGTGCCGGAGGAGGCCGCCGCGCGCACGGGGCCGGCGCCCTTGGGCACCCGCACCCGCACCTCCACGACCACGTCCTCCCCGAGCACCACGCGCCCGGGCGTCGCCTCCACCTCCGGCGGAGCCGCCCGTGCGACGGCGGCACCCAGCAGCAGGAGGCAGAGAGCGAGAGGGAGCGGCGGACGCATTCGGGAGACCCAGCGCCCCAGTTGACCGCCGCTCCGGCCTCCGGGTCAATCCCCGGAAGGCAGGGAAGTCTCAGCGGCCAGGTCCGCCTCCGGAGGGGGCTCGGCCTGGGGCTTGTCCGCGGGGCCGGTGTGCTTGTTCGTCGGCGGACTGAAGACGGGCTTGTCCGTCGGCGGACCGCCACGGCCGTGCACCAGCGTCTTGGTGTCCGTGCGGAAGGTGAGGTCCACCTTGTCGCCGCGCACCGCCGTCACCAGGCCCACGCCGAACGTCGGGTGGTGGAGCACCTGGTCGACCTTGTAGGTGTCCTTGGGGCTGTACTTGGGCGCGCTCGCGATGTCCTTGCCCGCGAGCTGCTCGTCAAAGGAGATGACCACCTTCTCCGCGCGGGTGCTGCCGCCGCTGGAAGAGGCCGCGCGGGGCGCGCGGGTCGTGGAGGCCTTGGTGGGACGGTCCGTGACGCCCGCGGCGCCCCGGAACGCGTGGTCCCCGCCGCAGGTGTTGCAGCGGACGCGCACGATCTTCGGACCCACCATCGCGAGGATGGTGTGCGCCAGGTTCATCTTGCAGCGGGTGCACTGGGCATCCACCTCGCCGCCGACCTTCTGAGTAGCCATGCTGTCGTGTCGCTCTGGCCCGGCAACTCCCCGCAAGGGGCGCGCCGGACGTGGAAGTAAAAGGGCCGCGCAACATAACGGCCGACCCCAGGCGGAGGAAGTCCCATCGCATCCCACCCGCGCGCCGCGTGGGAGCCCTCCGGCCAACCAACCGATGGAGGTGGGGGTGGGATGGGCCCGCGCTCAGTTCCCTTGTGCCGCCGTCCGGAGCACGTAGAGTCGCCCGCCTGAACGCATGACCACCGAGACCCCCAGCAAACCCAACCGGTTCACCGGCGCCTTCATCCAGTCGGTGGAGGGCCTCGGCAAGGGCCTCATCGACGTCGTCAGCAGCATTGGCGGCGTGGTGGCCCTGGGCCTGGACGTCTTCCGCTGGAGCGTGCGCCGCCCGTTCCGGCTGCACAACCTCTTCACCCAGTTGGACTTCGTGGGCGTGGGCTCCATCTTCATCGTGGGGCTCACCGGCACCTTCACCGGCATGGTGTTCGCCCTCCAGACGTCCACGGCGTTCGCCCTGTTCGACGCGGAGAGCCTGGTGGGCCCCACCGTGGCCCTGACGCTCACGCGCGAGCTGGCCTCCGTGTTCGCCGCGCTGATGGTCACCATGCGCGCCGGCTCCGCCATGTGCACGGAGCTGGGCACCATGCGCGTCACCGAGCAGGTGGACGCGCTGGAGACCATGGCCGTCAACCCGGTGCAGTACCTGCTGGTGCCCCGGGTGCTCGCCGGCCTGTTCATGGTCCCCGCGCTCACCATGCTCTTCAACACCACGGGCATGAGCGGCGCCTACGTGGTCGCCGTCTTCGGCCTGGGCATCTCCCCCGGCACGTTCCTGTCCCGCACCCAGCAGTGGATGGCGCCGGCGGACGTCTACGAGGGCCTGCTCAAGGGCGCCATCTTCGGCCTCTCCGTGGCCCTCATCTGTTGCTACAAGGGCTTCAACGCCTCCGGCGGCGCCAAGGGCGTGGGCCAGGCGACCACGGAGGCGATGGTCTCGAGCGCGCTGGCCATCTTCATCCTCGACTTCATCGTCGGCATGTTGATGCACTGATGAGCTCAGCGACGGCGCCCGGCTCCGAGCGGGCCATGATCGACATCGTGGACCTGCACAAGACGTTCGCGGGCAACAAGGTCCTCACCGGCATCAACCTCACCGTGCCCGCGGGCAGCACCTGCGTCATCCTGGGCGGCTCCGGCTCCGGCAAGACGGTGCTGATGAAGCACATGATCGGCCTGCTCAAGCCGGACAGCGGCAAGGTCATCATCGACGGGCAGGACATCGTCCCCATGAGCGTGGAGGCGCTGCAGCAGGTGCGCCGCAGCTTCGGCATGGTGTTCCAGGCCGCCGCGCTCTTCGACTCCATGACGGTGTTCGAGAACGTCGCCTTCCCGCTGCGCCAGCACACGAAGCTGTCCGAGGACGAGATCCGCGAGCAGGTGAGGAAGCGCCTGGACCTCATGGGGCTCAAGCGAGAGGTGGAGGGCCGCTTCCCCGCGGACTTGTCCGGCGGCATGCGCAAGCGAGTGGGCTTGGCGCGCGCCGTGGTGCTGGACCCCAAGGTCGTTCTCTACGACGAGCCCACCACCGGCCTGGACCCCATCACCACGGACTCCGTGGATGACATGATCCTCACCGCGCAGAAGGAGCTGGGCGTCACCAGCGTGGTCATCAGCCACGACATCGCGTCCGCCTTCAACGTGGCCAACCAGATCGCCTTCCTGTCCAAGGGCGTCATCGTGGAGTACGGCCCGCCGGAGAAGCTGCGGGAGTCCCAGCACCCGGCCGTCCAGGTCTTCCTCCAGACGTGGTTCGGCAAGAACTAGGCATTTCGGGTAGGGAATCCGGTCCCCCAAGGATTCCAGCCCTTCATGAAAAGCTGGCACCCGGCATGCAAATCGTTAGAGTCGCGCGCGGCCGGTGGTAGCGCTCGGAGTCACATCAGGTGAAGAAGCTCGTCACGCCCTTCCGTGTTGGCCTGCTGGTCCTCGCCGCCGGAGGATTCCTCATCACGTTCGTGCTGTTCGCCAAGAAGGGCGGACTGAGCGACCGTGACTCCACCCAGGTGTGGGCCTACTTCCGGGACGCGTCCGGCCTGGCGGTCCGTGGGCGGGTGCAGATCGCCGGCATCCCCGTGGGCGAGATCAGCGACATCAGCCTGGAGGGCACCCGCGCGAAGATCTGGCTGAAGATTCGCAAGGGCGTGGACCTGCGCCAGGACGCCGCGGTCACCAAGCGCTCGGAGTCGCTCCTGGGCGACTACCTGCTGGACCTGAACCCCGGCACGGAGCAGGCGCCGGAGCTGGAGAACGGCGGGCAGATCCGCCGCGTCATCGACACGCAGGGCGTGGAGGCCGTCTTCGAGTCCCTGTCGCAGATCACCTCCGACATCCAGCAGGTGACGGGCGCGCTGCGCGAGGTGCTGGGCGGCGAGAAGGGCGCCGGCAGCCTGGAGCGCATCGTGGAGAACCTGGTCCGGCTGTCGGACTCGGTGGACGCGACGGTGCGCCGCAACACGGACCGCCTGGACACCATCATGGCGAACGTGGAGGGCGTGTCCTCCGACGTGCGCGCCATCACCCAGGGCAACGGCGCGGAGGTGACGCGCATCGTCACCAACGTGGAGCGCATCACCCAGGACGTCCGCGAGGTGCTGGGCACCGTCAAGAACATCGTGGGCAGCGGGGAAGGGGAGTTCAAGGAGAGCGTCTCCAGCCTCAAGCAGACGCTGGGCCGGCTGGACAACACCCTGGCCAACCTGGAGGACATCACCCGCAAGGTGAAGGACGGCGAGGGCGCCGCGGGCGCGCTGCTCACGGACGAGCAACTGGGCCAGCGCCTCAGCGAGGCCGTCACGGACGTCAGCGAGTTCGCCACCCGCCTCAGCACCCTCCAGACGGAGGTGGGCCTGTTCAGCAGCTACCTGGTGGCCCAGGGCGCGTCCAAGAACGGCCTGTCGCTGCGGCTCATCCCCAAGCCGGACAAGTACTACCTGCTGGAGATCATCGACGACCCGCGCGGCTCCGTCAGCACGCAGGTGGTGCAGACGAACCCGCCGTCTGACGGGGACCCGGTCATCCAGACGCAGAAGGTGACCCGGGAGTCCTTCAAGGTCAGCCTCCAGTTCGCCAAGCGCTACTACTTCACCACCCTGCGCGTGGGCCTCATCGAATCCACGGGCGGCGTGGGCGCGGACCTGCACCTCTTCGACGACGCGCTGACCCTGAAGATGGACGCGTTCAACTTCACTGCGGACGAGCTGCGCTACCCGCGCCTGCGCGCCACGCTGCGCGCCCAGGCGTTCGACCACCTGTTCGTCATGGCGGGCATGGACGACATCCTCAACGCCAAGCAGCGGGACGCGGCCACCCGGCGCCTCATCGCCGGCCGCGACTTCTTCTTCGGCGCGGGCTTCTTCTTCACCGACGACGACCTGAAGGCCCTCATCGCCACCACGGGCGTCCCGGCGTTCTAGACCGTTGTCCCCTTGACGTTGCCGGGAAGGTGTCGTACCCGGCACGGGCACGGGGTTTCCCCTGGAATGCGCCGTGCCCTGACGCGAAGCCGTACCCGCGCCGGGTCACCCCCAGGAAGAAGCCTCCATGTCTCTGCTCGTCGTCGGTTCAATCGCGCTGGACTCGCTGGAAACGCCCTTCGGCAAGAAGGAGGACGTGCTGGGTGGCTCGGCCACCTACTTCTCCACCTCCGCGTCCTTCTTCAGCCCCGTGCAACTGGTGGCGGTGATTGGCGAGGACTTCCCGGAGGCGCACCTGCAGTTCCTGCGCGGGCGCGGAATCGACCTGGAGGGGCTCACCCGCGAGTCCGGCCGCACCTTCCGCTGGAAGGGCAAGTACGGCTGGGAGCTCAACGAGGCGCAGACGCTGGACACCCAGCTCAACGTCTTCGAGGCCTTCTCGCCCAACCTGCCGGCCGCCTACCGCGAGACGCCCTACGTCTTCCTGGGCAACATCCACCCGGAGCTCCAGTCGCGCGTGCTGGATCAGGTGAAGGCGCCCAAGCTGGTGGCCGCGGACACGATGAACTTCTGGATCCAGGGCAGCCGCCCCGCGCTCCTCAAGACGCTCCAGCGCGTGAACCTGCTCTTCATCAACGACGCGGAGGCGCGCCAGCTCTCCGGCGAGCACAACGTGGTGAAGGCCGCCCGCGCCATCCTGGCCATGGGCCCGTCCCGCGTGGTCATCAAGCGCGGCGAGCACGGCGCGCTCCTCTTCGAGCAGGACCACATCTTCGCCTGCCCGGCCTTCCCCCTGTCGGAGGTCTTCGACCCCACCGGCGCGGGTGACACCTTCGCGGGCGGCTTCATGGGCACCCTGGCCAGCTCCGGCGCCGGCAAGGTGGATCAGCAGGTGCTGCGCAAGGCCATGGTCATGGGCAGCGTGATGGCGTCCTTCACCGTGGAGAAGTTCAGCCTGGAGCGCCTGCGCGAGGTGCAGCGCCCGGAGATCCACGCCCGCTTCACCGAGTTCAAGAAGCTCACCCACTTCGACGACCTGGGCCCGCTGGGCGGGTAGGGGAGCGCCGACGCGGGGACGGGACAGCCCGGTGTGGAACTTGACGGGCCGCACCCACCCTCCCTAGGCTCGACCGGACGCAGTGGATGAATAAATCCGGTGCGGACGTCCTTTTTCAGCGCCGGCGTGGACAGTGAAGGTGCCACGTCGGGAGGTCCCCCGGTTGAGCGAGAATCGAAAGCACGCGCGGGTCGGCACCCTTCTGCGCTGCTGGTGCGAGGGTGAGAACGTGACCCTGTATGCACGCATCGCCAACCTGAGCGAGGGAGGCCTCTTCGTGAGGACGAGCACCCCGCTGGCGGCGGGGACGCGGGCGCAGGTGCGGCTCACGCAGCAGGCGACGGACACGCAGTTGCAGGCGCAGGCCACGGTCGTCTGGTTGCGGCAGGAAGAGCAGCCCGCCGGCCGCCCTCCGGGCATGGGCCTGAGATTCGAAGCGTTGGACGCGGACGCGCTGACGAGTCTGCGGCGCATCATCTCCCAGCAGCAAACCCACCCCTAGGGTTCCCATGCGCATCGCCGTCATCTCCGACATCCACTCCAACATCGAGGCCCTCACGGAGGTGCTGAGGGTGGCGGAGCACCAGAAGGTGGACCGCTTCGTGTCGCTGGGGGACATCGTCGGTTATGGGGCGTCCCCCAACCCGTGCTGTGACCTGGTGCGCTCGGTGGCGGAGATCACGCTGCTGGGCAACCACGACGCGGCGGTGGCGGGGCGGATGGACTACTCGTACTACTACGACGCCGCCCGGCACGCGCTCGACTGGAGCGCCAACGTCATCTCCGACGAGAACCTGGCCTGGCTCAGAAGCCTCCCGTACACGTACCGCATCGGCGAGGTGGGCTTCTGCCACGGGTCGCCCATCGACCCGAAGGCGTACGAGTACATCTTCGCGCTGGAGCAGGCGCGGGAGCTGACGCCGTACGTGGCGGAGCTGCCGGAGGTCACCTTCATCGGCCACAGCCACCTGTGCCGCGCGTTCGCCATTGGCAACGGCGAGGTGAACGACGTGGTGGCGCAGAAGTTCGTGCTGCGCAAGGGCTACAAGTACATCGTGTCCGTGGGGAGCGTGGGCCAGCCGCGCGACTACGACAACCGGGCCTGCTTCGTCATCTGCGACACGGACGCGCGCACGGTGGAGTACCTGCGCGTGGAGTACGACATCGAGACCTCCGCGCAGAAGATCTTCGACGCGGACCTGGCGCTCAACTTCGGCAAGCGGCTGTTCCTGGGCGTGTAGGGCAGGCCCGCCGCCCCCGTGCGGAAAAGGGGCGCGGCCGGACGGAAGGTGGCATAAACCGGGGCCGTGCGCCCCCAGGTCCCCCGTCCGATGCGGCCCTTCATGGGCCTTGGCCTCGCAGCCTTCCTGTTCGTCAGCGGCTGCAGCCGCTCGCCCGCGCCGCCCTCGCCCGAGTTCGAGCAGGCCAGCCGCCGGTGGACGTCGCTCTACGCCCAGAAGCTGGACGACGCGTACCTGGACCCGTCCATCGGAGAGATTGAAGCGCAGTTGCAGCGCGTGCCCGCGGACAGCGTGGACTCCGCCGCGTCCCAGGACCTGCTCCAGCGCATCCAGGCGGGCCGCACCCGCATGCAGGCGGCGCTCGACGAGCAGCGCCGCGCGGTGGCCAACGCCGGCGCGCTGCCCACGATGGACCCCTCTTCCACGGACTTCCCGCGCCAGGCCGAGCCCGTGGCGGCCGAGCCCGTGGACGCCGGGCCGGGGGACGCCGGGGCGATCGCCGGGCCCCAGATGGGCACCCCGGCCTCCGAGCTGGTGGCCGGCTTCGAGGGCTGCTTCGGCCGGGGCACGCCCGTCACGGTGGAGGGGCGGGGGATGCGGGAGACCTGGCAGCTCAGCGACCGGGCGTCCTGCCAACTGGGGTACCCCAGCCACCGGGACTCCGTGGTGGTGGTTGAAGACGGCCGTGTGCTGGCGCTGTTACCCAAGAGCGCCATGCGGACCGTGCGCCGTTATGAGGACGGCGGCACGGTGCCCGCGGACGGCGGCGGGCGTTGAACCTCTCTCTTTCAAGAGCTGACGACCTTCGATGAACGAACAGACCTTCATGAAGTTGATGCGCGTGCTGCCCAAGTCGGCGGTGTCCTCCGCGGTGGGCCTGGCCACGCGCCTGCCCGCGCCCGCGCCGGTGCACCACTGGGCCATGCGCACCTTCGCCAAGGCGTACAACGTGGACATGGAGGAGGCGGAGCACTCCTTCGAGAAGTACCCGACCTTCGCCCAGTTCTTCACCCGCGGCCTGAAGCCGGGCCTGCGCCCGGTGGACCCCGGCGAGAAGGTCGTCGTGTCCCCGGTGGACGGCCGGGTGTCCCAGGTGGGCTACGCGGACAACGGCCGCTGCCTGCAGGCCAAGGGCATCGAGTACACGGTGGACGAGCTCCTGGGGGACGCGCAGGCGGCGAAGCCCTTCCACGGCGGCGCCTGGACGACGGTGTACCTGTCCCCGCGCGACTACCACCGCATCCACTCGCCGCTGGGCGGCACCATCACCGGGTACGCGTACATCCCGGGTGAGTTCTGGCCGGTGAACCCCGCGTCGGTGAAGAACAAGCAGTCGCTGTTCTGCGTGAACGAGCGGCTCGTGACGTACCTGGACACCGTGGCCGGCAAGGTGGCGGTGGTGAAGGTGGGCGCCACCTGCGTGTCGCGCATCAAGGCGTCCTACGAGGACATCACCACGCACGTGGGCCAGCCCGGCAAGGTGCACCGCTACAGCGCGGGCATCCCGGTGGAGAAGGGCGGCGAGCTGGGCCGCTTCGAGATGGGCTCCACCGTCATCCTCTGCTTCGAGCCCGGCCGCGTGCGCTGGGACGACAGCATGCAGCCGGAAGCGGTGGTGCGCATGGGCACGCGTATCGGAGTCATCACGTGAGCCAGAAGATCAACGGCGTGAAGGGGATGAACGACCTTCTGCCGGGCGAGATTGAAGTGTGGCAGTTCGTGGAGTCCACCGCGCGCACGCTGTTCGGCCGCTTCGGCTACGGCGAGGTGCGCACGCCCATGGTGGAGGACACGGCCCTCTTCGTGCGCAGCGTGGGCGAGGAGACGGACATCGTCGGCAAGGAGATGTACACCTTCGAGGACAAGGGCGGCCGCAGCCTGTCCCTGCGTCCGGAGGGCACCGCGCCCGCGGCGCGCGCGTACATCGAGCACTCGGTGAACAACCAGGAGCCGGTGTCGCGCTGGTTCTACATGGGGCCCATGTTCCGCTACGAGCGGATGAAGACGGGCCGCTACCGTCAGTTCTCCCAGATTGGCGCGGAGGCCTACGGCGCGAAGGAGCCCGCGCAGGACGCGGAGCTGATGGACGTGGTGGTGCAGTTCCTGGAGGCCCTGGGCCTCACGGACGTCACCCTGAACATCAACTCGCTGGGCGACGACAACTGCCGGCCCGCGTACCACGCGAAGCTGGTGGAGTACCTGAAGGCGCACCGGGAAGAGCTGTGCGCGGACTGCCAGCAGCGGCTGGAGCGCAACCCGCTGCGCGTCCTGGACTGCAAGAACGAGAAGTGCCAGGCGGTGGCCGCGGCCGGGCCCAACGTGCTGGAGTTCCTGTGCGAGCCGTGCCGCGCGCACTTCACGGACCTGCAGCGCAAGCTGGGCGTGCTGGGCATCAAGTACGTGGTGAACCACCGGCTGGTGCGCGGCCTGGACTACTACACGCGCACCGTCTTCGAGTTCATCGCCTCGCACCCCGCGCTGGGCACCGCCAGCACGGTGGGCGGCGGCGGGCGCTACGACAAGATGATGAAGGGCCTGGGCGGGCCGGACGTGCCCGCGGTGGGCTACGCCATGGGCCTGGACCGGCTGGTGCTGCTCCTGAAGGAGAGCGGCAAGACGTTCACCCAGCGGCCGGACCTGTTCATCGCCGTGGCGGACGAGGGCTCGCAGGACGAGGGCCTCAAGCTCGCCAGCCGCCTGCGCCGCGAGGGCCTCAAGGTGGACTTCGACACGCGCGGCGGCAGCCTCAAGAGCCAGATGAAGCGCGCGGACAAGTCCGGCGCCCGCTTCACGCTGGTGCTGGGCGAGCAGGAGCGCACCACCGGCCAGGCGAAGCTCAAGCCCATGGCGGGCGGTGAGCCCGTGCCCGTGGCGCTCGACAGCGTCGCCGCCACCGTGCGCGCGCAGCCGGACGCCCCGGCTCCAGCCCCCACGGCCTGATCCAGGAGCCCCTCCGGCATGACGCGCCCGGCCGGAGGGGAGGGGGGCGGCCTGTCTTCCCTGAAAGCCTGGAAGTAAAGGTGTTAAGCATCGTAAGTCCTGGGAATCGCTGGGGGATTGAGGCTGCGTAGATTCGCGGACATTGAGAGGTTGGAGTACATTCCATCCTCCATGTCGAGCGCTCCCCAGCCCGTCTCCATGATCGATGGCCTCCGTTGGATCCCTGTCGCCGGGGACAGCATGTGGCCGTCGTTGCGTGCGGGGGACGTGGCGGAGGTGGAGCCGCTGGTGGAGGCGCCGCGCCCGGGTGAGGTGGTGCTGGCGCGCTTCGAGTCCTCGCTGGTGTTGCACCGGGTGCGCTGGTGCGACGGCAGCGTCTGCGCGCTTCGCGGGGACAATGGCGGGGTGGAAGATCCGCCGCTGCCGCTCGTCCGTATCCTCGGGCGTGCGCGGCGTGTGCGCCGGGGCGGCGCGTTGCTGGAGATGGACCGCTGGGACGTGGGGCCCCGTCGCCTGGGCCGCTGGCGCGCGACGCTGAAGCGCCAGGTGGCCGCGTGGCTGGGAAGGACGGGCCGTGCATGAGCTTCCAGGAAGGCAGCGTTCCCCGGCGGCGTGCGGGGACCTCGGGGGAGGGCTTTGGCGCGGACTTCCTGGTGCTGGACGCGGAGGGGCGCACGCTGCGCGGGCTCAACCCGACGGCGGCGCGCATCTGGGCGCTGTGCGACGGACAGCGCACGGCCCGGGCGGTGGCGGAGCAGGTGGCTTCCGAGTTTTCGACCGACGTCGGTCCGGTGCTGACCGACACGCTGCGCTTCCTGGAGGAGCTTCAGCGGCGAGGTCTGTTGGACGAAGTGCGCGCGCCGGCCGGTGCCGCGCCCCTGGAGGAGACATGATGCGTGCGCTCGTGACCGTGCTGGCGGGTGCGATGGTGCTGTCGGCGTGCTCGGAAGGGGTGTCCCCCCTGCCGCCGCCGGCTGCCATGAAGCCGGGGCAGGGCGGCGGCTCCGTCACTCCCGTGGATCCGGCCGACGTGCTGGCCGGTGGCGGGAGCGTGGCCCGGCCGCCGCCTCCGGCTCCGTCCGGTGAGCAGCCGCCTCCGGACGAGGGCGGGGAGGAGGTGCCGCCGCCGGTGGCGCTGCCGCCCCCGACCGGGAGCGCCGAGGTGGTGGGCGCGGGCGCGGAGCCCACGCCGCTGTCCGAGGTGCAGCAGGTGGACGTGGACTTCGTGGTGAGCGGCGTGCGGAACAAGGGCGTGGTGGACGTGGAGTTCATCGCGCCGGGCGGGCGTCCGTACGAGAAGCGGAGCGCGACGGTGGAGGCACCGCCGGAGGAGACGCGAACGCTGCGCTATTCGCTGCCGGTGGCGGGCACGCCGGTGTCCATGTCGCGCATGACGGGCACCTGGCAGGTGCGCTTCTTCCTGGACGGGGTGCAGTTGGCCTCCACGTCCTTCACCCTGGAGCCGTGACGTGAGGCCCGCCATGAACGTCCGCATCCTCGCGCTCGTCGCCGTGCTGCTGCCCGCGGTGGGCTTCTCCCAGAACCGGACCTGGACCGTGCGCCCCGTCCCCTCCGCCGGGGAGACCGTCGCCCGCGTGGTGATGGAGGATGCGTCCGACCTGGTCCTGGAGGTGACGAACACGACCCAGGCCACGACCGACGCCCGCCTGTCGGAGGTGTCCTTCGTGCTGCCCGCGGGCTACCAGCTCCTGGGCGGCCTGCCGGCGGAGGAGAACCCGCACTGGAAGGTCGAGTACCTCGACTCCAACGAGCGGCGCATCACCTTCCAGTCCACGTGGGGCTGCGTGGACGAGGGACGTGGCCTGGCGCGCAATGAGTCCGCGCGCTTCGTGCTGAGCGTGGTGGGGCCGTCGAACCGTTCCAACGACAGCTCCACCGAGCGCCTCGTCACGGGGACGTATGCCCGCGACCAGTGTGACGGCACGACCTACTCGTACAACGTCGGCACCATGACGCCGTGGAATCGCGGCATCCTGGCGGCGAACGTGACGCTGTCGCCGCGCATGCTGGCGGTCAACGGCACGACCGTGGCGCGCGTGGTGGTGGAGAACCGGGGCACGGGCTCGTCCTCGGTGGTCGTGGACAACCCCGCCTCCACGACCAGCGTGCCGCTCACCACCGTGAGCAAGCTCCCCACCGGCAACGTGCCCGTGGCGGTGCAGGCCGCGGGCGTCATCGCGGTCACCCTGCGGCCCACCGCCGCCGGTGCCGTGGCCGCGCGCGTCCGGGCTCGCGCGACCGGCGCGAACGCGCCGCTGGTGGACTCGCCCATGGCGGACGTGGGCGCCCTGGTCGCCGCGGCGGACATGGACCTGGTGGACGCGTTCCCCGGTGATCAGGTGACGCTGCGCCTGACGGTGCTCAACACCTCCACCACGAACACGTACACCCAGGTGCGGCCGCGCGTGCCGGTGCTGCTGGGCACCGCGGCGGCGTCACTCGTGTCCGGCCCGTCGCCGGAGAGCGTGGCGCAGTTGGCTCCGGGCGCCTCCGCGCAGTTCACCTGGCGCTACCAGGTGTCCGGCACACCCGGCGCCCGCTACCAGTTCCAGGCGCAGGTGGACGGGACGCTCAACGGCTCGGCGGTGGCGGGGGATGCCGTCACCGCGCGCAAGGGCCGCATCGTGGAGCACCGCGTGCGGCTGAGCCAGGAGACGATGTCCACGGCGGCCACGGGCGTGACGGTGGCGTACACGGTGCAGAACCGGGGCACGCTGCCCATCTACGAGGTGAAGCTGTTCAAGCCCGCGGTGAACTACTTCGCGGTGGCCGCGTCGGGGCCGCAGGCGTTCGGGGACTGGAGCGTCTTCACGGAGGCGGGCGGCTACATCTGGGCGTCGGACACCGGCATCCCTGTGGGCGGCGAGGCCACCTTCCGCATCACCTATTCGGGCTTCACCGCCGTCCCCGCGGACACGGCGTTCCGCCACCGCCTGGAGCTGAACCAGGGCTGGAACGATCCGCGCATCCGCGTGGAGGCGACGATGACGTTGCTCGCGGTCACCGCCTCCCCGGACGTGGGGCGCCTCACGGGCGTGGCCCGCGACGGCAGCGTGACGCTCACCTGGGACAACCCGTTCAACCACGGCGGCACCCTGGTGCTGCGCGCCGAAGGGGCGACGCCCAACACCGCGCCGACCAGCGGCACGCGCTACGCGGTGGGTGACGTGCTGGGCAACGCGACGGTGGCGTACGTGGACGAGTTCAGCTCCGCGTCGTCCATGACGGACACGGGCGTCACCAACGGCACGACGTACGTCTACCGCGTGTTCAACGCGGACGATGAGCTGCGGTACGGGCCGGGCAACCAGCCCACCTCGGTGGGCCTGCTGGCCACCCCCCGGGCGCGCGTGGCGGGCAACCCGCTGTGGTGCTACTCGGTGGGGTTGGACACGACGCTGCAGCCCGTGACGGAGCTGGGCGTGGGCATCTTCAGCTCCTTCAACGACTCGGTGGTGGCCACGCTCACGAACACCACGAACCCGTCCGAGGACGGCGCGGAGCGCTTCCGGCCGGTGAAGATGGCGGGCAAGATCGCCAGCCGCTTCCCGGTGGTGCCGCTGCTGGGCCGGCCCGGGCAGCAGTGGATCGTCGTTGGCGACCAGAGCGGCGTGCCGGCGGTCATCAACACCGCCACGGGTGAGTTCCTGTGGAGGAACACCACGCTGGGCCTGGGGAACATCAGCTCGTTCCCGGTGACGCAGTTGCTCGACTACGCGAACCCGGAGTACCGGACGACGTACTCGAACGTGGACCTGGCCATCTTCGCCACGCGCAACACGTCCGCGCAGAACCAGGTGGTCGCGCTGAACGCGGCCACGGGCGCGCTCATCTGGCGCTACCGGCCCGGGGACCTGGGCATGGTGAGCGGCGGCATGCTGGTGGACTACACGACGAACCGGCTCTACGTGCCGACCCGCTCGGGCACGAGCACGGCCACGCTGCGCGTGCTCAACAGCCTCACGGGCGCGGAGGTGGCGCGGCTGTCGCTGGGGGACCTGGAGTTCGGCGTGGTCCGCAACGCCACGAGCAACCAGATCCTGGTCACCGCCAATGATGGCCGGGTGTACGGCGTGAACCCGGCCACGTTCGCGACGGCCTGGACGGTCGCCGTGCGGCCCACCACGGCGCGGGCGTTCACCCACTTCGCGCGGCCCCTGGGCCGGGGCTTCGTGGTGAGCACGGCGGACGGCAGGGTGGAGCGCTATGAGATGGACGCGACCAACGTGCCGGTGATGCTGTGGTCCACGCCCATCGAGGGCCCGGCCGGCTCCTTCACCCTCAACCAGAACGGGGTGGCGCGCATCTACGTCGGCGGCTCGGACGGCAAGGTGCACCAACTGGAGCTGGAGACGGGGACGGACTCCGGGCAGGTGACCGTGGCCCCGGCGCAGACCATCGGCACTCCGACCATCGATCACACCGTGAGCCGGTTGCATGTCGGTACCGGGGATGGTCGTATCTGTGCCTTCCCGGTGCCCTTCTAGGTGGGCCATCACGTGAGCCAACGACCTTCACAGCCTCCAGCGGGTCCCTCCGTGCCGAAGCCGCCGGCGGCGCCCGCCGTGTACGTGCCTCCCGCCATCCTGTGGGAGCAGCCCTTCGTCGCGCTGGCGCAGTTGTCCATGTGCACCATCCCCGGCGAATCGGAGTGCATGCCGTGAACGGCGGGGACCCCGCGCCGGGTCCCCGTGACGGCGCGCTCCGGATCACCCTGGCCGGGTGGACGGTGGCGCTCGAGGTGGAGGATGACGCGCTCGCCGGTCCACTCCGGCACGTGTTCGGCGCGTTCCTCGCTGCGGAGGCCGTGGCTCCCGATGCCCGGCTGGTGATGCGGAACCCTCCCAGTCCCCGTGCTCCGCCCACTGTGCAGGAGCTGCCCCGGCTCGTGCCCGGTGACGCGGGGACGCTGCGCGTGGAGGGCGCCGGGTATTCGGCGGTGCTCTCCGAGGACCGGTGCCACGCGGACGTGGTCGGGTCCGGGCGCTACCCGGTGGAGAACGTGATCAAGGTGATGCTCGCGTCCGCGCTGGCGAAGCGCGGCGGGCTGCTCCTCCACGGCGTGGGGCTGGTGCATGGAGGCCGGGCCGCGCTGTTCGTGGGGCACTCCGGCGCGGGCAAGAGCACCCTGGGCGGGCTGTGGCGCGAGGCGGGTGGGGCGGTGCTCGCGGACGAGCTGGTCGCTGTGTGGCCCGTGGAGGATGGCGGTTGGCGGGCCGCGGGGACGCCCTGGAACGTGCCGGCCCGGACCGCCGAGGCGGCGCTCGTCGCGGTGGGCACGCTGGGCTGGGACGCGGGGTCGCGGTGGGAGGCGCAGGGGGCAGGGGAGGTGGCTCGCGTGCTGCTGCTCAACGCGCTCTTGCCCGAGCCCACGCCCTCGGGCCGGGGAGCGCTGGTGGGCGCGGCCGGACGCGTGCTGTCGTCCGTGGAGACCGCCCGGCTCATGTTCGCGCGGGATGCCAGCGCGGCGGAGGTCGTGCGGGCGCGGCTGGCGTAGCGGGGGCTCGCGCTTGCCTCGCGGCTGCGCTACAGCGGGTGCGGGAGGCGGACGCTGGTGGCTGAGACGCGGGTGCCGTTGACGGTGATCGCTGGGCCCACGGCGTCGGGGAAGACGGCGCTGGCCATCGAGTGGGCGCGCGCCGTGGGCGGGGAGATTGTCAGCGCGGACTCGCAGCAGGTGTACCGCGCCTTCGACATCGGCACCGCGAAGCCCTCCGCCGAGGAGCAGGCCGCCGTGCCGCACCACCTGGTCTCCTGCGTGGATCCGCTCGAGCCCTTCTCCGCCGCCGGGTACCAGCGCCTCGCGGACGTGGCCATCGCGGACATCGCCTCGCGGGGCCGGCCGGTGTTCGTCGTCGGCGGCACCGGCCTGTACCTGCGCATCCTGCTGCACGGCGTGGTGGACGCGCCCGGCGCCCTGCCTTCGCTGCGCGCGGAGCTGGAGGCGCTCGCGGCGGAGCAGGGGAGGGAGGCCGTGCACCGCCGGCTGGCCGAGGTGGATCCGGAGACCGCGGCGAAGCTGCCTCCCCAGGACCTGGTGCGCGTCGTCCGCGCCCTGGAGATCCACGCGCAGACGGGCGTGCCCGCGTCCGAGTTCCGCCGCGCCCACGCCTTCGCGCCGGACCGCCACCCCTTCCAGCTCTACGTGCTGGACCCGCCGCGCGAGTCCCTCTACGCCGCCATCAACACGCGCACGGAGGCGCTCTTCTCGCGGGGACTCGTGGAGGAGACCCGCGCCCTGCTGGAGCAGGGCTACGCGGACGCGGCACCCATGCGCAGCGTCGGCTACGTGCAGGCCCGCGCCGTGGTGGAGGGCCGGATGACACAAGCAGAAGCCATCGCCGACACCGCGCGGGAGACGCGGCGCTACGCCAAGCGGCAGCTCACCTGGTTCCGCAAGGAGCCCGGCGCGGTGTTCCTGTCGCCGCCGTACACCCGTCCTGCCCTCTAGGCGCGGTGGGCCACCCTGGCCCCTGCTCGCCGTCCCGCCTCATTTCGTGGGTGGGAGGCGATTGTTCGCGCCCGGTCGCGCGCCCATCTTCCACGAGGAAGCGCTACCCCCACCCCGTCCACTCCCGGACCGGCAGGCGGCCGAGGGCCCGAGGCGGGCAGCCATCACCGTGGAGATCGCCATGCGAACGAACGTCGAACGTGCGCCGGAGACCCGGCCGGACCGTCCTCCCAGGGGGGCCTCGGCCATGTGGGGCGCTCCCTTCATCCTGGGCCTGCTGACGGCAATCGCGGGGGTGGTGCTGCTGGGCGCCACGTTCTTCACCAGCATGGTCACCGTCTTCTTCGTGGGGATGATGCTGGTGATTGGCGGGGTCCTGGAGATCGCCGCGGGGATCCGCTCACGCAAGGAGAGCCACAGCGCCTTCTGGTCCTTCATGCTCGGCGGCATCCTCACGACCGTCGTCGGCATCCTGACCGTCATGTACCCGGCCGCGGGGCTTGCGTCCCTCACGCTGCTGATCGCCGGCTACTTCTTCGCCAGCGGCCTCTTCCACGTCATCACCTCCGTCATGGACCGCTACTTCCAGTGGGGCTGGGACCTGGCCTACGGCCTCATCTCCCTGGTCCTGGGCCTCGGCGTGATGGCCCGGTGGCCCGCGTCCTCCGTGTGGCTGGTGGGCACGCTGGTGGGGCTCGCCGTCTTCTTCCGGGGCATCTCCATGATGTCCGGCTCGCTCCTCCTGCGGCGGGGCCTGCACCACGTGGAGGCCTGAGCGCCAGGACTGACCGCATTTCACCCACGGTGATTGAAGGATATCCGTGGGTGAAATCCCGGCGGAGCGGGTCCGGCGCGGGGGCTCGGCGCCGGACCGGTTCGCGGGCTACTTCGTCTTCTTGTGCGCGTCGTCGAACTGGTCGGCGAACTGATCGCGCGGCACGTGCTTCAGGTCGCCGTTGGCGTCCGGGCGCTCCAGCGTGAAGTCGTGGATGGTGCCGCGCACCAGGTACTCCTGATCGCGCTTGGAGTTCATCATCGCGCGCTCGCGGTAGGTGAAGTGGGGCTTGGTCGGGTCCACGCCGACGTCCGCGAGGATGGGCCGCTCGTGGGGCTCCGGCTGCCACACCGGCGTGCCGGGCTGGCTGCGGTTCACGGCCGTCTCGTCCAGGCCCGGGTGCGTGGACGTGCGGATGTCCCGCTGGATGTCGAACTGGTCGAAGACGTCCCCGCCCTTCGCGTCGAGCGCCGGGTTGTGGACGATGCGGCTCTGGCCGTAGTCCGGGTTGTCCACGAGCTTCTGCTCCACGGCCTTGCCATCCACGCCCACGGGCACGCCGCTGAAGGACGTGAAGGGCGAGTGGGCCTTCGTCTCCTTCGCGCCGTCCACGTGCGCCGTCAGCGTCACCGTGCGGTCCTTCGCGTCCACCGGCTGCAGCTTGCCGTCGCGGTCGATGGCCGACTTCGGCGTCTCGTACTTCGGCTGGACTTCGTTGAAGGGGAAGTTGTCCCGGCGCGTGAGCGGCACGTCCGGACGGATGCGCGGCGCGAGCTGGTTGTTGCCGCCGTGACGCCGGTCCTCGGCGTTCATGATGTCGCTCATGAGGTCGTGCTGCTGGTGCTTGACGCGGTTCTTCTCCGCGCGGACCTTGAGCAACTGATCCTCTTGCGACGGCACCTGGGTGGAGAAGGTGCGCTTGAGCTCCGGCGCGTGCTTGAACAACCGGGACGTCGTCTGCGTGAGACGCGGCAGCTTCGAGGCGAACATGAGGGACTCCCTTTTGGTGGAGCATGAAGTGCGAGGCTTCATGCTTTTGTAGGGATTATCCCGTCGATGTGATCGTGGTTGCGTGCAGGTGGGTTTCAGGACGCAAAACGGTCTTCGCCAAATGTTTCCGTGACTGGAGGCCGGATGACGTCGCGCGGCGCGCCGAGCGGGTCCGGCACGCGGCCGGTGAGCTGGCACAGGAGGCGATCCGGGTTCACCGGCTTGGGCAGGAAGGCCTCCGCGCCCGCGTCGAGCGCGCGCTGCCGCACGTGCGGACGGTTGAGGCCGCTCATCACCAGCACGCGCGTGTCGCGGGTGAGCGGGTGCTGCTTGAGGCCTTCACACAGACGCAGGCCGTCCACCCAGTGCAGCACCACGTCCAGCAGGATGGCGGTGGGCGGACGGCGCGCCACCGCGCAGAACAGCGCCAGCTCGTCCGCGAAGGACACCACGCGCGCGCCGGTGCTCTCCAACAGGAGCGTGAGCGCCTCGCGCGTGTCCGCGTCGTCGTCCACCACGTAGTAGAGGTCCGGCTCCACCTCCGGCACCAGCGTGGGCACGGGCTCGATGGGCGTGCGCAGCCACGAGCCCACCACCTCGCGCACGCCCGACCAGCGCGCCGCGGACAGGAGGCCCAGCGGGGTGGGGGAGCTCAACCCCAGCACGCCGCCGCCGTACACGCCGCCCGCCGAGTGCTTCGCGCGCGCCGCGACGAACGCCGCCGGGGCCCGCTTGCCCGCGCGGCGCAGCCAGGTGAGGGAGCGCGCTCCCGCCGCCGCGTCCTCCATCAGCTCGCCCAGCCCGTCGCGCACGTAGCGGCGCTCCAGCGACGGCGCGTCCAGCCCGCCATCCAGCAGCGCCACCGCGGCGCGGCTGCACGACGCCAGCGTCTCCGACAGGCCCACCTGCAGCGGGTGGCCGAAGGCCGCGGGGCCCACCACCAACTGCCCGGGCGCCACCAGCGTGCGGCCGGGGCCGAAGGGCAGGCGCGTCGTCTCCAGCGCGGTGAGCTCGAAGCCTTCGTCCAGCAGGCCGTCGCGCGCGGCCATCATCAGCACCTGGCACAGGTCCGCGGGCGTCACCGCCGCGCCGAACGCCAGCGCGTACACGGACGACGCGCCCGGGATGAGGAACAGCGCGTCCACGGAGGGCAGCGGCGCCACCCACAGCCGCGCCACCGGCGCCAGGTCGCGGCCCGGCATCCCGCCCTGGATGCGCGCCTGCACCGCCGGCATGGACGGCGCCGGCTTGAAGCCCTTGAAGAAGGCGTCCCCCAGCAGCGGCCCCGCGCCCGCGGCCAGCGCCACCGCGTGGAAGCGCTCGCCGCTGCCCTGCGCGCGGACGACGAGGGGCCCCGCGTTGCGCACCGCCGCGGGCGCGTCCGGGGCGGGCGCCTGCCGCTCCACGCGCTCCACGTGGCGGTTCACGAACCGGGCGCCCTGCGCGCTGGCCGCCGTGGACAGCACGTGGCGCACCATGTCCAGGCCGCCTTCACCCCGGGGCCAGCCATCCACGACCCAGAGCCCGCCGGCCGCGCAGGGCAGCAGCTCGCGCTCGCCCTGGGAGATGACCTCCACGCCGCGCAGCTCGTGCGCGCGCCACTCCGGCGGTATCCGGCAGCCCAGCGCGGCGAGCCGCGACCGGCACTCCGGCGTGAGCAGGGCAGGGGGCGCGGTGCGCTCCTCGGTGCCCCCCGCGTAGACGCGCACGTCCAGGGCCACGCCCCTCGCGCGGCCGTTGAAGAGAAGCGAGGCCGCGAGCCCCGCCCCGGCGATGCCGCCGCCGACGATCGCCACCCTCGAACCACTCGCCAGCTTGCTGGTCCCGCTCATCGCGCGCCCTCGTTCCCGTCCCGCCGTCAGTGCCGCTGTGCCGCGGTCGAGTGCATCGACTGGCCGTACACCACCACCCGGTCGCGCCCCTCCCGCTTGGCCTCGTAGAGCGCGGCGTCCGCCGCCTTCAGCAAGGCCTCCGTGCTCTCGCGCGGGGAGTCGGCCGTGTGGTCCGCCACGCCCACGCTGATGCTCAACCCGAAGGGCGCCGGGCGCCCGTCACCGCGCTGCACGTTCACGCCGCGCAGCTCCGAGCGCAGGCGCTCCGCGAACACCGCGGCCTCCAGCGACGTCTGGTGCGGCAGCAGCACGACGAACTCGTCCCCGCCGAAGCGCGCCGCGAAGTCGGACTCGCGCAGGTTGCCCTGCATCAGCGTGGCCAGGGCCAGGATGGCGCGGTTGCCCACGTCGTGGCCCATGCCGTCGTTGATGGCCTTCAGGTGGTCCAGGTCGATGACCACCACGCTCAGCGCGTAGCCGTAGCGCTGGGCGCGCTTGAACTCGTCCTCCAGCCGCACGGACAGCGCCCGGAAGTTCGCCAGGCCCGTGAGCGCGTCCGTCTGCGCCAGCACCTGGAGCTTGCGCTGCTGCTCGCTCTGGCGCACCGCGCGGTCGATGCGGGCGAGCAACTCGCGCGAGCTCGCCGGCTTGTGGATGAAGTCCACGGCGCCCATCTCCAGGCATCGCTCCAGGGTCGCCTCGTCCGCGTCCCCTGTGAGGAAGATGACGGGCACCGTCTCCGTGCGCACGTCGCCCTGGAGCGTCTCCAGGACCGCCAGCCCATCCCCGGAGGGCAGGAACCGGTCCAGGAGCACCAGGTCCGGGCGGTGCTCGCGCGCCAGCTCCACGCCCGCGTCCGCGTCCGTGGCGGCCAGCACGTCGAAGCGCGGGGCGAGCAGGTCCATCAGGCCTTCGCGCACGCCGGTGTCGTCCTCGATGATGAGCAGGAGCGCGCGCTCACTGCTGCGGCCGTGCCGTTCCATGAACTGGTTCGCTCCGCTCGCCTGTCCCGAAATGGCAGGCCGAAAGTCTCGGGCCCCACGCCCTTCCAGGTGCTCCCCACGCCCTTGCGCCCCACGCGCACCCGCCGCCGCCTCGTTCCGCAAGCACCCACCCACCCATCCAAACTTCACCCGAGACCTCCGGCTGCCAAGCCCGTCCGCCTCCGCGGGGGCTTTGGGAACCTTGCGCCCCGGTCGCCCGCGTGCCCTTGCCCGGGAGCAAGCCGTGTGCCCCGCGCCTCACTCGCGCGACGGCCTCTTTTCAGGGGGTTGCATGGGGGCCCACGAGACAGCCAACAAGCCAGCCGGAAGACGTTGCAGCGTGGGTCCCGAGCGCACGGTAGGAATTGCCGGACGCGGGCCGCCCTGGGAGCCAGGGCCCCGGGGTGGGAGGGAGCGGCGGATCCGTCGGGAACCCCCGGAGGCGGGCCGCGCGGGGCGGCGCCATCGACGGGGTCACGGCAGGCGGCGGAAGCGGGCCCTGGCGCCATTGCAGTGGCGCCGGGCCATCACTTCCACCGGGACTTCAGCGCCGGTGGGTGAACTGCACGCGGCGCCCGCCACCCTGGGGCGGCATCATCGGCGGCGCCTCCAGGCCGAACTGCCACCAGAGCGGCTCGTAGGGCTTCATCTTCAGGCGCTTGTCGTTCTGCAACTGGGCGAGGCTGCCCTTGAGCTTCTCGTCGGAGGGGTTCTGCTCCACGCCGCGCGCGAGCACGCGCTGGGCCGCGTCCTTGTCCTTGAGCTGCAGCAGGCACCACGCGTACACGGCCCAGACGATGGACTCCTTCTTGCCGCTCTTCACCGCGGCCTCGAAGGAGGTCTTCATGGCGGGCACGTCGTTGCGGCGGAAGTGCAGGGCGCCCTCCATGGCCTTGGCCATGTAGTTGCGGCCGCTGGCCTTCTCCAGGTGGGGCTTCGCGCCGTCCAGGTCCTTCACCATGTACTTCAGCATCCCGATCTGCGCGTGGAGCTCCGGGCCGATCAGGAACTGCCACTTGTCCCAGACCAGGCCCTGCTCCAGCGTCTGGACGGCCCGGTCCACGCGGCCCTGGGCCTCCTTCTGGGTGGCGGGCTGGCCCTGGAGATCCTTCTGCACCGTCGTCATCAGCGCCTGGACCCGGGTGGAGACCCGGCGGGCGAGCACGATGTAGGTGGCGAAGAAGACGATGACGCCGGGCACGATGCCGGCCCACCAGGAGAAGCCGCCGGCGAACTTCACCAGCACGCCGACCGCCAGCCCGACGGCCAGGGAGATGAGGAGGTTGTACATGCGCTGCCCCTTTAGCGGTGTGCGTGGACAGCCGCAATCTTCGGATGCACACGGACCGAAGGCGCGATATACGTTCGGCCGCCTCGCTCACACCCAAGGGGCCCTCTGTCGAAATTGGTAGACGAGGCGGACTCAAAATCCGCTGCGGCTGACCCCGCGTCCCGGTTCGAGTCCGGGGAGGGCCATCTTCAAACGCAGACCCGGCGCCCGAGATGCCATCCTCCCGGGCTGCCCGAACGTGAAAGCGCTCCCCTGGTCCCCGCGCTGGAAGATGCGATGAAGGTCCTGCTGGTCGAGGATGATCCGAGCCTCCGGGAGGGAATGGGGGAGCTGGTCTCCGAGCTGGCGGACGTGCGGGCGGTGGGCACCCTCGACGAAGCGCTGCGCGCCCTGACGGCGGACCGCTTCGAGCTGGTGATGACCGACATGCGCATCGCCGGGGGGCACACGGATGGCCGGGGCATCCTGGAGGCCGCGCGCCGCCAGCGCTACCCGGTGGCCATCGTCAGCGCCGCCGGCCCGGATGAGGTCGCCCAGGTCCTGCACCCCTCCGTGCCGGACGCGCTGCTGATCAAGCCCTTCCAGGTGGACGACATCCTGGGGCTGGTGGAGCGCTTCCTGGAGCTCAAGCGCCAGGTGGTCGCCGCGGCCCGGGAGCCCCTGGCCGGGGATTCCCCTGAGTGGATTGAAGTATCACTCGGAGTGCGTGTGGCGGGTTCGGCGCCGGACAGCGCCCGGACCTGGCTGCGGCTGGCGCCGGAGGCGTCCTTCCCGTGGGACCGCTCCCAGTCCGCCCATGGGGTCCTCGTGCTGGAGGGCGACCTGGAGCTGGACGGCGAGCGCTATGCCGCGCCGTGCTACCTGTTCCTGGCCCAGGGCGCGTCGCCCCGGGTGAAGACGCGGGCCGGTGCGCTGGCCGTGTGCGTTCCGCTGCGCGGCCAGGCGTAGAGGTCATCCGTGGACATTCCCCTCTGGCCCACGCCGCATGAGCCGTCACGTCTGGGGCGTCCGTCCCGGCGCGCGGCCACCGCGGCGGTGGAGACGCACATCGCCGTCCTCAAGGGTGAGCCGCTGAAGGCCGCGCTCGCCACCGCGCTGCGGGAGGCGGAGGGCCTGGGCGGGCAGGAGCGGCGCTTCGTGGCCCTGGCGGCGCGCGAGCTGTCCCGGCACACGCGGCTGTTGGACCTGGCGGCGCGGCAGTTGGGGCACTCCCCGGGCAAGCACGCGCTCACGGAGGATCAGGCGCTGGTGCGCTACACGCTCTGGCGGCGCCTCTTCTGTGGCGAGGGCTGGGCGCGCATCGGGCCGGAGGTGAAGCTGCCGGGGCCGGTGCGTCCGCGCACGCTGCATGACGCGGTGCTGGAGGGGCTCGCCACCAAACCCCTGGCGGAGCCCGCGGCGGCGGAGGGCGCGGAGGCCGTCGTCGAGCGGCTGGCCACCCGGTACTCGTTCCCCGGCTGGCTCACGCAGCGGCTGGCGCAGGTGTATCCGGAGGCAACGCTCGCGGGGCTGATGGCGTCCCTGGACGAGGAGCCGTCGCTGCACTTCCGCGCGCGGCCCCCGGGCACCCGCGACGCGGTGCTCGCGGCGCTGGCGGAGGAGGGCGTGGCGGCGGAGGCGGTGCCCTGCGCGCCGGACGCGCTGCGGGTCTCGGACTCCAGCCACCGCATCTTCGAGTCGCGGACGATGAAGGCCCGGCGGCTCCAGGTGCAGGACGTGGGCAGCCAGCTCATCGTCCTGGCGTGCCTGCCTCCCGGGGCGACCCTGGCGGGGCTGACGGTGGCGGACGTGTGCGCGGGGGCCGGCGGCAAGACGCTGGGGCTCGCGGACCTGGTGGGCGCGAAGGGGAAGGTGCTCGCGGGGGACCGCTCCAAGCGGCGGCTCTCCGACGCGCGCGACCGGGTGCGCGAGTTCGGCCTGAAGCAGGTGGCGTTCCCGCACCCGGTGCCGCTGGGGGACGTGGACGTGGTGCTGGTGGACGCGCCGTGCAGCGGCACGGGCTCCCTGGCGCGCGAGCCGGATCAGAAGTGGAAGCTGTCCGCGAAGGCCATCACGGAGTTCCAGGCCACGCAGTCCCAGTTGCTCGCGGAGGTGGCCGCGCAGGTGAAGCCCGGGGCGCGCATCGTCTACGCCACGTGCTCCGTGCTCCCGGAGGAGAACGACGCGGTGGTGGAGGGCTTCCTCCAGAAGCACCCGGGCTTCGCGCTGGAGCCGGTGGGGGAGGGGTGGCCCGCGGAGCTCCAGGTGGGCGTGGACGGCCCCTACCTGCGGGCCCTGCCGCCCCGGGTCCCCGGCGGGGGCTTCTTCGCCGCCCGGCTGGTCCGCAAGGCGGGTTGACAGTCGGCGAGCCGCCACGTTACGCACGAAAGACCTTCTCTCTCCCGAGGGTGACAGCCGTGGCGGCAGATCCGAAGCAGGCGGAAGTGATGCGGCAGATCAACGAAGCCTTCCAGGCGGCCGAGGCCAAGCTGGCCAGGCTGCGGGAGGCCGTCGAGCGCAACACGGAGCTGGCGCGGGCCAACGGCAAGGCGGCCTTCCTCAAGGACAAGAAGGAGCAGACCCACCGCGAGCTGGGCGAGGCCGTCTGGCAGGCCGTCCAGGCAGGCCGGCTGGAGCTGCCCGCGAACTTCGCCCGCCTGCTCCAGAACATCGCGGCGGCGGAGAAGGCGGCGGCGGATCATGCCGCGTCCCTCACCGACCTGCTCCGGGAAGGAGAAGAGGTGGCGGACCGTTTGAAGGTAAAAACCGTCGCGAAGCCGCAAAAAGTTGTGGCGTCCGGGACGAAGAAGCCGTAGAAGTCGCGCCGCCTCACGGCACGGACCGCTCCCCACGGCGGGCCGGGCAGCACGCAGCAGAAGAGACGGGGCTATAGCTCAGCTGGGAGAGCGCTTGAATGGCATTCAAGAGGTCACCGGTTCGATCCCGGTTAGCTCCACACTGAAGTGAGAGAGGCCCGCGAGAGAAATCTCGCGGGCCTTTTGCTTTTGCGGCCTCCGGCGCCGGAGGCCGCCGCGCCCTCGCTACAGGCTCGCCGGGAGGTCGCGGGGCAGCCGCACGGTGAAGGTGGTGCCCTCCTCGGCGGTGGACGTCACGGTGATGATGCCCCTGTGGGCCTCCACCAGTTGTTTCACGATGTAGAGCCCCAGGCCGATGCTCCGGCTGCTGTGGTCCACCTCGCCGCTGGCGCGCTGCAGCGGCTCGAAGAGGCGGCTCATCCGCTCCGGTGAGATGGGCGCCCCCTCGTTGTGGATGGACAGCGACACGGCGTCGTCCCCGCCGTGGGTCTCCACCTGGATGGCGGTGTCCCGGGGGCTGTACTTCAGCGCGTTGGTGACCAGGTTCTGGGCCAGTTGCCCCAGCCGGTCCGGATCCCACACGCCCAGGCCGCTGCCGCTCCGGCGCCGGCGGATCTCCCGGTCCGGGTGCGTGGCTTCAATCTCCTCCAGCACGCCGTCCACGATTTCGTGCAGGTCCGACGGGCGCCGCTGGATGCGCAGGCCGCCGCCCAGGCGCGCCTGGGTGAAGTCGAGCAGGTCGCGGATCATCCGGTGGGCCCGCTCCGCGGCGGACTGGATGCGGCTGACGGCCTTGGTGCTGCGCTCGTCCAGCTCCTCGCGGCGCATCAGGCTGGCGGCGCCCAGGAGGATGGCGCTCACGGGGTTGCGCAGGTCGTGGCTGACGATGCCGATGAGCTGCTGCTCGAAGTCCGCGCGCTGCTGCTGCTGGGCCTGGGCCTGGCGCAGCTCGTGGACGTCCATGGAGGTGCCCACCCATTTGATGATCCGCCCCTCCGCGTCCTTCACGGGCAGGGCGCGCACCAGGTGCCAGCGGTACAGGCCGTCCCGGTAGCGCACCCGGTGCTCGGCCTGGTAGCGGTCGCCGCGCTTCAGGGCCTCCACCCAGGCCTGGCCGCTGAGGGGCAGGTCGTCGGGATGGATGACCTGCCGGTAGCCCCGGTCCAGCAGCGTCTCCGCCCTCACGCCGGTCTGCTCCGTCAGCACGCCGTTCACGTAGGTGACCGAGCCATCCGGGGCGGTGACGAAGACGGCCTCCGGCAGCGCCTCCGCGAGCGTGCGGAACTCCTCCTCGCTGCGGCGCAGGGCGTCCTCCGCGGCCTTGCGCTGGGTGACGTCCTGCATGGCGCCCACCATGCGCAGCGCCGTGCCGGAGGCGTCTCGCACCACCCAGCCGCGGTCCTCCACCTGGGCGTAGGTGCCGTCCGCCTTGCGGAAGCGGTACTCGGCGCGCCAGTCACTGCCGCCGGGCGTGTCCGCGATGGCGTGGAGGCTTTCGGTGGCCTGCGCGCGGTCCTCCGGGTGGACGGCCTCCGTCCACCAGTCCAGGCCGGAGGACACCGTGCCGGGCGGGTAGCCGAAGAGCGTGTGGATGCCCTCGCTCCAGGTCAGTTGCTGGGTGCTCAGGTCCAGGTCCCAGATGGCGTCCTTCGTGGCCCGGGTGGCCAGCCGGTAGCGCGTCTCCGACAGCTTGAGCGCCTGGAGCAGCTCCTCGCGCTGGGCGCGCGCCCGCGCGGCGTTCACCGTCCCCTCCAGGCGGGCCACCAGCTCGCGCACGCCGAAGGGCTTCACCAGGTAGTCGTCCGCGCCGGCGGTGAGGCCCTCCACCTTCGCCTCCTCGCCCGCGCGCGCGGACAGGAGGATGACGGGGACGTGGGCCGTGCGCGGATCCGCCTTCAACTCGCGCAGGAGCCCGAAGCCGTCCAGCCCCGGCATCATCACGTCCGACAGCATCACGTCCGGCGGGTGCTCCCGTGCCAGCTCCAGCGCGGCGCGGCCATCCGCCACGGTCGTCACCTGGAAGCGCCCCTCCAGCGACCGCCGCACGTAGTCGCGCATGTCCGCGTTGTCGTCCGCCACGAGCACGTGCCCCCGCACGACCCCCGGGGGTGCCTCCGGGACGGGCGCGGGCGCGTTCTCCGCGGCCGTCAGCCACTGCTCCGCCTCCTGGACGAAGGCCTCCGGATTCGGGGCCTGGACTCCCTCTCGCGGGACGGCCCTCAACTGCTCGGGCGGCAGGTGCGCCGTGCCGGTAGGGAGGGACACCGTGAAGGTGCTGCCCTGGCCCAGCGTGCTCTCCACGGAGACGCGGCCGCCGTGCAGCTCCACCAGCTCCCGCACGAGCGCCAGCCCGATGCCGCTGCCTTCATGGCTGCGCCCCCGCGCGCCCTCCACCCGGTGGAAGCGGTCGAAGACGCGGGGCAGCTCGGGGGCGGGGATGCCCGTGCCCGTGTCGCTGACGGACAGCTCCACCCGGCCGTCCCCCTCGCGGAGCCGGACGGTGAGGGCGCCGTGGAAGGTGAACTTGAAGGCGTTGGAGAGCAGGTTGAGGACGATCTTCTCCCAGAGATCGCGGTCCACCCAGACGGGGGCGGACAGGGAAGGGCAGTCCACCTGGAGCCGCAGCCCCGCCTTCCTCGCCAGCGAGTCGAACGCGCTCGCGAGCCCCGTGGTGAGCGGGCCCAGGTCCGTGGGCTCGAAGGTGGCTCGCATGCGGCCCGCCTCCAGGCGGCTGAAGTCGAGCAGGCTGTTCACCAGCTTGTGCAACCGCTGGCTGTTGCGCTGCACGAGCTCCAGCCGCTCGCGGTGGGTGGGCTCCAGCGGGTGCTCCACGTCCGTGAGCACGTCCCCCAGCGGCCCCAGCATCAGCGTCAGCGGCGTGCGGAACTCATGGCTGACGTTGGAGAAGAAGGCCGTCTTCGCCCGGTCCAGCTCCGCCAGGGCCTCCGCCTGCCGCCGGGCGTCCTCGTGCGCGCGCGCCCCCGCGATGACCGCGTCCAGTCCGCCGGCGACCAGCTCCAGGAAGGAGCGGTACGACGCATCCGCGGGCAGCCGCGGTGACATGCCCAGCACGAGCACGCCGGTGGGGTTCGGCTCGCCGGGGCGGGCCATGGGCAGGACGAGCGCGGAGCCCGGCTGCGGCACGCCGTGCCGCAGGGGTAAGGGACCGAAGCGGGCCTCGAGTCCCCGGACCTGTTCGGCCTGCCCGGAGCGGATCACCCGGGCCAGCGGCCAGGGGGCGGCCGCGCCCGGCTCCAGGTCCACCTGCTGGGGACAGAAGGCGCCGTCCCCCTCCAGGCCCATGCGCCCCGCCAGCCGCGCCCGGGTGCCGCCCGCTTCCACCTGGTAGAGCAGCGCGAACGGGAGGTCCGCGGGGTTGGTGGCGAGCGCCTCCATTCCGCGCGTGGAGGCGTCATGGACGCGGAGGCTCCCGCCCGCGCGTGAAGCCACCTCCTGCAGCGTGCGGAGGCGGCGCGCGTCCAGCACCTGGCTGGTGGTCTCCACCACCGTGTCGAGCACGCCGTTGACGGCCCCGGATTCGTCCCGGACGGGGCTGTAGGAGAAGGTGAAGTAGGTCTCCTCCAGGAAGCCGCTGCGCTCGACGAAGAGGCGCTGGTTCTCCGTCATGAGGGCGCGGCCCTCGCGGCGGACCTGCTCCACCCACGGGCCGATCTGATCCCAGATCTCCGCCCAGACCTCGCGCCCGGCCCGCCCCATGGCGAAGGGGTGCTTGTGGCCCAGGATGGGCCGGTAGGCGTCGTTGTAGAGCTTCACCGCCAGCGGCCCCCAGAACACCATCATGGGGAAGCCGGACGTGAGGCAGACGCTGGCGATGGTGCGCAGGGACTGCGGCCAGGAGGACACCGGACCGAGCGGCGTGCTGGACCAGTCCATGGAGCGCATCAGGGCGCCCATCTCGCCGCCCCCGGCGAGCACCTCGCGGGCCGCCGCGCGTTCGGCGTCGTCCGGCGGCGGCGCGGGTGCGTTCGCGCCGTGCTCACCGGACGTCCTGGAACCGTGATTCATCCCCGTTGCGTAATCGAAGCCCTTGGGGGAGGCCAGGGGACGAGCATGGGAAGCCGGCCGCTCCAGCCCCTGGCAGCCCGCCTGCGTTCACGGCGAAACGCTTCGCGAAGCAGGGCGCCCGTCCCGCGAAGAGCCAGGCCGGGAAGGGCGCCACGCCGCGGAGGACCGCGCGGGGACTACTTGCCCGCGAAGACGTTCATCACGTCCTTGAGCAGCTTGATGGACTCGTCGTGCGGACGCTGGAAGGCGTTGCGGCCCATGATGGAGCCGAAGCCGCCGCCCTGGTGGATCTGCTTGATGTCCTCCATGAGGGCGGACGTCTCCTTCGCCTCGCCGCCGGAGAAGATGACGATGCGCTTGCCGTTGAACGCGGAGCGCACCACCTCGCGCACGCGGTCCGCGAGCGTCTTGGTGGGGATGTTCGCCTTCTCGAAGGCCTTCTTCGCCTCCGCCTGCTCCAGGTGATCCGAGGGCGGCTTCACCTTGATGACGTGCGCGCCCAACTGCGCGGAGATCTGCGCCGCGTACGCCACCACGTCGATGGCCGTCTCACCCTCCTTGGACAGCGCGCCGCGCGGGTAGGCCCAGAGCACCGTGGGCAGGCCATAGGACTTGGCCTCCGCGATGATGTCGCGCAGGTCCTCGTACTGCTCGTTGCGGGCCGCGGAGCCCGGGTAGATGGTGTAGCCCACCGCCGCGCAGCCCAGGCGCACCGCGTCCTTCACGGACGACGTCACCGCGGACATGGGCGCGGCCGTCTTGGCCAGCGTGTCGGAGTTGTTCACCTTCAGGATGAGGGGAATCTCACCGGCCAGCTTGCCCGCGACGGCCTCCAGGAAGCCCAGCGGTGCCGCGTACGCGTTGCAGCCGGACTCGATGGCGAGCTGCGCGTGGTAGTCCGGATCATACCCCGCGGGGTTGGGACCGAAGGAGCGCGCGGGGCCGTGCTCGAAGCCCTGATCCACCGGCAGGATGACCATCTTGCCCGTGCCGGCGAGCGTGCCGTGGTTCAGCAGGCGCGCCAGGTTCGTCAGCGTGCCGGGGTTGTCGGAGGGATACCAGGAGAGGATCTGCTTGACGCGGTCGGTGTAGGCCATGGGGTTTTCCTTGAAGGAAGGCGTCGAAACCGGCGCGGGATTCTGCGTTCCCTGCCCGCGCCCACAAAGCATTGTCTGAACGGAATGTCGCCGACTGTCACGCCCTCTACGCGCGAGCCGACTGGAGGGAAGCCGACATCCGGCCCCCCGGCAAGGTGCACAGAAATGCTGCACCGTCGCGGGCTTCCGGATATGCCCGGCCGCACACGAGGCGGACCACAGCATGGGCAGAGAAGTCGGCAAGGTCGTCGCAGTGGCAATGATGCTCACCGGTGGCGTGGCGGGCGCGCAGATCTCGCCCACGACGGCCCCCTCGAATGCCCCGGGAACAGGGGCGCCGGGGACCGCGTCTCCCTCGCCCGGCAACCTGTCTCCGGGCACCGTGCCCACCCCCTCGCCCGGCACCACCCCGGCCCCCGGCCCCACCGGCACCGGCTCGTCCGCCGCCAACCCCACCCCCGGCACGCGCGCGCCGCTGCCCGGCCCCGCGGCGGTGAACCCCGCCCCGGCCGCCGAGCCGGGCAACGCCGCCCAGGGCGCCACCGCCGGCACGCCCAAGCCCGCCGCCGCCACCCCGGGCGCGACGGAGCTGGGCACGTCTCCCATCTCCCCCGGCTCGGGCGACGGCGCGCGCGGCGACCTCACCCCGGGCATTCCCCGGGGCCCTCCGGAGGAGGCCCGGGCCCATGGCGCCCCCGAGGGCGCGAAGGCCCCCAAGGGGCCCATCACCCTGGCCCAGTTGGTGGCGCGGGCGCGCTCGCAGGACGCGCGCGTGGCGGAGGCCACCGCGGAGCTGCGCAAGTTCCAGGCGCTCTATGATCAGGCCCGCTGGGCCTGGTTCCCCCGGTTCGAGATCACCCTGGGCGCGGGCGGCCCCGTCCCCGAGGCCCGCAACAACGGACTGGGCGGCCCGCCCACCACGGAGGCGTCGCTGGAGGGCGACTGGAACTTCGGCAAGGTGGGCGTCACGGTGTTCTCCACCGGCAACGCGGTGCTGCCGCTGTACACCTTCGGCAAGCTCTCCGCGCTGGAGAAGGCGGGCGAGCAGGGCCCCAAGGTGGGCGCGGCGCTGCGCGAGCGCGTGCGCGCGGAGGCCGGCTTCCAGGCCGCCCAGGCGTACTACGGCTACCAGTTGGCCCGCGCGGGCCTGAAGCAGTTGGAGGACGTGTCCAAGCGCCTCAAGGACGCGGGCGACAAGATCGACGCGCTCCTCAAGGAGGACTCGGATCAGGTGTCCAAGCTGGACACGTACAAGCTGGGGTACTTCCGTCAGCTCGTGGAGTCGCAGCGCGCCACCGCCATCCAGGGCGAGCAGTTCGCGCTCACCGCCATCCGGCTGCTCGCCAGCGTGGGCCCGGACGAGCAGGTGGAGGTGATGGAGGAGGACCTGCCGCTCCAGGGCGACGTGAACGTGCCCGACCTGGAGACGGCGCTGAAGCAGGCCAACGAGCGGCGCCCGGAGCTGAAGGCCATCGCCGCGGGCATCATCGCGCGCGAGCAGGAGGTCATCATTCGCGAGCGCAGCTACTACCCGGACCTGGGGCTCGCGGGTTACTACGACGTGCGCTGGACGAGCAGCGCCACGCGCCAGCGCAGCCCCTTCGCGTACGACCCCTTCAACGACCGCACCGCGGGCCTGGGCCTGGTCATCCGGGGCACCTTCGACATCCCCATCAAGGACGCGCAACTGGAGCAGGCCCGCGCGGAGCTGGACAAGATGCACGCGCAGGAACAGACGCTCAAGGCCGGCATCCGGCTGGAGGTGACCCAGGCGCAGAGCCAGCTCGTCGCGGCCTACGCGCGGGCGAAGTCCTTCACGGAGGCGGAGAAGAACGCGAAGCGCTGGGCCACCGCCGCCTACGCCGCCTTCGACCTGGGCACCGGCGACACGCGGGAGCTGGTGGACGCCTTCACCGCGCTGGCCCAGGCCTCCGCCGAGCGCGGCAAGAGCTGGCACGACGTGCGCGTCGGATTCGCGTCACTCGCCCGCGTCACCGGTGCCGTCCCCGGGGCGGATGAATAACCCTTTCAGGCTGCCAGTCCTCACAGGTGTCGTCACACCTGAACTTCAACCCGGAGCTTCATCCCTATGATTGCTTCCCTGCTTGCCGCCACGCTGCTCGCCGCCGCCCCCGTGAGCCCGCTCAACGTGGTGAAGAACGGCAACGCCGCCGTGCAGAAGGCGGCCAACGCCCCTGGCGCCACCGTGCAGTCCCTGGCGAACGTCGTGGAGTCCTTCGTGGACTTCCAGGAGCTCGCCAAGCGCGCCCTGGGTGAGAAGGCCTGGGCCGGCCTCACCGCCGCCCAGCGCAAGGAGTTCACCGACACCATGACGGGCCTGCTGCGCGCCTCGTACGCCCAGAAGGCCATCGGCCAGGCGAAGGCGGACGTGAAGTACGGCAAGGAGAGCGTGCAGGGGAACGAGGCCACGGTCGACACCGAGCTCACCGTGAAGACGGACCAGGTGCCCGTGAACTACCGCCTCTACAAGGCCACGCCCAAGTCCGACTGGCGCATCTACGACGTCATCACCGACGAGGTGTCCCTGGTGGACACCTACAGCGGCCAGTTCAAGAAGATCCTCTCCACCAAGGGCTTTGACGGCCTGCTGACGACGCTCAAGTCCAAGCGCGCCCAGTTGGAGAAGGAGAACGCCAACACCAGCGCGGCCTCCGTGAAGGAGTCCGCCGCCGGTGGCTCGGGCGCCGCGCCGCAGGCGAAGTAGGGCAGGGCGCTAACAGCTTCGCGGTGTTTCCCTCCGCCCGGGTGCCTTGAAGCGCCCGGGCGGAAGTGTTTCCGGAGGACGTCAGACGGGCCGCTGGTACACGCGGTACGTCTTGGAGCGCTTGCCGCCCATGGACTCGATGGCGCGGTTGACCAGGTGGTTGTCCTCCAGCGTCCAGGAAATCTCGCCGCCCGTGTACCCCAGCTCCTTCGCGGTGCGCAGGGTGTCCAGGTAGAGGATGGCGTCCAGGCCGCGGCGCCGGTAGCCCTCCTTGATGCCCAGCGTCAGCAGGCGCAGCCGCTTGAGCTTGCGCGACGCCAGCACCAGCTTCACCAGGCCAATGGGCAGGCCGAAGGTGGTGAGCCGCCCGTTGGCCGCCTTGAACGCCGCGTTGGCGTCCGGCAGCGTCATGGAGAAGGCGACGGGCTCGCCCTTCACCTCCGCGATGAGCAGCAGCTCCGGCCGCACGATGGCCTTCATCTCCTTGGCCATGTGGTCGAACTCGCGGTCGGTGAAGGGGATGAAGCCCCAGTTCTTCTCCCAGGCCGCGTTGTAGATCTCCTTGATGCGCGCGACCTCCGCGGGGAAGTCCTTCAGGTTCACCGCGCGCACGGTGACGCCCTCACGCTGGCGGATCTTCTCCGCGATGCGCGCCACCTTCTCCGGCGGCGGCGTGGAGGACGACAGCTCCCACGCCCACAGGTCCTTCGCCTTGGTGAAGCCGCACGTCTCCAGGAGCCCCGCGTAGTACGCCGGGTTGTAGGGCATCATCAGCGCGGGAGGGCTCTCATGGCCCTCCACGAGCAGGCCCCAGTCCTGGTTGGAGGAGAAGTTGGCCGGCCCCAGCACGGTGTCGATGCCGCGCGCCTTCAGCCACGCGCTGGCCGCGTCCAGCAGGCCCCGCGCCACGCCCGCGTCGTTCACGCACTCGAAGAGGCCGAAGAAGCCCTCCTTCGTGCCGTGGAACTCCATGTGGCGCGGGTTCTTGATGGCCGCCACCCGGCCCACCACGTCCTGGCCGCGGCGCGCGAGGAACAGCTCCACCTCCGCGTAGTCGAAGAAGGGGTTCTTCTTCGGGTCCAGGAAGTCGCGGCGCTCCATCTCCAGCGGCGGCACCCAGTTGGGGTCGTCGCGGTAGAGCGAGTACGGCAGCCGGATGAACGCCGTCCGGTCCGCCGCGCCGCGCACAGGGGTCACCTGCACGTCGGAGGGCATGGAGGGAGGGGAGGACGCTTCGTGCGGGGCGGGGTGGGCCATGGGTGGGGCTCAGTTCCTCTCGGCCGGGTTGCCGTCGGAACCGTCGCTGCCGTTGCGCATGAAGAGCTGCGCGCCCTTCTCCAGCAGCACACCGCCCAGCTCGCTGCGCTTCTCCCACAGCTTCTTGGGCGCGCCGCCCAGCCGCCGCAGGTCCTCCGGCTGCAGGTTCGCCGCGCGCCAGGTGAGCTGCTCCACCGCGTCGAAGAACTTCCCGGCCATCTCCCGCGACGACATCCGCGACAACTGGTCCAGGCTGAAGCCCTTGTCCGCGAGCAGGCCCGCGCTGCCCGCCGCCCACGTCTCGCTCGCCTTGTTGCTGCGCACCGCGCTGCCCGGCCGGGCGATCTTCACCGGCTCGTACACCGTGGGGCGCGTCTCCGGGATGACGTTGAGCTTGCGGCCGATCTTCTCGAAGGTGTCCAGCACCTGATCCAACTGCGCGTCCGTGTGCGTGGCCATGTAGCTGGTGCGGATGAGCGCGTGGCCCGCCTCCACCGCAGGCGGAATCACGGGGTTGGCGAACACGCCCGCCTCGTGCAGCGCGCGCCAGAAGCGGAAGCACTTCACCTGGTCGCCGATGTGCACCGGCACCACCGGCGTCACCGACACGCCCGTGTCGAAGCCCATGGCGCGGAAGCCGTTGTGCATCTTCTCCGCGATGTCCAGCAGGCGCTCGCGGCGCTGCGGCTCCGCCTCGATGATCTCCGTGGCCTTGAGCGCCGCCGCGATGGACGCGGGCGTCATGGACGCGGAGAAGATGACCGAGCGCGCCTTGTGGCGGATGTAGTTGATGACCTCGAAGGGGCCCGCGAGCACGCCGCCCAGCGACGCGAAGCTCTTGGAGAACGTGCCCATCACCAGGTCCACGTCCTTCTCCAGCCCGAAGTACTCCGACGTGCCCCGGCCCAGCTCGCCCAGCACGCCCATGGCGTGCGCGTCATCCGTCATCACGCGGGCGTTGTACTGCTTGGACAGCTCCACGATGCGGGGCAGGTTGCAGACGTCGCCCTCCATGGAGAACACGCCGTCCGTGACGATGATCTTCCCGGCGCCCGGCTCCGCCGCCGCGAGCAACTGCTCCAGGTGATCCATGTCGTTGTGGCGGAACTTGCGCTCGGTCGCGAACGACAGGCGCACGCCGTCCACCAGCGACGCGTGGTTCGCGCGGTCGCTGAACACGATGTCGTGCCGGCCCAGGATGGACGCCAGCGCCAGGTTCGTCTGGAACCCGGTGGAGATGACGATGGCCGCCTCGCGGTTGAGGAACTTCGCCAGCCGCGCCTCCAGCTCCTCATGCAGCGCCAGCGTGCCGTTGAGCAGGCGCGAACCGGAGCAGGTGGTGCCGAACTTCTCAGTCGCCTTGATGGCCGCTTCCTTCACGCGCGGATCCGCCGACAGGCCCAGGTAGTTGTTCGAGCCCACCATGATGACCCGCCGCCCCTCGATCTCCACCTCCGTGGCGCCGTGCGACGCCTCGATGGCCCGGAAGTACGGGTACAGTCCCGTGGCCTTGGCGATGCGGTAGTCCTTCCAGGTACGGCACTTGTCGAACACGTCGCTCATGGTGGTCTTTCTTACGCGTCGGAGGGTGTGGATCCGAGCCGCTTTCCATGTGCAGGGCACGTTCCAGGTTCGGATTGCCCGGCCGCGCGAACACCCAGGGGGACGACGCGAGGGGGTCAATAAAGAGGGAAATCCGCACTGTCAAGGCGGGGACGGCTCCATCTCACCCGGTGTGGGGCATCCGTGTCAGGGCGCGCCTTGACAGTCATGCCGCAATGGTGGCACGCCGCGCCCCCGGACCTGCGTCCGCCAGTGGATGCTTCAGCGCCAATGGCGCACACGGGTTCACACGGGGAATGGGTTCCGAGCGGCCGTCTGTTCCGGGGGCCTGGATCATGGCCGGCTTATTGCTTCGTCGGCTGGCATCAGAGGAGCGGACGGTGTCTCAAGCGCGACGGCGGCGGTGGTTCGAGGGCTTCATCCAGGCAGCGATGTCGCGCCCCTGGCAGGTGCTGCTCGCGGCCGCCCTGGTGACGGCCGCCGCGGGCTTCTTCGCCTCGCGCCTGGAGTTCCGCGGGTCGTTCGTGGAGCTGCTCCCGGAGGGCGCCCCGGAGGTCCGGGATCTGACACGCGTGTCAGAGAAGGCGGGCGGAGACGGCTACCTGGTCATCATGGCCAGGGGGGCGGCCCCGGAGGCCCTGAAGGCCTACGCCACGGAGTTCCAGAAGCGCCTGGAGGCCCTGCCCACGGTCCGCTACGTCGAGCACCACTATGACGTGGCCTTCTTCCGCCGCCACGGCCTGCTTCTGCTGCCCACGGCGGAGGTCGCCTCGCTGCGCCAGGACCTGGAGGCCCGCGTCCAGTACGAGAAGGAGCGCGCCAGCCCCCTCTTCGTGGACCTGGGCGCGGACGTGGCGCCGCCCACCTTCGAGGAGATCGCCCGGAAGCACACCCCGGACACGGCGCTGCCGGAGACGCTGGCGAACAAGGAGGGCACCGAGGTCTACCTGATGATCAAGCCGTCGGGGACGGCGGGGGACCTGGAGTTCGCGCGGAACTTCGTGGCCACGGTGTTCGACACCGGCCGGAAGCTGGCGGCGGAGCAGTACCCGGGCGTGACGCTGGAGGCGACGGGCAACTTCCAGAACCGCATCGAGGAGGACGCGGTGATGCGCCGCGACCTGTCCAACGCGGGCCTGTTGTCCGCGCTCATCGCCGTGGGGCTCATCCTGCTGGCCACCCGGCGCATCTCCGCGCTGGCGGTGGTGGGCGTGCCGGTGATGGTGGGGCTGGTGCTGACGTTCGCGTTCGCGCAGGGCGCCATCGGCCACCTCAACATCGTGACGGGCTTCCTCGTCGCCATCCTCATCGGCCTGGGCATCGAGTACGGCGTCCACCTGGCCATGCGCTACTGGGAGGAGCGCGAGCGGCACGGCGTGAAGGAGGCGCTCACGGCGGCGGTGCGCGGCACCTTCAGCGGGGCGCTCACGTCCGCCTTCACCAACGCGGCGGCGTTCTTCGTGCTGGTGCTGGCGCAGTTCCACGCCTTCCAGCAGTTCGGCCTGCTCGCGGGCGTGGGCGTGCTGATGGCGGTGCTGTCCGCGTACGCGCTGGGCCCGTCGCTGCTGGCCATCGCGGAGCGCATCCGCCCGTACCGCCGCGATGCGGCGTCCACCGCCCAGCCCGCCGCGCCCGTCGTGGAGCAGGCCCCGGCGAAGGAGTGGCGGCGCTGGCCCACGGGCGTCATCGTCGCGGTGGCGCTGTCGGTGGTGGGCTTCGCGGCGTACTCGGTGGGCATCGCGACCCGGCTGGGCTTCGAGACCAACCTGCGCAACCTGAAGGGGGACTCGCCGGCGTCGCGGCTGGACGACCACATCACGGAGCAGATCGGCTCGCCGCTCAACCCCGCCATCCTCGCCGTGGACACGCTGGAGCAGGTCCGCGAGGTGGAGGCCGTCATCGCCCAGGTGAAGGCGAGGAACGGCGCCGACTCCGTGTTCCTTCGCACCGCGTCGTTGAGCGACCTGGTGCCCTCCGACGTGGCGGGTCACGAGGCGGAGATGGGCGGCATCCGGACGCTGCTGGACGGGCTGCCGAGGTCCGCCCAGGAGGACCCGCGCGTGAAGGACCTGCGCCAGATGGTGGACGCGAAGCCCTACGGCCTGGAGGAGCTGCCGGTGGAGGCGCGCCGCCGCTTCGAGGCGCTGGACGGCAAGGGGATGTTCCTCCTGCTGTTCCCGTCCGTGTCCAACTACGACACGCAGGACCTGCACCGCTGGGCGGGGCAGTTGGATGAGGTGGTGGCCGGGGCGAAGGCGAAGGGCATCGACCTGGCGGTGCTGGACAGCAACCGCATCGCCGCGCGCATCTTCTCGCTGGTGCGCGGGGACGGGCCGTTCATCCTCTGGTCCGCGGCGGTGGTGGTGTTCCTGGTCATCCTCGCCAGCCTGCGCAGCCTCAAGCGCGCGCTGCTGGTGGCGGGCCCGCTCTTCCTGGGCATGACGTGCCTGGCGGGCGGGATGTACCTCTTCGACGTCCAGCTCAACTTCATCAACGCGGTGGTGCTGCCCAACCTGCTGGCCATCGCGGTGGACAACTCGGTGCACCTGTTCCACCGGTACGAGGAGGAGGGCCCCGGGTCGCTGGGCCGGGTGGTGCGCAACACCGGCTTCGCGGCGGTGGTGGCCACCCTGTCCAACGCGGCGGGCTACGGAGCGCTCCTCGTGGCCAACCATCAGGGCTTGCGCAGCATCGGACAGATTGCGCTGCTGGGGGTCGTGAGCACCTTCCTGGGAACGACGGTGTTCTTCCCGGCCATGCTGGCGCTGTTGGAGCGGTGGAAGGGGCGGCGGTCCGCGGTGGCGCCGGAGTCGGGCGCGGTGGTGCGGAGCCTCAATCTCGGGGGGGCCGGCGAGCTGCCGGCCGAGTCGCCGGGGGAGCGCAAATCGGCGTGAGCATCTGGTCATTCAGCGAAGGCCGCGTGCGGCCCGTCGTGACGTCGTCCGGCGAAGCGCTCGTGCGCTTCCGGCAGGTGGACCTCGTCCTCATGGTGGCCTGCTCGGTGGCCGCCCTGGTGTGCGTGGGCCCGGCCCGCTGGGCGCCGCACTCCGGCCGCAACGCGCTCCTCTTCCTCTTCTTCGCGCTGGGCCTGCCGGCCATGCGCATGCTGGAGGCGCGCTTCCCGCGCTACCACCTCATCACCATCGTGGCGGACTTCTGGCTCCTTCCGGTGTCGGCGCTGGCCCACGGGTGGCTGGGGCCCATCGTGGACTGGGTGAACCCGGTGCTGAAGGACGCGCAGCTCGTCGCGGTGGATCAGAAGCTGTTCGGCTTCCAGGCCGCGGTGGCGCTGGCGCACGTGGTGCCGCCCTGGGCCAACGACGTGCTGATGCTCTGCTACTACGGGCACTTCCTCTGGCCGCTGCTGCTGGGCGTCTACCTGTACGCCCGGGGCAGGGGGGCCACGCCCGGCTTCGACGAGTACCTGCTGGGGCTGGGCCTGCTGCTGGGCTTCAACTACGCGGCGTACTCGCTGGTGCCCGCGGTGGGGCCCCGGTACTTCCTCATCGGCGCGTTCGACAGTCCGGCCACCCAGGGGTGGATCCTCACGCCGCTTCTGGAGTCCATGATGCGCACGCCGGTGTACACCCGGGACTGCTTCCCGTCCGGGCACACCGGGGTGATGCTGGTGGTGCTCTTCTACGCGTTCCGGTTCGCCCGGCGCTTCTTCTGGGTGATGCTCCTGCCGGGCATGGGGCTCATCTTCGCCACCCTGGCGGGGCGGTTCCACTACGCCATCGACCTCATCTGCGCGGTCCCCCTGGTGCTGGTGGTGACGGGGCTGGCGCTGGCCCTGTCCCGGTCCGCCCGGCAGCGCGCGGTGGAACAGGGCGCGCGTTCCGTGCCCGCGGACGCTATCGTCCGGCCCTGAACCGCCAGCCGGTCGCCCCGGGGTTCGGGGTGGACGTGCGCTGGCCTCCAGAGGCCTGACCCATGTCCCGCCGGCCCGTGCTCGCGCAACGCGTCTCCCGCTTCGGCACCACCGTCTTCTCCGAGTTCAGCGCGCTGGCCCTGAAGCACCAGGCCGTGAACCTGGGGCAGGGCTTCCCGGACTTCGACGGGCCGGACGCCGTCAAGGAGGCCGCGTGGAAGGCCATCCAGGGCGGCGTCAACCAGTACGCCCCCGGCATGGGCGCCAAGGACCTGCGCAACGCCATCGCGGAGCACGCGCAGCGCTTCCACGGCCACGCCGTGGACCCGGACACCATGGTCACCGTCACCAGCGGCGCGACGGAGGCCATCCTCGACGTCATCCTCGGCCTGGTGGACCCGGGCGACGAGGTGGTCGCCTTCGAGCCGTTCTACGACTCGTACGACGCCAACATCGCCTTCGTGGGCGCCACGCCGCGCTACGTGCCGCTGCGCCCGCCGGACGCGGAGCACGCCACCTGGTGGTTCGACCGGGACGAGGTGCGCGCCGCCTTCGGCCCCAAGACGCGGCTGCTCATCCTCAACTCGCCGCACAACCCCACGGGCAAGGTCTTCACGCGCGAGGAACTGGACTTCCTGGGCAACCTCTGCGCCGAATACGACGTGAAGGTGCTGGCGGATGAGGTGTACGAGCACATCGTCTTCGCCCCCGCGAAGCACCTCCGCGCGGCGACGGTGCCGGTGCTCGCGGACCGCACGGTGACGGTGAGCAGCGCGGGCAAGTCCTTCAGCCTGACGGGGTGGAAGATCGGCTGGATCATCGCGCCGCCGCCGCTCCGGGACGCGGTGCAGCGCGCGCACCAGTTCGTCACCTTCGCCACCGCGTCGCCGTTCCAGGCGGCCATGGCCGTGGCGCTGCGGCTGCCGGACAGCTACTTCCAGGAGCTGACGGCGCTCTACACCGCCAAGCGGGAGCGGCTGCTCACGGGCCTGCGCGAGGCGGGGCTCCAGGCCTTCTCCCCGGAGGGCAGCTACTTCATCCTCGCGGACATCCGCGGCTACGGCTTCGAGGACGACGTCGCGTTCTGCCGGCACCTGGTGACGGAGGTGGGCGTCGCGGGCATCCCGCCCAGCGTCTTCTACGGCCCGGAGCACCGGCACCTGGGCCAGCGCTTCGCGCGCTTCGCCTTCTGCAAGACGGAGGGCGTGCTGGACGAAGCCGTGCGCCGCCTGCGCGAGAAGCTGCCCGCCCTCGAGCGCTGAGGCGCGCACGGCCGTGGGCGACTTCTTCGGGGAGCTGTACCTGCGCAGCACGCTGCCGTTCCTCTCCGAGGCGGTGACGGCCCGGGAAGGGGAGTACCTGTCCCGGGCGTTCGCGGACGTGGAGGGCCCGGTGGTGGACCTGGGCTGCGGCCACGGCCGGCACGCGGCGCGGCTCAACGCGGCGGGCGCGCTCGCGGGCAGGGTGGTGGGCCTGGAGCTGGATCCGCTTTCCTTACGCCTGCGCCGCCCCGGCTTTCCCGCCGTGCGGGGTGACCTGCGGGCGCTGCCCTTCCAGGACGCGACCCTGGGGGGCGCCTACGCCTGGTATTCGACACTCTTCGCCTTCAGCGACGCGGAGCACGTCCAGGTGCTGCGCCAGGTGGCGCGGGCGCTCAAGCCCGGCGGACGGCTGGTGTTCCAGACGGTGCCCTACGAGCGGCTGGCCGGAAGTCCGGGCGCGTCGTTCCGCGAGCGGTTACCGGATGGGAGTCTCCTGGAGGAGGAGAGCCGCTTCGACGCGACGCGTGGAAGGGATGTCGGGCAGCGTCAGCTCACCTTGCCTGACGGTCGCGTCCTGCGAGCGGCGTACACGCTTCGTTACTATCCTCTTGCGGAACTGAAGGGGCTGTTGGAAAGCACGGGCTTTTCGGTGGAGTGGGTGCACGGCGGTCTGGATGGCGCGCCGGTGACACCCGAGTCGACCGACCTCATCGTGGGAGCCGGGCGCCGGTGACGGCGCCCGGGACACGTCCAGTGGATCCGAAAGAGACATCGCGAACGCGGGTCGGCCTGCTGGGGCAACTGCCCCGCCGGGTCGACGTGTACGAGGTCGGCCCCCGCGACGGCCTGCAGAACGAGCTGCGCACGCTGCCCACCCGCGACAAGGCGCGCCTCATCAACGCCCTGGTCGCCGCGGGGGAGAAGCGCATCGAGGTGACGTCGTTCGTGTCACCCAAGTGGATCCCCCAGTTGGCGGACGCGGAGGAGCTGCTCAAGCTGGTGGGCCGCCGCCCCGGGGTCGTCTTCTCCGCGCTGGTGCCCAACCTGAAGGGCCTGGAGCGCGCGCAGGCGGCGGGCCTGGAGGAGGCCGCGGTGTTCATCTCCGCGTCGGAGGCCCACTCCAAGAAGAACATCAACAAGACCATCGCGGAGGCGCTGGCCGGCGCGAAGGAGGTGACGGCCGCCGCCCGCAAGGCCGGCATGCGCGTGCGAGGCTACCTGTCCACCGTGTGGGGCTGCCCCTACGAGGGCCACGTCCCGGTGGAGCGCGTGGTGGATATCTGCCGTCAGTTGGTGGACGCGGGCATCTACCAGTTGAGCCTGGGCGACACGATCGGCGTGGGCACGCCCCGGCAGACGGAGGAAATCCTCGCGGCGCTGCTCCAGCACATGCCGGTGGACACCCTGGCGCTGCACCTGCACGACACGCGCGGCACCGCGCTGGCCAACGCGCTCGTCGGCCTGTCCGCGGGCGTCACCACGTTCGACGCGAGCATCGGCGGGCTGGGCGGCTGTCCCTACGCGCCGGGCGCCGCGGGCAACCTGGCCTCCGAGGACGCCGTCTTCATGTTCCACGGCATGGGCGTGGACACCGGCATCGACCTGGACAAGCTGGTGGAGGCCGGGGAGATCGCCCAGGAGCTCATCGGCCGGAAGCTCGCGGGCAAGTACCTCCAGGCCGCGCTCGGCGAGCGGGACAAGAAGGCCACCCGCCGCGCGCAGACCTGAGCTTCAGTGGTCACCGAGGAGGGCCGGGAGCTTCTCCTCCAGGCCCAGGTGCTGGGCGGCGATCTGCAGCATCCGCCGCTCCTTGCGGTCGATGCGGCCGTCCACCAGCGCCATCTCCACGATGTGGCGCAGGAACACCTCCGCCTCCGGGCTGCCGCGCGGCACCAGGCGCTCGAAGAGCTGCGGCCCGGCGTTGAGGGCCATCTCCACGTTGGCCCACGACACGCTCCAGCGCTCCGCGCACAGCTTGAGCAGGCGGCGCTCGGCGTTGGAGACCTCACCGTCCGCGGCGGCGATGGACGCCATCATGTAGAGCAGCCGCTCGCGCTCCTTCACGTCCGTCACCACGCGGTCGCCGTCGCCGTCGCCCACGGCATGGCCGCCCACGTCCACGGGCGGGGGCGCCACGGTGCCGCGCTCGGCGCGGCGGGCCTCCTGGTAGCGGGCCACGTTCCGGGACGTGCGCTGCGCGTGGTGGACGTTCCAGGACTCGAAGGGGAGGGCGGACGCGAGCACCCAGTCGCGCTCGCCGTTGCCCAGCACCGTGCCGCAGAACTCGCAGGTGTTGGCCGCGCTGTTGGTGGTGGGCGCGTTGCACTGCGGGCAGCGGTCCGTGGACATACCGGTGTCCGTGTTCGTCTTCGCGCCGTGGCGGCGCAGGAGCGTGAAGACCCAGCGCTGCGGCACCGTGGGCAGGCTGGGGGGCCGCTCGTTCGCCGGGCCCACGCCCATGCGGGCGCTCCAGCGGATCTCCACCTGCGCCTCGTCGAAGGACTCCGGGTGCACCTCCAGCGCGCGCACGTCCACCGCGCCCACGGCGCACTCCAGGAAGACGCGGCGGCGGCCCTGCTTCGCCAACTGGCCCAGCTCCGCGTCCAGCTTCGTGAGGGCGTCCGCGTTGGCGACCTTGGACAGGCGCTGCGGCTCGTTGCGGCTCTGCGCGTCGATCCACTTCCAGAACAGGAGCGACGCGCGGTCCTCCAGCATCTCCAGGTTGAGCGCCGGGTCCGCCTCGCGCGCCTGCATCAGGCCGTCCACCTGCTTGTGGTGGCGCACGTGCTCCACGCCCTGCGTGATCTCAGACAGCGTCCAGTCGTAGTTGCCGGAGTTCACCACCGCGTCGCAGAACTCGCAGGTGTTGGACGCGCCGCCCTTGTACGGCGCGCCGCAGTTGGGGCACTTGCCCTGGAACAGGTCCTCGCCGATGCGCGTCTGCGCGCCCGGCTTGCGCACGAAGGTCCACACCTCCGTGAACACCTCCGGGGCCACCTTGCTCGCCGCGGCCATGGCCTGCGCGTCCGTCTGGTTCGCGGGCACGTCCGTGTCGCGGATGCTGGCGCGCACGCGCACGTGGATGCTGTCGTACCACTGCGTCTGGTGCAGGCCGATGAGCTGCACGTCCAGCACCTTCATGTCCGCCAGCGCGTCGCGCACGCCCTGCGCCTGCATCAGCGCCAACTGCACGTTGAAGCGCTGCCACGTCGCGTCCGACAGGAAGGGGCGCACCGGCGTCATGTCCCGGCGGAACCACGACTTCTGCAGATCGAGGAAGAGCCAGCGCACCTTCTCCAGCGTGGGCTCCAATTCGAAGGACGGGTCCTTGAGCTTCAGCGCGTTCACCCAGCCCTGCACGTCGCGGCCGGACACCTCCGTGCGCGCCTCCGCCTCACGCTGATCCAACGCGCGCCGGGTGGTGGCGTCCGGGTGCAGGTTGCGCTTGTAGAGCCACCAGGCTCCGCCGGCGATGATCAGCAGCGGGACGGTCACCTTCGGGTAGAGGAAGAGCAGGCGGATCAGATCGAAGATCAGCCAGAGGGGCAGGCCGTCGCCTCCGCCACCGCCGTTGCCGCGGTCCCGGCCGGACGTGTAGTGCTCGCCTCCACCGCCGCGTGCCAGGGCCACGAGCGGCAGGGCGAGCACGAGCAGGGCGGACACGGTGAGCAGGCCGGGCAGCCACCGCCACGGGCGTTTCGTCGTTGAGCACGAAGGCATGGGCAGGATCCTATCCGTTTACGGCTTGCCAGTCGGGTGAACAGGTTTCAGGCTGCGCGCCATTCACGCGGGCCGCCCACCGCGGCCCGTCACCGGGAGCGAAGATGCCGGAGTTCAAGGTCGAGGCCCGAGGGGCCATCGAGATCTGGACCATCGACGGGGAGAGCCGCCGCAACGCCATCAGCCGCGCGATGCACCAGGAACTGGACGCGCTCGTGTCCCGCGTGTCCTCCGGCCGCGCCGTGCGCGCCGTCATCCTCACCGGCGCGGGCGACAAGGCCTTCTGCGCGGGCGCGGACCTCAAGGAGCGCACCACCATGTCGGAGGACGAGGTGCGCGCCTTCCTCAACGGCCTGCGCGTCACCCTGCGCTCCATCGAGAAGAGCGACTGCGTCTTCATCGCCGCCATCAACGGCGCGGCCTTCGGCGGCGGCACGGAGCTGGCCCTGGCGTGCGACCTGCGCGTCGCCTCGCCCGCCACGGAGATGGGCCTCACGGAGGTGAAGCTGGGCATCATCCCCGGCGGCGGCGGCACCCAGCGGCTCGCGCGGCTCATCGGCCCCGGGCGCGCCAAGGACCTCATCCTCACCGCCCGGCGCGTGAACGCGGCGGAGGCCTTCACCATCGGCCTGGTCAACCGGCTGGCCCCGGAAGGGCACCTGCTGGAGGTCGCCTTCCAGCTCGCGGAGGCCGTGGTGGAGAACGCCCCCGTCGCCGTGGCCACCGCCAAGCATGCCATCGACGAGGGCACCGGCCTGGAGCTGGAGGACGCGCTGGCGCTGGAGCTCAAGAAGTACGAGGAGGTGCTCAAGACGGAGGACCGGCTGGAAGGGCTCCGCGCCTTCGCGGAGAAGCGTCCCCCTGTCTATAAAGGCCGCTGAGCCTCCCGAAAGCGACAGGGGCGGCAGGCCCGCGGTTGCCCGCGGGCCGTGCTGCCCCTGCTTGCGTCACGACTTCAGCCGGGCATCAGGCGCTCGCGGTCTTCTCCCCGCCGATGTTCACGCCCTGCTTGTTGATGTAGCCCATCGCCTTGTCCTTGACGGTGGTGCGCAGCTCCGTGCCGCGGCTGGGGGCCAGCAGCAGGGCCACCACGCTGCCCGCGGCGGCGCCCAGCAGGAACGCCCCCAGGCCGCCCAGGCCCGCGCGCGCCGGCTTGTACGTCGTCAATCCCACATAGCGCAGCGCGTCGTCCGGGTCGAAGCGGTCCCAGGACTTCCGGGCCACCTTGCCGGCCTTGTCCGCGTACTCGGGGAGCTGGTCGAGCAACTGGTGGGCCAGGAACTGACGGTACAGCTTGCTCTTGGCCAAAGCCTTCGCCTGCCACGTCGCCTTCTTCGCTCTGAACATGGGTCCCTCCTGGGCCGGATGCGGTTCACGGGGTGGTTCGTGGCCCGCCTGGGTGCACACCCCCCGTGCGACATGAAGGTAGGCAGGGAAGCCCCATGCGACACCCCCCGAAGCGCTCCGCCGTGGCCCCATGCGTCGTCCGCTGGACGGCACGGCTGGCGGCTGGCGCGGCAAGAAGGCAGCCAGGCCAGGGGTTTCTTGGTATGGGACGGCGGCCATGTCCTCAGATCAGAAACTGCTCGAGAAGCTCTCCCAGGTGGAGAAGGGCGGCGCGCCCAAGTACCACGCGAAGAACGCGGAGACGGGCAAGCTCTTCGCGCGCGAGCGCATCCGGTTGCTCGTGGACGCGGACTCCTTCGTGGAGGACGGCAAGCTCGCCAACAACCTGGACCCGGAGCTGCCCTCCGACGGCGTCGTCACCGGCGTCGCGCGCATTGATGGCCGCGCGGTGGCCATCATGGCCAACGACTCCACGGTGAAGGCGGGCAGTTGGGGCGCGCGCACGGTGGAGAAGATCCTCCGCATCCAGGAGACGGCGAAGGCGCTGCGCTGCCCGCTGCTCTACCTGGTGGACAGCGCGGGCGCGCGCATCACGGACCAGGTGGAGATGTTCCCCGGCCGCCGAGGCGCGGGCCGCATCTTCTACAACGAGGTTCACCTGTCGGGCTTCGTCCCGCAGATCTGCCTGCTCTTCGGCCCGTCCGCCGCGGGCGGCGCGTACATCCCCGCGTTCTGCGACCTGGTCATCATGGTGGAGGGCAACGCCTCCATGTACCTGGGCAGCCCCCGCATGGCGGAGATGGTCATCGGCGAGAAGGTCACCCTGGAGGAGATGGGCGGCGCGAAGATGCACTGCTCCGTGTCCGGCGTGGGGGACGTGCTGGTGAAGACCGAACAGGAGGCCATCGCCGCGGCGAAGCGGTACCTGGCCTTCTTCCCGGAGAACTTCTCCAAGGCCCCGCCCCAGGTGGAGGTGAAGGCGCCCAAGCACAGCGGCAAGCGCGTGGATGAGATCGTCCCGCCGGATCAGAACAAGCCGTTCGACATGCACGCCCTCATCGCGGAGCTCATCGACGAGGGAAGCTGGTTCGAGGTGAAGAAGCTCTTCGCGCAGGAGCTGATCACCGGCCTGGCGCGCATTGGCGGCCGCCCGGTGGGCATCGTCGCGAACCAGCCCAAGTACAAGGGCGGCGTGCTGTTCGTGGACAGCGCGGACAAGGCGGCCCGGTTCATCTGGCTGTGTGACGCGTTCAACATCCCGCTGCTCTACCTGGCGGACGTGCCGGGCTTCATGATCGGCACCAAGGTGGAGCGCGCGGGCATCATCCGCGCGGGCGCGAAGATGATCTCCGCGGTGTCGGAGGCCAGCGTGCCGCGCATCTGCGTGGTGGTGCGCAAGGCGTACGGCGCCGGCCTCTACGCCATGAGCGGACCCGGGTTCGCCCCGGAGGCCACCCTGGCGCTGCCCCAGGCGATGATCGCCGTGATGGGCCCGGAGGCGGCGGTGAACGCCGTCTACTTCAACAAGATTCAAGAGCTGCCGGAGGCCGAGCGGCCGGCCTTCGTCCAGAAGCTTCGCGACGAGTACAAGCAGGACGTGGACATCTTCAAGCTGGCCAGCGAGCTCATCATCGACGCCGTGGTCCCCGGCGACTCCCTGCGCGGGGAATTGATGCAGCGTTATTCACTGTATGCGGACCGGTTCCAGCCCCGTGCGGAGAAGAAGCACGGTGTCCACCCGGTCTGAAGTTCCCCACCCGTCATTCACGCTCTAGATTCCGCACCTGACCATGGACTTCGAACTTCCTGAAAGCCACCGCGCCCTGCAGGCCTCCCTCCGTGAATTCTGCGAACGCCGCGTGAAGCCATACGCGCGCGAGTGGGACAAGGACGAGAAGTTCCCCATGGAGGTGGTGAAGGAGCTGGGGCAGTTGGGCGTGCTGGGCATGCTCGTCTCCGAGGAGTACGGCGGAGCGGCCATGGACTCGCTCGCCGTGGCGGTGGCCGTGGAGGAGATCGCCCGCTACGACGGCTCGCTCGCGCTCACGGTGGCCAGCCACAACGGCCTGGGCACCAGCCACGTGCGCGTCTTCGGCAACAAGGCGCAGCACCAGCGCTACCTGCCCAAGCTCGCCTCCGGTGAGTGGCTGGGCGCGTGGGGCCTCACCGAGCCGGGATCCGGCTCGGACGCGTCCGGCATGCGCACCACCGCCGTGAGGAAGGGCAACAAGTGGGTGATCAACGGCGCGAAGATGTTCATCACCCAGGGCACGGTGGGTGACGTGTTCGTGGTGCTTGCGCTCACGTCGCCGGAGAAGCGCCAGAAGGGCATCACCGCCTTCGTGCTGGAGAAGGGCATCCCCGGCTTCAGCCAGCGCTCCATCCACGGCAAGCTGGGCATGCGCTCGTCGGACACGGCCGAGCTCATCCTGGAGAACGTGGAGGTCGGTGACGACGCCATCGTGGGCGAGGTCGACCGCGGCTTCATCGACACGCTGAAGATCCTGGACAAGGGCCGCATCACCATCGGCGCGCTGTCGGTGGGCCTCCTGCGCGGCGCGCTGGAGGAGTCGGTGGCGTACTCCAAGGACCGAACCGCGTTCGGCCAGCCCATCGGCGAGTTCCAGGGCCTGCGCTGGATGATGGCGGACATGAAGACGGAGCTGGAGGCGGCGCGGCTGCTGGTGTACCGGGCGGCGCGGCTCGCGGACGCGGGGCAGCCGTACTCGGAGGAGGCCTCCATGGCGAAGCTCTTCGCGTCGGAGGCGGCCATGCGCGGCTGCAACAAGGCCGTGCAGATCCACGGCGGCTACGGCTACACGCGCGAGTTCCCCGTGGAGCGCTACCTGCGCGACGCCAAGCTCTGTGAGATTGGCGAGGGCACGAGCGAGATCCAGCGCACCATCATCGCCCGCGAGACCTTCAAAGGGGCCTGATGGATACCGCTCGGCTGCGTGAGCTGGGGCTCCAGGTCCGTGAGGAGCCGTCCGGCGTCGAAGTGGTGTTGGACCTGGAGGCCGCGTCCCTGGTGAACCCCATCACCAGGGACTTCATCACCGACATCACCTTCCAGGTGATGGGGGACCGGCTCATCCCCATCGCGCCGCCCGCCGTGGTGGGCATGACGCCCATCCTCCTGTCCGCCATCGACGCGGCGGAGGAGATGCAAGCGCTGCTGCTGGACACCTTCAGCGACCACGTCTTCCACCTGCAGCGCCGCTCGGAGGAGCTGCAGTTGCTGGGCCTGCCCGCGGACGTGGATCCGCAGTCGCTGGAGCTGTCCACGAACGTGCGGGAGGGGCAGCTCGCGGTGAAGCTGGTGGCGGACCGGATGGGCAACTTCCGCATCGCCCAGGCCATCCGTGGCCGGGAGGAGCTGGCCACCGCCGCCGGGCACGTCATCGAGCTGTCCGAGTTCCGCGAGAAGGCCGCGCTGACGGGCTACCTGGGCGCGCTGCTCGGGGAGCCCGTGCCGCGCGCGCCGCAGGTGGCGGCCGGCGCGGAGCCGGTGCGCTTCGTGGAGATCGTGGAGAAGTTCGGACCGCAGTCGCTGGTGCCGCCGCGCAGCAGCCTGGAGCTGCTGGCGCAGTTGCAGGTGGAGGGCAAGGCCTTCCGCTTCGCCGCCGCGCGCATCGCCGGGCGCACCTTCCGGGGCCTCTTGGCGGGCACCCAGGGCAAGGTGTGGGCGGGCCGCTTCGAACTGGATGAGTTCCCCGGCGTCGTGCAACTGGTGGCGGACCTGCTGAAGGTCGCGCCGGAGGCCGTGCGACTCGTGGGCCCGGACGCACCCCAGGAGTGAGCCGCGTGGAGAAGATGACCCTGGCCGAACGGGTGCAGGCCCTGGAGGCACGCCTGGGCGTGCAGTTCTCCAAGCGAGACCTGGCCCTGGAGGCGCTGACGCACAAGACGTACGTCAACGAGAACCGCGACCAGAACCTCAAGGACAACCAGCGCCTGGAGTTCCTGGGCGACGCCGTGGTGGACCTGGCCGTGAGCCACCGGCTGATGGACCGCTGCCCCGGCGTCCCCGAGGGCGAGCTCACCAAGATGCGCGCCCGCGTCGTCCACGAGGAGGGCCTGGCCCGCGTGGCCCGGAGCCTGCGCCTGGGCGAGCTGCTCCTTCTGGGCCGGGGCGAGTCCCAGTCCGGAGGCCGCGACAAGAACTCGCTGCTCGCGGACGCGCTGGAGGCGGTGCTGGGCGCGGTGTACCTGAGCGGCGGCCTGGAGCCGGCGCTGGCCCTGGTGGACCGCGTCTTCGGGGAGCTGGTGGAGGAGGTGGCCTCCGGCGCGGGCCGCCTGGACTACAAGACGCTCCTCCAGGAGCTGGCCCACGAGAAGCTCAAGCTGTCGCCGCGCTACCGCGTGGTGTCGGAGACGGGCCCGGAGCACGCCAAGGTGTTCGAGGTGGAGGTGTGCATCGGGGAGGCCGTGTACGCCCGGGCCACCGGCCGGAACAAGAAGGAGGCCGAGCAGGCAGCCGCGCGCACCACGCTGGAGCGCCTGAAGGCGGAGGCGGCTGTCGTGGCATCCCCGGCTGTCGTGGCGCCCGTCCCGGGAGGTCCTTCCCCGGACGACCCTCCGGCGTGAAAGCCCTTGGAGCGGGAGGGGGGTGGGGGGTAGGGTCCGCGCTTTCCTGCCCAGGAGGCTGTCCCGTATGCACCGTCTTCTCGGTATCACCGTGGCGCTGGCCGCCGTCGCGGCGTTGGCCGCCGAGCCCGCCGCGGGGCCCTGGACGAAGAAGGTCCAGGCCGGAAAGGACCTCTACGCGACCCTGAAGACGAGCCAGGGCGTCATCACCGTGAAGCTCTTCTCCAAGGACGCGCCCAACACGGTGGCGAACTTCGTGGGGCTGGCCACGGGGGAGAAGACCTGGACGGATCCGAAGACGGGCGAGCCCGTGAAGGGCAAGCCGCTCTACGCCGGCACCGTCTTCCACCGCGTCATCCCGGGCTTCATGATCCAGGGCGGCGACCCCACCGGCACCGGCCGGGGCGACCCGGGCTACCGCTTCGCGGACGAGTTCCAGAGCGGCCGCAGCTTCGACAAGCCGGGCATCCTGGCCATGGCCAACGCGGGCCCCAACACCAACGGCAGCCAGTTCTTCATCACCACCGGCACGCCCGTGCACCTCACCGGCCGCCACACCATCTTCGGCGAGGTCGTCACCGGCTACGACGTGGTGGAGAAGATCGGCAACGTGCCGCGCAGCGCGCAGGACCGCCCGCAGACGCCCGTGGTCCTGGAGACGATGACGCTGAGTGAAAAGGCGCCCAGGAAGCCGTCCGCGCCCAAGCCCGCCGCCCCCAAGAGCCCCCCGCAATGAGCTTCATGGAACAGGCCCGCGCGGGCACGGAGTTGTTCGGCACCTTCCAGACCACGGAGGGGCGCATCGTCGTGCGCCTGTTCTCCAAGGAGTCGCCCAAGACGGTGGAGAACTTCGTGGGGCTGGCCACGGGGGAGAAGCCGTGGACGGACCCCATCACGTTCCAGCCCCAGCACGGCCGCCCGCTCTACGACGGGACGCTCTTCTTCCGCTGCATCAAGGACTTCATGATCCAGGGCGGGGACCCGACCAGCCGGGGCAACAACGGCCCGGGCTTCCGTTTCGAGGATGAGTTCCAGGGTGGCCGGCGTTTCGACAAGAAGGGCGTGCTGGCCATGGGCAACACCGGCCCCAACACCAACGGCAGTCAGTTCTTCATCACCGCGGCGCCGCAGCCCCACCTGGACAACCGGTACACCATCTTCGGCGAGGTGGTGGAGGGGCAGGACGTGGTGGACCGCATCGCCAACGAGCTTCCCAAGGATTCAAACGACCGTCCCCGCCGGGACGTGCGCATCCAGACGTTGACCATCTCCACGGCGCGGCCGTCTTAAGGCAGTCCGCCGCCGCCGTACCCTGGCAGTTCCCCCGGGGCCTTCCCGTCGCAGTCGGAAGGCCCACCGATCACCTCCGGAAGTATGGCCTCCCAGTCCCAGAAGAAGACCCCTCGCGCTGGCTTCGCCGCGCTCATCGGCCGGCCCAACGTGGGCAAGAGCACGCTGCTCAACGTCCTCACGGGCGAGAAGATCGCCATCGTCTCGCCGAAGCCCCAGACGACCCGCAACCGCATCCTGGGCGTGGTGACGCGCCCGGAAGGGCAGGTGGCGTTCATCGACACTCCCGGCATCCACCAGGCCAAGGGAGAGCTCAACCGCTACATGGTGGAGGCCGCCCTCTCCGCGGCCGAGGAGGTGGACCTGGTCCTCTTCCTCATCGAGCCGCCCCAGGGCGAGACGCTGGACGTGACGCCGGGCAACCGCGCCATCCTCGAGCGGCTGCAGAAGGTGGGCAAGCCCACCTTCCTGGTCATCAACAAGATCGACTCCATCCCCAAGTCGAAGCTGCTGCCGCTGATCGCGCTCTACGGCCAGGAGTTCCCCTTCGCGGAGGTGGTGCCCATCTCCGCGCGGGAGAAGGACGGCGTGGAGCACCTGTTCCAGGTCGTGCTGGGCCACCTGCCGGAGGGCGAGCCCCTCTTCTCGGAGGACATGCTCACGGATCAGCAGGAGCGCGTGCTGGTGGCGGAGTACATCCGCGAGCAGGTGCTGCGGCACTGCCGCCAGGAGATCCCGTACTCCACCGCGGTGCTGGTGGACGTGTTCGACGAGTCCGAGCGCGAGCCGCGCCCGGGTACGCCCCCCGGCCAGTTGGGCGGCCTCATCCGCATCGCGGCGTCCATCTACGTGGAGCGCGACAGCCAGAAGGCCATCCTGATTGGCAAGCAGGGGCAGATGCTGAAGCTCATCGGCACGGACGCGCGCAAGTCCGTGCAGCGCCTGCTGGGCGCGCACGTGTACCTGGACCTGCGCGTGCGCGTGGAGGCCCGCTGGAGCGAGCGCGCCGCGGGCCTGAGGAAGCTGGGTTACGAGTGATGTCGCCGCTGAAGTCCGTGCCGCAGACGTCGTTGCCTTCGAAGTCGTCGTCGCCGTCGAAAGAGACTCCATGAAGCCGCTGGTCGCCATTGTCGGTCGCCCCAACGTGGGCAAGAGCACGCTGTTCAACCGCCTGGTGGGCCGGCGCATCGCGCTCGTCGAGGACCAGCCCGGCGTCACCCGCGACCGGCACTACGCCGACGCGGAGTGGGAGGGCCGCGCCTTCACCCTCATCGACACGGGCGGCTTCGTCCCCGGTGAGAAGGACACGCTGCTCAAGCAGGTGCGCGAGCAGGCGCAGTTCGCCGTGGAGGAGTGCGACGTCATCATCTTCGTGGTGGACGCCCGCGCGGGCATGACGACCGCGGACGAGGCCGTCGCCAACTACCTGCGCAAGGCGGGCAAGCCCGTCGTCGTGGCGGCCAACAAGCTGGACAACGAGTCCGGGCAGATGCAGTCGCTGGCCGGCGAATTCTTCCGCCTGGGCCTGGGCGACGTGAACGCCATGTCCGCCGAGCACAACCTGGGCATGGGCAGCCTGATGGACTCCGTGGTGTCCAAGCTCCCGGAGAAGCAGGAGGGCGAGGACTCCGAGGCGCCGCCGGACGACGGGAAGATCCGCGTGGCCATCATCGGCCGGCCCAACGTGGGCAAGAGCACGCTGGTCAACGCCATCCTCAAGGAGAAGCGCGTCGTCACCAGCGACGTCGCCGGCACCACGCGCGACCCCATCGACTCGGAGGTCACGTACAAGGGCAACCCGCTCATCCTCACGGACACCGCGGGCATCCGGCGCAAGAAGACCATCGCGCACCAGGTGGAGCAGTACTCCGTCATCGCGGCGCTGAAGGTCCTGGAGCGCAGCGACGTGGCGGTGCTGCTGATGGACGCCACCGAGCCCGCGGTGGATCAGGACGCGAAGCTCGCGGGCCTTTCCATGGACCGGGGCCGCGCGCTGGTCATCGTGGTGAACAAGTGGGACCTCATCGCGGAGGACAAGCGCCGCCAGGAGGCCTTCCGCGAGGACCTCAAGATCGCCCTCAAGTTCGTGGGCTACGCGCCGGTCATCTTCACGTCCGCCCTGCACGGCTCCAAGGTGGAGAAGGTCGTGGACGTGGCGGTGGAGCTGGCCAAGCAGTTCCGCTTCCGGGCGCCCACCCCCCAGCTCAACAAGCTGCTGGACTACATGGTGGACAACAACCCGGCGCCCATCGTGAAGAGCAAGCCGCTGCGCCTGTACTACATCGCCCAGGTGGCGGCGGCCCCGCCGACCTTCACCCTCACCTGCAACGAACCGCAGGGCGTGCCGGACATGTACAAGCGGTACATCACCAACCAGATCCGCAAGACGTTCGATTTGCGGGTCCCCATCCGCCTGCTCTTCCGCGAGCGGCCAGGCAAGGCCAAGCGCGAAGCCCGCAAGAACCCGCACCTGGCGGGGAAGGGCGGCAAGGGTGGGAAGCGCGCGGGGCGTGACTGACCGCGCTCGCGCGTTGACACTCCCAGCGGGCGCTCTTTACAGTGCGCCGCTTTCCCAGCAGAGCGAAGAGCACCGTCGAGCCGGAGAGAGGTCCCTTCATCGTGGCCCAGCAGAAGACCGAGAAGATTCGCCAGCAGGAGCTTCGTCAGCCGGACGCCTTCCAGAAGGTGGGCGCGGACGCGCGGGACTGGCTGATGCAGCGCCAGAAGTTCCTCGCCATCGGCGCGGGCGTGCTGGTGCTGGGCGCGGTGGGCGTGGGCATCGCCAGTGAAGTGTCCAAGCGCGGCGAGGAGCAGGCCGCCATGGCCCTGGGCCAGGCCCTCACCGTCCTGGAGCGCCCCGTGACGGGCGTGGACCCGGTGGACCCCTCCGCCTCGGAGCCCCCGTTCCCCACGGTGCAGGCCCGCGACGAGGAGGTCGTGAAGCAGCTTGCCGCCTTCCGCAAGGAGCACGGCGGCACCCGCTCGGCGACCACGGCCGCCCTGCCGCAGGCCAAGGCCGAGTTCCGGCTGGGCAAGAACGACGACGCCCTGGCGTCCCTGGACGTCTTCCTCAAGGGCGCCCCGGAGAACGACGCCCTGCGCGCGAGCGCGCTGGAGGGCCAGGGCTACGCCTACGAGGCCAAGGGCGACTACGCCCAGGCCATCACCTCCTTCGAGGCGATGGAGAAGGCGGACACCGGCGAGTACCTGGTCGGCATGGGCGCGTACCACAAGGCGCGCATGCTCATCCTCCAGGGCAAGAAGGACGAGGCCGCGCAGGTGCTGTCCAAGATCCCCACGGACCACCCGAACAGCGCCGCGGCCCGTCAGGCCACCGAGCGCATGGCGGTGCTGGCCGCGGAGGGCGTGAAGGTGCCCACGCCGGCGCCGCCCGCCGCGACGGACACGGACGCGGGGCAGCCGTAGCGCGCTCATGACCATGCGGCTTGCTCGGTGGAAGCGGTGGGTGGGAATGGCGGCCGGGGCAGGGCTCCTGGCCGGGTGCGCGACGGCGCCGCTGTACGGCAACCCGGAGCTGCCCGCGGCGCCCCGTCAGCCGCCGGTGGATTACTTCCGGGTGGACTGGTGGACGGGGCTCGTCGACAAGGTCCCGCTGCTGGAGTACTCGCCGCGCGAGCCCGCCTCCCCGGTGTACGACCCGGAGAGCCGGAACGTCATCGTGCAGACGCGCGACGGCTACGTCCGCGCGGTGGGGCCGGACGGGAAGGTGTCCTGGTCCCTGCGCACCGGAGCCCGGGCGCTCGCGGGCGGCCTGGTCAGCGAGGGCGTCGTCTACGTGCCGGGCGGTGACGGCGTGCTGTACGCGCTGGACGGACGCACCGGCGCGGTGAAGTGGAAGTACGCCACCAACGAGTCCCTGGCCACGGTGCCGGTGCTCGCGGACGGCCTGGTGCTGGTGTCCACGGACACCGACACGGTGTTCGCGGTGAAGGCCACGGACGGCACGTGGGTGTGGCAGTACCGGCGTGACCCGCCGTCCGGCTTCACCATCCGGGGCGCCTCCGCGCCGAGGGTGGACCAGGACACCGCGTACGTCGGCTTCTCCGACGGCTTCCTCGTCGCCCTCAAGGTGGAGGACGGCGCCGTCGTCTGGGAGAAGTCCCTGTCGGGCGCGGGCACGGAGTTCCTGGACGTGGACACCACGCCCGCCATCGACTCGGCGGGGCGGCTGTATGTCGCGTCGTACAAGAACGGCCTGTACGCCCTGGAGGCGGACTCCGGCGCCGTCATCTGGAACACCAGCGTGGGCGGCCTGACGTCGCTGTTGTCGCGCGGCGAGGTGCTGTTCGCCACCGGTGACGGCCGCGTGGACGCCTACCTGGGGGAGACGGGGAAGCTCATCTGGTCGCTCCCCCTCAAGGACAGGACGGCGCTCGCTCCGGTGTTGGCCCGGGGGATGCTCCTGGTGCCCAACGAGCGTGCGTTGCTGTTCGTGGACCCGACGACGGGCAGGTCGCGCATGGCGTGGAACCCGGGCGTGGGCATCACCGCGCCGCCGTTCGTGGTGGGCTCGAGGGTGTACGTGCTGTCCAACAACGCGTACCTGTACGCGCTGGACCTGAACGACGTGAAGAAGGGGCCGCGCGGGTGACGCGCGCCGTGCCCCGGACGGTTCGGGTGGTGGCCGCGCTGATTCCCCGGCCCGGTCCGGAAGACGGCGGGCCGCGGTACCTGGTCCAGCAGCGCCTCCCCGGTGGGAGCCGCGCGCTCCTCTGGGAGTTCCCCGGCGGCAAGGTGGAGGCGGGCGAGACGGACGAAGCCGCCCTCGCGCGCGAGTGCCGCGAGGAGCTGGACGTGGAGCTGTCGGTGGGCCGCCGCCTGTGGGAGGGCCGGCACACGTACCCGGACCTCACGGTGGAGCTGGTGCTGTTCGCGGCCACGCTGGTGTCCGGTGAGCCCAAGCCGCTGGGCGCGCACCAGCTCGCGTTCCACACGCCCACGGAGATGCAGGCGCTGCCGTTCTGCGAGGCGGACGTGCCGCTCCTGGACGACCTGCTGGCGGGAAGGCTGGGTGCGCTCGATTGATGCTGCTGCACACGTTCCAGCTCATCCCCGGCGTGGGGCCGTGGCGCGAGAAGGACCTGTGGTCCAAGGGCATCCGGACCTGGGATGACTTCCCGGACGGCGGCATCGTCATCAGCCGCAAGGCGGACACGGTGGCCCGCGAGCGCATCGCGGAGGCGCGGGCGGCGCTGGCCCGGCGCGACTTGAAGGACCTGGCGCGCATGGTGCCGCCGCGCGAGCACTGGCGCCTGTTCCCGGAGTTCCAGGACGACGCCGTCTACTTCGACATCGAGACGGACGGCAGCAAGACGCAGGTGCCCACGGTGGTGAGCCTGTTCGACGCCGCGGGGCTGCGCGTCTTCATCCAGGGCCGGAACATGGACGCGCTGCCGGAGGCCCTGGGGAAGCGGCGGCTGTGGGTGACGTTCAACGGCTCGTGCTTCGACGTGCCGGTGCTGAGGGACTACTTCGGCGAGAAGAACTTCCCGGTGCCGGAGGCGCACATCGACCTGCGCTTCGTCACGCGGCGGCTGGGGATGGGCGGCGGGCTGAAGGAGATCGAGGACAAGCTGGGCGTGGGCCGGCCGCCGCACCTGAAGGGCGTCAACGGCTACGACGCCGTGCTGCTGTGGCGCGCGTACCTGCGGCGCGGCGACGTGGAGGCCCTGCGCTACCTGGTCGAGTACAACCTCTATGACTCGTTCCAGCTCCGGTCGCTGATGGACCTCACGTACAACAAGGGCGCGGACGACCTGAACCTGGACGTCCCCCGGCTGAAGGTCTTCGAGCGCGGGGACCTGCTGTACGACGTGAGCCGGCTGCTCCTGGAGCTGGGCCCCACCGAGCGCGACGTGGACACGCTCGCGCGCGTGCGGGCCATGGAGCAGGATTCCTGAGCGGCCAGGTCGTGCCTTGGATTGGCCGGCCGAGGCCCGGCACGCCGTGGGGCATTCCCAGCCGCCGCGTGGCGCTCACCCGCGTCACGACGCTGCCGGTGACGGACGCGGAGTGGGCGGGCGACGGCTTCGTGCTGCCTCCCACGGGCTCGGGCTCGAGCGCCGCGGTGGGGCTGGCCTTGGGGACGCGGCGCCTGGCCGTGCTCGAGGCGCGGGAGTCCTGGCCTCCGGGGCGCGCGCTGGAGCTGCCTCGGGCCACGGGGCTCGTGGCGCTGCATCCGTCGCTCCGGTGCGCGGCGGTGCTGGGGCCTGGGCGCATCGAGGTGGTGGGCCGGGCGCCGGAGGGCGGTCCGGTGGAGACGCCCGCGCGGGCCTGGACGCGGCACACGCAGGCCCTGGGGTTCGACGTCACCGGCGAGGGCCTCTGGGCAAGCGGTCTCCAGGACGGCCGGGCGGCGGTGCGCGTCCTGGATGCCCGAACGTTATCGGACGTGGCGGGGACGGAGGCGGGGCTCCAACTCGACACGCCGGCGCTGGGCGAGGACGACCTGGACGGGCTGCACGAATGGATGCCGCATCCGCGCCTGCCGGTGATGGGCGTGTCGGTGAGCCTGGGCCAGGAGGGCACGTGGCTCACGTTCGTGGAGCGTGGGGACACGGGGCTCGTGCGTGGCGCGGCGGTGGCTTCGGTGGAGGCGCCGTTCTATCCGGCGGGGTTCCTTCCGGACGGCTCGGGCTTCATCGGCGTGGGCGGCACCTGGGTGCGGCGCTGGACGTACCCGGAGGCCACGCTGGCGGCGGAGTTCCTGCTGCCGGAACAGGGCACGCTCGCCACGGGGTACACCGGCCTGGTGATGGCGCACGCAGTGCTGGTGGCGGTGGAGGACCTGTTGGAGGCGGGGGAGTGGTACCTGCTTCAACTGGACCCGCTCACGTTGCGGCCCGTGTGCGCGTGGGAGCTGCCGCTGTCCACGGAGGCTGTCACGTCGGTGCACCTGCTGCCTGGCGGCTTCCTCCTGTCGCCGGAGGATGGCCAGCTCTGGCGCCTGCCGGACGAGGTCCTCTCCGAGCGGTGAACACAGACGGCGTGGATTGTTCACGCGCGCGTGGAATGGCTCGGAGGCCTGTCTGTAAGGTCCGGGACCATGAGTGATCCGAATTTCGTGAACCCGGCCCCTGGAGGAAACCCACCGCCGCCGGAGGCCGAGCCGCCGAAGGCTCCGTCGCGGGGCAAGGTCCTGGGCATCCTGGTCGCGCTGATGGTCGTGGGGGTGGTGGGTTCGTACTTCGGCTTGAGGCGCCAGTCGGAGGCGCCGCCGGTGGTGACGGCGCCGCCCGTGGTGGACGCGGGCGTGGCGGAGGTGCCCGCGGAGGTGTCGCTGCCGGAGAGCGACGGACGCATCCGCGACCTGGTGGGCAAGCTGTCGGTGGACCCGGAGCTGGCGAAGTGGCTCCAGGAGCGCGACCTGGCGCGCCGGTTCACCGCGTCCGTGAGCAACATCGCCGACGGTGAGAGCCCCCGGGCGTCGCTGTCGTTCATGGCGCCCGTGGGGGCGTTCCAGGTGGGCGCGGCCGGGGCGAACGGGCGCTCGGAGATCGCGCCGCAGAGCTACGCGCGCTACGACCTGGTGGCCCGGGTGCTGGGGTCGCTGGACGCGTCCGGCGCGGCGATGATGTACCGGGAGCTGAAGCCGCTCATCGACCAGGCGTACCGGGAGATCGCGCCGCCGGACCAGGGCTTCGAGACGGCGTTCGGCCGGGCCATCCAGCACCTGCTGGCGGTGCCGGTGCCGAAGGGGCCGGTGGAGGTGGAGCCCAAGGGCGCGCTGTATGTCTATGCGTCGCCGGAGCTGGAGGGGCTGAGCAAGGCCCAGAAGCACCTGTTGCGGATGGGCCCGGGGAACATGCGGCTCATCCAGGCGAAGCTGCGGGAGCTGCGCACGGCGCTGAACCTGCCGACCCCGGCGCCGGCCACGCCCGAGCCGTTGCCGGATCAGGCGCCGGGGCAGTCAGAAACCCAGGAATGACGGCTACTTGGACCGCTTCTTGCCGCCCTTGGCGGGCGGCGGAGGCGGCTTGGGCTTTTCCTTGTCGCCGATGATCTGGAACGAGGCCCGGAGGTCCTCGACGTCGCGGCCGCGCGAGTCCTGGAACGACGATCCGGTCTGCGAGTCGACGACCAGGGTGTACGAGTAGCCGGTCTTGAGGGGCTGCGGCAGGTGGATGCGGTACACGAGGCCGTCATCGGCCTCGGACACGGAGTCGTCGGAGACCATGGCCCGGTCGGCTTCGTCCATGAGCCGGACGCGGTAGTTCTTGAGGCCCAGGGTGCTGCGCAGCTCCAGGTCGGAGGTGGGCTCCACGAGCGGTTTTTCCTCCAGGGCCAGGGGGATGAGCGCGGAGCCGCCATCCGGCGCCTGGTACTGGAGCGTGAAGGCCACGGCCTCGGGGCCCGAGTCCGGGGCCGCCGTGGCGCCGGTGACGCCGCCATCCACGGGGGCCTGGGACGTCTTTTCGGGACAGCCCGTGAGCAGGGCCGCGGTGAGGCCGCACAGCGCGGCGAGTCCGGTTCGTCGGAAGAGGCGCATGGGGCGGCAAGGTACGTTCCGGACCCGGACTCGGGAAGCACGAGATTCCACGGCGTGGCGGCCGGAGGTTGGTGGCCGACGGGCCGGGGATGGGCCGGTTGCGCGGACGTCCAGGGAGGACTTGGGTGGCCGGGGAAGCGCCTGGAATCCTTGGGGAACCCCTGGTCGAAGCGTCTGATAAGAAGCGTTATGTAAACTGAGCCTCTGGGGTCCTGGGTGGGGTTCATCGAGGCCCATCCCCTCCCTGGCGCCGTGGCACCATCCGCCGCGATTCCGTCGGTTCCGGTTCATCACGAGGCTCCCGCGGCGCATGGACTCAACGCATTCCCACGACGTTGCCCGGGGCTCGCTTGGTGAGATCGCGCGGGTCTTCCTCCGGCTGGGGCTGACGGCGTTCGGGGGCCCTGCTGCCCACATCGCCATGATGGAAGACGAGGTCGTCCGGCGCCGCCGCTGGCTGCCCCGTGAAGAGTTCCTCGACCTGCTGGGCGCCACGAACCTCATCCCCGGTCCCAACTCCACCGAACTGGCCATCCACCTGGGCCACCGGCGTGCGGGCTGGCCAGGGCTCATCGTCGCCGGCGTGTGCTTCATCGTCCCGGCGATGCTCCTGACGCTCGCGGCGGCATGGGCCTACGTGCGTTTTGGCACCCTGCCGCAAGTCGACGCCCTGTTGTACGGCGTGAAGCCCGTCATCCTGGCCGTGGTCCTCCAGGCCCTTTGGGGACTCGGCAAGACGGCCCTGACGACGCGCCCCCGGGTCGCCGTGGCCATTGCCGCGACCGTGGCGAGCGCCCTTGGCGCCAACGAGCTGCTCATCCTGGCCCTGGCCGGTGGCGCCCTGGCGGCCTGGACCCATTTTCGGGCGTCCCCCGCGTCCAGGTCGACGGTCGCGCTGACGCCGTTCGCCCTCCACGGTGTCACGGCCATGGCTGCCACGGCCGCCGTGCCGTTCAGCCTTGGCGGCCTCTTCCTGTTCTTCCTCAAGGTCGGCAGCGTCCTGTTCGGCAGCGGCTACGTCCTGCTGGCCTTCCTCCGGGCGGACCTCGTGGAACGCTGGGGCTGGCTCACCGAGGCCCAGCTCCTGGACGCGGTGGCCGTGGGCCAGTTCACGCCGGGCCCGGTCTTCACCACCGCGACCTTCATCGGCTACCTGGTGGGTGGAACCCCCGGCGCCGGTCTCGCGACGCTGGGCATCTTCCTGCCCGCCTTCGTCTTCGTGGCGCTCAGCGGCCCTCTGATTCCCAGGCTTCGCCGGTCGCGGACCGCGGGCGCGGTGCTCGACGGCGTCAACGCGGCCTCGCTGGCGCTCATGGCCGTGGTGACCTGGCAACTGGGACGCGCGGCCCTGGTGGATGGCTGGACGGTGGCCCTGGCCGTGGCCGGAGCCGCGTTGCTGCTCCGCTGGCGGGTCAACTCGGCCTGGCTGGTGCTGGGCGGTGCTGTCGCCGGGCTGTTGCGGTCCTTGTTGTGAAGCGATGGCCCAACCGGCGCCGTTTTTCCTGCTAAGAATTGGGCCCTCCGGATGTTTGCCTTTCCCATTCCTGATGGAAGGGCATCCACCTGGGGGTCGCAGTGCACACGAACGGAGCAAACATGCCCAAGCTGATGAAGTCTCTGCTGGCTGTTTCGGCGGTCCTCACCCTCGCACCCACCGCGGCCCTGGCCCTGCCGCCGCAGTGCGATGACATCTGTTGGGACAAGACCTGCGATTACCCGTGTGCCTTCCACAACCGGTGGGCCACGTGCGCGGACTGGAACATCGTCGAGTGCGCCTCGGGTGTCTTCGCCCCCACCGAGCCTTCGGCGTCGGTGATGCCGGGCGAAGCACTCCAGGCTGATGACGTCCCGCAGGTGTGCAGCGAAGAGCATCCGGAGGCCAGCGCGGAAAGCTGAATCGCGGACCGGGCGTCGGCTGGGGGCCCGGGCTGAACGAGGCCCTCAGTCCTCCCACACGCCCGGGGCGCTCCGGAGGGCTTCCGAGAGTGACTCCCGAGCCCTCCGGAGGGCCGCGTCTGCGCGCCGGGTGGCGGCGGACAGCAGCCATACCGGTGGGCCGCCCGGGAGCTTCTCCTCCAGCACCAGTCGCGGGTCCCCCTCGGCGAGCAGCGCCGGGAGCACGCTCCGCCCCAGGCCCGCGACGCAAGCGTCCCTGATGCCGAGCAGCGTGTCGCACTCCACGAGGGCCTCCGCGTCCTCGGGGACCGCCTTCCACCAGCGCATGGAGGATCGGGTGCGCAGGTTCTCGGATGGCAGGACCCAGGCCGCCGGGGCCGGCCTGGCGGCCCGCGCCCGGAATACTCCGAGCCGCAGCCTCCCGAGTTGCTGGCCCCGCAGCGCCCCGCCCGGCGTGTGACTCGGACGCAAGGCCAGGTCCGTCACCCCGGGCTCCAGCGCCAGCTCGCTCTCGGAGATGCGCACCTGGACCCGCTGTGTGAAGCCGCACGTGCGCAGCGCGCCGAACAGCAGGGATGCCAGCACTTCGTTCGTGGTGATGACGATCTGGCCTGCGCGCGCCCGGCGCTGCTCCTCGATGAGTCCCCCCACATCCACGGCAAGGGGGCGCATGCGGCCCGCGCGCTCGGCGATGGCGAGCCCGAGCGGTGTCGGGCGCAGCGTCGCCCCACGCAGGAAGAGCGGCACCCCGAGCGCGCGCTCGAGGGCGTCCACACGCCGCGAGATGGACGAGTGGCGCAGCGAGAGCTCGCGCGCCGCGCCCACGACGCTCCCCGTGCGCACCAGCGCCTCCACGGTCTGCAGGTCGTCCCAGGCGATGTGCATGAACGCACATGCTGTGCGCGTCTACGCGAGTCGTCAACGCAGGGGGCTGGGGCTATCTCTCCGGGCGTGGCAACGACCGTCACCAGGAGCTGGCCATGAAGCCCCCCAGAAACGAGAACGAGACGCCCTCTGACGCGCAGGCGCTGTGTGATCCCGAGACCGGGGCATGCGCGCTCCCCGGCGCGGCCCCGAAGAGGGCCGGGCCGAACGCGGAGGGGCCCGTGGGAGAGGTGATCTATGTGGGGGACCCGATGTGCTCCTGGTGCTGGGGAGGCTCGCCCGGCTTTCTCCAACTGGAGGCGGAGGCAAACCGCAGGGGCATCCCCTTCCGCGTCCTGGTGGGCGGGCTCCGTGCGGGAGGCGGGGATCCCTGGAACGAGCGGTTCAAGGGCTTCCTGCGCCACCATTGGGAAGAGGTTGCCGCGCGCACTGGCCAGCCGTTCTCCACCCGGTTCCTCGACCGGGCGGCGTTCAACTACGATACGGAGCCTGCGTGCCGCGCGTTCCTCGTCATGCGCGAGATGCTCGCGGAGTTACCGGGACCCGAGACGCGAGTGTACGAGGTGTTTGCCGCCATCCAGCGGAAGTTCTACGCCCAGGCGGAGGACCCGACCGTGGCGCCCTTCTACGAAAGCATCTGCGCCGCGCACGGCCTCGACTTCAGGGCGTTCCTGAACCGGTTCGACCACGCGGACGCGAAGCGGGCGACGGCGAACGAGTTCCAGGCGGTCAGGGCCCTGGGCGTGAGCGGGTTTCCCACCGTGCTCTACCGTGGCGGCGCCGGCCTCGAAGTGCTCGCGAGCGGCTTCGCGACCGGACCGCGCATGGTCGAAGCGCTCGCTCGGGCGACGAAACGGTCCGAGGCGTGAAGCTCAGTCGCCGCGCCTGGCTGCTCCCCTTCTCCGAAGCCGCGACATTGCCGGTCACGAAGCTGCCCTGGCTGCGTTGAGGGCGACCCAACAGGGTGGATCCGCACTGCTTGGTGAGGGGACATGTCTCACGGTGTTTCACCGGGTCATGTAAAATCCTGAAAACGGCCTAGCTCCGCTAAACGCCTGATTCTCTTAGGACGGGCGTGGCGCCGGTTGGAGGATTCTTGCTGCCCCCCGTCCACCAGCTCGTCGAGCGACGAGCGACCGAACTTTCCTCCCAGATCGCCGTCGCCTCCCGGGCCCGCTCTCTCACCCATGCCGCGCTGAATGCCCAGGCGAACCGCCTGGCCCATGCGCTGATCGCCCGGGGCGCCGGACCGGATGTCCTCGTCGGCGTCTGCCTTCCGCGAAGCGCGGAGCTGGTCGCGTCCGTCCTGGGCGTCCTCAAGGCCGGAGCGGCCTGGCTTCCCCTGGACCCGTCCTCCCCTCCTGAACGCCTGCGCTACGTGGCCGTTTCCGCGGGGGCCCGGTTCGTCATCGGCACGGGGCCGGTCGTGGAGCGGCTCGCGGCGGACGGCCTCCAGGTCCTGGCTCCCGAGGCCCTGGCGCTCCAGGCGTTCCCGGACGTGAACCCGGGCGTCACCGTTCAGCCGGATCACCTCGCGTACGTGATCCACACCTCGGGCTCCACCGGGTTGCCCAAGGGCGTGATGATCAGCCACCGGGCGCTGTCCGCCTTCACCGGGTACCACCTCGGCGCGTCCGGCCTGTCGCCCGCGGATCGCATTGGCGTGGTGGCCTCGGCCAGCTTCGACGCGTTCGTCATGACGCTCCTGCCGTCACTGGCCGCGGGGGCTCGGCTGGAGCTGCCGCCCGACGAGGAGACCCGCCTGTCGCCCCAGAGGCTGCAGGACTGGCTCCTGGCGCGGGACATCACCTGCGTCTTCCTGCCCACGCCGCTGGCCGAGCGCGTCCTCCCACTGTCCTGGCCCGAGTCCTGTGCCCTGCGCCTGATCCTCACCGGCGGCGACCGGCTGCACCTGCACCCCGGGCCCGGGCTGCCGTTCCAACTCGTGAACGGCTACGGCCCCGCCGAGTGCACCATCTACAGCACGTCCGGTGTCGTCCCTCCCGGTGACGCATCGGCCGTTGAACGGCTGCCGTCCATCGGCCGGCCCATCGGCGGCGTGGAGGTGCACGTCCTCGGTCCGGATCTGACACCCATGGCGGATGGCGAGACCGGGGAGCTGTTCATCGGCGGCCCCGGATTGGCTCGCGGTTACGTGGGCACGCCGGACCTGACCGCGGACCGCTTCATTCCGGATCCCTTCTCCCGGTTTGGCGGCGAACGGCTGTATCGCACGGGGGACCTGGGCCGCCGGTTGCCAGATGGCTCGCTGGAGTTCCATGGCCGCTCCGACCGGCAGGTGAAGGTCCGAGGCATCCGCATCGAGCCCGCGGAGATCACCGCCGCGCTGCTGACCCATCCGCACGTCGGGGCCGCGCACGTCCTGGCGCGGAGCACCGATGGGACCGAAGGCCAGGACGTCTTCTTCGTGGCGTGGTTCGCGCCCAAGGACGCTCGGGCCGTCCCCGGAACGGAGCAGCTCCGCGAGCACCTCCGGGCCTGGCTCCCCGAGGCCATGCTCCCCCGGACCTTCATCGTCGTGGACGCCCTACCCCTGGGCCCCACCGGCAAGGTCGACCTCCAGGCGCTTCCCTCGCCTGACGCCCACGCGACTCGGAGCAGCGCCTACGTCGCGCCCCGCTCGGAGCTGGAGCATGGACTCGTGCAGGTGTGGCAGGAGGAGCTGCGCCTGGAGCGGATCGGCATCGAGGACGACTTCTTCGAACTCGGTGGCCACTCGCTGCTGGCCACGCGGATCACCGCGCGAGTCGCGGAGGTGCTGGGGCTCCCGCTGTCGCTGACGGAGCTCTTCGCGCACCGCCGGGTCTCCCAGGTGGCGAACCTGCTGGAGCCGCGCCGGGCCGCTCCCGCGAAGGACGCATTGCCGCCCGTGGTCCGCGTCGCGGACCCTGAACGGGCACCGCTGTCCGTGCAGCAGGAGCAGGTCTGGTTCCTCCAGAAGCTGTCCCCCGGCAGCATCTCCTACCAGGCGCAGACGACGCTCCGCGTGTTGGGTGGGCTGGACCTGGCGGTGCTCGAACGCGCGCTGACGGAGATCACCCGGCGCCACGAGCTGCTGCGGACGACCTACGAGGAGATCGACGGCCGGCCGTGGCAGCGCGTCCTCCCTGTGACTCCAGTGCAGGTCCCGCTGATCGACCTGTCCGGACTGCCCTCGGCCGAGCGGGAACACCGGCGTGAAGAGGCCCTGCGCCAGGAGCTGCGGCGACCCCTGTCCCTCTTCGAGCCGCCGCTCGCGCGCTGGACCGTCGTCCGGCTGGCTCCGGATGATCACGAGCTGGTCCTCGTGGAGCACCACGTCGTCCACGACGGCGTGTCCTTCTCCGTGCTGATGCGGGAGCTGGACGCGCTCTACAACGCGTATCTGCGCGGAGAGCCCTCGCCGCTCCCGGAGCTCCCGGTGCAGTACCGCGACTTCGCGGCGTGGCAGCGCGAGGCGCTCGAGGGTCCGGCCATGAAGGCCCAGCTCGACTTCTGGCGGAAGCGGCTGGCGGGGGCTCCGGAGGTCCTGCCGCTGCGCACCGACCATCCGCGCCCCCGCGTGCAGACCTTCAACGGCGACCTGCTCCGGTTGGAGCTGCCGCCCGCCCTGCCCGGCGCCCTGCGCGCGTTCTGCCAGCGGGAGGGCGTGACGCTCTTCAACGCCCTCTTCGCCGCCTTCGCCACGCTGCTGCATCGCTATACCGGCGAGCAGGACCTGTGCATCGGTTCGGCGTTCGCGGCCCGGGCGGGTGTCCGGAACATCGAGAACGTCGTCGGCATGTTCGTCAACGCCGTGGTCCTCCGGTGTGACGTCTCCGGTGCGCCGTCGTTCCGCGAGCTGGTCCGTCAGGTGCGGGACCTCACCGTGGCGGCGGCCGAGCATCAGACGTATCCGTTCCTCAAGCTGATCGAAGCCCTGGGCGTGAAGCGCGACCCCAGCCGCAATCCGCTCGTGCAGGCCATGTTCAGCTTTCACGACTCCGCCGTCCGGAGCCCCCGGCTGGGGGATGCGTCGTGCACCATCTTCGAGCGGGGCAACGGTTCGTCGAAGGTCGACCTGGACGTCGTCGCCATTCCGCACGCGGGCCGGCACCTGGGCGACAAGGAGCGCGGTGACGCGCGCATCTCGCTCATCTGGGAGTTCAACCGGGACCTGTTCGACCGCTCGACCATGGAGCGGATGGCCGCGCACTTCCTCCGGTTGCTCGAGGCCGCGGTGGCCAGCCCCGGGATGCCGGTGTCACGACTGCCGATGCTCTCGGACGCGGAGCGACAGGGGCTCCTGGCGAACGGCTCCGCGAAGCCCGTCAGCGCGGATCCGCCCGTGCCTCAGCAGGTCCTGGCGCAGGCCTCGCGGACCCCTGACGCCGTGGCCGTGCGCGATGAGGCAGGCACCCTCACCTACGCGGAGTGCGTCCGGCGCGCGACGCTGCTCGCGGAGCATCTGCATGCGCGAGGCGCGAGCGCCGAGGCGATCATTGGCGTCTGCGCGCCTCGCGGCGCCGACCTGGTGACAGCCGAGCTGGGCGTGATGCTGACCGGTGCGGCCTTCCTGCCCCTGGATCCGGAGCATCCCGCCGAGCGGATCGCGCTCATCCTCGGTGACGCTGGCGTGCGCCAGGTGGTCACCACGGGGCCGCTCGCGGAGCGACTCCCCGCCACGGTGGAGCGCGTGCGCATCGAGTCCTTCCATGGCCCCGGCACGCCCCGGGGAGGTCTGCCCGCGGAGGTGAGGCCCGGACAGCGGGCGTACGTCATGTACACCTCGGGCTCCACGGGCGTGCCCAAGGGCGTGGTGGTGGAGCACGGCGCACTGGCCCAGCTTGTCGGGTGGCACCGCCGCGCGTTCGGACTGACGGCGAACAGCCGCACCACGCTGCTCTACTCGCCCGCGTTCGATCCGTCCGTCGCGGAGCTGTGGCCTGCCCTCACCGCGGGCGCGACGTTGCATGTCCCCGGACAGGACGTGCGCCTGTCCCCGGAGCGGCTCCAGGCGTGGCTCCTCTCCGAGCGGATCACCTTCACGGACCTGCCCACCGCCCTGGCGGAGCGGCTCCTGGCCCTGCCATGGCCGGCGTCGTGCGAACTGCGCACGGTGCTCGCGGGAGGTGATCGGCTCCACGCGCGTCCCGTGCCCGGGTTGCCGTGGCGGCTGTTCAATCAGTACGGCCCCACCGAGACGACCGTGACGGCCACCTCCTGCGAGGTGCTGCTCGAGGAGCCCGGCGGGTCTCTGCCCGCGATCGGCCAGCCCATCGACGGGACCACGGCCTACGTCCTGGACGCGGAGCTGCAACCTGTCCCCACGGGCGTCATGGGAGAGCTCTTCATCGGCGGGGCCGGTGTGGCGCGCGGCTACCTGAACCGGCCGGACCTCACCGCCGCGAGCTTCCTCCCCGACCCCTACGCGGCACACCCGGGCGCGCGCATGTACCGCACGGGCGACCGGGTCCTGCTCCGTCCGGACGGGAGGCTCGAGTTCCTGGGGCGCATGGACGCGCAGCTCAAGATCCGGGGCTTCCGCGTGGAGCCCGCGGAGGTCGCGGTCCGCCTGCGCACGCATCCGGGGCTCGCGCAGGCGCACGTCCGCGCGTGGAGCCCTCCCGGTGGCGCACCCCAACTGGTCGGCTACCTGGTGCCCCACGCGGGTCAGCCCCTGCCCACACCGGCGCGGCTGCGTGAGCACCTGTCGCGCGAGCTGCCGGCGTACATGATCCCTGCCGCCTACGTGGAGCTGAAGGCGCTGCCCCTCACCCACGGCGGCAAGGTGGATGAACGGGCGCTGCCCGAACCCACGCCCGGCACCCAGGCGCCTCGGGTCCCGCTCGCGAACGAGTACGAACGGCGGATCGCCGGCATCTGGTGCGAGACGCTGCGCCTGGAGCACGTGGGCGCGGAGGACAACTTCTTCGACCTCGGGGGCCACTCGCTGCTGCTGGCCCAGGTGCAGTACCTGCTGAAGCACCGCATGGGCCATGACGTGCCCATGGTGACGCTGTTCGAGTTCCCCACCGTCCGCGCGCTCGCGGGTCACCTCCAGGGCCGCGACGATGGCGGAGAGGCCGAGGCCGCGCAGGCGCAGCGCCAGGAGCAACGGCGCAGTGGACGTGCGCGCCTGCTGGGCCGTCAGGGCCGGCTGTCGTCGGACCGCTCGCGGGAGGAAGTGGAGTGAGCGCGTCCCTCGATGCGATGGAGGATGAGGACCGCTCGGCGCACCTCGCGGTGGTGGGGCTTGCGTGCAGACTTCCCGGTGCGGCCAACGCGGCGGAGTTCTGGTCCAACCTGGCCGGCGGCGTCGAGTCCATCACCTTCTTCGGTCCGGACGGTCAGCACTGCGCCGAACCCCCCACCGAGCGCGCCGTGGGCGAGGCGGTGCCCGCGTTCGGTCTGGTCACGGACGCGGACCGGTTCGACGCGGAGGCCTTCGGCGTCTCACCGCAGGAAGCGCTGATGCTGGATCCGCAGCACCGGGTGTTCCTCGAGTGCGCGCGGGAGGCGCTGGAGGACGCGGGGTATGATCCGGCCCGCTACCGGGGCGCCATTGGCGTCTACGCGGGCGGCAGCGAGACGGACTACCTGTCCGCGCTGCGGGCCCGGAGGGACCTGCTGGCGGGCGCCAGTGACTGGCAGCTCCGGCTGGCCACGGGCGTGGACTTCCTCACCAGCCGCGTGGCCTACAAGCTGGGCCTGCGCGGGCCGGCCGTCACGGTGCAGACCGCGTGCTCCACGTCCCTGGTCGCGATCCACCTGGCCGCGCAGGCGCTGCTCGCGGGGGACTGCGACCTCGCGTTGGCGGGAGGCGCGTCAGTGCATGTTCCGCCCCGGTTCGGCCACTTCAGCGAGGGCGGGCCGCTGTCCCCGGACGGCCGCTGCCGCGCGTTCGACGCCCGGGCTCAGGGCACGGTGGGCAGCAACGGCGCGGGGATCGTGGTGCTCAAGCGGCTCGCGGATGCGCTGGAGGATGGGGACACCATCCGCGCCGTCCTCCGGGGCACCGCCGTCAACAACGACGCCGCCGGGAAGATCGGCTTCACCGCGCCGAGCGTGGAGGGCCAGTCCCGCGTCATCGAGACCGCCCTGCATGCCGCGGGCGTGGACCCCGCGAGCATCAGCTACCTGGAGGCGCATGGCACCGGCACGCGGCTGGGAGATCCCATCGAGGTCGCCGCGCTGACGAAGGCCTTCGGCGCACGCGAGCCCCGGTCCTGCTGGCTGGGCTCGGTGAAGACGAACATCGGCCACACGGACGCGGCTGCGGGCGTGGCGGGCTTCATCAAGGCGGTCCTCGCGCTGGAGCACGGGAAGCTGCCACCGAGCCTGAACTTCGACCGGCCCAACCCGGAGATCGACTTCGAGCACGGCCCCTTCCGCGTGAACACGGAGCTGCGGGACTGGGACACCGGCGGCCACCCGCGAAGGGCCGGCGTCAGCTCGCTGGGCATCGGCGGAACCAACGCGCACGCCGTGCTGGAAGAGGCACCCACCCTGCCCGCCCCCGAGCGGTCGCGCACGCCGCAGCTCCTGGTGCTGTCGGCCCACGGTCCCGCTTCTCTGACCCGTGCCGTGGAGCGGCTCGGAGGTCACCTGCGCGCGCATCCGGAGGTGGAGCTGGGGGACGTCGCCTGGACGCTCCAGATGGGACGCACCGCGCACAAGCACCGGACGTTCGCGGTGGGCCAGGACACCTCGGAGGTCCTTCGCGCCCTGTCGGAACAGGACGGCACCCCGAACGCCGAGGCCCGTGAGCGCCAGGTGGTGTTCATGTTCCCTGGCCACGGCGGGCAGCACGTGGGCATGGGGCGGGAGCTGTACGGTTCCCAGCCCGCGTTCCGCGAGGCCGTGGACGCATGCCGTGCGCACCTGACGCCGCTCCTCGGGTTCGACCTGGGGACGGTGCTGCATCCGGAGCCCACGGATGCCGCCGCGTTGGAACAGGCGTCCGCCCGGATGGGCGAGTTCGTCACCGGTCAGCTCTCCGTGTTCGTCATCGAGTACGCGGTGGCGCGGCTGTGGAAGCGCTGGGGTGTGCAGCCCGCGGCGGTCGTGGGGCACAGCCTGGGGGCCTATGCGGCGGCCACGGTGGCCGGGGTGTTCCGTCTGGAGGACGCGCTGCGGTTGGTCCTGGAGCGCTCGCGCATCCTCGCGAGCCTGCCCGCGGGGGCCATGCTGGCCGTGCCGTTGCCCGAGTCGGAGCTGGCGCCCCTGCTGCACGGAGGACTCGCGCTGGCGGCCGTGAACGGGCCCGCGCAGTGCGCGGTTTCGGGCCCGGTGGCGGAGATCGAAGCGCTTCAGGCGCGGCTGACGGCGCGCGGTGTGGAGTCCAGGCTGCTGCGCATTCCGGGCGCGGGGCATTCGCCGCTCGTCGAGCCGTCACTGGCCGAGTTCACCGCCTGCGTTCAGCGCGTCGAACGGCGTCCTCCCCAGCTCCCGTGGATCTCCGACCGGACGGGTGTGGCGGTCACCGCGGAGGAGGCCGTGGACCCGGCCTACTGGGCCGCGCACCTGCGTCACACCGTGCGCTTTGGCGACGCGCTGGACACGTTGTTCGCGGGTCCGCCCGCCGTGTTCCTGGAGATCGGACCCGGACGAACCCTGGCGACGCTGGCGCGCCAGAACCCGGGCTCGGGGCCGCACCTCACGGTGGCCACCCTCCCCCATCCCTCGGACAACACATCCGATGCGGTCAGCGCGCTCACCGCCGCGGGGCGCCTGTGGAGCGCGGGCGTCGCGATCTCCTGGCAGGGACTTCATGGGGGCGCTCCTCGTCGCCGGGTGCCTCTGCCCACCTATCCGTTCGAACGTCAGCGCTACCTCGTCGAAGCGCCCACCACCATTGCGACCGGGGTGAGCCCGGCCATCCACTCCACGGTGGCACCTCCGCCCGACACTGGAGCCCTGGAGGTGCCGGAGCTGCCAGAGGACGAGCTCGGGCGCCGTGTCGCCATCGCGTTCGCGGAGGTCCTGGGGCTGGCGCGGGTCGGGCTCCACGACAACTTCTTCGCGCTGGGTGGCGACTCGTTGATGGCGGCGCAGGTCATCGCGCGGCTGCGCCCGCATGTCGCCGCGCCCCTCAAGGTGAAGGCCCTCTTCCGCGCGCCCACCGTGGCGCGTCTGACCCGCTTCATCGCGGAGTCGTCCCCGGCATGACCTCGACCTCTCCGTGGCTCGCCTGCCGCATCCGGCGTCCGGAAGCCACCGTGCGCCTCTACTGCTTCCCGCACAGCGGCGGCTCCGTGGGCGAGTACGTCCGCTGGGCGGACCTGCTCCCGGACATCGAGGTCTGGGGCGTTCAGTTGCCCGGCCGTGGGGCTCGGGCGGAGGAAGCGCCGTTCACCCGGCTGGACGAACTGGTGGACGCGCTGGTGCATGCCGTGGACTTCGGATCCTCCTTCGCGTTCTTCGGGCACAGCCTGGGCGCGTTCGTGGCCTTCGAGACGGCCCGTCGTCTGCGAGACCTGGGCCGCGCGCTTCCCGCGGCGCTGTTCCTCTCCGCGGCCCCAGCCCCACAGCTCCCTCCGCGAGGCATCCCCGCGAGCCACCTGGACGAGGCCGGACTCCTCGCCGCCCTGGAGCCCACCTACGGCGAGCTGATCCACGAGCTGCGCGAGGACGAAGAGCTGCGCGAGCTCATCCTCCCCGGGCTGCGAGCCGACCTGCTGCTCGTGGAGTCCCACCGGCACGAGGCCCGCGCCCCGCTCCCCTGCGTGATGACCGTGACGGGCGGAACCCAGGACGACCTGAGCCGCGCCGAGCTGGAGCCGTGGAGCCTCCACACCTCCGGGCCCTTCGCGCTCCACCTGCTGCCCGGTGGGCACTTCTACCTTCGGGACCCTGAACCGAAGTCCACCCTCCTGGGCCTCATCGCGGAGCCCCTCTCCCAAAGGACGCCGAACCCATGAGCCACGAGCCACTGCACCCCGCCACCCGCAGCCGCGAGGGCTTCCTGGGCCAGCTCTTCGCTGGGAAGCTCCGGTGGGATCTCGTCCGCGCATTCCCCGACCAGGACGCCGAGGAGCGCCGGCAGGGCGACGCCGTCATCGCGGAGGTGGAGCAGTTCCTCCGCGAGCACGTGGATCCGGACGAGATCGAACGCACGGGCCGCATTCCGCCGGAGCTGCGTGAGGCCCTGCGTTCACGCGGCTACTACAAGCTCCCGGTGGATCGCGAGCTGGGCGGCCGGGGGCTCTCCATGCTGAACACCTTCCGGGTCATCGAGGCCGTGATGAGCGTGTGCCTGCCGGTGGGCTACACGCTGGCCATCCACAGTGGCCTGGGAGCGGGCGCCATCATCGAGGCCGTGCAGGACGGTCCCCTCAAGGACTACGTCCGGGGCCGCGTCGCCGACGGGGTCATCTCCGGCTGGGCCGACACCGAGCCCATCGGCGCCTCCGTGCGGCGAGCGTCCACCACCGCCGTGCCCACGGAGGACGGAGCGGCCTATGTGCTCAACGGGGAGAAGGTCTTCATCGGCAACGGGTCCATCGCGGATCTGCTGAACGTCACCGCGACGCTCCAGGAGGACGGCCGGGAGCAGATCAGCCTCTTCTTCGTGGAGACCACCAGCCCCGGCTTCCACGTCCGGGCCGAGCACAGCCTGATGGGCCTGCGAGGACTGCCCATCGCCGCGCTGAGCTTCGACAACGTGCGAGTGCCGAAGGAGCGGATGCTCGCGATGTCGCAGGAGCACTGGCGGAACACGCCGCTGCTGGAGCCGCTCAGCGCCCTGGGCCGCATGTACATCATCGTGGCCGCGTCGCTGGCGCTCTCCAAGAAGTGCCTCGAGTGGTCGCGGGGGTTCCTCCACCGGCGGCTCGCGCAGGGGCGCAGGCTCGGTGACTTCGACGAGATCCAGCGGCAGGTGTCCGCCACGGCGGCGGAGGTCTTCGCCATGGAGAGCGTGGCCCGCTGGAGCCTCACGGGCGTGACGGCGGACACGCTGCCCCTGCGCTGGTTCGAACAGGTGGCGGCCAAGAACATCGCGTCGCTGAGCTGCGCGCGGATCACGGACCGGACGATGTCGCTGCTCGCCGCCGAAGGCTACGAGACGTCCGAGAGCAAGGCCGCTCGTGGAGCCACGCCCGTTCCCCTGGAGCGCACGCTGCGCGATGCCCGTGCGTTCCGGGTCGCGGGAGGCGTGGACTTCCTGGTGGATCACAAGGCCGCGCGAGAAGGCCTGTTCTCCCTCTACTACCCGTCGGCCTCGCACGCGGCGGAGCTGGAGTCGCCCCCGGTCCCGATGCCCGTGGAGGAGCACCTGTCCCCGCGCAACCGCGACCACCTCCAGCACACGGCCCGGGAGGTGCATCGGCTCGCGAAGCGAAGTCTGGACCTGTCGCGACGCTACCCTGACGTGGGAGTCCTGCACGCGAAGCAGCGGACGCTCATCCTGATGAACCAGCTCTGCAACGAGCTGTTCACGATGTCCGTCACGCTGGCCCTCGCGTCGGCCCTGGCTTCACGCAGCCAACCTCAAGCCGACGCACTGGCGGACATCTACTGCACCGCCGCGCGCTACCGCCTGGAGGATCTCTGGCGCCAGGCCGACGCCGAAGCGGAGCCGGACTTCGCGAGCGTGAGCGGACGCTGGCTGTCCGGGGACACGCTCGACTTCCTGCTGAGCGACGTCCTCATCCCAAAGTGAGCCCCATGGCGCGCTGCGCAAACAGCCGCCATGTCGCCCTCAGTGGAGGACAAGCTTCTTTGACCCCACACGGGCCAGCCCGCCCGCTGGGAGCACCCTGCGCCAAAACCTGTCCGACAGTCGGACAGGTTCGCGGTGCCCTCGGCCCGGGGCCTTGCTGGCTCAGCACGTGACGCGAACGGTTGGCCCGGTGATTGGGACCGTGAACCTTACGGCGCGGCGCTTGCTCCGGTCGCGGTGTCGTTGCGGTGGATGACGCCCTCCTTCGCCACGAAGAAGACCTTCTGCGTGACCCGGATGTCCTTCACCGGGTCGCCCGGCACCGCGACGACGTCCGCCAGCTTCCCCGGCTCCAATGTTCCCAGCTTGTCCGCCACTCCGAGCAGCTCCGCCGTGTTCACCGTGGCGGTGCGCAGGGCTTCCGCTGGCGTGAGCCCTGCTTCCACCAACTGCGCGAACTCCGCCGCGTTGCGCCCGTGGGCGAACACGCCCGCGTCCGTGCCGAAGGCGATGCGCACGCCCAGGGAGATCGCCTTGCGCAACACGTGCTCCCGCCTCCGGTCCACCGCGCGCAACTTGGCGACCGTGTCCGGCGGGAGCTTGCCCTGGTCCGCCAGCTCCTTCACTCCGAAGAACGCGAAGGCCGTGGGCACGTACCAGGTGCCCTTCTGCTTCATCAGCGCCACCCCTTCATCGTCCATCAGCGTGCCGTGCTCGATGGAGTCCACTCCCGCCCGGATGGCTCGCTTCGCTCCCTCCGCGCCGTGCGCGTGCGCGGCCACCTTGCGCCGGTGCGCGTGGGCTTCGTCCACCACCGCGTCCAGCTCCGCCTGGGTGAACTGCGGCGCGTCCGGGTCCGCGTTGAGGCTCATCACGCCTCCCGTGGCGCAGACCTTGATCACGTCCGCGCCATACTTGACGTTCTCGCGCACCCTGGCGCGCAGCGCGTCCGGACCATCCGCCACGCCGGGACTCGCGTCGTGGGCCAGCAGCCCCTTGCGGAACGAGTTGCCGTAGTCACAGTGCCCGCCCGTGGAGCTCAGGCTGGAGGTCGCCGCGAGGATGCGAGGCCCCAGCACGATGCCTCGCGCGATGGCGTTGCGCAGCCCCACGTCGATGAAGTCCTCCGCGCCCAGGTTGCGCACGGTGGTGAAGCCGGCCATCAGCGTCGCCCGGGCCCACGGCAGCGTGTCCAGGGTCTGCTCGGGGATGGTGCGCTGGAAGCTGTCGATGAGGTCCTTCCTCCAGTCCGGGCCGGGCTCCACCGTCAGGTGCGTGTGCGCGTCCATGAAGCCCGGCAGCAACGTGGCGTCGCCCAGGTCCACGACGCTCGCGCCCTCCGGCACCGGCGCCTTCGGGCCCACCCCCACCACCCGGCCCTCCGACACCACCACAACCCCCGGGGTGACGACCCTCCCCGCCTTCGCGTCGAACAGGCGGGCGGCCTTCAACACCTGGACCCGGGCGGGTTCGGCGGCGGAGGCGGAGGACAGCGACCACAGGAGGGAGCCGAAGAGCAGAACGCGTCGCAAGGTCCCGCCATGCTACGCCGTGCCTCCTCCCGCTCGCATCCGGTCGAACTCCACCGCGCAGTGCGCGGAGAACACCTTCACCTCGTGTCCGTGCGCTCGCACCAGGGCCCGCAGCCGCTCCTGGTTCTGGAGCCGCACGGCGTTGTCCACGGACCTCAGCCGCTGGAACAGCGCCACCCCCCACGGGCTCCGCGGCGCCACCGGGTCCACCTCACGGTGGCTGAAGTACGCGTCCCCCGCGTGCAGCACCCAGCCCTCGGCCCCCTTCACCGCGACGCCGCAGTGGCCCGCAGTGTGGCCCGTCAGCGGCACCAGCAGCACCTCCGCGTCCAGGCCCGGAATCACCCGCACCGCCTCGAAGCCGAACCAGCGCTCACCGTCCACCGCGTAGGGGTGCCACTTCGGTCCGTGCGCCCACTGGAGCGGCCGGTACCCGAACTTCGCGCCGGCCTGGGGCGGCGTCATGGCGGCGGCGTGCTCGTCCGCGAAGACATGGACCTGCGCGTCCGGGAAGTCCGCCAGCCCGCCGACGTGATCCAGGTCCATGTGCGTGGGCACGATGTGCCGGACGTCCTCGCGCCGGAAGCCCAGCCGCTCCACCTGGGCCAGCGCCGTCTCCGCCGGATCCAACCGGGGCGTGTTCCGTCTCACGAAGCGCTGTCCCAGCCGCGCTGCCGCGTCCCCCACATCCCGGGTCCCCAGGCCCGTGTCCACGAGCACCAGCCCCCGGGACGTCTCCAGCAGCAGGCAGTGACAGACCATCCGGGCCCGCTCGAACAGGCCGCCCGAGCCCGTGACGAACCGGGCGCTGGCGGGACACAGGGTTCCACAGTTGAGGTGATGGATTCGCATGGCCCGGCAAGCTACGGACCGGACGCGGCGCCCGATTGGAGGAATCGGCCATCCGGCCCGGGCCCGGGTTGAAGCCAGGCGCCGTCCACCCCATGCTTCCCCGCATGGCCGCTCCGGCTGACACCGCGCTGGCCCCCCGGGCCGACCTGTCCCGCTTCATCCAGCGCGCGCGCGTGCTGTGGCGCGGCCCGTCCCCGGGCGACTACGTCCGCATGCCGGACGGCACCGTGGAGCTGGTGGTCCGCGTCACCTCCACCACCTGTGACGTGCACGCCCTGGGGCCCCGGGAGCAGGTGGTGCGCAAGGCACCCTCGGAGGTCCCGCCTGACACGTTGGGCATCCAGTTCAAGCCCGGCGGCGCCTACCCCTTCTTCGGCCTGCCCATGTCGAAGCTGGCCCACCGCGCGCTCTCCATCGACACGCTCTGGGGCAAGGCGGACGGCGCCCGGCTCCGCGAAGCGCTCGCGGAGGCCCCCTCCTCCCAGGCCCGCCTGCGCACGCTCGAGGCCGCGCTCGTGGACCGGCTCCACCGGGACGACGTCTACGAACCCGCCGCCGCGCACCTCGTGCGGCGCGGAATCCGCCTGCTCACCGGCGCCGGGGAGCTCCCCCGCGTCGCGGAGCTGGCCCGCACGCTCGGCGTGAGCGAACGGCACCTGCGCCGCGCCTTCGACGACGTGCTGGGCATGGGTCCCAAGGCCTACGCCCGGCTCGTGCGCCTCCAGCGCGCGCTCCAGGCCTCCAGGGTCCAGGGCGCCCGGCCGGACTGGGGGGGCATCGCCGCGGGTACTGGCTACTATGATCAGGCCCACTTGATCGCGGACTTCCGGGCCGTGCTGGGCACCACGCCGGGCGCGTGGCTGCGCGCACGGGCGGCCTGAGGCGGGCCCGGACGCGCTGCGTCGGGATGGGGCGGGTGGGAAAAGCGCCTGCCCGGTGGGGGTCCCAGGGAATCGTTCGGGCGCTCGGACGTTCTGCGGCTATCGCGGGCGTTTTCCCAGCTTGACCGTTGTCAGGCCATCCCTCACAAACGCCCCCGTCCCCGCGGGTGTCCGTCCCGCGGCCCGAAAGGATCCCATTCATGAAGCGATTGGTCGTCATCGCCGCCCTCGTGGGTGCCGCCCCGGCGCTCGCCGATGAAGGCATGTGGACGTACAACAACTTCCCCGCCGCCAAGGTGAAGGAGAAGTACGGCTTCCAGCCGGATCAGCAGTGGCTGGACAAGCTGCGGCTGGGCGCGGTGCGTCTGGCCGGCGGCTGCTCGGCCAGCTTCGTGTCGCCGGACGGCCTGGTGATGACCAATCACCACTGCGCGCGCGGCTGCATCGAGCAGCTCTCCACCGCGAAGCAGGACTACCTGGCCAACGGCTTCTACGCCAAGACGCAGGGCGAGGAGAAGCAGTGCCCGGCGATGGAGGTGAACCAGCTCGTCGAGATCACCGACATCACCGAGCAGCTCAACAAGGCCACCGCGTCGCTGACCGGCAAGCAGTACTCGGACACGCTGAAGGCGGAGATGTCCAAGGCGGAGAAGGCCTGCTCCAACGGCGACGACAAGGTGCGCTGTGACGTCGTCACGCTGTACCAGGGCGGCAAGTACAACCTGTACAAGTACCGCCGCTTCCAGGACGTGCGCCTGGTGTTCGCCCCGGAGCACGCCATCGCCTTCTTCGGCGGTGACCCGGACAACTTCGAGTTCCCCCGCTACGACCTGGACGTGACGTTCGTGCGCGTCTACCAGGACAAGCAGCCGGTGAAGACGCCGGACTACTTCAAGTGGTCGGAGGGCGGCGCCAAGGAGAACGACCTCACGTTCGTGGCCGGCAACCCGGGCCGCACCTCGCGCGCGCTGACCATCGCGGAGCTGGAGTACACCCGCGACGTGTCCATGCCCAAGACGCTCATGTACCTCTCCGAGCTGCGCGGCATGCTCACCGAGTTCCAGAAGCGGGGCCCCGAGCAGAAGCGCATCTCCAGCAACCTGCTGTTCGGCGTGGAGAACGGCCTGAAGGCGTCCAAGGGCCGCCACGAGGCGCTGCTCGACAAGAAGTTCTTCGCCTCCAAGGTCGCCGCGGAGCAGGAGCTGCGCAAGAAGGTCGACGCGAACCCCGAGCTGAAGAAGAAGTACGCCGCCGCCTGGGATGAGATCGCCAAGGCGGAGGCCCAGTTGCTCACGATCCGCAAGGACCTGAACTTCATCGAGCAGGGGCAGGGCCTGTCCGCCAGCCTGTTCCACACCGCCCGGGCGCTGGTGCGCGCCGGCGACGAGCTGCCCAAGGACAACGGCCAGCGGCTGCGCGAGTTCAACGACGCCAACCTGCCCGCCCTCAAGGCGCAGCTCTTCAGCCCCGCGCCCATCTACGCGGATCTGGAGATCGCCCGCCTGACGTTCGGCCTCACCAAGATGCGTGAGGAGCTGGGCGCCAAGCACCCGTTCGTGAAGAAGGTGCTGGGCAAGGAGTCCCCGGAGCAGGTCGCCACCCGCGTGGTGAAGGGCACGAAGCTCTTCGACCCGAAGGCGCGCAAGGCGCTCTGGGACGGCGGCAAGAAGGCCGTGGACGCGTCCAAGGACCCGATGGTCCAGCTCGCCGTCCTGACGGACGCGGACGCCCGCGCCATCCGCAAGAAGTTCGAGGACGACGTCGAGTCCGTCATCAAGAAGAACAGCGAGCTCGTCGCCAAGGCGAAGTTCGACATCTACGGCACCAGCCAGTACCCGGACGCGACCTTCTCCCCGCGCGTGTCCTTCGGCTCCGTGAAGGGCTACATGGACGAGGGCCAGCAGGTCGCCCCCATCACCCAGATGTCCGGCACCTTCGAGCACGCCACGGGCCAGGATCCGTACGCGCTGCCCAAGTCGTGGCTGAAGTCGGAGAAGGTCATCACCGGCACCACGCCGATGAACTTCGTCACCACCAACGACATCATCGGCGGCAACTCCGGCTCGCCCGTGGTGAACAAGAACCACGAGGTCGTCGGCCTGGTGTTCGACGGCAACATCCAGTCGCTGGGCGGTGAGTACGGCTTCGACGAGTCCGTGAACCGCACGGTGGCCGTGCACTCGGAGGCCATCATCGAGGCGCTCCAGAAGATCTACGGCGCCAACCGCGTCCTGGAAGAGCTGCGCCCCGGCAGCACCAAGGTCGCGCCGGTGAAGGCGAACCCGGCGGGGTAGTCCTCCCGCCGGAGTCCTGAAGTCCCCAGAGGCTGTCCGGTGCGAACCGGGCAGCCTCTTGTTCTTGGTAGCGTGCGCCCATGCCGTACGACACGCGCGCCGAGCAGTTCATGCGGGACGGGTTCCTCCGCCTCGACGGGGCCTTCCCCCGCCAGGTCGCGGACGAGGCCCGGGCCATTCTCTGGCGGGACACGGGGTGTGAGCCGGACCGGCCCGCCACCTGGACCCGCCCCGTCATCCGCCTGGGCATGTACGCCCAGAAGCCCTTCGTGGATGCCGCGAACACGCCCGTGCTGCACGCGGCCTACGACGCGCTCGTGGGCGCCGGCCGGTGGCTGCCGCCCGGGGCCCTGGGCACCTTCCCCGTGCGCTTCCCGACCCCCGACAACCCGGGGGCCGACCCGGGCGACGCGGGGTGGCACGTCGACGTGAGCTTCGACTTCGACAAGCCGGACTTCATGGACTGGCGCGCCAACGTCGCCTCCAGGGGCCGGGCGCTGCTCATGCTCTTCCTCTTCTCCGACGTGGGCGACGACGACGCGCCCACCCGCATCCGCGTGGGCTCGCACCAGGACATCGCCCGGCTGCTGGGCCCGGCCGGCGAGGCGGGCCTGACGCTGCGTCAGCTCGCGGCCAACGGCTTCGCGGAGTCCGCCCACCGGCGGGAGGTCCTGGCCACGGGCGAGGCGGGCACGGTGTACCTGTGCCACCCCTTCCTCGTGCACTCGGCCCAGCCGCACTGGGGAACACGGCCGCGCTTCATGGCGCAGCCGCCGCTGCTGCCCCGGGAGCCCCTGAGCCTGGCCCGGCTCCCGGAGGACACGTCGCCGGTGGAGGAGGCCATCCGGCGCGCGGTGACGTGAGCCCCCTGCCCTACCGCCTCACTCCCACTCGATGGTGGCGGGCGGTTTGGAGGAGATGTCGTAGACGACGCGGTTGATGCCGCGCACCTCGTTGGTGATGCGCGAGGAGATCTTCTCCAGGATGGGGAACGGGATGCGCGCCCAGTCCGCCGTCATGCCGTCCACGCTGGTGACGGCGCGCAGCACGCAGGTGGACTCGTAGGTGCGCTCGTCGCCCATCACGCCCACGCTCTGCACCGGCAGCAGGACGGCGAAGGCCTGCCACACTTCCTTGTACAGGCCGGCCTTGTGGATCTCCTCCTGCACGATGGTGTCCGCGCGGCGCACCAGGTCCAGGCGCTTCTCGTTCACCTCGCCCAGCACGCGGATGGCCAGGCCCGGGCCCGGGAACGGCTGGCGGGAGACCATCTCGTCCGGCAGGCCCAGCTCGCGGCCCAGCGCGCGGACCTCGTCCTTGAAGAGCTCGCGCAGGGGCTCCACCAGCTTGAGCTTCATCTGCTCCGGCAGGCCGCCCACGTTGTGGTGGCTCTTGATGGTGACGGACGGGCCCTTCCACGACACGGACTCGATGACGTCCGGGTACAGCGTGCCCTGCGCCAGGAAGCCCGCGTCCTGCACGTCGCGCGAGGCCTCCTCGAAGACGGCGATGAACTCCCGCCCGATGATCTTCCGCTTCTGCTCCGGATCCGTAACGCCGGCCAGCTTCGACAGGAAGCGCTCGCGCGCGTCCACCGTCTTGAGCGGCACGTGGAAGCGGTCCACGAAGAGCGCCTCCACCTGCGCCCGCTCGCCCTGACGCAGCACGCCGTTGTCCACGAAGATGCACTGGAGCCGGGGGCCGATGGCCCGGTGCAGCAGCAGCGCCGCCACGGAGCTGTCCACGCCGCCGGACAGGCCGCAGATGACGCGGCCCTCTTCGCCGACCTGCTTGCGGATGGTCTCCACCGCCTCGTCGATGAAGCCCTTCATCGTCCACGAGCCGGTGACCTTGCAGTCGTTGAAGAGGAAGGCGCGCAGCATGGCCTTGCCCTGCGGCGTGTGGACCACCTCCGGGTGGAACTGGAAGCCGTACCAGGGGTTCGTCTTGTGGGCCGCCGCCGCGAAGGGCGAGTTGCCGCTGCGGCCGATGGCCTCGAAGCCGGGCGGCAGCTCGTCCACCCGGTCGCCGTGGCTCATCCACACCTGCACCTGGTCGCCCGGGCGGAACTCCGCGAAGGGGCCCCGCGCGGCGAGCACCTCCACCGCCGCGCTGCCGAACTCGCGGTGGGCGCTCCGGTCGATGCGGCCTCCCAGGAGCTTGGAGATCAGTTGGAGGCCGTAGCAGATGCCCAGCACCGGGACGCCGGCCTCGAAGACGTACGGGTCGCAGCGCGGGGAGCCGGGCGCTTCCACGGACGCCGGCCCGCCGGAGAGGATGATGCCCTTCGGCGCGAACTGCCGGATGTCGGCGGCGGGGAGGTCCGGGCGGTGGATCTCGCAGTAGACGCCCAGCTCGCGCACCCGGCGGGCGATGAGCTGGGTGTACTGGCTCCCGAAATCAAGGATCAGGATCTTCTCGGAGTGCAGGTCCACCGGCGATTCTCCCAGGGGGCGTCGTTGACGGGTGGGGGCCCTTATCGCTACAAACTTCGGGAAATCAACGCTGAAAGGCCGTCAATTGTTCGTGCGCCGCCTGTCCGCTTCCACTGCAGCAGCCATGCTCCTCCTGTCCTCCGCGGGGTGCGTGAAGGAGATCACCTCCGACGAACGCCTGGAGCGGGACACCCGCAGCGTCGCGGTGAAGGACGCGCCCGGGGTCGAACAGCTCTCCAAGCTCACCTGCGACGACACCACCGCGCCCCTGAACAAGGCCCGGGACGTGAACCGGCCTGAGTCCGACCGGCTGGTGGACTACGTCAACCTGTACTCGTCCCTGAAGGACCGCACCCACACCTTCGAGGAGGCCATGGCCCGCAACCCGGACCTGAGCTACCGCGAGGGCAGCCAGAGCCTGGTCAACGCCAAGGACACCTGCATCCAGCAGACCGCGGACGTCCGGGTGGAGTTCGAGACCTACCTGCGCGAGCTGGTGGACGTGCCCACGGTGCAGGAGATCAAGGGGGGCAACACCGTCACGGTGGCCCGCCTGGACTTCGGCACCCTGAAGAAGGCCATCGAGACGCTGGACCCGGACGACCGCGAGTCGCTCCTCCAGCGCGTCAACGCGGCGGAGAAGCGCGTGTCCACCACGGCCGCCCCCGCCGAGGACTCGTCCACGGGCGGCGGCAAGCGTCGCGGCAAGTAGCCGCCCGCGGTCCCCTCCCCCGGCGCGCTGGCCGGGGGAGACACCCCTGCCCCCCGAAGCCTCCCGGTGACGGTGAGGCCTGGGGGCGGTGGAGGCCCTACTCCATCCGGTAGTTGGGCGCTTCCTCGGTGATGATGACGTCGTGCACGTGGCTCTCCTTGAGCCCGGCGGACGTGATGCGGACGAAGTTGGCCTTCGTGCGCAGCTCCTCGATGGTGGCGCAGCCCACGTAGCCCATGCCGCTGCGGATGCCGCCCAGCATCTGGTGCACGTTCATGGAGAGGGTGCCCTTGTACGGGACGCGGCCCTCGATGCCCTCCGGCACCAGCTTCACCGCCTCCACGTCGGACTGGAAGTAGCGGTCCTTGGCGCCCTGCTTCATGGCGCCCAGGCTGCCCATGCCCCGGTAGCTCTTGTAGCTGCGGCCCTGGTACAGGATGACGTCGCCGGGGGACTCCTCCGTGCCGGCGAACAGCGAGCCGATCATCACGGAGCTGGCGCCCGCGGCGAGCGCCTTCACGATGTCGCCCGAGTACTTGATGCCGCCGTCGGAGATGATGGGGATGCCGTGCTTGTCCGCCTCGCGGGAGCAGTCATCCACCGCCGTCACCTGGGGCACGCCCACGCCGGCCACCACGCGGGTGGTGCAGATGGAGCCCGGGCCGATGCCCACCTTCACCGCGTCCACGCCCGCCTCAATCAGGGCGCGCGTGCCCTCCGCGGTGGCCACGTTGCCGGCGATGAGGTCGAAGCCCTTGAAGTTCTTGCGCGTGTCGCGCACGCCTTCGATGACGCCCTTCGAGTGGCCGTGCGCGGTGTCCACCACGATGACGTCCACGCCCGCCTTCACCAGCGCGTCGATGCGGGCCTCGCGGTCCGCGGACACGCCCACGGCGGCGGCGCAGAGCAGGCGGCCCTTGGCGTCCTTGGCGGCGTACGGGTGGGTGCGGCGCTTCTCGATGTCCTTGATGGTGATGAGGCCCTTGAGCTCGTAGGACTCATTGACGACGAGCAGCTTCTCGATGCGGTGCTCGTGCAGCAGCTTCGTGGCGTCGTCCTGGGTGATGCCCTCGCGGCCGGTGACGAGCTTGGTCGTCATCACGTCCTCGACCTTCTGGGACAGGTTCTTCTCGAAGCGCACGTCGCGGCTGGTGAGGATGCCCACCAGGCGCTTGCCCTGCACCACGGGCACGCCGGACACGCCGTGGACCTTCATCAGCTCCAGCGCGCGGGCGAGCGGCGCCTTCGGGTCGATGGTGATGGGGTCCACCACCATGCCGCTCTCGAACTTCTTGACCTTGAGGACTTCCAGGGCCTGCTGCTCGGGCGTCATGTTCTTGTGGATGACGCCGATGCCGCCCTCCTGCGCCATGGCGATGGCGGTCCGCGCCTCCGTCACGGTGTCCATGGCGGCGGACAGCAGGGGCACGTTCAGCCGGATGTTGCGGGTCAGGCGGGTGGTGAGGTCGGCATCACGCGGGGTGACGGCGCTCTCACCGGGCAGCAGGAGCACGTCGTCGAAGGTGAGGGCCAGCCGGATATCGGGGTTCAACATGGGGGCTCCCGGAGGCCCCGCGGGGCACCAGCGCCCGGCGGGTGCGTGTCCATACGGTTTGCGCGGCTGCCGCGCAACGGAAGAAGGTTTTTTGCCGCCCGTTCCCGGGGACTTCAGGTGATACTCGGCGCCCCACCAACACTTCTTGGGACTTGGACCGGGCCTTGGCGGAATTGAATCAAGCGGGGGCGGTCGGGCTGGTGGTGAAGCTGCCCTTCGCCACCCCCGAGGAGTTCCTCGCGAAATACGGGGGCAACATCACCCGGGGCGGCATCTATTTGCGCGCCAAGGCCGTGCGCCCCCCGGGCACGGCCGTCACCCTGGACCTCCGCCTGGCGAGCGGCGACCGGCTCCTCTACACGGCGGCCATCGTCCACTTCGTCACCGGGCAGCAGGGCCAGGGCATCTCCGGCATGGGGCTGAAGTTCGGGGAGGCGGATCCCCCGACCCGCCGGTTCCTGGACGCCGCGGTCGCCATCCTCCCGCACGCCCAGTCGGACGTGCCGCCCGTGCCCAACGGCGTGGGCCCCCCGGACTTCACCGTGCCTGCCCCGGCGGCGGCCCCTGCCCTGCCCCCGACCGTGGCCGCGGACCCTGGCGCTCCGGCCCGGATGGACGCCCCGGCCGCGGCCCCCGCGCCCGCGCTGGAGATGGTGACGGACGCGTCCCTGGGGCTGAACATCGAGGAGCCGCCCCGGACGGGGCCCGTCATCGGCATCGACCTGGGGACGACGAACTCGTGCGCCGCGTTCGTGCGCGGCAACAAGCCCGGGGTGCTGCCCAGCCGCGAGGGCCACAACACGGTGCCCTCCATCCTCGCGTTCAACCAGCGCGGCAAGCTGGTGGTGGGCCACCCCGCGAAGGGGCAGATGCTCACCAACCCGCGCCAGACGGTGTACGGCGCCAAGCGGCTGGTGGGCCGGCCGTACGCGTCGCCCATCGTGGGGCAGATCAAGGGCCGCTTCCATTACGAGATCGCCGCGGGCCAGAACGGCGAGGCGGCGGTGCGGCTGGGTGACCGCATCTATTCGCTCCAGCAGATCTCCGCGCTGATCCTCCGCGAGGTGCGCGAGGTGGCGCAGAACCAGTTGGGCCAGCCCATCTCCCGGGCGGTCATCACGGTGCCCGCCTACTACAACGACAACCAGCGGCACGCGGTGCGCGAGGCGGGGAAGCTGGCCGGCCTGTACGTGGAGCGCATCCTCAACGAGCCCACGGCGGCGGCGCTGGCGTACGGCTACGGCAAGAAGCTGAACCAGCGCGTGCTGGTGTACGACCTGGGCGGCGGCACGTTCGACGCGTCGGTGCTGGAGCTGAACGACACCGTCTACGAGGTCATCTCCACCGGCGGCGACACGTTCCTGGGGGGCATCGACTTCGACAACGCCATCGTGGAGTACCTCCTGCAGGAGTTCGAGCGGCAGACGGGCCGCGCCTTCCAGGGGGACCGGGTGGCCCTGCAGCGCATCAACGACGCGGCGGAGCGGGCCAAGTGCGCCCTGTCCGAGCGCTCGGAGATGCGGGTGCACGTGGCCTTCATCACGATGATCGACAACAAGCCGTACGACCTGGACGTCACGCTCACGCGGCAGAAGTTGATCGCCCTGACGGAGGGGCTGGTGGACCGCACGGTCCAGGTCTGCGAGGAGGTGCTCCAGGCCAAGGGGCTGAAGCCGCAGGACATCGACGAGGTCATCCTCGTGGGTGGGCAGAGCCGCTTCCCGCTGGTGCACGAGAAGATCACGAAGTTCTTCGGCCAGCCGCCCAGCAAGGGCGTGCACCCGGACGAGGCCGTGGCGCTGGGCGCGGCGCTGCTGGCGCACAGCCTGGGGCAGTTGGAAGGCGTGGTGCTCATCGACGTGCTGCCCATGGCCATTGGCGTGGGGCTGCCGGGTGGGCGCTTCAAGCCGGTGCTGGAGCGCAACGTGTCGCTGCCGGCGGTGAAGAGCTACACGCTCTCCACGCACCGGGACGGGCAGACGGAGCTGGAGCTCACCGTCTTCCAGGGTGACTCCGAGCGCGCGCAGGACAACGAGTACCTGGGCACGCTGCGGCTCGCGGGCCTGCCGAAGAAGCCTCGCGGCGCGGTGCAGGTGACGGTGACGTTCGAGGTGAACAACGAATCGCTGCTCAAGGTGACCGCGAAGGAAGGCACCACGGGGCGCGAGGTCGTCAGCACGTTCACCACCCGCGATACGCCGGAGGCGGTGAAGGCCCGGCTGGCGCAGGAGGAGTCCGTGGCCGCGGCGCCGGTGCCTCCGGTCGTGACTCCGGGGAACGCGGTCGCGGCGGCGCGCAGGGTGGCGGCGTCCGTGCCGGTCGTTCCGGAGGCGGCGCCGGATGCCGCTGTCGTGTCCAAGCAGAAAGGTTTCATGGGGTGGTTGAAGGGACTGTTCGGACGCGCTTGAGGGCGTGACGGGTCCCTGCCTCCCGAGTGGGCTGGCATCGAGGGTCTCCTGTGATTCATCACCGGGAGTGCCTGAGGAATTGAGGAGTCGGGCTGCTATGAAGTGTCGAAATTTTTCGACACTGGACGGCCCCCCCCGTGACCGACCTCCCTCAATGCCTTCCTGGCGTTCTGCTGAAGCTTGCCCAAACGCCGTCCGGCCGCGCGCCGCTCTACACATTCCTGGGAGATGACGGAGAGGAGGTCGTCTGGAGCGCGTTCGATTTGGACGTGCGCGCACGGCGGATCGCCTCGGCGCTGCGTGAGCGTGGAGCGCAAGGCGAGCGCGTGCTGCTGCTGTACCCGCCGGGGCTGGACTACATCGCGGGCTTCTTCGGGTGTCTGTACGCGGGGGCGGTGGCGGTGCCGGCGTATCCGCCGGACCCGATGCGGCTGGAGCGCACCCTGCCCCGCCTGCGGGCCATCATCCA